>CBDBPB010000001.1:0-449428 GCA_965208615.1 Spirochaetota bacterium
ACTGAGCATAAGCTAATAGGTTCTACCATTGATGACGCTGTGGGAGAGGCTTTTGATAAGGTTGCTAAATTCTTTAATCTTGGCTATCCTGGCGGACCTGTTATTGATAGAATAGCCAATGAGGGTAATGAATATGCCTTTAGCTTTCCAAAGCCAAAGTTTAAGGATAACTTGGGCTATCAGTTTAGTTATAGCGGGCTTAAAACAGCTGTTATTCATCAACTGGATAAGTTCTGGAATAAAAAACATGAAAAGTCTTTAGCAAATATATTAGCCAGCTTTCAAAAGAGTGCATTTGATTTAATTATAGAGTCATCCATTAGCTTGTGTGATGAGCTTAATATAAAGGATTTGCTAATAACTGGTGGTGTATCATGCAACTCATACCTAAAAAAGAGGTTTGCTGAACTTCATAATATAAATAGTTATTTTCCATCGCCTAAATTGTCCGGTGATAATGCGGCTATGGTTGCTGGCTTATCCTATCATTTATTAAAAAAGGGTATTATTAGCGATCTTAGTCTAAATGCGATGTCTAAGATTATTAAGCAGGGTAAACTTATTTAATTACTGTACTAATAAGACAAAGAGACAAGTTAATTTGTCTCTTTAAATATGCTAATTGGTTTTATAGCTATTTTTTATCATAAATATCTTGAGGGGTATTGTTGTTAAGTGTATTATTTTTATACACTGGTCTGGAGCTAACATCATTATATATAGCTCCTCCATTTGATTGAGCCTGATTATCATTTAAAGTACAGCCTTCTAATGTTGGATTAGATGAATTACTATTATACATCCCTCCGCCTACGAAACTAGCCTCATTGTTTTTGAAAGTACAAACTTTTTAATGCTGGAGAAGAGTTTTTATTAGCCATTCCTCCTCCAAACATAGCTTTATTATCCTCAAAATATACAATTTACTAATGATGGAACTAAGCATTTATATTATACATTCCTCCTCCCATTGATGTGCTCCCCATCACTATTACCCTTAGTAATTGTAACACCATCTAACTTTGCAGTGCTATCTAAGAGAAGAGGATGATAAAAAACGTGATATACGTTGTCAGAGCTATTGCCTGCTACGCCAATATCACCACTTAAGATAGTTTTATAAAGTGTAGAGTTTTGGGATTCATCAATGTTTTGTCCAGAAAAAACCACCATATACCTCTACATTATTGCTAAGAGCAAAATGCTTATTACGATCACTACCTGAACTATAAGGCCATTTAGTAGGTTTATAAGTACCTTGAGCCACATATACCTTAATTATTTTATTTTCAGCTGCTGCTCTTCTTTTAGCCTCATAAATACCGTCTTGAAGGTTCTTAAAAGCTTTTGTCCAGCTTGTTCCATCACCAGCAGCTACACCTACCTTTACAAAAACGCCTCCTAATTCAGCTTTAATACTTGCACTAGTTATTTTGCTACTATCTATATTGCTAACCAAGCTTTTATCTTCACCACAAAAAGTAAAAAGTGAAATACTAACTAATAAACTAATTATTAAATATCCTTTAGCCTTTATCATTATATAGCCTCCATAATGTTTAGTTTTATAATTTTATACTTTAAATTATAGCCCACAATATGCAAATATCATGAATTACCCCCAAGCTATAGTAATCAACTCTACAATATAAATACACAGATATTATTAAAAGATTCTTTAGAATAAAATCAAATAACTAATATAGAAAATCATAAGTTATTCTGTATTAAGGCTATATGAAGATTAATAAAGGTATGAATCTTTAGTGTATGGTATTTCATAATTAAATAGTGCTTTGTGGGGTATCATGCAACTCATACCTAAAAAAGAGGCTTGCTGAACTTAATAATATAAATAGTTTTTCCATCGCCTAAATTGTCCGGTGATAATGCGGCTATGGTTGCTGGCTTATCCTATCATTTATTAAAAAAGGGTATTATTAGCGATCTTAGTCTAAATGCGATGTCTAAGATTATTAAGCAGGGTAAACTTATTTAATTACTGTACTAATAAGACAAAGAGACAAGTTAATTTGTCTCTTTGAATATGCTAATTGGTTTTATAGCTATTTTTTATCATAAATATCTTGAGGTGTATTGTTGTTAAGTGTATTATTTTTATACACTGGTCTGGAGCCAATATCATTATATATTCCGCCTCCTTGAAAGTTAGCGGTATTATTCTCTAAATTACAAGCTTCTAACATTGGATCAGACGAATTAGTATTATACATACCTCCGCCTAAATTAGCCTCATTGTTTTTGAAAGTGCAATTTTTTAATACTGGATGAGAGTTTCTATTAGCCATTCCTCCTCCAAACATAGCTTTATTATCCTCAAAAATACAGTCTACTAATGATGGACTAGAATTCATATTATACATTCCGCCTCCCATTGGTGAAGCCCCATTACTATTACCCTTAGTAATTGTAACACCATCTAACTTTGCTGTGCTATCTATGCCAAGAGGATGATAAAAAACATTATATACATTGTCAGAGCTATCGCCTGCTACGCCAATATCACCACTTAAGGTAGTTTTATAAAGTGTAGAGTTTTTAGACTCACCAATGTTTTGTCCAGGAAAACCACCATATACCTCTACATTATTGCTAAGAGCAAAATGCTTATTACGATCACTACCTGAACTATGAGGCCATTTAGTAGGTTTATAAGTACCTTGAGCCACATATACCTTAATTATTTTATTTTCAGCTGCTGCTCTTCTTTTAGCCTCATCAATACCGTCTTGAAGGTTCTTAAAAGCTTTTGTCCAGCTTGTTCCATCGCCAGAAGCTACACCTACCTTTACAAAAACGCCTCCTAATTCAGCGGTTTGACCAGAGCTAGTAATCTGATCGTTACCCACATTAGTAACCATGTTTTTATCTTCACCGCAAAAAGTAAAAAATGAAATACTAATTAGTAAGCTAATTAGTAAATATCTATTTATTCTCACTAGGATAACCTCTATAATAATATTAGTCTACACTTTAAATTATAATTCAAAATCATACCAACGTAAACTATAATTAATTATAGCGTATTCATGGTTTTATAAGTTAGCTTAGAATACTTTTGATTTACACTATTAGAACAATTAGCAACACAGTACACTAAAATACCCTCCACCTCAATATTAAAAAAACTTAATAACTAAATTCATGGCTCTTGTATACTATATGGTATAAAAAATACATTAACTTCTTAAACTTATTACTTATTCATACAAATTCATATAATAGATTTTTTAGCTTATTTTTTAAAACTGTTTTTATTATATTTATAACGCACCACTTTAAGCTATCTTTAAGTATGGATAGACTAATATAGATAAAATAGACTTATTAAATAAACAGTCTAATGATTTAATATAGTTAATACGAAAAGTGTATATATACAACTATATTGTGAAGCTTGTGCAATGAATAAAGATAATATATACTATATGTCCCATGCTCTTAATCTTGCCAAAAACGTAAAAGGTAATACTTCTCCAAATCCTGCTGTGGGTGCTGTCTTAGTTAATGGTAATGAAATAATTGCCGAAGGTGTAACTCAAAAAGCAGGTATGGATCACGCAGAAGTAGTAGCAATAAAAAAAGCCGGTAATAAGGCTAAAGACTCAACTCTTTATGTAACCCTTGAACCTTGTTGTTATCACGGTAAAACTCCACCTTGTACCAACCTTATAATAAAAAGTAAAATTAAAAAAGTTGTCATTGGTACCCTAGACCCTAATCCTCAAGTTAATGGAAAAGGTGTTGATCAACTTAAAAAAGCTGGTATTTATATCGAAGTCGGCTACTTAGAAAATGATATCAATGAACTAAATGAAGATTTTAATAAATATATTACCACTGGCTTACCCTTTGCAATTGCTAAGTACGCCATGACACTGGATGGTAAAATAGCTACCTTTATAGGCGACTCTAAGTGGATATCTAATAATAAATCCAGAAACCTGGTACACAAACTAAGAAATAAGGTAGACGGCATTTTAGTGGGAGTAAATACTGTTATAAATGATAACCCTAAACTAACTGTTAGACTGGATAATAAAATTAAAAATCCAGTAAGAATAGTTGTAGACAGTAGTGGTAAGACTCCTTCTTATTCAAATGTATTTAAGGATAAGTATGATACTATATTTGCATTAAAAGAACACGCCCTAGACTCCATACACAGAGACTACTTTCTCAATCTGTGTAAAGACAATAATAAAAAAATACTTTTTGACGACAGCCATAGTTTAAGAATTAATATGCCTTGGCTTTTTAGAGAACTGGCTAAACTTGGATTAATGTCAATTATGATAGAAGGTGGTGGCGAGGTGCTTGCTAGTACACTAAAAGCCGAGTTAATCGATAAGGTTATATGCTTTATTGGACCAAAAATAGTGCTGGGTAATGTCGGCGTATTCCCATTTGGCGGCGAAGGCTTTGAAAATATTGCTGACTCCTACCTTATCAATAAAGTTAAATTAACACAAATTGATAATGACATTATGATAACAGGATATGTTAACTATAAATGATATTAAAATAAACCGAATAATCTATAAAGCCGAGTAATAAAAAGTATATTCAATAGCTTTTACTATGTTAACTTATTAATACAACCTAATATAAAACGTTTATAAGTTAACCTAATTATAAATTATTTAAGTTAACCTAATTATAAATTATTATAGAAAATTAATTTTTCATAAAAAATACTACTCGCAATAATTACCACAAACAACTAGTGTGGAATTACCTTAATTTTATATAGGATTTACTATCTATCTTGGTTATAGTAATCCTAATATAGTTGGTTGTCAAAATAATATTGCTTAGTGATAAAATAAATGTTACAGCTTACTAAATACTTAAACTTAATTATAGACCATAAAAAAGAAAGCTTGGTTCTTAGCTCACTACAACGATTTAATAATATGCCTCCTGTAGTTGTTTGGAATATCAATAATAAATGTAATATGACTTGTCCTCATTGCTATTCCTCGGCTAAGATAAACCCTATTTTCGACGGTATTACAACTAATGAAGCATACTATATAATTGATAAACTAAAAAAATACGGCATTTCAATAATTATATTCTCCGGAGGAGAACCATTACTTAGAGATGACTTCTTCCTTTTGGCTGATTATGCTAAAAATAAAGGCATACGCTGTCATCTATCCACTAACGGTACTCTCATAACTAAAGATATAGCCAAAGACTTAAAATCAGTGGGTATAGGTTATGTTGGAGTTAGTATTGACGGATTACCATTGTTTAATGACCAGTATAGAGGGCTTAAGGATGGATTTAATATGGCTATGTCCGGCATTATAAACGCTAGAGATGCAGGGCTTATGACTGGTATTAGACTTACAGTTACGTCCATAAATAAAGATTATTTATTCCCCTTAATCGATATTGCTGTTAAAAATGGTATTTCACGATTTTATGTATCCCACTTGCTATATGGAGGCAGGGGTAAAAATAGAAAAAAATATGACCTATCCGCAAAAGAAAATAGATTATTAATGATCAGCCTTTTTAAAAAAGCTATTGATCTTATCAACAACGGTAAAACTATATCACTAGTTTGCGGCGGTAATGACGCGGATAATGTGTTTTTATACTTTTACATTAGGGATAACTTTGGAATAAACAAGGCTGACTCTATATATAACCTCATGTTAAAAAGAGGAGGTAATCCTGCCGGCGAAAAGATAATTAATATAGATAATAAGGCTAATGTGCATCCTGATCAGTTTTGGCAAACATCCACTTGTGGTAATATACTAAAAGAAAGCTTAGAAACTATATTAAATCATAAATTATTTATAGAGTTAAAAAATAGAGTTCATAATCTTAAGGGCAGGTGTAAAAGCTGTGTATACATTGATATTTGCAGAGGATCACATCGTGAACGGGCTATAAACGTATATAATGACTTATGGGAAGATGATCCAGCTTGTTATTTGTATGATAAAGAAATTAGTTCAATGGCTTATGCTAAAGAAGGCTAACATGGTTAATTATTTATTAAGGTTTTTTTGTTTAATAGTTTTTATATTGGGGATTATAAGTTGTAGTGCGGATAACTCAAATAAACTGGGTAACAGGCTTTTTGTTATAGAGAGAGCAAGTAAAACTATTGCTGTAGTAGATATGGAAAAGCTTAAACTAATTAAAAGATTTAAGCTGACTGCAAACTTACACCATGCATCTATGAAGTTTGGCTCAGGCTTGCAATATGGGTATATAGCATCCAGAAACGGAGTATTGAGCAGGATTAACCTTGAAACCTTAAAAGAAGATGGCTATATTATAACAGCTAAAAACTCTATTGGTTCTGCCATATCTCAGGATGGTAAAACTATAGCCGTTTCGAATTATAAGCCTGGGGGTATTACTTTTGTAAATACTAAAACTTTTACCATTATAAATACTATCCCTGCAGTATATACCAATAAAGACGGTCATAAGGCTATCTCAAGGATTACTGGTATAGTCGATGGACCAAATAATACATTTATTTGTGCCTTAATGGATCATAACGAAATATGGATAATGGCTAAAGTTAAAGATAAAAATACTTATTACATAAAAAAGAAAATTAAAACCAGTATTAAAAAACCTTTTGATGGTTTAATCACTCCAGAAGGAAGATATTATATAACTGCTCACTTTAAGTCTGATAGAGTCAGCCTTGTAGACTTATGGAATATTAATAATAAGGCTAAGCCCATATTCTTTAGAAAGCATCCTATACCAAAAAATGTGCCAGTTAAGTTGTTGCATCTTGAATCGTGGGCTGTCGCTGGAAATAAAATATTTATACCATCGGTTGGTGAAAAAAGGGTTTCTGTATTATCATCGAGTGATTTTTCATATAAAGGGTCTATTAATCTTATAGGCTATCCTGTTTATGCTATGGTACATCCCAATCAAAAAGAATTATGGGTTACATTCTCTGGCAAAAAGAATGATGGTAAGATTCAAATTATCAATACCGTAGACAACAAAACTAAAAAGGTGATAGACGTTGGTAAGAGGGTCTATCACCTTATTTTCACTCCAAGAGGACATAGAGCTTATATATCATCCAATGGAACTAATGAATTAGTTGTTATTGATTGTATTAATCACTCTATCATTAAAAAGATTTCTCTTAATTCTCCAGCTGGTATATTTGGTGTATGGAGAGCTTTTCAGATTGGATTATAAGGTTATACTTTAGACCTAATAAATGTTAATAGGGAGCTTATGCAGGTAAAAGATTCTGTCATATTAGACCAAATAAAAGCTAATAAATTGGCTAAATGTATTCAAAAAGCTTTTCCTATTGATATTTATCCTTTTAGAGTTTTAGCTAACGAAATTAACTCTAGTGAAACACAGGTTATAAATCAGATTAAACATTGGAAAAAAACTAACCTTCTAAGAGAAATATCGGCTATAATGGAAGGTTCTATATTAGGTTATGATTCTGCATTAGTTTGTGGTAAGGTTCCTTCTAGTAAAATAAGTGATGTTGCCAAGATTATATCTACGCATCCCACTGTAACCCATAATTACGAGCGTAATCATAAATATAATTTATGGTTTACTATAGCTATTCCAAGTTATATGTCTTTGCATAGTCATTTAGAAATACTCCAAGTGCTAACTAACATTGATAAATACCATCCACTGCGAAAAACCAAAGTATTTAAAAGAGGAGTTATATGTGATCTTATTACAAAATCTAATTATACTGAGAGAGTCGATCTTCCTGACTCATTCGAAGGTATAGACTTTTCCTATAAGGATATAAAAATTATACGTGCTTTACAAAAAGACCTTCCTATATGTCAAAGGCCATTTAAGCTATTGGCTGAAAATAATTATTTAAAAGAAAATGACATTATAGACTTTCTTAAAAACCATATGGCTAAAGCAGTAAGAAGATATGTTGCCACATTCAGGCATAGGAATGTTGGCATAAAGGCCAATGGGATGGTTTTGTGGAACATTAAAAATAATATTAACGAAAAAGGATATATTCTAGCTGACTCCCCTGAGGTTAGTCATTGTTTTGCAAGGACTACCATACCTGATTTTAGATATAATATTTACTCTATGATCCACGGACCAAATATGGACTACCTTAAAGATATTGCTAATAAACTGGCATATAAAATAGGATGCAAGGATTATATTATCTTAAACTCTATTGCTGAATATAAAAAAACACGCTTAAGGTATTTTTTACCTGAACTACAAACATGGTGGGAAAAGTATAAAAGCTTATTATATAAAAACTTATTAAAAGAAGAGGCTATAAGATAATGACTTTTATTGTACTTATACTATCTATCTTTTTACTAAACAATTGCGAAAGTAAAAAAACTGATTATAAAAAAAACTCTAGTAGTTTAGAAATGACTAATCCAATATATAAGCAGGGAAAGCTATTATACAAAAGACATTGCCAGTCTTGTCATATATATAGGGGTAAAGGGGGATTATTAGGCCCATCCCTTGATAATATGGGTGCCAAAAATCAAGATGGTACAATGATTAGGGAACATATTATAGAACCAAACAGGATAATAACAAAGGGGTATAAAATTAATACTATGCCAAGTGACTTTAGTAAAAAGCTTAATAATACTGAGATAGATGCTTTAATATTTTATTTAACCAATTAGATAGGTTATCTACTTTGTAAGTAGTTAGAACATTTTTTATTAATGGAAGTTAAGCTGTAACTGGAGCTTACAATAAAAATCTTATAAATAAGGAGTGATTAACATGAAAAAACTTAAAGTTACAACTATGGGGGTTCCCCTATTACTTGTAATAGCCTTTACCTTTTCTTTAGCTTTATCAGATTGCAAAGGAAAGACCGAAAAGGCAGTAAAAGAGCCTGCTAAAGAGGAAGCTGCATTCAAAGATCTTAGTGATGCAGAGTTCACAGAGGCAAAGGCTATATATTTTGACCTTTGTTCTGGATGTCATGGAGCTAAGAGAACTGGTGCCACTGGAAAAAAGATATTACCAGATGGTACAAAAGCTTATGGTACAAAAACGCTTGAAACTATACTCCAAGATGGTATGCCAAATGGTATGCCTGCATGGGGTAAAGAGGGTATACTTGATTCTCGACAGATAAATCTTGTAGCAAGGTTTATACAAATGCCTGTACCGCCAATTCCTAAATTAACCATGGATGAAGCTAAAAAAAATTGGAAGCTTCTTGTTAAGGTTAAAGACAGGCCTACTGCTGATCCCACTGGTGGAAAGTATTTAAACTATTTTGGAGTGGTCTTGAGAGATATTGGTAAGGTTGCCATAATAGACGGGACTACTAAGAAAAAATTAGCCGTAGTTGACTCTGGTAAGGCAACTCATATATTAAGATCATCATCTAATGGTAGATATATGTATGCCATAGGACGAGATGGAAAATCCGTATTGATAGACTTATGGGGGCGTAAAGGTATACCTGAGGTTGTTGCACGATCAAGAACATGCTGGGATGCAAGATCTATTGATAGTTCTAAGGCTCCTGGTTATGAAGAAAAATATGCCATTGTTGGATGTTATACTCCATATCAATATTCTATCCTCGACGGTAAAACTCTTGAACCTATTTCTATAACATCCATTGAGGGTTCTAAAGACTGGGCTACTAATAAAAGTGTACCTGAGGTTAGAGTTGCTACTATTGTAGCCTCTACCACTGATACAACATGGCTGGTTGCCCTAAAGGAGTCTGGATGGATATATGTAGTTGATTACAAAGATCCAAAGAATCCAAAGATTGATAAAATTAAGGCTGAGAACTTCCTACATGATGGCGGATGGATACAAGGTGTACCAGAAGGCGATAAGAGGTTTTTTGCTATAGCCGCTAATGCAAAGCATACTATGGTTATTGTTGACGTAAAAACCAATAAGACTGTGGCAAGGATAAAAACTGGTAAGAAGCCTCATCCTGGACGAGGGGCTAATTTTAAACATCCAAAACATGGTCCTGTTTTTGCGACTACTCACATTAGTGATGACAAATTAGTATTTATTGGGCGTAAAAATGGTAAATGGCAAGTTATGGAATCTCATAAAATGAAGTCTATTGGAGGGTTGTTTGTTAAGACTCATCCAAAGTCTAAACACTTATGGTTTGACATGCCATTATCAAAAGACTCAGGGACTAATGGCTATGTTGGGGTATATAACATTAAAACCAATAAGATTGATTATATTAAGATTGCCCCTGAGCGTATTGTACATTTTGAGTATGATAAAGACGGAAAAGAAGTATGGATATCCGGTTGGATAAAGAAAGATAAAAAAGATTATAAGATTTATGTTTATGATGACACTCAGTCACCGCCAAAGCTTAAAAAAGTTATTAGTGGTGATTGGATCAACACTCCAACTGGTAAGTTTAACGTTACCAACACAATGAAAGATATTTACTAATCTTCTTAGCCCTCTATATTTTAGGGGGCTATCTTCAAAAACAAGTTAAACCTATAGGTTTAATTCTAAATCTGAAAGCCTTATTGCCCGGCTAACCTAAAATAAATAATGATAATATCTTTTAATTTCTTATATTTTAATTAGTTTTAGTCTAAAACTAATTTTTTATAAAAACCTATTATTGAAGGTAAGTATATTATTATCAAATGTTCTAGTAGGTTATAGTAAAAGCGTTATAGGTTTATCAATTTTTATAGATATAAACTGTTCTATTATTTTTAATTCACGTAGAAAATTACATATAAAGTCAATATAGAATATTCCGATAATCCGCTCTATACCTTTATGGAAAAGCAAATTCGTTATCACTTAATAAAGGTCCATAATTCTTAGTCTCAGTAAGGGATTCTTAATAGCTCTCGAAGTGATGACTACTTGCATAAAAAGTGATATTTTGTGTTCATTACTAAAGTATTTAAGCAGCACTTAAAGAGCATAAAGGGATAACCTGCTTGATACAAGAAAATAGCTTTTCCATAAATATTTTAACTTTCCTGTTCCATAAAGAGATCTAAAATTCACTTCCCTTTACGTTATATGTCTTGCCTTTTTACCTTGTATGACTAGTCATAACTCTATCATAAAATGATAACTAAATTATTAAATAATATCACTTTAAATAACCTAATATCAAAAGAAAAATTATGCCGCCTTAACATTAACAAAAAAAAATAAATATACCTTACTATCCCTAACTCAAAATCTGAACCTACATGTTTATATCTATATCTATTGTCAACAACCTAAACTTGATGAACTGACTGTTATCCTCTAAATAACCTAATATCAAAAGAAAAATTATGCCGCCTTAACATTAACAAAAAAAAATAAATATACCTTACTATCCCTAACTCAAAATCTGAACCTACATGTTTATATCTATATCTATTGTCAACAACCTAAACTTGATGAACTGACTGTTATCCTTCGAATTATAAACATTATAAATAACCCCCCTTCCCCTACTTTTTCCTCTTTAAAACTAGCCAAAAACGTTATTCTTAAAAATTGCCGTATTATCTAAAACCCGCTTGCTATTAACTCTAACTTTTAGATGAAAAATTATTATAACATAATTCCTAAATAAATCTTATCTGTATTTTTTAAGTTTTAGATATATAAGTTAGCTTAGAATATTTTTTATCTGCACTGTTAGAACAATTAATAAAAACCTGTTAACAAGTTTTATATACTTTTATTATTTTTCATATAGAATGGAGATCAAAATGAAGAAGTTAACAAACTTAATATTATTATTTATTCTACTGTCTTTTTCAGTCATCACTTTTACAAGCTGTGGGGATAAAAATCCTATTAATAATATATCTGGCACTGGTAAACCATGTAAAGGCAACTGGCTTGCGTTATCTGGCAATGGGATAGCTAAATCTGTTGATGGAATAAATTGGATAGAATGTAATGTTACTATTACTACTAAATTTTCTCAGCCCAGACCCATATTATATATCAAGGGTATATGGGTTACTATTAAAGTAAATCCTAATACTATCCTAACTTCACCTGACGGGATTACTTGGACTAAAAAAGAAGTTAGTGATAATAATGAGGCTATTAACTCAATAGCTTATGGTAATAATAAGTTCGTTGCTGTGGGAGATGGTGGTACCATCCTAACTTCGGATGCCGGTGAAACCTGGACAAAACAAATAATTGAAGTAGATAATAATCTTAGATCAGTAGCTTATGGTAATAATAAGTTCGTTGCTGTGGGAGAGAAAGGTACTATCCTAACTACAATTGACGGTACAACATGGGGAAAAATAAGTGAAGTAAATAATACTCTTAGATCAGTAGCTTATGGCAATAATCAGTGGATTGTTGGAGGACACCACTATACTAATACGGCTGATCCTACCCCCCCTACTGGGAAAACTAATGGTGCAATAATTTTAACATCAAATGACGGTACAACATGGAAGAAAAAATATATCTATAGAGACAATAATTTTGATTTTATAATAGAACGACTGGTTAATGTTCGTAACACATGGGTTAGTACAATAGATAAAGGGATATCTGATACTGAAAGACCAAAGATTATTGTCACTTCATCTAATAATGGACTTGATTGGGAATTAAAAGATACGACTGTACCCTTTTTGGCAATTGGGTATAAAAAGTAGTATTTTTTTAAAATATGTTAATACAAAAAACTAGCCCTTTATATGGGGCTAAGTTTTAAAACCGCTGTATAAAATCCTTGACTCTCAGTGACTAATGGCTATATTTATGTTGGAGGCTAATTGTATTAGTTTAATTAGTTTTAGATTATATAATTTGCCTGTTTTACTTATCCACATTGATGAGGGCTGTAATGACTAACTATGTTATAAGGATATTTGACAATAATATAAAAACTAATTACATTGAAAGACTGTTTGAGGCTGAGGATAGCTTAGATGCTCTTGAAAAAATAAAAAGTGATAGTGATGTTCTTCGTGAGGCTAAGTTAAAACTATCGTCTAATAAGTCAATAGAGAGGCTTATTGATCATGGTTGTTTTGAATTAATAGAGGTATAGTTGTCCATTACGTTGGCGGGTTATATTAGTATTGACTCAGTAAGAACGCCTAAGGGCGAGGTTGATGGTTTATTGGGTGGAAGTGGAATTTATTCTGCTAATTCTGCATCTTTGCTTACTAAGGTAAATTTAATTACTATTGTTGGAAGTGACTTTCCAAAGGATGGTTTTAAGTTTTTGAGATCTAAGTCCGTTGATTTGGATGGTATACAAATTATTGACGGTGGGATTACTGTTAGAACTAAGTATTTTTATAGTGAGAATAGTAATACTGTTGTTGATAGTAGTTTAAATGTTTTTAAACGTTTTAAACCTCGTATTCCAAAGAGTTATACTAATTGTAATTTTTTACTTCTTTCGGCTATTGATCCCGACATACAGCTTATGATATTAAATAAAGTAGGCTGTCAAAGGGCTGTAGTGGTTAATAATATTTCACATTGGCTCAACTCTAAGAGGGATAAGCTATTAAGCTTGTTAAACAAGATAGATATTCTACTACTCAACGAAAAAGAATTATCTACTCTTACTGATGAATATAATATTATAAAGGCTGGAAAAGCTTTATTAAGTAAGGGAATCAGGTATTTGATAGTTAAACAGGGTATTCATGGTGCAGTTATTTTTGCTGAGGACAACTATTTTTCTATACCTGCCTATCCCGTTGATGAAATTGTGGACATAACTGGTGTTGGGGATTCTTTTGCAGGTGCATTAGTTAGTTATTTGGATAAAAAGAATGCTCTTACTTTTGACTATTTAAAAGAGGCTCTTATTTATGCTGTAATTCTATCCTCTTTTTGCATTGAGGATTTTGGTATTCATGGGATTAATAATATCACTCTCAAGGATGTTAAAAAGAGGTATAAGTTATTCAAGTCCTATACTAGTTTACCGTCTATCAGGGTTTAGTTCATTTATAATTTTACTGCATACATAATTTATATTATTTTTATTACTTAGAATAGATTTTAGTTTATCGAAGTCTTTTTGCATATTTGAATATATTGCTTTATTATTTAGGATATTCATTGCACTTTCGACTATGATATGCGGTTTAGCCTTAGACTGTATTAGTTCTGGGCTAACTTTTTTATTGAGTATTATATTTGGCAAGGCTATCATTTTCTTTTTTATTAGTAGTTTAGCTATACAGTAGGTTAATGGATTAACTTTGTATATGGTTATTAGGGGTACTCCTAAAAGGGCTAACTCTAAGGATGCTGTTCCACTGCATACAATAGCTATCTTAGACTGTTTGTATGAGTTATAATTTCCTTGTTTTGTTAGTTTTATGTTTAAGTGTTTGTATTTTAGTATATGCTTTTTTATTTGGACCAATATACCCTTGGATGCTACTGGGATTAAAAACTTAGCATTACATTTTTCATTAATTAACATAGCGGTTTTTAATAGGATTGGTAATAGATATTTTACTTCTCTTTCACGGCTACCTGGGAGTATGGCTATAACATAGCCCTTATTGGATTGTACTACTATATTTTTAGTTAGTTTTATTAGGGGGTGTTCTATATGTTCCACATGTCCCCCTGCGTTTTTGTATATTAGATAGTCTTTGTAGAACGGAGTGAACATCATAGTGGTTATGGATGATAGTTTTTTAGCGTTCCACTTGCCCCATACAGACACCTGTGGTGGAAGATAATAAATAACGGGTATATTTAGTGATTTGCCTATTTTAGCTATTGGTATATTTAATCCTTGATTATCTATTAAGATGATTAGGTCTATGATATTGCTTTTTAAGTAGTTATATATTAGTTTTAGTTTAGGAGCAATCTTTATTGCGGGTATTATTGATTCTACTATTCCAACAGTGCTTAGGTTGGTAATATCCAATATTATATTAACTTTGGCTTTTTTTAGGTGTAGGCCGCCTATGCCCAACATCTTGACCGACGGATAAAGAGAATATATTGTTCTAGCCACATAAGAGGCCAAATAATCTCCTGATACCTCTCCAGCAGAAAAGAATATTCTCAAAACCTTTATTATTTATCCATTATGGATGCCACCATCTCAGCCTCACATACAACTTTATCATCCACATAGGATATGCCTTTAAACTTGCAAACCTTGCCTCCAAAACGGATAACCTCTATTTTATATTTAATTTGATCGCCTGGTACAACGGGTTTTCTAAACTTAATTTTATCTATACTGACAAAATATACCACTTTAGACTTAGGATCATCCAATCGCCTAAACATTAAAACTCCGGCACACTGAGCCATACCCTCTACAATAAGCACTCCAGGCATAATGGGATGACCAGGAAAGTGTCCTTGAAAGAATGGTTCATTAATCGTTACATTTTTTAAGCCTACTATTGTTTGTTCTTCTACGTCTATTATTCTATCCACCAGCAAAAACGGGTATCTATGGGGGATAAGCTCCATAATTTTTAAAACGTCTTCCATAAATTATCTCCAAGGATTAGTTTTTACAGTTTAGTTAAGGATATTTCCTAACTAACTTAATTACTTGTTTTGTAATGTCAATCTGTTTACTATAAGCTAAAACATCACTTTTATTTAGGACAATAGTATATTTATTTTTTTTTCTAACCTTTTCAATAGCCTTAAAAATACTTTTTAAAATAGGCTTTCTGAGTTTATCTTCTAGTAGTTTTAACTCTTTAGCTCTTTTTTTAGTTATGACATTTAGTTTTTCTCTTTTAGTTTTTATATTTCTAATCTTACGTTTTTTGTCTACTTCTTTTAGATTGTTTTTAAGTGACTCAAAGTGCTTTTCTATTTTTTTTAGTTCTTTTGTTTTAGTTTTTATCTCATTTAAATAGATATTCTTTTGTTTTTTTATTTTATTATACGCCCACTTTTTATATGGATGATTATTAAATACATATCTAAGGTTAACAACAGCAATAGTAAAAGGTTTTTTGTCATTTACTGCCCCAGCCTTATTGACTATTAGAGATACCGTTAAAACCATTAATAGACTAATTAGTTTTTTTTTCATAGAGTTACCATATTTATACCAAGATGATCTTTAAAGTTGACTAACATATTGTCATATCTCAAGTAATAATATTTTTATAGCGGCAATGTTCATGCTGATAATATTAGCTTCTAATTTATTATACAAGCTAATATTATTAATTTATGAAAAGTAAAATACCACATCCAATTTGTTATTCAAAGAAAATAGAAAAATACTAAAAAAATCAAATGAAAGGAAAATTATTTTTAAGCCCTAAAAATAAATGCATTATATTGTCCTTAAAGAATTAGAGAGCTAGTGTTTTAAAAATATCCTCCAACAGTAAATACAGCTTCGATACCATCCCTAAAGCTAAACTTTTTATTTTTTATCTCTCCCAGTTTAGCAAAGTACAGTCTTATAGGGATTAATGGAATATGTATTCTAAAGCCAAAACCAAAGCTAAAATGGTTAATACTGGCTGGAAAGCTAGCTATTTCATCAGTTACATCTCCTGCATCAGCAAATAACACTCCCCAAAGGATCTCTTTAAATATAGGAAATCTAATTTCAAAGCTAAATGAAAGTTTACCTCCCTGTCCTACAACCTCTTCTTTGGTAGACTGTCTCCATCCTCTAAGTTCATTTAATCCATCGAATCTAAGTCTATCATAGTCTCTCACTGAGAACTTGCCATCAAATTGCTTAAACATAATTTCATAGCTGGCAAAGAAAGCCAAAACTAATTCCCATACTGGATTAATATAAAAAGCATAACTATTTTCTATTTTAATCCAATGACTATCTCCTTGATAAAAGCCTCCAGTATATGAAATAAAGGCATTAATCTTCACACCATTTCTGGTATTTATGTGTAAGTCTCTTGTATCAAAGATTAAGCCAATACGATGTGTCACTTTAATAAGATATCTACCGGCAGTTAAATCCTCATATAGTGAACGTCCTCTGACTGTGTTGGAGTCCAAATCATTTATAGTAAAGTTAGTAGGAGACTCAGCCTTAGTTATAGACACTAACCAGCCGTTAGATACTGTCCAGTAATCATGAAATGCATATCCAATATTTAAATCAACTTCAAATGCCCTTCGTTTATATGTATACTCTTTATTCTTAACCTTATTTGGATCTATACTATAATATGCGTTAACTTTATTTTGAATATATTTAACATTAGCACTAAATAATATAGGTATATATGGAATAAGCCATCTAGTAGAAGTACCTATATTTATAGAAAACTGTTTTTCACCAACTTCTATTCTTTCACTAATTCTCCATCCAGTTCCAAAAAGATTCTTTTCTGTGACTTCTTCAAAAACAGAAAATCCAGCTACTGTTCCATAACCTACACCTGCACTTATTATTCCAGTTCTTTGTTCTTCTACTTTAAAGTTTAGGGATACAAGTCCATCATCTGATCCAGGTTCTGGATTAATATTTATATTACCAAAAAACTGGGTATTTTTAAGATTATTAACACTTTTTTTAATTTTCTTAAAATTATACATCTCCCCTTCGAATATCTCTAGCTCTTGATCAACGACCCAAATTTTAGTTTTATCATTTCCTGAAATACGAATTGACTCAATATGAACTTTTTCACCTTCAATAATTTCAATTTCCCAGTTTAGTATATACTTTTTCTTATCCACAATTGGATTAGGCGTTATTAAAGCCTGGATATAACCTATATTGTTATATTCTTCTGTAATTTTTCGTAATCCTTGTTTTAGTTTTGAGTCGTTATAAGGATTACCTTTTTTTATTTTTATATGCTCATTCAATTGTTTACTATTAAAAATGGTATTACCAGAGAAATTAATCTCTCCCATTGTATATTTGTGTCCTTCTTCAATTTCTATAACTATAAAATACCCTTTTTCGGTATTACCCTGTTCGTTTGGATATACAAGTTCTTTTCTTATTTTAACAGATTTAACTTTACCATCCCAAAAGCTATTATTTTTCAAGTACTGAACAATTCTTTCTCTATCGGCAACAAGTTTATCGGGATCAAAAACCTCTCCTCCCCTAAACACGGTGGACTCCCTTGATAATATTTGATCATAAATATCATCAGGATCTAGGGTTTTAGTTCCAATAATTTTAATAGACTCAATAAAAACTTCTTTTCCCTCTTGTATTGTAACAATAACATTAACTAGCTTTACATTAGCCCCTTTACGGGCTCTAACTTGAATAATACTTCCATCAAAGCCATGTTTTTTATATAATTCCGTAATATTTTTTTCATCTTCTATTATACTTGAGTTTTCATATATATTCCCAGGTTTTAGGATCATAACTCCGATAATATCTTTTTCACTAATGTCATCACTACCCTCTATGACAACCGCTTCTACCTTTGGAAGTTCATCAAAAGTAAATATGACCACAACTTTATTGCCATCAGGCTCTACGTCAACAGATATTTTTTTAAATAAGCCAAGACCATGAAAATCTTTAAAGGTTTCTTTAATTGTATTAGAATTAAATTTATCTCCTTTATTAAAGTTGAGTCTAGCAATAATTAGGTCTTTGCTTGTATTTATGAGTCCTTTTAATTTAATATCCTTGACAATTTTGCCGTCAAACTGGTTTTTGTCTTGAGAAAAAGAATATGACGTTAAAAAAACTAACATAATTATCGAACTTAATAAAAGCTTAATCAAAAGTCTCTCCTTGGCTTAGAAACGCTATAACAATGCACATTTAGAGGTTAGTAGTTTTTTTTTAGTATTATAACAAGGTTTAAAGCCATATTTTAAAAGAATTATCACTAATAATACCCAATTCTACTATTGGGTTAATATTTCTATTTCTATTTTTATTTTAATAGTTAATTTATAAAATAATTACTAAATTTAAAACACTAATAAAAAAATAACATTTTTAAAGTGATTTACAAGTAGTTTTATATATTAATCAAAAATAGCTATAGATTATCATATCTAAACAAAATTACAGCTTTTTATTAATTTATTAAACCCTATTAACAGTTAGATTTTGGAGTTAAAATTCAATATTAATTTGGAGTTTAAATATTCCCTCATGTTTATCATCTTGATAGTCTTGTCTAAAGCGGTATTCAGAAGATAGTTGTAATTTAACAGTCTCAGACTCTATAGTTAATAATGGTAATAAGTCAAGTTCCAGTCCAAACTTCCATATTTTTTTTGTATCTGCACTTTCTTCAATATCCTGCAACAGCAAAAGACCGGTACTAGCATATATATCTTTTGTTATATATTTTCCAATAGTTATTTCAGTATCACTTATGGGATTAATCCTGGATACTTTTGTAGGAAGTCCGTATTCATCAATACTGGGATCTCTTAAAAAAGTATTTTTTATAAATTTTTGTTTTATATTAAAAGTATCAATACCAAAAATCTCTTTTAGTTTTCTTTCAATTGGTCTTATTAGAGCAAGATTTAATGCCACATCAGCCGGTTTACTAACAGAACCCCTACTAGAAGGATAAAAATCTGAACTTCGTCTTTCTCTTTCACCTGCCTCACCACCTAATAATAAAGCAATTTCTCTAGGCGATTTAGACGGACTAGCATATAAGCTCTGACTAAGGAGTTCATCATCGTTAAGATCATCAACATTACCTTTTAGCTTTAGAAAAATACTTACTAAGCGATTATTTTCGTCACGAACTTTTGTCTCAGCTTTTAGTTCAATTTGAGTTTTTTGTCCTTTAGACAGAATAAGCTTAGAACTAATTACCCTAAAGCTGTGGCCCAAATAATAAAACTCTCCTTTTTTGGATTCAATAATACCATCAAGCTCCAATTTATCATCCTTAAGGTCTTCGAGTTTTTTTCTTATTTTTAACCTACTGCCCTCTTTCAGGATAATCTCTCCAATAGACAAATTCTTACTACCAATATTAGCTTTAACATCATCCTCTATGATAAGCTCTAAAACGTCAAGATTAATTGTAGTAAGGAATGTTTTTTTAATTGATTTAATTCTCCTGCTACCAATATATCCAATTTCGCCGTCACTAAGATATACTTTTCCATCAAGGATAGCTTCTTTTTGATTGCCGTATAAATGAAGTTTAGCATTTATAAAGCCTTTATATTGTGCTATATCGGCTTCAATATCCAGGTTCATTTTTTTAGGAGTTTTTATATTAAAGTCAAAAGCAGTTATTCTCCATTTGGATATATCAAAATATCCAATGGCATTAACATTACCCTCGTTATATTCTGCAGAAGCCTTTATTTGATTATTAAAGTAGACTTTTTCATTGTTATAGGTTTTTGCATATGTTTTATCTTTATTAAATTTAACATCAATATTAATATTCTCAACAGGGTTATCTTGGTTATGTAGGTGTAGTAGTCCATTTTTAATTTTAAAATAGCCCTTTATCTTAGGATTAGCCCAGTTACCGACGATGTGGATATCTGAGATTATAGTTCCACCAGCTTTTTTAAATAATAGGGGGAGGCTATATAAAGAAATATCACCTGCCTGTATTTGAAAAAGGGTATCCATATTATTATTGTCAAAGTCAAAGCGTCCTTTGGAGTTAAAGTTTATATCTTTTCCGATATAGTTAAAATTATAGCTTATTAAGTTACTAAGCCACTGAAAGCCTCCTTTTATGTTAAAGGTATTAGACCATATTCTCCATTTAGAGCCTTCTGCTTTTGCTAAAAGCTCTATAGAAGGATGTTTAATTCCATTTAGCTCAGAATAGTTCGATATTAAGTTAACCTCTCCATACTTTTCATTTCTACCTCCGAAAATAGCTAAATCAGCCAAATATTTATTTTCTAAGAAGAAAAGTTTTAATTTGACATCCATATCTATATTCCAGTTCTTACCGCCGGAAAAAGAAAACTTATCAATATTAATAATACTTTTGTTAAAACTAATATTCCCTTCTCTAAAGGTTAACATATTATCAGAGTTGCTAAATAGTAACAGCGGTAAAAAATAGCTATCCTTCTTTATAGAAAGCGATCTATCACCAACTGAATATTTTACATCATCGAGTTTAAACTTTATTTTTTTCCAATAAAAGACTATACTATCTATACTAAGACTGCTATTTGCATGTAGTTTATTAAAGTATTCTTCTATAGTTGCAGGCTTATCCTTGAGACTATATTTTATATTTTTTACTTGTAGAGCGCTATCCCCTATTTTAAAGTATCCATTTGCTATATTAATAAGTCTATCAGTTTTTTTAATAGATAGGTCAGCCAAAAAGGGTACTCCGGAGTAGGATCCCTTTTCAACTGTAATTCTAGGGGATAGTAGTTCTGGATTGTTAATATCCCCTTTTATACTAATTTCTCCATTAAGACTGCCTTGAATATCTTTATCAAGATTCCTTAAGTCGAATTTGTTAAACCTAATAATAGAGTTAATGACCTCAGTATTTGAGTTATAAGCAATCTTTAAGCTAGATTTCTTTTTAACTCCTTCCAAATTAACTTTCCATATATTATCCCTATAATGAAAGTTACCTGTACTATCAAATATTTTACTATCATTTTTAGTTAATTTAAACGAATAGAGTATCATTTCTACGGTTTGTTTTTCCTGACCAAAAGGGATATTATAGCTAAAGTTTGTTTCAACGCCAATTCCCTTAATAGCTAGGCCGTAAATATCTTTAATTGTAATATCCCCGAAAGATGTTAGACCTTTTGGAGATATATCAACCTTAATTCCGTTATGACTATGTTTATTGCTTATAGTAATAGGAGTTAGATTAGAAGTCAAAAATATAAAGTCATCAAAAAATAGATTTAGACTAAGAAAAGAATATTTAGTATATTTTCCTTTAATTATTAATTGGTTGTTTATTATTCCATTTATATCATAATGGCTGTTAAACTCTTCTATCCTGCCGGTCAAGTAATAGGGGATTCCTTTAGTAGCCTGACTATCGGGGTAATAGCTAATTTTGAATACTGGAAAATAATATCTATCAATATGATTAACATATCCATCAATATGTACCTTCTGATTTTCTCCTTGTATAAATAAGTCAGTTACTATTGCATCCCCTTTTATATATATATTACCGTGTATTAGCGAGTTATATTCATTATATCTAATATCTATTTTAGTATTTATACGATTTTTCTTATCCTCGCCAATAACGGACATAATACTAAGATTTCTGTCTTTACCTTTTAAAATAATATTACCGTATAATAAGTTATTTCTTTCATTAAAAGAGGCCAAAAGAATAAATTTTTCTTTATTACATATAATTTCAAGTTGACTATCTATACCATTTATGACTTTGCTTATGCTACCTTTTATCCTATATTTATCATCCATATATTTTATAGCTATATTCGGTATAATATTAGCCTTTTCTAGTGCTATAGAGCCGTCAAGAGTAATGGGAAGCTCATTACCATATTGAAAGCTAAGATTGGGATAAAAAGTAGTACGGCTATTTATTTTACGAGCATATAAACTACCCCTTAGATTATAGCTAAGATTAGGCTCCATAACAGATTTTAGAGCTATATCCATAGCCAATCTATTATCTTTATGTCCTACATAGCCTCCTATGTTATAAGACTGCTTATTATGACGTAAGACAAAGTCTTTTAGCATTAAATTATGTCCATCTGGTTTTAGATAGCCTGTAACGGATGTCCACTGATGTTTAAAGTCGTCGTATACAAAGTTTAGCTTTGTATGATAGCTATTTTTGAGTTTAGAAAAGTATCCGTCGAAATATAGTGCTAATCCCAAATAGCTAACTCGAAATTCGGGGTATATATACTTATTAGAAAAGCTTATTTGTCCTTTAAAGCGTATGTCTTTATTATTTATATAGGAATCATTAACAAATAGCACTCCATTTTTAAACTTTACATCAATTAAAGCAGATTGCTCCCACCTGCTGTAGTTTATGGGAGATGTTTTTCTTATTGTTAGGTCTTCCAAATTAGTGCATGAAATATCTAATTCTTTGTCGAAGCTGTTGGAGTGCTGATTATCTAATAATACATCATGTTTAGAGAAACTTGTTTTGGGATAATAAATCTTAATCCTAGCACTACTAATAGACTTTTTAATATTCTTTAGGTTTAGGCATCCGCTGGAGTCTATATTTATTATTGGATTATCAAGGTTTACGTTAAGATTAAATAGATCCTTTACCAAGCTATATTCCAGCTCTCTAAAAGCAAGTTTATAGTTTAGGTAGTCAAGTTTTTCTATATTTGTTTTTAACATTACCCTAAGCCAGTACTTATCCGCAATATAAAAGTTGGAATATAGTGTTGAGTTATCAAGGATAGTGATGCCTGATATATTGGGGAGTTTAATTTCTCCAATTTTTAACTCATAAAAAGAAAAGCTATATTTACTTTCACCAGACTTTTTTATTTCGATATTACCGGTTATAGGCATTTTAGTCAGATTTACTTCATCTATTGTGTTATCATAAAGGCTGATTTGTTGTGATAATCTAATTCTCCACGTATTTTCTGGTACTGTTGGAAATATAATATTAGGTTTAAGGTTTTCTATTTTCAAGCTGAGGGATTTTATACTACCTTTGGTTAATAAAGTTCCCTTACCCCTAATATCTCCCCCTATACTGTTATATTTTAGGTTATCAAAGTTAATAATATCGGATGTACCATTTATATTTGCGGATAACTTATCATTAGTCGATATTACATTATTAACTTTTGCTTGTATAGAGTAATAAAGTTTACCTCTATATATCCTAAACAATGCTTTACCATAAGGCTGATCAACGGTATTCCTTATATTTAAAAGGGTGGATTTTAATATAGTTTTAAAGTTTTTATTATTAGTTTTATTATTAGTTTTAATATTTTTCAGACGACTAATAAAGTTTTCTTTTAGGAAGTTAAGAAATATCTTTTTAACCGCATGACTCTCTTTATCAACCTTTACGTTAATATAGTAGTCATCCTCATTTATTATGTAGTCAAACTTAAGGTTCAGCAGATAATTATACGGATTACTGGACTTATAGCTTATTAGTCTTTTTTTAGGTATACTAAAGGGTGACTTTATAGTCGGATCTATTTTAAACTTTATTCTCTCATTAGTAATTAGATAGCTACAGGATATACCTCTAAAATTGTATCCCAGATAATTAATACTAGCAAAGCTTAATATACCCCTCATATTGGCTTCTTTAATGCTGTCATTACCTGTCATTACAAAGTTACTTTTTGTGTTACCATAAACCTTATTACCTATAAAATATCCTCTAGCCTTGAATGTATTAATACCTTCTACTTTTTTAAAGTACCCTCCAACGTTCTGAACATTGAACTTACCATTTTTACTATTTTTGAATATTGAATGTATACGTCCATGGGGTAATATTACTGATAGATTTTTAGGTCCGTTATCTTTGCCGTCATCTTTACCTACCATAACTCTTACAGCAGTTAATCTTCCAAAGTCTTCATCTACATAGAGGTCAAAGTCGTTCACAACTATCTTACTGATATTACGTATAGTTATTCTTTCTCTCAGTATAGCTTTTACCAAGTTAAAGTGTATTTCTACCGATTTAGAGACGGCTAATTTCTTATCACTTCTAAATTGGTGGAATATAGTAACATTTTCTAAAACGAGTTTTTTAGTAAGATCCCCGCTAACTTTTTCTATATTAACTTTTGTCTTTAGCTCTTCTTCGAACATCACTATTAGCTTATACCTAAGGCTAGAAACTGTTTTATGTATTTCAAAAATGGCAAAAGTTAAGCCAATAGATAAGCTTATAAATAGTAGGACATAAAAAAATATTTTTATTAGTTTAGTTTTCATTGTTTGTTAATGTTTTTTTTTTGCATTCTTTGCGTACGAAGATTAATTGTCTTAATCCCAACAGATTTTGAAATATCTATCATCTTTATGATAAAGTGATAAGGTACATCTTTTCCCCCAGATATTATTAGCTCAGGCAAGCTGTCATACTTGGACAAGAGGTTTTTCAATTTCATTTGGATATTATTAAGATTGACCTTTTGATTTTGCAGATAGAGTTGTCCATTTTTTTTTATTGTTATTATAATGGGTAATTTCTTATCCATTTTTATTTGTTCTGCCTCATTAGACTGCGGAAGGGATAGTTTATGGCTATGCATTTTAATTTCTTTATAAGACAAAATAAAAAACAGTAATAGAGTGAATACTACATCGACCAGGGGTGTAAGATCAATATTAGTTTTTGGTTTTAGTTTTGATTGTATTTTCATTATAATTACGTATTATTTTATAATATTTTATTATACCACTAGTTTTCAACATTTAAAGTTATAATTTTTTATAAAGTAATTTAGTTGTACAAAACTATAAAATATAAATTATATTTTATATATGTGATAAATTAGTTTAATTTTTTTAACTAGTTAATACTATATTTACTTTTATAGTTTTATATTCTTAACTTTTTAGTAAGCATTTTAATACTGCCACAAAATGTTTTTACAATAATATAATTAAATTGACAACAGCAATATAATTAAATTGACAACGGGTTAGTATTTTTGTTAATAGGGGATTATTTTGAAAAGAATAAGTGATTTTTTAAGGATGATTAAGTTTTCACATACAATTTTTGCATTTCCTTTTGCTATTTCATCCTTTATATTAAACAGACCAGCACTCATACAATGGGATAAGGTTATATTTATAATACTTGCTTTAGTTTTCGCTCGCAGTGGAGCAATGGCATTCAACAGATTGGCTGACTATAAATATGATAAAGACAATGATAGAACAAAAAAGCGTGAATTAGTAACGGGTAAGGTTAGTAAAAACGGTGTAATTATTTTTATGATAATAGCTTCCTTAGGATTCATATTTTCGGCATATATGATAAATAGAGTTAGTTTTATTTTATCCCCTATTGCTCTTGTTCTACTTTGTTTTTATTCTTATTGGAAGAGGTTTTCTATATTTAGTCACTTATATTTGGGTATGGTAATAGGTTTAGCACCCATTGCAGTAGATATTGCATTAAATGAGTCTATTTCTGTTAATAGTCTACTATTATTTTCATCCATTACCTTTTGGATATTTGGTTTTGACATCATATATTCCTTATTGGATATTGATTTTGATAAAAAAGCTGGTCTTTATTCTATACCGTCTAAACTTGGAAAGTCTATTAGTCTTACTATCTCAAAGACAGCCTATATCTTAATGATCGTCATACTGTTAACTTTGGGTATAGTAAACAATTTTAGTATAATTTATTATTTAGGAGTTATAGGTGTTGGAGTTCTATTGTTGATTCAGCATTTATTAGTCAAGCCTGATGACTTCTCCAGGATTAATGTGGCATTCCTTAATTTGAACAGTTTAATTTCCATTATTTACTTATTGATTATTGTATTAGAGGTCTTTTTAAGGGATTTATAACATCATAGTATATAGCTTATATATTACTTTTAAGTCGGCTGTTAATATAGAGTTAACACTTTTATGATTAAGTCTTAATTTCAATTTTATATTGTTAATCACATTTGATAGTTTTACTAGTCCCGTTTTATTATTTAATATTATATTTCCCTTTCCATTTTCTAGTTTGATATTTATATCATTTTTGCCATCTATTGTAGTTAGTTTTAGCGTTATTACACCCTTAGTTTTGAAGTTTATATAGGTTTTATTATCCTGTATTTTTTTAAAGGTATTCACTATTATTAGTTTTATCACTATATATCCCTTTATCCAGGGCATCTTATTTTTTCTAATAAGCCAGCTAAGGGGTATATACTCATTAACTTTGTTATTCCAGCTTTCACCAATAGTAATATGTTTATCAGGCAGGTGTTGATATTTATTTAGGATACTTATTATTCTTTCTAATAATTTTCTGGAGCTAATCTTATTATTTTGGTATATTTTTACTATTTTTCCTTTTTTATCACGCCTAACCTTAATAGAGTTGGTTTTAAATATCGGAATATTATATGAAGTTACTCTTTCGGATAATGGACGTCTATTTACTCTTATTTTATTAACTATATAATTTTGCGTATCAGTCTTTATATCAGCACTATTATCGTCATATAGGCCTAGGATAGTTGTAATAAAATTACCCTTAATATTTAGTTCTGCATTAGCCATGTTCTTATTGCTTATATAATTAAGTATAGTATTTTTAATATTTTGTTTAGACCCTATAGATTCTATATTATTGAGCTTAATCTTAGTTTCACTTATATAGTTTAATTTTGCTCCTTTTTTGAAGTTTAGTAATAGATTATGCCTTTCATTATCTATTCTATCCCCTTGACAACTAATTATTTGCATGCTTAGTAATATAGCAAGTATTATGATTTTTTTAATGTATATTTTCATTATTATAAATTAATTATCCATTAGAAAGCCTATCTAGCAGGTATCTCCCCAAAAGATTAAGAAAGTAGTCAGTCGGTCTAATAAACCTGGCTCCAGCAACAATATTTTTGACCATAACAATTTTTAATCCAGTCATACCTATTTTACCGTTAAGGCGTACTTGTGCACTCTCAACAAAGAGTCCGGAAGAAAGCCATTTTACTTCGCCAGTATTCTTTAACTGTAATGCAACCCCTCCAATGCTTATATTTATAACTACACCGCTTAATATCGTACTAGAGTTTGGTATGGATAGATTTATAGTAATTTCATCAGTTTTTCGGGGTATAACTCTTTGATGTTCTCTATTTTCGTTTTGCTTTATGTTAAATCTTTTTATAATTTCAGATAGGCGAATAAAAACATCCTCGTTGCTGATTGATGCTGGTATTAATCCTGTAACGTTTAATAATAATAAAGTTTGCAAGAAATTTCTATCCGACTTATCCGATAGTATTATTAATTTAAAATATTCTTTAGGTTTATATTGTCTTAGCTTTGCGAGAAATGGCAGCCATATACTGTTAAGATGGCTAATTTCTACGAATAGTATTCCAGGACCTTTTTCGTCTAGTATTTTTTGCACAGTTTTTGGGGAATCTCCAGTATATATTGTTAATCCCAAAGATAAATATTTTAATGTAAAGAAATCCTTTATTTTATTTGGCATATCTATCATAACAACATACATAGAATTTTATTTCCTAATTATTATTTCTTTAATATCTAGGGATTTTAATTTGTCAATATGCTTTTCTGTTAATGCTATGCCCTTGGGTATTATTGGAGAGTGATTATTATCGTTTATCTGATCACCTGTTTCCATGCCAACCTTAACCTCATCTATGGATATTGTTTCTACTGTAAAGCCATCTATTACTTTAATACCCTGTTTTCTTTGTTCAGCTCGTTTTTCTATTTCATCAATCTTATCCTGTTTTTCTTTAATTTGATCTTCTGGTTTTCTTTCAGGTAATAAAGCTTCTATTTTTTTTATAATAATCCCCGGTTGAACAGGCTTTAAAAGATAGCCGGCAATTAAACTTTCATCAATTTTAATATCTTCTATGGGTATTGTTGACATTACTAAAATAGGTACCTTTTCAAGTCGTTCTTCTGCTTTCATAGCAACAATTAGTTTTTCGCCATCTATATCCGAAAGTTTAACATCACATAATATAAGGTCAAAGGACATAACCTTAGCCATTCTAAGTCCTTCTTTTCCGTTTTCAGCACCCTGTACATCATATCCTTGTCTTTTAAGGTGCATAATCAATAGGATTAGGTTAATATGGGTAGCTTCTATAACTAATACTTTATAGCTCAATGTTTTACCTATATATTTATAGTCAAGCGGTGTTAAAATTAATCTTTTGTAATTTTAGTTACACTGATTTATAATAATCTAATTCCTGTTTATAATAACACTACTCATGTTATATTAGTTTTATAAATTAGGGTAAATAAATTATATAAAAGGATAGTTAATCGGAGTATTCATCGGGCTGACTTTTTTCTTCTGGTACTCTTAGTTTATCAAAAAAGTCATAATAATTGATTCCCTGTAATATACCTTCGGCATAATGTCCATCAGTAAAGTGAACTCTAGTAGCACCTTTAAGCCTTTCTAGCTCAGAGCTGTAATTACCCACAACAACAGCTAGAGTATTTCCTTTTAACATCTCACCATCATTACCAGAATCCCCTGCCACCAATATTCTATCAAAAGGTATACCCCACTTCAAAGCAAAATGTCTAACAGCCTGTCCTTTGGATGAGCGTATAGGTAAGAAGTCTATAAACTCGCCGTGAGAGAATATTACATTAGTTTTAATATCATTACGCCTTAAATATTTAATAATATCCTTAACTGACGGAGATATTTCAGGATCAATATAATAACTAATTTTATGTTTACGCTGTTCGGTTTTTGCCTGCAAAACTAAACCAGGTAAACTACTAATTATTTTATGTATTTCTAATGGCTTCCAATTATAGCTAATATGCTTACTCCAGTTTGTATCCTCAACAATTACCGGACCATAATGTATCTCACTACCAACAGAACTAATTATCAAATCAGGAATTGGAACTTTCCACTCTTTTAAAATACTAATGGCACTCTCTAAACGACGACCAGTAGCTACACCAAATCCAACTTTATCCTCCACCTTAGAAAGGGTATCCATCAGCGTGGCAAGGGATTTTCTATCCCCAAGCAAAGTACCGTCAATATCGCATATTAAAATACGATCAACAGTAGCCAAGCGATTTGATGAAAGTTTAAATTCCTTTTTCTTTTTCAGTTTACGAAGCAATTTTTTAGACTCCTTTAAATACTTATTGACATGGGCATCCCAGGAGTAATAACGATGAGCACCAGTTATACCATTTTTACGCCATTGCTTCCATCGCTCTTTATCTGAAAGGGCGTCTAATAGGGCGAGAGCCATTTTATTATGATCAAGGGGATCAATTACTATTCCATTTTTACAATTAAGAATAATATCTTTTGGTCCTCCATCCTCAGTAGCCACAATAGGTAGTCCAGTAGCGGCCGCCTCAATTAATGTTAATCCAAAAGGCTCAGTTAGAGCAGGATTAATAAATACACCTCCACTTTTTGCCACTATACGATATATTTCTGGCACCTCATCTGCCTTATGATGTTTAGGTATCGCAACTTTTCCGTATAAATCGTATTTATCTATTAATATTAGAAGTTCGGTTAGTACACCTCTACTCGCTTTATCCATAGTGGATATGTCATCTCTGTTACCAGCTATAATCAATAGATTTGCCTTATCACGAAGCTCTGAATTACTACCATAGGCACGAATTAATGTTGGTATATTTTTTCTAGGATCTGGCCTTGATAGTGCAAGAATTATAGGTTTATTTGGCTCTTTATAAAATTTGTTTATGGTATTCGCAATATTAGGTTTCACCCAATTCTTTTTAGGTGGATAAAAACTATCTAAAAGCACTCCAGGAGGAATAATTAGCATTCTTTTGGGATAATAATTATCATATATACTATACTGCTCAGCTACCTCTTGATTTGTACTTGCTACAACAAATGATGCTGTATATAATGACTGTTCTTCTGCCTCAATACGACGGGATATATGATATTGTTTTTCAACAATCTCTGGTTTTACTCCCTGATCTATAAGTCTTTGTTGTTTCACTCTACCAAGGGAGTGTCCAGTAAAGACAAGATGCACTCCGAGTATTTTAGCTAATAAGCTACCCGCATAACCGGCATCCGCATAGTGACCGTGGATTATATCTGGTATACGTCCAATTCTGCGAATATGTTGAAGGGTATTATCCGCAAGACTTTCTATATACGGCCATAGAACTTCTTTTCTTAAATATCGTTTTGGTCCCCATGGTATTCTAATGATATATCCATTGGGAGCAATTTGTTCTTCATATTTGCTATAATCCTCACTGACCTTAGAATCATAGATCATACGTGTAATCAAATCAACACGAAATACATCAGGATGTTTACCAAGGGTTTTAACCAAGTCTACAACATATTTTGTTTGTCCGCCTGTATCGGGGTCTCGTCCAAGTTCAAGATTATTACCCCTTATTAAGCCGTGAGCACTTATCATTAATATGTATAAGCCATTGTTATCAGCCATTAGACTAACATCCTTATTCTATAATAGATTTATAGATATTCATATCATTATTAGTGGCACCCCTTATTCTGCATATACTAGATGCAAATTCACTAGCACGTTTTAGTATTGATGGTAATGTCCAATTTTTTATTAGCCCAAGTATTACAACGCTAGAAAAGGCATCCCCTGCACCTACAGTATCGACTATATTATTAACTTTATTAATATCGCTTTCAATGATGTCATTTCCTACGATAAAGGATCCTTTTTCGCCTAGAGTAACAATTAGGCTTTTAAGGTTATATTTATAGTATAAATACTTAGCTTTTTCTTTTATGTTATTGCTAGGGAGTCCTTCAGTTATTATGGAGAGTTCTTCATCGCTTATTTTGAGCCACTTACTATTCATAATTAGCTCTTCCACACAAAAGCGACTCCACCATGGTGATCTTAAATTAATATCCACAAAGCATGGGAGTGATGTATATGATATTAAATCTTTTAAGGCTTTATGAGAAGCTTTTTCTCGTATAATAAGGCTTCCGTGGTAGATTAGATAAAAGTTATCATTATTCAAGTAGTTTTTTATTATTTCAAAGTCGATATAGTCATAAGCACTATTGGATATGATATTAAAAAGTGGTTTACCTTTACTATCAAGGTTAACCTCAACGACACCAGTGGGATAGTGTTTATCAAACTGCATTCCACTTATATCCATTTTCCATTGTGTCATACTTTTGATTACTTTATCCCCTAGTTTATCTTTTCCTACTCTGCTAATAAAAAGGGGATCGAGTCCAAAACCTTTTAGGTGCCATGCAACATTAAAAGGTGCACCACCTATTACCGATGATCCATCGGGAAAACTATCAAAGAGTACTTCTCCATAAATGATTGGTCGTTTATTTATTTTCATATTATTTATACTCATAATTATTATCCATATACATTTAAACTTATTTAAAGAAAGCTAAATAATCAAACATAAAAATATTATTTTTAATATTATACCATCCCATAAACCCTATAAAAGTTATACAATAAATCTAATATTAGTATATTTATATACACTATTGTGGATAGTTGATAAGCAAACACTTTCAGTCTATTTAAAACTAAAAAGTATTAGCAACTATAAGGCTATAAGCTTGTCTTAGGTTCTTACAATTTATTAAAACGGCTTATTAATAGTTAGAGAAATATAATGAGGATAATATCTGGTTCATTAAAGGGTAGACGGCTTAAAGTTCCTAAAAACAATATTGAGCCTACAAAAGATAGTGTAAAAGAAGCCATATTTAATATAATTAGTAAAGATATTATAAACAAGTCTTTTCTTGATTTATACTCTGGGTCTGGGAATATTGGCATCGAGGCACTTAGCCGTGGGGCTAATAGCGTTACTATGGTGGATAATCAAACTAATTGTATTAAGGTTATAAGGTCTAATCTTGATTATCTAAATAAAAAGGCTAACCTTATAAAAAATGATGCTTTTCATTTTATAAAGACATGTCATAATAAGTTTGACTATATATTTGCTGATCCACCATACGATGATGATGTTTATGAGCCTATGCTTAAGCTAATTATTGATTATGGGCTTTTATATAGTAGTTCTACGGTTATATTAGAGCATAGAGCTAATAAAAAGATAGTTGATATACATAATAGTTTTTCTTTTGTTGACAAAAGGCAATATGGTATAACGGGTCTATTATTTTTATCTTTGAATGAACCTAACATTAAAAGTAAACTAATATAAAATTAAGTATATTATACACAAGATTAAACAAAGCTTTAACTTTATATACTAATGAGTTACCCTAGAATGTCTATTACAATCCAGTTGTAAAAGTATATTAATATGGACTCTTTATTTTCAATTTCTTTTTTAAGAAAGCAATTATATAAAACTCCTATAATTGACACTACCAAGAAAGGAGTCATAGTAAAAAACTGGATAGGTAGTATTAGTAATAAAAAAGAGACTGAGATTAAGTCAGCTTTTATGACTATGCTTTTCAAAGATATACTTGGTTATACTATGTTTGGTGATCATAAGGAGTATAATCTTCGAGAAGAAGTTAAAGTACCTAATTCTGGACAAGCTAACTTTGCTTTAGGAGCATTTAATAGCACTAATAATATTGAGGTAATTGGAGAGCTTAAGGGTCTCTATACTGATTTAGATAAGCCTCAAACTAGTAGAAGGGATTTAAGGACACCTGTTGAGCAAGGTTTAGACTATCTTCATAATCTGGGCGACAAGGCTAACTTCTTAGTAATAAGCAATATGAATGAGATAAGGTTATATAAGCGAGGTATAAAGCATAAGTTTGAGAGATTTTTCTTTACTTTTCCTAAAGGTTTTGATTCGACTGGCAAAATGACTTTGGCGGATGACCATGAGCTAAGAAGGATGATCTATCTTTTAGGTAAAAAGTATCTTTTAACTACTAATGGTAAGAGTAATGTTGGACAGCTTTTATCTATGCAGACAGAGGTAGAAAAGAGTGTTGAAAAAGGTTTTTATAAAGAGTATAAAGTGTTTAGGTCAGACCTTTTCAATTCACTATTAGAACACAATAAGACTTATGAAAATAATAAGTCAAAGCTTTTATCTTTAACACAGAAGTTTCTTGATAGGATTATATTTTGTTGGTTTTGCGAAGATAGTCGTGAGCAACTACTACCTCCTGATGTCTTACAAAACCTTATTAAAGATGAGGCTGGCTCACAATATTATAATAAATATGGTAATTCAATACAAGGTAAAGTCAATGGTCTTTTTAATGCTATCAGTGTAGGTGAGAGTAAACATAGCCCTGTTTTTAAGATAGATAAGGGTTATAATGGTGGGTTATTCGAGGCTGATTCTGATCTTGATGATCTTATTATACCAAACTATCTGTTTAAAACTATTGCTGAGCTATCAAAGTATGATTTTGGTAATAATAAAACACCTAATAACAAAACACTAACCGTTGATATATCAGGACATATTTTTGAGCAATCTATTAGTGATTTAGAAGAGATGAGGGCAAGTTTTGAGGGAAAAGACTATGATGTTAAGAAGGGAAAGCGAAGAAAAGAGGGTGTTTATTATACCCCTGACTATATTACAAGGTATATTGTAGAGCAGGCTATAGGGGGTTGGCTTAAGGATGAGTTTACCGAGATTGAGAATACATATAAGAACTGGACGCCTGATTTTAGGAAAAAGGAGTTTAAGCAATTTAAAGGTGATCAAGAGTGGCTTGAGAATAAAAGAAAGCGACTAATATATTCTAAATATCAAACTGTGCTTCAAAGTATTAAAGTCCTTGATCCTGCTTGTGGCAGTGGTGCTTTTTTGGTACAGGCTTTTAATTTCCTTTACGGTGAAAACAGAAAGGTTATTGAAGTAATAAAAGATCTAACTCCTTCTCAACCAATATATTGTGATAATGATAAAGAGGTAAAGCGTATTTTACAAAATAATCTTTATGGTGTAGATTTAAACTCTGAGTCTATTGAGATTACAAAGCTATCTTTGTGGTTACGGACTGCTGAAAAGGATAAGCAACTTACTGATCTTGATAATAACATTAAGTGTGGCAATAGTTTAATTGATGATCCTAAGGTAGCTGAAGATAAAGCTTTTAACTGGAATAATGAGTTTTCTGGTATTATGAAAAACGGTGGTTTTGATGTAGTTATTGGCAATCCTCCATGGGGTACAGATGTTATGTTGTCTAAAAATATGGATAGCTCAGAACACTTTATAAAAAAGACTTTCAATCTGATAAAACAAGAAAAAGCTTTTTTTTCTTTTATAGTCCCTATATCTATAGTTTTTGCTAATAACTGGTCACAGTCAAGAAATATATTATTAAATAAAAAATTGCTTAAGTTAGCTAAGGTAGGAGTTGCATTTGAAGAAGTAAACCTTGAATCATGCATCTTTGTATTGAAAAATAAACAACTTGAAAAGACAAATACAGTTAACATTGCAAAGTTTGATCCTTTAAAAAGATTTACTCCTTCTAAAACAGAAAAGCTTTTAGGCTCAATTGAGCAAGAAATTATGAATATATCATCTACCTTAATTTTAGCTGACATTTCTGAGATAGTTAAAAGTATTATACTTAAGGTCCAGAAAGAAAAACATTTTTTTAAGCATTATGACAGAGAAGTTTTTAGAGGTATATATGTACCTGATTCAGAAAAACAACATATTTTAGATAATGGAAGGGGTTATTTATTCATAAATAAAGTTCCTGATGTATCCATGTATCACATAGATACAATTAGAAGGATAGATTTATCTCATTTATACAATAAATATAAGTCTAAAATTGAAAAAGTAAGTAGAAAAAGAATCATTATTAAGGTATTAAGAGGGCGAAAGTTAACTGCCTGTTTAGCAAATAAAGATATATTATCAACTGAAAAATTAGTCAATGTTATTGTTAATGATGACACTTTATCTTTGCTATATCTACTATCATTGATTAATTCAAAATTAATCTCTTTTTATATGGGGAAAGTTGTTTTTAGTGATATAACTGAAACTTCTCGAGTCATGGATGATTATTATTTAAAAAAAATGCCGGTTAAAAGATTAAGTATAGAAAATCAACAACCTTTCATAAAAAAAGCTGACCTTATGCTTAATTTAAACAAAGAACTCTATAAAAAAACAACTGACTTCTTAGGTTGGATTAAGCTTACCTATAGTCCTAAAAAGATTAATACTAAGTTAAAAAGTCTTTATAAACTAACTGAGCAAGACTTTTTCAAGGAGCTTAAAAAGCAAAAGCTAATCCCAAAAAGAGAGCAGTATACTAAGTTAAAAGAGGGCTGGCAAGAACTTAGAGATTTATATGACAAGATAAGCAAGACTGATAGAGAGATTGATAACATGGTTTTTGATTTATATGGCCTTACTACAGAAGAAAAAAGGATTGTTTTGGATGGTTAACTGCCTTAAAATAATAGTAAAGCTAAACCACTATAAAGTAAAAAATATTGTTAATAAAATTTGCAAATTAATAAAAAAATAATATTTTATATTTTAATACATTATAAATAACTAAATAAAAACCTTAGATATATAACTATAAAAGGATAAATAAAATGGAACAAAGAGGTAAAGTATCCTTATTAACCTGTAACTCAGGTAAACCTTTAGGCAAAAGAATCTTCAAAAACCTTCTAAGTATATATAGCAAAAATAATGAGTCAAATGAACCAAAGTTTGTACCTTCAGATGAAGTTATTTTTGCTAATGGCGAAGTTAAAACCGTTATTAATAAAAATATAAGAGGTGATGATTTATACATTCTCCAATGTGTAGACGATCCCCTTTCTGATAGAAGTATAAATGATAATTTAATGGCCCTATTTACCGCAATAGATGCCGCATATCAGTCTGATGTTGATAATATAACCGCTGTTATACCTCAATATCCATATTCCAGACAGGAAAGAAAAAAAGCAAGAGAAGGCGTTAGTGCTAAACTAGTAGCTCAGTTTTTAGAATATTCACAGGCTATCAGGGTTATTACTGTAGACGTTCATGCAGAGGCTATTGGCGGCTTTTTTAGAAAAATTAAGTTTGAAAACTTACATGCCAGTAGAATTATAATCAACTATTTTAATAAGTATTATCCTAATATACCGTTAATCGTTGTTGCTCCCGATGTTGGCAGTGCTCCAAGAGCTCGTTTTTTTTCAAAAGAGTTTAAATCCGATCTCGCCATAATCGATAAAGAACGTAATTATGCCGCAGGTGGTGATATTGAAAGTATGAGACTCGTTGGAAATGTTAAAGGACAAAATATTTTCATGGGAGATGATATAATAGCTACTGGCTCCACTCTAATAAATGCCTGTAGCCTGCTGAAAGAACATGGGGCTAAGGATATTTATTTATCTTGTACATTTCCTTTCTTTAACGGTAAAGCTGTTGAAAAGTTTAACAAGGCGTATAACAATAATATCATAAAAAAAGTTATTGGTACTGACTGCGTATTTAGAGGAGAGCAGTTTATAAAAAATCATGAATGGTATGAAGAAGTATCTGTTGCACCTCTAATTGCAAAGGTAATTTATAATATAAATAGAAAAATATCTGTTAGTAGGCTACTTACATAAGTGCTTATTGACTTTTAGTAAAATAATTAGGGAGTTTTTATGTCATACACTCTTAAGTTTGAGATTTCAGTTATCAAGTTAGAAAAAGAAATCGAAAAACTAAAAAAACTAGAAACTGAAGGTAATGTTAGTTTTAAGCCTGAAATAGAGAAGCTTAATAAAAAGTGTGCTGTTTTGATGCAGGAAGCTTATAATAAGCTTGATCCATGGCAAATTACTCAAATTGCAAGACATCCAAAACGTCCCATATTTTCTGACTATTGTAATGCCATTTTTAGTGATTTTATCGAACTCCATGGGGATAGGTACTATGCTGATGATAAATCTATAATAACTGGCTTTTGTTGGCTGGATAATAAAAAGGTTATGATAGTAGGCCATAATAAGGGTAAGGATACTAAAGAGAATATTGAGAGAAACTTTGCTATGCCTAAACCTGAAGGATATAGAAAAGCTCTTAGAATAATGAAGCTTGCTGAAAAGTTTGATATTCCTATTATAACTTTTATAGATACTCCAGGTGCCTATCCTGGTATGGATGCCGAAGAACGTGGACAATCTGAGGCTATTGCTAAAAACCTTTTTGAGATGTCTTCTTTAAGTGTACCAATCATAACTATTGTTATTGGAGAAGGGGGTAGTGGTGGAGCATTAGCTATTAGTGTTGCCGATAGAATTTTTATGTTGAAGTATTCCATTTATTCTGTGATCTCTCCAGAGGGATGTGCTTCTATATTGTGGAAGGACGCTACTAAGGCTGATCAGGCCTCTAAGGCTCTTAAAATTACTGCAAATGAACTCTATTCCCTAGGCTTAGTTGATGGAATTATTAATGAGCCAATAGGTGGAGCTCATCGATATCCTGATCTTACTATTAAAGAAGTAAAAAAAACAATTAGCTTAGAGCTAAAGGCATTAAGTAAGTTGCCTAAAAAGAAATTGCTGGATAAAAGATATGAGAAGTTTATTAAAATAGGCAGCCTTGTTAGAGAGAATAAAAAATAACACTACATTTAATAGTAAATTAGAAAAAGAACTTAGATTATATACTCTATTTTAGTCTTTATTAGTAGACAATTTTAAGTTTTTAATTTCTTCTAGTAAGTTAAAGGCCTCTTGTCTGGCTAACTCACTTACGTTTTCATATGCCTCTATTGTTTTGTATGCTTCGTCTAACTCCGACTTGGATAAGTCTAAGACTCTAATAAGTGCATTAATAGTTTCTTCATTAAAGGTTTGAGTTTTTTCAAGATGCTCTTTTATGAGCTCTTTAGTTCTTACAGTTTTTTTTGCATTATTCAATTCTTCTTGACTCAAATCTATTGCTTTTTCATATGCCTTTATTGTAGCTTCTGCAAAAAGACGCTCGTTAGTGGATAGCTTATTAACCTTTTCCTGAGCTATAAGCATACTATTTTGTTCTTTTATGGTATTCTCTAATTCTATTATTTTATTTTTTAGCTTTTCACTTTCTTCTTTTAGTATTACTATTTCTTTATTTTGATGTTTTTCTCTAGACATATTAACCTCAAAACTTTTTTATATAAATAAGTTTTACTAAAATTTAAAATTAAGTCTTATTATAGTAAAAGTAATATTTTTTTTTATAGTTTTAAAAAAAACAAAACTTAAATATTAACTAATTAAAAAAAATAATAATAAAAATAGTGTATAACTTTTTAACAATTTAGTATATAGCTTAATCATACCCTAATAATATACAATAGTATATTAAGATCAGGGTTATATTAATTTGGTATAGGTCAATTAATCTTATTCAAGATAGTAACACAATGTTTATATAACAAAATAAAAAATGTCTTTTTAGTCAAACAATTTTATCATTCAAAGATAAATTAATTAGTAATAAGGCAAGGGAAAATATAATGATCTTATGTAAATATTTATTCAAAATAGTATTATCGTCCTTGTTATTGCTTATACTAAACCCTATTAGTATATCCGCTAAGATTAAAATGGAATATTATGATACTCTGGGCTATAAAGCTAACTACTTGGGAGTTAAAACTTTTACATATAAAATACCACTATCAAAGATAAAAAAATATATTTACAATAACTGGAACTACTATATAGTATACAAAAATAAGGAAAATAAAATAAAAAAATATCAATACATAAAAAACGGTAATATAATTTTTTATGAAATCTATAATTATTCCCCAGCTAAAAAACTAAACCAAATTAAAACCTATGTAAACTTTAATCTAATATCAACCCTTAGTATAATAAATAAATACAAAACTAAAAAAACTATTATAAGGGATAACAGCTATATAATAAGACACTTCAATAAAAAAAATCATCTAATAAAGTCTTTATATTACAATAAATATAAATATCTTATTAGCTATACCTTATTCGAATATAATCCCCAAGGACTACTAATAAAACAATCTTATTATGATCCAAATAATAATCTAATCGAATATAAAAAAATGATATATAATGGTAAGAATCAAAAAGTAAAAGTAGAGCACTACAGTAGTTATAAGCAAATGATTAGCTATAACAACTACTATTACAATCAAAAAGGACTTGTTGAACGAAAAGAAAGATATAATTCCAATAAGAAGTTATTAGGCTATTCTGAGTATGAGTATAATAGAGGTAATCTTAGATATACCCTTCATTATAATAGTAAGGGTAGGCTAATTATCAAATAGAGGTTTTTATAACTATTTCCAACTAAGAAGTGCTGCCTCTTCGCTATTATATACCTCAAAAAAGTTATCCAATTTACTAAACTCAAATATTCGTTTTACAGCACCTTCTATATGCATAACCTTTAATGAACCATTTACTTTTTTAAAATTGGCAAAGTTAGAAATTAAAACTCCTAATCCTGAGCTATCCATATAATTAACCTCTTTCAAGTTAATTAAAACATTAATCTTTTTGTCCGTTAAAAGACTTTTTAATAATTGTCTTAGTTCATTTGCATCAGAAAGTATACTAATCTCACCTTTTATATCTAAGATAGTTATATTATCCAATTCTCTTAAATCAATTTTCATTAATGGCTCCAGAAGTTACTCTACCGCTAAAGACATTGCCAAGGCTTTTTTTGTTTATTTCTTTTATTATATCGTCTATAATATTCTTTGGAGTAGAAGTACCTGTAGTAATACCAATAGACATAATATTACTAAAATCAATATTTTGTATTTCATTAGGTTTTTCAATTTGAATAGTCTTTACACCCTGATTTCGACAAATTATATATAGCTTTGTCGTATTAGAACTATTTTTACTACCAATAACAATCATTAGATCAACTTGTTTTGAAATAGCTTTAGCCTCTGACTGTCTTTTTATAGTTACCCCACAAATAGTCTTACAGATTTTCACCTCTTTCGCAAAATCGATTATTATAGGGAACAAATGTGCAACATCTTCCAAGATTATTGTACTTTGAAAAACAACAGCAATTTTTTTCTTTTTAGTTAATGGTTTAAGGTCACCTTCATTTTCTACGGCAAGACACTGTTCTTCTATTTGCCCTGCAATACCTACTACTTCAGGATGTTGTTTTTTACCTAAGATAATAACAAAATAGCCATCATGAGCTAAATTTTTAACTAACTTTTGAGTTCTTTTCACAAAAGGACAAGTTGTATCTATAATATTTATTCCCTTACTCTCAAAAGAGTTATACATTTTTGGAGAAATACCATGAGCTCTTATAGCCATGGTATTAGATTTAAGTTCATTTATATTATCTATAACAGATATATTATATTTACTAGTTAATTCTCTCACCGCAGACGGGTTATGAATAAGGGGTCCAAAAGTATGAACTTCAGTTTTTAAATTTTTAGCAACTTCAATAACCTTATCAAAAGCGTCTTTTACGCCGTAACAATAACCTATTTCTTTTGCTATAATTATATTCATACTGTTTTAGTTTTTCACAATAAGCTGTTTTTTGATAAAATTAGCTTTCCCAGTTATAAATTAGTCTTTCTACTGGTTTTCCATTTTGCATATGACTTTCCACAATTTCTTCTACATCTTTTACTGTTACTTCTTTGTACCACGTAGCCTCAGGATAAACAACTATAGAGGGACCACTACTGCATGGGCCCATACATGCAGTTGCAGTTACGGATACTTCTCCATATAGATTTCTTTTTTCCATTTCTTCTACCAGTTTAACATAAATGTCTTGTGATCTACCCTGACCACAAGATGGTTTAGTCATTGGAGGACGAGTAGTTGTGCAGACAAAAAAATGTTTTTTAAAGTGGCTCATAGGTTCTCCTTTAATATTATCAGCAGACATTAAAAATATAATAACCCTTTAAAAAGTTGTAATACTATTTATATCCTAAAAAGTAATATTATTTTAATAAAGGTTTACGATTTACATTAGTTTAAATTATACTAACCTAATATAGATTAAAGAGTTAACTTTAGTTTTACTAAACTGTTAAGAAAATTAGCTATATTAGTATATATAAATCTAGTTAAATATGCAAGAAAGTCAACTTTTATTATTAATAAAAACTTTTAACTCTAAGACAAAAAGGCTCCTGATGAAGGTAAAAAGGTTATGAAAGAGGTTTTTGACAATGGGGATAAATATAAACATGTAGGTTTAGACTTTGAGTTAGGGCTGGTAAATATATTTATTTGTTACTAATTGTTTTAGTAGTGTAGAGCAAAGGTACTCTAAGGTAATTTATCTTTTTTAAAACTTAAAAAACACAGATTATGAAGTTATAGAAAGTGTTCTGATGAAGGTAAAAAGGTTATGAAAGAGGTTTTTGACAATGGGGATAAATATAAACATGTAGGTTTAGACTTTGAGTTAGGGCTGGTAAATATATTTATTTGTTACTAATTGTTTTAGTAATGTAGATAAAAGGTACTCTAAGGTAATTTATCTTTTTTAAAACTTAAAAAACACAGATTATGAAGTTATAGAAAGTGTTCTGATGAAGGTAAAAAGGTTATGAAAGAGGTTTTTGACAATGGGGATAAATATAAACATGTAGGTTTAGACTTTGAGTTAGGGCTGATAAGCATATTTATTTGTTACTAATTGTTTTAGTAGTGTAGATAAAAGGTACTCTAAGGTAGTTTATCTTTTTTTAAAACTTAAAAAACACAGATTATGAAGTTATAGAAAGTGTTCTGATGAAGGTAAAAAGGTTATGAAAGAGGTTTTTGACAATGGGGATAAATATAAACATGTAGGTTTAGACTTTGAGTTAGGGCTGGTAAATATATTTATTTGTTACTAATTGTTTTAGTAGTGTAGATAAAAGGTACTCTAAGGTAATTTATCTTTTTTAAAACTTAAAAAACACAGATTATGAAGTTATAGAAAGTGTTCTGATGAAGGTAAAAAGGTTATGAAAGAGGTTTTTGACAATGGGGATAAATATAAACATGTAGGTTTAGACTTTGAGTTAGGGCTGGTAAATATATTTATTTTTTTGTTAAGGTTAAAGGGATATTATTTAATAGTTTAGTTATCATTTTATGATAGAATTATGGATAGTCATACAAGGTAAAAAGGCAAGACATATAACGTAAAGGGAAGTGAATTCCAGATTTCTTTGTGGAACAGGAAAATTAAAATATTCATGGAAAAGTTATTTCCTTGTGTCAAGCAGGTTATCCCTTTATGCTCTTTAAGTGCTGCTTAAATGCCTTAGCAATGAACACAAAATATCACTTTTTATGCAAGTAGTCATCACTACGAGAGCTATTAAGAATCCCTTGCTGAGACTAAGGATTATAGACCTTTATTAAGTGTTAACGGATTTATTGTTCTATAAAAGGATAGAGCGGATTATTGGAATATTCTATATTGACTTTATGTGTATATTTCTATGGGAATTAAAAATAATAGAACAGCTTATACCTATAAAAATTGATTAACTTAGAACGTTTTTACAATAAACTACTAAAACATTTGATAACAAAATGCCCGATAGAATGCTTTTTGTTATATTTGCTAAAACGTTTGTTAACAAGTTAGTCCAAAAAAGGAAAAAAAAAAGAAAGAACAAAAATATTGAGTTAACTTCTGATATGCTTAATGAAGCTACAATATGGATAGAAGGTTTAGATAAAATTCATAGACCTATTATTTGCCTATACTGCCTTCAACCACACTAACTAAACTATCAAACCTATCATTAAATAGACTAATCTGACCCGATATTTGTGTCATTGCATCACCCTCTTTAAGCTTACCTAATGCCTTGCCTTTTTTATAAGTAGACCGAATATAGCTAAGCCTTTCAGCCTCATCTTGACTTAGCCAGCCAATAAGCTCTTTAAACCTAAGAAGGTTAAACTCAGCTCCAGTAGTAAGAAGTTGCGACTCATCAGTATAGTGATTCATAATCAACTGATTAAGCTCCTCTTCATTCATAATAGGAACTACTTTTTCAGCCATCTTATTCATATTACGATAAGATCCTTGAAGTAGAAAGTTAGGCTCAGTTCTATAATCATCATCTTGAGCGGCAGAATATATGTATTGCTGATTAACTTTTAGTATAACATCTTGGATGACCAACAGCTTTTTAAAAACATTAACAAACTCTTTAACCTCTTCCATGGAATAGCCTTTTTCAAACTGAATACCTTCTGAACTATTAGTTTTGGCTATTTTAATCATTTCATAAATATCATGTTGACTACGAGATGCTAGCTTATTTAGTACAGTGTTGGATGTTAAACAATTCTCAAGATAAGATAAGTTAAAAACCTCTGCATTACCACCAATAATATCCCCCAGATTATATGTATCAGCACGGTTAGCAAGCATATCAGGTACTCTAAACTTCTCACCACTTTCTGTATAAGGGTTGCCAGCCATAACAACAGCTACTTTCTTACCCCTAAGATCATAGGTTTTAGTTCTACCGTTATAAACTCCTTCAATCTTACGCTGAGCATCACACAAAGAGATAAACTTCTGTAAAAACTCTGGATTACAATGTTGAATATCATCCAAATATATCATCACATTATTAGCCATCTCAAAAGCAAGGTTAAGCTTTTCAACCTCCTCTCTGGCAGTGGCATTAACCGCCTCATCAGGATCAAGAGAACTAACCTGATTACCAATGGCTGGACCATTGATCTTCATAAAAATAATACCCAAACGATTACTAATATATTCCATAAGAGTTGTCTTGCCATAACCCGGTGGAGAGATAAGCATAAGAAGTCCCATAAGGTCAGTACGTTTAGCTCCTCCAAAGGCTCCCATTTGCTTGGCAAGGTTAGTGCCAATTAGAGGTATATAAATTGAGTCAATCAGCCTATTCCGTACAAAAGAACTCATCACCTTAGGCTTAAACTCATTAAGACGCATATCTTCTTTTTTTGCTTCAGTTAGTTTTCTCTTCAGCTGAACATAGGCTTTATAGCTAGGGACTGACTCCAAATAAAAACTATTCAACCTAATTATAAAATCACTAATATCAAGCTTTAGTGTGTGTCCATCAACTCTTGAATGCTGACCTATTATCCCATTAATTGTACAAATGGTATTAACAGGTTTAACAAGGCTTTTATCCACAGTCTTTCGTGTTAAAAGGCTAATAGCCTCAATTAAGAAGTTATTTTTAGAGTGATTGTTCTGTTTTTCGTTATCATTATATTTAACAAAATGGAATAACCAATCTTGGATTATAAATAGTTTACTTTCCAAGTCTGAGCCAACTGCCTTAATGGATTCAATAAACTTTTTGCTTGGGTCTTTCTTTTTCAAAAACTTTATAAATCCAGCATAAATATCATAAGCATACTTAGTTATAGGAAATAAGTCTGACCCATCTTTTAACTTCTCTAAAAGAAAGTCTGGTATTTGTTTGAGATAGAGATCATTTACTGGCCAGGATAACTCACTAAAAAAGCTATCCACCATTACTCTAAGCTGTTTAGCGTATTCTTGGTGATAGTCCTGACTATCGGTTAAAGAATTTAAATAGCCAAAAGACTTAATCTTTTCTCTTAGACAAGTCTTATCCTCAGACTCAGGTGAATAATACCAAAAGATAGCTCCATAAGCTCTTGTGGATGGGTGAAACCTAAGAATACCTGCCTCTTGTAAAACAGGATGGATAGTGGTTAATATCTTACAGGCATCCTCATCATGGACTCCTTTTTCATAGCCCTCATCATATAGCCCTGACATAAAATCCCTAATGGTTTGTAATAATCTAGAGGGATTAGCAATCTGTTCTTTTAGTTCATTCTTTGATATAGGCTTATTCTCTGTTTCTATGCTGGTTAAGAATTTATAAGCCAAATATTCAGCACGATAAATACTTTTTGTCTCACTTGGCCATTCTTGTTGCCAAAACCTTTTAGTATTATTAAAATCATTATCCTTAATCTTTTCAAAGAACTCAGTCCCAGTAAGATGGTAATACATAGACCCATTACGGTTTACAGTAGTAAGATCAAAAGCTTGTGTGTTAACAGTAAACTTATGGGAGCCAAAGGTAATTATATTACCTCCGTGCTCAAAAAGGTCTAAACGATCTTTTAGCTGTCTTGCACCGTCCTGTTGTAGGCTTTTTAGCCTACTAACAACCTCTTCAGACTTAACACTATCCCCAAGATCAAAAAGCTGTTTAACTATATCTTTAACCTTAGCTATCATCATATCAGAGGCAAAATAGCCGTTTAACTCATCAATGGACTTTAAGGTTTTAGTCCTATTGGATATACCCTTAAGAATACGATCAGCAGAGTTCCAAAGGGATATGGTCTTACGATTTAGGCTTTCTTGTAATTGAACCTTACGATTGTCAAAGGCACTATATACCTCATTACGTTTTTCAGTTAGCTTTTCAATGTAGTCCTCAAAGTCAGAAAACTTACCTTCTAAGCTCTCAATCTGAACCATGACCTTAGTAAGAAGCTCTTCACATTTTTCAACGGTATCAGCCTGATCAATAAAGTTAGTCACCGACTGATTAATAAGTTTAAACTGAGAAGAGAACTCAGCCTTAGCCTCATTAGAAAAAAGAGCCTTATAATGCTTTTTATGGATCGCCTTAACCTGATTAATCCTAATATATACATTGGATATATTATCAATGATCTGCGAAGTTTGAGTTGAGTCCTCAATCTTAAGGCTGTTAGTTATATCGGTCAGAAGGTCAACACCATTATTAAGCTTATTTATCTCTTTGCTCAGCTTTTTAATTTCGGTTACCTTAGAAAGACTAGGAATAGCCTCTTCAAACTTTTTAAGCTTTTCAAAAAAAGGAGATAAAGCATGTTTTTCCAAAAGAAAATTAACACAGTTTTGTGATATCTTATCATAGCTATCCCCAACTAATTTTTCAATCTCATCAACCCTATTTACCTCAACATACCTAAGGTCTTTTAGGGATATAATATGCCCTCTTTGTATTTGAAGCTTGGTTAAGGAATCAACATACTCATCTACAACTAAAAACTTGGCATTTTTTATATTGTCGATTAGTTTATTAGTGTCCTCTTCAGCAGAAGATAGGCTCTTTTCAGTGTTTTCTCTTATGGTAACTACTTTTTCGTATTCATCAATAGCATCATTAGCAGTAGTTAATATATCTAGTAATATATCCTTAGGAGCAAAAGCCTCTTTATGATCCAGCCAAAAGTGAAGATCAATGGCATTAGTAACCTCTTTTGCAATCTGATGATAAATCCCTAAATAAACCTCTGACTTCTGTAAAAGATTATATATACCCCTAAGGTCGGCTATTCCTTTTACCAATTCTTTATTCCCAATCTTAGATAAGTGAGAACTACTATCAGCAGTTATTAGGGAAAAATCTTTAACAAAAGGAGTCTGCCATATTTGTATAGCATGACTCTTTTTAGAATCATTATCCCCCTTGAAGATAACCATTTTCCCGTTGTCATAAATAGAGAAACCATGACATAATAAAGGATTATCCACCTTTTTGCTAATGATGTTATATTGGAGTAATATATATTCCCCAAACTCCTCGTTGTAAAAGATATATAAATAGTCCTCCCCATTGGGAGAGATAATTAACTTAAGAAAACTCATATCACTAACATCAAGGCTAAAAGCTTTATAGTCCCCACTTTTAAGATAATACCCTTTTGGGAATATTAAGCCATCATCCTCAGGAAGACGAATAGCACATTGTCTAATATCATCAACCCTAACCACTTTTTGGGTCTTCTCGTTAAATATAAAATAACGGTACTCCTTTTCCTGATAAGGCAAAATCTTTAATAAAATTATATGCCCCATTATAGAGTAGTAAATATCAGCATCATCCAAAGTTTGCTCTTTATGAATAACCTCTTCAGAATATATACCATTACCATCCTCAGTGTTATCCTCAACTTTAATGGTAATATCCCCCCCAACACTCTCTACAAAAACCTTATCCTCAATAGAGACATGAGGAAAACGACCATATATATTTTGCTCTCTAGTGGTTTTTATCCATTCAAAGTCAATCTGTGGTGGATAAGAATAGCCCTTTGCCGATCTACTACCAGCATAAGTTAAAGTGTTATCCTGATTGACCTGCCACGTGAATATTCTAATATCACTAGCGGACTTACCAGTCTGAAAGATCATAAAAAGATTAGCGTCTTTCTCAATAAACGTATTAAACGAAGTATCACGGTAATATTGGTATAATCCATGAAAGTCTTTTATAAAGTTCTGATCGTTTAGTAAGTTATTCTCAAGGATACTAAAACTGTTATCCTTCATCTCATACAGACTAAATACATCAGAGACCTTCATCTCTTTCTTTAAACCAATAAAAACATTATATCCAAAAAGAAGCTTATTCCCAAGAGAAAACATATCTCTTGCTACACAGGTGTTATCAGTAATTATACGATCAGTAGCAATAATCTTATTCTCAAGAACACCAAAAGCCTCTTTTCTTTTTTCATTAAGTTTGTTAACCCTCTCAAAAAGCTGATTGCTATAAGCCAAAAGCCTTTTTCGTATTATCTCATAAGCCCCACTCTCAAGGGTTTGTTCATCAGTAGTCTCATCTTGATTTAATATATTTTGTTTAGCCATAGGTCTTTTCCGTCAATTTATGTGTAATAATTACTCTTTATCTAAAACTTAAAGCCCCAATAGCTTTCCTGTTATAACATCACCTAATCCAGCTTTATCAGCCATACCCTTAAGCTCAAAAACCTTATTGAGAATACCCTGATCCTTAGTCGATGCGGATAGCTTAGTTAAAAGAGCAGATATACTTAAGTTTTTAATAACTTCACTGGATAAGCCCACCTCATCCAATAAACTGGTGATACGCTTTATAAGATTATCATCCCCTGATTTCAAAAGAGCATCTTTTAACTCAGTAAGAACTTTATTGTTCTCAAAGAAAGCACTGGAACTTTTACCATTAGATATTGATTGTGTGATTTTATTAAAGAACTCTGTCTCACCACCCACAATATCAATATTAGCATTCTTTAATGCTGCAGATACAACGGTTGAATGATTACCAGCAATATCCTTGTGGATTTTTAACTGCTCCATAGCAACCTTTTCTTCCATAGCAAGCTTTATCTTAAACTCTTCATGCTCTTTACCCGACTCATTAAGTAACTTCATAGCCTCAGCCTTTTTTGTTATCATAGTGGCCTCAGCCAAACCCTTTTGTTCAATACCAATAGCCTCAGCCTCATAAGCAGCCCTATGAGAAAAAGCCTTAGCCTCACCCATCATTTTAACGGCATTAGCATCAGCCTCTTTGATTTTTACCCCAGCTAAACCTTTTTCTTTAATACCTTCAGCCTCAGCAAGACTCATCTCTCTAAGACCATCAGCCTCAGCTAACTTTACCTTTTTAATTGCACTAGCCTCAGCCTCCTTAACCTTAACCTGAGCAAGACCTGTAGCAGACTCTTCTTCAATAATCCCCTTTGCAAGAGTTTGCTTAGCCTCGGATATTTTAATAGATGTTTTTCTCTCTGTCTCAGCTTTAACCTCTCTTTCTTGAGCATTAGTCTCTGCCTTAACACGAATTACCTCTTTATCACGTTCAACTTCAGCAAAAGCCCTTATGTCTTTTGTTTTTTCTTCTTCTTCAGCAATAGCCCTCTCCTTGTTAACCCTTTCACTAATAATATCCGCCATACTTTTTTTCTGATCTTCTATAAGTTTTACCTGAGAAAGTCTTTCTATCTCAGTAGCACCTTTTACCCGCTCATCAGCGGCTTTAACATCCCGCTCTTTATTTTTAGAAGCAAGCTCTAATTTTCGATCAGTTTCTATTCTCTGAGCATCAGACTTTAAACGCTCCTCTTCAGCAATCTTATTTGCCTCAGCCTCTTCCCTAGATTGAGCAATAGAAATATGAGCCTTTTGTTTTGCCTCAGCCTCAGCCTTTTGTTTTTCAAGCTCTAGTATTCTCTCAGTAGCCTCAGTCTCCCGCTTTACAACTATCTCTTTCTTTGTTAGAGTAGCTTCTTTAATTTTCCTTATACCCTCAGCATCCATAATGTTTTCAGGATCCAATTTGCCAACAGGAGTCTGCTCTAAATAATCTATTGCCGTATCCTCTAAAGTATAGCCATTTAAATCAGTACCAATTTCCTCAATTATGTTCTGCTTAAATATATCCCTTTCTTGAAAGAGTGATTCAAAGTCCATCTTTTTACCAACAGTCTTTAATGCCTCAGCAAACTTAGCCTGAAAAAGATCATCCAATGTATCAGTGGTAGAAGCTCTCTCTATACCAATAGTCTGAGCAACAGTTATAACATCAGACGACTCATTGTTAACCCTAACATAAAAATTAGCTGATATATCAGCACGAATATTATCCTTACAAATTAATCCATCAATCCCTTTTCGCTCAACAGTCATCTTTTTAATGGATATGTCCATACTCTCAGCCCTCTGTATGAACGGAAAAACTAAGCCCCATGTAAAAATAACTTTTATACCCTTAATAGATGTACTGTCATGAAGTTTTGTTTTAATACCAGGACCCATTATAATAAGGGAGTTACCTGGCTCTACCTTCCGTACAAATCTTTTTAAAAAAATTATTATTAGTATAAATAATATAACCACCCCAATAATAAATACTACTATTCCACTTTCTAAAATGCTAACCATGTTATCTCTCCTTAATTTTAGTAATTTAACAACCCATAGCTATATGTAAAAGCATATTTATCCTACAAACAGCTAAAAAACAACTCCATGCTATAATCAAAACGCTATAATATATAGATATACTAATTATAGCGTAATAAAATATAACAAATTATAGTACAGGTAAATATACATAAAAATTGAAAAAATACTATAGTAAGAAAAGTTTTTTTATAGTTTGTCTGTAAGAATAGATGCTAAATACCATTATAACTGGATACGTAAAAAATATCTTTCTCCTTATCATATTCATAAATAAGGGCTTCGCTGTTCTTCTTAAGCCCTTCTGATAACTCAGCCCTTACGTTGATAATAATAGGAGATGCTCCAGTATGTACCCTAGCTATGCCAGACTTTGGACTTACCATTCTAGAAGTAATTAAACAAGTTTTGCCTATAAAGTCCGCCTTAGACAAAGACTCATTAGTTTCCAATAAACGCTTTAACGGCTTGGTAATAACCTTAGTCAAGATAGTTACCAAAGGAATTAATATAATCGCACCAAGTAAAAAACGAAAACTATCATAACCAATAAGCCAAGCAAAATTATTCAATACAGCGCTTATAACTAACGAATATAGCCATATCTGAAAAGTAAAAACAGATAGCCAAATAGAAAAAGGAATAGTACCAAGATTTAAAAAAGACCAAAAGCCATCAGCCTCTACTTCAAAATCAAATACCTCAATATCAAAAGCACCTAAAATAACAGTCAGCCAAAATAAAATAACTATCCCCAATAAAATTGTATATGGCAGGCTAATAGGTTCTAAAACATGAAAAAGAAGCTCCATAAATATACCCTCATAAATATAGTTGTTATAATATAATAGTTTTTAGCTTTGTAGACACTTAATTGATCGTCATAAAAACCTTAAATTAATTATTTATTACATATCTATATATCTATAAAGTATTCGATTACTTTTTCTTTTAATCCAAATTGTTGTTTAAATTATTTAATCTAGTTTTGCACAACGGAATAAAATTATTATTATACTAACTTGATAATAAAATATAAAAGGAGTAAAAAAAATGGCTAAAGTAACTCTTAAGGGTAACCCTATTAATACCAATGGTAATCTTCCTCAAAAAGGAGAACAGGCTCCAGATTTTAAACTGGTTACCAACGATTTGCAGGATGTATCACTAAGTGATTTTAAAGGAAAGAAAAAACTATTAAATATAGTTCCAAGCCTTGATACCCCTGTTTGTTCTGCGTCTACTAAAAAGTTTAATCAAAATGCTACTGAAAACAATGCTGTAATACTTGTTATCTCAGCTGATCTACCGTTTGCTCAGTCAAGATTTTGTGATGCAGAAAATACCAAGAATGTTAAAACTCTATCTATGATGAGAGGAAAGCAATTCGCAAAAGACTACGGTATTTTAATTGTAGATGGACCTTTAGCAGGCATCTCAGGAAGAGCAATAGTAGTTTTAGACGAAAGTGATAAAGTAGTATATACAGAGTTAGTTCCAGAAATTACACAAGAACCCAATTATGAAAAAGCATTAGCCTCTTTAAAATAAATCAAAAGTTGAGTGCATAACTTAAGTTTATGTACTCACTATAGATATTTTAATCTATATCATTAATAATTAGGCGAGTTTCGTCTTGAGATATTACACGACGAATTGCCTCATCATTAAGTTGACCCTTTTTCTGTTTAGTATTTTCAGTATTTTTCTGTTTAGTATTTTCAGTATTTTTCTGTTTAGTATTTTCAGTATTTTTCTGTTTAGTATTTTCAGTATTTTTCTGTTTAGTATTTTCAGTTTTAACATTATTTGATGACTTATTAGCGAGACGTTGTTGAACATTATTTCTTTTTATAGTATTTCTTTTTATTTTGGTCTTATATAGTTTAGTTTTATATAGAGTTGAAGATTTTATACTTTTGGGTATATTATTGTTTTGAATAGGTTGTTCTTCCTTATTAGTAAGATTATCATTATTAGGAAGGTTATCATTTTTTATAATTATTTGATTATTTTTTTCATTATTTAGTTTATCTGTATTTTCTTTGTTTACGACTACGTTATTAGTCTCAATTAATTTTTTAGATTTATTAGAACTTTCACTACTAAGATCGCCTATTTTATCATAATCATAAGAATAAATATACTCTAAGTAACTACGTATACTAACAATAGATAATATTATAATAGCTAAAAATAGTATTACTCTTTTATAAGGCGACCTTTTTTTAATAGGTTTTGTAAAAAGACCACTCATGGCTATACCCTTTTATATATATATTCTAATATCTTTTTAGATAGAAAAGTACTATATTAAATTTTATTTGTCAAGTAAAATATTAAGTTTTTATACTTTACAAGTAAATTTATGTTTAACTATTTAGATAGCTTAGATAACATATTTTTTGAATGGCTATTCCACTTATCGTAATATATAGCTTTTTTATAATACCCTATTGCCTCTTTTTTTTTACCTTTTCTTAAAAAGCACATTGCAACTTTTGTATATGCACTAGGAGAGGTATTTCGTCTTTGCAGATGAGTTTTATAAAGCTCACATGCTTTATCATAGTTTTTTTTTGCTTCATATATCTGACCCATATTATATGGCAAAAAAGCATATATTTGATCACTTTCTGGTCTATGAAGTATCTTACCACTTTTATAAATGCTATTAACCTTTTCAAAGCTTTTTAATGCCTTATCACGTTGATTTTTATTACGATACCACTTTCCTACGAGCAAATGTGCCCTTATATTATTAGGCTCTATCTTCAATACCCCTTTATAAACTTCCAGTGCTTCATCTTTATCTCCGCCTAATATACTAGGGCTCTCATAAAGCACCTCTCCTCTGGTCAAAATAGCATCTATATAGCTACGATTTTTTTCTATTATATTGTCAACTATATCCTTAGATTCCTGAAGTTTATTTACGCCGGAAAATAATCCACCTTCTTTTTTTCTTATAAATATCCCTATTCGCCCAGCCGCATAAGACTGCATAAGTAAATACTCTAAATTATTAGGTTCTTTATTAACTAGCTTGGTAAAGTAGGAATATGCAATATCATAAGGGTCCCTAATATTTGGAATATAGTTATATTCCCCTATAAAAAAAATGCTTCGTCCGGCATAATACAAATAGTCATTATTATTAGGATATTTATCTGTTAAATATCTAAAAACTCTTTCAGCACTAAGAATATCAAAGTCATAATTTAGAAGTTTAAGGCCGTATTTATATAATTCTTTTTCGGATTGGTTAAAGTTGATATCGGCAAGTTTATAGTCAAGTTTTTTTATATATTTATCCAAGGTTAGCTTGGATAGTTTTTCATCAATTTTAGTAACAGCACAATTTAAAGCATAAAAAGGAATAATTAGCAGAACTACTAATAGTTTTTTCATTTATATTACCCTTTTAATACGAACATGACTATATAATAATAACACTTTATTATAAGGCAAAACTTTATTTTAAATTAAGGTTTTTATTATATATTTTAATATTATCCTTTATATAATGAAAACTCCCAACCTACGCTAATGTATGCTGAACGGTTTTTATTTACTGCTCCTGAAAAGGGATGATTATCATTAGTTAAATCTATTAGCCCTGCCTCAATAGCAAACTCAAAAATCAATTTTCCACCTTTAACAAAAAAGTAATAGCTTGCTCCAAAAACTATATCTAGGCCAAGTAAATTACTTTGCTCAGTTACTGTTATACCTTGAGCCTTGCCATACAAAAGAAAACTTGTCTGTACACCAGCAAAAAAGCTAAAATGCTCTATAACCCTAACCCTTAGAGTTACCGGAATAGATAAATAGCCATAATGATAGTTAAGGCCTCTACCCTTTGTACCTTTCATCTGGAATAATAAACCCGTCTCAAGGCAAAGTGGATCAACAAAATAAAAACTTAAAGCTATTCCCCCGCCAAAGCCCTCCCTAATACGATTTTGGTCAATACCGCTCATATATGAAAGACCAATTCCAACCTTTGGAGTAATAGCTAACTCAAAAAAAGCCCCTACAGGACTAGAACATAAAAGTATACTAGCTAATATAATAACACTTTTCATAATAAACCACACCTAAAAAAATAGCCCTAGCTCGCCGTACTCAAAAAGTCCTGTCTAAACTGTAGATTATATAGCTTTCTATAAAGCCCCTTACACTTTAGTAGCTCATCATGGGAGCCTTGTTCCTTTATCCTACCGCGATGTAATACTATTATCTTGTCCACATGCTTTATGGTAGAGAGTCTATGAGCAATTATTATGGCAGTACGACCCTTAACTAGCTCCTTAATATTTTGCTGTATAATTCTCTCTGTTTGTAAATCAATGTTTGACGTTGCCTCATCAAATATAACAATCTTTGAGTCGTGAACTAAAGCCCTTGCAAAAGCTAAAAGCTGTTTTTGACCAAAAGATAAACCAACACCACGTTCCCCTAACTCAGTATCATATTTATCACTTAGCCTCTGTATAAATGAATGGCTGTGAGCCTGTTTAGCAGAGTTTATAAGCTTGTCATCAGTTATGGATGAATCAAACAGCCTAATATTATCCTTTATTGTGCCTGAAAATATAAACACATCCTGAAGTACAGACGAAATAGCATTACGTAAACTATTCTTACTTAAATTCTTAATATTTATACCGTCAATAAGAATCTCGCCATGTTCTATGTCATACAGCCTATTAATCAAGTTTATTATTGTTGACTTACCACTACCCGTTAAACCAACTAATGCAACTTTTTCCCCTTTCTTTATTTTAAAGGATATATTGGTCAAAACTGGATTAGACTTATTATAGCTAAAGGATACATTTTTAAACTCCAGCTCACCCTCAAAATCGTTTTTTATAATAGGATTATCGCTTTCGGGTATATGTTCTTTAGTATCCAGTAATGAGAATATCCTCTCAGAGGATGCCATAGCCGCCTGCAAAACATTATATTGATCACTTAATTCTCTCATAGGCCTAAAGAATATTGGAGAATATAATAAAAAGGCTATCACATTAGATAAGGCACTCTCTCCAGTATATACCCAATAACCGCCAAAAACTATCAAAGATACCCTGGATACAATACTAAAGGACTCCACAGCAGGAAAGTATATAGAAAATATCTTAACAGTATTAAGATATTCTAAAAAGTATTTTTTGTGTAATCTCCTAAACACTCTAAATACCTTATTTTCCTTATTAAAAACTTGTACAGTCTTAATACCCTCAATAGTAGAGCGTAAAAAACCATTCATCTCGCTTAGCTTTATCCTTATTAACAAAAATGACTTTCGTGCATACTTTTTAAATATACGCATTCCGATGTATAGCAAAGGAAATAAACATAAACTCACTAAGGCTAATTTAACATCCAATAAAAAAAATATAACAAATATGCTTATAATTAAAAAGCTATCCCCCAGGATGGTAGGTAAGCCTGTAACAAGTAGCTCATTTAAGGTTTGAACATCATAAACAACTCTTGTTACCAGTTGTCCCCCTTTACTTTTATCAAAAAAGGATAATGACTGATTCATTGTATGAGAAAAGAGTTTATGACGTAGATCCCTCATAATCCTTTGACCAAAATAGTTGGTAATATATATCTGATAATACATTGTAATAAACTGAGCAAATAACATTAGTATTAAAAAAATACTAATATCGGTTAAGGAGATACTATCCGCTCCCACAATAAGAGTTATAGATTCGAGCTGATCTTTGGCATTATTTATAATATCTATGCCGTATTTCACTCCAAGGGGTATTAGGGATGTAATACCCTTAGCTAATAGTAAAATAACTATAGACAAAGCTAACTTGTATTTGTATGGTGAGATTAGAATCCATAGCTGATAAAATAACTTTACATCAACTTTTTTAGACTCAGAAGTAATCTTGCTAGACGGCATAAATAAAAAATAATGATAACTTAAAGAAAAATCAATGGACTAATACATTTAAACTTCGATAAAATCCAAACTTTAATGACTAAACTTATGACTTAGACTAATATTATCATTAATAACTATAATTATAGACTTAATATTATGATCCATAGTAAACCTAAACGAATACAAAAGAATACTATTATATTTACTAAGCTCTTGTTCAGCAGATAATATCTTATTATCCAAAAGCTCTTTTTTAGATTCTTCGTACAACTTATAAATCTGAATAGAATAAGCCTTAGCCAGCTTAATAGGCTTTTTAGTCGTATTCTCTACGTATATAATAATTTCCTTATCCCTATTATTATGGGACACTAACCTAAAATAATACTTTATACCAAGCTTATCAACAAAAGCATTATCTAGTTTATCCTTTTGACTCCAAAAGAAATAGCCCAGTATTCCAAGGATAAGAAAAATATCTAAAACATATATAATCCTACGTCTTACAGTACGCCTATGCTTAAGATTCTCCGAACGCTCTTCTTTTATAACCTGCCTATCTATATTATACCTTCTCTCACCGTGCCTATAATGGAATACCATTCGCTTATCAGGATTTTCGTACTCTTCTTTTTCTAGGACTTCAGGTTTTCTCATAAAGTAAAAATCTTTCACTATACTTACCTCTCATCAAAGTACATAACCCCTCTGAATGCCTTATTAAGATTAGATATAAGATCAGAAGCGATAACCACAGGTGATGTATATAAAGTTTTTGCGTGATCTCCTGCTAATCCGTGAATAAATATAGATATTACAGCACTATCTAAAATAGCTAGTCCCTGAGCCATAAAACTACCAACAATACCAGATAATACATCCCCAGTTCCGCCGGATGCCATGGACTCATTACCCGTAGTATTAAAGAAAAACCTGCCGTCATAATGAAATACAAGGCTGACCGCACTTTTTAACACAAGAGTAATACCATATTCCTTAGCAAAGTTCCTTGATATATTAAGCTTATGACTAATTAGCTCAGACTTATCCGCGTTAATAAGCCTTGCCATCTCCTTAATATGTGGAGTTAAAATAATAGATGCCTTTTTTTCTTTTAAAATATAGATATTCCTAGACAATAAATTAAGCCCATCGGCATCTATTAATAAAGTTCCTTCATAGTCTTTGATCAGCATACTAAGCACTTCTTCGCAAGATGAACTTAAACCAATACCAGGTCCAAAAACTATAGAGTTATAGTCAGATAGGCTATTCCTAAGTATATCAACAGCCTCATAAGATATACTACCATCTAACTCGGGTAATTCCTTAATAATGGCCTCTGGGAAATAGCCACGCAAAACATTACAAACAGATGGAATAGATGCCAGTGTAACTAAACCGCATCCACTCCTAAGAGCGGCCATACAAGCTAAAATAACTGCACCAGTATACTGCCTACTACCGCCAATAACCAAAAGATGGCCGTAAGTCCCTTTATGAGAATTACTATTACGAATAGGCAAAAGACTATTAACCATATTATGAGTTATTATATGTCCCTTTATTCTATGGTGGTTTAAAAGGCTGTTAGGAAAACCAATATCCACTATATTAAGCTCACCTACATAATCCTTGCCCGGAAAATCAACCATACCAACCTTTGGTAACCCCACAGTAATAGTCGTATCAGCCCTTACTATATTCTCATTCTGACTATCCTCTATAGTCAATAATCCAGAAGGCACATCAACAGAGATAACACAGCCCAATCTATTATTTATATCCCTAAAAACCTTAGTATAAAACCCTCTCACCTCTCCCTTAAGACCAGTTCCAAAAATGGAGTCAATAATAAAATCAGAAGATAATACATCCCTTTTAACCGAGTTCCAATCATTATCATCTTTAATAAAAGATATAGGAATACCAAGCTTATCCGCAATATTTAAGTTAGTTAGTGGATCATCCTTAAACTTAGCCTTCTGACTAACTATATAAACTTTTACTGGAATATCGTGTATAAAAAAGTAACGAGCAATTACAAGTCCGTCTCCACCATTATTACCAGCTCCCACTAAAACGCTTATAGAGCTATTTTTCTCTTTTATTATGGAGTAATTCTCTAATATCTTTAATGATATAGCTATACCGGCATTCTCCATCAACAAAATAGAAGGAAAACCATAATTTATAGATGTTTCACTGTCTATTTTCTCCATTTCATCTTTGTTAACTAATTTCATAAAATTAACCTGATTAATATATTACTCTAATTATATATGTGAACCTGCATATTATCATCCAATTGGGAAAAAACTATTATTTTTTCATCATTCGTCAAAGTAAACCAATTATAATTATTAATAAGCTGTCCTTTGAGTTTCAATGACCTACCCTCTATACTAGAGCCACTATTATTTAGTACTTTAAACTGATAAATAAAATTATTACCTTTTTCTTTTTGACCAGTAAAAGGAGGCATAAGATATATACTATCTTTTTGAGCTACTCCCAATAATAAATAACGCTTTTCTTTATCATCGAGTCTCCTTAGCTCATAAGCCTTAAGATCATTAATATTAAATAAATACAGCTTTTTAAAATCGTAGTCATACTTTACACCTAGTCTGCTTATCTGTTTTTTATAATACCTTACCATGATTAACAGCTTTTCAGAAAAAGGAGTTATTTCAATATTTTCAATTATGCTAATATAGTTTTTCTCTTTTGGTATATACTGGTTGATATTTCTTTTATATAAGCTCCTCTCTCCGGATGAGTTAAACCTATATAGATGATAACTACTATCAGCAAACCTTTTATTTGGCGCATTACTAATATCATCTTTTAAAATTAAGTAAAGGTTATTATGCTTATCAGAATAGAACTTCTTTATTATGTTATTTTTAGTAAATGGATCAGTTTTTATCCCCTGTTTACCTATTGTATATAAATACTTTCCATTTTTGTCAAACTTTATAATAGTCCTGGAGTAAGGACTATATAAATCTATCCTTGTGTTATCAGTATCCTTTACTTTGGGATCGTTTTTATTTAATCCCTTTATTTTATCCTTTTTATTATCCTCCTTTTTTTCTTTTGGTAAAAAAAGATTTATAACATAAATATTTTCATTTTCATCCACCGTAAACCTTAAGATATGGTTAAAATTAAACTTACTAAAACCTGCTTTTATAGGTACTGTATTTACTTTTCCAACAAGATTCACTTTTAATAATGAATCACGAGAGCCAATAGATAAGACTTGATGTCCTAGTCTATTTATTTTTATTATTCGCTTATCCTCTGCGTTAGAACTTAAATAAAAATAATCGTTTTTAAAATAAATTGGCTCACTATAAAACATATAAGGATTAGGTGTTTTGCTATGAGCTAAAGAAACAGCTTTTAAAGGAAACTCATATACTTTAGAAGCTTTTCCTAAAACCTTTACGTCATATTCGCATCCCAAAAAGAGAATAATAAAACCAATAAAAATTAATTTTTTATTCATAACTTATCCTTATTTGTACTCCCTTAATTCTATTAAATGTATTAAAATATTAAAAAGATTGACAGGTATAAACAATAAATCAATAATTTTTGGTTTTACTAATAAACTAGGTTATCCGCTTAAACAAAAACTCATTACATCCAGTCTCATTAGGCGATACAAGCCTTTGCTTTGTACACCTAAACCCTAACTTTTCAATAAAATTAATTATCTCATTAGGTGTTGCATATTCATAAGGATAACCACCAAGCCAATCAATTACATCATAATAAAAACTCATCCCTCGTAATGCAGACCTATTATCATGCCCTTTTTTTATAAAAGACTTATATCTAAATATAAAAAAAGCCGAGTAGTAAAGCCATATAAGACCAGCCTTAACTAACTTTGGACTTATATTATAAAACTTTTTAATCTTTAACCATAAATTAGACGATGGAAAACTATTAACCTTATTATAAATCGCAATATAAAAAAACCCATCCTTTTTAACTAATGAAGATGCATTATTAATTGCCTTATACATATTACCAGTATGGTGTAAAACTCCCCATGAATAAACAATATCAGAAGGACTAAGCCCAGCCTTAAAACTATAATCCAATATGGATAAGGTCTTAATATCCCAGTTAGAAGGCTTTTTAGCCTTATTTCTTAATATATTACAGCATTCAATAGAGCTTTTATCAATGTCAATACTAATAACCTCTTTAGCCCCTAAAAGATATGCCGAATAAGAGAATAAACCACTACCACAACCAATATCCAAAAATGATAGGCCATTAAAACTATCCAAACCTAAAAAACTACATAGAGACTCTTTAGCTCTATCCACCTTTTCACTAGACAAAGTCTTAAGAAAAGCCTGCCAGTTCTTACCAAAACTAAAAGACTTATTATTTTGATATACATCTTCATATAAAACATTATTTTTATTAGCCATGATTATATTCCAGCCTTAAATCTATTCACTAAACTATACTCTAATATACTATATCTTTTATTATATGCCTACCAACTTTATCTATCCTAGCCCACAAGGATAGCTTTGCTTTAACATCAATGTTTATATTTTTATGTTTAACACTATTATTAAGCTTAGCTATATCAGGATTATCTTTAATCCATCTAATAACGTTATCCAAAGGTAATACCCCACCCCAAAGATCGTTGTATATTCTTTTACAAAGGTCATAATCAATTTGCTCATCAACGGTCAAGCGTATGTCAGCCCTAAACTTAGAGGGTACTAAAACCTCTACTATCCTAAATAAATGAGGATTATTAGATATAAATAAACTAGCCACATGTTCTTTATCCTCTTTAGTGTTAGTCAGGTTATACGCCCTATAAAATGCCCTCTTAGACATTACAAACTGCCCATCCAGCATAGAGCCAGCATCACTCCATACTAAATCGCCATCAAAGCTCTTTAAGGCTATAATTTGTTCATCAATGAAGTCAGCACTAACAAAAGGCGAATCACCAGTTACCCTAACAACATAATCATATTGAGGATTACGGTCAATAATATTTTTAAACCTGCTAAAAACATCATCCAAACTACCCCTATAATAACTAATATTAGCCTTTTCTAAAAAGCTAACCAGAGGATCATCACTAACATCCAAAGAAGTGGCAACAATAATCTTCTTTAGCAACTTAGACAAAGTTAACCTTTTATGGATATGCCATATAATAGGCTTATTGACAATGGGTAGTAAAACCTTAGATGGGAGCCTGGTTGAGGATAGTCTCGCCTGTATTATAGCAATAGCATCCAAAATATAATAACTCTATTAGTCTTTTAAAAAACTATTATTAATAAAGGTATAAGTCCTTTTAGCAATTAAATATAGCCACTTATTTTTGGTTAGTAAAACACCAAAATACCTTTTAAACTTTGTCTCTCTAATAAGCTCTTTTTCTTTTCCAATTAAAACATCACATAAATTCTCTTTATAAACATCTATATGGTTGTTTATTATTTGCCTATATAGCCTTAAACGATCACTCTCACCAATAACTGACCTAGAGTCTTTTAGCTTTCTATAATTAAATAGTAGTTCATTAATAGTATGAATATGCCATCCATGCTTGGTAACACTAATAAAGAAGTTCCAATCTTCATATTCTGTATCCATATTAGAGTTATATCCCCCAGCTTGCTCCCAACACTTTTTTCTATATAAAGAACTACTAGCAGAAGGATGACTTAAAAGAGCCTCTTTTATAGTCCCTCCAGATGGGTACCACTCAAAATATCTATACCCATAAGCCCTAACCCACATGTAACAATACCAATCTCTGGCTTATTATCCAAAACATAGACTGCCCTATATAAAAAACTAGGTTCAAAGGTATCATCGGCATCCAAGGTTAGAATATATTCACCAACAGCCCTTTTGATAGCAGTATTCCTAGCAACAGATAGTCCCTCATTCTCTTTATTTATAACAAAGGTTTTAGGCTTATCATATTGTTTAAGCTTATTATTGGTAAGTTCATCAGTTGATCCGTCATTAACAATAATAATCTCAAAATCTTTAAATGTTTGATTTAAAATACTATCAACAGCCTCATCAATATACTTTCCGTGATTATAACAGGGTATAATAACCGATACTTTAGGCAAACCTTAACCTCCATAAACTAATTTATAATCTTTTACCATTTGCTAATGAATTAAAATGCTTACAATTAGCAATAAGATAGTCATAACTACCCGAACAAATAACCTTTATCAGGTGTATATTTAGCATGGTTAAACCCTGATAACCATATAATTCTTAATAAAATAGCGACTACTAAGGTAATCCAAAAAGCTTTATTCCATTTTTTTAAAGTGTAACTTTGTATAATTATTCTTTAAAATGAAATCAACAGTAACAAAGGATTAATCACCTGTGATCCTAACTATATAATCATCCTCTTGATAAAAGCCCTGCCTGTACTATAGCAATAGTATCCAAAATATAATAACTCTATTAGTCTTTTAAAAAGCTATTATTAAGAAAGGTATAAATTCTTTTAGTAATCAAATATAGCCACTTATTTTTGGTTAGTAAAACACCAAAATACCTTTTAAACTTTGTCTCTCTAATAAGCTCTTTTTCTTTTCCAACTAAAACATCACATAAATTCTCTTTATAAACATCTATATGGTTGTTTATTATTTGCCTATATAGCCTTAAACGATCACTCTCACCAGTAGCTGACATTGAGTCTTTTAACTTTCTATAGTTGAATAGTAGTTCATTAATAGTATGAATATGCCATCCATGCTTGGTAACGCCAATATAAAAGTCCCAGTCTTCATATGCAGTATCCATATTAGAGTTATACTCACCAGCCTGCTCCCAACACTTTTTCCTATATAAAGAATTACCAACTAGCAGGATGACCTAAAAGAGCCTCTTTTATAGTCCCTCCAGATGGGTACCACTCAAAATATCTATACCCATAAGCCCTAACCCCACATGTAACAATACCAATCTCTGGCTTATTATCCAAAACATAGACTGCCTTAGATAAAAAACTAGGTTCAAAAACTATCATCAGCATCCAAGGTTAGAATATACTCACCAACAGCCCTTTTGATAGCAGTATTCCTAGCAACAGATAGTCCCTCATTCTCTTTATTTATAACAAAGGTTTTAGGCTTATCATATTGTTTAAGCTTATTATTGGTAAGTTCATCAGTTGATCCGTCATTAACAATAATAATCTCAAAATCTTTAAATGTTTGATTTAAAATACTATCAACAGCCTCATCAATATACTTTCCGTGATTATAACAGGGTATAATAACCGATACTTTAGGCAAACCTTAACCTCCATAAACTAATTTATAATCTTTTACCATTTGCCAATGAATTAAAATGCTTACAATTAGCAATAAGATAGTCATAACTACCCGAACAAATAACCTTTCCCTTATCCAAAACATGAATAACATCACAGTTTTTTATAGTAGTTAACCTATGAGCTATTATGATTAGAGTTTTAGTCCCACTAAGATTATTTATATTATTAACAATATCCATCTCAATCAAGTTATCCAAAGCAGAAGTAGCCTCATCCATAATTAGTAAATCAGGATCATTATAAAGTGCCCTTGCTATACCTATACGCTGTCTCTGCCCTCCAGATAGCTTAATCCCACGCTCACCAATAATGGTATTTTTTCCGTCTTTAAGCTCATATATAAATTCACTTAGCATTGCAGTTTTAATAGCCTTATCTAACTTGTCATGGTCAATATCATCAGTAGGAACACCAAAGGCAATGTTAGACGAAATAGTATCATCGTATAAATAAATATGTTGTGGTATATAGCCAATATTAGCCATCCAATTTTTAACTGTATCACTATTAAGCTCTTTGCCATTAATAAAAATATTTTTTAAGTGATCAGGGAAAAGTCCTAGCATGATGTCAACAATAGTAGTCTTTCCAGCTCCAGACGTTCCAACAAAAGCATTAGACTTGTTTTTTTCTATTATAAGATTAATGTCTTTTAATACCAAGCTATCACATTTAGAATATTTAAAATTTAAACCTTTAAGCTCCAAGCTGTTAAAATCTAACTTGTTACATTTACGTTCAGATAAACAAATATCATCTATGATTTTCTGGTCAAGATTTTTAAGAGCATCTAATGTTATATCAACAGAATAAATATAACTTTTTATAAGCTGAAAAGCCTTTGGTATTTCACTAGCCCTTGGCAAAAGCCTATATGCGGCAATAGCATAAAAACTTATTATAACAAAAATATCACTAAAAGGCATAGCTATATAAACAAAATAAATAATTACAAGTATAAGCATAAGAATAGCGAAGAACTCTAGTATTAAATATGGAAGCTGATTAATAGTTTGTACTTTGGTAGTTATATCAGACATAACAGCAGAGCTATGCTTAAACGTTTTATAAAAGAAAAACTCCTTACCTAAAACCTTAATATCCTTTATACCATGAAATGCCTGTGATCCAATTCTATATAAACCAGTGCTATGCTTATTACTAAGATCACTATACCTATGTAATCTATTTTTTACAACATAATATAACAAAGGTATAAATACGCTAAAAAATATTAACAAAATCAATGTAATCTTTAGTTGAACAACCAATAACATTGTAAGCATAAAAATTATAACCGTAAAATTAGTAAAAGACAAAAAAAGAGGTACTATTACACTGAAAGCTAAAGTATTAACAAGTTCTAATATATTACGCAATAAATGAGAACTCTCTTCATTTATGAAAAAACTGTAGTTCTTGGATAAATAACTAGAAAACATATCTATAGAGAACTTATGTCTTAACCTTAAGCTATAGCTATAATATAAATAATAAGCAAACATTGAAAATACATTCTTTAAAAGAATAGCCAATATAACTAAAAACCCTAAAGAAATGATAAAACTACTAACAGAACTAAAACCTAATAACTCATAGGCAAAACTTAAATATTGATTAGACTTAATTAGGTCTACGTCATTTAAAATGCCTATAAAAGGTACTAAAAGACCAATACCAACTAACTCTAAACCTGCAAGCATAAAAGAGGATAGCACTAATATTATTATCTTTTTTTTACCTATCATCAATAAAATAAATATTAATTTTTTAATCAAAGAGAACTCCTCTTTTTATCTAAGAGCTTATCTTAACAAACATAATAACCATAAGATATTTTTATTATAAATACTAGTAGACTTTTATTCAAAAACTGTTAATAAATATCCTAATAAAGATAATAAAAAGTGTTCTAACAGGCACTTTTTATAGGTTATTGGCTAACTTAAACTAATATTATGTTATTTAATGTCCTAATGATAAATTGTAGTTCCAAATATCTTATAACGTTGATCTATAATAAGTTTAAGGAGTTAACCCGTTCTTTGTAGAATAGCTAATGATAAATTTATAAATATGTTTTTCTTATAAAGTTGATTTTAACAAACATTTTTAGTTAACTATTTACATTATTCTAGATAGCTTTTTATTATATTTACACAGATTTATTAAAACTCTTAATATAAGAAATATTATTAAATAAATTGTTTGGTTTTCATTTATATTATTTTTTTTGTTAAAGTTAAAAATCTTTAGTTATTGATTATAGGGGTGAATATGCTCAATAAAGATGCAACTAATAGAAATTTTATTCAAGTAAAAAAGAGAAAAGAAATAAACTATCTTATTGATAGATACCTAAATAAAAAGAAAGTCTTCATAAAAGGCATACCTAATACAAGTGCATCCTTTAGAATTGTAAACCCCTATGGAATAATAGAACTACAATTCAATGAGCCATATCAAAAAAATATTATTGGGCTATACGAAATAACAATTTATACCGTTTTAAAAAGGTATATAGAGATTACACTACACCAGGTATCCAGTGATACTAATCAACATAAGGCAAAATATCAGTTTATTAAAGTTAACATAGCTAATCAGATACGTAATGATAAGCGAATTAATGTTAAAGGGATTAGTGCATATAACTTTAAGCTGGATAAATACTCTATAAACCCTAATATGCTAAATCTTCCTATTGCTGTACAACTATCTTTTGATAAATATAAAAACCTAATTATAAAAGAGTTTGAAAACTCTAGTGTTGAGATCTTTGATGGAATACCAGACAATAAGCTTTTATTGGCAGTAAAAAAACTTCAAAAAAGTTTTTATGTTAAAAATATGCCTATGGAAGAAGCTGAAACAGGAATATTACCAGATTATAAAAGCCTTATGAAGTCAGGTTTTAAAACTGAGATGGATAATCTAAGAAGTCAGGGTATTAGGTCTATATTAATTCATCCTATTATTTATACCAATTTAAAAAATGAAAAAACTACACTAGGTTATTTCAAGATTCACTCTTTTTCTAAGCCAATAGATGAGGATACTATAGCCAAATTAAACTACTACGCCGATGCTATTAATAACGATATTAAGGAAACTACCTATCAAACTATCAAAACTCATCTAAAAATAGCAAATATATCAAAAAGGGGATTACAAATTATAATAAATCACCAAAGTACTGTTGATATGTTCTTAATCGACTCTAAAAACGTTATTTTTAATATTAAATTAAATAATGATTATCCTACACTTACTCTTACAGCAAAGATAATTAACATATCCTTGGATAAAGACTATATTTATAAATTAGGAATACATCTTCATGATAAGTCTAAGGATATAAAGTTATGGGATAAATATATATACTCTTTAACTAAAAGTTAATTCAAAACCAGCTACTAAAACATTCACTAAGGAAAGAATATGATAAAAAATAAAAAAAAGGCTGTTGCTCTATTATCTGGCGGACTTGATAGTACAATAGCTACCAAATTAATAAAAGATATGGGCATTGATATTGTAGCATTAAACTTCCATACTGTATTTTGTACTTGTAATAGAGATGGGTGTAAGTTTGAGTCTAAAAAAGTAAGCAAACAATTTAATATACCATTAAAAGTTATGAGTGTTACTAAGGATTATATGAAAGTTATTCGTAACCCTAAGTTTGGATACGGATCCGCTATGAACCCTTGTATAGACTGTAGAATATTTATGTTTAAGAAGGCTAAAGATTATATGAATGAAATTGAAGCTTCTTTTATTATTACTGGTGAAGTTTTAGGACAACGTCCTATGTCTCAAGGAAAGAGCAAGATGGCTTTAATTGAAAAAGAAGCTGGACTAAACGGATTAATACTTAGACCTCTAACTAGCTTTAATGATAAGCTCTATGATAACATAAAAAGCTCCATCAACTTTAACGATTTACCTAATATAACCGGACGCTCTAGAAAAAAACAGATTGATCTTGCAGAAAAGCATAAAATAGATAATTATTTATGTGCAAGTGGAGGATGTCTACTAACAGATAAAGATTTTACTATAAGGTTAAAAGACTATTTTGAACATAATGACGAAGATGATATTAATCAAATAAAGCTACTTAGAATAGGAAGGCATTTTAGACTAAATAAAAAGATTAAGTTAGTTGTTCCAAGGGATGAAAAAGAAGTTAACAAGCTTAATTTTTATAAGCATGTGGGTATTTATTTAACACCTAATATTAAGGGGCCTACGGGGTTGGTCTTGGGTGAGGATATAAATATTGATAACATAAAGTTAGCTGCTAGGATAATTAGTCGTTATTGTTATAAGCCTGAGGTTTACTTTGAGCCTGATAAACTTTTTAAACCATTTACTGTTAAGGCATTTAAACCTGAAGACCTTACTCCGTATTGGATAAAGCGATAATACTATTAAATAATTTGACTTAGTCTAATTTTTGTATATCTTTATCATCTTAGAACAATAATGTGATTTTACTATATGAGTTTTAGATATTTTTTAGGGAGCATAGTTTAATGACTCAATTAAATTTTGCAAAACAAAAAGTAATAACAAAAGAAATGGCTGTGGTAGCTGAGAAAGAACGTCTTTCACCACAATATATTTGTTCAGAAATAGAAAAAGGTAGGATTGTTATTCCTGCTAATTTAAACCATAAAGGTCTTAGTCCTATTGGGATAGGCAGGGGCTTATTAACCAAGATCAATGCTAATATTGGAACTTCTAGTATTAACTCATCCCCAAAGGAAGAAATTGAAAAAGTTATTATATTCAGTTAAGTATGGTGCTGATACCGTGATGGACCTAAGTACTGGAGGCAATCTTAACGAAATACGTCTATCCTTGCTTAGAGAGACAACAATACCATTGGGGACTGTACCAATATACCAGTTAACCGCTGAAAAGGATATATTAGACATTAGTATTGACGATATTCTTAATGTTATTGAGCTACAGGCTAAGCAGGGTGTGGATTATATGACTATTCACTGCGGTATGTTATTAAATATGCTACCTCTTATTGAGAATAGGGTTATGGGTATTGTTAGTCGTGGTGGTTCTCTAATTGCAAAGTGGATGAAAAAAAATAATAAGGAGAATCCGCTATACGAGGCTTATGACGATATTTTAGATATATTAAACAAATATGATGTTACCATTAGCCTAGGAGACTCTCTTAGACCAGGTTGTTTAGCCGATGCCACCGATAAGCCTCAGATAGAAGAACTTAAGGTGCTTGGAAACCTTACTCTTAGGGCATGGGAGAAAAATGTACAGGTCATGGTGGAAGGACCAGGGCATATCCCACTACACGAGATTAAGCTTAATATGGATTTACAAAAGGAATACTGCCATGGAGCACCTTTTTATGTATTATGGTCCTTTAGTTACTGATATAGCACCAGGATATGATCATATTACATCCAGTATAGGAGCTACATTAGCCGCATATTATGGAGCCAGTTTTCTTTGTTATGTTACTCCCAAAGAACATTTAGGCCTACCTAACAAAGATGACGTTAGAGCCGGGATTATTGCTTATAAAATCGCTGCCCATGCCGCTGATATTGCTAAAGGTATACCTGGGGCAAGGAATAGAGATGATAAGTTATCCACTGCCAGGGCTAATCTTGATTGGAATACTCAATTTGCTCTATCATTAGATCCAGAAATGGCTAAAAAGATGAGAGAAGAGGGTTTAGAACAGGATAAAGAGTTTTGTTCTATGTGCGGACCAAACTTTTGCTCCATAAAGATTAATAAGGATAATTTCCAAAAGTTAAAATCTCACTAACATGGTTGAACTACTTGCTCCTGCTGGGAATATGGATAAGCTGTTTGTGGCTTTATCATACGGCGCCGATGCAGTATACTTATCAGGACAGTATTTTGGCTTACGGTCTGCCGCTGATAACTTTTCCATAGGGGATATAGAGCGTGCTGTTAAGTATGCCCATAAGCTTAAAAAAAGGGTATATCTTACTGTTAACGCTTTTCCTAATAACATTGAGATCGACTATATTGCTAAATATCTTAGTTTAATTAAGGATATCGACTTGGATGCCTTAATCATAGCTGATTTTGGTGTTTTTACTTTGGCTAAGGAACTCACACCTTTTAATATTCACATATCCACTCAGACTTCGGTTACTAATTCAGAGGAGCTTAAATTTTGGTATAGACAAGGGGTTAAGCGTGTTGTATTAGCTAGAGAACTCTCTATTCATGAGGCATATAACATAAAAAATCACCTTGATATTGAGTTGGAGATGTTTATTCACGGTTCTATGTGTATGTCATACTCTGGTAAGTGTACTATTTCTAATTACACTGCTAATAGGGATGCAAATAGGGGAGGCTGTGTAAACTCGTGTAGGTGGAAATACTCTATAGCCGATAAACTTGGGCAGGAGCCTTTTGATCATAGTTATATTATGAGTTCTAAGGATCTATGTACAATCGATGAAATAGCCAGCATGATAAACTGTGGTATTCATTCTCTAAAGATAGAAGGCAGGATGAAAGGACATTTATATTTAGCTAATTCTGTTAGTATATACAGAGAGGCTATTGATCAATTTATTGAAAATGGAGTTATAAGCCAAAAAGAATCCTGGGTTGACAGGTTTAACTTTTTACACAACAGAGGTTATACTAATGGATTTTCATACAACAGGGCTGGTAGGAGTTCTATATTCAGCAAAAAGCATACTGAGAGCAGTAATAATCGGTTTAACTATATTGGAACTGTAAAAGCTATAACTCAGAAGTTTATTATTATACAGGTAAAAAATCGTTTTTTTATTGGTGATGTTTTAGGTTTTCTAACTTTTAACGGCATTGAGGTTATTTATAAGGTGGATAATATAATAAGTATAGCTGGAGACAATATTAATGAGGCTAAGGCAAATAATATAGTATACCTAATGAAGATTAAGGATATAGAGCCATATAACATAGCTTATTTAAAATTAGGTATGACTAATAAAAATAATTAATATATTTTATTTATTATTTTAAAGAGTTTGATAAAAAAAAAGATATTTATTCCATATTCAAGTGTTTAGTTAGTTAAACCATCTAATAAACAATTTGTTAGATGCTTTTTTTAATTTATCTCTCCTTAGTTATAAAAGGGGCTGGTTATATACCAGCCCTTTTTGTTTTAAAGTCAAAAGATTTTAAATAGTCCGCCTATAGATTAGTAATTTTAAGTATAATAGGTTTATATATGTGTTAGAATATATAGCCGTCCTTTTTTATAAAGGAGATGTTATGAAAAAGCTATTGTATATCACATCTGTTATTTTATTGCTTTTTATATTTAGTCACAGCTGTACTAAAAAGCATATCAAACCACCTATAGAACATATTAGTAGTGCTAAGCTTGTATTAAATCTTACTAATAAAGGATATTATATCACCACTAAGGAGGGCAAGGTAATTACTGAAAAAAAAGATAGGGTAATAAACTTATGGGACATTGACAACCGCAGTATAAAACCTATTAAAATTAGAGGTAACTATATTTATGATGCTTCATTTTCTCCTAATGGAAAGAAAATCATTATAGCAAGGAGCGATGGAAAGATAACTTTATGGAATATAAAAGATTGTAATAAGTTTTATAATTTTGAAGGACATACAGGTAATGTTTTTAAAGCCATTTTTTTACGAAATAGTAAAAAGGCTATTTCTGGCGGCGATGACGGCAGTATCAGAGTATGGGATACACTAAACCATAGACTAATAAAAACATTAAAGGGTCATTCATTTTTTATAAACTCTTTATCATCCTCTCCAAAAAGTCATTATGCTGTATCAGGTGGTGCAGACAAGATCATCAGGCTATGGGATTTAAAAAAAGAAAAAGAAATTGCAAAACTAAAAAAGCATACTGGTACTATACTTAGTTTAGCTTTTTCTCCTGATGGAAATAGTATTATATCAGGGGGGAGTGATGGAAAGATAAATCTTTGGAGTATTAAAAAAAGACGTTTAATAAAAACTTTTAATGGTCATAATGGTTCTGTATTTGCGGTTTCCTTCATGCCAAAACATAATAGTATTATATCTGGCAGTGATGACGGAGATATAAAAATATGGAATATAAATAATACTAAAACATTAAAAACTTTTAAAAGTAATTCTATGGTAAGAAGTGTATCTCCATCTAAGATTAGCAACAAGTTTTTATCAGCAGGAGGAGATAACCTTGTAAGGCTATGGAATACAAGTGGTTATCTTCCTAGTAAATCTATTAAGAGTAAAAAAGGGAATATTTATTCAGTAGCTATAACTCCCAAAGGTAATAAGGGAATATCGGGGAGCGAGGATGGTGAACTAAAAATATGGGACTTAAATAATGGAAATATTATTAAAACATTTAAGGCTCACTCAGGTTCTATATTTAGTGTAGCCTTATCTCCCGATGGAAAAACTGCATTGACTGGTGGAAGTGATAGTTTGGTTAAGCTTTGGGATCTAAAAAACTATAAGCTTGTTAAAACTTTTAAAGGACATACTGGTATTGTTTATAGTACTACTTTTTCTCCCGATGGAAAAACTGCTCTAACTGGAAGCTTTGATAAAACTATAAAACTATGGGATTTAAATAATAAGAAATTAATAAGAACTTTTAAAGGCCATACTTATAGGGTATCCAGTGTTACTTTTTCTCCAGACGGAAAAACAGCTCTATCTGGCAGTGAGTCTATTATACTCTGGGATGTATCTACTGGTAGTATTATAAGAAAGTTTAAAGGGTATTTTTATTTTTATCCCATTTCTACTGTAGCCTTTTCTCCCGATGGTAAAACTGCAGTATCTGGCGGAGCAGATAAAAATATTAGACTTTGGAATGTTAAGACTGGTAGTACTATTAAAATATTTAGAGGTCATTCCAGCGATATTAGTAGTGTAATATTCACTTCTGATGGGACTAAGATTATATCCGGCAGTAGGGATAAAACTATAAAGCTCTGGAATATTAAAACTGGAAAGCTCATTAAAACTCTAAAGGGCCATGATGCTCATGTACACAGTATTGCAGCCACTCCTGATGGTAAGAAGTTTATATCAGGAAGTTCCGATAAGAAAATTAACATTTGGAATTTAGAAAAAATGAAAAAGAGTATAAGGCTTTTTAAAGGTCATACTTCTTTAGTTTTTAATGCTTTATTTTCTCCCAATGAGAAGTTTATTATATCCTCCAGCATGGACGGAACCATAAAACTATGGAATCTTAAGACTAACTTTGTAACTACACTATATCATATTAGGTGGATAGAACAAAAAAAGAGATATTCCGAGTGGATAATAGTATCCTCAGATGGATATTGGACTTCTTCAAAATGTAAAAACACTCAGATTAGTAAAATCAATGATAATAGGCTAAAGCACAGAAAAAAGACAATGTCTATTAAGGATAACCGTTCAGATATTATATTAAGACGTATAAATAAAAACTAAAAAATCTAATTACCTTTTTATAATAAGGTTAAATAACTTGTATATAACTTCTTTTGTACTTGCTTCTTTCCTTTATTTTAACTATATTTCATACTTATAATCTTTGCTAGGGGAACATAATGATAAATATTATACCTTTTAGGGGTATTAGGTATAACAAAAATAAGGTAAAAGACTTAAATCTTGTTATAACTGCTCCTTATGATAAAATTGATAAAAAATTACAAGATGAATATTACAATAGAAGTGAATATAATTTTGTACGCCTCGACCTAAATAAAAGTGAAGATAGATATGATAGTTCTAAACGCTACTTCCATAGCTGGATAAAGGATGAGATCTTAGTTCGCGAGGATAAACCCTGTATTTATTATTATACTCAAGAATATGAGTTTGAAGGCTTTTCTAAAGTTAGAAAAGGCTTTATCGCACTACTAAAAGTCGATGAACTGGAAAATGGTAATGTATTACCTCATGAACAAACACTTTCTGGCCCTAAAAAAGATAGACTCGATTTGTTAACGGCTACTGAGGCTACTTTCGGACAAATATTCATGCTATACAGTGATAAACAAAACTTAATAATGAAAAGCATATCCAAAATAGACAAAAATACTCCCATAATTCTTGTAAAGGATGATGACAACAATATCCATACAGTTTGGAAAATCGACGACCCTAACTTGATTAAAAATATACAAAATGAAATGGCTAATAAAAAAGTATACATTGCTGATGGCCATCATAGATATGAAACCTCAATAAATTATAGAAATATTAGAAAGAATCACTCTAGTAATTATACAGGTGAAGAGCTTTTTAACTATACTATGTGTACTTTTATTAATATGGATGATACATCTGGAATGTCTATTTTACCTACCCATCGCTTTATAAAAGGATTAAAGAACTTTAATCTGAATGACTTTTTGGATAACTTAAAAAAAGTTTTTACTATATCTAAACATAATAACAAAAATGACTTATACAAAACATTAAAAAACTCAATACATTCTTTCGGATTAATAACCTGTAAAGCTAAAGAATTATATACAATTAACCTTAGAAAAGATATTAATATAGACGACCTATTTACTAAGAATTATACAAAAAATATGAAGTCATTGGATATTACTATTCTCCATAGTCTAGTTCTTGAGAATATGTTGGGCATTGATGAAGATAAACTTAGAAAAAAACTAAACGTTGACTATTTTAGGGATAAAGAAAAAGCATTTAATTTAATTTCTTTGGGTAATTATGATCTTGGCTTTTTAGTTAATCCCATTAACATTGATCAAGTTAAGAATATAACAGAAAGTGGAGAAAAGATGCCGCAAAAGTCTACTGATTTTTATCCAAAACTACTTTCTGGACTAGTTGTTAATTATTTATCTTAGTATATAATAGTTTGCTGTAATAAAACTATTATATATAATGTTAGCTTCGTTTTAGAGTAGTAGGACTAATCTGTTTAGCCATCTCATCAAAAGTTATATATGATATCTCTTTAGCCTCTACTTTAATCAAAGTAAACTGATCCCTGTTTTCCTTATCCTTTGGGATATTGCCTATATAAGGAGACTTTTCACCTATAATCTCATATCCTAATAAGGTATTCTCATCATCAAAGCCGTCTAATAACTGGGCTATACCTTTTACACAAAGCTGACATATATTAGAAAGCTCATCTTCTTCTTTGTATATTAGAATAGATACTTTTGGATTCTCACTAATAGGCTTAAATATCTCTTTATTATTTTGACTAGATAAATAAAACTCCCCATCTACATTATGAGAGAATATCATTAATTGACTTTCTAATCCATCTTTATAAGGAAAGGTTAAAACTCCAAAGAAAGCTTTTCTAAGAAACTGATCTATTTCGATTTTTGTATGTATCATCATATTACAATATCGACTAAGATAACTCAATATTAAGTCAAAAATATTAGTTTATAGCCAGGTTTTTATATCTATACCTCTAAAATATAGCCTTTAACTCTTTGATAATAAAAGACTAAGAATTAAAATAATAGACTAAATAGATATAGCATTTTTAGCCTTTTCAACTATTAATTTAAAGGTGCCTTTATCTTCAATTGCCATATTAGATAACACCTTACGATTTAGTTCTATACCAGCTTTATTTAGTCCATATATGAACTTGCCATAACTAATACCATATTCTCTAACAGCGGCATTAATCCTAACTATCCATAATCTTCTAAAATCTCTTTTTTTTCTACGTCTATCTTTATAGGCAGAATATAAAGACCTCATAACGGCTTCTTTTGCTGTATGATAGTTCTTACTTCTTCTACCTCTAAAGCCTTTTGCTAATTTTAGTACTTTTTTTACTCTTTTGTGATGGACAACTCCATTCTTTACTCTAGGCATAATTTTCCTCTTAACTAAGCGTATGGTATCATTTTTTTAATATTCTTACTATTAGCAGGACTAACCACTACACTTTGTCTATATTTTCTTTTTCTCTCTTGGGATTTCTTTGTTAATATATGATTTGCAAAAGCTTTATTTCTTTTAATTTTTCCATTTTTAGTCAACTTAAATCTTTTTTGTGCAGATTTTTTTGTTTTAATCTTTACCTTCATTACAAACTCCCTAACTAACCTTTATTTATATACATTATTTTGCAGGTGCTAAAATCATAACAATTTGTCTACCTTCTAATCTAGGCTCACGTTCAATAGCAACCATACCTTTTAAGTCATCTTTTAGTTTTTTTAATATATTCATTCCAAGTTCTGTATGTGCCATTTCCCTTCCTCTAAACTGCATAGTCACCTTAACTTTATCACCCTTAGAAATAAATGTGTTAATATGCTTAAGTTTATATTGATAATCGTGTCGGTCTATCTTTGGACGCATCTTAATCTCTTTTAACTGGATTTTCTTAGCATTCTTCTGAGATTTACGCCTTGCTTTTTTCTGATCAAACTTAAACTTACCGTAGTTCAATATCTTACAAACAGGAGGTCTAGAAGTAGGAGAAATTTCTACTAAATCAAGGTCTTTATCAAAGGCTATTTTCATAGCCTCCTCAGTTTTAATAACCCCATGTTGTTCGCCATTTTCTCCTATCAGCCTTACCTCAGGCACTCTAATTTGTTTATTAACTCTATATTCTTTTTCTATGGCGATACCTCTAACTTTATTTATCTTATTAATATTTCTTTTTCTAACTGCTCAATAAAAGAATTTATATTAGTATGTCCTAATTCACCTTTATCACGACTTCTTACAGATAGCTCATTGTTTTCAAGTTCATTATCACCTAATATAATCATATATGGGATTTTTTCCAACTGTGATTTACGAATTTTATATCCTAATTTCTCATTTTGAAAGTCAATCTCTACTCTAATTTTTTTTCTTATAAGAAGTTCTTCAATTTTTTTAGCATAACTAAAATGTTTTTCTAAAATAGGAATTAACCTAACCTGTATAGGCGATAACCATAAAGGTAGTTTTCCAGCATAATGTTCTATTAAGATTCCAATAAATCGCTCTAATGAACCCAATATTGCCCTGTGAATCATAACAGGACTATGTTTTTGCCCGTCTGAACCTTCGTAATATAAATCCAACCTTTTTGCCATAGAAAAATCAACCTGTATAGTACCACACTGCCAATCTCTTTCTAATGAGTCTTTAATATTAAACTCTATTTTAGGCCCATAAAAAGCACCTTCTCCCTCTTTTATTTGATAATCAATGTTTAGTTGTTCCAACGACTCCATTAAAGACTTGGTTGCATGATTCCAATCATCTTCACCGCCTATAAACTTGTCAGGCTTAGTAGCAAGATAAATAGTAAAATCCCTAAAGCCAACAGTTCTATAAACATAAAGAGTATAATCAATAAGGCCTATAATCTCATCTTTAACCTGACTCTTAAGACAATAAATATGAGCATCATCCTGAGTAAAGTTCCTAACACGAAATAAGCCATGAAGTACACCAGAAAGCTCATGCCTGTGAACTAAGCCAAACTCAGAAAACTTAATAGGAAGCTCTTTATAAGAATGAAGATTAGTTTTATAGATCAAACAATGTCCAGGGCAGTTCATAGGCTTAACTGCAAAGTTACGGTTGTCTATTTTAGTAAAATACATATTCTCCTTAAAGTTGTCATAATGGCCACTGGCGTGCCACAAAGACTCATGAAGAATAATAGGAGTTTTTACCTCTTTATAACCACGCTTTTGATTCTCATGTTTTATTAAGTCTAGTAGAGCATCATAGACTATTGAACCTTTTGGATGCCAAAAAGGAAAACCTGTACCCTCATCATGAAAGCTAAATAACTGAAGCTCTTTTCCAAGTTTTCGATGATCCCGCTTTTTAGCCTCTTCTAGCCTATTAATATAAGATAACAAATCCTTTTTGGCAAAAAAAGCAGTTCCATAAATCCTTTGTAGCATCCTATTATTAGAATTACCACGCCAATATGCCCCTGCAATACTCAAAAGCTTAAATGCCTTTAAGTATTTGGTATTAGGTATATGAGGACCTCTGCAAAGATCAGTAAAATTATCTTGACTATAAATAGATACCGTATCTATATTATTAGACTTAATATCCTCTAATATCTCAACCTTATAAATATCTTCTTTAGTCCTAAAGTAGTTAATAGCTTTGTCAATATTGCTTTCCCGTCTTTCAAATACATAGCCCTCTTTAATAATGCTCTGCATCTCAAGTTCAATCTTTTCCAAGTCCTCAGTGGTAAATGGAGACTTAACATCAAAGTCGTAATAAAATCCATCTTTAATAGCAGGCCCAATAGCATACTTAGCATCAGGAAATAACCTCTCTACTGCCTGTGCCATAATATGTGCCGCACTATGACGCAATATCTCTAAAGAAGATTCACTTTTAGACGTTATAACCTCTAAGTCAATATCACCCTTAACAACATAAGATAAATCCACTAACTCAGTATTAACCTTAGCAGCTATAGCATTCTTAGCAAAACCTCTACCAATATCCTTAGCAATATGCTCTATAGTAATACCTAAATCATACTCTCTCTGTGAGCCATCAGAAAGCTTAATCTTTACTTTGCTCATAACATTATACGCCAACATTAAAAAGCATAAATAAACTATGCTTATTTAAAATAGTAAAACAATATACACCTTATAGACAGTCCTAATCTTAAGCAAGCATTTACTATACCTTAATCATACAACTGCACTAGACTTCTTTTTAGACTTTCTTTGTCTAAGTAATTTCTTCTCTCTTTTAATAAGAAAGTTCTCCCACATAACTAATGCAGGACTAGCAATAAAAATAGAACTATAAGTTCCAACAACAACTCCAATCAATAATGCAAACGAAAGATTCTTTAACGCATGCCCTCCTAAAATATATAAACATAAAACCACAAAAAAAGTAGTCAATGATGTTACCACTGTCCTACTCAGTGATTGATAAATACTCTTATTAACAACAAGCACATAATCATCAATATCCAAAAGACTCTTGTTCTCTCTAATCCTATCAAAAACTACTATGGTATCATTAAGTGAGTAACCCATAATAGTCATAAGTGCCACAACAGTAGATACATCCATTTCGCTATTAAAAAAAAGAATAAATGCCAAAACAATAGAAACATCATGTATTAATGCAATGATTGCGGCTACACCAAACTTAAACTGAAACCTAAGACCTATATAAAATAATATCAAAACCAAAATAAGCAAACTAACAATAAGAGCTTGGTTTTTTATTATATCCCCTTGAGTAGGACTATAAATAGTCTCATTCTTAATCTCCATTTTAGGATATTTAAGCCTTAAAGGAGCTACAAGGTTTTTCTTAGAAAACTCCTTAATTCCTAATTCTTTTTTTTCTCCATCAGAATTGTACTCAAGGTCTTTATCGTTAATGGATAATTTAATAATATACTCATTAGAATTGTCTAACAATTCAATAATATCAGCCCTATTCCCAACAACAGCAGTAATATCAGAGGAACTAACATTACTTTTAAAAGCTACCTGTAATTGCGCTCCTCCTTCAAAATCGCTACCGTAATCAAAGCCCTGTACAAATAAAAAAACAATGCCCAATATAATTATTAGCCCAGATGCAGGATAAGCATATTTTTTAGCCTTAATAAAATCAAAAGTTTCTTTCACACTTAAGTCCTTAATTTATTGTGTTAGAAAATAAGTTAAAAATACCTATACATATACTTTCTTAAAACGAAAACCGTCTACAATTAAATCAAACATAAACCTAGTTACAAAAAGTGAAGTAAACATACTACTAATAATACCCCACATAAGAGTAAATCCAAAGCCCTTTATAATACCAGAACCAATCTGAGACAATATAAACGCCGCCAATATAGTAGTCAAATTGGAGTCAAAAATAGCAGAAAATGCTTTTCCATAACCGCCATCAATAACACTATGAACGGCTTTGCCTAGCCTATTTTCCTCACGTATTCGCTCAAATATTATAACATTAGCATCCACAGCCATACCCACAGTTAGAACTATACCAGCTATACCCGGTAGTGTAAGAGTAAAGTTGAAAGAGGATAAAATAGAAAGCAGTAAAAACATATTCAACAATAACGCAAAAACAGCTAATAAGCCACCAAGCCTATAATAAATAAGCATAAAAATAATAACTACACTAATACCAATAAGTATTGCATTTAATCCCTTTTCTTGATATTCTTTACCAAGCTTAGAATCAAGGGTTATCTCGCTCTCAACCCTTATCTTACCCGGCAAAGCACCAGCCTTCAATATGGCAACAAGACGCTTAACCTCTGATAACTTTGGATTAGTACCCAATGTTATCTCTCCTCTATCCCTTATCTCGCTCCTAATAGACGGTGCACTCTTCACATTATCATCTAATACAATAGCAAGTTGTTTATTTATATTTTCTCTTGTAAGACGGGCAAACTTTTTTCCACCATCAGAGTCAAATTCAAAAACAACCCTTGGACTACCAGTTTGCTGATCATAGTCTATATGGGCATCACTAAGGTGAGTACCATCTACACCAACTATGTTTTTTAAAATAAGATAGCCTTTTAAGCTCGAGCTACCAAACTCTTCACCCTCTATCACAGGATATATATTAGAATTATCTGTCTTATTAGAAAAAGTAATATTTTCATTTTCCTTTAAATAGTTAGTGAGCTCTTTTTTATTTAAATTTGCTCTAAGATAGCCAGCATATTCCCCTCTCTGGGTCTTATAGCTCAGTGGAATTTTATTCATTATATCATGATCAACTATTTGAAAAGTTAAGCGACCAGCTTCAGTTATAGTCTTTACAGTTGCCTCTACCTGACTTTTATCTAAACCAGGTAGCTCTACAAATATAGTATCCCCTAAACCCTTGCTAATAGTTGGTTCTGATACCCCAAACTTATCTATACGGCTTCGGATAACAGTCATAGCCCTATCAGTAGCCTCATCAAGCTCTTTATCTAAACGTTCTTCATACTCATCTTGTAGTCTAACCTTTCTTTTTTCTATTTCCTTTTGTAATTCAGCCTCTAATAAGTTATTGCCCTCATCCTTAATTTGAGCCTCTATAACCTCATTTTTCATTTTATTATCATACAACCGCTTTAACTTATTCTCAGTGTCTTTCTGATCAACCTTTAATGTTAAATGAGTCCCACCAGCTAAATCCAAACCTAATTTAATTACCTTACCACGCATCTCTTTAAAATAATTAAACTCGTTAAGAGTAGCTTGTCTTGCAACTACCTCTTGGCCTAACTTTAAAAACTTAGCTTTTGTATCAGCGTCAACTTTAGCAAAAACTTTTTGTATAATTAAATCTTTTTTAGTTAGATCAATAACATAGTCTTTATAGCCATTTTTTGATTCTTTTATATCTAAAATAACGCTGTCATTACTTTTATATTGAGCTTTTCTATTTTTTATAGGAATCATACTTCGCATTTTATATATTCTATTTTCAAGTTCATCGTTGATCTTTTTTAACTGATCATTTGTCTTATTATACTGTTCTTTTTCATCTCCAAGTAAAAAGTACCAGTTGATGCTAGGAAATATACCCTGCGGAGGACTAATTAAGGGCCATAAGCCTACAGAGCATATCCATAGTACAAACAAGATAATAAAAAAGCGACCTGATTTACTCATCCTAACTCCCAGATATTTTAAATATAATTCACAATAACACTAAACCAACTATCTGCTAAACTATACCTCACCTTTTGCTACAACCCTTGTTATAGCATTTTTATTAATCTCTACTTTAACATCATCAGCTATTTTAGCAACAATAATATCATCCTTAATGCCTACAACGGTAGCATAAATCCCACCAGCAGTCATAAACCTATCACCCTTTGTCATAGTACTAACCTGGCTTTTAAGTTCTTTTTCTCTCTTTTTTTGAGGTCTTATTAATAAAAAATAAAATATAGCAAAAAACCCCACTATCATAAGTAAAGGCATATAACCAGAAAAGCCTCCAGCCTCACCTGTTGCTTGGGCAAGAAATAATAAATCTAAATTCATTTGTCTTCTCCTATTAACATTATTTACAGATTATTAACTCATACACTGATATATCTTAAACACCCAATGTAATATTTAACTATAATGATTATCCAGCATACAAATTGTCAAATTATCATTCAAAACAATATATGTTATTTTTGAGGCTTAAGTATAATAAAAAAAAGATCTATCGACAAGGTCTTTACTACACTTATGTATATCTATATTCTAAAATATACCATAATTATTGAAGAATTATGGTATTAATTGTTTTACTAGTGTAGAAAGGTATTATAAGCTATCTTATATTCATAGAGCTTACTAAAATATAAATAAAACCTATTTAGCAATTGTCTTTAAATAATTCTTTACTTAAAAATTAGTAACAACAAAAAAAGGGGCTAAGCAATAAATTGACTTAAGCCCCATATTATAAGTAAGTTACATTGTACTATCTTATTATTTATATTAAAAAAGGTTTAACTTTCCTTAAGCTTAATACAACAATTAGGATTATGGCTTAAGGAGCTTCTTTATTTCGTCAGTTTTTGCTATATCAAGTGGAGTTCTGCCTTTTTTATCTTTTATATTAATATTGGCTCCTTTAGATAGTAATAATTTAACAACCTTTGGACGTTCATATTTAACAGCCATAAATAAAGGAGTTTTGCCTTTTTTATCTTTTTTATTAATCTTAGCTCCTTTAGACAGCATCATGCTAACAAACTCTGCCTTTCCATATTTAGAAGCCACATGTAAAGAAGTTTTGCCATGTTTTTTACTTGCGGCATTAACCTTAGCCCCTTTAGATATTAATAATAGTCCAGTCTTTGTATGCCCATGTTCAGCGGCCTCATATAGAGGAGCGTTACCCTTCTTTACAGTTGCTACATTAACTTTAGCCCCTTTAGATATTAATAACTTAGCTACCTCTGTCTTTCCAAACTCACTAGCCACATGTAAAGGGGTCCAACCACGATTTTCTTTTGCATTGACCTTAGCCTTATTAGATATTAATGATTTGGTTATCTTTACATCCCCCCAAAAAGAGGCCCTATGTAAAGGTGTATAACCGGTTTTATCCTTTGCATTAACATTGGCTCTATTAGATATTAATAGATTAACAATTTCTGGAAGTTCGCTAATAACAGCCAGATGTAAAGGAGAGTTACCAAGAGCATCTGCTGCATTAACATCGGCTTTTTTAGATATTAATAATTTAACAGCCTTTGAACGTCCATGTTGAACAGCCATCAATAAAGGAGTTCTGCTTTTTTTATCTTTTTTATTAACCTCAGCTCCTTTAGATAGTAATAAGCTAATAACCTTAGTTTTTCCATACTTAGAAGCCACATGTAAAGAAGTTTTGCCATGCTTTTTACTTGCTCCATTAATCTTAGCTCCTTTAGATAATAAAAACTTGATTACTTCTATATGTCCATGCTCAGCGGCCTCATATAAAGGAGCGTTACCCTTTTTAGTCTCTATATCAACCTCAACGCCCTTATCTATTAATAATTTGACTACCTCTAACTTTCCAAACTCACCAGCTATATGTAAAGGACTCCAGCCACGATCATCAGGCTCAGCAACCTTAGCACCTTTATCTACTAATAACTTGGCAGTATTTATATCTCCACTATTAGCAACCCTATGTAAAGGAGTATTACCGGTTTTATCTTTTGCATTAACTTCAGCTCCTTTATTTATTAATAACTTGGCAACTTCTGGATGCCTACTAATAATAGCATTATGTAAAGGAGTATTACCAAATTCACCTACTGCATTAACCCCAGCTCCCTTAGAAAGTAATAGTTGAGCTATCTTCATATCACCATTACCAGCAGCCATGTGTAAAAAAGTATTACCATTTTTGTCTGATACATTAACCTCAGCTCCTTCACTTATTAACTTTTCTACTATTTTATAGTCGTTAGCTAAATTGTTAGTACTACTTTTAGATACTGATGTCTTTTTTGATTGTCCACAATTTAGTACTAACGAAAAAGTTAACAAAAAGGTAATCACTGTGAGTAATTTTTTCATTTTAAAGCCTCCTTAAAGATATATTTATTTTATTAATAAAATATCAATAAAAGAGTGAAAAAGCAAATAGCTATTTATGGACAACATTAGTCAGTTAATCATCTATGCCACAAAAAGTAAACTTAATATTTACCTAATTATTACATAATAATTGTTATCGATTGTTTTAGTAGTGTAGAAAGGCATTATAAGTTAGTTTATCTTTCTAAAACTTCCTAGTTAACATTTTTAATAAAAAAATAGTTTTTTTATTAAAAATGAGCTAATTTATAAAGTTAAATTTTAAAAATAACAAAACAGGGTAGGAGAAGGCGGGGCTATTTATAATAATGAAGAGCAAAAGTATTCTAAGGTAATTTATCTTTTTTTAAAACTTAAAAAACACAGATTATGAAGTTATAGAAAGTGTTCTGATGAAGGTAAAAAGGTTATGAAAGAGGTTTTTGACAATGGGGATAAATATAAACATGTAGGTTTAGACTTTGAGTTAGGGCTGATAAGCATATTTATTTTTTTGTTAAGGTTAAAGGGATATTATTTAATAATTTAGTTATCATTTTATGATAGAATTATAACGAGGCATACAAGGTAAAAAGGCAAGACATATAACGTAAAGGGAAGTGAATTCCAGATTTCTTTGTGGAACAGGAAAATTAAAATATTCATGGAAAAGTTATTTCCTTGTGTCAAGCAGGTTATCCCTTTATGCTCTTTAAGTGCTGCTTAAATGCCTTAGCAATGAACACAAAATATCACTTTTTATGCAAGTAGTCATCACTACGAGAGCTATTAAGAATCCCTTGCTGAGACTAAGGATTATAGACCTTTATTAAGTGTTAACGGATTTATTGTTCTATAAAAGGATAGAGCGGATTATTGGAATATTCTATATTGACTTTATGTGTATATTTCTATGGGAATTAAAAATAATAGAACAGCTTATACCTATAAAAATTGATTAACTTAGAACGTTTTTACAATAAACTACTAAAACGCTTGATAACAAATTGTATCCCATTTGAGTAAATAATAAATAAATAAAACCTAAAATAATCCTAATTATGAATGTATTATCTATTTTATAAAACGCTTTTTAATAACCACCGTAGAACCTACTATATCATGAAAAGCACGTCTTTGCTTATTCCTAAATAAAACCACTAAATTAATTATAATCCATATCAAAAAAGATATACCAATAAAAATTGATAAACTTTCTATCCATGCTAAATAAGGAATAACTCCTCCTCCCCAAGCATAAATAAAATCTCTCTCCAAAAAAACCCAAAAAATAAATGAAAACATAACTAACAAAATAACTTCAACTAAAGAACGTCTTAATACCCTAAGCCATCTAACAGAAGAACCATCCACTCCCCTAACCCGAATGCCAACTATAAACTTTCCTAATGTGGCTCCAAAAAATATGGTAAGGACTAACTTATATATCAAATAAAAAGTTAATAAAAAAATAACTATAGTAGGTGCATATACTCTATAGTCAATACCAAGAGGATATAAGCCGCTTTGGATTATTATAACTAAAATAGCAATAATAATTGAAACATCCAGTAAAAAAGCGGCTAATCGTCTCATAAGTCCAACGTAAACCTTAGTTCCATCTACGGTTAAAGGTAAAAAGTTATTATCTTTCCCGCTATCCATTTATAACACCCCTTTTTCTAAAACCTTAAAATATTATCCGCATTATCTGACTAATAAACTTAACTATGAAAATTATATTAGTAAAGAAATCTATAAAAAAAACAATAAAAATTACGTCAACAATACTTAACAATTAAGTTAAAAAAAAGAAATTGCATTGTAAAAAAGTGTTAACTTAAAAATATAATATATAAGGGAGTCTAAAATATGAAATCGGCTGAACTAATAGTTAAATGCCTCGAAAATGAAGGAGTATCAACAATATTTGGCGTACCCGGTGAAGAAAATATAGACCTTATGGATGCACTTATAGATAGCAATATTAACTTTATCCAAACAAGACATGAACAAGGTGCGGCCTTTATGGCCAATGTATACGGCAGACTAACTCAAAAAGCAGGTATATGCTTATCTACCCTTGGTCCTGGAGCTAGCAACCTTATAACCGGTATAGCAGATGCAAATATGGATCACGCACCTATAATAGCCATAACTGGACAAGCAGGACTAAACCGTATGCACAAAGAAAGCCATCAATACATGGATTTAGTGGCAATCTTTAAACCTATAACTAAATGGAATAGCCAAATTAAAATAGCAGAAACTATACCAGAAATAGTCAGAAAAGCTTTTAAGGTCGCACAAACTGAAAAAAAAGGTGCTTGCCATATAGACGTCCCAGAGGATATTGCAGAACTTAACGTAAATAATGACTTATACATTCTGCCAATAAAAGATGGACACATGCCAGACCCATCACAAAAAAACGTTAATAACGCCGCTAAACTAATATCACAAGCTAAATATCCCATTATACTGGCTGGCAACGGTATAGCAAGAGGAAATGCACATAAATCACTCCTTAGCTTTGCAGAAAAACAAAACATCCCTGTAGCACATACATTTATGGGTAAGGGAGCAATTCCATATACAAATGAGCTGTCCCTTTTAACCATAGGCCTACAGGCAAATGATTATATATCCTGTGGGTTTAATAAAGCCGACCTGGTTATAGCTGTAGGATACGATATTGTGGAGTACCATCCCGTATTATGGAATCCAAATAAAGATAAGACAATAATTAATATTGATACAACCCCTGCTGAGATAGATTCCTCATTTACCGTAAACATAGACCTAGTGGGCAATATAAATAGCTCCCTAAACGCCATTAATGATATAGCCAAACCCCATGACAATCAAATGACAAAATCTCTTAGAAAAACTATAATGGCTGAACTAACTAAATATAATAATGATAAAGCCTTTCCACTAAAACCACAGAAAATTATCAGCGATATAAGACAGGTCATGGGAATAGACGATATTGTTATATCCGACGTAGGGGCTCATAAAATGTGGATAGCAAGGATGTATCCATGTATAAAGCCCAATACTTGTATAATATCCAATGGCTTTGCATCCATGGGTATAGCTCTACCAGGCGCTATTAGTGCTAAATATCACTTCCCAAATAAAAAAGTGCTGGCAGTAACAGGAGATGGTGGGTTTATGATGAACTCACAAGAAATTGAAACCGCTATTAGAATAGGTGTAAACTTTGTTACCCTAATATTTAATGACTCTAAATATGGGCTAATAGAGTGGAAGCAAATTAACAAGTTTAAACGATCGTCCTACATAAACTTTAATAATCCAGACTTTGTTAAATATGCCCAAAGCTTTGGTGCAAAAGGATATAGGGTTATGAGTGCTGATGAACTAATACCAATCCTAAATGATGCATTCATACAAAATAAACCTGCCATAATAGACTGTCCCGTTGACTATAAAGAAAATCTTAAATTAACCGAACAGTTTGGTAAATTAGTTTGTCCTATATAGCTTAAAAATACGATTAAGACCCTTAGTAAATTATAACAAAAATAAGATGAATTTATAATAATGCGGTGTATATATTTTATAAACAGGAGAAAATAATGAAAAGTGATAACTTGCCTAAAGAAATATTAGACTATGTTTTTTACCACTACCAAAAAGGTAATAAGAACTTTATAAACATTAGTAACAAAACCAAAGAACTAGACAATAGACAAATAAAAAATGCAGTAACCTTACTTAAAATAGATGGCCTAGTTGAATACAATATTAACAATAGCGGAATTTATTACATAAAACTAACTACAATCGGACTAAACTACTTACAACAGTATATAGAGATAAATTAAACTATCTGTCTAATAAACTCCTTTGCAACAAAGAATACACTGGTCAAACACTAATTATATAATCTAAAAACAAATATCTATATTATAACTTAAATAAACTGGGCTCATCCTCAAGGCTTATCCTTTGTTTAGCTAACTTTGCATAATCAATATCAACTTCATAGCCAATAAAAAACCTATCCGACTTAAGAGATGCTATGGCAGTTTGTCCACTGCCAATAAACGGATCTAGTATAACCTCATCCTTAAAAGTATAGAGCTGAATACACCTATAGGGTAACTCTATAGGGAAAGGTGCTGGATGACCTATCTTCTTTGCCGATACAGTTGGAAAGGTCCAAACACTTTTTGTGTACTCTAAAAACTCATCCTTGGTTATAGTATTGACTTTATCCCTCTTTTCTCTTTTAAAATTGCCCTTTGAAAATATTAAAATATATTCATGAACATCCCTCAAAGTCGGATTAGATGCAGATTGCCAACTACCCCATGCAGTAGATGTTCCACTACTAGCCCCCTTATTCCATATTACCTCGCCCCTCATTAAAAAACCAACTTTTAACATATCCTCAATAATAAAACTATGTAGTGGTATATATGGCTTTCTTCCAACATTAGCAATGTTAATACAAACCCTTGCACCCCATACAAGAACTCTATAACACTCCCTCCATATCGCTATTAGGAAATCTCTATACTCATTTAAGGTTATATCACTATCATAGTCTTTACCAACATTATATGGTGGTGAGGTTACCATTAAATGAATAGAATTATCAGGCAACTCTTTCATATCCTCACTAGATGAGTCAATAATACTATTTAAATACTTTTTATCTATTACATTCTCAGTCTGACTACACGGTAAGCCTACTTGATTTATATTCTCATAAAGCTTACTGTCATAAAACTTCGATGAATCATGTCCAATACGCTTGGATACACCAAAAGAACTCGTTTTGGTATTTCTTATATTACCTTTAGCCATTAGTCTTGCTCCCATAGTTTAATCCAACGTTTGTATAAGTTAAAGTCTATTTTTGACCTTATCCACTCTATATTTATGCTTTTTGTCTCTCTGTCATTAATAAGATCAATTAACGCTTCCTTACTAATCTCAATTCCTCTGGGATTAGTACCCTTTTTAGGAACTTTAATATATTTATCCTTGCCAAGTTTTTTAAATATACGCTTTTGAACATCTATCGGTATATAAAATAGTCCTCCTTGTTTATTCCAGTTTATTTGAACAAGTAACATATCTACTTTTGGATAATAGCTTTTAATAAACTCTTCTACCTTTTTATAATCAACAGTCCAAATTATCTTAACCCCAGTTAAGGTGTTTGTAGTAATAGTCTTTATTGATATAGGCTTTCCAAAAGCTCTAAAATCTACTTCAGACTCAGTTATAGGTATATTAGTCTCTATATTTTTATCACCGAATTTATAAATCAACAATGCTATTATAATAGCCTCTCTTATTGAACCGACCTCCATACCAATTTTACCAGCCCTTGAACTCTCAAGCTCGGCAAGCTGAAACATTTTAGGCAACCTTAACTTAACCTTTTTAACTATTTCTTTATCATAAAATAAAGCTTTAATACCTTCTCTCACAATTGCCTCTTAAAATAAGCTAAACTAAAATAGTAATCTATATAAAATACATCTGAATACTAAATGTTAACTATAACGTTTATCAATAACTAATATCACCTAAAACCTCCTTCACCACAGAGGATATATAATAAATATCATCCTTTTTTATAGCAGGGGAAATAGGTAAATTAATCAGCCTATTATAAACACTCTCACTTACTGGATAGTCCCCAGCCTTAGTGTTTAAAAGCTTTTTGTATGCAGTGTGTAGGTGTAAAGGCTTAAATAATACACTGGTACCAATACCACGATTCCCTAACTCAGAAATAAAAAGCTCTCTATTAACATTCACAGGTAATAACAACGGAAATAAATGCCATGATGACTTATTATTATCATCCACTTTAATAAACTCTAAATCCTTAAGCTCACTAATGTATATCCCGCTATAAATAGTCCTAATACGGTTAAACTCATCAAGCCTTTTTATCTGGTGTAAACCAATAGCCGCATTTAAATCAGTCATATTAGCCTTATACCCTATAAGCTCTATATCATAGTCCCATGAAGGCTTTGATGAATATCTATTATCCCATATCTGCCTGGAATCAGATATTCCATATCTACTAAGCTTCCTAACCTCATTAGCCAAAGATAAATTATTAGTAATAACCATACCACCCTCAGCAGTAACAATGTTTTTGGTAGCATAAAAACTAAAACATGTTGCATCACTATCCAGGGTGCCAATCTTATTCCCCCGATACTCAGAACCAATAGCATGAGCCGCATCCTCTATAATATATAAATTATGTTCTTTAGCAGTGTCAATAAGACTATCCATGTCAACCACGTTACCACCATAGTGAACAGCAATAATAGCCTTAGTCCTATTGGTTATTTTATTTTTAACTTTATTACAATCCATCTGGAGGGTCTTTGGATCAATATCCACAAAAACAGGAGTCGCTCCACAGTGTACCACAACATGAGCAGTAGAGGCAAAGGTAAATGTCGGTACTATAACCTCATCCCCCTTTTTAATACCAAGAGAACGCAAAACTAAAAACATAGCCGATGTACAAGAAAATACAGCCACACCATAACCACTACCTAAATAATCACAAACTAGGCTCTCAAACTCCCTTACCTTAGGACCAGACGTTAACCATCCACTCCTAAGACTATCTATAACCTCCTTAATCTCATCCTCACCTATAAAAGGCGGCGAAAAACTAATATATTTATCAACCATAATATATCAAATGCCTATTGTGAAAAGTGAATGGTAAAATAATTCTCACCATTATAAGCCTCATAACTAAAACTAAAACCATGAGCACTAACAACATGATTAACTATATAAAGCCCTAATCCAAAATGACCAGAATCATTATTAGTCCAACCTCTAAAAAATGGCTTTAAATACGTTCCAAATGGATAAATTAATGGCTTCCCCAAACTAACAAATTGAAGAAAGTCCTTAGTCTGGGTGATAATAACATGCTTATCAGTAGAATAGCTTAAACCGTTCTCAATAAGATTCTTAATAGCAATAGCAAAAATCTCAAAGTCAACATTAATTTTATTAGTGCTAACATCCACGGTTAAAGACTTTCTGTTAGCATATAAAAGATCAATAGCATGATCCACAACGTCTATTAGCCTGTAACTCTTAACGTTTAAACTATAAGCACTGGATGTTATCTTCTCTATGTTAGCAAACTCCTCAATAAGCTGTTCAAGACGACTAAATACCCTAAATAAAATCTCCTTGTTACGAGAGTCGTCAAGAAGCTCAACCGAAATCTTACCCTTAGTAATGGGAGTCTTTAACTCATGCATAATATTCCTAAGAAATACAGTTCTAGAGTCCATTAAGTTCCTAATCTTATGAATAGCCCTATCAAACTCATTGGACACCTGAGATATCTCATCCTTTTTTGTCGTTGTACACTGAATATTTAAATCTCCATCACCAAACTTTATTATCTCATTCCTAAGCCGCTTAATTGGATAAATCGTTTTTATAATTACAATAAACGATGATACAATAATCAAAAATACTAACCAATAAACCATCCACAAATAACCCTCAAGCCAGTCAATATCCTCTTTTAAATCCCTAAACAAAAAATTAAAATTACGACCCTGTAAATATAGATAGTAGCTCCTATCAAAAGTTAAAATAGCTACATTACCCATTCTTAAACGCCTCTTTGTAAAAATATTTGCCCTTTTAAGAATGTCCTGTTTTTTATCATCATCTATAATGCGCTCTAACATTAAGTCTTTAATACGCTTGTTTATATCCTCATTTATGACTTGCCTCCTATTACGCATATGCCCCCTACCACGCATCATATTATGGTGAACAAGCCTGAAAATAGTAAAATATCGCTTTTCAAGACCCTTTAAAACCATTTCCTTTTCCATATCAAGAAAATGAATGAATAATACAGATATGCTAACTAATGCAATAACAAAAACTACCGTAATATAAAAGAAAATTGAATGCCTATTCATCCTATAAATTTATAACCCACTCCCCTTACTGATTGAATATATTTAGGTCTTTTTGAACTATCCCCAATCTTACTGCGAATCCTGCTAACAATAACGTCAATACTCCGATCACTGCTCTCTATATGAAAACTATCAATATTATCCGCTATATACTCCCTTGAGACCACATAACCACTACGCTTTATAAAAAGTTTTAAAATCTCATACTCACCCCTGGTAAGATCTAAAGGTTCACCGTATTTATATATTTGTATTAAATCGTCATCCACCCTGAATATACCACTTGTTGTCTTCTCTATCTGTTTGTTATAACGCCTTAGAACACTCTGTATTCTTGCAACAAGCTCTCTTGGATCATAAGGCTTTGGTAAGTAATCATCAGCACCCACCTCAAGACCAAGTACCCTATCAGTAATATCACTCCTAGCCGTGGATATAATAATAGGAATGTCATGCTTCTCTCTTACCAGCTTGCACACATCTAATCCATCTATACCAGGCAAGGACAAGTCAAGTATTAAAAGATCGTACTTATCCCGCTCAAGAGCATTAACTCCCAGCATAGGACTCTGATAATTAAATAATTCAATATTATACTGGCTAAGATAATTAGTTAATAATTCAGCTATCTCAGAGTCATCCTCTATCATCAAAATCTTAAGCATAAAAAATACCTATCTGTTAAGCTAGTCCGTTTAATTAATGAAAAAAGTCCTCTTCAAACTCAGCTTTTCTATTTAGCCTTTCAGCCTTCTTATGATAATCCATAATGAGGGGGAGTTGTGGCTTTTTACCATCAAGCAACTCCTCAATAGTAAATATTTGTATTTTAGGATAGCGATTATTTAACCCTGTTGAGTCATAATAGCCCTTTTTAACCGCCTCAGTGATCATTGCTTTAGTAGGCTCTTGCATACAAATGAAAATGCCAATCTCTGCCTTTTCCCTATCAATAACATGACATAAGTCCCTAATTTGTGCAACAGTAGGCTTACTAGCCACCTTACCACCCTTAACCTGTACAATAGCTTTTTTATTAAGTATCTTTTTATTTTCACCATAGTCATTAAAGTAAATATAACCATCAATCCCACCATCAGCCCCCTTCTTTTTATCACCATAAGGCCTTGCATTAACCAATGAACAAGCCCACCACTGAAATTGATATTTATTCTGATCAGATAAAGCTTGTACACCAGATATGTCCTCTGGTTCGCCTATGACCCTATAGTCCTTTTTAACCTCTAAGCTGGACATATCTTTAAGCCTCCACTTCATTAAATTAACAGCCAAATGGGTAATGTCTATACCTATCCACTTTCTTTTTAGCTTTTGAGCAGAGCATATTGTTGTACCACAACCACAAAATGGGTCTAATATAATATCCCCCTTGTTTGATGAGGCTTTTATAATCCTCTCTAATAAGGTAATGGGCTTTTGAGTAGGGTAGCCAAGCCTTTCTTTAGCCATAGTATTAACAGGTGATAAATCAATCCACCAATCATTATGAGAAGTTAAATCTTTTTTTTTATCATATTTAGTTCCATCACTATGTATTCCAGAACCAGTTTGTGAATACTTTCTTAATGGAGGCTTGAAATAATAATTATGACTTTTTGAGTACCTTAATATTATATCATGCATTCTTTGAAACTGTTTTTGAACATTCGTCCATCTTCTGTAATGCCATACAATTTCATTCCTAAAGTTCTTAACCCTGAATATAGTATCCATAAGTATTTTTAAATAATGACTAGCCGTCGGATCGCAGTGTAGATAAATAGAACCAGTATCTTTCAAAACTCTCCTTAGCTCTATTAACCTAATACACATCATTGTAAGATAAGCCATCATATCATTCTCTCTAATGAACTGCCTTAGAGCCCTAATCATCTCAACAACATCAGCAGGGGCACTATTAATTATATCCTGATATGCCCTTTCTGTTTGCTGAGTCCAATGCCATGTATCCTCAAAGGCAGTAATTTGCGCCTGTGAGGACTTATCTGTTGTTGGCTCCTTAAAATAAAATATTATAATTAGCCTTTGAGTTAAACGGCGGATCAAGATAAATTAAATCTATAGACTCATCCTTAATATAATTCCTTAATATATTTAAGTTATCACCATAGTATAAAGCGTTATCCATAAATCCTCTTTAAACTTTGATAAACAAGCTTAATAAACCCTATACCTTATCCCTAAAGTGCTCCATAACCTTATTTGTAATAATCCTAACTAAATCATCATGAGAAGTATTATCACTCACTATATCATTGTTATCAGCTCTATTACAGTTATCATGCAAACCACAACTATCATCACATCTAACAACATCGCCCTCTAAGCCGTAGGTAGTCTTTCTGAGTTCCATAAGCTTATCAACCTGCGATGGGCTTAATGTCTGCACCCCACCTAACATTTTAGCGTATATCATGATCTGAGCAGTATGCTCTATCTTCTCAAGCTTGTTATATGCCGAATATATAGTATCACCAACAGTAAGACTACCATGCCTATCAAGCATAACAGCGTCGGACTGCTTTATATATTCACAAATGGAGTTAACAACCTCATCAGTAGACGGTGTAGCATAAGGTGCAGTAGGTATAGCTCCCAAAGATACAACTACCTCTGGCATAACACATTTTGCCATACTAACCCCTGCTATAGTAAATGCCGTTGCCTTTGGAGGATGAGCATGTACTACAGATAAAACATCAGGCCTAACCTTATATACATAAGTATGCATCTTAAGCTCAGTGGATGGCTTATTACGTCCAGCTAGTTTATTTCCGTTAATATCAACAATAACTAAGTCAGACTCCTTAAGAAAACCCTTTGACATACCACTAGGAGTAGCTATAATCCGATTTCCAAGCCTAATGGATAGATTACCATCAGTGGCTACTATTAACTCTTTATCATATAACCACCTTCCAACCTCTACAATCTGTCTTTTTGCCTTACTCTCGTTAATCATTATCACCCCATTAACAAAGTCATAAATAAAAAATAATTCATTTATAACAAGTTCCAAAGAAAAAATTATTTTATATTGAGTATATTGTGGGATGTTATGATGTTAGTAGTATAACAGGATGGTAGAATATTTAATTATCTTATATACAAAAAAATATAACAGCTTATTACAGCACAAAGAAAAAAACTACTAACTAAATATCATTATATCAATCTATATCAGAACCCTTTTTAGCCCCCTTAGACCTTAAGAGCTTAATAGTAGCTGTATGCCCCTCTTCAATAGCCATGTCTAATGGAGTCTCACCATTCTTATTTTTAATATTAACATTAGCCCCCTTAGATATTAATAATCTAACTGTTTTTGTATGGCCACTAGAAGCAGCCCAATGTAAAGGAGTAAAGCCGTATTTATCTTGTACATTAACATTAGCACCCTTAGATATTAATAACTTAACAACCTTTGTACGCCCCTTTTCAATAGCACTATGTAAAGGAGTATAGCCGTATTTATTTACTACATTAACATTAGCACCCTTAGATATTAATAACTTAACAACCTTTGTACGCCCCTTTTCAATAGCACTATGTAAAGGAGTATAGCCGTATTTATCTTTTACATTAACATTAGCACCCTTGGATATTAATAACTTAACAATCTTTGTACGCCCCTTTTCAATAGCCCAACTTAAAGGAGTCCAGCCATATTTACTTACTCCATTAACATTAGCCCCCTTAGATATTAATAACTTAACAACCTTTGTACGCCCCCTTTCAATAGCCCTATGTAAAGGAGTATAGCCATTTTTACTTGCTACATTAACATTAGCACCCTTGGATATTAATAATCTAACTGTTTTTGTATGGCCACTATCAGCAGCCCAATGTAAAGGAGTATAGCCATCTTTACCTGCTAAATTAACCTTAGCACCCTTAGATATTAACAACTTAACAACCTTTGTACGCCCTTCTATAGCAGCCCTATGTAAAGGAGTAAAGCCAAATATACTTACTACATTAACCTTAGCACCCTTAGATATTAATAATCTAACTGTTTTTGTATGGCCACTATCAGCAGCCCTATGTAAAGGAGTAAAGCCGTATTTATCTTGTACATTAACATTAGCACCCTTAGATATTAATAATCTAACTGTTTTTGTATGCCCCCTATCAGCAGCCTCATGTAAAGGAGTAAAGCCGTATTTATTTACTACATTAACCTTAGCACCCTTAGATATTAATAGTCTAACTGTTTTTGTATGCCCCTTTTCAGCAGCCCTATGTAAAGGAGTATAGCCATCTTTACCTGCTAAATTAACCTTAGCACCATTAGATATTAACAACTTAACAACCTTTGTACGCCCTTTTAGAGCAGCCCTATGTAAAGGAGTAAAGCCAAATATACTTACTAGATTAACCTTAGCACCCTTAGATATTAATAATCTAGCTGTTTTTGTATGTCCCTTTTCAGCAGCCCTATGTAAAGGAGTATAGCCAAATATACTTACTACATTAACCTTAGCACCCTTAGATATTAATAATCTAACTGTTTTTGTATGCCCCCTATCAGCAGCCACTTGTAGAGGAGCAACCCCATTTTCACCTTCTGCATTAACCTTAGCACCACTAGATATTAATAATCTAACTATTTTTGTATGCCCCCTATCAGCAGCCACTTGTAGAGGAGAAACCCTATTTTTACCTTCTGCATTAACCTTAGCACCACTAGATATTAATAATCTAACTATTTTTGTATGCCCCCTATAAGCAGCCCTATGTAAAGGAGTAAAGCCAAATGTACTTACTGCGTTAACATTAGCACCCTTAGATATTAATAATCTAACTGTTTTTGTATGCCCCCTATCAGCAGCCCTATGTAAAGGAGTAACGTCATATTTATTTACTCCATTAATCTTAGCCCCCTTAGATATTAATAACTTAATAGAATCAGTATGTCTATTTTGAGTAGCAAGATGTAAAGGAGTCTTGTCATATTTATTTACTCCACTAATCTTAGCCCCCTTAGATATTAATAACTTAATAATCTCAGTATGCCCCCTATAAGCAGCCCTATGTAAAGGAGTATTGCCTTTTTTATCTGCTAAATTAACATTAGCCCCCTTAGATATTAATAACTTAACAATCTCAGCACGCCCTCTAGAAACAGCCTCACGTAAAGGAGTATAGCCTTTTTTATCTGCTAAATTAACATTAGCCCCCTTAGATATTAATAACTTAACAACCTTTGTACGCCCCTTTTCAATAGCACTATGTAAAGGAGTATTGCCATTTTTACTTGCTACATTAACATTAGCCCCCTTAGATATTAATAGTCTAACTGTTTTTGTATGCCCCCTATCAGCAGCCCAATGTAAAGGAGTAAAGCCAAACATACTTACTAAATTAGTCTTAGCACCCTTAGATATTAATAATCTAACTATTTTTGTATGGCCACTAGAAGCAGCCCAATGTAAAGGAGTAACGCCAAACATACCTACTACATTAACATTAGCACCCTTAGATATTAATAACTTAACTGTTTTTGTATGGCCATTTTTAGAAGCATAATGTAAAGGAGTATAGCTTATTCCAACTCTTACTTCGTTAACCTTAGCACCCTTAGATATTAATAATCTAACTATTTTTGTATGGCCACTAGAAGCAGCCTCATGTAAAGGAGTATTGCCATAATATATACTTAGTCCATTAGCCTTAGCACCTTTTGCTATTAAGTCCTTTACTCTATTATAGTCACCAGCCTTGACAGCTTCACGAAGGTCATTATTAACATTCGCTAATAAAACCCCCTGTAAAACTAATAAACATATTACTATAAATAGCTTTTTCATGATAGCTCCTTAACTGTAATAATTATAAATATTGTACTACTATTCTTGTGTATGAAAAGATATATACATTAAATAGAAAAGACAAACTTATGAAAGATAGGGCAAAATAACTACTTTTGTTTGCTAGAAAAAACCTGTACACAATAAAACTGAAAGGGATAATATGTACGTGCCTTAGCCCCAATACCTAAATAACTATATCCATATCCTAACATATTAGCCCTATGACCTTTAGAATTTCCCCAAAGATTAATCACATGTTTAGCAAGACTAATATATGTATGAGGCTTATTACGACTAGGAGGATTGCCATATATCTGTAGAATGTTCTCACCAGCAGAACCAAAACCACTATGACCAGAAATAATTAATCTATCTTTAATGGTTTTATGTTTTTTAACCTTACTTTTATGACTAACAAAGTTTAACCTTAACATATCATCAGCGTGAATTTGCGATGCCTTATCCAAATAAGAAGAATATTTTAGAGCAACTTGGTTATGCTTTAACCTAAAAACATTTGTCTCATGAAAAATTGCAGCACGTAAAAGCTTATAATCAACATTTTTGAAGTCTATTATTTTGTTGGTATTATAACTAAAAAACTCTTTACAACTATATTCTCCACAATCACTAGCGGCACTCCAAATATCATTATCAATATTAGCCTTATCACCACTGCAAAAGCTAAACAACGATAAAACCATTATTAAATACCATATCATATTAACAACTCCTTGAGCTAAATAACTATATTTATATAAATAATTAAAAATACGAATAAAAAAATAACATTCACCCTAAAGCTAATTTAATCGATAAAGTTATAAATAACTAGGACATAATAGTGAATAACGAAATAGACAAACTAAGAAATATAATCCACCATCATAACAAAAAGTACTATGTGGATGCACAACCAGAAATATCCGACTTCGAATACGATACACTAATAAAAAAACTAATCGACCTTGAACAACAACATCCAGAGGCTTATGATCCAAACTCTCCATCTCAAAGAATATATGGTGATATATCAAAAGGATTTAACACTGTAGAACATACCATAGCTATGAAAAGTCTGGGTAATACCTACTCAGAAAAGGAACTTATAGACTTCAATAACCGAATAGTGAAAAATATAAATACCAATCCCCAATACGTTGTTGAACTAAAAATAGATGGCGTATCCATATCCATTAGATATAAAAACGGTAAATATAGTCAGGCTATAACAAGGGGTGATGGACAATATGGCGATGACGTTAGCAATAACATCCGTACTATTAAGTCAATACCCCTTATCCTAAATAAGCCAGACAACCTAGAAGTAAGAGGAGAGGTATTCTTAGCTAAGTCAATATTTAAAACGCTAAACAAAGAACGTATGAATAATAACCTAAAACCCTTTGCTAATCCAAGAAATACTAGTGCAGGCTCTATAAAGCTCCTTGACCCAAAAGAAGTTAGTAAACGTCAGTTAGACGCCTTCTTTTATGGTATAGCTAACGCTGACAATAAAAATATACCCCAAACTCACTTCGATAGACTAAACTATATAAAAACCCTAGGGCTTAAAGTTAATGGTCATATAGCTTTGTTAGACTCCATCCATGATGTGATAGAATATATAAACACTTGGATAGATAAAAGACACGATCTAGACTACGATACAGACGGCATGGTTATTAAGGTTAACTCTATTAGTCAGCAAAATATACTGGGATATACCGCTAAAGAACCACGATGGGCTATATCTTATAAGTTCCCTGCTAAACAGATGTCCAGCATAATAGAGGATATTAGCTTATCAGTAGGTAGATTGGGGATTATAACTCCCATAGCCATATTAAACCCTATTTTACTATCAGGAACTAAAGTTAGTAGGGCATCCTTACACAACTTCGACGAAATCACTAGAAAAGATATTAGAATAGGCGATACCGTATTCATAGAAAAGGGCGGTGAGATAATACCACAAGTGATAAGCGTTGTTGAGTCTAAAAGAAAGACCACTAGTACAACCTTTCCCCCCCCTATAAGCTGTCCATGTTGTAAAACCAACCTTGTTAAAGAAGACGTATTTTTAATATGCCCTAATATTAACTGCTCAGAACAACTAAAAAGACGAATACAATACTTCGCCTCTAAAGACGCTATGGATATTGATGGTCTAGGTGAAAACATTATAGAACTCTTTATAAACAAAGAACTGATAAAAGATTACGGCGATCTATTCTACCTCACAAAAGATATGATAATCAATATGGAGGGCTTTAAGGATAAGTCCGTTGATAACCTTATTAGCTCTATAAATAATAGTAAGAGCCGCCCTCTTTATAGGCTCATAAAGGCTTTAGGGATTAAACATATTGGTTCTAGGGCATCAACAATCCTGGCTAACAACTTTAACTCCATAGCTGAGCTTAAACAAGCTAATACAAACAGCCTAACCAATATAGACGATATTGGCCCCACTATGGCTAATAGCATAATCGACTTCTTTAAACAAGCCTATAACCTTAATATAATATTAAAGTTAGAGAAGGCAGGAGTCAGTATGAAAGAGAGTATGACCGCCATTAACAAAGATAACTTTTTCTTTAATAAAACCTTTGTATTAACCGGTAGTCTAACTAAGCTTAGTAGAAAAGAAGCTCAAGACAAAATAATAAGTTATGGGGGTAATATTAGCTCGTCCATAAGTAAAAAAACTCATTGCCTTATAGCAGGTACTAATCCAGGATCAAAGCTGGATAAGGCTAATAAATTAAATATTACTATCCTAAGTGAACAAGAGTTTATAGAACAACTTAAATAGAGCAAAGTTTTATTACTTTATCCGAAAGCCTATTTGACGATATTTTAACTAAAACGAAAAATCATTATGCCAGAGATCATTATGAAAAAAGTTGTTTATTCCGTAATACTTATCTTTTTAAGTCAGCTATGTTTTAGCAAAAATATAGATAATTATTATACCATCCAGATAGATAATAACACTAATCTATACAAAGTAGCCAGAAAACACCTTGCAACCTTTGACTATTGGAGAGAACTACTCCTTTTTAATAAGCTTAAGTCTCCAAAAAAGATTATACCTGGTATGACCTTGAAAATACCCTATTCAATAGCTAGAACAAGAATAGCAAAGCTAAAAAGCCTATATGGCAAAACTACTCACAACTTATACAACATAACTAATAACTACAAAATTATAAAGGATAATAGCTCCATCAACACCTCAGACAATACTAAAGCAATAATCACCCTTGACAGCGGATCAACTATAACCCTTAATGACAATATGGATATATATCTTGCCGATATGTATAGAACTAAAAATCTATCCAAAACCATAGTCAGACTAAACAATGGAGGAGTTAATATAACTATCCCGTATCCGAATACAGAACATATTATTATTTTATCTTCAGGATCAAAAATAGAACTTAAACCCGGTGTATACTTTGCTAAAACCTATCCCAATGGTACAGTTAAACTAGCCGTATACTATGGCGAACTAACTATTAATAAACAAAATAATAACTTTACCATAAAACAAGGCTATGGTGTTGTTATACCTAAAGACTTATACCCTCAAAAACCTTTTGAACTTCCTAAACAAATTAAATTAAACTAACTATAGCTAAACAGCATAGTAGCTTATCCAGTTTTTTTATTTTATCAAAAAGTTTTGATTTTCTATAATATTATATATATATTTACAGTTAAAATTATGCGGGGAGGGCTTACATGCTAAAAAATAAGATCCGCTTAAAGCTATTAACAGCATTACTACTTAGTTTATCACTATTTGGCTGTGATGATAATGCGGTTAATGAAGCTTTAGGTAAAAATAATATACAGTTTAGCTCTTTAGCTACTGATACAAATAATTATATACCAGGGGGAGTGCATGTAAGAGCTAACGCAAAGGCTGGAGGTGATGGATCAACTTGGCAAAAAGCTTTTAATGACCTTCAAAAGGCTATTGATAAAGCTAAAAAAGATGGGGGCATAGTATATGTTGCTCAAGGGACTTATAAGCCTAATAGCCATCCCAACGGCGGTAGCGGGGAACGTAATAAACATTTTGCCTTACGAAATAATGTAGTAGTCATTGGGGGATATACCACTAACCGCGATAAACGGGATAAGGATCCTACTAAGACTATTTTAACTGGTGATCTTGGTAATAAAAGGGTACTTAATGTTTTTTATAATAAGGGTTTAAATAAAACTTCAAAGTTGAAGTACTTTACTATTACTAAGGGCAAGGCTGATGGTGCTAATAAGGACAGTGGAGGGGCTATGTATAATGATAATAGCTCTCCAAGTTTGATAAGCATTAACTTTGAGGATAATGAGGCTAAAAATAGTGGTGGAGCTATTTATAACAGTAATAGCACTTCAAATTTAATAAGCGTTAACTTTAGGAATAATAATTCTAATAACGGTGGGGGAATGTATAATGCTAATAAAAGCTCTCCAAAGATAGTCAATTGTAGATTTAATAATAATACGGCTACAAAGAGTGGAGGGGCTATGTATAATGATAATAGTTCTCCAAAGTTAATGGATAGTTATTTTACTGGTAATAAATCTATCGGTGATGACTGGGTAGATGGAGGAGGTGGCGTGTATAATAAAGAGAGCTCTCCCACTTTAACAAATGTGAAGTTTACTAATAATACGGCTAATCGGCATGGAGGGGGAATGTATAATAATAATAGTTCTCCAAAATTAATGGATAGTTATTTTACTGGTAATAAATCTAACGATAGCAACTGGCCAAGTGGAGGAGGGGGCATGTATAATTATTTTAGCTCTCCCATTTTAACAAATGTGAAGTTTACTAATAATACGGCTAATCGGCATGGAGGGGGCATGTATAATCATTATAGCTCTTCCACTTTAACAAATGTGAAGTTTACTAGTAATACGGCTACATATTACGGAGGGGGCATGTATAATTTTAAGAGCTCTCCCACTTTAACAAATGTGAAGTTTACTAGTAATACGACTACATATTACGGAGGGGGCATGGTTAATGATAATAATAGCTCTCCCACTTTAGATAATACGGTGATTTTTAATAAAAACATTGCTGGTAGTGTTGAAGATAAAAAAGAAGGCAAAGGCGGGGCTATTTATAATCTTGTTGGTTCTAAATATTATCCCGACTCAAGAATAATAGGCACACCAACCTATGGAATAGGTAATGATGAAAATAAAAAGGTCGTCAAAGTGGATAATACATATAAACTTGTAAAGTCAAACCTTGAGTCAGGCCCAGTCCTATAAGTATATTTATTTAGTCAGTTAAAATTAAGGGGAGCATAGCTCCTCTTTTTTTATAGAACAATAAACAGCATATAATATTTAGTAAAAATCCTTAGCCTTATCCCTTACAGATGTTGGAATACTATCCATAGCAAAGTTAAACACTAAATTAAAACCATAAAGTATATGGGGAACTAATATAGACTCATTAAACTCCTTAGTAGCCAAAGGGAAGTCCAAATGATTTAAAAGAAAAACCGTTATCCCAATAAGTATGAATCCCTTAGCAAAACCAATAGCACCACCAGCAATACTGTTTAACCAACCTAAATATAATTTCTTCATCAGTACAGAAAGATAGTCTCCAAGCTTATTCACAACAAAGTTCACAATAATAAATATTATAACAAAACTTATTACATTAGCAACTCCAGGCGATTTTATCACTTTAACTAAATAATCACTAAAAGGCTTATAAAGAAGATAGGCAGATATAACACCTGTAATTATGGATAATAAAGAAAATAAGGCTCCAGTAAATCCCTTTCTATATCCAGAAATGAAAAATAGCAATATCAAAACAGATATAGCTATATCAACAATATTCATATACTAATCCTCTACTTATCAATTTAATAATAGTTAGCCTATCCATTAGCCAGCAAGCTATTAAACTTATCCCTAAAAGAAGGATAAATAATCCCCTTTTCGGTTATGAAAGCTGTAATATATTTATTAGGGGTAACGTCAAAAGCAGGAGAGTATACCTTTACACCCTCTGGAGCAGTCCTTTTACCAAAACCTTGGGTTACTTCTTTAGGGTCACGCTCTTCAATGGGTATATCCTCACCATTTTCTAACATAGGATCAACCGTAGACAAGGGAATAGCCACATAAAAAGGAATATTATGCTCCTTAGCATTAATAGCCAAACTATAAGTTCCGATTTTATTAGCCACATCTCCGTTTATGGTAACCCTATCAGCCCCAACAATAACACTATTTATGTTTTTAGTCTTCATAACATGAGCGGCCGTATTATCCGTAATTAGAGTAACATCAATGTTATTATTCATTAATTCCCATGTAGTTAACCTTGCACCTTGTAATAAAGGCCTTGTTTCATCAGCGTATACGTGAATAGTTTTTCCATTAGTATTAGCCATAAACATAGGAGCCAATGCAGTCCCATATCCGCTGGTAGCCAATCCCCCAGCATTACAGTGGGTAATAATGTTATCCCCATCATTAATTAGCTTAGAGCCAAATTGACCTATTTTAACCCCTCTATTAAGGTCATCCTCAAATATATTAACAGCCTTATCAAATAAAGCCTTTTTAAGCTCATTAACACTTTTATCATAATTTTTATTAATAAGCTTTTCCATCTCTTCCAAAGCCCAGAACAAATTAACAGCAGTAGGCCTTGTACCCTTAAGATAGCTAATAACCTTATTTACCTCATCCTTAAAGACATTATATTCCTTTGCTACAGAGTCCTTAACACCAAGATAAACTCCAAAAGCTCCAGCTATACCAATTGCAGGTGCACCCCTTATTGCAAGACGCTTTATAGCACTGGCCATGTCAATGTGATTGCTTATTTTTATAAGCTTTTTTTCATTTGGTAATAAGGTCTGCTCAATAATCTCAACATAATTTTCGTAATAAGATATAGTATTTATTCTAGACATTGGATTTCCTTTTTAAAAAAGACTTTGAATATAAAAATTAAAAATATAAAATGAATAAGACGAAATAAAAAAAATAGCTTATCTATGATAATAGTTATACCTAAACTAATAAATAGCCCCTTCTTTCCCGCATACATCCTAATTTCGTCATATACCCCAATGCAAACACTCCTTAATAAGTCATCTTTATGTTCATATATCCATTTTTCCTGTTTTCCTGTTTTTAAGTCTAATATAAAGATATTGGGGGCAACCTTTTTTAACTTTTCTATAATTCCAGTATAGTCCCTTTTTAGTTGTTTGTTAGAATGCGTTCCTAATATTTTAAGCCTCGGAAAGCTTGTTTTAATATGCTTTACAGCCAAACTAAGTTCTTTTACCTTTCCACCTAATAAAAAAAAGCTTACACTACCTTTAGCAAACAAACGAAATAAAAGTAATAAAAGATTAGATCCCTCATAAAACAACTCATTACTATTTTCATTATATTCATAATAGTCTACATCAGTCTCATTTTCATATACTATACTGTCATAATCTTTACTATCGGGGTGATCAATAGAAAAAGAAACAAGAAACTTAATCGCCCATGTCATAATCCTACCCCTAGGCAAAACTATACTAGCTTTATTGATCATCTGAGCAAGCCGTTTATCATACAAACTTTTAAGAAAAAGCTTGAAGTCCAGCATAACAATCTGATGGAACTCTCTTTTTTTTATATAACTACGTATTTTAGCTATAAGTGGTGGCAACTTAACAATTGTTAATTCATTAATATGTCCAACTCGTATTCTCATAACAGAATTATATCCTTTATTTTATACGTTGTTTTCAAAAGATTTAAAGTATTTTTTAGAAATACTAATTTTATATTTTTCCCATAGTCTTTCGTTCAATTTATCAAACTCTTTTTCAACAAAATGCTCTATTATAGAATTCCTTACCCTAGTATATGAAAGCTGATACCACTGCTTTTTACCTGTAGACTTAGGATACATACCAAATTTACTTTTATTTGCTTTATAATAATCTTTTAAAGGCTTTTCACCTTTTTTAATTATCTTTTGAGTTAATTCATTAATCAACTTCTTTTTATACAAATATATAAGTCTCCACTTCCAATTAAGCTTCCACATATCTTTAAACGAGGATATTTCATCAAGACCAAGTCTCTTACCCTCAATGGATAAATATATTTTATGTAGCATATTATTTTTAATAAAATCTTTTATGTTGGCTTGTTTTGGTAATATGCTTTTAAGCTCTCCCACAGTTAAGGTTAACATATTCTTAACTTCTAAAATAGTTAGAGAGTTGTTATTAGGTTTTTCTAATACCCTTTCATAAAATATTACCTTATTCTTATCTTTTTTAAAATGTCTTAATTTATTATTTTTTTTTAGCTTTTCAAAAGTAAACTGCGAAATAGTATATAAATAAAATAACTTTTTAACATTTGAGGATATAGTTTTAGAAAACTCATTTATATTAAGGTCTATCCATATAGCTTTGTTATTAAGGTAGTCAGTCAATATGGATTTAAGCCTTTTCCAATCAGATAGTTCTTTTTCTATAACAAGGTCTTTTTTTTTATAAAACCTTGGATCCTCACTCTGTAACAAGCTAACAAACTGACTATATGTAATATTCTCACTCTGGATTTCAGCTATTTTAGGAGAGCAACTAACTAAAAACAATAAAACCATAGTGGTTAATAATAATTTATTCCCCATCCCAATACTCCAATTTAATAGCTAAAGTATAATATTTTTTTTAACAAACAGCAATCAATTTTATGGTTTATAAATAGTCATAATATAAATATAAAAAGTTTAAACCCCCTTGACTTCTCATTACAGCTTTAGGATATTTAATTCGTTTATAAAATTAGTTTCTAATTAAACTTTAGTTTTATTTTTAATACTTAACAAGCAGAATAAGAGATACTCCTATGAAAGAAGATAATCTAACAAAATGGAATAAAGCGTTTTGGATAATATTAGCCATATCTATTTTGCTTAGGATTATATGGTTATCAGAGTTCCCTCATAGCATTTATAGTCCTGATTCATTAAGCTATACAGCTATAGCACATGATATATTAGAAACTGGTAAAACTCATATAACCATGCGTACCTTAGGATATCCACTTTTTCTAATACCTATTATAAGTATTGCAGGGGATTATTTAGCTGTTGTTATTGTACAAATGGTTTTAGGTATACTAATTGCCGTTATATTATATCATTTATTTTGGGAGTTCTATCCTAAACAAAAAATCAGTTTATGGCTTTTTGGACTAATTATATTATGTAGTTATCATCTTAATTATGAGTCGTTAATTGGACCAGAGTTATTATTAGCCTTTTTTCTTACCATTTGTTTTTGGCTTATAGTACGCTTGCATAAAGCTCCTAAGTTTTCACACTTCTTTTGGTTAGGCTTAATAGCTGGACTATCCACTATTACCAAGCCTGCTATTATATATTTTATAATACTTGGACTAATAATATCTATTTTAACGTTTTATAAAACAAAAGATAAGTTTAAGAAAATACTAATTAGCTCCATAATATTTTATCTACCTTATTTAGTTGTTTTAGGTGGTCAGGCTACGTTTAACTACTATCACAATGACTTCTTTGGACAAACTAGTATTGGAGGATCAAATTTATTTGGTAGTAGTGCCCGTTTTCTTGATTTAGATAAGCCTACTAAGAATAAAGAAATCAAAAAATTAATTAAGCCATATATAATAGAATATAGAAAGCTCTATAGTCAAGATAAAGCAAATGCAATGTGGTTACTTTTTCACAAAGATGGTCCTAGTAAAATAATGCGGAAATATGTAAAAGGCTCTGCTCTTGAGTATGATAAGCTATGTAAAGAATTGGGCATAGAGGCTATTACATCCCACCCTTTTCGATTTGCTTATGAAAAAACAAAAGACATTATAGAGCTATTATTTTTCCCACATAATATAGGTATGAATTTAAATAGGCCTTATGATAGAATTGTTCACTATTCTTGGCAAAGCCTTCCTAAGAAGTTATTATCCTATAATAAAACTCATCCAAAAGTAGACTTCCCAGACAACATGCCTATTGAAAACTATAAACGTAGGCCTTTTAAATCTATAGGATCTTTTGTAAGACGAATATATATTCTATCCCCTGCTGTTTTACCTACTATATGGGCTATAGGATTGTTCTTATCATTTTATTTTCTATTTATAAGATATAGGGTTTTTCCTATTATGTCTGTTCTGACCAGTGCTTACGTATTAATACTATTTCACTTGGCTATTCATACTATAGCACATACTAGCATGAGATTTGTTTATCCTGTATACTCTCTTATGATATTTTTTACCTTTATGTTATTGGCTGAAAGTAAGTGGGTTGATAAAATAGTTAATAAAAGAAAAGATAAAAAGCTGTCTATTAAGAAGGCATGAATAGGCTATTATGATTTTTAGCAAAAAGAAAGATAAGTATTTATCACCATCCAAGATAGCCTGGACAAGGTTTAAAAAACATAGATTAGCTATGGTCAGTCTGTGGATTATTATTGTACTTGGGATTTTATCTATTGTTATACCTGTGCTATCGAGTTACTCAGTGGGTGAGCCTAATATAAAAGAGATATTTAGAGAGCCATCAAAAGAACACTTTATGGGTACAGATGAGCATGGCTATGATGTATTCACCCGTCTTTTTTACGGGGGACGTATATCATTATCCGTTGGACTTATGGCGGCTATATTCTCTGCTTTTTTGGGTACTATTATAGGGGCTACTGCTGGATATTTTGAGGGTATAATCGACTCTATGCTTATGCGACTAACTGATACCATGTTGTCATTACCTGTTTTACCTTTTCTATTAATACTTGCGGCCGTTGTTGAGCAGAGGAGTATAATATTAATTGTACTTATAATATCGCTGTTTAGCTGGATGGGAGTTGCAAGGCTGGTCAGAGGAGAGGTTCTATCCATTAAGCAAAGGGAGTTTATAGATGCTTGTAAGGCTTTGGGCTCATCTAATAGTCGGATTATATTTAAGCATATTATACCCAATGCCCTAACTCCTGTTATAATAGCTACTACTCTGTCTTTGGGCAGTGTTATTCAGTATGAGGCAGTGCTTAGTTATTTAGCTTTGGGGATTGATCCATCAACTCCCTCATGGGGGAATATGCTGTCTAATGCTCAGGAGTATTTTACTAAGGCACCATATTTGGTTTTATACCCTGGTATATTAATATCCATTACTATTATCTGTATTAACTTTATTGGCGATGGACTAAGGGATGCCCTTGATCCAAGACAGGTTATATAGCAAGATATTGACTATGAAAAATAAACCATACATTTTAATTATACTTTTATTGATTAGCGGTTGTTATTATGATAGTTCTAATGCTAGTAGGTTAAAGAAGCAGGTTATAATAAGAAAGCCTAATATTGAAAAGGAAATTAAGTATATTACTGGTCTAAAGAACAGAGTAGAACATTGGGAGCAGTATAATAAGCCAAAAGTTATAAGGGATGGGTTTAATCCCATTGTAAATGATAGCCAATATGATAAGCCTGTTAGAGGCGGCTTTTTAAACGTACAGTTTGGGGTAGAGCCTAAGGCTATAAGTATATTGGATAATTCATCTGTTAGTAGTATAATTGCGTCTTATGTATTTAACTCTCTTCTGACTACTGATCCAGAGACTTTTAAGGTAATACCAAGTCTTGCAAAGAGTTATAAGGCCTATGATATTGTTTGGCTTAAGGGCTATAAAAAGGACAGTGTTTTTAAGGAGAAGGGTGAGAACAACTATATAGCGGGTAACGTTGATGAGGACAACATAAAATGGGACAAGCATAAAAAGAGGATTTTAGCTATACCCATTGAGGTTAATGGCAAAAGGCTGATTATTGGGTCTAATGAGCTTAGGTATAGGGTGGATAAGGCTGATAACTATACCAGGGCTTATGATAGAGCTGTGGTTTTTAAGTTTACTTTACGTGATAATGTAAAATGGCATGATGGACATCCACTTAATGTTGATGATGTTATTTTTAGCCTTGAGATTTTAAAGAATCCCTATATACACCAGCTAACGCACTTAAGGAGCTATTATAGCCTTATCAAGGCTTGGACAAAGGATAGTAATAATACTATTACCATATATTTTGATAAGCAGTATTTTAAGGCAGTAGACTTTGCAGGGGGATTTACCATACTGCCAAAGCATATTTACCTACCCGATAATAAAGTATTTACTAAGAAGGAGTTAGCAAGGCATTTTACTAGTCATGAGGTTAATCATGCTCCTATTGGTACTGGTCCATATTATATGCCGTCTAAACTGCTATCAAACAGGTCTAACAAAACTGGATGGAAGTCTAAAAAGCATATTATGCTTATCAGGAATGACGACTATTTTCAAAAGGACAAAAGGGCATATCTAAAGAGGATATATTTTAAGTTTATAACTAATCCAGAAACGAGTTTTATCGAGCTTAAGAATGGCAATATTGACTTTATGCCCAGTATGTCGGCTGAGCGGTTTTTTAATAGTAGTAATAGTGATAGGTTTAAGGCTAAGTTTGCAAAAGCTATTTATTATACCGGTGGATTTAGCTATATTGGATATAACATGAAAAAGGCCTATTTTAGGGATGCAAAAGTAAGGACGGCTTTTACTATGCTCCTTAACAGAAAGAGGGTGCTTAAAAGTCTGTATTATGGTATGGGTAAGGTTGTTAGTGGTAGTCAATATTATTTTGGTCCGGCGTACAATCATGATGTAAAGCCCTATGATTATGACAGAGAGCGTGCTATTGATTTGCTAAACCAGTCTGGATGGGTTGATACAGATGGTGATGGTTTTAGGGATAAAAATGGTATTCCTTTTGAGGTTCAATTATTGTATCCTCAGGGTTCTCAGAGTGCTCAGAAGATATACGCCTTTTTATACGAGGAACTTAGGGGAGTTGGTATAAAAATACACCTTACGAGGCTTGAGTGGTCTGTATTTTTGGAACATCTTAGCAACCGTAAGTTTGATTTATGTATATTGGGATGGGGTACTCCAATAGAGTCTGACCCTTATCAGATATGGCATTCATCACAGTGGGCTAATAGGGGTAGTAATCATGTTGGTTTTAATAATACCGAGGCGGATAGCATTATTGAAAAAGCAAGACGTGCTATAAACCCTATCAAGAGGTATAAGTTATACTTTCGTTTTCATGAGGTGTTACACAAAGAACAGCCTTATTTATTTTTGTATACAATCCCTGTGAAAGCGGTTTATAATAACAGGTATCGTAATGTTAAGTTCTACAGAGGAAGGCCTGGTTATATATTGAGTGAGTGGTTTATTCCAAAAGCACTTCAGACTAAAGAAGAGCTAAAGGCAGAGTTAAAAAACTAATGTATTATTTATAGGGAGGATTAATGACAAAAGATTTATTTTTAGGCAGTTGGAGACTTATATCCAATGAGTTTAAGTATGAGGATGGAACTATAAGCCATCCTATGGGTAAAAAAAGTATAGGGCTTTTAATTTATGAGCCTAATCATATGGCTGTACAGATTATGAATCCTGAGCGTAAAGCCTTTAGGTCTATGAGCCAATATAATGGTACTGATACCGAGATAAGGTCTGCTTTTGAGGGGTATATGGCTTATTTTGGTAAATATAGTATTGACGAAGATAAAAAAATAATTTATCATCATGTAGATGTAAGCCTATTCCCAAACTGGATTGCTGGTGATCAAATAAGGCATTATGAGTTCTCGGATAATAATACTCGCTTATCCCTTAGAACTCAGCCTATAGAGGCTAAAAAAGGTACCATAACAGGCTATTTATTTTGGGAAAAGGTATAACAGGTCAATAAATAGGTTATACGTTATAATTTATGTTTTATACTAAAGCTTGATATACACTCAAAAAGGAGTTACTGTGAAAGAAAGCAATTTAACAAAATGGAATAAAGCATTTTAGATAATCTTAGCCATATCTATTTTACTTAGGATTATATGGTTATCAGAACTCCCCCATGGACGTTTTAACCCTGATACTCCTGGATATACAGCTATAGCCCATAATATATTAGAAACTGGTAAAACTCATTACACTACACGTACCTTAGGATATCCACTTTTTATAATGCCTATTCTAGTTATTGCAGGGGACTATTTAGCAGTTGTTATTTTACAAATGATTTTAGGCATACTAATTGCCGTTATATTATATCATTTATTTTGGGAGCTTTATCCTAAACAGAAAATTAGTTTATGGCTTTTTGGACTTATAGCCTCCTGTGGCTATCATCTTAATTATGAGTCACTAATTGGACCAGAACTATTATTAGCATTCCTTATTAGCCTTTGCTTTTGGTTTATAGTACGATTACATAAAGGCCCTAGGCTGTTACACTTCTTTTTATTAGGCTTAGTAGCTGGGATAGCCACTATTACTAAACCTGCTGCTATATATTTTATAATATTTGGACTTATAACATCCATTTTAGCTTTTTATAAAGCAAAAGATAAGTTTAAAAAAATACTAATTAGCTCTATAATATTTTACTTACCTTATTTAGTTGTTTTAGGTGGTCAAGCTACATTTAACTATTACCACAATGATTTTTTTGGACAAAGTCTCAATGGAGGACCAAATTTATTTGGTGGTAGTGCCCGTTTTCTTGATTTAGATAAACCTACTAAGAATAAAGAAATTAAAAAGCTAATTAAACCGTATATAATAAAGTATAGAAAACTGCGTAATCAAAGAAATGAAAATCAAAACTGGTTACTATTCCACAAAGATGGGCCTAGTAAAATAATGGGGGAATATGTAAAAGGCTCTGCTCTTGAGTATGATAAGCTATGTAAATAACTTGCTATAGAGGCTATTACATCCCACCCTTTTCAATTTACTTATGAAAAGGCAAAGGTTTTTCTATCTTTCTTATTTAACACAGGTAATAGGCTTGTTAGCATAGTTAGATCCAGGGATAATGTTGTTCAATACTCTTGGGCCAATGTTCCTAAGCACCTACTGAACTATAATAAAACTCATCCACAAGTAGACCTATTAAAAAAAGTTGACTATAGAGTTAAGCCTTTTGAATCTTTGGGCTCTTTTGTAAGACGAGTGCATATTATCTCCCCCACTGTTTTACCCATTATATGGGCTATAGGACTATTCTTATCATTCTATTTTCTTTTTATAAGGTATAAGGTTTTTCCTATTATGTCTGTTATGACAAGTGTTTATACATTAATATGTTTTCATTTGGCTATACACACTTTAAGCATACCGAGTATGCGATATGTTTATCCTGTATACTCTATTATGATATTTTTTACCTTTATGTTATTGGCTGAGACTAAGTGGATTACTAAAATACTTAATAAAATACAAGAGAAAAGGCTGTCTATGAAAAAGGTATAAACAACTATTATGACTTTAGTAAAAAGAAAAGGTTTAAGGCATATTATTTTTTTAGTCGTGGATCAATAGCTTCTCTTATGGCGTCTCCTAACAGGTTATACGTTGTAACTGATATGAATATTGCAAATCCTGGTACTAATGAAAGCCACCAATAGTTTAAAACATCGCTTTGACCCATACTAATCATTTGTCCCCAACTGGGATTAGGGTCTTGTACACCAAAGCCTAAAAAGCTTAAACCTGCTTCTATTAACATGGCTGATGCTATACCAAATGCGGCTGACACTAAAACAGGAGTTAGGGAGTTGGGTAATATATGTTTAAATATAATACTTAAATTGGATACGCCTAATGCCTTAGCCGCTGTTACAAACTCTTGATTTCGTAGTTTTAAGAACTCTGCTCTGGTAAGCCTTGCTATCCCTGTCCAGCTTGTTAAGCCTATTATAACCATAATCTTCATAATACTTGGTCCTAAAAATGCGATTATTGTTAATATCAAAAAGAAACTTGGAAAGCATATTACAATCTCTATGAATCTGGATATTATAATATCTACCCATCCACCGAAGTATCCCGCTAAGGCACCAATAATAATACCGATTATAACGTATATAGACACAGCAACAAACCCAACCGATAAAGATACCCTCGCACCCCATATCATCCGTGATAACACATCACGCCCAGTGTGGTCAGTACCCAATATATGTCTACCGTAATTATTGTCTGATATATATTTTAGTATACTGGGTTTTTGATATTTCTCTTCTAAGAAGTTTTCATTAAATCCAAAGGGTACCATTGGGAAAATAGCGTAGTCATTAGTCGACGACTTAATTATCATATTTTTATAGTTAATGGGTATTTGGGGGTCAGAGTTTAATATTAAAAGCATACATGGTAGTGTTATCCATATTATTAGGGTTATATATATTATTCGCCTTTTTGTAATTTTATTATGGCTAAGTTTAAATGCTATTCTTTTAACTATGGGGAAAATAAGTATAAACAACAATCCCATCATAAAAATAACGTCTAATATAGATAGGCTTGAGAATGCAGGAAAGGTTAATTTTTTAACCAGTTCTTTTTCTACTTTGCCAAAGGATAGGGTATTTACTATTTCTTTTTTAATATTACCCAGTTTTATAGCGGTATTAATATTTTTATCTTTGAATATTAGTTTATACTTGTCTTTAATTTTATCAATATGCTTATTTAGTTTTTCGGACAGAGGGAACTTAAGTTTATCGAGGTTATATATTATTAGTTTGGCATTTTTATTTTTGTTTAGCTTATGATCTATCTCTATTAGGCTTATATTAAGTTGTTCTTTTTGGCTATACTTTTTAACCCGTTTTTGTTTTAGGGATAGTATTTTAGCTCCTATTTTCTTCTTTTGATTTTTGAGGTCTTTGTTATTAGCGTTTTCATTGATTAGCTCTCTTAGTCTTTCTTCTTTATTTGTTAACCGATCCTTTTGTTGATTGAGCTTATGTATGACATTTTTGAGCAGGTTAAACTCTTTATTAGCCTTATTTTTTTGTTTAGTTAGTTCATTTTGTTTTGGGCGATTATTTACATATACGTTATGGGCTCTTTCCCACGCTGGATAGTAATACTTATAATACTCACCGTAGTTAGTGTATAGAATTAGAGGTTTATCATTGGCTAACAGGGGAGCAAATATGGCTATAAAGAAAAATATAAATATTATCCACAAGGATATTATGGCAGACTTCTTTTTTTTAAGCTGTTTTAATACTATATTTAGATAAGAGTTATTTTCTTTATGAATCATATTAGTCCTTAGTCAAAGGATATTCTGGGGTTTATAACAACATATATTATATCAACTATTAGTATACCCAAAAGCGTTAACACAGAGGATAAGTAAAATACAGCCATAACAACGTTATAATCTCTATCATAGATGGCGTTAAAGCTTAACCTACCCATACCAGGTATATCAAATATTTTTTCTATTATTATATTCCCGCCTATTAGGGCTGGTAATATACTTCCTGCAATAGTGATTATTGGGATTAAGGAGTTTCTAAGGGCATGTTTTAGTACAACGGTTTTTTCAGATAGTCCTTTTGCTCTAGCAGTTCTTATGTAGTCCTGTCTTAAGACCTCAAGCATACCCCCTCTCATTTGTCTCGCTAGATAAGCATATCCAGCAAATGTCATACATGTTATTGGTAATATTAGGTGTTCTATAAGGCTTATTATTGGCAGGTCTAAAGATAGTCCCTGTGCTGGAAATAGTCTTATGGGTAGTCCTAATATAAACTCTTGTGTTATTTGCTCACTGGCCAAGAGATTTAAAAGCCATATTGCAACAAAAAAGCTCGGCAAAGAATAGAGCATAAACAATATTAGAGTAATGATTTTATCCTGTATGGTATTCTCTTTAACGGATGTATAAACTCCAAGAGGTATGGCGATTATATATATTATTAGTATTGATATGGTGGATAATAATAGTGTAATGGGTATAGCCTCGGCCAACAGGGAGTTTACCGATTTACCGTTATGAGTTATTGACTCACCAAAGTCAAAAGTTATGACTTTCTTAAGCCACATTATATATTGTATGTGTAAGGGTTTATCGAGGTTATATCGTCTTCTGAACTCGTCAACGGTTTCAAAGGATACCTCTTTGGACTTCTGAACAATTTGTCCACCTTGTTGTTCTAGTAGTTCAGCTGGATTACCTGGTGCAAGGTGGATCACTATAAAAGATATAATAGTTATACCAAATATGGTGGGGATCATTACTAAGAGCCGTTTTACTATATAGTTAAACATATTCTCTCTTTATATTCGAGTTAATTGTTTATATAATAGTCAATATATGTTTAAAAGACAAATAAGCTATTAAAAAGTTTATTCTTAAATTAGTTATATTGTCCTTCTAAATAGATATTTTTTTAATTTTAGAGCTTATATTTAGTAGAGCGATAGTTATAGCAAAGCTATAGACTAACTATTTAAATTGTAATTAGTTATAACTATATACTCATGGTTAAATACTCTATTTTTCTATATAGAAAAGAGAAAAACTTAATACTTTTATAAAACATGGTCTTGACTAAGAATATAATATTATATATTATTGGAATGAGTTTAGAGAGCGGAATTTAGCTTTTAAGGTTTACGTTTATAAAACAAGGAGGAAAGTATGAACAAATCTGAGTTAGTTGATGCCATAGCTAAAAAGAGTGGTTTATCCAAAAAAGATAGTGAAACAGGACTTAACTCTTTTATGGAAATAGTAAGAAATACCCTTAAAAAAGGCGATAAAGTCTCATTAGTAGGCTTTGGAACGTTTCAGGTAATGAAAAGAAAGGCTACTACAGGGGTTAATCCTAAAACAAAAGAAAAAATTAATATACCAGCTAAAAAAGTGGCTAAACTTAAATTTAGTGACTCCATAAACGGTATATTAAACAAAAAATAGTAAATAAATAGAGAGTCTGGTATATACCGGACTTTTTATTTATCATTCTATAACATAAAACAAAGAAACTCTTATAACTTACATTGTAAAGTTATATAATATTATATATTCAGTTATAATTTTCCTTTTCATTAGCATTAATTTTTAGTACCTTCTTTATTATATAGCCAGCTAACTTGTGATTTAATCCTATAAGTGAGGTAATAATTGAAAGAATCAGATTTTAAAGAAGTAGATATTAGTAGTCTTATTGAGCTATTTAATAGATATAAAATAGATGAGCTCAATTTAGAAGATAACGGTGTTAAACTAGAACTTAAACGAGATTTACCTCTAAAAATGAGGAAAACTCAACTATATACAAACATACCTAATAACCCTATTGTAAATCAACCTGTAGATTATAAAAAAGACCTCTCCAAAAAAGACTTAACTAAAAACTCAGTCAAAGACTCAAAAGAAGAAAACAATTACTTTAAGATAACCTCTCCTATGGCAGGGACATTCTATCAAGCGGCTTCTCCTACCGATAAACCATACGCAAAAGTAGGAAGTAATATTTCTAGTAACTCTGTTATATGTATTATAGAAGCAATGAAAATGATGAATGAGATAAAAGCTGAGGTTAAAGGTAAAATAGTTAAAATCTTAGTTGAGGATGGAAAACCAGTACTAGCAGGAACTGTCTTATTCTGGGTCGACAAAGACTAAATTAATTAACATACGTCGGACATATTTTAGAATATAATTATTTGAAAGTTTTTATTACTCTCCAAAAGCTTTTCAATTTTATCCACATACTCACTACTATTTTCCCTCAGTCTATGAGGAAGATAAATGACTAACAGCGAAGGAACATAGCTTTCACCGTTAATACACAGCTTAAAAAGGGTTAAATAAAAGCATATTACAAAAATATCCTTTTGGTAGTCTGTTAGATCATTAAAGCTAACTACCCTTTTTTCGTAGGATATCTTTAGCATATACAACCTATTAAAGCTTATTGAGTAAACCTTAGGAAAACCAAAATAGTTTAGATTATTTTTTAGACATTCAAAGAAATTTAATAATATTTTCTTATGCTCTAACTCATAACTATCCCTTAGAATATCCATACACCGTATTACAGTTTTTCTCTCTTCGTTTAATGGTCTTTTAAATAATGCCTCGTCAATGATAAGGTCATGGAATGCGTTGAGCTCTATTATATACTTATAATTTTTACTTATTAGTTCTTTTATATTTTGGTCTATAGAACTAATATCCAGCTCAATATCTTTTATGGTTTTACTATTTTTACACTTTATATTTTCTATACTTTTATTTTTCTTATTTTGTAGATCGGCTATATTTTCATTTAATACGTTGATCTTAGAAAGATTAATATAATAGTTTGCAATAAGTTGTTCAATTTTTTCTGAGTCAATATCACTAAGTATATTAGGCTTTTTAAATAGGTTAAACTGTTTATTATTTAGGTCGATTTGTTTATTAGTTTTTTCTGATTTAAACTCTCCTCCAAGCTGTTGTATTTCTTTTAGGATTAATAATTCTTTAGTTTTTAATTTATATAGTTTATGGGTTAGCTCAGTTATTTCATGTTCTATTTTTTTTTCTGTATTAAGGTGGAACTCTTCATCAGCCATAGTAACTATAGATTTTTTCAAGTCTTTTAGTGAGTTCTTTCTTTTTATCAGGTTAAAAAAGCGTTTTTCCCAACCTATTAAGTTATCTTCATTTGTTTGGAATACCCTATTAGTAATATTATTTTTTAGTTTACTGGCTGTTTGTATATAAAAGTCATTTTCTGATATTCGTGTTTGAAAAAAAGAGATAGCTGGTATTCCTTTCAGCCCTAGTATCACCTGCATAGCTCTTTTTCGCCAATAATTGCTCTGTTTTTCACAGAAGAGCTTGTATGGTCTTTTTTCATCTATAAAAAACATATTTAGGTATGTGGCAAAGGTTATTGGATGAGCTATAAGTCTTTTATTAGCGTATGAGGCATTCATAAGAAATGGAAGACATAACTTATTACTAAAAAAGCTTTTCAGTTGATATTCTATATCCTTAAGCCCCTTTCCTTTAATAAGCGGAGAACTATATTTTGATAATTGGGATATTAAAGATGGATATATTGCTAAACTTCTTTTCTCAACAAGGTTAATATTAATAGTATATATTTCTTTTTTTAGTTTAAACTCCATTAATATGTTATTTATTAGTTTTTTTGAGCTATTTGATAGGTCATTCTTTCCGGTAAGACAAAGTTTGATTATATACTGACAATCATATTCTTTTAACTTATTATTATCTATAAGGTTATTAACACCTTTATTAAATTTAAGGTCTAGGATATCACCTAGTTTTATTCTTTGCAAGAGTAGATTAGAGGATCCATTTTTGTAATAATCCTCAAGTTGAGGATAAAAAAGTTCCCACTTCTTCATAAGAAAAGGAAAAGGTGAGATATAGTTTTCTAGATCATTTATAATTTTGATATTGTCCATAATGGTAAATAACTTTATCAAAGAGTTGTTAACTCAATTTTTATATACCCTAGTCTGGGACTAAATATCTTATTTATTAGCTGACCTTAGCTTAGTATAGTAAATACTAAATAGTTAGCTTAACGGCTGAGCAGTATTACTTTGAAAATAGTTATTATACTGACTTTTAGCTAGACATATTATCGTAATTTTAATAAAATAACAATAATATTTCCTACAAACGGTAAAAAGATTAAAAAAAAAAACACCATTAGTATACTTAAACAATTAACTCCCTTATTTATTATAAGGCTATATACTTACTTTAGTAAAATATAACAATATTGGTGTTATACTACTATATAAAAACCATCTATGACTTAGAATATTTATAAAACTATGAAAGAAGGTTATACAGAAATCAGCCTGGAACACATTGCAGTAAACTCTACCTTGGCATATCCTATATACGACAAGGATGATAATGAAATACTACCTGGGCATACAATTCTAACAAAAGAAAAAATAAACTCTCTTATAAAATCCGGAATTACAAAAGTATATTATTTAAAAGAAGCCTTTAACAAAAAAAAGTCCGCAATTAAAACTTATTTGAATAAGAATAGTTATACTGGTCCTAGGTCAATAAGCTCAAAAACACAAAATAAAGGCATAAACTTAATGGGTGACCTAGTTGATGCCATTAAAAACTATTTGATAGACTTTAAGTCGGATGACCTTAATGAACTAGTTAATGCCATAAATAAAGACCTTGATGAAAATCAACAAGAAGTCGTTAACCTATTAGACGTTATTGATTTTGATGATTATACATATACCCATTCTTTAAATGTTGGCATTATATCTATGGTTTTCGCAAGGAACAATAGATTACCAAAAGACGTTATAAGAGATATTGGAATAGGCGGCTTTTTGCACGATATAGGAAAAATAAGGCTTCCAAAAGAAATTGTGAATAAAACTGAAGAATTAACTCCTCAAGAATATACCCTATTACAAGAACATAGCCTAATAGGTTATGATATTATAAAAAATGACTACTTCTTTAGCGACTTGGTCAAAGAAATAGTATTATCCCACCATGAACGCAAGGATGGAAACGGATATCCTAATAAACTTTCAGGAAAAGAAATTAGTAATGAAATAGAAATTGTATCCTTAGCTGATCTGTTTGACTCTCTTACAACTGAAAAACCATATAGAAAATCCATAGATACTAGGACTGCACTAGAACAAATGTTAACTTATACTAATCTTTTTAGTAAAACATTATTAAAACAGTTTGTAAAAGATATGGTTATAGTATTCAGAGAAAGTAACTTTTATCCAGTAGGTAGTTATGTCATTCTTAATACCAATGAACTGGCTAATGTTATTACCATTGACAAAACTAACTTTTTTCGTCCAACTATTAATATAATAAGCAATCAACATGGTAAAAGACTTAATAAGCCTATCTCAGTTGACCTCAAAATTGACTATTCTCGTAATATCATAAAACGAATAGGTTAACTTTTTATACTTAACTATACATTTCTGACTATATTAGCTTGGAATTAAACAACTAATATAGTATTTTTATCAAATGATTAGGCATTGTCTTTACTGTATAGTTATAGTATCTTTTTATACTTATTTTATACCTTCTTATTTATGGTCTAATAGCTATATTTTATATCCTAGGTTAGAAAGTGGTAATAATATAGGAGAGGTATATGGTTCTAGCTTTTTTATTCCAAAATATGAAATCTTTACATTCTCATCCTTCGTAACAAGCGATTTTAAGAATAGACTCGAATATGGTATACTATCAACCCTATCTTATGAACCCTATGGTACAATATCTATAGGGTTTAGCGAAAAAAACTCCCATAATAAAGCTTATAAAGAATCGTCAATCAACCTGTCATACCAAAAAAGATGGAACATAGCTAACTTTATTATAGGAGCTAACTTTTCTGACCCTATACACTCAAAGGCATTTGAATTTAATAATCCCCTTCTATACTCAATGAATATAGCCATACAAATAGAAGCTACACCAGATATACTAATAGAAATAGGCGCTACTAACCTATTTAAAAAATATGATAGTATAGTCAACGATAACAGTGAAGAATTCTATACTTCCGTATCCCTTATGCTAATAGAAAGCCTTGCAGTAAAAATATCCATCCATAAATTCAAAAACAATAGAGTAAATGCTAACTTCCTAACCAGATACTACATAACTAATAATATATTTGTGGGACTAAATCTATCAATCGAACCTTTAGTATTCAGCGTTAGTAGTGGACTATCCGCCTCATTTGGCTCCTTTAAGATATTTCTCGGTATGAATGAAAATAAAAACTTCTTTGGCCTACTCTCCTTTACTGTACCATATAACCATGATCCAAAGCCTATTAAAAGCCATAACAATAAGGGTATAATAAATGATAAAAATCTAATAAATATTAATGCCGCAAATAATAAGCTATTAACCGTATTACCAGGAATCGGACAAAAAACTGCAAAACGTATAATAACCTATCGCAAAGAAAATAAAGGATTCTATTCTAAAGAAGAACTCATGATGGTTACTGGAATAGGTATTAAAAAATATGAAAAGCTAAAAGACCTAATCACAATAGGTAATATAAATAAAACTAAACGCCTATCCAGCATAAAAAGATGGACAATGAAAGAGTTTATTGATATTGGTTTTTCTCCATCACTTTCTTTGAAGATAGTCCTATTAATCAGAAATAAGTCAGCCTTTACTAGATTAGAAGACCTTTTAAAAATTAAAAACTTTAATAATACTAAACTAATCCACCTTAAAAAAAGGCTAACACAATATGACAATAATAAAAATTAAAATAATAATAATATTTAGCATACTTATATGCAATATTGTCTATCCCATTGTAGCTATTAATAAACACTACCTCCAAGTAATGTTCTATAAGCCAATACCAATGAATATTAACTCAGAAAAAGAAGTTATATTTAGACTAAAATCAATAGGACTCTCAAAAAGTAAAATATCCATTATTACAAAATATCTTAAACAAAATAAAACAATATCTTTTAAAAAACTCTACCAAAAAGGAATAATAAACTATAACGAAAGCAAAATATTAAAAAACTTCTTCTTTGATCCTAACAAAAATAAGGATTATATCTTCGAAAGTAAAAACGAAAATGAGGAATATAACGATAATACCACTTCAGAACAAAATATCAACCTAAATAAACTTAAAAAAGAAACTATATTAAACCTAAGCTTTATATCCAAAAAACAAGTTAATAGCATTATCAAATATAAAAAAAGTATTAAAAGATATACCTCCGTTTATGAGCTATTACTAATACCCAACATAAATAGAAAAACTTTTATTAAGTTAATGCCCTATCTCAAAAATCTAAAACTGAATAAAAAGAAATTAAAAAACTTTATAGAAACAAGATATAAAAAAACTAACAAGGCAAATAGAACCTACTATATATACAACAGAATAAATATTGTCAATGATAACATAGAACTTAATATATCACTAAGTAAAAATGACTGGCAAGAAGGAACTTATCCCGGTAGCCTTATATCAAAAAAACTTAGTTGGATGGATATATATAGCCAATATAGTATGGGACTATACATAAAAACAAATCTCTTATCTATTATAGCCATAGGGGACTACTCCCTTAGATTTGGACAACATCTGTTATTCGGTATTCCATACACAAACTATCTGGATAGAATAGATTATCATCCAATTAAAAAACGGGATAGCGGTATTCATAAATATACTAATCCAAATAGATTTGGAGTGCTTAGGGGATTAGCAGTTACTTTTAGCATAAATCAGTTCGAGTTAACCCCTTTTGTTTATTTTAACGACTACAAACTAAAAAATACTAGATTTATAAATAATGTTGTAAATACAAACGTAGAAAGCCTTATTAATACAGGATACGGCATAATAAACGATAAAAGAGATAGTAAAAGATTATTAGAAAGTGGTGGGGGAGCTAATCTGACATATAAAGTAAATAATAATCTTAAAGTTGGACTAACTTATGCTTTCAATCACTACTCCCAAAAGATAGGTCCAAAGACTAACAAGAATAATAACTTATTTAGTGGGAATAAATTACACTTGTCATCAGTCTATTTTGACTGGGATATTATTGATAACTTTAATCTATTCAGCGAGATTGCACTATCCATCCACAAAGATATTACTAATAAAAATATTATTGGTTTAGGTGCGGTTATAGGGGCTATATTAAATAACAATATTCTTAAATACTCATTTTTAATAAGATACCTTGATAGTAAGTTCCACTCGCCCCACTCGAGTAACGTAATAAGCAAACGTAATAACGAAGTAGGACTATTCCAAGGAATAGAGGTTAAACCTTATAACAAACTACTTTTTAGAATTTATATTGACCTTTTTAAATACCTCGATCAAAAGCCCTTTAATGTAATATTTAGCCTTAAAACAAGTTATAATCCAAATGGTCTGCTTTTAGTCTACCTTTTTACTATAACAGATAAACCATATTATAGTAAGCGTAGAACCAGAATTAAAAACCAACTAAACCTTGAATATCACATTAATAAATATGTCTCTTTTAGATTTAGGTATGAAAATATTATCTCTAAAAAAAGAAATGAGATCAATAATAATTATGGTAACCTTTTTTATACACAAATTAAAGTTAATATATTAAAAACCTTTATTATCATTACAAGAATAACAGCATACAGTGCCGATAATATAAGTTCAGCAGTCTATGCAGTAGAAAATAGATTACCCTTTTGGTATAACGGTATAAACTCTTATTATAACGACGGAATTAGTTATTGTCTAATACTAAAAACTAAGCTAAGAAAAGTACAAGCCGGTATTAAACTAGAAATAGACCACAGAAAAATAAAAAATAAAACTAATATTGCCAAAAGAGTCTTTTTACAACTGATATATAAATGGTAATATACTTAGTGATGGGAAAAACACCTCTCATTGCTAAAAACCATGGATATATTAAACTCATTACAAGCCTTTATAACATTATAATCACTAACTGATCCACCAGGCTGAACAATAGCCGTAATTCCAGCTTTTGCAATAAGATCTATGGAATCCTTAAAAGGAAAGAAACCATCAGAGGATATAACAGCTCCCTCTAAACTATTATTACCCTTATACTTTGTATTAGCCTTGTCAATAGCCTGTTGAACTGCTCCAACCCTATCCTGCTGACCAGTGCCAATAGCCATACTAGTACCGTTCTTAACAATTACAACACCGTTTGACCTAACACTAAGATTTATATACCACGAAGTTAGCAAATCATTGAACTCTCTATCCGTAGGGACTTTAGCACAACGAATATCCCCCTTGGCTTTGTGACTGTTATAAGCTAATATAAAATCATCAGTTGTACGTATTCTTGTTAAGTATGGGTCGGATAATATAATAGCCCCATCTTGTAAAACCTTAACCTCTTTAATATTATTGTCATCCCCAATAAACCTTGGAATACTCTCCATATTGGAAAGCTCAATAATACGAATATGTTTGTTACGCTTAAAATAAGCAAAGTCATTGAATATATTAATTGCCTCTTTAGTATAGCTAGGAGCCGCTACCACCTCTATAATACTAGTCATAATCTCTTTAGCAGTATCAGAGTCGACTTCTTTATTAAATACAACTACTCCACCAAATGCCGCCTGAGGATCAGCCTCTCTGGCGTTAATATAAACCTCTCTAAGGGACTCACCACTAATAGCAGTACTAACTCCACTGGGATTTAAATGTTTCATAACTACAGCAGTATTATTAGCAAAATACTTTATTACCTTAACAGCATAATTAATATCCTCAACATTGGTCTGAGAAAGTCCACCCTTGCCAGTTTTTATGGTTTTATAAGCCCCTAAACAACCCAATCTACCCTTTGGGACATAAATAGCACCCCTCTGGTGTGGGTTAGTAGCATATCTAAGATCCTCAACCTTGTCATAAGTTAAACCCATAAACTCAAAACTACTATCAAAATTACCTATGTTAGCCCTAAAATACTTATCCTTTAAATCTTTGCTATCCATGTTATCCCACCTATCTAACTAAAACCATACTTTTTAACATAATCAAAAATCCCCCCTGCCTCTATAATCTTTTGTGCGTCACCCAATGAACTTAGCGGATAAGCATCACCACTAAGCCTATGGATAAAAGTCATATTGCTTATACTAAGCTCAATCTCATCCCCAGTGTTTAACTTATCACAAATACGATTAGGCGTCTCAAAGGGATAAAGTAAACCAGCATTAACAGAATTCCTAAAAAATATACGGGAATATGACTCGGCAATAATAGCCCTTACACCAGCAACACTAAGAGCAATAGGAGCATGCTCCCTTGATGAGCCGCATCCAAAGTTCTTACCCGCCACTATAATAGAATATGGAGTATTATATTGTCCTTCGTCAATAAAAGGAGGTAATCCCGTGGGTAAGCCGCATAAAGCATAACTACCAAGCTTTTTTCTTTCGTCTGGATCAGTGGGTAAAAGGTTTAAATACTCAGCAGGGATTATCTGATCAGTATCTATGTCATTTCCTAAAACATATATCTTAGCAATAATCTTATCCATAATATTACTCCAAATAATCTCTAGGATCAGCTATATAACCGGATAGAGCAGAAGCGGCTACAGTCAACGGTGAGGCTAAATATACCTCTGACTCCTTAGACCCCATTCTACCAGGAAAGTTCCTATTTGTAGTAGAGATACAAGTACTAGGCTCATTTAACCTGCCATAAGTGTCAATAGGTCCTCCTAAACAGGCAGAACAACCAGGATTACCAATTTTTTGTACCCCAGCATCCATAAAGATATTCCATAAGCTCTTACCATCAATAGTATTGGTCTTTAAGGCGTTATAAACGTCAGTGGTAGCAGGTATAATGAAAGTCTTAACTTTTAACTCCTTATCCTTTAATAAACGTGCAGCAGCCTTAAAGTCAGTCAGCTTACCCCCTGTGCAGGAACCTATATAAGCCTGATCAACCTTAACAGATTTTAACTTTCTAGCTAAAGCACGATTATCAGGCGAGTGAGGTTTAGCAACTACAGGCTCAATATCAGCAGACTTATAAACCCTAACTGAATGAAAGTTAGCATCATCATCATTAAGCATAACCTCAAAAGACTTGTCAGTAACACTTTTAACAAAGTCTATAGTCTTATCATCAGGCTCAATAATCCCATTCTTACCCCCAGCCTCAATAGCCATATTACACAAAGTCATACGCTCATCCACATTAAGGGAGTATACCCCCTCACCAGCAAACTCCATACACCTATAATTAGCCCCATCAACACCAATATCCCCAATTATATTTAGGATTAAGTCTTTAGCCATTAAATAATTAGGTAAATCGCCCTCAAATATAAACCGCATTGTTTGAGGCACCCTAAGCCATAATTTACCAGATCCCATAACAAATCCAGCTTCTGTATTACCAATACCAGTGGCAAACTCACCAAATGCCCCAGCTGTACATGTATGAGAATCAGTACCAAACATTACCTCACCAGGACGACAATGTCCCCTTTGCGCAAGAGCAACATGACATACCCCTTGATAATCAGGACTATTAACATCATAAAAATACCTAAGACCCTGTTCCTTAGCAAATGTCCTTAGTATATCCACATTACGATGGCACTTTTTATCGTCAGTAAAAATATAATGATCCGGTATTATAACTAGCTTATCTCTATCCCAAACTTTAGAGTCTTCACCAAAATGCTCCTTGAATACACCAATAGTCCCAGGCCCGCATACGTCATGAGTCATAAGAACATCAACATTAACCCATACATTATCCCCAGGTATAACCTTAGTCCTGAACGACTTCTTAGCCAATATCTTCTCTGTTATAGTCATAACTATTTTATCCTATTAAAATATAGAATAAAATATAGTAAGATTTTTTATAAAATCAAGAATCACTAAAATTAAATATTTTGATAAGTATAAAAGCCTGTTAAGCTCTAATGTCATTTATTTAATGTAATATGCATTTTTATTAGTGCGTAATAAGTAACTTATTATTATAATCTAAGATAGCTTAATCATCATTCTCATTTATAAAAAATGTTGACCCAAGTAAATATATAACTTATTATTTAAGACATAATATTAAGTATTTTTTTATTGTATAAAGAATGGCGAATCTTACTAACAAAATTATACTATCTTATAAACCAACAAATAAGGAAGACTTTAACATAGATATAAAATTAATGGCTTAAGTGTTTACTAATATTAGATGACTAAATCAAATATTAAATGACAAATAAATAGTGTTATATGTCTTGGTGGAGGCTTTATGGACTCTTATAATAATAACATACAAAAAGGATTTCAATTTATTAAATCTAATAATTATGAAGAAGCAGTAAAATGTTATACTAAAGCTATTAATGAAAAAGGTAATGACTCTCTTCTATTCCAGATGAGGGGTAACGCTTATTATGAGTGGAAGAAATATAAAAAAGCCATAAATGACTTTACTAAAGCTATAGGTCTCTCTTCAAAGGACTATTTAATATACTTCCACAGAGGTATGACCTATGATAAATGTGGAATGAAAAATGAAGCAATAGTTGACTTCAACCAAGTTTTACACCTAAACCCAGACTTCGAAGAGGTATATAAACATAGGGGTATAGCATTCTATAACAAAGAAGAAAACGAAAATGCCGTTAATGACTTTAGTAAATATATTTCAAAGGTTCCCAATGACTCAATGGTATATCATTATAGAGGTTTGGCATATTATCGTCTTAAAAATCCCAAAGCTATAAACGATCTAAAACAATTCCTAACATATTGGGAATCTGGACAAATAACAATATCCCCAAAAAAAGAAAAAGATATTAAAAAAAAGATTAAAGAATGCGAAGAGAAATTTAATACTTAAGTCAACAATTTAATAATACAAGTCATACAGCAATTAAAAATGCTAAACAAATTTGTAATATTAAAATCACAATAAACAAAAATAATAAATTACTTTTATCTATTAGCATTAAGTATATCCTTTATGAGGACTAACCTATGAAAACTATATTAATAATCCTAAGCTTTATAATATTTATATCTAACTCAACACTTGCTAACCTTAAAAAGGAATACATAGAAAAAGGTATTGAGGCAAATAACAATAAACAATATGATAACTCTATTAAGTGGTTTACTCAAGCTATAAACATAGACTCAGAATATGCCTTAGCCTATTATTATAGAGGATTAGTCTATAATAAACAAAAAAAGTATAGCTCTGCTCTTGACGACCTCTCTAAAGCAATAAGACTAAAACCTGACTTAATAAAAGCGTATTACCAAAAAGGATTAATATACAAAAGTATTAATAAGCCGAATAAAGCACTAAATGAATTTAATCAAATAATTGATATAGACTCTACTTATGCCCCAGCCTATTATGTAAGAGGACTTATTTATCTAAATTTAAAAAGATATAATAGTGCAGTAGAAGACTTCTCGGAAATCATTACCCTAAAACCTAACTTTACTCAAGCATATTATACTAGAGGTATAACCTATGCAAGTATTAATAAATATAATCTGGCAATCAAAGACTTTAACACAATAATAAATAATAATCCAAATCCAATATACGCCTATAACGCACGAGGACTAGTATATCAACAAAAACAAAACTTTAAAAAATCTATACTCGACTTCTCACACATAATAAAATATAGACCTAATAACTCAGAAGCATACTATAATAGAGGTTTATCCTATGCAAAACTAAATAACCTAAAAAACGCTGAAAAAGACTTTAGCAAAGCTATTAACCTTAATCCAAACCACTTTATGGCATATAAAGATCGTGCCCTTATCCACTTTAGAACTAAAGAATATGATAAAACCATAAAAGATTGCAGTAAGTTAATCCAGCTAATGCCAAAGTATTATCAGCCATACTATATAAGAGCTAGGGCATATCATATTAAGAAAAATCTGTCATCAGCGATTGATGACTATTCAAAAACTATAGAATTAAATAAAAAGTATACTACCGCTTATTATTATAGGGCTAAAGCCTATTACAGCTTATTAGATTATAATAATGCTATTGAGGATTATACCAAGGTTATATCACTAAAACCAGATTCACTAGAGGCTTATTATCATCGTGGGTTAGCATATCGTTATAGCAATAAAATAACTAATGCAATATCCGACTTTGATAGAGTAATAAAAATTGCTCCTAATTACTTCTTTGCCTATTATCAACGAGGTCTAACCCTACTAACTATAAAAAACTATAAAAAAGCCATAAGGGATTATAATAAAGCTATCAGCCTTAATCCAAAGTTTGCAAGGGGATATTTAGCCAGAGGACTATCATATTTTAAACTTAAAAAATATGATATGTCTATAAAAGACTTTGATAGTGCCATAGCCATTGAACCTAAATATACTAAGGCATACTTTAATAGAGGACTAACCTATTACATAATTAAAAACTATAAAAAAGCTATAATGGACTATAATAAAGCTATTAACCTTAGTCCTAAAACTGCCATTTTTTATACTAATAGAGGAGATGTATATATAGCCTTAAAAGACTATGATACAGCTTTAAAAGACTATAATAATGCTATACAAATAGAAAGTAATAAAGGTAAGTTCTATAGCAGTCGCGGCTATATCCACTATATAAAGAAAAACTACCTAAAATCGATAGAAGACTATAGTAAAGCTATTTCATTTAATCCAAATGATGTTGTCTCTTATAATAATAGAGGTTATGTTTATTTTATCCTAAATAATTATGATAAAGCAATATCAGACTATAATAATGCCATCAAAATTAACCCTAACTTCGTAGAAAGCTATAATAGTAGAGGAGAGATCTATGTAAAAATGAATAAATGTCTTTTGGCAGTTAACGACTATGAGACATATCTAAAAAAGAACTTAGGCTTAACGGATTCTAAAAAAAAAGAAATCGCTAATCTAATAGCCAGCTTAAAGAAAAAGAACTGTAAATAAACAAAAAAATATATTATGGAAAAACTTAAAAAAGAGTTTATGGAACTATTTAAAAAATATAGCAAGAATAATACAATCCCTGCAGATGTTCTAAAACAGTTTATTGATAATAATAAAAATACCGCCCATAATGTAATAGATGACCTTATTCAAAAAGGCTTTATAATAGAAGCAAAAGAAAATAATAAACCAACCTTTAAACTAACTAAACATGACTATAACTATATTGATGAAAAATAATAAATCCATTTTTATTATATCTTAAGATTTTAAGGTATTAGCATATTCCCTAAGCTTGGATATAAGAATATTATGCTCATTAACAAAGGTAGTACCCCTTGCTTCAAAAGCCATAACTAATACCTCTGGTAAGTTTATCCCATATCCTATAGGAAGTTGACTTTCATAATACATCTTCTCGTAAAATGAAGGCAGTCTTAATGACCAGTTCTGTTCACCCGATGTTGCAGGCATATTATATCGCTCACTCATACCAAAAAAATCAGTAAAGAATATTTGTATATTTTCAGCCGGACTAATAAAAAGCTCTGCTACCTTTAATTTGAAAAACTCTGTGTTATTGGATAAAGCATATCTAATAGCATTCTCAGCCTCTTCACCACTAAAATATGGATATACATCCCTAACTAAATATCTAATATGTGAATACTTATCCTCATCATTTAGTGTGTTAATCCAGTTAAGAGTGCTGTCATTATCATGAGTACCCATAACAATCCAGTGTATAGGCTTTATATTTACTCCCCTATAAATATGATTTTCATTATTAGGCTCTACAAAATGAGTTACCCTAATACCACTGAGCTTAAGCCTCTCTAATACAGCTACAACAGGATTAGTAATACTACCCAAATCTTCACAAACTAATATAAAGTCATCCCCCTTACCAGCCTCTTTAGCAGACTCAATAACTACCCCCTCTATTATTTGACTGTACTTTTTAATCTGCTCATCAGTTAAACTCTTTACCCTATTCTCGTTTCCATACTCATTTATATAGTCATGATTAAGGTCATCCACAGCAATATAAGAATATCTTTTCAATTCTTCGATATCGGGGGATGAATATAGCCTTCCCCCGCCTATCCGTGCATCATTTTCATCGTTTGACTTATATACCCACGAATCAATAAGGCCAATTATATGATCTATCCTAACACCATCATTTTCTTTGAATATCTTTAAAAACTTGTTTTTTAAAAATAAACCTGCCTTACCCAACTCTCCTCGTGAATTAAATATTTTATCGGGATCTAATACAGGAAAACCCCATGCCTGACCACTATCAGAAAAGTAATCAGGCGGTGCTCCCATAAAATAATGTTCTAAGAATATAGTTTGATTAGCCCATATATCCCTATCAGAAAATGCAACCTGACTATCAGCTATCAACTTAAAATTAAGCTTCTCAGTAAAACCTTTCATACTAAGCCTTTGTTTGTAAACAATAAACTGTATAAACTCGTATTCCTCAATTATACTGCGATATTTAGCCTTTATTTGCTTAATCCTTATATTAGCCTGATCAACAAGATTATTATCCCGACTTTCTATATAAGTAAAAATATTTTTATCTATGTTATTAGTCCATAGGGGCCAGTAATCATTGTTATTCTCTGCAGATAATGCCTCATATAAAGAATCCTTATATAACCACCAGTCATTCTCCTTCTGAAAAGCCTTAAACTCCATATTAAGCTGATCTATAACTTTAGCCTCATCAGAGTTTAGACTCTTATTATTAAGCCTATCCTCAAAACCAGTGTATGCCTCTTTTAATAAACTATAATAGTTATCAAAAATATAGTTATGATCAATCCTGTTATCTTTAGAAGTGTTATCCCTTATAAGCTGATCAAGCCTACTTTGTTTTAGTATATATCCATATTGTTTTTGGCTTAGCTGTTTTATGTCGATAAATAGTGGATTATTAGAAAAAAGTGTACTAATATATGGTGATGGGTCTATGGACTTCGTTTTACCACTTGGTCCTAACTGAATGCTGTTAAATCCATGGATGTCCAAAAAGTCTATAAAGTTTTTAGCCTCTTGTGAGTAAGGAGAACCAGCACCTATATCACCATTAACCAATGCTGGAAAAGACAAATCGTGGATTATTAGAGATAGATTTTTCTTACCTAAAACTCTTATGGCTGATTTTATGTTGTTGGCATACTCTTTTTTATCTTTTATATTCAACTTAACTCCATATTGTTTTTGCCTATTAGAACGGCATAAAAACAGAATAGGCTAAAGAAAAATAATATTCCAAAATAAAAAATACCTATAAAACCAGTGTATATTAGATTAGAAAAGTCTAAAGAATAATATCTTTACTCCTTAGACTAACTAAAACTGACTATATTAATATATTGATTTACAATCTTTCTCATCAACAATGGTACCACCACTTGCTTTACAAAGCTCTTCAGTAAAAATACTTGTTAAAGGAGTACATACTCCTTTAACAAGTGTTTTACATACTCTCTTAGTTGTACTATCCTTACAACCAGTAAAAACTGTAATAGATAAAAATACAATTAATAAAAAGACATCACTAACTTTTTCAATTTCACACTCCTTAATTTTATAAGTTATTTGATTAACAGTTTATATATCAACCTTAATGACTAAATTATATAGCTATATGGTTTATTTTCTTTTGGTTAGTATAGTTAAAAACTTAATACATTCTTAATAAAAATCAATAATTATTATATTATATTAATATGTTATTATATAATGTATATAACTTAATACCATATAGGGTTATAAGCTACTAGAGGTCAATTTAACAAAAGACATTTAAAACTAACAATTAATATAATTTAACTTTGCAAAAATAGATAAATATTTTATCTTTAACATAACATAAATAAATTATTTTAAGTTTAAACTAACCATTTTAGTGCTATATCCTTTTAAATTAGGAAATTGTAATGAAAAAATATAAAATTGTTTTTATATTAGCTTTAATATTTATAGCTCAAATAGCTAATGCACAATTCAAGATTAGAGCTTATGGTACAGTAGGATATTCTACAGGTAATGCCTATGTTGGTGACGGCAATGCATTAAGTTATAGCGGCGGTATACAAGGGTTTTACCATATAAATAGATATATAAGCATAGGTGTTGATATCGCATATTTACACGCTTATACTGCAAAATACAACTCTCCAAATCCGTCCCAAACTAAACCAGGTAATGCAAATTACTTATCTGCTCTTGTAGTTGCTGAGGGTTCCATTGCAAAAAACTTAATAGTCCTTCAATTAGGTGCAGGATATTATTTTGATATCGCAAACTATGATGGCCATAGACCCGGACTTATGGTCGGCTATGGACTAGATATACCAATAACTCTTGACCTATCAATACCAATTATGGGAAGAGCTGATTTTATAATCGCTCCTGAAGGTGCTATACCATTAAGCATGTCCATTGGAATAACATATAGATTTGGATCACTATATAAAAACTGGTAGCTAAAATTACTTAATTTAAGATATCCTTAATATTACGGTTTAAAATTAGCAATAATTTGTCTTTCTATAAACTATATTCATTCTACAGTTAACTTATTAGCTGTAGACCTATCTTAATCTTATAGTTTATCAATTTTTTTACTGTAAGTTTTTAAATATAAATATGCTTTATAATTGACTTTTATTATTATATGGTTATAATTATTTATTATTATATGATTTTTTAAAATACATAGCTTATTATAATATTTTTTATTTAAATAACAAAATGAAAATTATATTTATAAATTATGAATTCCCTCCTCTTGGTGGTGGAGCAGGCAATGCTTGTTATAACCTTGCAAAAGAAATAGTCAATAAAGGTCATGATGTTTTAGTTGTTACCTCTAAATTTAACAGTCAATCTAAAGCTAGCACAATAGACGGAATTAATATCATTAGAATACCAGTCATCAGAAAAAAACTGGAATCCGTTAGTATTTTTGAGCTTTTAACTTTTACCTTAAGTAGTATATGGCATATCCCTAGTATTGCTAAAAAGTTTAAACCTGATAAAAATATTGCTATATTTGGTATTCCTTGTGGTATAACCGCTCTTTTATTAAAAAAGCTTTATAAAATCCCATATATTGTATCTCTTCGTGGTGCTGATGTACCAGGCTTTATTGAGCGTCAGGTTAGATTTTATCACTTTATTAGCAAAAAACTAATTAAGCTTATATGGAAAGAGGCTAGCAATGTAACTTGTAATAGTAATGGTCTAAAAAAGCTGGCATGCAATACATTAAAAAATATTGATATTAGAGTTATTCCAAATGGAGTAGACTCAAATTTCTTTAGCTCTAATGGTAATCATAATAAAAAAATAACTATACTATATGTTGGTAGGCTATCAAAGCAAAAAGGCCTTAATAACCTAATAGAACCCATTAAAGCTCTTAAACAAAAAAGTAATATACCATTCCAACTAAACATAGTAGGTGATGGTCCTGAAAAAAAGCAGCTTATACAAAAGTTTAAACAAAATAAACTTGATGACATTGTTAAATTCTCAGGATGGATAAATAAAGCAGAACTAATAAAACAATATCAAAGCGCCTCAATATTCCTATTCCCTTCTTTAAGTGAAGGAATGCCCAATGCTATACTAGAGGCAATGGCATCAGGATTGCCCATAATAGCTACTAAAGTAGCTGGTAACGAAGAACTTGTACGTAATAACGAAAATGGCTACTTAGTCCCAATAAACAATAGCAAAATATTAACAGATAAACTAATCGACCTAATAGAATGTCCCAATAAAATGCGTGAAATGGGTAAAAGAAGTCGTCACATAGCTAAAACAGAGTATACATGGGAATATATGGCTAATGAGTATATCAAACTAAGTAAAAATACTATAACTAAAAACTAACCCTAGCCTTTATATATATAGTCTGTTCTGTAAGGTCTATTGCCCCCAATCGGCCATCATACTCAGAGCCATTAGAGCCAAACATTAAATATGCCCCTATCCAAAAGTCAAGGTTATCTAAAGCCGCTATCTTAAGCTCTGGAACTATAACAAAACTTAGATCATTACAATTTAGTATAACAGAAAGACTTGTGGTATAAAGATAAGCCCACTCCTTACTCATAAACAAAAATAAATAGTCCTGAGCCAAAAATACTGCCTTGCCAGATAATAAATCATTAGCATTATAACTAGCCTTACTCTTTGCACCTGCACCATTACGCAAATACTCTATTCGTACTCTAAGGCCTATGTCAAACAAATAATCAATGCCTATGAGTCCTACAAATACATGATCAAAATGTGTAGGACTAAAATTACTGTCAGGAAGACGAAATGAAAACTCACCGTATATACCAATCTCAATCTCACCAGAAAAATCAAAGGTAGCATAGTGAGAACGCTCATAAGACTGAGAATTGTAAAAAACCTCTCTGGCATAGCCTATGGACATATCCCATCCATTAACGCTAGTCCTAAACTTTATCCCAAGAGGTATGTTCCTAAACTGTGCATCGTCTATCACAGGAAAGTTCTTATGGGAACGATCCTCCATAGCAATGTATAGCCTAATGCCTGTATCTTTGGCAATGTCAAAGTGCATAGCAATAGCAACAGTACCTAAAAGCTGATCAGACGGAGATAAATAATTCTTACTATTCACTTTATCGCTAGGATTAACAAAATAACCAGTCCCCCACGCAATAACAAACTTACCCGCACTCAAATGAAACCATGACCAGTCAGCCGAAAAATAAGCCTGATCAACTAAAATATTCTGATTATAGTCAGTACCAAAACTCGCATTCTTGCTAAGCTGACCCCTGTCAAGTAAACCCCAGCCATCAGCACGAACCAACGGATTAGAAAGCCCTATATATCCCTGATACAAAAACTCAGAGTGGATAACTATATCTTTTTCAACCTGCCAGTTAAGCTTTAGCCTAAGCTCACCCAAAAAACCATAGCGTAATCTATCCCTAATAGGTTTATCAGACTTATCCTGAACAAATGTATAAAAGCTAGTATTTAAATATCCAGATATCTCAAACTTTTTATCCCCAGTCTTCTGATCTAGACTATCAGCACCAGAAAAGTCTAATGCCTCCTTTGGTATATCAGTAATAGCCTCCTTTGGTATATCAGTGTTAGAGTGCTTTTTAGTATTATCCTCTTGTCCGTATAAAATGCCACTAAGCAAAATACAAAGCAATATAAAAAATAACCGCATAAATAATGTAAACCCCTATTAATTAGAATCCAGCCTGTTAGAGTCAAATAAACTACTCTTAACAGCTACATCCAAAACAACCTTTACTATCTTAAAAATAGTCTTGGAACCCTTTCTATAATTAACCATAGTAGCAGTCATAGGCATATAATAACCCTTTATACTTTTGTAGTTCAAAAGAAAAAGGGATTTTAAAAAACCTCCACCATCATAATAATTAATCTGATTAATATGATATAAGTCCTTCTTAACTATAACAACTAACCTCTTATATGCATGATAACGCTTTTTAGGTATAAGCTCTATGGTCCAAGCTTTTTTGTTTTGTGATAATATTTTTGATTTGTAATCCTTATCCATATCCCCCCTTGTCATGTCCTGATAACTAAAATCACCCCCAATACCCTCAACAGACTTCTTCTTTGAATAAGATGCAATCTTACGCTTACGCCCACTAGAAGGCCAGTACATCCAAATATCATCACCCCTTATTAACATTTTAATCCCCTTTGCACTGTTCGGATAAACATACTTATTAAAAGATATATCCTTGCCCATAGAATAACCGATCATCTTAATAATCCTATAACTCTTTGTATTCTTCATATTAGGATATACAATCATAGCATACTGTCCAGCACTAGTCTTATAACTCTCTAAAGAGTCCACCTTTTTTATAATATCCCTCGCAGTCAATGAAAATATATCACCATTAACCACCATAATAATAAGTGCAATATAAATAACCCTAAAATACTTAACTAAATTATGCATACTAATTCTCCTTAGTTTTTCTGAAAACATAAATCAAACTGGTTAACAATAACAAAGACGTTAAAAAGAATCCAATAACTCCGTAACTTAAACTCGCTGCAAAGCCCTGAAACCCCTTATAAGAACCTAAAATAGCAATAGTACCAAATGCAAAAATATTAGTCATAGATGTTAAAAATATACTCCTTCCAGTATATCGCAAAACTAATACAGGATTATCATCACCCTCAACCCTAAACCTATGAATAATATGAACGCCATCATCAATACCAATTCCCAATATAATAGGCAATACCATAATATTAAAAAAATCAATCTTAAAACCAAGTATATGCATAATACCCATCATCCATATAAAACCAAAAACCAAGGGTATTATACCCAAAATAGTATATTTAATACTCCTAGTATAAAGCATAAGCAAAATAATAATGACAGTGAGAGCTAAAAGTACAGATCTATAACCCTCCTTAGAGAACATATCAATTACCTCAAGCATAATCATAGGCATACCAGTGAAATCATGATATTCATTGACATCCTTTTCCAGTAAGGCCTCAGCACTCACTATCTTATTCTTAATAGCCTTCTGACTCTCCTCTTCCTTTTGCACGTCAACCTTAAAATCATCACTCAATACAAAATCACTATCGCCCTTAAGGTCAATATTAGCCTTAGGAATAATCTTAATAGCCTTATCCTTAGGTTCATCCACTAACTCAACTATACTATCATCCTCAGGCTTTAAATGACGAATCTTAATATCATCAAATAAGTCCCTCGTAGACTCCAATATTCTTTGATCCAAAACGTTCTTGTTAATATAAATACTACAAAGTATATACTTGCCATCCTTTGATATATACTGCTTTTTAATATCACTAGGTAAATCGTCAAGCCTTAGCACCTCTTTAGGTGATGCCAACAACATAACAGCCTTATCCATCTCATTAGCAAAAGCCATAGATAAGTTGTTCAAAAGCCTAATATTACGTTCCCTATTGCTGTTTATAAGGCCTATTAATGCTTTAAAAATATCCTTATTGCCCTTTATCATTATGTTACGCTTTTTCATAACCCTTGAGTCGTCCCCAAAGGTTATGGACGTCATATCAGATAGTTCAAGTATATTATCCCTAAGACGATTTATCTCATTTATAAGACTACCCAAGTTATTAGACGTTATATTTATAGGCTTTGTCCTACCAGACTGACTTCTTAGCCTTTTTAGATGTTTAAGGTTGATCAGTTGCCTCTTTTGTGAGGGTACATAATGATGAATAGAGTCAACAAAGGCTATCATATCAATCTTTGGATTAAGAACATCAGTGATCCTCTTTGCCTTTTCTATTGCAGAAAGCTTATCCTTATATTTTAAGCCTTTAATATCTTTATCAGTGTCATCCTTTAAGGCAATGGTAACATAGTCGGGAGACATATTAAACTTTTTCATAATCTTTCTATGGGCTATAACAGAATCAGCATTTTCAGGTTCAATCTCCAGCATGTCATATTGAAAGCTAGTCTTATTAGCAAAATATGCCATCACCAAAGTGACCGCAACAAACAATACAATTATAATCTTATTATACCTAATAATCAGCTTTCCCGTATTCTCAAGAAAACTATACTTTAAATATATCCTCGATTTAGAGTATGCAGTATCTTTCTTGTCCAGCCACACCATTATGGACGGCAAAAAGGTTATCATGGATATTAAACATAACACTATACCACTACCTATAACTATTCCAAACTCGTTCATAACCTTAGCATTGGATAGTCCAAGGGTATAAAAAGCAATGGCAGTAGTAAGCCCACCAACTATAACTCCCATACCTACTTTTGTAAATGAGTTTTCTAATGAGGTTTGTTTATTAAGTCCATTAGCCCTATCCTCAGTGTATTGAGTTATTATATGTATACCAAAATCCACCCCAAGACCCAAAAGTATTATACCAAACATATTAGTCATTGCATTCATTTGTCCGGATATAATAGCAATTAAGCCAGCTGTCCAGCAAATAGCTACGATTAAAGATAGTATTACGAATATAGTTGCTCTTGGAGCCCTAAATGAAACTAAAAAAAGAATTATTATAAGGATTACCGCTATTAAAGCAGGTATCTTCATATCCCGCATTAAATATATATATTCATCCTTCTGTAGCGCAAACGTACCCCCTAATCTTACAACTATATTAGGATGATCTTTGCTATGGCGTTTAATAAAGTCGTCCAGAGCAAATATGAACTCATTACCTTCTTCGTAGTCGTTTATGGATATAGTAGGACTAATACTAACTAATAACATCTTTCTATCAGGACTAAACTCCATAATCTCGCCAATAGTCATAAGCTCAGCCATCTTATAAGCCCTTTTATTAATGGACATAGACTCAGGATTCTTTAAATAATCCGTTATGGACTTTATAAATAACTCAAGTCCGGCTAAAGATCGCTCTATCGCTATCTCCTCCCTATTGCTATCAATGGTTTCCTGCTTATACTTTCCTGTATAAGTCTTTTCCATATTGTCGTTATAGGCTTTAAAAAATGGTAAAAGATTAAGGTTCTCAAATAGGCTAACAGAGTTATCCGTTGTATTATTCTTAGCTATCAAAAGAGCGTATTTCTTTATAAAATCCTTGTTTTGCTCAAGCTTTATGTTTTTTACATACTTGGATAGCTTTTCATTTTGGTTAATCTTATTTGTGATAAACCGTGCAAAAGGTACTGTATGCTTTTCATCCCCCTCTATTAGCATGAATACAGAAGATGCACTCTGAAAGTTATCAATTATATTGTTAAATGCCTTAGTCTTTTTGCTATCTGGTAATAGGTCTTTAATGTTGGTTTTTATTTCTATATTAGTTGTGATAAGATAAACACCACCTATAGCTAACATAAAGCTAACTATAACTATAGCTTTATAATATTTAAATATTAGCTTTGCCAAAGACCTCATAATATTAGTAGTAGTCTGCATTTTTATATCCTTAATTTGTTAGCTTATTTATAGATAATGGCTTTTTATTATGAACAACTTACTTATTTTTTTTATTAGCATATCTAATTAAATTAATCACCCCTTGTTTATGAGGCAAGAAAAAAATATTTTTATGCTTTAATCAATTTAAAAAAACTTCTTAACTTAATTAAATAAAATATTTATAATGTATTGTCAAAGGTGTTTTTATATACTAATACTAGTATTTTATACACAAAATAAGTTGAACCTTTGTCTTAGTTTTTAATTTTTTTATTTTCATTAGCCGATTTAATAATAAATTAATTACATAAGGTAAGATATGTCAAAAGAAGCGTATAACCATTTTAGAGAACTAATTCAAGAGAATATTAGAGACGATAAAAATATTGAATTACAAAAAGGTCTTAATTACTATATAAACAATAACCTAGAAGAAATATCCTCTGGATTTGTACTCTCCAGACTAGAAAAAAATATTGCCAGAAAAGTCAATAAACATAGAGAAATAATATCTTTTTTTGTATCTACAGATGAGCTAATTAAGGCTATAAGTGCTCCTTCTCTAACAACTGCAGTTAGAGAGAAGATAAATAGTAATCTAAAAAAAATGATAGCTAATCTTTCCATCTTAAACGAGGAAACCTATCTTAATAATAAACTATTTAAAGTAGACATTCCTTTAGGAATATTCTCCACTACCATAAATAACTTCTTTTTCTATTTTGACTACTATGATAATGCCTTATTAGATGGCTATATGGATATATATAAGAGCTTGTTATTACCAGAAATAGGAAAGTTCTATCACAAACCATCTATAAATAGACAAATAAATACTAAAAACTTTCAAATATGCTCACCCGAAAACTTTCTCAAAGAAAATGTTCTTAGAAAACCAGACATATATAACGTTAAAAAGCTTATTGAGTCCTTTTTAGCCAGCGTTAAAGATAGACGAAAAATCCTTAACTATGAAGATATTATCTTCATAAATAAAGTTAAAGTAGTCCAAACAGCAGTCTTTTTGCAAAATAAGGATGAAAAACCTGTTATAGAAGAAGCTGTTCCTAATATTTCTTCCATGGAGGTGATTCGTGAGTCAGAAGAAAAAGTTAGAAAGCTAATTTTCAATGTATTAAAAGGCTCAATAAAACAAAAAGAGTATGCAGGTTTTTTTATAAAAGAAGACTATATCGAATGGATAGCAAAAAAGCATTCTGATGTTCCAATAGAAAGAGTAGAAACCATATTCGATAATATAACAACCCCTAAACCGCCTATTGGAGTAACACGGTTTATTATACCTCAAACACAAGAACATAAACAACTGGTATATTTTATTGCTTTAGATCATGTTCCCATAGTCTTTGACAAGCTAAGAGCCAGAAAGAAAAAGCCATTTGATCTCTCATCTCATATCTCAGAAAGACACTATTTTCTATTTCTAAAAAAACTTATTAATGACTTTAGTAAAGTTGGTTATACATCCAGTAAAATTGCCTCTATTCTCAACTGTAATTCTAATGTCATAGACTCAATGAAGGAGTTTATTAAAAATTATTAATCAGTTAGGCTTACTATTCTTTTTTTCCTTTTCAAGGAACATCCCAAGACTAACTATATATTTAACGTTTTCGTTTTCTATTTTACCTTTTTCTATATCACTATGGCATACTTTGCAATTTGCCTTACTCTTTACCCTTTCACTTTTAAAGACTTTTTTATCAATATCATTATGAGTCTTTTTCCAAAACGGAGTCTTAGTAATAGCAATTGTATTTTTATCCTTTAATGAGCTTAAAACCTTAACAGCCGCCTTATGCGTAGACAACTCCGAAGAGTTATTAAGCAAAAACTTAGTTATAGATTTATTTACGTCCTCATCAAGGGATGCGTCATCACCAAAGTGATCCTCTAAGTTAGTCATCATAACCTTCCAAGAGTTAGCAGGCAAAAGATAAGGAGGATATAGCGTATGACAAGCAATACACTCATCATAAAAGTCTTTATGCACGCTCTCATAGTTAATAGGCGGCTTTGTATCAGAAATAAACATATTGTTAGGTACAGATAGTATATAAATCAACACAATAATAGCCAACAAAAACCATATAAAACCAAAAAGACTATTTCCCCAACTAAGCTTAACATTATTACCTTGTCCTGACTTGTATCCATGAAAAATAGAGTAAAAGGCTTTTCCTTTGTGGAATATAAGATCAAATATTATACCAGCTAAATGACCCAATAACAAAAATAAAATTGAATTAGAAATAACCTCATGAAGATCTTCAAAAAACTCCATCTCACCAAACCAAGATGAATTTAAAAAACTAAAAATACCCCGTCCCTCTTCAGCACCATAAGCCAATAAACCAGTAACAGCAGATGCTAAAATAAATAACAGAATAAACACCATTAAAAAACCTGCTAATGGATTATGACCCAAATAACTCTTAGCCTTAAAAATATTAGCAAGATGGTCTAGGACATCCTTAATGGTTAAATGAAAATCTTTAAAACTAGAATACTTTACGTTCATATATCCAAAGATAATCCTGAACAATACAAGAACACCAACACTAACTCCTAATGCAACATGAAGCTTGATAAAACTATCCTCATCCCCTGTTAAAAAAAGAAAAAGTATCATAACAGCCATTAACCAATGAAAAAGCCTTGTAATAGCTGTCCAAACATAAACTCTATTATTAGCCATTAATCATCCCACTTGCCATAGTTAGGTATTTTTATGTTCTCGTCTTCATAATCCCCATCAGCGGCCGTAGTATGACACCTATCACAATAAGCAAGCCCCTTTACCTCTTTTTGCTTAATTAACCTCTTGGGTATATCCTCATGCTCCTCTTTAAAAGCACTAGTCTCTGTAATACGCAAAGGACTCTTATTACGAGGTATAGACTCAATAATCTCTCTATAATCCTTAGGATAGGACTTTTGATCACCGGCATTTTCACTAAGATATTTTAAAATAGCTTTTTCATCTTTCTTATCTATAGAGGCATCAGTATCAAAATGATCCTCAAGACCATCCATTACCTTAGTCCAAGACCTCTTTGGTAAAAGAGCAGCCTGATAAGCAAAATGACACTCCGAACACTCCGCCTGATAAAGATCATTTTTAACAAAAGTAGCTCCCCTTCTTTTCTTACCTTTTGAACGATCATGATCATCATCATATGAATGTTCATCCCTACCATTACCATGACTATTATCATTGACATATAATATCCCAATAACAACAGCCACAATTAAGAATGCAAATATTATTAATATATTCCTCATATAACCCCCCTATTTGTTTATCTTATTGTTTATCTTAACAAAACCTCTAATTATTGTCAATCGTCGTCATCGTCGTCATCGTCGTCATCAGATGAATGCCTATGCCTATCATCATCAGATGAATGCTTAGCCCTATCATAATAATCAGATGAATGCTTAGCCCTATCATCGTCATCACCATGATTACTACTGATATAGAATGTCCCAATAACAATAGCCACAATTAACAATATAAATATTATTAACGCATTCCTCATATAAACCCTCTATTTATCCATTAAATAATGTAAAACATCACCCTTCTCCTTTGCCGTACCTTGCCTTTTGTATACATCCCTAAAATTACGCCTAAGCCACTTTTTTATCTTCTTTAACTTAGTAAGAGACTTCGGATTAACCGAAGGCGCAAGAGGCTTAATTACCTTACCAGTACGCTTATTCTCTCCATACTGAGTTAGGTCTTTACCATGACAAGTAGTACAGGATATAGGCTTACCCTTTTTACCAATATGAGTGCTAGTAAATATCTCCTTTCCGTTAGCCTTACTAAAACCACTAAAATTAGAGTCTTGCTTCTTAGCCTCAGCCTCTAACTTTATTAGATAGCTCTTTAAAACATTATTAGGAACAGCAAATACACTAACTACCAAAATAAGTAACACCGTTATAAAAACTAATCTGTTTATCATAAATTAACTTTTCCTTTATTAAAAAAATAAATATTTTTTAGTTATAAAACTTTGTATTAAGCTAAAGTAAAAATGTTACAGAATTGTTAACCAACATTAACTTTTTATATTATTATATTTAGTTATAAAAATGCTAATAATTGTAAGACAGTATTAGTTTCTTTATTGGCAAGCTACTAAGCTAAATAAGCACAAATGGATCGTCTATCTTAAGAGGATTACCAGATATAAATCCTTGACCATACCTTGCACCAATAGAATAACCCATATACTTTGACCAAGCTATCATACCCTGAAAAAAACCAATTTTCTTTCCATGACTACCAAACATCTGAGACTCATGACTCTTTAGAACCCTAATCCACTCATGAGCTACTTCTGTAATATCCACAATAAATGTTGGCTTCATGTATCTGGGAAATAAATAATATAAAACCAGTTTAACCTCATGAGGTTCACTGTCCAAAGGCATCTTATGGAGTCTTGCAAAATTAATACCGTGAGACGCTAAATAACTAGTCGTTATATGATCAGTATGCCCTTGTTTACGACCTGGTGTGCCCTCCCAATAAGGCACTAAAACAATCTTTGGCTTTGTCTTTCGTATGAATGAGGCAACCTTAAGACGACTATCAAATGAATCAGCTATCTGACAGTCCTTAAAACCGGCAAACTCCATGTAATCCAGCTCCATTAGCTTAGCGGCATTCTCCAGCTCTTTGATCCGTATATCCTTTGTACCACCAGTACCCATCTCACCAAGGGTCATTTGTAGTATTCCAGTTTTATAACCCATTCTCTTTAATTTTATCAATAATCCACCGCATCCAATTTCTGCATCATCAGGATGAGGGCTAATAGCTAATATATCAATCATTTTACATATCCAATAAAATTATATAATAAACCCTTAAAACATTATCTCATAAACCAATAAACAAGTAACTTATTTAAATAGGTGGGTTATTCCAAAACTAATCCTAAATATAATATAGCATATTTAATCTAAAAATAAATTATTTTTGCCGCTTATTCAAAAGCTCTTTATAATTAGGGATACTCCTAGATAAAATATCCTCCCTAATATCAACAACCAGCTTAGCAACATAAATAATAAATAAAATAATAATAGCTAATAAAAAAAAAGCCTTTATAGTCTGTTTTAAGACTAAAACAATCTCTTTTTTCATATATACCAATGAGTAAAAATAAAATTATAAAAGATTTAACTATAAATTAACAAAGGTTCTAACAAATATAATAAAAAGCTTAGCTTTAAGACAAAAATGTCTTATTCTTATTTTATTTTCTTGTTCCACTAACTAATTAAATCACTCTAGTTTGCTTTTGTTATATTTACTATCACATTTGAGTTATAATATATATGTATTTCTTTATTTTATAACAAAGTTACTTGTTTTGGAGTATATATATGAAAAAGAATAATGTCAAATTTAACCTTTTAGAACAAGTTTTTAAGCATCTCTCAAAAGATGATCCCCTATACAATAACAGCAACTTTATACTTTTTATAAAAACGTTTTTGGAAGATCAACCAACTAATATTACTATAAATCATGACTTTGTCTATATGCTTACAAACAGCTATAACTATATAAATAAAAATGATCTACCTAAGATTCGTGTTTTTAACTTATCCGACAATAACCTAATGAAAAACTCCACAATAATACAAAGCCTTTCTGAAGATATTAAGTTCCTGTTAGACAGCATCAGAGAGTATATTAACGAAAATAGATATAAAACTAAAATCATTGTTAATCCTATTTTCTCAGCCATAAGAGATGAACAAGGAAACCTTAAACTCCTTGAAACTGCAAAAGAAAATAAACAACAAGAATCATTTATCCACATAGAAATTGATAAGGTCAGCGATAACAAAGCCAATGAAATAGAAAAAAATCTAAAACTAATATTATTTGCAGTAAAGTCTGCAACTGGAGACTTTACCTATACTACTTCAGTACTTAAAAAACTTATCAGGCATTTTAAAGAAGGATATTTAACTACTTTTAAAAATCATGGTTTTTCTCTTTATGAGTCCATCCACTTTTTAGAGTGGCTTTTGGATGATAACTTCATATTTTTAGGTTATAGATGTTATGAGTTCTCCCAAAAAAATAAAAAACTATATATGCAGGTTAATAAGTCCAATGCAAAAGGTATACTAAGTAATTATAAGGATTCTGCATGTTATAATCCCGTTGATGTTAATGACTTCCCCAATATAAAAAAAGACCGTATTATGCTTTTAACTCCCCTTCTACTAGAAAAGAGTTCTAAAAAGAGTATTATCCATCGTCGCAACTATATGGATCTTGTAGAAATCCGTGAATTTACTGATTTAGAAGTACCATTAAAATATCATAGATTCCTAGGACTCTTTACCAGAAAAGCTCTATTTAACCAGTCGAAAGATATACCTATTCTGAAAACTAAATTGGAACTACTATTAGAAGATAAACAAATAGTTAAAGGTTCTGCTATGTATAGAGAAGTTTTAACTGTTTTTAACAGTCTGCCAAAAGAAGAACTTTTTTTCAGCTCTATAAAAGATCTTAATAGCCTTATCCAGCTAATAGTAAGCGCTTATAGAAAACAAACAATTAAGATTTATCTTCGTAGGAGTATACTTGGAACATCATTATCTATAATAATGGCACTCCCAGAAAAGTATTTTAGTTCCAATAACCTAAATACAGTTGCTAACTATCTCAAATCATTTTTTAATGCGAAATCCATTCAGTATTATCAAACTAGAAGTCATCCAGGATTCTGGCAGGCACATTACTTGGTTAGCCTTTCTGACCTAGAACTTAGAGAGTTCAATAAAGATGATCTGGAACAAGAAGTTACCTATATAGTAAAAAACTGGAAAGACAAATTAATTGATATTATAGAAAAATATCATAGTAATAGTATAGCTGAAAGCTATTATCATAAATATATTTCATACTTCCCAAAGGAATATCAATCGGTTTATAGTCCAAAGACTGCTCTGGATGATATATATTACTTAGAAGAATATTATAAAACAAATAAAAACCAGTATAACATTATAACTCCAGATAAGAGTAGCACTCCTGATAAGTGCTATACAACTATAAGAATATATTCTAATAAAAAAATCAGTCTTACAATAATGATGCCAATATTAGATAATTTTGGTCTAAACGTAATAGATGAATTATCCTATAAGTTAGCCTCTGAAAACAATGATGCATTATATATTCACAGTTTTAGCGTAACCGATCTCGATGGAGTGATTGTTAATAAACAAATAAGTGATACCGTATTAAAAGAAGCACTAATACAGGTAATGGATAACAACTTCGAAAATGGAACCCTAAATGCCCTTATAACGAAAACTGGCATGAATTATAAGCAAATAAACTTAACCAGAGTATACTATAACTACTACTTCCAAATAGAAAGAATATTTACCCGTAAAACAGTTGCAAAAACAGTATTAAAATATGCCTATATGCTAAAAAAAATGTTTACATTCTTTGACCTAAAGTTTAACCCTAAACATAATAAGCATAATAATATGAAAAACATACAAAATAACATCCTAGAAGACCTACAAAAAGTAACTGATATAAATGAAGATCGAATATTAAAGTCTTTTTATAACCTAATTGATAGCACACTAAGAACTAACTACTACTCTAGGGATACAACTAAAAACTTTCTAATCTCTATAAAAATTGAAAGCCAAAAAGTACATAATATGCCTGAACCAAAACCAATGTATGAGATATTTGTATATAGCAATATAATGGAGGGTATTCATTTACGTGGGGGTAAGGTTGCCAGAGGTGGATTGCGTTGGAGTGACCGTAATGATGACTATCGTACTGAAATACTTGCATTAATGAAAACTCAAATGACAAAAAATGCCGTTATAGTACCAGTAGGGTCAAAAGGAGGGTTTGTAATTAAAAACTCTAATCAAAAACAAGATCCAAACTTTATTAAGCTCCAGTATCAGCGGTTTATATCAGCTATGCTCGATATAACAGACAACATCATAGATAATAAAATTATTCATCCTAAAAAAGTTATATGCTACGATAATGAAGATCCATATTTAGTTGTAGCGGCAGATAAAGGTACTACTTACTTATCCGATGCCGCTAATGAAATATCTTACAAATATAAATACTGGATGGGGGATGCCTTTGCAAGCGGTGGGTCATATGGATACGATCACAAAAAAGAAGGTATTACTGCAAAAGGTGCATGGGAGTGTGTTAAACGTCATTTTAGAGAGATTAATAAAAACGTCCAAGAAGAAGAGTTTAGCGTTATTGCTATTGGAGATATGTCTGGTGACGTCTTTGGTAACGGAATGCTCCTCTCTAAGAAAATCCTTTTAAAGGCGGCTTTTAATCATATTCATATATTTATTGATCCAAATCCTAATGCTGAAGACTCATACAAAGAACGAGAAAGACTTTTTAACTTACCACACTCAACATGGATGGATTATAATCCAAATATAATATCAAAGGGCGGGGGAGTGTTTAAGCGATATGACAAGTCTATATCCATAACCGAAGAAATTAAAACGTTAATAAATACTGATGAAAATGAGCTTAGTAGTGAAAAGTTAATCAAACTAATATTAAAAGCCAATGTTGAACTACTGTGGAACGGGGGTATAGGAACTTATATTAAGTCCTCTAGCGAGAGTAATGAACAGGTTAGGGATAAGGCTAATGATTCCCTTAGAATTAATGCATCTGAGTTAAAAGTAAAAGTGGTTGGTGAAGGTGGTAATTTAGGTCTTACACAGCTGGCTAGAGTTGAGTATTCCCTTAATGACGGCAGAATTAATACTGATTCAATAGACAACTCTGCAGGAGTTGATATGTCTGATCACGAGGTTAATCTTAAGATTTTGTTTTCTCATCTAATGGATAGAAAACTAGTTAAAAACTTAGATGAACGTAATCAGTTTTTATCCAGCCTTACCGTTGATTTAAATTATATGGTAGTTAAAGATAATTATTTACAAAGTCTTGCTATATCCATGGATCACCTTAAATCTAAGGCTAATATTGATCAATATAGAGAACTTATTAGAGATCTAATACACGAAAGAATATTAGACCCCAAAGGAGAGTTTATACCCACTGATAAAGAAATAATAAGCTATAACTCTGAAGGAAAGGGCATTTTAAGGCCACAACTATCAATTATTATGGCTCATGAAAAAATGAGAGCTTATCAGGCTATATTAAACTCCAACATACCAGATTTACCTTATTGCAATAAGTATATCATATCTTATTTTCCTGATAAGGTCTATGCCTCATTCAATGGGCATATTACAAGCCATCAACTAAAAAGAGAGATAATTGCAACCACTATTACAAACCATATTATAAACTCTGGTGGATCAACTCTTCTCTATGAACTAAAAAGAGATACAGGACATTCATACTCCAACATTGCAGGGGCATATCTAATGATAGAGGATATACTAGATATATCTGAAATACGTCAAGCAATCTATCTACTAGATAACGAAATACCTGCTAAATTGCAGTATGAAAAACTTAGTATTGTAAATAAGCTAAGTAAAAAAATCCTTAGTTGGAATCTCGCTTTTAAACAATGCATAATACCAAACAATGAAGAAATCATAAAGCTCAAAAATGATATATGGAACTTTGATGAAAAGCTTACTCAGTCTATTACCGAAAATAAAAAGTCTTATTTCCAAAAACTAAACGAAGAGGATATTAAAAAAGGTATACCATCCGGACTCGCAAATAAAATATTGGCTCTAGAAAGACTAAAAAGTGTTTTTCTTTATCTGCCCTTATCGAATAAGTTTAATTATAGTCTTGTTGATTGTCATTCCATTTTAACTGAAATAGATAGTATATTATCTATGGATGTAGTACTAACTTACCTTGAACAAGTATCCCTTTCTACTATATGGGATCAGGTAACATATAATTATTTAAGTATACAGCTACAATTTGTTAGATATTTCTTAGCTAAAAAAATACTGCGTTATCATAAAGGCAGTATAGAAGAGTATTGTAAAATAAAAGAATCGCAACTTAACTACTATAGTAGTTGGGTAATCCGGCTGAAAGAAGGCGATAGAAATATTAGCTTACATCCAATAACTGTAATATTAAAGTATTTATGGAATATAATTAATTAATTGCGATTCCTTGTTCTAATAAATAAAAAGCATTCTAACTTTTTATATACTTCCTTCCATACAACGTCAATGTATAACAAGTAAGAAAAAACCTATCCCTAGGCTAATCATCAAAATGAATATCCAACTCCCATACCACCAAGACCATAAAACCCAAGGGTTGCATTAGTATCAATGTGCAAACCAAGACGAACCATAACTTGTAAAGATAATCCAAAATCAAAAGTATAACGCCAACCAAACTCAGCACTAGGAGTGAAAATAATTAAAAATTTATTATCATAAGTAAGTGAGGGAAGCTTAAGCCTATGATAAGTACTAAATATAATATCCATTGACGGACCTATCCAAAAGCCATGAGGCCTTACACCCTTTATAATAGCAAAACGACCAGAAATACCTAACAAAAATGCAGGCCAATTTCTAACACCAATTTCACTAGGACTGCTTGAGTAATTATTACTTAATATACTACTAGGAGGTGAACTTAATCCAGTTCCACCAAGTCTAGGAGCAATACTAATAGACTTTCCCAAACCAATATCTCCCTCAAGCTCAATCTGAAAACCAAAAACCCCTCCCGTAAGATTTATACCAATAACATATTTTCTATCAGTATCACCGCCGGATAATACACTATCAGCAAAAGATAATTGTGCTAAGCTAAATAGCACTAAAGTAAAAATAAAAACTTTAACAGCTCTAAGCATTCTACCACTCCTCCTTTTAACTAAGTCAAAATTAATAATATATTTATAACACAATATAATTTAAAGTAAAACAAATATACTATAAAAAACTGCATAAATTATAAATTATCTAATAAAATTAGTATATTTATGGATTAATAACTATAATGAGGAAGCTCGTGAATAAAAAAAAAGGCTTCAAAATAATAGACCATAAAGCTGATATAGCTGTAGAGGTCTTTAGCAATAGTATAAATGAACTCTATCAGGTCGCTATAGAGGCATTTACCTCAATTATAACTAACTTAGAAAAAGTAAATCCAACAACATACCGTATGGTAATCATAAAAGGAAATGATAAAGAACAATGCCTTGTAAACCTATTGTCAGAGCTAATCTTTATTTATGATGTTGATGGCTTTCTATGTAGAAAAACAAGAATTACTAATATAACCCCTAATCACCTAAGAGCTGATTTATATGGAGAAAAATTTGACAATGAAAAACATGATATCTTGGGTGATATTAAAGCTGTTACTTATCATGGATTATCCATCATAAAAGAAGATGGATTATTTAGAACTACTATTATATTTGATCTGTAGCTATTTTTATATTAATACTACATTTATATATTTATTCAGAAAGTTTTTTGCATAGTAGATTTTAATAGGTGTTTAACTTAAAAAGTATTAAAAATGTTTGTATCAAGTTTAATAAAAATAAAATGAGTATAGTTATAGGTTTTTAATAACGTTTAACTTAGTATAAAATATTAGGACAACTAAATGGCAAGTTACATAAGTACGAAAAAAAAAGAACTATATATTGGAGTTTGCAATTCCTGCATGAAGAAAAAAAATATAGTCAGCTCTATACGTAATGATAAAGGTGTATTATACGATTACTGTCATAGATGCTTCGAAGAGATTACAGGAAGAAAAGTCTCAAAAAGATAGTATGTTAACTTTATTAATAATTAATATCTACTTTTATCCCCAATATCATAGTGAAAAGGATGTTGTAACTTTCTAATTGTAAAAATAGTAACCAAAAATGCTATCATTAATACCAAAGTAAAAGATATAGGATGCGAAAAAATAAATAATAAGTTACCCAAAACTAATATAGCACTTAATATACCAAAAAGATAACCCTCATACAACTTAAAACAAAATGCCTCCTTTGCCCCTATTCCGCTAAAAGCCGCTAATAAAAATCCCCAACCAATAATTCCTAACCAATTATCAAATATACTATTAACCCCACTATATAAAGTAAGGGATAAAATAATAATAAAAGATATAACCCAAAAAACTCGTATTATCATAAGAATACGCTTATCGTATAAATGTAAAAAAATAAGGGATACCCCAACAGAAATAAGGAAAGTCCACAAAACTATATCTATCCCCTTAAAAATAATGTGATCAAAACGATTTATATTAACAAAATATAGTGCAAAAACAGCATATATAAAACAAAATGTAGATATAACTATTCCTAATCGGTATATTAAAACAGTTATTTTATCCCACTTGGTTATAGTTTGAAGCTCTTTTTTATCTCCCATTATACTATCCTTAAATTAATTTATTACTTTATCATTCAAAATAATTATTCCAGTTCAATATGCCCTGGGGTATAGTAAAATAATTAACTATAGCCCAAATAACAGCAATAAAAGTTAAACCTATAAAAAAATAAGCAAAAATATAAGTAACTTTACCCCTAGTTTTATAAATAATCTCAGCCTTTAAAAAAAAAGCAATAATTATCCCAGAAAGTAAACCACCAATATGACCAGCATTATCTATTCCAAACCTTTTTCCATAAAAGAATCCAAAAGCTAAGTTTAATGCAATAACAATTAATATATTAATAAGCATTCTTTTTCTTACCTCAGACTTTAACTCAGACTTATGGATTATTAAAAAAGTAGTTAAACCTCCAATAATACCATATATAGCTCCAGAAGCACCTATACTCTCGTTAGCCATAGTTATAAAATAACTGGATAATGTTGAACATAATCCACTAGCCATATATAATATAAAAAAGTTAAGAGTTCCGAATACCCTCTCTATAAATTGTCCTACCATAAAAAGAGCAAACATATTAAAAAAAATATGTAGTCCATAAGAGTGTAGGAAAATTGCCGTAATAAAACGAAAATACTCCATTCTATAAGTAATTAGCGAATGATTAAGACTACCAAACTTCCATACCCCGTTTTCTCCAACGCTAAAACTTATCAAAATAAATATCATAACATTAATAGCAATAATCAACATGCTAAGAGGTATTTTAGAAAAAAAATATTTATTCGGATTATAATAACTTAATCTTTTTATAAATTCTTCCCTCACTTTGTTAACCCAAAATCTATATAGTAATTGTTATCTAAATTATTTAATAAATTTATATAGATAATAAACAAAGTGTAATAAATTATAAAATTATTTATTTTTGCTTCGGAGGAGAAAAATCATCTAACAGCTTATCGTTTAACTCTTGCTGATAAGACCTAAGATCTTGTTTATCCCTTTTTCTACCCATAGTTTTTTCTAAATAAGTCTTTTCATCAATTATCTTAATTGTAGTGGGATTATTAAGAATAAGTCTAACAGGCATTCCAATCTCTTTTTTAGCCTTGAATAACTCTCTGTTTTTCGTATTCCAAATAGAAAACTTCGATGTCCTTATGTCAGCCTCGCCATACTTGGATAGTATTCTATTATATAAACTAAAATAACTGTTATACCTTAAACTAAACTTTATTATAATAGCATATAATACCCAGTCATCCTTAATATTAGGCTTTGCCTTATCATGTAAAGTAAGCTTCTTTTTCGTAAACTGATAATAAATATGCTCAATAAAAGGAGGACGCTTAGCTTTAATTAAATAATTCTGTTCTTCGTCAAACTCACCATAGTCGGTATAGTCATCAACCTCAATATGACTATCACTTTTTATAATATCCAAAACCTCTTTTCTATTCATTCCTAAAATTACGTTTCTATATTTACCTTCAATAGCAATCTTTTTTTCCTCTAACAATTCTTTATCAGCGCTAGTTCCAAGAGGAATAAATAAAAAATAATTGCTTATCAATATAATAGTAATAAGTAGTATTCTTTTCATTTTACATACCAATGGCTTTTGTATATTTAAAAATAGGCTGTTAATTTTTAACATCGTCATTTATAATACATAGATAAAAACTTCTTTATAAAACTTAATCATTTTTTGATAAAATATATTAACTTTAGCGTTATATGTTTTGTCATAAGAACTATTATAAATGTTTGAAATAAAACCCTTTTTATTATATTTAGGCATGCACCTTGAAAATACCTTTAGTAACAGTTATTACGGATAATATATATTAAAATTAGGTAAAAATATGTTAATAGCAAAAGTTATGGGAACCGTTGTTTCAACACAAAAAGATGAAGGACTAAATAATCTAAAAATGCTCCTAATCGAAGAAATAGATCCCAAAACTCTAAAAGGACAAAAAAACTATTTAGTAGCAATTGACAGCGTAGGAGCAGGATTAGAAGAGCTAGTTCTATATGCCTCAGGTTCTTCTGCCCGTATGACAAATATAACTAATAATAAGCCATGTGATTGTGTTATAATGGCAATAATTGATCAATTTGATATTGACAATAAAACCATTTATAAAAAAGAGTTATAGACGTGCGGCTAAAATAGTAAAGTCATCAGTAAAAGGCCTATTCTCAGTAAACTCTGCAACCTCATACTGTATTAATTTTAAGAGGTCTGGTAAAGCTAATTTATTGTTCTTTTTCAAAAAGTTTATTAACCTCCACTCTTCATATTGATCACCATTAAACTTTTCCGCTTCGATTATCCCATCTGTAAACAAAAACAAGAGATCCCCTTTTTCATAAAAGAAAACCTTTTCTTCAAACTTTGTATCAGGTAAAACACCTAAAGGCCTTCCCATCGTCTTTATTCGTTCAACCTCCCCATCCTTAGTCCTGTAGAAAAGCTGACTATCATGTCCAGCACTAACATAAGTAATTGCCTTATTAAAAGAGTCAACTAAAAAATAAGCGGCTGTTACGAACATACCAGATTCCGAATCTTCAACTAATAATTCATTAGCCTTAGTCATAACAATTTTAGGATTTGGATTAAGTTGAGCCTCTGTTCTAATAGTATTCCTTGCAAGAGCCATAAAAAGAGAGGCAGGTATTCCTTTTCCAGAAACGTCAGCAACAAGAACTACAAATTTACTATCATCAATTTTTATAAAATCATAAAAATCTCCTCCAACCTCTTCGGCTGGCAGGCTCATACCCTGTATCTCAATACCATTAAGAACAGGAAAAGTATCAGGTAATATCCTTTGCTGTATAGAATAAGCAATCTTTAACTCCTGACCAATATGATTCTGCTCTAGCAAAAACTTTTGAAGTTTTAGGTTCGTATATGTCTGAGATAAATGAGATGAAATATTCTCTAATATTCGTAAGTGAAATGAGGAATATAAAAAATATTTCTCATCAGCAACTAATAAAATAAATCCAAAGATATTCCCCTCGGTGTATATAGGAACAGATAATATAGAAAACCCTTTTTGAGGCTTAAAATTAATAAAACTACTATCAATATCATTAATTATATAAGGCTTTGGATTCTCTTTAAAAAAACTTTGAACCTCTCTATGAGAAAAACTCTTATTAAGATATGACATATCTTTTAGCCTAGAAAAATAAGATAATATATACACCTCTCTATCAGGAACAGAAACATAAATAAAAATAGATTCAATCTTTAGCTTTTTTTCAATAAAATTGATAGTAGTCATAAAAAGCTCTTGTATTGTAATAACAGAATTGGCAATATTACTATACTCATAAAGCAGACTAAGCTCATTAACCCTACTCTCTAAAGCCGTCTTAGTCTTGGACAACTGCTCAAAAAGATCGGTATTATTAATAGCTATAGCCGCCTGATCGGCTATAAAACTTAATATGCTAATATGCTCCTCAGTAAAACTACTGGATTCTTTAGAATTAATTACCTCTAAAACACCAACTATCTTACCCTTAACCTTCATAGGAACACAAATTAAGTTTTTAGTTATCTGATTAGCTTTTTCATCAACGGCCTTAAATATTCTAGAATCATTTTCTGCATCATTAACAATAATAGGTATGCCTGTTTGTGCAACACGACCAGCAATACCCTTTCCTATAGGAATAGATATATCTTTTACAATTTCGCTTTTATCACCAGTAACAACATAAAAACTAAGTTCTTGCTTATCATTATCCAAAAGCAAAAGAGAGGATGCCTCTGACTTAAGAGCCTCTTTTGCCGAAAGCATTACTATTTCTAATAAAACTGATAATTTAAGAGTAGAATTTATAAGGTTTGTAATCCGTTTTAGCGTATCTAAATTAACTGAAATATATTTATTCTCTGTAAACATATTGCTTTTTATAAAACTATTTCTAGTCGTTCTCTGGAAAAAAAGGCAATCATACTATTAACACCTTTTTCTTTAAGTTTATTTATAACTCCAAATTGTAGACTATCCAATTCTCTATCAGTACGAATAGGATCATGATGAAATAATGCTAACTTTTTACATTTTGCAGTTAAGCCAAAATCAATTGCATAATCAATGGTACTATGCCCCCATCCAATCTTAGTTTTATACTCTTCTGTAGTATATTGTGCGTCATATATAAGAAGATCAGCATTTCTGGCAAAATTAATTACTTTTTTGTTTTGAATATTAACAGCTTCCTCAGCTTCTTTAATGGCTTCTTCATAATCACTTTTCTCCATATCGCTCTTACCTTCCATTTCCTCTGCAAATATATTCCTAAATGGTTCGTTATCATATAGTGTGACTAAAGTTTTATTTCCACAACTTATTCTATAGCCCAAGCATAATATGGGGTGATTAAGATAACAAGTACTAACCTCAAAAGGCGGTAAGTCAATAACTTGTTCTTTTATTTCAATAAATTCGATTTTTCCTCTAAGATCCATAAGCTTAATAGGAAAATAAGAATATTGCATTTGTCCAGCTACAATATCTTTTAAACTACCTCCTATAGCATTTACTGGTCCTCTAAAGGTTATTACAGAAGATGGTACATAGGCAGGAGCAAAAAAAGGAAAACCTTGTATGTGATCCCAATGAGTATGAGATAAGAAAATATTTACATTCAACGGGTTTTTGGGCAAGTCGTTCGATATTAAAAAATTCCCTAGTTCTCTAAGGCCAGTACCAGCATCAATAACTAAAAGCTCATCATTAGGGCCTCTAACTTCTATACAAGCAGTATTACCACCATATTTTACCGTATTTGGCCCAGGGGTCGGTACTGATCCCCTAACTCCCCAGAATCGTACTCTCATGAGTGCCTCTTTAGATCATTTAATATTTAAAAATATACTGGCCCTCTCTATTTCTTCAAATATAGCAGGCTTCCAACTATCAAGTATTTTTTCAGTTAAAGAAAGACTTGATAATAATTTTGCATTTTGTAAAATATTTGAAGAGTTTCCACTATAGCCTATCTCATTACGATTACAAAAGTTGTTAGCAACTGCTACAGAATAAACTAAATTAGAATATTCTTTATCACAATCTTCTGTATTATGATGATACTCAATTACTTGACTAATACTTTCAGAAAGCTTCCATTTATCCACAAGCATTTTCCCAACATCACAATGGTTTATACCAAGAAGCTTAGTTTCTATATCTATAAGGTTACCAGAGTCGTTTTCAACCTTCTTTATAACAGCTGTATACTCATCTGACAAATTACGTTCCAAAACAATTTTTCCTATATCATGTAAAAAACCACAAATAAAATATTCTTCTATTATTTTGCTATCGACTCCAAGACTCTTAGCTATCAACTTTGCAGTAGCACCTGTACCTAAAGAATGTTGCCAAAACTTAGCCACTTTTAAAGTTTTCCAGTAGCCCCTCTTTTTAAGACCAACTATGGGGATAACTGCACTAGTAATAGCTAAATTTCTAATAGTATTAACGCCCAAATATATAATTGCCTTAACTATAGATGTAACCCTATTTGGCAATGAATAATAAGCAGAATTACATATTTGTAAAACCCTACCAGTTAGTACAGGATCAAGACTAATTACTTTATTCAGACTGTTAGGAGAAAAATTAGGATCCTTTGTAACCTCTAAAACTTTTGCAACCGTTATAGGAAGGCTTGGCATATTATCTATATTTCTTAAAATCCGGTTTATGAATTTTGACATTATAAATCCTATCAACTAATTTTTATTTCTTCCCCAACCTGAAGAATAGTATTATAACGGCATTTCAATCAAATTTAAAACACTCTAGACTACAATATATTTAAAAAAACCGATGCTTCATCAATTACTACAGAAATATCACTTTTCCAGGATTCAAGGTCATCATGCTTTAGATTCAAAAACTCCATTATTTCAGGTTGAATGACTTCATGAGTATTCTCTACAGTTCCAAATAATTTATTACGGTTACAGAAAGTATTAGCAACATTAACCGAATAAACAAGATATTTATTTTCTTCACTACATTCTTTAGGATTATGGTGATATGCCATTACCTCTTTAAGAGTATTAGTCAGTGCCCACCTTTCTGCTAATAGTCTTCCTACTTCTGCATGATTAATTCCTAAAATATTGTCTTCTATTTCAATAATAGTTTTATCACTATCTTTATATGCCTCAATTACCTTAATATATTGTTCTGAAAAGTTATGGTCTATTATAACTTTTCCAATATCATGAAGGAGACCGCTTATAAAGAATTCATCCCAAAAGATCTTGTCAATATTAATTTTTTTAGCTATGAATTTTGCAACAACTCCTGTTGCCAAAGAATGCTTCCAATAGCCATAAACGTCTAGTACCAACCAACTTTTTTTTGCGTATCTACCAACTAATGGCATTAGACTAGATGCCAAAACAAGATTACGAATAGTATTAACACCCAAATATATAATTGCCTTAACTACAGAGGTTACCCGTGTTGATAATCCATAATAAGCAGAGTTAACCAACTTTAAAAGCCTCATAGTAATAGTAGGATCAATGGATATAACCTTGCTAAGATCATTAGGAGAAGTATTAATATCTTTGGTAATATCTAAAACTTTATTTACTGTAATTGGCAAAACTGGAATATTATCAATATTTTTAATAATATTATCTTCAATTTTTGTCATTCTTTTACTATCACTATTTTTTATATGTCATTATAAGCTACTAAACTCTTAATTTGTTAACTAATAAATAGTTTAACAAGATAACAAATAATATAATATCTTAACCGTAAATTAGATTAATTTTTTCTAATTTTTAAAAGTATTAATACCTTAACCCAATTATAAACCAAATTACTATTACTCGCTTATAACTAACTTATAATAAGTATTTACATTTGCAATTATAAACCTAACTATACTAAACACTTTATAACCTAAAATCTATACTATACTTATGTATAACTTAAACCTTGACTTTATAATATACTTTTCGTATTATTTTTTTGTTCAATAATTACGACTTATAAATAATTACCTTTAATAACAATAGCTTTGTATAAAGATAAAGCTCATTTTTGTCTTATATAGTCTTGAAGAGTTTTTTAATAGTCTATCGAAAGACTTATTAAGCTAACTTAAACTTAAAAAAAATATAATATAATTTTATAACAATAACAATAAACAATATTAACTTTATTAGCAAATAATTAAATAAACCCAACTTGTTTTATGAGAGAAAATGAAAAATCAACTTATTAATTTAAAAAATGAAGCAGAAAAAATAATCCCTAATATAACTTGTGAAAAAGAACTAGAAAGCTTTAGACTCTCATGCATCGGCAAAAAAGGAAAACTAACCTCTATATTAAAAAGTTTAGGATCCTTATCAAAAGAAGAAAAGCCTATCATTGGAAAGCTATCTAATGAAACTAAAGCTATAATTATAAAGCTAATAAATCAAAAAAAATGCGAACTTAAAAAACTATCCCAACAACATAAAGAACAACAAAACTTTATAGATATTACTTTACCAGGTAGAAAAGTCAATATAGGGCATTTTCACCCTATTACACAAATAACCAACGACATAAGCCATATATTTAAAAGACTTGGCTTCTCAGTAGCAGATGGACCCGAATTAGAGCATCAATACTATAATTTTGAAGCCCTTAATATACCCCAACATCACCCAGCAAGAGATGAACAGGATTCTTTTTATATAACATCAAACAGACTTCTAAGAACTCAAACATCCCCCGTACAAATAAGAGTCATGGAAAAACAATCACCTCCTATTTCTGTTATATCCACAGGACGGTGTTTTAGACGGGATGCAGTGGATGCAACACATTCTCACACCTTCCACCAAATAGAAGGACTCTCTGTAGATAAGAATATATCATTCGCAGACCTAAAAGGTGTATTACACTTATTCGCAAAAGAAATGTTTGGTGCCAATACTAAAACTCGATTTAGACCAGACTTTTTCCCTTTTACCGAGCCTAGTGCCGAGTTTGCTATAAGTTGCTTTATTTGTAAAGGCAAAGGATGCAAAGTATGCAAGGGTAGTACCTGGATAGAGATAGGTGGATGTGGGTTAGTGGATCCTACAGTATTTTCTTTTGTTAAAATCGATCCCAATGAATACTCAGGATATGCCTTTGGTATGGGGATAGAACGATTGGCTATGATAAAATATGGAGTACCTGATATTAGAATGTTCTACGAAAATGATCTTAAATTCCTAAAACAGTTTTAGCCTAAATACTTTTATCAATGTATAAAAATTATTAATATTTAGGCTTTGTTATTTTATCCCTCTACTTTTAGAAAACTCAATGGCATTTTTTATGAAACTCTTAAACAACGGATGACCTAATACAGGCTTGGACTTAAACTCTGGATGAAATTGGACTCCGATATACCATGGATGATCTTTTATCTCAATTAGCTCTACTAAGTTATTCTCCTGATACACAGCACCAATAACTAATCCATGATCACATAAAATATCCTTATAGACATTATTGAACTCATACCTATGCCTATGCCTTTCCTGTATAAGCCTGGAGCCATAAGCACTATAAGCAACAGTATCCTCTATTAACATAGCCTCATAGCTTCCAAGACGCATAGTACCACCAAAATCTTCAACTTTTTTCTGCTCAGATAGCAAACTAACAACTGGATAAGGAGTAGTATCATCAAACTCAGTTGAATTAGCTCCAGCTAATCCGCAAACATTATTAGCAAACTCAATAACCATACACTGCATCCCAAGACAAATACCAAAAGTAGGTATCTTATTCTCTCTTCCATAAGAACAGGTAACAAGCTTACCCTCAATACCTCTTTCACCAAAGCCTCCAGGTATTATTATACCATCCAAATTAGAAAGCTGGTTTTCAATATTCTCAGTGGTCAGTTCTGGATGTATTTTTATAATATTAGCGAAACTATTGTTTGCAACGGCACCATGTTGTATTGCCTCATAAAGACTTTTATACGCATCATTAAGCTCAGTATACTTTCCTATAACACCTATATTCACCTTATATTCTGGATTATTTAAAATATTCACGATATTATTCCACATGGATAGGTTTAGGTTATTAGTCTTTAATCCTAACTTCTTGACAACAATATCATCCAGGCCAGCTTTACTATATTGAATAGGAATTTCATAAATACTACTTTTAAAATCTAGTGCCTCAATAACAGCCTCTTTTTCCACATCGCAGAATAGAGCCAATTTATCCCTCATATCCTTAGACATACTTTTAGAAGTTCTACACAAAAGAATATCAGGACGTATTCCAATAGACCTAAGTTCCTTTACACTATGCTGAGTAGGCTTAGTTTTCTGTTCTCCAGCTACGGCTATAAGCGGTATCAGTGTAAGATGTATGTATATAGCATTATTTTTACCAACATCCTGTGAAAACTGTCTAATAGCCTCCAAAAAAGGGATACTCTCTATATCACCTACTGTACCCCCTATTTCAACGATAACTACATCAGGAGTATTATCTCTTGCAACCTGCTTTATACGGGCTTTTATTTCATCGGTTATGTGTGGTATTACTTGTACAGTTCTTCCAAGGTACTCTCCACGTCTTTCTCTTTCTATTACCGTTTGATATATTTGTCCTGTAGTTATGCTACACCTTTTTGTAACCTTTGATGAAGTAAAACGTTCATAATTACCAAGATCAAGATCAGTTTCTGCTCCATCATGGGTTACATAAACCTCTCCATGCTGATATGGAGACATAGTACCAGGATCAATATTAATATACGGATCAATTTTTTGCATAGCTACACTTAAGCCGCGATTTTCTAATATACACCCAAGAGATGCGGCTGCTATTCCCTTTCCTAATGAAGAACATACTCCACCGGTTACAAAAATATATTTACTTAGCACTTTTTTATCCTTAATATATAATTAGGCTTACTCCGTTAATATTTTAAAGTAACTTAGTTATAAATCAACAATTATGAGATAATCGGCATTATGATATTATTCTTAATTTTCTTTTTGATAAAACCTTTTCTAAAGTGTTTATATCATCTTTCGTGTCAACACCTATGGTATTAAATGAGGTCTCTATCAGCTTAATAGCTATATTGTATTCCAAAAACCGTAGCTGTTCAAGGTTTTCTGTTTGTTCCAGCTCAGAGCATGGCAAGGTTGATATATAGTCTAATATCTTTTTTGGATAAGCATATAACCCAATATGTTTAAAGTATTTATATTCATTTTTATTTTTGTTATAGGGAATTGGATATCTAGAAAAATACATAGCCTCATTATTTATATTATCTACTACCTTGACTACATTAGGATTATTAAGTTCTTTTTCATCAGTTATTCTTTTTTTAAGAGAAGTAATTCCATAAAAATTACCATCCAAAAAAGGGCTAACCAACTGATTTATCATATCTTTGTTTATAAGGGGTTCATCTCCCTGTATATTAACGAATATATCACCTTTTATTTTATTACTAACCTCAATAATACGTTCAGTTCCGGATCTATGGTTGGTTGAGGTCATAATGTTTGGGATAGAGTGCTTTTGGCATACCTTAGCCACTTTATTGTTATCGACTGCAACAACTAAATGACTAAGCAACTCAGACTTTTTAGCATTATCATAAACATAATATATAATAGGCCGCCCCAAAATAGGATAGATAACCTTTTCTGGTAAACGTTTTGAGTTAAGCCTTGCTGGGATTACTCCAACTATAGTCATAATACTAAAATTAATATACCATAAAATCCTATAATATATAGTAGTCCTGTTTTTAAAAATAGGTAAATGTTGACACCATAATCAGTTTTCTTATATTATTCAATTAATAAAACATTAAAGGTAGTAATCCATGTTATTAAAAATAATAAGCCTTATTTCGCTTTTATTAATCCTTATAGCTCCCATTTACTCTAAAAATAAAAAACTAACTAAATCATATATCGGTGAATTTCATGAGTGGAATGCCATAAGTCTATACTCAAGCCCAGATCAAATAAGAATTGATCCCTTTAATGAGAATATTATATGGTTTACTCAACCAAGTATACACGGACTATCAAAGTTTAACTTCAAAAATAAAAAACTTATCGAATACAAAATAGTACTAAAAAAACAACTTGCCAAGCAATATAATAAAATAATAAAATATAGACCCGATGGACTCGTCATAGATAAAAATGGTATCCTTTGGTTTGGAGAACAGTCATCCGGTACACTGGGTAAGTTTGATCCCAAAGAAAAACAAATTAAACATTTTAAGGCTCCATATAAAAAAGCAAACCTCACTATCCCAACAGTAGACCATAACGGATATATCTGGATAACTGATCACCAAAATAATAAAATATTAAGATTTGATCCCAAAAAAAAGTCGTTCTATATTATTAATGTACCTAGTCCAAATAGCTGGGTAGTCGATCTAAAAACCGATTCCAAAAATAGAATATGGTATTCATCATGCTTGTCAAACGTAATCGGAATGATAGATTATAATAAAAAAATAATTATAGAGTATAGTTTACCAAAAATAGCCCCATTATCAAGTTTGAGTAAAATGTCGGGTAACCATAAAAAATCATCATGGAAAGGTAATGGTCCAGCTTTTATCGCAATAGACTCCAAGGATAGAATATGGTTTACACTATGGGCTACAAATAAAATTGCTGTCTTTGATCCAAAAACGAATATCCTTAAATATTATACTCTGCTAACTAATCCAAGTATGGCCTCTATCACTATTACTAAAAATAATGTTATCTTTTTCTCTGCCGATAAGTTAAATGCCATTGTAATGCTTGATACAAAAAATGATAACTACTTTCACGTCTTTCCTATACCAACACCAAAATCCGGTCAGAAAGATGGAATCACCGTTGATAGTAAAGGTGTTGTATGGTTTACAGAGTTCGCTAAGAACAAATTTGGACGCCTTAAAATATCTGATAAAAAATACTATAAACCTAATAAGATAAGCCATATACAAAAACCCAATAACGAAAGAATAACCGTTGTGAATGGCTTTGTTGAAAAGACAAAGAAAATAATACTAAAGCCAGTTAAAATAAGAACTACTATGATTAAAGATCCAAAAAATCAATGATATATACCTTAAAACAAAACTCCTAAGGGAATAATAATGCCTAGTAGATTTTTAGAAGAATTAAATAACCGTATACTAATTTTTGATGGTGCTATGGGTACCTCCATACAAGGATATAACCTAAAGTATGATGACTATAAAGGAAAAGATGGCTGTAATGAATATTTGGTTATAACCAGAGCAAATATAATAAAAGAAATCCATAAAAGCTATTTAGAAGCTGGTTGCGACGTAATCGAGACTAATACATTTGGAGCCAATCGCTTTAAACTAAAAGAATATGCCCTGGATGATAAGATTTATGAAATTAATTATAAAGCATCCTGTATTGCCAGAGAAGTGGCTGATTCTTTTAGCACTAAAGAAAAACCGAGATTTGTTGTGGGATCTATCGGTCCAAGCGGATTCTTACCTTCTTCCAGTGATCCTGATTTATCTAAAGTCCAGTTTGATGAACTGGCTTATGTATTTGCAGAACAAGCAAAAGCCCTCGTTGATGGCGGAGTAGATGCACTATTAATAGAAACCAGTCAGGATATGCTAGAAGTAAAGTCTGCCATATACGGTATAAAAAAGTTTTTTAAAGAAAATGGTAATAAGCTTCCTTTAATAGTCCAGATTACCCTTGATACCTCTGGTAAAATGCTATTGGGTACTGATATTACTTCTGCTCTTACTACTATAGAGTCTATGGAAGCTGATGTCATTGGAATGAACTGTAGTACAGGTCCCAAAGACATGAGAGATCCAGCTCGTTATTTATGTGAAAATACAAATCTAAAGATTTCTATAATACCAAATGCAGGTATCCCAGTAAATCAGGACGGAAAAGCTGTATACCTTTTAAGTCCAGATAAAATGGCTGAACAGCTATCCGACTTTATTAAAGAGTTTGGCGTTAATATTATTGGTGGATGTTGTGGTACTAGTCCTGATCATATTAGAGAGCTTAGTAAAGCTTTTGCTACTATTCCTCCAAAACAAAGACGGGTTGATAAAAATGTTTATGTATCCAGCTCTATGAAATCTGTATGCCTTAAACAAGAGCCTAGACCTCTTATTGTTGGTGAGAGAATTAATGCACAAGGAAGCCGTAAAGTAAAACGGCTACTATTAGAAGAAGATTATCAATCTATAATAAAAATTGCCAGAGAACAGCTAAACTATGGAGCCCATATATTAGATGTATGCGTTGCAATAACCGAAAGAGATGATGAACCTGAAACAATGCAAAAACTTCTTAAGCTTTTATCTATGTCCATTGAAACCCCTGTTATGGTCGACTCTACCGATTATAACGTAGTTGAAATAGCACTCAAAAACTATGCTGGAACTATTATTGTAAACTCTATCAACTTAGAAAATGGACGAGAAAAGGCTGACAAGATTTTATCCCTTATAAATGACTATGGCGGAGCCGTGGTAGCATTAACTATAGACGAAAAAGGTATGGCAAAAACTTTAGATAGAAAAATTGAGATATCCCAAAAGCTTTATGACATTTATGTTAATGAATACAACTTTAAGCCTGGCTCTTTGATAATAGATTTATTAACCTTCACGCTAGCTACTGGTGAAGATGAATGGAAAAACTCTGCAATAGAAACCATAAATGCAATTAAAGAAATTAAATCAAGATTCCCAAAAGTATTAACAAGCCTGGGAGTTAGTAACTGCTCATTTGGACTAAACCCTTATGCACGTAAAATCCTTAATAGCATATATCTTTATCATAGTGTTCAGGCTGGTTTAGACATTGCTATGGTCAATCCAAAAGATATTATACCTTATCCGTCTATACCTAATAAGGAAAGGGTATTAGTAGAAAACTTAATTTTTAATCGTTCTGATAATGCACTATCCGATCTAATAGCCCATTTTGAAAAGAATGATAAACCAAAAAATAATAAGAAAACAAGCTCTAACTTACTCTCAGTTGAGGAGACCATACATAATAAAGTCCTACATAGAGACTCAGACCAAATAGAAGAACTTTTGGATGAGGCTATGGAAAAATATAGTCCCGTTGAAGTGCTAAACAACATACTACTAAATGCTATGAAGGACGTGGGGGATAAATTCGGTACTGGTGAACTCATTTTACCATTTGTACTACAATCTGCAGAGGTCATGAAAAAGGCTGTTAACTACTTAGAAGGCTTTTTGGAAGATAAAGCTATCTCTACTAAAGCGGCAGTCTTATTGGCAACTGTATACGGCGACGTACACGATATTGGTAAAAACCTATTTAAGACTATATTAACCAATAATGGCTATGTTGTACACGATATAGGAAAGCAAGTCCCGGTTCAAACAATAATCGAAAAGGCTGTAAAACTAAAAGTGGATGCTATTGGTTTAAGTGCCTTATTGGTATCTACTTCAAAGCAGATGGCTATTTGTATAGAGGAATTATATAAAAACGGTTATAATTATCCGGTTTTGATTGGCGGTGCCGCTATAAATCAGGACTATGGGTATAGAATTGCTTTTGTTGATGATAAAACTATTTATTCTGGTGGTGTATTTTATGGAAAAGACGTCTTTCAAGGACTAGAGATTATGGATTCCCTTTCTGATAAGGATAAAAAGCATCTTATCATAAAAGAGAACAAGGATAAAGCAATAAAATATATAGGGAAAAAAAAGAATAAGTCGAAAGTCCCTGAAGAAAAAACTATTAAAAAGTCTAATATAAATAGAGTTAATGACATACCCAATCCGCCGTTTTGGGGGACTAAAGTTATTTTAGAAAAAGACATAAATATGAATGAGCTATTTGATAACCTTAACCTTACTGAGCTTTTTAGGTTATCATGGGGTGGACGCGGTAAAAAGCTTAGTGAGTATAAGCTCCTTGTTGAAAACGAGTTTAAGCCTTTATTAAATAATCTTAAGCAATACATAAAAGAAAATAGTATTTTTAGTCCTAAAATTGTTTATGGATATTTTCCATGTTTATCCCATGAAGACCGCCTAATTATATTTGATCCTGTTAATCAGTCTAAGGAGTTAACACATATAGATTTTCCACGTCAGAATAAGGAGCCTTATTTATGTTTATCCGATTATTTTTTTCCGATATCCTCTAATAAAATGGATCTTATTGCCATTCAGGTTGTTACTGTTGGAGATAAGGTTAGCAAGTTATGTCATGAGCTAAATGAAAAAAATAGCTATACAAAAAGTTATTACATACACGGTTTAGCTGTACAAACTGCTGAGGCAATGGCTCAGTATAACCATAACAAAATTAGAGCCGAGTTAAATCTTGCTAATAATAGAGGAAATAGATATAGCTTTGGCTATTCTAGTTGTCCTAACCTTGAAGAGTCTGGTAAGATAATGTCTATTATGCAGGTAGAAAAGTCTATTGGAGTATCCTTAACTGACGGATTTCAGTTAGTACCTGAGCAGTCCACCTCTGCACTCATAATCCATCATCCTGATGCTGTTTATTATAGAGTATAATGATATTTAATCGGCAGTATAGTCTTTTAGCTTTAATTATATTTTTACGATTTTTAATATCTTAAACCTTTTAAAAACTAAGCCTTTTAAATATTAGCATTACTATGTTGTAGTATAGAGCTAACTTTAATATTACTAATAAGATAAAAAGTATACTTTTATAGTTTTAATTCAAAATTATATTGCTATTATTCAAATTGAACTTTGAATTAAAATATATTAAAAATTAATGTTCATTGGTCTATAAAATATAAAATAGTTTGCCGAATTATTATTTATAATAAGTTATTTAGAGCGTTAAAGCTAACTCTTTATAAGGAACGTTTATGATAACTAAAAATTACTTAAAACTCAGATCCAGAATTGCAGGAGCATTAAGTAATGCCATTATTAAAGATCCAGCAGTTGATAAGGGTATGTTAGATAAAGCTTTTAAAGAAGCTTGTCAAACCTTAATTAAAAAGGGTAAGTTAAGTATGTAAAGTTGCACAATGTTAAATTATTATCTTAAGTATATAATTTTTAATAATTAGACTAAATTTAAAAAGTTTTTTATAAGTTCAATTAGTTATAAAGACATATATGTCTTTATAAATTGATTTTGAGGATCTAGTTTTTATCTTTTTCTATATCCTTTTCAATATCATTAGTTTTACTTTCTTTAACTTGGCTTTTTTTATCTTTAGAATCAGTTTTAATACTAGATTTATCTTTAGAGTCTTTTTGTCTTTTATCCTTTTTAGACGACTTCTTTTTATCCGAAGGATATAACTGTTCCTCTACAAGCTCAATGAAAGCCATTTTACTATTATCACCTTTTCTTAACATAGAAAGACGTATTATCCTGGTGTATCCTCCATTACGATTAGTATACCTAGGAGCGATATTTTCAAAAAGCTTATTAATAAGCTTACGATTCTTAACTTTCCTAAGCAAAAGTCGTTTATTATGTAAGCTTTCAACTTTTGCTCTAGTAATTATCGGCTCAATAACACGTCTTAACTCCTTAGCCTTAGCCAGAGTTGTTTTAACACGTTCATGCTTAAGCAAAGATGATGCCATATTTAACAACATAGCCTTCTTATGCGACGAAGTTTTTCCAAGTTTTCTACCAGCAACTCGATGTTTCATATGTTACCTACATTATATGTTTATTTTATTTTTATGGGTTATATTTTTCATTCCAAAGTTTAAGCTTAATGAATTAAGTTTATTTTGAATTTCGGTAATCGATTTTTTTCCAAGATTCTTAATCTTAGCAATTTCCTCTTCAGTTTTAATTACTAAATCACCAACAGTTTTTACCCCAGCTACCCTAAGACAATTAGAAGAGCGTACAGAAAGTTCAAGCTCCTCAATAGCTGTACTAAGAAGAGCCCTAAGACGTTCTTCTTCAGGATCTTCTTTTGTTTCCTCTGGCTCTTCTTCTTCTTCAAAGTTAATGAAACATGTAAAATGCTCTTTTAATATTTTAGCCGCATCAGCAACAGCATCATTAGGAGCAATTGTACCATCAGTCCAAACTTCTATAGTAAATTTATCATAATCGGTTCTCTGCCCAACCCTGGTATTCTCTACATTAAAATTAACCTTAATAACAGGACTAAAAATAGCATCTATAGGAACAGTTCCAATAGTTTGAATATATTCTATATTTCGTTCTGCAGGCACATATCCCCTACCAAGATCAATCTGTAACTCAAAGAATAAAGAAGCATCATCGTTTAAAGTAGCAATATGCTGATCCGGATTATATATTTCTATATTAGCATCAATTTTTAGATCACCAGCAGTTATTGCACCGTTCCCTTTTTTTTCAATAAAAATAGTTCTGCTATCAAGATCATCTAGTAGCCTTATTTTTGCCTTTTTAAGGTTTTGGACTATAATACTAGTATCTTCATATATCCCATAAATACTTTCAAATTCATTAGAAAGAAGGGTATTTTTACCCTCACCATCAATATACTCTAATCTTAAAGCAGTAACAGCATATCCCTGTATAGATGAGAGAAGAGTTCTACGTAAAGAATTAGCAATAGTAATACCATATCCTCTTTCAAAAGGAGCTGCTATAAAGCGTCCATAAAATGGATTTAGTTCTTCGTGCTCAAAAATAATATTTTTTGGTCTTTTAAAATCTCGTAATAAATTTTTATGAACCATTCTTTCAACCTAAAATTATTTAGAATAGAATTCAACAATAAGCTGTTCATTAGCAGCTATCCGAATATCTTCTCTGACAGGCAGATGAATGATTTTAACTTTAACCTCATTTTCATCTACTTCTATCCAAGAAGGTCTTTCTTCCTTTTTTAACCCCTCACGGATCACACCTAAATTTTTACTTTCCTGTTTGGCTTCAATTATATCTCCAGACCTAATTTGAAATGAAGGTATATTAACTTTACGCCCATTAACTTTAAAATGTCCGTGATTTACAAGTTGCCTAGCCTGACTTCGTGAAGAAGCAAAATTACTTTTATAAACAATATTATCTAACCTTCTTTCTAAGAAAATTAGCAAATTATCCCCAGTTTTACCAAGTTTACTATCTGCTCTTACAAAAGTATTATAAAACTGCTTTTCTAAAAGGCCATACATTCTCTTAACCTTTTGCTTTTCTCTAAGCTCTAAACCGTAGTCAGTTATTTTTCTCATTCGTTTTTTACCCCGCACACCGGGAGTAGATTTTCTTTTAACCACAGCACATTTAGGCGAAAAACATCGAGTTCCCTTTAAAAAAAGCTGTGTTTTTTCAGCCCTACATAACCGACAAACTGCTCCAATATGTCTACCCATACTTACCTCTATGCTAATAACAATTTAAATTAACCTAAAAACAATGTTAAAATTCATACTCTTCTTCTTTTTGAAGGCCTACAACCATTATGGGGTATAGGAGTAACATCCTTAATCATAGTTATTTTTAATCCAGCATTCTTCAAAGCTCTAATTGCAGCCTCTCTACCCACACCCGGACCTTTAACTTGAACAACAATTGATTGCAAACCATGTTCCATAGCTTTTTTAGCAGCATTCTCAGAAGTCATTTGAGCGGCAAAAGGAGTACTCTTCTTAGCACCCTTAAAACCCAGACTCCCAGCGCTAGAAGATGAAATAGAGTTACCCCTAACATCACTAACAGTTACAATAGTATTATTAAAACTAGCTTTAATATGAACTATACCTTTTACAATATTTTTCTTTTCTTTCTTTTTGGTTTTTTTCTTTGTAGTAGCCAAATTAAAATCCCCTAATTATTTTTTCTTACTACCAGATCTTTTTTTCCATGTGTTAGCATTAGTACGGGTTCGCTGACCTCTAACAGGTAAACTCCTTCTATGCCTTAAGCCTCTATAACATCCTATTTCCATAAGACGCTTTATATTCATAGACACTTCAGTTCGCATATCACCTTCTACTTTATAATTAGAGCTAATATATTCCCTAATTTTAATTAACTGATCTTCAGATAAGTTTCTCATTTTAGTATTTATATCAATACTTAACTCTTTAACAATCTTTTTAGCTCTAGACCTACCAATACCATAAATATATGTTAATGATATTTCTACTCGTTTATTGGATGGTAAATCAACACCTGCTATTCTCGCCATTATAATATTCCTTTTTACTTATTATTTTTGTCTCTGTTTATGCTTAGGATTTTTACAAATAACCCTAAGTACACCTTTACGCCTTATAACCTTACACTTCTCACAAATTGCCTTTACACTAACCCTTACTTTCATTTTTACCTCTTTACCTCATTTAAATCTATAAGTAATTCGTCCTCTAGATAGGTCATAAGGTGATAGTTCAATAGTAACCCGATCACCAGGAAGAATTCGTATAAAATTCATTCTCATTTTACCTGAAATATGAGCCAAAACTTTATGTCCATTATCCAGCTCCACTCTAAACATAGCGTTCGGCAACGGCTCTAACACTTTACCTTCCACTTCTATAGCATCTTCTTTTGGCAATTAAAACTCCTAAAAGTTAATTTTACATAAGACTAAAAACTCTACTAGTAAACCCATAGCAAAGAGGCCAAATAAGATATTTAACTAAATATACCTCTACCTCTTATCTTACAATAAAAAAACTTATAACTCAAAATACAAAGTTATTTTAACCTATCTTCTACCTCTTAACTTACCTTTTTTCATAAAACCACTTAAATTACGAGTTAATAAATGAGACTCTATCTGCTTAGCAGTATCTAATCCCACCCCAACCATAATCAACAACGAAGTTCCCCCCATTAAATAACGGAAATTAGGCGGTATATTCGTTGTAAACTCGTAGACTAAATCTGGAAAAATAGCAACAAATCCTAAAAAAATAGAACCAGGTAACGTTATTCTATTCAATACCTTAGATAAATAAGAAGAAGTATGAGTTCCAGGCCTTATACCTGGTATAAATCCCCCTTCTTTTTTAAGCCTGTCAGCAATCTCAACAGGATTAAAATAAATAGCAGTATAAAAATAAGCAAAAAATATAACCATAAATAAATATAAGATAATATACGGTGCATGACCAGGTGATAAATTATTAGCAATACTACTTAATGTTTCATTACCTGAACCAAATGCCCCAATTAGATATGCAGGGAACATAATGACTGACGTAGCAAAAATTATAGGAATAACTCCACTAGGATTAATCTTAAATGGAATATGAGTAGACTGAGCTCCATACATACGATTGCCTATAACTCTTTTAGCATATTGAACAGGAATCTTTCTAGTAGCAGTTTGCTCAGCAACTACCAAACCTATTAATACAGCAAAAATAAAAAATACTATTACTAAAGTAATAGCGTTTAAATTACCATCTTTAACTGTTGTAAAAAGTTCAACTAACGACATTGGAAGACGAGCAACAATACCAGCAAAAATAAGTAAAGATACACCATTACCAATTCCTTTCTCAGTTATACGCTCTCCCAACCAAAGAAGAAACATACTACCAGTGGTCATAGTTAAAACAAAAGTCAAATAAAAACCCCAATCCATCCCACCTGGAACAACATCAGTACTTTTTGAGTAAACAGTGTTTTTTAAAAGTATTATAAGCCCAATAGATTGGATTATACAAAGAAGAACAGTACCATATTTAGTATATAGTTCGATTTTCTTTTGTCCATAACTACCCTCTTTAGAGAGTTTATCCAACGCAGGAATTACAACTTTAAGCAACTGCATTATTATAGATGAACTAATATATGGCATAATGCCCAAAGCAAAAAGAGAAAATTGCCCCAAAGCTCCACCAGAAAAAAGATTTAATAAACCAAGAATACCTGTCTGTGAAGCTTCTCCAAAAGCCTCAAACAAAGCCGAAGGATCAATACCAGGACATGGGATTTGAGCACCAATCCTAAAAACAGTTAAGATAAATATGGTAAATAATACCCTATCCCTAAGGTCTTTAACCATAAATATATTCTTAATTACTTTAATCATAATATTCCTTTATTTACTATGTAAGCCTAGAGTATCCCTAATCTTGCTTTATAAAATTAGCACCAATTTTATCAATCTTTTCTTTAGCCGATTTAGATATAGCATTTAGCTTAATAGTAAGCTTTTTATTCAGTTCCCCATTACCAAGCAGCTTAACTCGTTCACTATTTTTTCTAATCAATCCCTTTTTTTTCAGAGAAACAATATTAACTTCTTCAGATCCATCAAATACATTCAATAAACCAATATTTATAACATTAACTTCTTTTCTAAAAATATTATTAAAACCCTTTTTAGGTAGCCTTCTATATATGGGCATTTGTCCGCCTTCAAACCCTACATAAGGATTAGCACTACCAGAACGAGACTTAGCGCCACCATGACCTCTAGTAGAGGTTTTACCATGCCCACTTCCTGTACCTCGTCCAACTCGTTTAGGCTTTTTAATGGAACCTTTATTTGGTTTTAGTTTAAAATCCATAAGTCCTCCAACACTATTCTACAATAGTAACAAGGTGTTTAACTTTTTCTACCATACCCAATATAGCATTATTCTTTTTTTGAATAACAATCTGATTAATTCTTCTTAGTCCAAGAGCTTTTAAAGTCAGTTTTTGATTTTTTGTTTTACCAATAGGACTTCTTAGCAATTTTATCTTAAGTTCTTTATCCACAATTAACACCTTATTTAAATATTTCCATTATTTTTTTACCCCGCTTTTTAGCTTCAACCTCAACATCTTTAAGAGACTTAAGTCCATGATAAGTTGCTTTAACAACATTTAACGCATTTTTAGTTCCCTGAACCTTTGAAAGTATATCATGTATACCTGCATACTCAAGCACAGTCTTGACTGCTCCCCCAGCTATTAGTCCAGTTCCTGGAGTAGCAGGCTTCATCCAGACTCTACCGCTACCAAACTTTCCAATTATTTCATGAGATATTGTATTTTTTTTAATACATACTTTTATAAGATTCTTTTTTGCATCTTCTACACCCTTACCTATAGCATCTGGAACTTCATTAGCTTTACCAAAGCCTATTCCAACATGACCAGCTTTATCACCAACAACCATTAACGCACTAAAACTAAAACGTCTACCACCTTTTACTACCTTAGCACAACGATTTAGTTTAACTAACTTTTCACTTAAGTTTAACTTATTTGGGTTAATTTTCTCTCTCATTATAAATCACCATTAGTTTTAGTTTAAAAAATCAGTCCACCTTCACGACAGGCATCAGCCAAAGCTTTAACTCTCCCATGAAATGGATAACCGTTTCTATCAAATATAACTTTAGTTATTTTTTTACTCTTAGCTCTTTCTGCCAATAACTTTCCTACAGAAGTCGCCGTTTCCTTATTACATCTAGAAGTACTGCTTATAAGAGCCAAAGATTTATCCAGCGTTGATGCCATACATAAAGTATTATGATTATCATCATCAATTAGTTGGGCATAAATATTTTTACAACTTTTAAAGACAGTCAGCCTAGGACGCTCTAAAGTTCCTCTAATTTTATTCCTAATAGACTTTTTTCTTCTAGCTCTTTTTACTCGTTTATCAATTATCATAGTTTACCTGTTAATAAGTTTATTTTGCAGATTTACCAGCTTTCTGTTTCACAATTTCTTCTGCATATTTAATACCTTTTCGCTTATAAGGTTCAGGAGGTCTTATTTGCCTTATTAAAGCCGCAACTTGTCCCAAAAGCTGTTTATCATAACCTGAAAGAGTAATAACAATGTTATCATCTATTTTGCAGTTGATCCCCTTAGGTAGCTTAAAATGGACAGGGTGAGAATATCCTACTTGAAAAGTAATTTCATCTTTCCCTTTTAGCTGTGCCCTATAACCAACGCCTTTTAACTCAAGCTTCCGAGTAAATCCTTCACTAACTCCAATAACCATATTATTTAGTAAGCTTCTATAAAGACCATGAAGAGCCTTTTTTTCTTTTGAGTCACTTTCACGTTTTACAAGAACTCTATTTTCATTTATATCAAAAGAAATTCCATCCCTAATATTTTGACTAAGCTCACCCTTTACACCTGATACCTTTAATACCTTATCATTTTCTAGAAAAACTACTTTAACCTTATCTGGAATTCTAACTTCTTTTAAACCTATTCGTGACATAATATCCTCTTTACCAAATGTAACAGAGTATTTCTCCACCAACATTCATTTCTTCTCGAGCTTTTTTACCAGTAAGAATCCCTTTGGAAGTTGAAACAATAACTACTCCCAAGCCATTCAAAATTCTAGGAATATCTTTAGCCTTTTTATAAACACGCCTTCCCTGCTTACTAACCCTTTTTATATTGGTGATTACTTTTTGATTATCATCAGTATACTTCAAAAATACTCTAATACAATTAATATTTTTTAAGCTCTACTAGCTTAAAGTTTTTAATAAAGCCTTCATTCTTAAAGATTTTGATCATCTCAAGTTTAACCTTAGACAAGGATATTTCCACTTTTTCATGTCTTGCCTGAGAAGCATTTTTTATCATAGAAATCATATTAGCAATTGTATCAACACTCACAATATCCTCCTTTTTACCAACTTGATTTTGTTACACCTGGGATAAGGCCTTCATTAGCTAACTTTCTAAAACATATACGACACATTTTAAATTTTCTCAAATAACTTCTTGATCTACCACATATTTTACATCTATTATATTCACGAGTTTTATATTTTTGTTTTCTTTTTTGTTTAGCAATCATCGATTTTTTAGCCATTACTATTCCTTTTCATAAATAAGTATACTTAAAGCTTTTCATAGCTTTTAATATTATCTAAATAATAAATATTTTACTTACTAAATTATACATTTTTTATAGTATAAAAACAAATATAATATATTGATCTTTAATTTCTAAAAGGCATTCCAAAATATTTTAACAATGCTTTCGCCTCATCATCAGTATTAGCAGTGGTAACAATACTAATATCCATACCGTGTATTTTTTCAACCTTATCATAATTTATTTCTGGAAAAATAATTTGTTCCTTAATCCCTAAAGAATAGTTACCTCTCCCATCAAACGACTTTCCTGAAACACCTTTAAAATCTCTAACCCGTGGAAGTGCAATACTTACAAGCCTATCAAGGAATTCATACATAGTCTTTCCTCGCAAAGTTACCTTACAACCAATTTTATAGCCTTCCCTAAGCTTAAAGTTAGATATAGATTTTCTAGCCACAGTTTTAATAGGCCTCTGACCAGTAATAGTAGATAGTTCGCTAACAGCTATGTCTAAAAGCTTTTTATTTTCTATAGCTTTTCCAAGACCAACATTTAGAACAATCTTAACTAACTTAGGTATAGCCATTACATTCTTATAGCCTTTTTCTTTTCCTAAAGCAGGAACAATTTCTTTTTTATACTTAGTATATAACCTTGGCTCCATTATTGACCTCAATTTAACTACTTCTTATCAAAGGAATATCCACACTTACGACAAAAACGCCTTTTTTTAGCCTTATCTCTCTCCAGCCTGATTCTAACACCCTTATTACACTTAGGACAAAATATCATAACATTTGAAATACTCAACATAGATGGAATTTCAACAATTTCACCTGTTCTCTGTTCTTGATTAGCCTTTCTATGCTTTTTAACCATATTAATATTAGGGATTTGTATTTTTCCTCTTTTTCTATCAATTATCTGTATTTGCCCTTTTTTCCCTTTATCCCTACCAGCTATAACCATAACTTCATCAGATATTTTTAGCTTGGTTTTAATTTTTTTAGGTTTTGAAGCATACTTTATTTTAATACTCATAATAGTCTTCCTTTAACTATATTACCTCAGGAGCTAAAGATACAATTTTCATATAATCTTTTTCTCTTAGTTCTCTAGCCACAGGACCAAATATTCTAGTCCCTTTAGGGTTATTGGCATCATCAACTATAACAGCCGCATTATTATCAAATCGAACAGCAGTACCATCTTTTCGCTTAATTTCTTTTTTAGTTCTAACAATAATAGCCTTAACAATGTTTTTCTTTTTAACATTCATATTAGGTATAGCAACTTTAACACTAGCAACAATTTTATCACCAACTCGTGCGTATCGCTTTTTAGACCCACCCAATACCTTTATACATTGAATTTTTTTGGCTCCACTATTATCAGCCACATTCAAATAGCTCTCTACTAGAATCATAACTAATTTCCTCTTGTTTTCTCCAAAACTTCAACCAATCTAAAGTGCTTATGTCGACTAATAGGCCTACACTCAATTATTTTAACCTTATCTCCGATTTTACAAATGCTTTTTTCATCATGAGCTTTAAATTTCTTACTTTTGCGTAAGTACTTTTTATATATAGGATGAAGCTTTAGCCACTCAACCAAAACAGTAATAGTTTTATCCATTTTATTGCTAACAACTTTTCCAATCAATACTTTTTTGTTAACTTTTTTTATCATAACTTATTCCATTACTTAGCTTTTCGTATATTTAACTGAACTTCTCTTAATATAGTATTAATTCTGGCAATATCACGCTTAATAATCCTCATTCTTGCAGGATTACTAACACTTCCAACCACCATATTAAACCTGATATTACGTTTTTCTTCTCTTAAGTCAGTTTCTAGTTTTTTTAATTCAGAAATTGATTTATCATTAAGTTCACTTTTTTTCATAAGCCACGCCTTAAATAAATTTTAGTTTTTACTGGAAGTTTAAAAGAAGCCAATCTCAAAGCTTCTCTAGCTAGGGTCTCTTCTACTCCAGATATTTCAAACATAATTTTTCCAGGTTTAATTTTGCATACCCATTGCTCAATGCTTCCTTTACCTTTACCCATTCTAGTTTCAGCAGGCTTTTTAGTATATGGAAAATCAGGAAAAATTCTAATATGAAGCTTCCCACCTCTTTTAACATGCCGTGAAATAGCAACCCTTGCTGCCTCAATCTGACGATTAGTAATAATTGCAGGTTCCATAGCGCTTAATCCAATATCTCCAAAATGAACAGTATTCCCTCTATTTGCTTTCCCTTTCATTCTACCACGTTGTCTTTTCCCATATTTAGTCCTTTTTGGCATTAACATAGTTTAAAATCCTCCACTTTCAATAAAACCTTTTTACCTGTCTAAAACGTCACCCTTAAAAACCCAAACTTTAACTCCAATTGTTCCAAAAGTAGTTAAGCTTTCTGCAAAACCATAGTCAACTCTCAGCTCTCAAAGTATGAAGCGGAATACGCCCTTCTTTATATTGTTCAACTCTTGCCATTTCAGCACCACCCAGTCGTCCAGCAACAATAATCTTAACCCCTTTTGCCCCAGATTTCATTGCATTTTGAATAGCTTGCTTCATTGCTCGTTTATGAGCCATTCTTCCTTCTAGCTGCCTGGCAATATGCAACGCAACAAGATGAGCATTAGTAGCAGAATTTCTTAACTCTACTACATTAAGATGTAGTTTTTGTTTGGTAAGCTTTTGAATTTTTCTTTTTAGAAGATCTACATCAGCACCCTTTTTCCCTATTACAATACCGGGTCTAGCTGTATGAATACTAACAGTTATTCTTTCAGGATAACGAACTATTTCAACTTTACCCACTTCAGCAGTTTTAAGTCGTTTTTCAATGTACTTTCTTATTAGCAAGTCTTCATGAAGATACTCGGCATACTTATCCTTTACAAACCATTTTGAATCCCAATTTCTTATTATTTTCAAACGTAAACCAATGGGATTAACTTTTTGACCCATAAAAAACCCCTATTTATCAGATAATATTATACTCAAATGCGATGTAGGCTTATTAATTCTATCAGCTCGCCCTCTAGCTCGTGGTTTAATCCTCTTAAAAGTAGGACCTTTTGTAACCTGTACTTCTTTAATAAGCCATTTTTCTTCAGTAGTCGTAGGTTCTTTATTTTGCAAATTAGAACCAGCACTTTTAAGGGTTTTTTCTATTATTCTTGCACCTTTTTGTGGAAGAACCGATAAAGTATTTAAAGCCTGCTGATAACCTAGCTTACTAATAGCAAGAGCCACACGCCGTAACTTTTTTGTTGATATACGATTATATTTTGATAATGCAGATGCTTCCATTTTCACTTCCATGCTTTTCTATTTTAATTTATCGCCCTTTAGCTTTTTTACTGCCAGCATGACTTCTAAATGTCCTTGTTGGTGAAAGTTCACCTAACTTATGGCCAACCAATGACTCCGATATAAAAACAGGTATAAAAGTCTTGCCATTATGAACACTAATAGTATGTCCAATCATATCTGGTATAATTGTTGAACTTCTAGACCAAGTTTTTATTGGCTTTTTAATTTTCTCATTATTCATTTTCAGAACTTTCTGATAAAGTTTTTTATCTATATATGGGCCTTTTTTAACTGACCTAGACATATAATACCTCTATTATCATAGTTACTTTTTCTTTCTTTTGCTTACAATAAACTTGTTTGATAGCTTTTTTTTGTTTCTAGTTTTATAACCCTTAGTTGGTGTACCCCATGGACTAACTGGATGCCTACCTCCAGATGTTTTACCTTCACCACCACCATGAGGATGATCAACTGGATTCATAGCAACACCACGAACCTTTGATCTGCGGCCAAGCCATCTTCGTCTACCTGCTTTTCCTAAAGATATCTTATTATGCTCTAGGTTCCCAACTTGTCCCACAGTTGCCGTACACATACTTAATATCTTTCTAACCTCTCCAGATGGTAATCTCAAGTTACAATACTTATTCTCTTTTGCAGTTAACTGGGCAAATGTACCAGCAGAACGTGCTATTTGCCCCCCCTTACCAGGATATATTTCTATATTATGCACCCAGGTTCCAAGAGGTATGTTTTTTAGTATTAAGCTATTCCCTACTATCGACTTAACATTGCTACCATTAATAAGAGTATCTCCAACTTTTATTTTCTCAGGAGCAATAATATACCTCTTATCACCGTCTTCATAGGCAACAAGGGCTATTCTAGCAGATCTATTTGGATCATACTCAATGCTAAGGACTTTTGCCTCAACATCATGTTTTTGCCGCTTAAAATCAATTATTCTGTATTTACGCTTATGACCGCCACCACGCCGACGTACAGATATTTTACCACCGGCACCACGACCACTTTTCTTACTCAAACCTTTAGTCAGTTTTTTATAAGGTTTATTAGCCGTAATTTCCACAAAATCTGAACCAGTCTTAAATCTTTGTCCTGGAGTAGTTGGTTTAAATTTCTTTATACCCACGTATACCCTCTCTTAAATTCCCTCATAAAATTCAAAATTACCTTTAAACTTTTCACCAGACTTAGGTTGCTTTAAAGTTACAATAGCTTTTTTCCAAGCAGATGTATAGCCAGTTCTACCTCGCCTACCAACTTTCTTACTTTTTATATTTATAATATTGCATTTAGTAACTCTAACCTTAAAAAGCTTTTCCAAAGCATTTTTAATCATTATTTTATTAGCCCTCACACCAACTTTAAACCAATATTTATTTAACAAAGCTCTATTGCTATTGGTTTTTTCAGTTAATATAGGACTTCTAATCACTGAATTATCATTCATTATAACTAACCCAAATAAACAAAAAACTAAAAATCATTAATAGATAATCAACTTAAATATAATAATAACTAAACTATTTATAATACAATATTTCTATATTAATATTTTCTATTATCCTCAGCATTATCCAAAGGCAGTTTGGATAAATAAAATCCTTCTAATTTACCAATAACACTTTTTTCTATCATTATTTCCTTAGAGTAAAATAAGTCATAAGAGTTAAGTTTATCATAGCTTAAACATTTTACCCAAAAAAGATTACGACAAGCACGTTTTAAAAGTTTATGGTCATCAGCAGTAATTATAGTCAACCTATGTTTCTTTAAAAACTTAGACCTTTTAGCAGGTTTTAACTCATCAAAGCTTTCTTTAATCAAGCTCATTTTCAAAAGCTTATCTAAAGCTTCTTTAGTTTTCCCATTTTCTATATTAAAATCTTCAACTACTCTAACTATATTTTCATTAACCCTCTTGCTAAGTATAGACCTTACAGATAAGCGTTTTACTTTTTTTGGCAGCTTATATGAATAGTCTCTTGGCTTTGGACCAAAAGCAACTCCACCTCCTCTCCAAATAGGAGATGACTTCATACCAGCCCTTGCACGACCAGTACCTTTCTGCCTCCAGGGTTTTTGAGTACTAGCCCTAACATCAGAACGACTTTTACTAGAACTTGTACCTAATCTTTTGTTAGCCAACTCATTTTTTACAGCTTCGTAAATAACTCCTTCATTGGGAGTCATATTAAACACTCTATCATCCAAAACTATATTTTCAGTTTCTAACCCATCATTTCCAATAACTTTATAATCCATAACATACACCAGTTTATCTAAACTTTAAATAACTACACTCTACTATAATAAATGACTATAATAGCCTTATTCTATCTAAACCTTCTTAACTTTTTTCTTAACAGCCTTACTAACAAGCACTATATGGTTATTTGGACCAGGAATAGCACCTTTAATAAGAACAATATTATCTTCCAAAATAATATCCACAATTTTAAGGTTTTGTATAGTCCTATTAGCTCCCCCCATTCGGCCTGGGAGTTTTTTACCCTTAAAAACACGTGCAGGATCAGCACATCCACCCATAGCACCAGGTCTCCTGTGAAAACGTGAGCCATGACTCATAGGACCTCTATGAAAATTATGACGCTTTATAACACCTTGAAATCCTCTACCTTTAGTTTTTCCAATGACATCAACAAAATCACCAGTATCAAAAAGGTCAGCCTTTATTTGATCGCCAACTTTATAATTATTATCTTCTTTATCGTCTAAAGTAAACTCTCTTAACACTTTCTTAGGAAATACCTTAACCTTATCAAAATAGCCCTTCATAGGACTGTTAACATTTTTAAAAGCGTCTATAAACCCTAACTGCAAAGAGTTATATCCATGTTTATCCTGAGTCTTTCTATCCAATACATAACATGGGCCAAGCTCTACTGCAGTAACAGGAATAACAATACCGTCTTCGTTAAATATTTGGGTCATACCAAGCTTTCTACCAATTAGTCCAATACTCATCACAACTCCGTTATTGCTTTATTTCCACATCTACACCTGCTGGAAGCTCCAGCTTCATAAGCTCTTCAATTGTATCACTATTAGGATTATGAATATCAATTAATCTTTTATGTGTACGCATTTCAAATTGTTCCCTAGACTTTTTATTTACATGAGGTGACCTTAAAACAGTAAATTTATTAATCTTAGTAGGCAGAGGAACAGGGCCAGAAATAACCGCACCTACTCTTTTTACAGTCTGAACAATAGACTTAGCTGAGCGATCAACTAAATCTCCATCAAAGCTTCTAAGTCTAACTCTAATCTTTTTTTTTGCCATCATATTTTATACTCTATGCTATAATCTCGGTTACAGTTCCAGCACCTACAGTTCGACCACCTTCTCTAATTGCAAACTTTAAGCCCTTATCCATAGCAATAGTATTTATAAGCTCGACCTCAATAGCAACATTATCACCAGGCATAACCATTTCTGTACCTTTTTCTAAATTAACGTTACCAGTTATATCAGTGGTTCTAAAATATAACTGAGGTCTATAACCAGAGAAAAATGGAGTATGTCTACCACCCTCGTCTTTAGTCAAAACATAAACCTGAGCCTTAAACTTATTATGAGGAGTAATACTTCCAGGCTTAGCAATTACTTGGCCTCTCTCAATAGCATTTTTATCAACGCCTCTTAATAAAAGCCCTACATTATCCCCGGCTTCACCTTGATCCAAAAGCTTCCTAAACATCTCAACACCAGTTACAACAGACTTTTGAGTAGCTTTAATACCTACAATTTCGACTTCTTCACTATTTTTAACAATCCCCTGTTCAATTCTACCAGTAGCAACAGTACCCCGTCCAGTAATACTAAAAACATCCTCTACAGGCATAAGAAAAGGCTTATCCACAGCTCTCTCAGGCTGAGGTATATACTCGTCAACTTTAGCTAAAAGCTCTTTAATAGAGTCAAAAGAAGGATCATCAGCACTGCCTTCCATAAGCTTATCTAAAGCATTTTTAGCTGATCCTTTTACAACAGGTATATCATCACCAGGAAAATTATACTGGCTCAGTAACTCCCTAATTTCCATTTCTACCAACTCGATTAAATCGGGATCATCAACCATATCTATTTTATTCATATATACTACAATATATGGAACCCCAACCTGTCTAGCAAGTAAAATATGCTCTCTAGTTTGAGGCTTAGGTCCGTCCTCTGCACTAACAACAAGAATAGCACCATCCATTTGAGCAGCACCAGTAATCATGTTTTTAACATAGTCAGCATGTCCCGGACAATCGACATGAGCATAATGACGTTTAGCAGTCTCATACTCGACATGCTGTGTGGCAATAGTAATACCTCTTTCACGTTCTTCTGGGGCATTGTCAATTTCGTCAAACTTCTTAGCTTCTGCCATGCCAAGAATAGCGCTAACCTGAGTAATAGCAGCAGTCAATGTGGTTTTACCATGATCAACATGCCCTATAGTCCCAATATTAACATGAGGTTTGGTTCTCTCAAACCTTTCTTTAGCCATTTAATTTCCTCCTAAAGCTTTTATCGACTTATATATATAATTATTTCCTATTTTTCATATAACCTATTCATTAGCCTTAACAATATCACTAGAGATGTTTTTAGGAACCTGTTCATAATAAGAATATTGCATAGTATAATTTGCCCTTCCCTGTGTTTTAGACCTTAAGTCAGTAGCATAACCAAACATCTCAGATAAAGGAACAGAAGAATTTATAAGCTTACTACCATTTCTTTCATCAATCCCAAGGATTTTACCTCTTCTAGAGCTTAAGTCACCAATAACATCACCCATATAGTCCTCAGGAGTAACAACCTGAACAGACATCATAGGCTCCATAAGTACGGGTAAACATTTTAATGCCCCATTTTTAAACGCCATAGAGCTTGCAATTTTGAAAGCCATCTCAGAGGAATCTACATCGTGATATGAACCATCAAAAATAGTAACTTTTACATCTACTACAGGATAACCTGCCAACACTCCCCTTTCCATACTTTCGACAACACCTTTTTCTACAGCAGGAATATATTCTTTTGGCACTCGCCCGCCAACAATTTTATTTTCAAACACAAAACCTTTACCCACTTCAAGAGGCTCAAGATTTAGCCATACATGACCATACTGACCTCTTCCACCACTTTGTTTAATATATTTACCTTCTATTTTAGTTTTAGCAGTAATAGTCTCTCTATAAGCAACCTGAGGCTTGCCTACATTAGCCTCAACCTTAAATTCTCTAGCCATTCTATCCACGATAATTTCTAAATGAAGTTCACCCATCCCGGATATTATAGTCTGACCTGTCTCTTCATCAGTCTTAACCATAAATGTGGGATCTTCCTCAGCCAAACGGACAAGAGCAACAGAAAGTTTTTCTTGATCCTCTTGAGTTTTAGGCTCTATCGCCACTGATAATACAGGATCTGGGAATATCATAGACTCCAGCACAATAAGAGCAGACTCATCACAAAGAGTATCCCCAGTAGCGGTACTCTTAAAGCCAATGGCAGCCGCAATATCTCCGGCATAAACCTCTCCAACTTCTTCACGCCTATTAGCATGCATCTGTAAAATTCTACCAATTCTTTCTTTCTTATCCTTAGTGGAATTATAAATATAACTCCCAGACTTTATTATACCAGAATATACCCTAAAAAAGGTTAAGCGACCAACATAAGGATCACTCATAATTTTAAATGCAAGAGCAGAGAAGCTTTCTTTATCATCAGACTTTCGTTCACCTTTTCTGCCGTCAGACAATATACCACTTATAGGCGGAACATCTACTGGAGAAGGTAAGTATGCAATAACCACATCCAGAAGAGGCTGAACTCCCTTATTTTTAAAGGCAGTTCCACATATAACAGGGAAAAAGTGAGCTTCTATAGTACCTTTTCTAATAAGCCTAGTAATATCCTTTTCTTCGATATCTATTCCATCAAGATATTTCTCCATAATAGCATCATCAAGCTCACTAACGGTTTCAATAAGCTCCTGTCTATATGTATTGGCTTCTTCCTTCAGTTCATCAGGAATAGGAATATATTTAAACGAAGCACCAAGATCCTCAGAATCCCAAACTATACCCCGCATTTTAACAAGATCAATAACGCCTAAGAACTTATCCTCACTACCAATTGGAAGCTGAATAATAAGAGATTTAGCATGTAAGCGTTCTCTAATAGAGTCAATGGATTTAAGAAAGTTAGCTCCGACACGATCCATTTTATTAATAAACACAATTCGAGGTATATTATAATTATTAGCCTGTCTCCAAACAGTTTCACTTTGAGGTTCAACTCCGCTAACAGCATCAAAGACTGCTACTGCACTATCCAAAACTCTTAAAGACCTCTCTACCTCTACCGTAAAATCAACATGCCCAGGAGTATCTATAATATTTATTCTATGGTTATCCCAAAAACAAGTGGTAGCCGCACTGGTAATTGTAATACCTCGTTCTTTTTCCTGTTCCATCCAATCCATTTCAGCTGCACCATCATGGACTTCACCTATTTTATGAGTCTTGCCAGTATAATATAATATACGCTCAGTTGTAGTTGTTTTTCCAGCATCAATATGAGCCATAATTCCAATATTTCTGGTTTTTGTAAGATGGTACTGCCTAGCCACTATTTTCTATCCTCCCTAACACTTACCACTTAAAATGTGCAAACGCTTTGTTAGCGTCTGCCATTTTATGAGTTTCTTCTCTCTTTTTTATTGTTCTACCTGCATTATTATAACAATCCAAAAGCTCGTTACTCAATCTATCTACCATATTTTTTTCTGTTCTAGTACGAGCAAAGTTAGTAATCCATCTAATAGCAAGGGTATTCTGCCTAACATATCTAATTTCAACTGGAACCTGATAAGTTGCTCCTCCAACACGGCGAGATCTAACCTCAACAAGAGGTTTACTATTTTCAATAGCCTGCATAAAAACTTCTTTACCGCTCTTTCCTACCTTCTTGCCGGCTATATTAAAAGCTGAATATACTATTTTTTCTGCCAAGCTTTTTTTTCCACCTTTCATCATCTTATTTATAAACTTTGATATAAGTTCTTCATTATAAACAGGATCACTTACTACTTTTCTTTCTAACGATTTTCTTCTTCTTCTTCCCATAAAATTATTATCCTAAAATTATAGTTAAAATTTCAGCAATTAGGCCTTAGGTTTTTTAGCACCATACTTAGACCTACCTCGTTTACGATCAACTACCTGAAAAGTATCAAACTTACCGCGAACAATATGATACCTAACTCCTGGTAAATCCTTAACTCTTCCACCTCTTAAAAGGACAACTGAGTGTTCCTGTAGGTTATGTCCAATACCAGGGATATAAGCGGTAACCTCTATACCATTTGTGATACGAACTCTTGCAACTTTTCTAAGAGCCGAGTTTGGTTTTTTAGGCGTAAAAGTCATTACCCTTGTACAAACACCCCTCTTTTGAGGAGACCCTTGTAAAGCGGGAGATGATGTCTTCTTTGTTATTTTCTTTCGTCCATATCTTACAAGTTGACTGATCGTTGGCATAAGACCTCTTTTTTTAATTTTCGTATATTTAAAAAAGTTTTGGAAAGATAATACTCCATAATTTATTTGTCAAATTTCTTCATATCTTTAAAGATATTTCCCGATAATACTATAAAACTTAACACCTAGTCTTTTAGCATTTCATGGCGAGTACTATAATGATACTTCAGCTACTTGAAGATATTCGATAGAACATTAATATAATCATTGAATAACTAAAAGTCTACCTCAATTTTAACTTGAAAGTAAAAAAAGTTATATGGTAATCCATAACTCCATGATAATAAATCAATTATAAATACTAATTTTATTTTAATTAAAAAAAAAATCTGTAACGCTTATTATATATACTTTTTTATGTTCAAAAATAAAATAAATATAAAAGCTCTTTAGCCACCAAAACTAACATAAACTATAGCCATATACCATTACTATAGAAAAAGCCTACGACTAATACTATTAGCCGTAAGCAAAATTAACAGAACTAACTAATAAAAATGTTAACTAACAAAACTCCCAACAAAATTAATTGTAAACTGACTCTCCGTGTTCGTAAATGTCTAAACCCTCCTCCTCAACTTTCTTATGCACTCGTAAACAATTAGCTTTTTTAAGTGCCATAAAAAGAATATACCCTAACCCAAAAGCCCAAACAAAAATACTAAACACACCAAGAACCTGAATCCCTAATAAACTAGCACCTCCACCAAAAAATAATCCACCCTTAGGCGCAAATAGTCCAACAGCTAATGTACCCCATGCACCACATATACCATGAACAGATATTGCACCTACTGGATCATCCACCTTTAAAACCTTGTCAAAAAGCTCCACCGAAAATGGAAGGATTAAACCTGCAATAGCACCTATAATAACAGCACTAGTAGGACTAACAACATTACATCCAGCAGTTATACCTACTAACCCAGCTAAAACACCGTTTAATGTCATTGATAGGGTAGGACGCTTATAACGTATCCACCCAACTAGCATAGCCATTATAGCAGCAGCCGTAGCAGATAAATTAGTAGTTACCGCTATATGACCTATGGCAACAGCATTCTCTGTTCCATGTGCCGCTACCTGAGAGCCAGGATTAAACCCAAACCAACCAAACCACAAAATAAATACCCCTAAGCCTCCAATAGCTAAGTTATGTCCGGGGATAGCATTAGCCTTTCCATCCTTTTTGTATTTACCCAAACGAGGCCCAACTATAATAGCCCCAGCTAAACCTACCCACCCTCCTACAGAGTGAACTACACTAGAACCAGCAAAGTCCATAAAGCCTAAATCACTTAACCAGCCTCCTCCCCATACCCAGTGACCAGAAATAGGGTAAATTAAAAGAGATATGACTATAGTAAAGCCTAAATATGCTTTGAACTCAGTCCTCTCGGCTACCGCACCTGATACTATAGTAGCCGCAGTAGCACAAAATACAGTTTGGAATAAAAGATACGCCATATTAGAGTAAGTGCCATCAATACCAGCACTAGTGTAAAATAAATTAGGCATACCTATTAAGCCACTTAATGACTCCCCGTACATAATACCAAACCCTACTGCCCAAAATAAAATTGATCCAATAGAAAAATCCATAAGATTCTTCATAATGATATTACCCGAGTTCTTCTTTCTGGTAAAACCTGCCTCTACCATAGCAAATCCTGGCTGCATAAACATTACTAGGAATGCAGCAACTAAGAGCCACATATTATCTATCCCTATTTGATTTGCCTTTACAGCCTCCTCCAAACCTTTTATACTATCTATTATATTTTTATCCATAAATTTCCTCACTAATATTAACTGAATTAGTCAAACTAATTGACTTTTTTTAAACATTTACTATGTTTTATTGACTTATTAAACTTATGAACTCTTATTTAAGAGCTTATCTGACTATAGAGTTAACTCTTATTTAAGAGTTTTTTTTATTTATATTAAATTTATTTTTTGAGTTTTGCTTAGTTAGCTAATTATATATCGGTGGAAAGTTATAACGATTTCTCTCCAACCTCTTCAGTACGAATGCGGTAAGAGTTCTGTACATCAAATACAAAGACTTTACCATCGCCCACCTCTCCTGTCTGACCTGTCTCAATAATAGTTTTGACAATCTTATCTACACTATCATCATTCACCACCATAGTAAGAGTTACCCTCTCAATAGAACTAGTGTCATACACAACCCCACGATAAACCCTCTCCTGCCTTGCACGGCCAACACCTCTTACATCCCAGTAAGAGAAAAAACCAGCCCCCACACTAGTAAGAGCATCCTTTACCTCGTCAAACTTGGTCTTTCTGATAACAGCCTCAATTTTCTTCATAACACCTTCCTCAAAACCATAAAATATATCAATATAAATAAAATAAATAGACCGCCTAAAATAATAAATAGACAGCCTCTTAACTTAAATAATATTAAATATATATTAGGATTTTATAGTAATTTATAAAGCAAGACTCTTTATCACAAATCTACGATCTTTAATAAAGAGCACCAAAAAGTTAAGTATAATACTTTATAGAAAAAAGTCAATAGAAAAGTTATAACTTTTTTATATGTAAAATATAACTGCCTATAAGTAAATAAGTAGAAGAGAGTAGAAAAACTAAAAAATACCACGAACAGTTATAAAAACTTGATCTCGATCAACATACCTACTCGTAAAAAAAGTATGAAAACCAACTATTAACTCAAAATTCTTATTAAATGAATATTGCCCCTCCAAAGTTAAATATGAATTAGAACCAAAAAAATCTAGGAAAAAATCCTCTATACCCTTAAAGTCCCTCCTGCTATACCTCAGCTTAACCATAAATAATGGCGAAAAATGCTTGCTCGTGTTAAGCTCAATATAAAAACTATGATTAGCCTTATCGTATCCAGATACCTCACCAGATTCATAGTAATATTCAACGTATAAATCTAAAATATTAGGAATAACAGTCCCAAACCTAATCAAAAAACCATGAAAGTCATCCTTATCCTTAGCCAAAAGCTGATTAGCCCTTTCACCGCGATTAAGCTCATAAAAAGTATCATAATATTTCGATATATATCCCCCAGGAAAATAACGATACTCCAATCGATACCTACCATAATCTAAAAATGTCCCCTTAAAACCAAATAATAATCCAAAACTGTCATCAATAAAATGAAACTTATTAGCTACGGTACCAAATTTACCCGCAGTACCAGAATCAGTAAACAAATAAGACTGTGCAGCAACCTCAAAAAATACCGATAAACTAATATCAGAAGGCCTCTTACTAAGTAGTGGAACATTAATATCAAGAGAAAATAAAAATACCCTCGGATTCCCGCCATTGTTTTTCGGCGAACTATCCATACTAAAAACTACTCCAAATATAGTATTATCATACACCTTTTTACTAGGACCATAAAATGGAAGACTCTCAATCCTAATACCCATAACCTCAAACCGTGTCAAATCACTAAGAAATCCGACTAGTCTAATGGTTTTAAAATCAAGATCATAAAAAAAACCAACCCTTCTCCTTTTAGGAAATTCTATCTCATTGGTATAACGATGAACAGTAAGCCCTTGTCCTAAAGTAACAAAGCTAATATCTGATATAAGTAAATAAAAACTCCCCTTCCGCCCATAGGATAAATAATCTATTTTAGTTAATAAATCTTCAAATATATCAGCGGTACTGCTAAAATTCCACTCGTTATAATTATACCAATTCTCGAATGAGCCAGGATTAACAAAAGGCATATAAAAAGAAAGCCTAAACTGTAATTTTAACTTCTCTACTGTCAAAAGCGGGTTTAAAGAAAAATAAAAATAAAAATCCTCAGCAATATATTGAAAACCTCCTTCAAATTTAAAGTAAAAAATCCCCTTCTCCCTAAACTTTTTAATGGCCAATATCTTGTCTACATAAGAAGTCTCAACTTTAAAAAAAGGATAATTGTTAACCTTTGTATACTCCAAATCAAATCTATCCAACCCTTCATAACCATTAAAAAGATCCTCGTTGATTGAAAGGTCTTCTTTATCTATCTTTCTAATATTCCTTTTTTTAGCATTAACGCCGTCAACAATAACTATATAATGATTTTCAGCAAGAACAATACCACCAATAAACCCCTTAGACCTTACATTAAATGTACTCTTTAATACAGAAATCTTATCCCTATAGTTATTACTCTCCAATAGAACGTGAGAAACTCCTTTAGTAGAGTGGGTAATACTATACGGCGTATCCAATTTAATAATATATCCCTTACCATTGACCTCTTTTACAGCAGAATAAACCAACACCTTTCCATATACCAAATTAATATTAAGCTCATAATCGCTTATCTCTTTGAACTCCAAATAGCTTTTAGGATAAAGAATTAATGTAGTTTTATTATTAAATAAAGTAATTTTTACTCTTCCATTTTCATCGGTTTTTAGTATGTCGCCAACTCTTATAAATTGTCCCTTTTCAAGGGGTCTAAATCTATTTTTTATTCTTGCTCTCTTTTTTAATACTCCCTCTATAACTATACTAACTTGAGCTTTTTTACTATCCTCAAAAGCAAATGATAGCTCTCCCACAAGTAATAAACAAAATATATAAATAATTAACATAACTTTATAGTATATCCAAAATCTAATAAATATCTAAAGGACTTTTAATAAGTATGTCGTTAAAAAACGACCTTTGTATATATAGTAAGGCTAGATAAGTTAGAAATAGGACTATTAGATGCACCCTCAATAGTAAGACCCTTTTTATAAGAAATACCAACTTCAACATTATTCGTTATACTATAAAAAGCTTCAATGGAAAATATAGTATCTATACGCTTTATATTAGCAAAATCTTTAATGTCAGAAATGTTATAAATATCATACTTAAAAGTAATATTAAGACGCTCTACTAGCTCATGCAGATAAAATCCAAAAAATAAATGCGGACTATAAGATCCATTAAAAACATGCTCATAAGCAACTATTACAGCCATTTTATTACGAAAAAAGAACCTCGATAACTCTATATAAAAACCCATATCAGCAGACTCATTCATAATAGAATCCACCTTAAAATAACGATCCCCGTCATAAATAGAGTTGAAATATGACGGCATGAAAGAATCAAAAAAATGACGAAACTGAAACTTATAATTTATCTTGGCCGAACTAGGTGCTATAACACCAATAATACCATAACCAATAGCATATCCACTAATAGACTTACCCTTAACAATAGCCGCAAACTCACTATACAATCCAAACTTCATATACGGATGATCAACAAAAGTTATTCCTAAATCTGTACCAAAAACAGTAACAGGATCAATCTGACCACTGGCTCTAACTATTTTATGATCATGATTCGACTCAACCTTTATTATATCCCTTGTCTTAGGACTAATATCACTAACAGCAGTTATACCAATATCAATGGAAGCTAAAATACCAGATTCCATATCAAAAAGCTTTCCTATATTTATTGAAAACCTACCACCCAAAACACTATAAGTGGATATATCCCCAAGTATTCCCTGTAGTTCAAAACCCTTATACGAAAAAGAAAACCTTAATCCTAACTTTCTTATCTCTGGAAAAAATAAATTGTTGGAATAACGTAAAAGAATTAAACCATATCCTAGTGTATAGTCCTCTATTGGACTAATCTTAAAAACAAATATATCCTTACCCGGTATGCCATATTGAATATAGTATATCTTACCCGCTATAGATTGCAGGCTATTATATGATATAGTTCTAAGCTTTTTAGCAAAATTAAGAGCCACAGGAAAATAAAATCCAAAACCAAAATTAATCTCACCAAAAGTAAACTCTGGTATAGCCACAAGTTGAATAAAAGGTTCATGGTTTATAATACTATAATTTAACTCAACAGTACCGTTAAACTGAAAAAACTTATTACTCTCCCTAAGACCATAGGGCTTAGAAAAAAGATTATCAGCCGTAAATAATAAAAAAATTATAATAATTATCCTGTAAATCAAACCTTACTCCAAAACAACAAAAGTAATTAATTGTTAATAAAGTCTTTTTTAATAAGTCAAGCTAAAAGTATACTTCCAATAGTAATATAATATACCTAGTATTTTGGAAATAACAATTTTCAAATTTTTATTTTTAATTGATATTTATTATTAAAAATCATAACTACTACCAAAATACCTTTCCATTATATTTAGGCATGAACATTCATAATAGCTAAAACCTATAATTACATTTAATATATAAAATAACTAAATTAATATATCCAAGTGTTTATATATACAACAGCATACTATTAAGTTCAGCTTATAATTACTATAGGAAGTTTATTCACTTCATAATATTTATAATTACACTGGGAGGTGTAGAATGAGTAAATATATTAAATATTTAGTGCCAACATTAATTATAGTTTTTGCTGGCTACTTCTTCGCAGACCATATTCAAAGTGATGAATTTGCTGTCACCGAAGGGGATCACGGTGTGGGACATGTCGCAAAACGTGACTTTAAACTCACTGTAAGCCTCGACTATGCAAAAAAAAAGGTAGGAAAAGGATATCTGCAAAGTGAGATAAACTTTATAACCGATGATAAACTCGAAGGCGTTGTACCAGTAAGCAATACTCAAGAAGTCTCAGGAAAACAACCATTCTCAATCAATATAGATAACCACTCCATGAATAAAAAACTATATTTTTATGTCTTCCACGCTAACAATAAAAATCGTATAAAAACCCTCTTTCCTAATAAAAAACGTGGACTATGGAATCCAGTATATCAAGGATCAAACTATAGTATACCATACAACAAAAAATGGCTTAAGTTCTCAAAAAATAGGGGAGTAGAAAAGTTCTACTTCTTTGTATCAAAAAAGAAAATAAAAACTTTTAGAAAAAAACCAACTAAAAGAATCCTCGACTCAAAAACTAAAAGATTTAATAAAGCCTATCTAGCCGTCATAAATAAAAGAAAACAAATTAAAAATAATAAAATTAATCCAGTTATGGTTTGGTTCAAGCGTGCCTATGCAACAAAAATCGTAATAATTAATAAAGGTAAAAGAATTAAAACTCCTAATTATCTAAAAAGAAAAGCTAAATTTGAAATGCTAAAAAGCAAAATTAAAGTTATAAAATAATCAAAAAGAGAAGCCCATATTTATGAAAAAAAAACTGTTTGGAAGTATAGCTATAGAACCTTTAACAGTAATAATATTGGGCTTTTTTTTGTCCTTTATATATGCTATGGGAGGGTTCAGGCATTATGAAAACATCTTCTCGGATATTATATCCACATGGATGGTAAACGAAGAAGATGCAGGTAATAATATTGTATATGCAATGACAAGTCAACGCTGTCTGAATGAAGGAGAAAAATATTATAACATGGGATGGCCTTGGAAAAGAGAAAGTTATGCAAAAATAACTAATTATCTTTATAAGAGCGGTGCAAAACTTGTTGTGTATGACTCAATCTATACAGAAAGATCCCGTTATACTTATACATGGGAAAAAAATAAAGAGTTTACTAAACTATTAAAAAAAATCACTAATAACATCCAAAATCCTAAAACTGTAAAAAACCTTAAAACATTAACTAAAACATACATAAACAACTATATGGGCAAAAATGATGATAACACTTTTGCCAAAACTATGACTAATACCAATAATGTAATCCTTGGAGTCATGTTTAATACTAGCAAAAATGACATAATGACAGATGTACAAAGAAAAATTAACGAATTTGATAAAAAGTACTCCACAAAAAAACTCAGAGCCATGTTATCCAAACGAAATAAGAACGTTGATCTATCAACAAAAGATCGTGCTTACCTCATTCAAATGGTAAAGCAGATATTCTTAACCAACTTTGAAAACCTTTATAAAAGAAAAACTCTCCCTTTAATCCAAAAGTTTGCCCTGTCCATCAAAAAGCTATCCGATAAAAACCTTATCCCAAACTATTATAACGCATCCCCCTCCTATAGGCTTATATACAAAGTCTGCTAAAGATATTGGCAGTATTGAAGCTCCTATAGATATAGACGGTAAAATACGGAGGATACCTTTAATCCTTAAATTTTATGATAAATATTATTCTTCCTTAGCCTTTTCCGCCATTCATTAATTATTACAACAACAAAAATATAACTATTGCACAAGACCATATAAAAATAGGAGATCAGAAGATTAATCTAACCAATAAGGGATATTTTAGACTAAAGTATTACGGAACAAGGCATATTTATAAAAACTACTACCACATAGATATTATGAGGATATATGATCACATAAACCAAATCTATGATATTTATTCTAAGCTAAATATAAAAAACCCCATAAAAAAAGAACTATTATTTAAAGACTCAAAGTATATAATGCAGGTTAGAAAAGAAGTTCAAAAGGTTATAACCAGATATAGTAAAAGAACTACCTAATAAAATTATTAGTCTTTCTCCACCTGAGGCATTTAATGGTAAGATAGTTTTAATAGGTGCTACTGCGGCGGGTATGCTGGATATACGCTCCACTCCCTTTAGCTCTATAGAAGCAGGAGCCCATATTCACGGTACGGCTATTGATAATATTCTTCAAAATGACATATTAGTCGAAGTTAGAGAAAACCTATTACTTATAGCCATAGTATTTATACTTCCCCTATTAACTTACTTATTGATAAAGAGATTAGCCGTAATATTAGGGGCTATTATAACTCTTGTATTTGTTGGTGGAGTTTTTATATTTTCCATTATAATGTTTAAGTATGCTAATACAATAGTTGATAGTCTTACTCTAATATTTTCTATTTTAATAACATATCCAATTATCACCGGAATAAACTATTTTAAAGAAAATAAACAAAAAAAGTATATACAAGGTGCATTTGGACATTATCTATCCCCTAAGATAATAGAAATTATTATTAATGATCCCGCTAAATTGAAGTTAGGCGGCGAAGAAAGAGATATTACTGCATTTTTTTCCGACGTTGAAAGATTTTCTACTATATCAGAATCCCTTAATCCTACTGAACTGGTTACACTCCCTAAACGAATACCTAACCGAAATGTGCGATACAATTGCTAAGTATGACGGGGTGATAGACAAATTTGAAGGTGATGCTCTTATTGCATTTTGGGGTGCTCCTTTAGCTCAGCCAGAACATGGCAAAATTAGGATGTCTTGCCGCTATAGAGATGCAGGAAAAAATGATTGAACTTAGAAAAATATGGGCTAGCCAAAAACAACATGAACTTAAAATAAGAATAGGTATGAACTCTGGTCCTGCGATTATAGGGAATATGGGATCAAAACAAAGAGTGGACTATACCATGCTCGGGGATACTGTTAATCTTGCGGCTATAGATTAGAAGGAGCTAATAAATTTTATAACTCATACACAATGATATCCGAGTCAACATATTTAAAAGCTAAAGATTTTATAGACGTTCGTAAATTAGATAAAGTTAGAGTAGTAGGTAAAAAACGAATCTGTGGTAATTTATGAATTATTAGCTAAAAAGAACGAAACCAAAAGCTATTTAGCTAATGCAGTTGAACTATACTCAAAAGGATTACACTTATACCAAAAAAGACAGTTCAAAGAAGCACTAAGATTTTTTAAAGCCATTTTAAAGTTAATCCCTCATGACGGACCCTCCAATACCTACATTCAAAGATGTAACTACTATATAGATAATCCTCCTCCTAAAGACTGGGACGGCGTATATACACTAACATCAAAGGGCTAAATATTTAACTAAATAGTATTAAGTATAGAAAGTTTAACTTTTTTTTAATTTTTTAGCTAAGCCTTTCTTTCTATTATACTATCCCTAAAAATATTAGCAAACTATCTGGTTATATAATAAAGAAATAGTACATAATATTGACTATAATTACTAACCCTAATTCAATTTTTATAGCTAATCTATATGCTCCAACTTAAAGAATGAACTCTAGTAAATCGAGAAACTATTATGAGTATAATTAATTTATACAAGTATCTCATATAATGGCATAAAGTTAAGAGGAATTAGGAGTGCTGAAAAATAATAATACCGTATTCTTAACCGAACCTAAAACATACTATAAACTTGGAATATGGTATCTAAATAAAAAACAGTATAGTAAGGCTTTACAATACTTAAAAAAAACAACTGAGTTGGAACCTAATCATATTGAGGCTAATGATAATTTAGCAAAAATATATTTAGCATTTAACGATCCAAACTTAGCATTAGAGTATTATGAAAAAATAGCTTTAATTAAAAAAAATGACTGGGATACCAAAAAAACCCTACTAGAGCTATACCTAAAAGAAAAGCAGTATGATAAGGCTTCTAATCTGCTTAAATTGAGGCTCCATTGGGTTAAAGGCGATCTTAACTGGAAAAGACGTTTTTTTGGTACTATAAAAAAAGATAAAAAAACTAAAGATGATTATATCCGTACACTTTTTCAGCTTACATATACCCTAAGAGAAAAAGAAAAATATTATATGGCGTTAAAATACGGAAAACTCCTTGCTAAAAAAAAGAATGATAGTATATCACATTATCTTTTGGCAACAATATATGAAGCTATTAACGATTATGACATGGCTCAAAAAGAGTTTTCTTATATTGTTCAATATCATAATCCCACATCCTATAAGTTTTATGAGCATATTTATATAGGGTTTAAGGAAAATCTAATAATAGATAAGGCTAAATAATTATCTCTTTTTTATATTAAGCACCTTCCAAGATAGATGTCCAGGTTTATATTTATCCATTTTTGATATCCAGGAAATAACCTTTCTATCAAAGGGGGGAATATTAAAAAAAGTCAAATAAATATATTCTCCTTTATTAATGGTAACATTTTTTGCTTTGTTAAAGTATATGGCATATTCTGTTAGGAGTATGTCATCATTACACTTATTACCCGCATATAAATACCATTCCATTTTTTCTTTTTCGCCATTTTTCTCCATCCATATTTCTATACACTTATTAATCCTCTTTAGCTTAAATCTCTTTCTATATACGGAATAAGGAGAGTATGCCTCATTGGATGACTTTTCTGCCATTATATCATAGTGTTTTTGTTTAGTTATTCTTTTTTTATTAGGTTTTTTATTATTTTTAGTTTTTGTTTTTGTTTTTGTTTTTGTTTTTGTTTTTTTATTATCTGTGGATAGTTTTTTTATTTTTTTATCATCTATCGTAGGCGGCTTTTTTGTTACTTTATCATCTTTAGTTTTAATAGTTTCAGTTTTTTTTATATTTCTATCTTCTTTTTTGCTGTCCACTCCAGAACTCTGACAGGTAACTATACTAAGGACTATTAATATAAGAGTCCAGTTTTTATAATGGATCATAAGTCCTCCAGGTTGTTCGGCTTAGTTTAGATACACACTCTATACGCTAAAGTAGTACTACTTAATATTTAACAACAAGCACCACCCACATTATCCAATAGCTGTCCATTAGGAGAAGAACAGTCAAAAGGCCCATAATGAATAGACCTATCCCCAACTATATTAAAATATTTTGTAAACCTAGTTTCATGAAGCATAGAAGCTGTATTACCACATACCAACATAGGCTTACCAGTGATAAATCTATGGTGATCATCTAAGTCAAAAAAATGTGGACAGTTATCTATTAAACCATTATAGGTAGCAACTTGTCCATAGTCCTCACAAATATCCTCAAGATTAACAAGATTAAATACCCTTATAGTCATGGAATAAAAATCAATCATACCTATTTTATCTTCAATCTCCTTATTGTTAAGAGAAAGCCTTGTACTAGATATTACACGATGATCAGGACAGCCTAAATCCATAAGTAAACGTCTAAAATCCTCTGTATACATAGCTCCAGAAAGACATTCCCCATATAAAACAGGATCATCACAATACTCTTTTGGAATCCGCCTACCACTAAAAATATCAGAAAAGTATAACTCTCCTCCAGGCTTTAAAACACGAAATATCTCTTTAAAAGCCTCTTTTTTATCATAAGAAAGATTTAATACACAATTGGATATAACCACATCAACTGAATTATCCTCAATACCAATAGACCTTAAATCTTCAATATATCCTTTTTTAAAAGTAACATTAGGCTTTTTAAATCCAAAACGCTTTGTCTGAAGGTCTAAATACTTATTAGCCACAGCCAATTGTTCATCTGTCATATCCACCCCAATAACATGACCACTCTCACCAACTAACTTAGAAATAATATAAACATCTCTACCAGTTCCACAACCAAGATCAAGAACAACTCTTCCATCTAATACATCGGGTATAGGTGAACCACAACCATAAAACTTATCCAATACCTCTCTCTCTATATTCGATAGAATATTACGAATATGTAAAGGAAAACCATCGCTAGAACAACATGCACTGGTCTTAAGCTCTTCTTTGTTTTTAAGTATTTTTCCATAATATTCTTTTATATCTTCCCTAATTTTACTCATATTGTACTCCTAACTTATTTTAAAATAATTCTCTTTGCAAAATATATAGCCTAATTAGCCTTTTTACCCAACATTAGAGGATGAATAGCCTTAGTAAATAAAATAGAAGCTAATACTCCACCAACTAATGGACCCAATACATATACACTCAAAAAACCATAATGATTATCAGGAAATGATGCACTGCCCCATCCAGCTAAATATGAAAATAGTCTAGGGGACAAATCTCTAGCGGGATTAATACCAGCTTGAGTTAAAGGGGCTATAACACAAATAATAATAGATACAGTAAGGCCTATAAACAAAGGTGCAATTGAATTATCAGGCCTACCAACATTACAGCATTCTGTTAAATTAAAAATTAATGCCACCAAAACAAAAGTACCAATAGCCTCAGCCAAAAAGGCATTCAAAGTTGATACAACAGCTGAACTACCAGGATTAGGATAAAACTCCCCAAACATCATAGCAGTCTTAACAGAATCTGGAGTCCCTCTAATAATTCCATTTTGAAGCTCATACTGAGCAATTGAATCAGCAAAAAGAACATAAAGTATTGCCGATGCAATAAAAGCACCTATAAACTGTCCCAAAAAATATATAGGGAGTAATTTAATAGGCATTCTCCCACTAGTTACCATAGCCAAAGTTACCGCAGGATTAAGATGTGCACATGATAAATGTCTGGTAGAATAAATAGCAAGGGCAACACCTACACCCCAAATAGCAGCAACCTGAAAAAGACCTACATGAGCAGAAAATAAAACAGATACCACTACTGAACCACATCCAAAAAATACTAAAATAAACGTTCCTATTAGCTCTCCCATAAGGTCATTTAGGTGCTTCATACTAATATTTCTCCACAATTAAAAACTAACTTATATATACTTTATAAAAAAGTAAATAACGTTATCTTTAATTAGGATAAAATGTAAATAATTTATCTAAAAAATCAAGAATAAATTATAAACATAAAGAAATTATTAATCAATAAGCTATATCATAAGCGGTGCTATTTATAAATATATCTACTAATAATAAGCATAATAACCAATACTAAAACTTTTATTATAAATTATACTATCCCATAACTAATAAAAATATATACATAATAAACCTATTTAATATACTTGTCATTATATGTTTTTTATATTAAATAGGCTATAATATATATAAGCAAAAACTAATCCTTTAGCATAAGATCATATAATCGCTGATTAAACTTATTAGGATCAGGTATCTTACTACCTTCATTGATTAAAGCTTGATCATAAAGAAGTTCAGCGTAATCCTTTAACTTAGGATCATTATTATCCTTGTCAAAAAGAGTGTGCATTTTCTCAATAACATTATGAGAGGGATTAATCTCTAATATACGCTTTGTTTTTGGAAGTTCTTTATTGTATGATCGCATAATCTTTTCGAGATGAACACTCATATCCTGCTCATCGGATATTAAACAACAAGCACTAGACCGTAATCTATCAGATAAGCGTACTTCTTTTATATGTTCTTCTAGTGTTTTTTGAACGAACTCGATTACAGACTTAAACTCTTTCTTTTTATTTTCAAGCTCTTCTTTTTTTCCTAAGTCTATATCGCCTTTTAAAATGTTCTTAAGCTTTTTTTCTTTGTAGTCAAAAACATGCTGGGATAATATTTCATCAATAGGCTCTACAAAATATAATACCTCATAACCTTTTTCCTTAAAAACCTCAAGATGAGATGCTCTAGATACATCACTTTTCGTTTCCCCTGTAATATAGTATATTTCCTTTTGATCATCAGCCATATTTCTTATATAGTCATCCAGGGATATAAACTCGTTGTCTGTAGTCTTAGTTGACTGATACAATAAAAGACCTAATATTTTCTCTTTATTTTCAAGGTCGGAATAAACGCCCTCTTTTAAGATAGTACCCAGTTCTTTGTAAAACTCTTTATATTTATCAAATTCTTTATTTTTTAAGTCTACTAAGGTATTTAAGACCTTGCTAATAAGGTTTTTTTTGATAGTCTTTAGTATACGGTTATTTTGTAATGTTTCTCTTGATATATTTAATGGTAGATCGCTTGAGTCTACTACACCGCTTACAAATCTCAAGTATTGTGGTAGGAGTGCTTCATTATTTTTTGTAATGAATACTCTTTTTACGTATAAGTGAATATTATTTTTTGGTATATCCCCAACAAGCATATTAAACGGACGACGGGCTGGAATATATATTAATGCCATAAACTCAGTTGCACCCTCAACTTTATAATGCATATTCATTAGAGGCTCGGTAAAGTCGTTGGATAAATGCTTATAAAAATCGTTATACTCCTCGTCTTTTAACTCATCCTTACTTTTAAGCCAAATTGCCTTTTGACTGTTTAGAGTCTCCTCTTCTATTTTTTTAATTGGCTCGGCATCCTTCTTTATCTCTCCCTTATCATCTTTGGGATAATCAGTACGCTCAACATCCATAGCAATAGGGAACTCTATATAATCAGAATACCTTTTTACGATTTCCCTAATCTTATATTCTTCTAGGAAGTCTTTTTCATCCTCTTTTAAATGAAGGATAACATCAGTACCCCTAGTATCTTTATTTATATTATCAAGGGTATACTCATCCTCGCCAACAGCCTCCCATATTATTCCAGAAGACTTATCCCCAGCTTTTCTGCTTATAACAGTAACCTTATCAGCTACCATAAATGCTGAATAAAATCCCACACCAAATTGACCAATCATCTCAGGATGATCTTTTAAATCTTTACTATGTTTTACTATCTCCATAAAAGCCTGTGTACCAGACTTAGCTATAGTACCAATATTATCTATTACCTCTTCTTCATTCATACCTATACCATTATCAGAAATGGTTAAGGTATTTTTATCTTTGTCAGATATAATTTTAATCTTCCAGTCTCCATTATCTTCTAAAATGCTTGAATCGGTTAAGGAGTCAAACCTTGCCTTATCGATAGCATCAGACGCATTAGATATTAATTCTCTTAAAAAGATATCCCTATTAGAGTATAAAGAATGGGTAACTAAATGTAGAACTTTTTGAGTCTCTGCCTTGAACTTTAAGTTTCTTACAGCCATTATAAACCTTCCTAATTTATTATATTATAAGCTAATAAGTTTATTAGCAACAAGTTATTATTATACAAATCAGCTTTAACATTATTCCTATCTTAACGTTAAAACATTATGAATATATATAAATAAAAAGAAAAGTAAAAACTGTCAATAGGAAAAAGCTAATAAACTAGCTCTTCCTAACTAAACATTATATAAAGGGTGGATTAGCCACCCTTATATACTATTCACTGTCTATATCAATCTTACGAGGTTTTAACTTTTCTGTTTTGGCTAAGATAATCGATAGAACCCCATTTTTAATATTAGCGGATATCTTATCTCTATTAATACCGTTCCCCAGCTTAAAAGTTCTAAAATAATCAACCGCATTACCACTCTCACCTTCAGTTGAGCTTAGTCTTCCTTTTATTTTTAGAAGTTCACCCTCTATGGATAAGCTTAAGCCTTTTTTATCAACGCCAGGCAAATCGATTTTTAGAACATAGCTGTCATCCAGTTCATAAGTATCTGCTTTTGGGACTATATAATCTTTATCCTTTTCTACATCATCAGCTAATGGATTATAAACTCTACTATCATTTTTGCATTCCCAAAAGAAATCATCCATATAGTTTTGCATTTTATCCAAGTCTTTTAAAAAATCACAAGTTAATAACATATTGTCCTCCTAATTTTATTGTTCCAAATTAATTTTGATAGTTTTTGCTTCCCTAACCTGGTCTTTTGGAAGTGTGATCCTAAGAATACCTTTTTTATACTTGGCATTAACCTTATCCTCCAAAACCTCATCGGGCAAAGTAAAAGATCGCTCAAAGCTACCATATTGTCTCTCAATACGGTATCCACGTTTAATGTTATCTTTATTCTCCTCTTTTCTTTCACCTCTAATAGTTAGAATGTTATTTTTCAACTGAACCTCCAAGTCTTTTTCGTTGATACCGGGTAGTTCAGCCTCAACATAAATAGCTTTTTCATCCTCTGTAATATCCACACATGGAGAGAATGAGCCATCACCAAATAAAGATATAGGCGCTTGTCCAAAAGTACCATTAAAGATAGAGCCTATCTCATTTTTTATTTGGGTTAGGGGTGATAGACTATCATCCTGTTTAGTTAGATTGAGTCTCATAATTTGTCTCCTTAATTTTTTATTTTACACTAACTATAGTATCAAATATCGTGCCAACCTTAATTATTAGGTTATATCCTACTGCAATACAAATAGTTAAAATATTTAATAAAAGGATTTGTTAATAGACAGGAGTTAGAAACAACATAAATATGGGTCATATTAACATAGTGCCTTGCCAATATAACCCATGTGGATAATTTGTATCTATATCGAAGTTGGTTTAGCCGTAAACATAAAACAGATTTCTTTTAGTCGTTTATAGCATTAAAAGTTGGTGATGCATAAATATAAATAATAGCAAGCTATTTAATATAACTTTAATATTAGTTATTAGTTATGGCATTTAACGAGCGACTAATCTCCAGCATAACTTCTTCATTAAATCCCCTTTTTCGTGTTATTATAAGAATATAAAAGGACTGCTTACTTTTTAGATGTCCCAAAGACTTTACTAAGCCCCAACATAAAAACTGTTCATTTTTAGTAACTCTTCTAAGTCGCTCATTAACGATTGCAACTATGGTATCTTTTCTTAATACATTATATCTTGCATATAGGTCCTTTTTTTTATCTTCTGCTTTTTCTTCCTGAACTTTTTCATATAGTTTTCCTATTGCTATTGCGGCCATGGCTCTACAACGTTCTTCAGGATCACTTTTCATAGTACGAATCAGTCTATGGACAAACCTATATTTGGTATCATTATCTAGTCCATCTTGGTTCTCTGATAAAAGATAAGCAGAAGCTACTCTCACCCTCCATAGTTTACTAAGAGTATTATTCTCCCCATACACAGGATTAGCAATACCATCTTCAAGAGCAATATCAAACATCTTTACTATATCTGGATCTCCAAAGCCCTTTTTAGCACCTATTTGAAGAATGTATATTTTAATTTCAGGATCATCAAAACTCATATAATTTTTTAAAATAAATTTGCCATCAACTTTGTCAAGCTTATTAATATTATTTTTAATAAATTCGTCATCACTTAAATATAAATCTTTTTCAACAACCCCGCTTTCTCTATTCTCAGTGGTTCCCTGGGAGAATAACGGATAAACCAATAATAAATTGAATAAAGCAACCACTAGTATTTTTTTCATAACTAACTCCTGATTATAAAAATGAATTTGACAATATACTCTTATATACGACCAGCTATAATAGTCTTATTATTCAATATAATCAAGATTTTAGATGTGGGAAAATAATTAAGTAACCTTTTTACCTAAACACAATTACCTAAGTATAAAGAGTAAGTATAGGCCAAGTATATATAATATTCCAATAGAAAGGGTATCAACACCAAGGGGACCGTATTTTTTCTTATTCCTCAGCATAAGGCTGGATAGCACAATACCAATGAATATAATACTAATAAGCCCGGTGATTATGTGATTGGGATGGCTTAATGCAAAAACATCGTTAATAATTAGTTCAGAGTTAGTTATCCTGCCTAACCTATAGAATCCATCAGAAAAAGATAAAATTGCCAGATTAAAAAGATTGCTACCAAACAAGTTGCCCAAAGCCATATCACTTCTACCAAGCCTTATAGCAGAAATTGATACAACAACTTCTGGCAAACTAGTAGTAAATGCCATAAATAGCGTTCCTACAAACGTACCCCCGAGTTCTAGTCCACTAATTTTAAGTTTACTAATGCCATCACAACTATAGGACAAAAGTATGGCAGAACAAAATACTAATATGGACGAAAAAACAAATCCAATAATAGCCTGATTTTTAGTAATAGATTTACTATTATGATCATCATCGATTTTTTCAACATTACCTTTTTCATATTTATATACGATGATCATCCCGCCAACATAGAAAATCATAAGTATAAAGGAAAAGTACCAAAAATCATAACCACTCAACGTAGACAAATTTGATATATATATCATAAGCAAGACAATAGAGGTAATAAAGATAACAATCCCCCCAGTCATAATATTCTTTTGACTAGCACCATATAGTATTGGTCTTTGTCTAACAAAGAAGTCCATTATAACGAGGATAAATATATTAGTCATGTTACTACCAAGAACGTTGCCAAAGGACAAATCAACATTCCCTATAAACGATGCGGATGACGAAGAAAATAGCTCTGGCAGTGATGTAGCCGCTGATAATAAAATTAATCCCACGAGACTATATCCCAATTTTGTTGTTTTTGCAATAGCCTCACCATAAGCAGCAAGTCTCATAGCGGATATCACCGTTATAACCGAAGCGACTATAAATAACATTATAACAGCTATGTCAGACTGAGCAATAAATAACGATATTTTATCCAGCATTACGAACTCCAAGACAACTAATTAACATATACGATTTCTGATTTATATTAGCTAACAATTTGCTAAAAAGCGTTTTATTAAACATAATAACTTGTTATCCTGCTTAAGCAGTTGATAACTCTTCTTAATCCAGCTTATTAAAATAACAAATATTGTCATTTTAAATAGTACAACAACTTTTTTTATTTTTACCTTGACTACGCCTGAATATCAGTTTACCTTTAATCTAAGGCAGTTTATCCCTAGCTATATAAATAATATAATTAACCTGAAAATTAGGAAAAGAATATGTCTAACTTAATAAAAAATTCATACCAATACCTCATCAACTCTAATAAACTTAAAAAAATATATAAACAAGTTAATAAACAGGAATCGTCATACAATAAAAATATGATAGAACTAGGTAAAAAATTCAAAGACCTAGGCCTCTCCAATGACCATGTTAATGAAGCAGTTATACAACTTACTAATATAGAAGAGGATATATATAAGGTTGATGAAAATATAGACCAGTTACAAAAAGAAATAACTCAAACAAAATCTACAATAAAAAGTATAACAGAAAAATACGATGACAATATCAAAAATGTTAATACTAAATTGGATGAACTAAACAAAACTAAAAAGCATACACAAAAAAAAGAAAAAGAAATTAATCACGATATATCTAGTAATAAAAAAGAAATTAAAAAATATGAAACGGAATACAAAAATATAACAAACAATATCAACTCCATTAAACAAAATACTAAAAACTCAAACGGAATCGCTGAGGATACCTCAACCCTAGAAAATGAACTAACTAATATTGAAACACAAATAAAAACTCTAAAAGATAAACTCAATGATGATGATAATCAACTTAAAAATATAAACGAAGAACTTAACCCCGTAAATAACAATATAAAAGATGTTAATAAAGAACTATCCACTATAAAACATCAATCTAAACAAGAAAGTAATAAACATGAACAACAAACATCCGACCTGCAACTAAGAATAAGTCAACAACAAATACATAAAAAAAATCTTGAGTCTAAAAAAATAATGCCATATAGAGAAATAGGTAAACTATTATACGAATCGCCTATTGAAAACGATAATCTAAATAAAAACTATGAAAAAATAAACCTCATAAAACAAAAAATAGATAAGCTTAAAGAACAAATTATTAAACTCGAAGACCTATTAAACTTACCATCCTCGATTAAAGCTAAAAACTTTGTTAGAATGTCCTATATAGGCATAATTATTATAGTAATTATAATTGTAATAGCGATTAAATATTAATATCGTAATGGTGAATTAAAAAATAACTCTTGGCAGACTTACCCAAATACTCTGCATAGTCCTTATATAAATGGTTAATAAACTTACCATGAAAATCCTTATCATAGGTAGCCTCTAATATAGCTAAATCAACACCCTCTACCTCCTTTTCTAATATAGGATTTTTTATGGTATCCCCTGAATAAACTACTAACTCATCACCAATAGAAATACGATATCCAAATGCAGACATATATTTAGAGTCTGTATTAATAGATTCATAGTGCAAAGCAGGAAAAGGCTTTATAATAAAATTAGATATGCTTTCAAATACGCCATCCTTTATCTCATTGTAATATAACGTATATCTAAGCTTTTCTCCGTAAAACTTCAAAAATAACTGAATCATATCATAAACTTGATTGCAATTAATAGGTGCTATTATATTTAACTCTCCCTTATAGTCAACAAGGTGTAAAACAAATAAAAGTGAGTATAACCCTCCATAATGATCAGTATGTCCGTGAGTTATTAATATCCCTTTAAGATTATTTAATTTAATGTTTTTCTTTATTAAATCCCTTGTTACTCCATCTCCACAGTCCAGGAGGATAAAGTCATCCGAACTCTTATCAGTTAACACAATCTGAGTAGCTATTCCAGCTTTAGAATACAAAACCTCAACAGAAATATTTTTACCCTGCCATATTTGCATTAAAACTCCACATAAGTTATTACTAAACTAAATAAACCATACAACTTATACCTTATTCAAACAATACTTAAAATTTATGCAATATTTAATAAAAAATTACTTTTTTGTTACGACAATATTAGCTATACTTCTACATTATGAAGGATTATAAATTGCAAAAAAAATATACCATAAAAAATAAAATATCCTTGATTATATATGTTTTAGCCTGTTGCCTATTAGGATCCTTAACCCTTTCCGCGGATAATATATCCACAATAAAACATAATATAGCTTATTCAAGTAAAAAGAAAATAAAAAGAAATAAAAGAAATAAAAGAAATAAAAGAAATAAAAAAAAGATAAAAAAATATCAAAAAAATATCAAAAAAAAAACCATAAAAACTAGTCCTGGTATATCCCCCGTCTTTTTAGACCTGAATATCAAACAAGTAGAACTAAAATTAAAAACTGTTGACCCTAACTTTATAAACCTAAAAACTACACAAAAAGACTTATTCTTCCAAGTCATACCAAAACTAAAAGATAAAAAAATTAAAATTAAGGATACCATAATAGTCGATAATATGATTTACTATCCCAGAATAAAAGACTTTCTATTAATCCCCTTTATAGCTAATAAAAAGAATCCACTGGTATATGGTCCGAAAAATGTCCTTTTTGACACTACTAATATTCATCCAAAAGTCGAAAAAATAGACCTTAAGTTCTTTGACAACAAACTTTATGATATCACATTCACTATAAAAACCAATATTAACGAAATGAATAAAATAGTTGACAACTATCATAAAAAATACGGCGAGAAATCACTCTACAACAAAGTCGATGAAACATATATTTGGAAAATTAATAATAAAACTAAAAAAAAAGGTGATATAAAAAGAAAAATTGACAAAAACTCTTATAAATATAAAATCATCCTAAAACTAAATGGAGATATGTTCCCAAGACTTATAAAAGTAAACTTTAGCAATATAAACGTACGAAATAAACTATGGGAACACCTTGAATATATTAACTCCACTATAGACAAAATCTTAAATAGAACAGCCAATGTCAACAACTTATAACGCCTATACTAATATGAAAAAAAAGACTAACTTAATAATTAAAATCATCCTAAATGTAGTAGGTACTGTTAGCTTAGCATTAGGAGTAATAGGAATATTTTTACCGCTACTACCAACAACTCCATTTTTATTGCTCGCCTCTCTATGCTATGTTAAAGGATCCAAAAAGTTATACAATAAGCTTATGACTAATAAGTATTTAGGACCTTATATAAAAGGCTTTAAAAATAAACAAGGTATGCCCCTAAAAGCTAAGTATTATAGTATAATTTTGTTATGGGTTTCTCTTGGTATATCTATGTATTTATATATGTACAACAATGTTATATTGTTTATTTTATCCGTTATTGGCGTTAGTGTAAGCATACTAATCTTTAAAATGAAAACCCTTAACAAAGAAGCAAATACAGATTAAATGATTATTATATCTTATACCCCTTGAAAACCTTTATAAAGACGGTAAGCCTCTAATAGTATATCATAAAATGACTTCGAAGCCGCAGAATTATAAAATAATCTAAGAGAAGTAAAATTGCTATTAGGCTGTCTATAAAGATATAAAATTAGAACGTTTATAGCAATTTGTTTAAGAGGTCCAGCTTTTATATATTTGTGGGAAGATACACTAACATATTTATGAATAATACATACCCTCTTTTTCGAGTAGGCTTTTACTAAAAAATCAGAATAACAAATATCCTCCATAAAATGCTTAGAAAAAGGATTTTTTATACATATATCCCGTCTCATAAACATAGCATTAGTACCCGCCATCCGTTTTAAAAAAATCGCTCTAATATTGGCCATCTTTGCAGTTATACCAAAGAAAAAAGATGGATTATAACGTTTTAAAAAACCTCCAGCAATATAATTTTCATTTTCCATAGCCTTAGAAATATATCTTAATGCGTTATCTGGTAAAGTATTATCCACATGCAGTATTAGCAGTATATCCCCTTTTGCCTGCTTAATACCTAGGTTTATAGACTGTCCTCTGGTTAAGGGATCATAATCAGTAACGCTTAAAACTACTTTTAGCTCTACCTTGCTATCATTGAAAAGATCCGTAATATTATTTAATATCTTAGGAAAATAACTCTTTTCTGCATCCGAAAAGATTAGTTCACACGGGTAGTCCTGAGAAATAAGGCTTTTTATTAAGGGTATAAGCTTTTCTATTTTCGGTCTGTAGGTTGGAACAATTATAGAAATCAACATATTTTATTTTGGATCCTAACAATTTCTGAAAAGATCCTATATTTAATTTATTTTGTCAAGTTAAAATATATTTTTATACCATACAGTTTAGTATATAAAACTTTCTACATTGACCTTTATCCCTAACACCCTAAGTAATACCATATTATATCATAGTATAAGGCTATTAAAAAAACAAATTAGACTTCTATAAAACTCTTTGTAAACTTTGCAAACTCGCGATAAAAAGCTAATTCTGCGTTAGAAATAACCTTATCACAAAAGCCATTTATCCACTTAGATAAATGCTCATTTATAAACTTTAGCTCTAACTCCTTACATTCTTTGGCTTTGCTTTCATTTTTATTCGACCAAGCCTTAGATTCCTCTTTTGTTATTTCTTTTAAGAACTCCAGTTCAACACTAATATGGTCATCTAAACCTGTATAATTATGTTTATAGCTAAAACCACAAACTTCAATAAACCTCTTAACTTTAACAGCCGATTCTCCAAGTAATGATTTATCAACATGAACAGATTCGCTTGGGTTAATATGTTTATCAGGCCCAATAAATAGCTTGGTATATTCTAGTGACAGCTCCTCAAGAAGTATGGATTCAGGTTTATTAAGGAAATCTTCATCCAGGTTAACATCCAAGCTGGATAAGGTCATCAAAAAATGATGATCCCTTATTTTTCGGATAAGAACACTATCCGGCTCATTAAAAAATATAATAGCTAAAAGTCCGTATATATTGCTACGAGCACTAGCCTCTGAAGCAAGTGTTTCCCAATTAACTTCTTGTTTAATATTCATAGTTAGCAAATCCTTTTATTTGATTATCTAGCGGTAATATACCGCTAGACTTAAATACTTACTTATACTTTTTCAACCTTAACAACACTATCCATCCACCTCTGCTGTCCATTAAGAGGGTCTGGAGAGTTAGCTATCAACCAATTAGGATGCGCACCAAATCCATCAACCCACTTTCCATCATTAGTCTTTTGTCTACCTTTTGCCCACCATCTTCTATCATTAACGTCAGCGTCAGAGATAACCTTAGAATCTATTTCGCTATGATTCTTTCCTGATGCAGTCCGTCCATACTGCCAATGTCCAAGATGATATGATATGGCTATAACACCAGGGGTAATAGACTCTGTAACATGAGCCTTTGTAATAACTCCATCCGACTTAACATTAGGATTTGTTAACTTAATCATATCGCCATGTTTAATACCCTTTTCTGCCGCAGTCTTAGAGTTTATCCATGCTGGATTCTCATGATATATCTCAGTTAACCACTTACAGTTTGCAGTCCTTGAGTGAGTATGAACATTCACCTTATAAGTTGTTAACATAAGCTCATCAGCCTTTTTATTTTTATGCTCAGGAATCTCCATATAAGTAGGCATTGGGTTTTCGCCTTTAAGCTCAAGAAGATCAGAGTAAATCTCAAGATATCCAGACTTGTTAACAGCATCAGGGTTAAAGCCTTTATAAAGCTTATCCCCTATCTTCTGGGCAACATAACCCTTATATGCCTTTTTAGTCTTTGTATAACCTTTTGATCTTGCCTCTTCAGCGCTATTAGCCTTAGACTTATGCCAGTTCCAATATACGCCTGTTTTCTGATCAAAGATTACACCATCTTTTCTGGTCTCTTCAGCACTAATTTCTATTTTGTATCTATAATAACCAGGGGCTGGTTTATCTAATTTAGCAGAAGGATCGTCATGCCAAACACCACCACGCTTTTTCATATACTCAAAAGGATCTTCACCTACCTTTTTAGCCGCCTCCACAACCTCTTTGGTTTTATGACATGACTTCTTAACAAAGTCTTCTTTACTAGTAACTCCCCCTATATCTAGATTCATCATTTTTGCAAGATCACATACAACATCACCAAAGTCCCTTGACTCACCTAAAGGCTTAATAAGAGGTTGACGAATATAATGCTCCCCTATTTGAGTTGGGGATACCATATCTTCCCAGTCCCACCTTTCAAGATAGGTAGCATCAGGTAAGATTAAGTCCGCTAATGAAGTGGACTCACTATAAAAAGGGTCTATGGCAACAGTAAATGGTAAAAGCTTCTCATCTTTCAATACATCAATATTCTCCTGGCACTCACCATTAACATAAACAGGGTTATAACAGTACCACATATACAAATCAGGTCTACCAAACTCCTTGCCATAATCCTTAATCATCTTAAAAACCCAATGGCTCATGTGATGAGTAGGAAAAGCAGCATAACCCTTATGCCCTTTTTCAGGGTGACCATCTACAATCTTAAGACCCTTACCCTTAGGTGGATTCTTAGGCTTAGGATAACTCCAACCAGAACCAACTCCCTTACACCTACCACCAGGATTATCAATATTACCTGTTATACCAGCAAGAGTCTGAGCAGCTCGTTCAGCCTCATTCCCATTATAATGAGCAATTGCACCCCTATAAGTTATTAAACAAGCAGGCTTTGTTGTAGCAAACTCCTTAGTTAATGACACTATCTTTGAAGCAGGTACACCGCTAATCTTTGATGCCCACTCTGGTGTATACTTAGCAAAGTGACTCTTTAACGCTGCTATCTTTTCGTCCACTGTGTTTTGAGCCTGGTTTGTAACCTTCATAAACTTTATAAAATCTCTATCATAAAGGTTATTCTCCATAACAACATTACACATGGACAGAAGAATAGCACAATCAGACCCAGGCTTTACAGGAACCCACTCAGATGACCTTGCAGCTGTGTTAGAAAGCCTAACATCAAAAGTTACCATCCTAACTCCCCTATTACTCATGGCATCAGCTATCCTCTGAGCAACAGGTATATGATTAGTGTGAGTCTCAAAAATATTACTACCAAAGTTTAACATAAACTGTGTATGATCCGCATCCCAGTTGTCATAATGACCACCCCATGTTAACTCCTGAGAAGACCACTTTCCGCCCTCACAAATGGATGTGTGATTACCAATAGTCTTAGTGCCATAAGCAGTCAAAAAACTACCCTTTATTATCTTACTAGAGCTAGCCTTCATCCGTCCATAATGAAACATAAACTTAGCAGGATTATCAGCCCTTATTTCCTTAAGGCCTTTAACATGCTTACCATCTCGCTCATAACCATCCACAAGGACCTTAAGAGCCTCTTTCCATGATAGCTTTTTCCACTTACCTTCACCACGCTTACCAGTCCTAAGCATAGGATATAATATCCTATCTGGATCATAAACCTGATTTATACCAGCCTGACCCTTAGCACATATCTTACCCCTTCCCCTTTGAGAGTGAACTTGTCCCTCAAGCTTAACTAACCGACCGTCCTCTATGTAACCAACCATAGAATCCCTTGTAACGCAAGACCAACAAGAAGTAGGTATCATCTTACGCTCGCCTTTAACCGAAAAATCTTTGTTACCCTTTTTAAAACTAGTCTTTATCTCTTTAGCCTCTAATACACCTTGCCCGGTAGCAACCAATGCTGCAGAAGCGGCACCCAGTTTTAAAAAATTACGTCTATCAATAGCTTTATTATCTGTTTTCATTCAATCCCCCTATCCTTAAGAAAAAAGTTGACCGCCAATTACGAAGGTATAACGAAATAAAAAACCTCCGATCAATAACAATATTGAACTTACAATAAGTATTGAAGAACTCTGCTCTTCACCATTCTTCTCTTTGTAGTGTGTAAATATCCCAAGAAGTAAAGGTATAATAAGGCCTAGAACCATAACTCCTCCCCAAAAAACTAAACCAAAACTACTGTTAAAAGCACCAACAGCATGAATTGAATTACCATGATTAAGAGTTAACATCCAAAGCAAGAAAAGAAGAATCTCAGAAATAATAGCAAGATTCAAAATTGTACTGGATGACTTTTTAATAGAAGCGTATAAGCCTCTTGTATTCTCTTTTAGGTTAAGAACTAATGTAACCGCAGCTAAACCAGTTATAATAACACTAATTACTGTAATCATAGTTGTTGGGCCTTGAGTCCAAAGAACCTTGCCCTCAACATTAGAAAATAAATATCCATCAAAGCTGCCTATTATAAGAGCAAATGGAACACCAATATAACCTATCATCTTTCTAAGTTTGTCATTATCCTTATAATAAAAGAATGCGTGCATTAACGCTAAAGGAAAATAGAAAAACTGAGCCCATGCCTTCCATGAAAGAGGAGACATAAGATTAAGTCCACCCGTAAAAAATCTAAACATACGGAAAGGTTTTCCAAGTTCCATAAATAAGAACAAAAAGCCTATTATAATAGATATAGGGGCAATATAAGCAGCTATCTTAGCTGTATTTTTATACTTGTCCTTATAATAGGTGCTTATAAAAATAGAAAAAAGAAAAGCCCCAACAGAAATACCGCCAAAATATATATCAGCGGCAATACGCCAATCCCAATATACACGATGAAAAACATCGTAAAAAACTGTATTATCCATAATTTTTCTCCTTATTTAAAGAACTACTTCTTTTTGCTTGTAAAAAGTTTCACTACGCTCCATGTCAATATAAAAAACCCTGGGCATAGTTCCAGCAAACTCTTTATCCACAGTAACAGCATTTTTGGAGACAATCTTAGATATCTCACTATTTGGATCGTTTAAATCACCAAAAACCCTTGCTCTTGGCGGACAAGTATTAACACAAGACGGCTCTACGCCATTTACAACCCTATCCACACAAAAATCACACTTGCTAGCTACCTGCTTATCTGGGTGAATAAATCGCTTATCATAAGGGCAATTTATAACACAATATTTACACCCAACACAAACATCATCACTAACCACTACTATACCATCATCTCTTTGATAAGTAGCACCTGTTGGACAAACAGATACGCAAGACGGCTTTTTACAATGATTACATAAAACAGGAAGGAAGTTCCTCTTAGTATCTGGAAATTTACCCTTCTCAGATACCTTTACCCAACTCCTCCATACTCCTAATGGAACATCATATTGTGCCTTACAAGCCACACTACAACTATGACACCCATAACACTTTTTTAAATCAATAACCATACCATAACGTGGCCCAGTGGTAGTGTGTTCTTGACTTGCAGTACAACTTACTACACTATAACTAGCTACGGCAACGGCTGACTTTTTGATAAAACCTCTTCTGTTAATAGGTTTATCAACTGAGTTCTCTGGCATACTCTTCTCCTTGTTATATAAATTTATTAATAAGCTTATAATAAGCTACTTAATACATAATTAGCTACATATAAATTGTTAGTTTATATAAACTGACAATTTATTATGACAAGTCTTTTAACTTATTCTTTACTATAAAACAAGATATGTACTATTGGTTATATTTATAGCATTAGAAAAGTGGTTAGTTAAAATGTTTTATTTTACATGTTCTTTGTTAAAGAGTAAAAGAAAAGATAATATATATATAAAACAAGTCAAGTCTTTTTTTTAAAATATTTTTAAAGAATAATGATGAATAATATGTTCCAAGCTTTATCAGCCCGTTAATTTTTACTTTAAGCTAAACCAACTAAATAAAAAATCATACTTTTATTAAATATTCTTGCCTAATCATTTTTCATTTAATAACTTATGAATTAACTTATATAACGAGGTGAGTATGACCAAATATAAAGTTGAACATGAATATCTTAAGTCATTATTAAATGATATATTAGAAGAACAAATTGGTAGTTGTCTCTATAAAAAAATTAGTAGCCTAATAAATAGATGTACTACCACTAAAAATAGCCTGATTAATAAAGAAAATGACTTACTAAACCAAAATACACTTAGTAGTAAAGAGCTTTTACACTGCCTTGAGGATCTGGATAATGATACTATATTTGCTTTAGTCCACAGCTACAATATATATTTCCAACTTATCAATATTGCAGAGGATATATTCTACCATCATCAAGATCAAGAGAAACTTAAGTCTGAGGCTATGGTAGGGGATTCCATTATTAATTGTATTAGCTCCATTAAAGATAAAGGAATAGCAAAAGATAAACTAAAAAAACTAATTAAAAATATTGAAATAACTCCCGTTATAACCGCTCATCCTACCGAAGCTAAAAGACAAACTAATCTGCAAAAACATTTAAAGATTTATAAATACCTTATGAATATGACTTCTTATCCACACAGTAAACACGAACTGGACAACTTAAGAAAACTAATTCTAGTCGAAATACAAAAACTATGGCAAACCGGTGATATTAGACTAGAAAAACCCACTGTTATACAAGAAGTACATAATATGCTGTTCTACTTTGATAAAGTGTTTTATAACGTAATCGACCTAATATATAAAGAACTGGAAGACAGCCTTAATGACTACTATAAAGATACTAAATTCGATATTACATCATTCCTAAAATTCGGATCATGGGTAGGAGGAGATAGAGACGGTAATCCTAATGTTACTACTGCTATCACAAGAGAAACTCTTAAACTACATAAAGAACTAATATTAAAAAAATATATATCCTCTATCAACCAGCTGATAGAAGATTTTAGTCAGTCTAAATATCTAACACCACATTCTAATATTCTACATGAATCCCTAAATGAGGATATTAAACTATTCTCAAAAGAAAGTGAAAGTATAATTAATCGTAATCCCCATGAACCATTTAGAATGAAATTAGCTTTTATCTCTAAAAAACTTAATAATACCCTATTAAATAACGCTAATAAAGATAAATTCATTTCCCAGTCCTACCATAGTCCAGATGACTTTCTAGACGATCTATTAAAACTAAGAAAAGGATTATTAGAGTCTAACGGACTACGATTAGCACAAGTTGAACTTGATCCGTTTATTAGAAAAGTAAAAGTATTTGGTTTTCATCTTGCAAAGCTGGATATTCGCCAACATAGTGAACGACATCATCTAGCCCTTAGTGAGATATTTAACGAACTAAATATTTATTATAACTATATTAACCTTCATCACAATGAAAAAATAAAAATACTAACCCACGAGCTTAACTCTAAAAGACCTCTAATACCCTGCTACTTAAGCTTTTCAAAAGATACCACAGAGAGCTTTTCTATTTTTAAAGAAATGCTTTATCTCAAAAAAGAAATCAGTAAGGACTGCTTAGCTAGCTATATAATTAGTATGACCCATGATATAAGTGATTTACTTGCTGTTCAGCTATTGGCTAAAGAAGCTGGGTTATGCGGAGAAAGCGATAATGAACAAAAGTATTTTAGCTATATAGATATTGTTCCCCTTTTTGAAACCATAGAAGACTTAAGACTAGCACACATAATAATGGAACAGGCTTTTAATAATCCATCATACAGAAAAAACCTAAATGCAAGAAATAACATACAAGAGATTATGATCGGATATTCAGATAGCAACAAAGAAGGAGGTATTATTGCCTCTAATTGGGAACTACATCAAACTCAAAAAAGACTAACCGAGATGTCCGATAAATATAATATTCATTTGAAGCTTTTTCATGGTAGAGGTGGAACAATTAGTAGAGGAGGTAGTGACTACTCAGGCAAGGCTATTGCATCACAACCAGAGGGTACAATAAAGGGTAAAGTTAAAATGACTGAACAGGGTGAAGTTCTGTCTTATAAATACTCATATAACCATACTGCAATTATAAGGCTGGGACTACTCGTATCTAATGTTATATCCTCTACTCTAAATATATCCCGAAAGAGTCCGTCTAGGATAAAGGACTATGAAACTGCACTTGATAAAATATCCAAGTACGGCTATTCATATTATCGTAAGCTTATTGATAATCCTAATTTTTTTAAATATTTTAAAGAGGCTACCCCATTTAATGAAGTTACCCTTTTAAAACTTGGTTCTCGTCCAGCTAAAAGAAAGAATAGTGATGAACTAAGTGATATTAGAGCTATTCCATGGGTATTTAGCTGGACACAAAGTCGTCATTTACTTTCTGGATGGTATTCTATTGGTTATGCAATAAACAAGTTTATTAAAGAGGATCCAGAAAAACATAAGGCACTATTAACAGAGATGTTTGATAAGTGGTTGTTTTTCCAAATACTAATAGAAAACGTTGTTATGAACCTTGTTAAAACTGATATGGATATTGCTAAAAATTATGCATCCATAGTCAGTGACAACAAAGTAAAAGAAGTTTATGATATTATAAAAAAGGAGCATGATCTTACTGTTGACGTCATTCTATTGATTAAAAACCAAGATAAGCTATTATTGGATAGTTCTTCGTTAAAGAAGTCCATTGACCTAAGAAAACCATATATTGATTTTATTAACCATATACAGATTATCTTATTGCAAAGATTAAGAAAGAATAGCAATCTAGCTAAGGATCAAAACTTTATTAATCTAATATTGCGGACAATTAACTGTATTGCTGCTGGTATGAGAAATACTGGTTAATTTAATTTTGATTTAATATTAAAATATTCTTCGGTTATATTTATATAGGTTCTTTTTTTTGAAAAACATTTTTCTAATTCAGGGTATTGGAACAACTGACAAATATTTACACAAAATATCATTACATTGCCAAAAGCATTAATTACTACTTTATCGTTTAAATACTGATGGTTAGAGATAATGTATGTTGAAAAGGGTAATAATCTAGGTTTATCGTCTATATAGTTAATAGTTTCGCTATATGAGTCAAAGATAGACTTATCCTTCACTGCTAACTGCTGAGCTAAATAATTATTATATAATATTTGACCTAGCTTTTGTGATATTAGATAAAGGGTATCAAGAGTCATTTTATAAATATCACACATTATTTTTTCTTTTTCAACCTCTGTTTTATTTGTATTAATATATTCTTTATATACATCAAAAGGTATTGTGATACTCCATCTTTGTTTTAGTCTTTCCAACTCATTAGATATATCTAAAAGTCTATTAAGCTCCTCTATAAATAGCTGTTTTAAAAACAAAGTATGGGCTTCCTCTAGCTCTATATGGACTTTTTTAAGATATAAGGTTCCTTTTAATAGATCCTCATAAAATAAGATAAACCCTTTTATTAGCCTTATAAAAATTAGAGTCATGTTATCAGCAGACTCACGAATAAAGTTTATACCATATACATTATTAGCAAGCTTAAGGGATTCAAAGCTTTTAAAGTCCTTTATAATACTATGATGATAAACAAGTGCAATTAAATTAGTTAAATAGTCTTCATCTTTATAGTTAAGATTAAAATTATTTTCTACAAACTGCATATAAAAAAGTTCTTTTTCAGCTTTTTTAAAGTTAGACTTAAGGGATTCCAAGTGATCTTTTATTTTTTGTACAACTTTTTTAGAAAAGTTGTACTCACTATTATCAATTTCTTTTACTTTGTTATGTAAAACAAGATCAGCCAACTCAACATGACGTCTAAAGCTAAGCATATAAACTCCAGTAATTACGTTATAAAGTGTTATCTTATTAGAAGTTATATCGATTAATTGGCTAAGAAAGTTCATTACTTCATCCAGATTATTTAGCTGTTTAGTATATGGAAATAGATCTCTAAAAGTATTTATGAGAATAGTTTTATAATTTTCATTTGATACAATTTGTAAATATGGTGATATAAATGAATTCATTATACTACAAATGGTATTGACATCATTTATTTTTAAGATATTCCCGCTATCTAAAAAGCCTTTAATAAATTTTGAAAACGTATTTATTACGTTATACTCCAATCGTCCAAGGGAGTCCCATTTATTTTCCAGAATATAGACTGTTGGTCCCAACAGCAAATAAATAACTTTTTCAATTATCCACTTATAAGTTTTCTTACTATCATTTGTTATATAAAAGCTCATTGAGAAAAGTTTAGCATTAATAACATTAGTTTGGTTTGCAAAGGATTTCAATTTTTTTTTATTGCTAAATAAAAATCTTATAAAAGATTCTCTTATAATGGGAGTCCATTTTTTTCTTTTAATTTTAGTCTTAGTTTTAGTTTTAGTTTTTATATCCTCGGAGGAGTCGCTAACACTATTCTTTAAAAAAGATTCTTCTCTATCAAGTTCTTCAATATATGTTATTCTTTTTAAGACGTTAGATTCTTTTTTAATAAAAGAGTCGATTAGGTATTTATTTTTTTCAGGTCGTTCAAGCCTTAGCAGTTCTATAAACCTAAAGAAATCTTTTAATTCATTATTTATTTTGTATGAAACATTATTTCTTTCGCTTTCTTCAATAATTGATGGATCAAAACCTTTCATGTTATCACCTCACTATCAAGGTATATTTTTTAATTAGGCTATAATTTTAGCCCTCTCTTATTAAAGCTATTAAAAAATAGATTGCATTTTTTTAAGTTTGTTTAGCTATCATACAAATGATAAGCCCATCTTTTATTAAATAAAATAAATATTAAAGCAATATAAAACAATGCTAATTGTTTTTTTTAGTTTTACAGTTATAATTACTTTATAAATTTTTTATAAACCTTTACAAAAATAATAGTATATTTATCCCTATTCACTTTTGCTAAATTGAAACTCTATAGATAACTTAATACTGCAATTTAAAAAAAAATATATACACAATTACTTTTTTACAGCCAAAGTAATATAAACACTTTGGGGTATGAATACAAATATGTTAAAAAACAGTAATATTTTATGGTATATAATGATTATTATAGTATAACAAAAGGTATTTTTATATTAAGATTGTTATAATATAATGGATTAGTAAATCTTAAAAAGATTGGAGTATATAAAAACTAACATGGAATCAGAAAAAACTAAACTAGATAATCTATTAGCAACATTCAAAGATATAGAAAAAAAACTTGAAATCGGTAAAAATACTACCAATCTCATAAAACAATTATTACTTATTCCAATTTTTAATAACGCACTAAATAAAAAGTTTAGCAAAAAAGAAATGGATGACCTAAAAACAGGAAAAGCTAATAGAGCATTAATTATTACCGCTAAAACAACTCTTTTAGCTATCTCTCAAAAAGCAATAGCAGATATAGAACTAAGCCTATATCAAAAAACTAATGACCATGAAGTCTTTGAAGGCGATAGATTAAACTCATTAATTGGAGATGTAGATAATATATCACCTGATAAAAGTAGTCCTCGTTCTAGTGAGGCGGATGCAATTAAAGCAAGTGACTTCTATAGTAGTTTTTTTTCATATTCTGCTATGGAACAGTTACTAGAGTTTATTAAAACTGGACGTATGCCTCCAACTTATAAAAAATATCTTAGTGTATCTTTTATCGATATTGTTGGTTTTTCTACTATGGCAGAATATTTTCCTTCTGAAAAAGTAGTTAGTTTCTTAAACTTCTTTTTCAACCAAGTACAAGGAACAATAGAAAAGTATGGCGGCGATATAGACAAGTTTATAGGAGATGCACTACTTGTAATATTTAATAGTGCAGAAAGTGCTGTAAGATGTTCCTTAGAGATATTACTAAAAGACATTGATATAGTTAATTTTAAGCTCCAGTCAATGGAAATGACAGAAATAAAAATACACTGTGGAATAAATACAGGATGGGTAGTACAAGGATATATAGGATCAAACAAAAGAAGAGAGACTACAGTAATAGGTGATGGGGTTAATACTGCATCAAGAATTCAAAGTATGTCACCACCAAATAAAATATATATAACCTCAACTACTTTTGTATCCCTTGGTAAGATCAAAGAGCTGTTTGAGCCAATAGGAAGAAAAAAACTAAGGGGGAAAAGTACAAGAAATTATGGTATACGAATATGTAAAAAAAGTTCCATCTAATCACTTGGTAGTGCTTTATGAACATGACTCAAGTATAGCCAACTCTATTGAGGATGAAATGAGTGGAATCGGTATAAAAAACCTAACTAAATGTAATACATATAATAAGTTTGAGACTATGGTATCACCCGGTAAAAATAAGATTTTAGTTACTGGGCCATCTATAGACTTAGTTGAACTAGAAAAAACTTATAAAATGGTTAATGAAAAATGTGAACAAAAACTACCTATAATACCCAATTATCAGAAAAAAACTCGATACTAATGCATACTCTATACTAGAGAAAATGGGATTCCATACAATTATCCCGCTATATATAGAAGGAAGTATGGAAAAAGTAAATGATGTACTTGTCACTGAAAACGTAAAGGATATACCAAGACGAGAAATAGAACCTAAACCAACTGTAGCTCCTAATGAAAGTCAAGATTCTAAAACAACAGAAAGTGAACATAATAAAATTACCATATCTGCAACCTCAGATAAGGTTAACCTAAATATTAACTCAATACTAAAAGAGTCAGAAAAAGAAATCCTAAAAAAAGATATAGAAAAATTATGGGAATATTCCCATCATAAAAATAAACTGGTTTTCGTATTAACAATATCTGTAACAGATAAAGACAAACTAAACGACTTTTTCTTTCATGATACTCTTTCACTATTTAGTTTTATATCCAATCCAGAAGATGTAAAACTTAAAATAGACTTTATAGATCTGCCTCCTGATAACTGGGAAGATATTAAATCTAACTTTAAATATCAGTTTATATAAGCCGTAATAAAAACCTATGATATAAGCTTTTTATTAGTTAATATATTCTTAATAATAGATTTAACTATCCTAATAGGAGAAAAACTAATACTAACTAAAGAAGGATAATCTAAACTTATAGGTGGAATATCACTATTACCTATTATATTTATTTTATCAAGTCTCCACTGACCAATATCTAACTGCTTTGCCGCCCTTAGGATACGATAATCCTCAAGGTCTATACCCAAAAGATTTGTTACAACCCTATCAATGGATACGCAATCAATTCCAGAGAATAATAATCCGAGTTCCTTAGGCTCACCGCCCCTTGGACCCTTCTTATTCATAACAGTTATGGCATCAACAATAGTAAAGCTAGGCCTAATATGCTTATAATTTCTTATTAGCATTTCTGCAAAGTTATTTAACTTATCCCCGTGAACAAGATGGAGCCATGCTTTTCGCTTACCACTTACAAAGCCATAAAGATTCTTTACTGCACAAGTTAACAATAACTGAACGTGAACCTTTAACTTAGGTAAATTAATAATCTTATCATACTCTGATAAAGCATTATCCAATTTATTAAGCTTTTTATTAGGATTATTAAACTCAACAATATTAACTCCCATATTAGATAGCCTATCCAATATGGATAATTTATTTAAAATACCTTTCACACTACCAAAAGCAGGACTATCACCAACAAAAACCTTTGCACCATAATCAGTAAGCAACTCAGATATACCAAGTATAATTCTGGGATCGGTAACAACAGGATCATATATATCCTTAGGACTAATTAACAAATTAGGCTTAAGTAGTACAGTCTCACCTGTTTTAATAAAAGATTTAACTCCGCCGTGAAGGTTAAAAACCTTTTCAGCTATATCTTTAATGCGGTAGTAGCCTTTAGTATATGTTATTCCAACATTAGTCATTATCACCCTATGCAATATTTCTTTATATAGCTTTAACTTTTAAACATCGACAAAATTTATTTATACTTGACACCTTTGGCTTTTTACAATATAATTTATTATGTAACAATAAAATATTGAAGTACCACCTATAAGGAGCACTATTATGAAAAAAACTAAGTTATTATTTTTTCTGCTTATCTTTATAAGCCTAGGGATAAGCAGTTTTTCACAGTCTGATAAGCCTGATCAACCTAAAACTAAAGATACTGGAGAACGTAATAAAGTCTTAATCGACTTCACACAATATGAACAAAAAAATAGTGAACTTGGTATTTATGCAAAAAAAAAACCCAGATGACTGGGAAAAAAATCCTACCAAATATGTAGTAACACAAAATGATATGTCCCTGGATAATTGGATAGTTACATTTAACTCATCATCTGATCTTCCAAGTAGTAGGATAATGTCTTATACTAAAAAAGTCCTAACAAAAAAAGGAGAAGTTGTATTAGGCAGTAGAATACATTTTCCAATGCGAGAATCCTACTCTCACGCTACCATAAAGCCGCTTTATGAGATAATGGAATACTCTAGTAATGGTGGATTGGCTAATATTGGTAATGGTGTTGTTTCAAACGTTGATATAGTAAAAAATGTAGCTGTAGAGGTTAGTGGACGAAACTTTAGAAATAGACTTTTTCTTAGATTAATTGACCAAAATAGGCGGTTTAGGGACTTCTTTATGGGATACCTAAGCTTTGTTGGATGGAGAAAACTTATTTGGAAAAATCCACATTATATAGCCAATGTAGATAAAAGAGATTTGTTTAGACCAAAACTATATCCACGAGAACTCCCCTATTATAAGTTCTACGCTTTTATTGTATCAAGACCTTATCACGGAGTTAAGGGAGACTTTGTAGTCTATTTTAAAAAAGTCACCATGAACTATGATCTATACAACATTTATAAAGATAGTCTTAGTATAGACGATGAAAAAACATGGGGTATTAAAAAAAGAAGAAATATTATACGTCAAGCTTTCCTAAAAAAGGTAAACTCTAACCTAAGAGAACTTAGACTATACGAAGAAAGAAAAATGGGTATGAATATAGAACACCCAAATAAACCTAAAACCGATAAACCTAAGACAGATAAAACAGAAGATAAATCTTAAAAGTAGTTCTATAGTTTAATCAGCTAGTTTGCTGGTTAAACTGTATAGCAACTATTTTATTCTTACCTTTGACAGCCTTAGCAATACTTAATTAACAATATAACTATTCTTTTATAAAATGCAGTTACCTGTTTAGCCTTTTTAGCGTTATTATTTTTTGATAAAGCTCTATATTTAATAGTATATTTTAAACTAAAAAGTATTTTTATATGCAAATAAAAATTAACCTAAAAACTATACCCAGTCTACCTGGGGTATATATAATGAAAGATCAAAATCAAAAGGTTATTTATGTAGGAAAGGCTAAAAACCTAAAAAATCGTGTTTCGTCATACTTTTATAAGAGTGCCAAAGATAATAAAACTCAACTACTCATAAAAGATATTTATAAACTGGACTACATCATAACAAATACTGAGCTAGAGGCATTAATACTAGAGTGCAATATAATCAAAAAGAAAAAACCAAAGTATAACATTGATCTAAAGGATAATAAAACATATCCCTTTATTAAGATTACAACAAATGAATCCTTTCCAAGGGTTTTTAAAACTAGGTATTTCAAAAGAGACGGCAATAAATACTTTGGACCATATCCCAGTATAAGCCTTATACATCAGCATATAGACCTAATACATAGACTATTCCCAATAAGAACATGTACTCAAGTTCTGCCGAATAAAAAGGACAATAAGCCCTGTCTAAACTACTTTATAGAAAGGTGTAAAGGGGTATGCTCTGGAGAACTCTCTGTTAAAGAATATCGTAAATATATTGATGAAATAGTATTATTTTTAAGTGGTAAATACTCAAAACTTATATCCAGGCTTACAAAGCAGATGAATAAAGCCGCTAATGAACTTAGATATGAATTAGCTTCTGTAATTAAGCTTCGGATAGAGGCTGTTAGGAGTATTAATGAAAGACAAATTGTATACTCCACAAATCCGTGTAATATAGATGTCATTGGCTTTTTTGAGGGTGAAAAAGCTATTAGCTTCTCTATTATGCTTATTAGGGAGGGAAAGCTCCTTGGAAAGAGGATATTCGTTATTAAAGAAAATAACTTTTTAGAAAGATCAATGCTATTCGAAGAAGTATTAAAAAAATACTATCTCGATGATAATGAAATACCTGATGAAATAGTACTACCCATCGATATAGAGGATAAAAATCTATTAGAAAGTTATTTTACTAGGCTAAAAAAGAAAAAGCTTAAAATAACCGTTCCAAAAATTGGACTAAAAAAAGAATGGACTTTTCTTGCTTGTCAGAATGCAAAGTTTGGCTTTCTTGAAGAACAAAAAATAACTCAAAAAGAATTAGCCTTAATAGAGTTGAAAAAAGTCCTTAACTTGCCTTCTGAACCAAGATATATAGAGGGTTTTGATGTTGCTAATACCATGGGTAAGGACTCCGTTATAGCTATGGTATATTTTAAGGATGGAGTTGCCTATAAAAAGAGCTATCGTCATTTTAAGGTTAAGTCTGTGGATAAGCCTAATGATGTGGCAATGATAAAAGAGGGTATTGCAAGACGATATCAAAAATTATTAAATAATTCTTCTCCGTTACCAGATTTAATATTAATTGACGGGGGCAAGGGACAAGTTAATGGTACTAAAAAGGTATTAGACAGCTTAGGTTTATCTATTACCGTTATAGGCCTGGCTAAAAAAGATGAGGATATTGTATTTCCAAATAAAAAAGACATTTTAAAGCTGGATAAAACTTCTATAGCTTTAAGGCTACTACAGCAGATTAGGGATGAGGCTCATCGATTCGGAAATGTATTACATAAAAAGCTACGAAAAAAAAGGATGTTTAAGTCTTCATTCGATAATATTAGGGGTATTGGTAAAATAAGAAAAGAAGCTCTACTTATGCACTTTAAAACTGTTAGTGATATTAAAAATGCCTCAGTAGAAGAGTTATGTAAAGTAGATAAAATGGATAAGGTTAGTGCAAAAAGAGTTTTTGATTATTTTAGATGACATCATTTATCAAATTAGCTTTATACCGTTGACAATTTATAATTTTAATATATATTACCTATAAAAAGATAAACTGGATATATAATGAGGCAATTAATTGTTGGAATGCCTCCTTCTACTAATAAGCACAGTAAAGAGCTCATTAGTTTTTTTACAAAATGCTTTAATAAAAATACTTTTACCATAAAGCATATTGAACAAGGTGAAGGAGATAGTCTTTTAAGTAATAATAACATAGATATTTTAATTTCTATATACAAAACAGAGATTGAAAGACCGCTAACTGATTTACGATTTCTTTTTACTACTTTACCTAAGGCTGATAGCTTATTTACAAAGGATAAGTTTGTCATTGTATTTTTAAGAAGTCGTATTGATTTAGTTAAGTTATTCAGTTCATATTTTGGTAAGGTATGGTTTGTTGGTGCTGGGGCTGGGAATAGGGAGCTTATTACTGTAAAGGGTAAAAACATATTACAGAAGGCTGATGTTGTAATTTCCGACTACTTATTGGATCAGCAAATTTTAAAGTACTACGTCAATAAAGAGGCTGAACTTATACCTCTAACAAAGTTTGGGGAGCGTATACATAAGAATCAGGTCTCGCAAGAGATGATTAATGAGGCTATTCTTCGTTATGCTTGTATTTTTAATAAGGTTGTTCGCTTAAAGGGCGGTGATTCTTTTGTTTTTGGTAGAGGGGGTGAGGAATGTGAATATATATTACCTTATAACATTTTGTATGAGGTTATTCCTGGTATATCCGCTCATGTTAGTGCATTATGTTATGCTGGCATACCCTTAACCCATAGGGAATATAATGCTGGGTTTTTGGTTATAACTGGCTTTCGTAAAAAGGGTGAGGATATTGATAAGTCCAATAATGATATTGCAAATAAGATTAATTTTGGCTTAAAAAGCAAGTTATTGGTTGCTTTATTTATGTCAATGACCAACTGGAGAAACTTTGCTCATTTAATATATGATCAAGATAGTCCAGCGGCGGTTATTGAGTCTGGTGCCTATGCCAATCAGAGGATATTTACTACTACCATAAAAAACGTTAATAATATTATTAGTGCAAAAGGGTTAAAGTCTCCCACTCTAATTGTGTTAGGGGAGAACGTCAAAACAAGACAGTGGCTTAAGTGGTACGAAAAGCTACCTTTATATGGGGTTAAGGTATTAACTTTTTCATCTGATAAGCTATCTTACGAGCTGAATGATGCTCTTAATAGTTTAGGTGTACATTCTATTAGTCATGAGCTTTATGACCTTATCCCTGAAGACTTAAGTCTTGTGGAGTCTTACTTTAGGGCATTATCCGACTATGACTATCTGATAGTAACCAGCAGGAACGCATTTGATATATTTCTATCCAATTTAAAAGTCTTGAATATTGATATAAGGAGTTTGCCAAAGATTATTGTTACTGGGCGTAAAACAGAACAAGAGTTTAGGAAAATAGGTATATATCCAGATGTTATACCTAAGGTATTCTCATCGGATGGTATTATTGATGAACTCTCTAATATTGATATAACTGGAAAGCGTTTTCTATTACCAATGAGCAGTCTTACTAAGGGTAATATTTCTAAGTATATCCTTAGCCAAAAGGGCATAGTTCATAGCTTTGTACTATACAAAAACAAGGCTAAACCCATAAACAGCAGTATAGCTAAGGATATTAAAGACTTTAGTCCTAACTTTATTATATTTACGTCATCATCTTCGGTTAACTATTTTGTTGAACATATTTATAAGGCTGATATGTCCTTTATAGCCGTATCTATGGGCAGTAAGACAAGCAATACATTAAAAAGCCATGGATTTATGGATATATTAGAACCGTCATCCTTTACTATAAACGGTATTATAAGCGTACTAAAAAACCATATCCATAAAAATAAGCTAACAGAAAACCCTAACTAAACTTATTTATCCAATAGAGCTGTGAGTTAAAGAGTTTTTATGTTTAAGTTTCTGATAAAAAGGTTAAGCCAGTCGATTGTGGTATTATTTATTTTGTCTATCGTTTGGTTTATGCTACTACAGGCTATGCCCGGTGATGAGCTATCCGAGTATATTATGAAATATAATCCCACAAAAGAAGAGTTAGACAATTACAAACGACTAAAGGGATATGATAAACCTCTTTATATTCAATATTTAACTCAGATAAAGAGGATTATAACTGGTGATTTGGGTATATCTGATCGTCATAAAATACCTGTGACAGACTTATTAGCTATACGTATTCCTGTAACCTTATCCCTCACTGTGCCTGTATTTCTATTAACCTTGCTAATAGCAATACCCCTTGGAATATTCACAGCTGTTTATCAGTATTCCAAGTTCGATTATATTACTAACTTTTTAATATTCATTGGTATATCAGTCCCCACTTTTTGGATAGGTCTTTTATCCATTTATGCTTTTTCGTTAAAGCTACAGATATTCCCTGCTAGCGGGATTAAGACTATTAACGTATCCTCTATTTTTGATCAGATGAGATATTTTGTATTACCTATATTTGTATTATCAATTCATGGGATTGGTAGTTGGGTAAGGTATTTTAGGGGTAGTTTGCTTGAGGTATTACGTTTAGACTACATAAGGACAGCCAGAGCCAAAGGCCTAAGTGAGGATAGTGTTATATTCAAGCATGGGGTGCGAAATGCACTTATCCCTTTATTAACCCTAGTTGCACTGTCTATACCCTATTTATTTAGTGGTGCATTAGTTACCGAAGAAATATTTGGTATACCTGGTATGGGTCAGCTCTTATTGGATGCAATAAAAAATAGAGATAGCAATTTGGCATTACCTGCATTTCTTTTTTTATCATTTTTAACTATGACCTTTAACTTTTTGGCGGATATATTATATAGCATAGTAGATCCACGTATTAGAAAGTCAGAAGGTTAATAGGTTTTTTTAAAATTTATACTATTTTAGGTAGGCAGATTAATAAAAGTTATTATTTATAATAAAAATAAAAGTTCTATTTAGTAAATAAAAACATAGAATAGGAGGAATTAATGGATCAACAAGAGATGATAGCTGATCTTAAAAGAAAAGGAATTATTATTGGTGTACCAATATTAATTGTGATTGTATTACTTTTTGCATTTAAGCCTTGGGCTCAGATTGAAGGTGGTGAGGTAGGAGTAGTAAAAAGCTTTGGAGAAGTTCAAGAGAGTGTCTTAGATCAAGGGCTACATTTTATTATACCTGTAAAAGAAAAAGTTACTATTATGGATGTTAGAGTACAGATATCAGAAACGAGAGCAGATGCATCATCCAAAGACTTACAACAGGTAAAATCTACTGTGGCTCTAAACTATCACATTATACCCAGTAAAGCCAATGTTATATTTAAGAATATTGGTAAAGATTTTAAAGAAAGGATAATTGATCCAGCAGTTCAAGAAGTGGTAAAAGCCGTATCAGCAAGATATACCGCAGAAGAGTTAATAACTAAACGTGCTGAAGTTAGTGATGCCATGAAAAAAGACCTTACAACCAGACTTAAAATTAATAATATACAAGTGGATGCCTTTTCTATAGTTAACTTTAGTTTTTCTGATGCCTATCAACAAGAGGTAGAGGCAAAACAAGTTGCTGAACAAAGAGTAAAGAAGTCTAAGCTTGAACTTGATCGTATAAAAATAGAAAAGGAACAAAAAATAACCAACGCACAAGCAGAAGCAGAGGCGTTAAGGCTACAAAGACAAAATATAAGTCCAGACCTAATTAAACTACGTCAAATAGAGGCATCTCTAGAGGCTATTAAAAAATGGGATGGTCATCTACCAAGTGTAACATCTGGTGCAGTACCTTTTATAAGCACCGAAAGCTTTAAGGCAAGGAAAAAGTAAATATAATATAGATAGAAGCTTAGCTTGTACCCAAAAACAAAGGGCTAAATAGTTGTATCCTTATTTAAAAAGAATGAGAGGACATAAAAATAGTCCGCCAAGAAAGCCAATTAATAAAATAATATGGTCATGGCTTGGTGCGTTTTTGGGGATATACCTTGTCTCTATCTTAAATAGACTAATACAAATTGATTTTATGGATAGTCTTTTTCTTATAGGCTCATTTGGTGCATCGGCTGTTCTTATTTATGGTGCACCTCAAGCTGAACTATCCCAACCACGTAATCTAATTGGTGGACATGTTATATCAGCCATTGTTGGGGTTACTCTTTATAAATATTTATTGATTGATCCTACAATAGTTAGTGCACTTTCTGTATCTAGTGCTATTGCTTTTATGCACCTAACCAGAACCTTACACCCTCCTGGAGGTGCAACAGCATTAATAGCAGTAATTGGTAGTTCTAAGGTACACGAGCTTGGATACTGGTATGTACTCTCACCAGTTTTATTAGGTGCTTTTCTTATGCTTATTGTTGCATTGCTTGTAAACAATCTATCGGCTAATCCAAAGAGGCATTATCCAACCTACTGGATATAAATAAACTCCTTTACAGTTATTAAAATTACTAAGAGTGGCTATTTTAGGGCAATCATTGGGTAATTTATCTAATATTAAAAAAATAACACATTTTTATAACTAATCCACTTTATAAAGTGGAGCGTATTTTAACAGTAAAAGACGTTTTTTACCGTTAAACTTAAGGAGTACAGTTGACAAATCGCCTTTGTTTGATAGCTCAACTACAACTCCTTTACCAAAGCTTTTGTGAACAAGGGTTTGTCCTATATCCACCTCATTAATGTTAGTAACTCTATTTGCCTGGTTAGAGTCAACCTTTGTCTTACTATGCTTATCAAGCTTAGCCTTTACCTTGTCAAAAGTGTTGCTATCACCATCAAGGTGCTGGTCATCGGTGAATATATAACTATCCTTTTCAATATAGTCAGGGTGGACCTCTGATATAAAACGAGATGACTTATATAATTTCATTTGTCCAAAGCTATAACGCTGACTCGATGAACTAAGAAAACAACGCTCTTTTGCCCTTGTTATACCCACATAAAAAAGACGTCTTTCTTCCTCCATCTCCTTATGATTGTCCAAAGCCATATAATGGGGGAATATACCCTCATCCAAACCAGATATAAAAATGTTAGAAAACTCTAATCCCTTAGAATTATGGAGGGTCATAAGACTAACATAATTGGCTGACTCATCAAAATCATCAATATCACTTTTTAAAGAAAGCTCCATAAGATAATGATCCAATGTAGGCTCAGGCTGATCCTGCTCATATTGTAGCATAGAACGCCTAAGCTCATCAATATTATCTAAACGCTCCTCATAGTTCTCATAGTTCTGCTTTAAATAACTGTCATAGCCTGTCTTATCTAATACATAGTCTAACAAGTCTGGTACACTTTTGTCAGCCTTACCCTGCTTTAACTCGGATATAAGCTTAAAAAAGTCTACTAGCTTATCCTTTATAGGATTACGGATCATCTTATTGTCTATACAATATAATGCAGAACCCTCAAAAGATAAACCTAACTCAGATGACATAATATCAATCTTAGTAATAGTGGTACTACCTATCCCCCTTTTGGGTACATTAATAATACGCTTTAGAGCAAGACTATCACTCTCATTAGCCAAAATAGTAAGATATGCTAAAGTATCCTTGATCTCCATTCTGTCGTAAAACTTAACCGCACCAAAAATCTTATAAGGTATGTTAGACTGTAATAAATACTCCTCAAATATCCTCGACTGATAGTTCATCCTATAAAAAACAGCAATGTCTTTATAGGTATTAGTACTCTCATATAAACGAACTATATTATTAATAATCCACTCACCCTCAGCCCTGTCATCACCAGCACCATAATACTTTATACTATCCCCAGTACCCTTTGATGACCAAAGCTTTTTATCCAGCCTATTTCTATTATGGAGTACCACACTATGTGCCGCATTAAGTATTGTATTAGTAGATCGGTAGTTCTGTTCAAGTTTAATGACTTTACAGCCTTTAAAATCCTTTTCAAAGTTTATAATGTTGGATATATCAGCCCCTCTCCACGAGTAAATGGACTGATCATCATCACCAACAACAGAGATACATGAACGTCCATTAGCCAATATTTTTATAAGCCTATACTGACAATGATTGGTATCCTGGAACTCATCCACCATAATATACCTAAAAAGCCCTTGATAATAAGCGGCTCTATCTGGTACTTTTTCAAAAAGAACTATTGTTTTTAGCAATAGATCATCAAAGTCAAGAGCATTATTTTCAAGAAGTTGTTCTTCATAGTACTTATAAATCTGTCCGATCAGCTTGATAAATAGATTACCCTCTTCCTCACCCCGCCTTATAACGTCATGAGGACTCTCAAAAGCATTCTTACTAAAGGATATCTGAGATGATATATTATAAAGATTATCCGTTGGACACTCTAACTTCTTAACTTTAATAACATCCTTAATAACCTGCTTACTATCACTGCCGTCGTATATGGTAAAGTTTTTCTTATAACCAATTTTGTCTATCTCACGGCGTAATATTTTAGCACATACAGAGTGGAACGTGTTTACCCACAAAGAGTTAATATGATTAGCAAAGCCATCATCCTTATTAAGATCCAAAAGTTCAATAATCCTTTCTCTCATCTCGCCAGCCGCCTTATTAGTAAAGGTAACTGCTAATATACTCCATGGTGGATAGCCGTGATCTTTTATTAAATGTGCAATCTTATGAGTAATAACCCTTGTCTTACCACTACCCGCACCAGCAAGTATTAAAACAGGTTTATTAACCTCCAAAAGAGCTTTTTCTTGTTGTGTGTTTAATTTGTTTATCATAGAGTTTATAATAGTCTGCCTTTCAATTTTAAAATTACAATATAAGATGTTATACCTAGACTTAATAAGCCAAAATAAAATATATAAAACATAAAGTAAATAATAATACTAGTAAAAATCAATGAAATTATTAAAAATGATAGGAAAACGCTTAGGTTGACTTATAAGTGTTATAAGCAGATAAAATTATATGTAATTAATAGATATTAACTATTTTACAATATAAGGTTGTACTAAATAAAGAATCATGACCATTGCCATGATTCTTTATTTTACTTTTAAAACTAAACTACCACCCTGAGGCAGGGCTTTTTTCGCTCACTATAACTCTTACTCCATGAAATTCAACTGTCTCATCATTAATTAATATTTTATTAAGATAAACTTCTAAGTTACGATTATGATCGTTTAATTTTACTATTTGACTATTAGATAGTTGCATATTATTAAGATAAAGCTTCCTTAATTTTTCTAACTTTTTTAAGAAATTTAAACGATTAGCAATCTGGCTATTATTGCTAAGATCCAGCACCTCTATAGTTTTATTTAGCCAAAATAAACCCAAACGACCAAGAGAAGGATTGTTACTTAAATTAAGTGATTTCAAATTGGGCATTTGCTCTAAGTGTAGTATGCTACCATTATTAATTTCCTTTCCTGATAAATCAAGATTTTCAGCTGTTAGATCAGGACTTCTACCCATTTTTTTCAAAAAGAGTATAGCACGTTCTTCATATTCATTCTTAGGGGCATATTTTGGATGATCATCAGTTGAGTCTGAAGGAGTTGGCCGTATATGATATGTTCTAAAATCAACTCCATTTATATCAACTTTCAACTCATTAGCATTAATTTTATTATGCAAGTACCTTAGATTATCGGCATTCAGCATTGGAATATCAGTAAGACTAAGGTCTTTAAGACTATGCATATTTTTTATAAGTTTAAAAGTATTGTTACTAAATACACCCCCTATTTTAAGTTCCTTAAGATTTTCAAGATCGCCTAAAAGAGATACTTCATTAACAATCATAGGATACCCATCAACCTCATGAGTAAGAGAAGGATTTCCATCAATATGGAGTTTTTCCAGACTTGTTATACCTCTTATATAAGTAAAAAACTCCTTTTCAAGATGGTTATTAGAAATATAAAGCTCTTTTAGATTTTTCACAGCTCTACCTATAAATAAGGCACCGCTGCCAATTATCCGGTTGTTGCTAATATCAAGCTTTATTATATTTTTCATATTGGCTATATATACCATATAGGAATCAATAAGTTGGTTATTATTTAAGTAAAGCTCCTCCACTTTGTTAGGACTTTTTATGTTTCTTAAAAAACTACCAGTCATATATTTATGATGAGAAATGTCAATCTCTTTGAGATTGGGCAAGAATTTTATATGTACTAAGTCTTCATCTTTAAAGTTGTTTGTAAGACTATCGGGGAGTAAAGAAAACTCAGTTACTTTACTAAACTGAGAAGCATTAGTTATTACTTGATTATCGTCTGTCTTTAAGCCTATTGACTTAAAAAAAGCAATAGCCTTTACCATTTCTTGTAAAATAGTTCTATGAGTTTTAGGATAGGTATTAGTAGTATCCCTCTTTTGTCTATTACTAGCTTCATTTGGGTCTGAAACAACGTTATCTGTTATATTATTACTTAGTAAACTACTATCCGTATCGTTGCAGGATATTAACATTAAAATACATATAGAGATAAAGATTTTTACTAACATGTGTCCTCACTTTAAATTAGATTATTTAATTAATAGTGATGTTACTATAACAAATTTCTATGGTCATGTCAATATAAATTATAAAATAGTTTGATAACTTTACAGCCTTTTGGGATATATACCCCCTATCCATGAGTAAATGGACTGATCATCATCACCCATTAGGCAATATTAAACCTATACTAACAATTATTGTCATTTTGAAACCCCATTCACCCATAATATAGCAATTTTGTCTATCTCACGGTGGACATAATAATATTAATTAAAATAGCCTTTGTATAAGCAATGATTTATGTTATATTTTCTTTGATCAGCGTATTCCCCTTTATACCTTTGCGTAAAACCTAACTCGAGGCTAAATATGAAAAAACTATCAGAAAAAAAGCTCCTTAGCACTCCAGTGTTTAGTGTATACGAAAACTTGTATCACATGGATAAACACAATAAAGCTCACCCCTTTTATGTTATCCACAGTAATGATTGGGTTAACACTATCCCCATAACCCCTGATGGACACATAATATTAGTAAAACAGTATAGAATAGGTATTGATAAATATTCAATAGAGATACCTGGTGGAGTAATAGAAGATAATGAATCCCCAATTAATGCCGCAATAAGAGAAACTAAGGAAGAGACAGGATATGAAGGATCTAAGGTAATAGAGATTGGCTGTGTTATACCAAATCCCGCTATCCAAAATAATAAATGCCATACCTTTTTAATAGTGGATGCTAAAAAAACATCAAATCAAAATCTTGATCATACAGAAGAAATTGAAGTGCTATCCCTGCCTCTAAATGATGTGTTAAACATGATTAAGACGGGTAAAATTAATCATTCCCTTGTGGTAGCGGCCTTTAACTTTTATCACCTTTATAATTCATAAACAATAATTTACCTTATAACATTTTTTATTATTTTAAGTATAAACAAATAACAGGAGCTTTATATGAAATTAAAAGTCATTACTATTATAAGTATATTTTTACTCCTTACAGGCTGTGAAATTACTGAAAGAACTTATTGGACCCTTCCATCTGCATCAAGAGTAACAATACCCACAGGTGAAATAGTTTATTTTAATGGTACTGTAAGTGTAAAGCTATCAGCACCACTTGATGTAATACTTGATGAAAATGTTGATGTAAGTACAACTGACTATTCTTTGTATCGCTTAGAAGAAAAAGGCTCCGCTAAGTTAACTGAGCCTATCAATATTGATACTGTAATATACAAAAAAGGCCATGTTGTAACATTACCTAAAGGAACTTTTATATATCAATAACTAATTAAACCGTATAGCCTAATAAGCTGGCTTACAAGCAAAGGTTCATAACTATGTTAAATAAACTGCTCTAAGATGTTTAAATTGTTATAACCTTTGCACCCTCAAAGTCCACTTCTAAAAACCTATATATAGCTTTTAAACCCTCAGCTTTGAACGTATTAACCATAGAATTGGCTATCCTCTCTCTATCCTTATTGACTAAGGCAACTAACGTTGGTCCAGAACCAGATATAAATACACCTAAAGCACCATTCTCATAAGCCATATTATAAGCTTTTCTTAAACCAGGTACCAAAGGAAATCTATAAGGCTGATGTATACTATCATCAAGTAGACTGGCTAAGTTGGATAAATCACCAGCTTCTAATGCCCTTATTAGCCTAAATAAACAAGTCTGACTTTTAATAATTACCCCTATAGGATAAATCAAAGGCATAACCTCCCTCGCCTTATTCGTGGATACATGATATTTAGGACTAACTGCAACTATATCAACGCTCGGGAACCTTAAAGCTATAACTTTAGGATTATTATCCGTATCACGATATGAAAAGGTAAAACCACCAAATAAGGCAGGGGTAACATTATCAGGATGTCCATCTAAATCTACAGCTAACGTCAACATTTCATCACGACTAAGTCTATTCCCTAATAAACTGTTAGCACTATAAATACCGCTAACTATTGCACTACTAGAACTACCAAGTCCCCCCATTAAAGGTATATCATTTTTAATGTCAATATGCAAAGGTATATAAGGCTCATTAAGCTTGTCAAATACCCTTAATATAGCCCTATAAACCAAATTACCCTCATCAAGTGGGATTACACTACCACCAGACCCAGTATAACTAATATTTAAACCATCATCCGACTTTCTTATATCAACAGTGTTATAAAGGTTTAACGCTAAACCCAATATATCAAATCCAGTACCAATATTCGCGCTGGATGCAGGTACTCTTACTCTAAGCAATTTATTCTCCATAAATGTTATTTGTTTTTATATAACTATTCATCTATATTAAAGTTAGCGGCTTTCTGCTCAAGCTCATGGATAATAACATTAACCTCTTTCCAAAAAGGATTATCTTTCTGTTTAAGCTCACTCAAAACCTTATCCACCCTGCAAATATTAATAAACTCACAATAATTTGCACACTCCTTAGGACTAAGATGAAAACGTCCAGAGTAAATCCAGTTAAGGTATAGCTCAACATAATAACTGGATATATCTCTCAAAGTTATACTAGTACTATTAGGAATGTTCTCTTTTAAAGTAATAGTCGTTTTTTTCAGCTTCTTGGATTCCTTATCTAAAACAAAATAATAACTATAATCTTCAAAGCTTCCATAAATGTGTTCAGCTATTATAGAGTATATTAATGGTTGAAAACGTTGTCCAGCTGTAATTAGCTCGATTAATTTATCCTTAGATAAAGGCTTTCCAGTTTTATAGTCTATAATATTAAATTTATCCCCGTCATAAGAGATATCAATTCTATCAATTATCCCCTCCAGCAAAATAAAGTGATTATCCTCCTCAGTCAGGATTTTTAATGGTATACCCTCTTCTTTAGCTAATCCTATCTCAAGAGCAAAAGGTCTAAATCCTATATTCTCCAATAAATCCTTATTAATAAAAATACTAATATCCTTAATAAGCCTGTCAAGCTCTCCCACAAGGTAAAGGTCATTAATATTATATTCACTTATAACTTTATTTACTATCCCTCTAATATGATTATCCATCCACAAATGGTTTTCCACGTCAAATCGCGATGGATCACTAATCCTACTCTGATACAACTCAAATAATACCCTATGAACAATACTACCTTTTTCATGACTTTCCCACATATCCCTTTTAGGCTTTCTTTTTTTTAGACCCAATACGTAATACAAAAAAAACCTATAAGGACACTCCCCATAAACCTCAAGATGAGAAGACGTAACTATATTAACTTTATCTTTTAGCTTTTTAGCTAATAAATCCCTATCCTCTGTCAAAAAGCCTTCATAAGACGAAAACCTAAGTGATGACCTCTTACCCTCTATTATACACTTGTCCCTAATTAAGTTAAGCAAATTATGATCTATATCCACCATCTGGATAAGGCGATTAAGGGGAAAGCTAATTTCAGCGTCTTCGTGAGAAAAACTATATCCCAAATAATTATACAACTCTTCTTTTGAATAGAGGTTATCATCAACAGGCACCCCTAACTCCTCTATGCTCCTGTTGAGAACACTTATAACGTCATCCAAAAAGAATGATGGTAAACTATCCCTGTTATCCTCATCCACTTTGGGATAAGATAAATATAACTCTCTTCCAGAATGTCCCAAACAGCCTATAGCCATTAATAATAATAACTCCTCATGCCTTGCCTGCATATCCATTGTAGCTAATATTACCTCTGGATCATTAATCAAGACTTTTTCGTATTCCCGAATAAGAATATTTACTCCAGCCTTTTTAGGAAAGCCATTCTCTACTAACCCTAGTATGAAAACTATAGTAAATGAATATGTTATCCCATAAACCTCTTGTTCAGTAAGAATATTAATACCGTAACCCCTATTAGGAACAGGATTATAATAAGAAGTATATATTATATCCTTTAATATATTATAAAACGAATACAGGGTTATTCTGCCGTCTTTTATAATATGACTTTGAAAATAAATAAACTCATCCAATAGCTCAAAAAACTTGCTTAATATTATAGAATCCCGTTTAGCCGTATCCATATCACTATATTTATAAGTGTTATACAAAATTGAAAAGTTATTTGTTATCATCCTTTTTAGAACATCATAGATATCATGAATACATAACTCCTTATGAGGATAAGGAAATTCATTTATCAGGTCTATTACCTTTTCTACATAAGCAATACACATATCTATTTCTTCCGAACCCTTATCAAGACTCTCCTTTACGGATGTCAAATAACGTAATATACTAACATCGCTATTAATCCTATTATAGTATTTATCAATATACTTTATAACAGTATTGGTGTTAATACCTTTTAGGCTAACAAGATCTACGTTTAAATAGACATAATTGGACTTTATAAAAGATATTAAAAGATCATTAGGAAAGTTCTTTATTTTGAGTTCCATAATATTAAAAATGATAATAATTAGCCTTTCAGACAATAAATCCCTATTAAATAAACCGTAATAAGGTAAGTTAAATTGATTAAAAATATCATTAATATAATATTCATACTTTGCCGGATTACGAACAATAATTGCAATATCATCCACCTTAAGGGATGGATCATTATAAAGTAACAACTTGATCCTCTTAGCTACCCTAAGAACCTCGTCATAAACATTATCCCCTTTTATCAGCCCTATACTAGGGGGATTAGATAAAGTAATATCTTTATCCACAAAGAGATTGGATAATAATTCATTAAAAATAAAATAATCCTTATCTTTTTCGGGAATACTATAATTATCATCCTTAAACCCTAACTGATCAAGGTTTTCTTTTATAATCCTCCCATTAAAAAACTGCTCCGGCCTATCTGGATCAAAAAAGAAACTTAGTATAATTTCAATTCCGTTCTTAGAAAGAGTATCAATTAGCTCTAAGTCCAAACCAGCGGATGAGTTAAAACTTAATAAAAGAATCTTTTTAGTCCTTTTCAAAAGAGTATGTTTAAGGTTTCTATTAAGATGGGTTAGTATAAAGTAGTCCATATCATAAGGATCAAAAAAAGCATATTCTGACTTTAGCTTTTCATAACTGCTTATAATACCGAAAAGTTCGTCATATTTTCTATGTAATCCATTATATTTACTGGTGACTTTTTCAAATTGGAATAAAACTTTTTCTAAGTCAAAAAAGTATTTACCGTTATTTTTGGAATAGTCCACCTTTTTTAAATCGCTAATAAACTGAAATAAATACTTTATAAACCCTCTAAACGAAGATATATTTTTAAAATAACTAAGGCTTTGCTCTTCTAAAGCCTTTTTCATTATGGTTATACTGCCAGAAGAAGTTATTAATATTGAATCCTTAGCATTATTCAGCCTTATGTCGTTATATATATCCCTTTTTAGACTGGATAAATCCATAATAAACTTTGTGGATAAAGCAGAAAAGCTTTTCATAAGATGTTCTTTAAGGTAGTCTATACTAAAGCTGTTTGGCAAAACTACTATTAACTCATTATGAAAATAACTCTCATTCAGAAGAGGCTTAATATGGTTATCTATTATATAAGAGTTTTATATTATCTGGGTTATAAGAATAATAATACTTGTTCATTAGAACGATTTACTATCTGATACTTAAATATAAATGTTTATCTATCATAAAGAAAAATATATAATAATTTATTTTTAGTCTAATAATATATTATTTTAAATAGAAAACTTGATTTACTAAGTAAGCCTTATTAGTTAGAGTTATAGTAAAATGAATAAAGTTGTACTAGAGTTTTGTAATATTGGTTTTGGCTATGATAAACCCTTATTTAATAATATTAGCTTTAAACTCCATAGCAATGAAATACTAACAATATTAGGAGGCTCTGGAAAAGGTAAAACTACCCTTCTTAAGCTTGCTAATCGCCTAATCGATCCCACTAAAGGAAAGATATTTTATCTTAGTAAAAACATTAATATAATTTCTCCATTAAAGCTCCGAAAAGAAGTATGTTATATACCCCAAATACCGTATATGACAGAGGGTACAGTAAAAGATAACATCCTACTGCCTTTTATTAAAGACAAATCCTATAACCTCGACAATATAGTTAACTCATTACTTTTTAAAGTAGGACTAGATAATAGTTATTCCCACAGAATAGCTAATGAACTCTCGGTAGGTGAACAACAAAGAATAGCTATATGTAGAACTATGCTAAATAAATGTAAAATATTACTGCTGGATGAGCCAAGTTCTGCATTAGATTATAATAATACCCTAATAATAGTTAAAACTCTAAAAGACTTTATTGATAAAAAACATATTTCCATAATAGCTGTAACCCATAAGCTTAGTTTTGCAAAGCTTTTAGACGGCCGTAACCTTATACTAAAAAATAATGGTATAAGTGAGGTCAGCAACCTTGATTATAACCTTCTATATTAGAGGATTAGAATAATGGAAATAGTTAATATTTCATGGTTACAATTACTTTTGGGATTTATTTTTATTATTATTCCCCTTTTCTTTTCGCTATATGAGTCTCTTAACCTTGAGAAAACTATATTAATAGGCGTTTTTAGGGCCAGTGGTCAGCTCATATTTGTAGGATTTTTACTAAATATAATTTTTGACCTAAATAAGTGGTACTTAATTGTTTTAATAATATTTGTTATGTTAATAATCGCCTCTCAAGCACTATTTATACGAATAAAAACTGGTATTAACAAAACTTATTACTATTCACTAATTGCAGTATCAACGGCATCCATTTTGTCTATCTTTGTGCTTTCTAACATAATTATAAACATTGATCCGTGGTATAACCCCCAATATATTATTCCTTTATCGGGGATGATAATAGCAAACGGTATGAATGGAGCAACCCTTGCAGGGGAACGATATAAAAATGAATTAGTTCTTCGTCTTCCCGAAATAGAAATGTTATTATCCTTAGGATATAGCTCAAAAGAGTCCTCTAAAAGAGCAAGACAAAAGGCATTAACATCTGCATTACTGCCTTCTATAAACAATATGATGGTAATGGGAATAGTTAGCCTTCCTGGTATGATGACAGGACAAATATTATCAGGTATAAATCCAATAATAGCAATAAAATATCAGATATTAATCGTACTGGCACTCCTTGCCACTAATATAACTGCATCATGGCTATTATTGTCCTTTTTATCAACTAAACTTTTTACAGTCCACCATCAAGTTAGATATGACATAATAAACAAAATTAGAAATACCTAACTATCTACTATCAACGAAAGATAGCCTCAATAACATCATCAGTACACTCAAAACTATGAAAAAAATAATCCGGCTTAGCCTGTTTTAAACTTCTTTCACTGTTTTTGTTAGTGCATACAACAATAGTCTTAACACCAAGATGCCTACCACATTCAATATCATTAGTAGTATCCCCTATAATAACGATATCTTTACCAGTAAAACGATGTTTAGTTTTATCCAATGCACGCTTTACCGCAATACCAGGTAGTTCATAACGATAAAAGCCATCATCTCCAAATGCCCCAAAACTAAAATAGCCTTTTATGTTAAAAGTGCTAAGCTTAATAACGGCACCCTTATAAATATTACCAGTAAGAAGTCCAATAGCATTGCCATTAACTCTTTTAATAGCATCCAAAAGCTCTCTCACACCACTATAAATACCTACTCCCCTATCAATAGTATAATAGCTCTTAAGATACCTAATATAACTACTAAACAACAATGGATAACTTTTATAAATCTCTTCTTTCGATAGGCTATCCTTTAACAGCTCATATACAATTTGCTTATCAGTCTTTCCAGCCATCCTAATAGACGAATTTATAGTCCTTTTATAAACCTCTTCAACTGCTTTTATAAGAGCTAATTTTCCATTCCCGTTGCTATATAACATTGTTCCATCAATATCAAATAGAATAAGTTTCACAAGCCTTCTCATAAAAAGATTAAGATATTTATTATAAAAAAGATTTATATAGTTTTTTGATTTTTATACAAAGTTAACAAAACAATTTTATCTTGACAAAGTTATAAGCATAGACTATCTTTAAAATAAATATGCTTTATAATAAAATTATATGGATGCTTTACTAATATGACCAACATAATAGGAAATATTTCAATATTTAAAAACTTTACCACAGAACATAAAGCTTATTTATATAAACTGCTTGAAACTATAGACTATAAACCAAAAGATTTTATTATCCAAGAAGGCGATAGTGATAAAAACTTATATATAATCCTAAAGGGAACAGCAAGAGTTTTAAAAAAAGATGATATGGGGGACTTTATTGATGTTTCATATATTACTCCGGGTAATTACTTTGGAGAACTATCACTAATAGATAATAAACCAAGATCAGCATACGTTCAAGCCGCAGATAACGTTACTATTTTAACCTTATCGCAACTAAACTATTCTAACCTATGTTTAAAGTTTCCCGAAGTAGAAGCACTAATGCTAAAAGAGTTTTTGTTAGATATAACACTAAAACTAAGAAATACCACAGAAGATGCCATTAATCAACGACTTTTAATATAACTAATCCTTTAGCATCTCACAATTACCCTCAAATGTTACTCCATCTGCAATTTTGAGTCTACCAGTTTTAATATTCCCATAGAGTTTGGCATCAGTTAACAGTTCAACTTTATTATCAACATCAATATTTCCTTTAACCGTACCTCCAATTCTTGCATTACTAACATCAATATCTGCTTCTATCTGAGCTTCTTTATCTATCCATAAAAACCCTTCACTAGAAGTAATTTTACCTTTAAAATGCCCTTTAACTTTTAAACTCTTTTCAAAAGTAAGTTCTCCCTCAAGGTTAGTATCTTTACCAAGAATAGTTAATATCTCTATTTGATCGAAATCGACAACTTTTATTTCGTTACCTGTATTTTTTTTATTCACTTTTATCCACCACTATATTTATTTTTAATATAAAGTATTAAACATAACTTATTAGTATAGCTATTTTTGGTTAGAAATATCAATCTATTTGTTTGTCATTACAAAAACCCCATCCCAATCATCTGAAGGAGGCTCCTTAATATAAACCTGACATCGTTCAACATACAATTTGGAAGGCTCATCATCTGGCATAACCTCTAAAACCTTTTGAAAACCATCTAGAGCCTTTTTAAATTCTCTTTTTTTATAAAGCTCTAATGCCTTATTATACTTATCCAAAATACTAATTTTTATTTTATTCTTTTCCAGCATATTAGCCTATTAGAATATGCCTTTGAACAGATTCAAAAGCAATTCTTATAAGTATTTATTTAACAACTACAGCAATAACATCTTCCATTTTAAGTATTAGATGTTCCTTGCCATCAATCTTAATTTGAGTTCCAGCATACTTATCATAAATTACCTGTTCATTTTTTTTAACGGTAATTTCATCAGAAGTACCAACAGCAACTACAATACCCTCCTGAGTTTTCTCTTGAGCAGTAGGAGGTATATATATACCTCCAGATGACTTTTCTTCACTCATTAACACTTTAAGTAGAATACGACTTCCTAATGGCCTTATATTCATATCCTCGTTTCCTCCATATATTTCCTATATATTACTTGTATATTACTTGTAAAGTAAAAATAATAAAAATAAATTATGAGTCAATCCAAAGGTAGTTAAGGAAGTTTAAATAAAATAATTTTTTTAATTTTATAAATAAAGTCTTTAAGAGAGTAAAGCGCTAAAGCATATTCAAAGCTAAACTATCTAATATCGAGTTTCAAAGTATTTTTTTCAGTTTTAAACCTATCACTAAGCTCCTTTAACTGCAACACAACTTTTTCATTAGTGTTAGTATAATCAGATAAGCTTTCCATATTCCTTGCAATAGAGTCAGAGTGCCTTGTTTGTTCTTGAAGGGATGATGTTATACTTGTTGCATAGTCTTTAATTTTCTGAACAGCGTTTATAACTGCTTCACTTTTATCTTGACTTTTTTCTGCATTATTTTTTATTCTAGTAGTTAGGTTAGTCAACTCATCAATAAAGCCTAGCACCTCATTAGCCTCTTCTGTAACATCTTTCATCCCAAAAGTAATTTCCTTAATATAATCAACAGTTATATTAGTATTCTCCAAAATAATATTAAGTGCATCATATGACTGACTTGACAGTTCAGCACTATCTTCTATTCTCTTAACAGTTCTCTTTATAAGGCCAATAATCTCTTTGGATGCCTCACCAGTAGTCTCTGCAAGTTTTCTAACCTCATCGGCTACAACGGCAAAGCCTTTTCCGTATTGTCCGGCATGAGCGGCCTCAATAGCGGCATTCATAGCAAGTAAATTAGTCTGTTCTGAAATACCATCAATTACGTTTATAATCTCTTGTATTTTTGAGGAGTCCTTTTGTATTTCACGAATACTTGATAGTGTGTCAGATACAGTCTTGGCGCCCCCTTTTGCTACATTTTGCAATCCAATAGCGGCTTTATCAACTTTTTCTGAGTGCTTAGCAATACCCTTAAACTGTCCAAGCATATTCTTTATAGTATATCCAGTAGTTATAATTGACGATGTTTGACTTTCAATATCCCCAGCCATTTTCTTCATTAAATCAACCATACTAGTAGTCATATCCATAGCTTGTATTACATTATCATCTTGAGCCTCAGCACTCTTGTTAATCTCTTTAACCTTACCCATTATATTACCAATATCATTTGAGCTTTGTTCTGTAAAGTTCAAAATACTACTACTAGAGTTCTTAACGTGAACTATACCATCTTTCAGACTGTCAACTAAGCTCTTTATCATAAAAAGAAATTTATTAAACGAAGTAGCAAGTATGCCAAAAGTATCACTAGAGCCTGTAGGAAGCTCAACAGTAAGATCTCCTTCTCCACTAGCAATATCCTTTAGTGCCAGATCAAACCTCTTAACGCTCCTGTGTACATAAGTCAGTATAATATAAATACTAAACATAATTGCAATAGCAAGTAATAACGAAAATATTAAAAACACAGTATTAACATTATCCTTTACCCTAATAATAGCTTTATTAAGCTGACTACTAAGTCTAAAAATAGTCTTCATAGCTATATAACTAGCATCATGATAAAAGTGATCTATATCTATATTATTATTTAGATGACGACTTATTAATTTACGAAAGTCAGAAATCTCCATTTCTTGTTGCTTTAATATGTTTATAGCCTTATTAAACTCATTATTAAAAATAACTTTAAAAAATAAGGACTCAACATAACCAGTTATTGGATTATAAATAACGTCTTTAGTAGTATCAATAATATTATCCATCTCATCCAAAATCTCTAAAATACTGCCATCTCGTATAATGTCCTCATGTTTACTATAATTATGCCTATGTACTATAATTCTCTTATTTTTATATAAGTTATATTGGGTTATTTTATCTTTTAGCGACAGGATAAATGTAACGTTATTCCGCTCTAACTGTACTAAGTCTGTAGTTTTGCTTAATATAAGAAAACCAATGGTCTCTATAATAATCAATATTATAACCATAATAGTAACTATTCTAAACTTAGTTTTTAGTTTAACCTTTTGAATGTATTTCTCAAGCATAAAAGACTCCTACGTATAATATAACTGAAATAATACTTAAACCGAGTTAAATAATATTATAATTATTAAAAATGTTATAATTGTACTAAAAAGTTAACAAATTGCAAATATATTTTAAATCTATATAACTTTTTTAATTCCTAGTATTATAAATAGAATGCTTATTGACAATATATAACTTTTTTTATATACTTATCCCTTTAATAACAATAAGTTAACTAAAATTGGAGCTAAGAATAAACTGTGGAACACTATATCAAAAACGAAATTGTAAAAATCCTAAATAATAGCATACCCCTAACAAATCAGGATATATATAACCTTATAGAAATACCTCCTAAAAAAGATATGGGGGATTATGCTTTTCCTTGTTTTCCGTTAGCAAAGGTTTTAAAGGCTCCCCCTATTAAGATTGCTAAAGAATTAGTGGAAAAGTTATCTCCATCAAGCCTTTTTAACAATATAAAATCTATAGGACCATATATTAACTTTTACCTTGATCAGGTATCCTATACTAACTTGGTACTCAATAATGTTTTAAGCAAAGACTATAATCCAAAGAACATTGGCAAAAATAAAACCGTAGTAATAGATTTCTCATCACCTAATATTGCTAAACCTTTTTCTATAGCACATCTACGATCTACGTCTATTGGTAATTCTCTTTCAAAAATATTTAGTTATTTAGGATATAATGTAGTTTGCATTAACCACCTTGGTGATTGGGGAACATCATTTGGTAAGCTAATCACTGCATATAAACATTGGGGCAATGATAATAACTTAATATCCATTAAGTATTTACTAAGTTTATTTGTTAAGTTCCACCGCGAGGCTGAAAATAACCCATCCTTAGATGATGAGGCAAGAAACTGGTTTAGACGTCTTGAACACAAGGATAAAGAAGCACTTATACTATGGGATAGGTTTAAAAGTATAAGCCTAGAAGAGTTTAAGCGTATGTATAAAATATTAAACGTCGACTTTGACTACTACTGGGGAGAAAGCTATTATCAGGATAAAATTGAGGATACTATAACTAAGCTAAATAAAAAGGGATTGATCAGCAAAAGTCAAGGTGCAGAAATTATACTTTTAGATGATATGCCGCCTGTTTTATTAAAAAAGCAGGATGGTGCTACTTTATACGCCACTAGGGATATTACTGCTAGTATTTATCGCAAGGAAAGGCTTAACTTTGATAAAATGATTTATGTTGTTGGAGCCGAACAAAACTTACATTTTAAGCAAATATTTAAGGTACTCGAGATTATGGGTAATGAGTGGGTTAAAGATTGTCATCATGTAAGTTTCGGACTTATACAGTTTAAGCAAGGAAAAATGTCAACAAGAAAAGGACAAATAATCTTTTTAGAAGACGTAATTGATAATGCGGCAAAGCTGGCATTGGATAAAATTAATGAAAGTGATTCTGACATTAAAAGAAATAATATAACTGATGAGGAAAAAAAACAAAGAGCATTAAAAGTTGGAATAAGTTCAGTAGTCTTTTTCGATCTAAAAAATGGACGACAAAAAGATATTATATTCGATTGGAAAGAAATACTTAATCCAAAGGGTGAAACTGGTATATATTTACAGTATGCTCATGCGAGGTTATGCGGTATTATTAAAAACTTCGAAAAAGATATTGGAAAAGCAGATAAACATCATAGCATAAAAATTACCGAAAATAACTCTTTTAACATTGCTAAGGTTTTATCTACGTTTAATAGCAAGGTTATGTTTGCCTCTGAGAATATGGAACCATCCATTATTGCCAGATATTTACTAGATTTGGCCCAGGTATTTAGTTCATACTACCGCATAAATAAGGTTATCAATAAAGATGACCATCTTCTCAGCAAGGAACGGCTTATTACTGTATTAGCTGTTAAAAAGGTGTTATCCAGTGGATTAAGGTTATTGGGTATTGAGCCTTTAGAAGAAATGTAAAATACATATATTATGTTAATTAATAAAGGTCTTTTGCCTTTGGATATGTGTATTATAAAAATAATTTTTTTGGTTAAATAATATACTGTTATACCGAAGTCAAAACTAAAACATACTTGAGGATTATATTTATGGAGCATGCTAATTATCTTTATTATTGCGGTGTTCTTCGCAACTTGTATAAACACAAAAACTATAACAATGATAACCTAAATCGAGCCATAAAAGCAATAAACGAGAAATTAAAAGAATTTGAAACTGCTCCAAAAAAAAACTACATTAGTAAACTTCTTCAAGAACATTATAAAAAAAACCTACCAGAGGCTATTGGCTTAAAGTTATAACTAATTAACCAATTAAAACATAACTTAAAGCTAATAACAAGGCTTATTGAAATATAGTATAAATTTTTAGTCAGTTTTAAAGCGTTATGGGTTATAATATATGATTCCGTAAACTATTTAGGGTATATAATGTCTTATAATAATTTAGTAAGCAAAATTAAAAATAATAAAGTCATCCCCCTTAAAAAGAGAAACCTTAAAAAAGGACATATAATTATATTTATTATCTTAATTTTATTTATCCTCATGCATATAGGTATGACGCCAGTAGAAACCAATGCCGATGACCTATATATAGTTGCTAATGAAAACTTTAAAGAAATAATAAAAAGAACTCCCACAGAATCCACTTTTAACATGAGAAGCAATAATTTATGGGTAAACCTTGTTTATTATAAAGAATATAAACAACATCTAAAGCAATACTTCGATATAAAAAAAGATAGAATGCCAAAACCTAAATATCCACTTATATCAAATATTCTAAAAAGTGTATACGATAAGCAAATTCTACCCCCTATCAACCTAATAGAAATAGCTATTTTCTTACGAAAAACTCTAGGCTCTGGATTAACAATTAAAACAGAAAATAAAAAGATTGCTGAACAATTCCTTAGTAATATTAGTCACGCTAGATTAGTAAAATTAATTAATAACTATAACAGTAAGTTAAAACAGTATTTCGAGGTTATAGTAGAACTGAAAAATAAAAAAGAAAGTATAAAAAAAACTTATTATACTGACTTTAAGAGCTTTAACCTTATCATTAAAGACCTAAAAAAACTCTTATCCTATGACTTAAAAATACATTCAATAAATATCTATAAAAATCAAGAGGTACTAAACTTCCTAAATCAAAAAAATGATCCACTTGTTTACGACGAAGAAAAAAAAACTCATTTATATTATCTCAACCTTAAAAAAGAAAAAAATATATTTAGTCTAATAAATAAACTAAAAAGTAAACTGGCATATAATTATACCTTTGTTTTGGAAGGAAAAAACAATAATAAACTTATAAAAAAGAGGCTATTTTTCAAATTGGGCAATTATCCTTCTTTTAGTAAGAAACTAATTATAGATAAAAAACAAAATATATCCTTCTACAAACTATCCCTATATGAAAGTAAAATATTAAAACATAGATCAAACTCAAGGGAATTAGTTAATTTTAACCAATTACCAGATAGAATAAAAAAAGCCTTTATTTTAGTCGAAGATGATGGATTTTACTTTCAAGCAGGAGGTGTAGACCCTATCGGCTTATTAAAAGCCTCTTTTAACTATATAATATTTGACTCTAAAAAAGGAAATGCAAGTATTATAGAACAAGTATACGAAATGTATTTAGGTTCATCTAAAAAAACTCCCATAGAAAAAATTATTCAGGTTTTTGGTGCTGTCTATTATAGTTATTATGCTGAAGATCGTAGTGATTATGTTAGATTATATGCTCAGTCAATACCAGGCTCATTTTGGAGAGACCATAACTATGGTATAAAAGGAATAATTAAAAACTATATGAATAAAGATTCGTTAAAAAATATCTCCAACAGAGAACTTGCTTGGTTAACCAGAATAGCCTTATTACCAAATACCATTGGTCAGGACTATGTTCGTTTTTATCTCATCAAAAAAAAGCTTAGTTCTAAGGGTATTGATTTATTTAATGATAAACAGTTAAAAGATTTTATATCCAAAAATAATAGTAAAAACAAAAGCTTTATCAGATTAGCAAAAGAAAAAAAACACTCCGATTACGACGTATTACAAAAATTAAAAAAATCTTATAACTCAGCAAATATTAGAATTAATTCTGCCCTAAAAGACTTCCTAAAGGGCAATATGTTTATGAGTCCTCTTATCTCTAAAAAAGAGTATAAGACAGCATTAAAAGAAGAAATACATTTTAACTCTCCAACATTCATAAATCAATACCAAAGCTATACCGATCAAACCAAAAAAGACCTAAGTCGCTTATCCTATAAGTCAAATACTTATAATAAAAAAAGTACTAAGATTGACTTTCACAATACCGGAATAAATGTAGAGGTTGCTTTTAATGAACAGGCACAAAAAATATTAAATAACGAATTAGAACATAGTACATATATTGTTTATAGATATAGATATAATCCCACTAAGCTAAAGCGATATGGTGGTGCATCTATTTTAGTTAAAACAAATAATATTAAAACTGGTAAAATTGAAAATAAGATTATTGCTATTACCTCTAAGCATACCAATAATAACTACTTTAACTGGGCAGTTGATGGACAAAGACATTTTGGCTCTATATATAAATGGCTTGCTTTGTTGATATATCTGGATAATAATGGCACACTCTTGGATAGCTTTTATGATATACCAAGAGCTATAAAATACCAACTGCTAGATAATAACGGCAAACCCATATTAGATGGAAATGGTAAGTTCATACATAGCCTATATACCCCAGATAACTGGAGAGTAAATAGAGATGATATCTATGGCTATTTTACTTATACAAAACAAAATAATATATATAACTTTATACAATCCAAAAATAATACCTTTATCAAAATTGCAGAAACGGTTGGCATCAATAAAATATCCAACTTGTTGAATGAGTTAGCAGGGTTTAAATATATAAAAAATCCTAGGGTTAAATTCCAACCCAGATATCCCATTGTATTAGGCTCCCATGAAATCTCTAGTATATTGTTTGCTCAAATAAATGCTATTATAGCTAATAAGGGTATTTTTAAACCTCTGACCACCATAAATAAACTAATCCTTAATGGAATAACCTATAGCATTATATTACCAGAAAAACAAATAGTCTCCCGTGAGGCCGCCGAAGCCGCCTTTTTTTGCGGATATATTAATACCTTTCATGGTACTGCAAAGCGGTTTATTAAAGGAGGAGTCGGTAAAACAGGCTCATCAAATACTGATGTATCCTTCCTGGCTATGACTGGTAGAACTAAGGAAGAGTATATAGAGGATAAACCTGATCACCTTTTAAATAATAATTTGCTTTATCTTGTTAATATAGGTGTTAATGTTGGGATAATCGATGAAGGACTTTTTGGTGGCGTGTTAGGTGCCTTAAATGCAAAAGAAATATTCAAAAAAATATTAGAATATCACTACGTTAATAAAAAAATAACTCCTAAATATAAAATATCTGGTGATTTTATTAAATACTTTTCCAAAGAGTTTATATTTAAAGTACCTAGGTATCCAATTAAAATTAATAATAAAATCGTAAAAGTGCCTATAACAAAAGGTAATAAGATTACTTCTGAGGCTTTTATCCCAAAAAGTAGGCTTAATAAAATTAAAAAGGAATATACAAATCGTAAAGATGCAGAAGTTGAGGAAAAAATTATTAAAGAAATGGCTAAAAATGCAGGTATACCATATTATAAGCTAAAAAGAAAAGGCTTTGCTTATAGATATGATGAATTTAAAAGAGTTGCCTCATTAAAACTAGAACAACAAAAACTGGGGTCAAGTTACTTTAGTCTTGGAGAAAGTAGTAACAGTAATGAGTCTTCACAAAACTCACTATATAAAAATAGTAGTAATAATACTAGTAACTTTATTCTTGATACTTATGTCAATGAACTAGAAAATGAAAACCTATCTAATAACAATGATAAAAAGTCTAATAGTAATAAAAAGTCTAATAGTAATAAAAAGTCTAATAGCAATAAAAAGTCTAATAGTAATAAAAAGTCTAATAGCAATAAAAAGTCTAATAGCAATAAAAAGTCTAATAGCAATAAAAAGCCTAATAGCAATAAAAAGTCTAATAGTAATAAAAAACCTAATAGTGATAAAAAGTCTAATAGTGATAAAAAGTCTAATAGCAATAAAAAATAACTATTGTTATTTTTTATCATTCTAATATCCTAAAAGTTAAACTTATTATATCAATATATAATTAAAGTTAAGAATTCACTATTTCCTTGTGGAATAAGAAATTATCAACTTATGTATGCACCTTGTGGATATAAAAAGAATATCAAAACATCTAATTTGACGCTAACCATAAAAAAAAATATATTAAGGAGATATCATGGAAATCCATAATGTAAAAAGTATTTCAATAGTTGTTCCGTTTTATAATGAAGAGGGTAACCTATATGCAGTTTATGAGTCTATTAAAGATACCGTTGAAGCATTAAATTTAAGTTATGAGATTATTTTCGTTGATGATGGTAGTATTGATAAAACATACAAATATATGAAAGAAATATCCGAACAAGATCGTAGATTAAAAATCGTAAAACTACAATTTAACTGTGGTCAAACTGCAGCCATGCAAGCTGGATTCGATATTGCACAAAATGACGTTATTATACCTATGGATGGAGATTTACAAAACGATCCCAAGGATATTTTAAGACTCCTTGAGAAAATAGAAGAAGGATATGACGTAGTTAGTGGATGGCGTAAAAATAGAAAAGATAAATTTATTACTAGAACTCTACCATCATTAATAGCAAATAAAGTAATATCTTATTTTGGTAAAGTTCCGCTTCACGACTACGGATGCTCCCTTAAGGCATACAGAAAAGAAATCCTAGACCACATTTCACTGTATGGAGAAATGCATAGATTTATCCCCATATATACATCAAGAGTAGGAGGTAAAGTTACTGAAATACCTGTTAATCATCGCCCTAGAACTGTAGGAAAATCAAAATATGGTATCTCTCGCTCTATAAAAGTTATACTCGATCTAATTACTATTATGTTTTTTGGTAAGTATGCAACTAAACCTAACCATTTTTTTGGTATGATTGGTTTAGGAGCTTTTTTTATATCTTTTATATCCGTTTTTTACGTGATTTATAATCAAACTGTACATAGTAAAACTATTATTGAAAGTCCGATATTTCACTTTGCTATTATGTGTTTTTTATTAGGATGTCAATTTATCCTGATGGGCCTATTAGGAGAGATATTAATAAGAACATATCACGAATCCCAAAAGAAAAAGCCATATATTATTTCTAGTACCATTAATTTGTCTAAGGGACAGCGTGAAGAACTCCAATAATAAAATTATATTAACTAACAATTACTAATAACCGTTATACTTTAAAGTTTGTTTAGTTATATTTTATATAAATTACCTTAATAAAAATAGAATTTAGTATTAAGCTTGTCGTTTTTAGTTTTTTTACTATTTTTTATCGTATTAATTAATATTAATAGTGTTAACTAAATACTATTAACTATATTATAGCTCTTTAGTTGGGGGAACAATGTCTATTCCGTTAAATAAATTAGTTGACTTAACAGATGGTAGGTATAAAATTGCAAAAGCCGCTATGAATAAAATTGCTGATCTGACTAGTATGAACATTAATATTAGAGAAGAAACTGGAGAAAAGTTAGCTGTATATATTCTCAGACGAATGCTAGAAGGCAACTATACATTCGAACAAATTGATAATAATAACAGCAATAAACAACAAGAAGAATAAATTTATACATTTAAAATACAGATGGCTAAATAGAATTATATAAAAAAATACTTATATAAACTTTGGTACTTTACTACGAGAAAGAAAATCAATGTTTTTAGCTATAATATGCACTTTAGATCTATTCTTACCTTCATTTTGCCATCTCCATTGACTAAGAGAACCAATTATTCTAACACCTACACCTTTTCTCAACATATCCATTTTAAAGCTATTAGACTCAGACCAATAGATAATATCAAAAAAGCTTACTGGTTCTAAGTTAGTATCTTTTTTTGTACCATATCCGTTATTGGCAACAATGAATCTTATTATTGTATTTCCATTTTTATTTTTCTTTATTTCTGGATCTTTTACTAAATTACCCTCAATTATGATTAGATTATAATTTTTCATTTATCCCGCCCTTTTGACTATAGTATATAACTATTGCTGATAAATATAATTAACAAATAATTTAGTCTAAATCTTAGACTTTATATAAAAAAATAAATTGACGAATTGTTTTAGATTTAATAACTTAAGCTCAAAACAATATAAAAATGGAGACAACTTATGAAAGCAATACTATTTGGTCCACCAGGAGGAGGAAAAGGTACTCAAGCAACTTTCTTAGTGGATAAATATAATATTCCACATATCTCTACTGGTGATATCCTACGTGCCGCAGTAAAAGAGGGTACAACCCTTGGTAAACAGGCTAAACTGATTATGGATAAAGGAGAGCTTGTAAGCGATGATATTATTATAAACATAATTAAAGAGCGTATACAGCAAAATGATTGTAAAAAAGGCTTTCTTTTAGATGGCTTTCCAAGAACCATAACCCAGGGAGAAGCCTTAAACAAGATGTTAAACGAAATAAATACTAAAATCGATTACGTCATATATATAGACGTAAACGATGATAACCTTATTCAAAGACTTTTAGGGCGTGCTCAAAAAGAGGGTAGAAGCGATGATAACGAAAATACCATTAAAAAAAGAATAAGTGTTTATAAAGATCAAACCCTACCATTAAAGGACTACTATAAACAAAAAGGAATTTTAAAAGAAATTAATGGTATTGGTACTATAAGCGATATTACCAAGAGGATAATGGATAAAATAGGCGAAGTTTCTTATAAAAAGTAGTACCCATAAAAACTAATATAAAAGGATAATAAATGGCTCACTTGAAATTAGGTATACCAAAAGGTAGCCTGCAAGATGCTACAATAGAACTGTTTAAAAAAGCTGGATACAAGATAAATATTTCTGATAGAAGTTACTATCCTCATATAGACGATGATGAGATTGAGTGTTTATTAATTCGTGCACAGGAAATGGCACGTTATGTTGAAAAAGGTATTTTGGATGCAGCATTAACTGGATTAGATTGGATATTAGAATATGAAGCTAATGTTGAATTGGTTACAAAGCTTATTTACTCCAAACAGGGTATGGGACCTGTTAGATGGGTAGTAGCTGTTCCCAATAACTCTACTATTATGTCTGCTAAAGACTTACAAGGTAAAAGAATAGCTACTGAGGCTGTAGGACTTACAAAGCAATACCTTAATAAACACAATATAACTGCAGAAGTAGAGTTTTCATGGGGTGCCACAGAGGTTAAGCCTCCAAAGCTTGCTGATGCTATTGTAGAAGTTACAGAAACTGGCAGTTCTTTAAAGGCAAATAACCTCAGGATAGTTGATGAGGTTTTACAATCTACCACACAGCTTATCGCAAATAAAAACTCATATAAAAAAGATATGTGGAAAAAGAATAAAATCGACCAGTTGGCAATGCTATTAAAGGCTGCATTAGCCGCTGAGAACAAGGTGGGGATATTATTAAACGTTGAACAGCCTAATATAAAAAAAGTTGAGGCTCTTTTACCATCTCTTAAAGCCCCTACTATATCCCGACTTGAGACTGAGGGCTGGTATGCCATTAATACTATTATATCAGAACCTCTGGTTAGGGATTTAATACCAAAGCTAAAACAGCTTGGTGCACAAGGAATTGTTGAGTTTCCACTAAACAAGATTGTTGAGTAAAACTATGTATCCAAAGGGATTTATTTTAAATGGTACATCTTGCGGTATAAAAAAGAACTCACTCCATGATATTGGTATAATTTATTCTAATACTCCATGTACTTATGCAGGAGTTTTTACTAAAAATACTATTCAAGCCGCTCCTGTAAAGCTTTGCAAGGAGAGACTTACTAATACTATTCACGGACTGGTTGTTAACAGCGGATGTGCTAATTCTTTTACCGGTAAACGGGGATTAGATGATGCATACAGTATGACCAATATTATGGCTAATGAGCTTGATCATAATAGTGAGAACTTTTTATGCTTATCCACTGGGGTTATTGGTGAACATCTCCCTATGGACAATATCAAAAAAGGGATTGTCAATCTGGCTAAGTCTGTGGGGGGTAGTATTAATGATCCTAATAGTTTTGCTCGATCTATTATGACTACTGACACTAGAGCGAAACAAAGGTCTATGAAGCTTAGTATTGGGGATAAGGTTATTAGCATTTATGGTGCTGTAAAGGGTTCTGGTATGATATTCCCCAATATGGCTACTATGCTTGCTTTTATTGTCACTGATATTGCCATATCCGATAATATGCTAAATAGGGCTTTAGCTTATGTTGCTGATATTACTTTCAACTCTATATCCGTGGATGGAGATATGAGTACCAATGATAGTGTTATTCTGTTAGCCAATGGTGAAGCGAATAATAATATTATTGATGAAGATAATGAGGACTATTACTTATTCAGATCTATGTTAGAAAAGCTATCACTATATTTAGCTAAGGAGATTGTTAGGGATGGTGAGGGTGCAACTAAGTTTATAGAGATTGTTGTAAAGGGTGCCTTATCCCCTGATGATGCTTTTAAGTGTGCATCTCATTTATCCAATTCTCTTTTGGTTAAAACTGCATTCTTTGGTGAAGATCCAAACTGGGGTAGATTTATTTATGCTATAGGGGCTTCTGGGTGTTCCTTAGTAGAAAAGAAGATCAACATCAAACTGGGGGATATTACCTTAGTCAAAAACGGAGAGAGAACTAACTTTACCGAAAAGCAGGCTTCTACGTATATGAAGAATCATGATCTTTATTTAGAGATAAATCTAAACATGGGTACTCACTCTAAAACTATGTATACTACTGATCTATCCTACGATTATATAAGGATTAACGCTGACTATAGGTCATAGTTTTTACGATTTAGTCGGACTTATTATTAATGGCTATTAAATTATGAGACTAGTTATAACAGGTGGTGGTAGTGGAGGACATACTATTCCCGCTATTACCATTTATGATGAGCTTGTTGAGCGTTTTAGTAAACAAAACAGGCATTTTAAATGTATTTATATTGGTAGTCATAGGGGTATTGAGCGATCTATTGCCAAGGATAAGTCAATTGACTATTTTCCTATTAGCACTGGAAAACTAAGGCGATATTTTTCACTTAGAAACTTCACTGATATATTTAGAATATTTAAGGGTTTTATAGACTCTATAAGGGTTTTAAAGAGGTTTAATCCAAATATCGTTTTTAGTACTGGCGGATTCGTATCTGTACCTGTGGTTATCGCTGCTAGTATTCTTAAGGTACCTGTAGTTATTCATGAGCAGACTTCTAGTATAGGTTTAGCAAATAAGATATGCGGTTACTTTGCTAAAAAGATAGCTATTAGTTTTTTATCCTCAAGGGACTATTTTCCTATTCATAAAGTGGTACATACTGGTTATCCCATTAGAAAAGAATTATTCAATGGTTCTTCTGATAGGTGTTATAAGGGATTTAACCTTGATAAGTCCTTACCTATTGTATATATTACAGGTGGTTCTAGTGGTTCTCATAAAATAAATATGGCTATTAAGGCTATCCTAGCCGATCTTTTAGGTAAATGTCATATAATTCATCAATGTGGTACTACAGATTTTGATATTCTTAAGGATTACGCTGTTCCTTCTGGACTTAGAGGCAGTTATATACCGAAGAGCTTCATAAAAGATGAGCTTAAGGATATATTAAATACCTGTACCTTATTAGTAGGACGTTCTGGCGCTGGTACTGTTAGTGAGGTAATAGCTTTAGGTATTCCGTCTATTTTCATACCCCTCGCAATCGCAACCAGAAATGAACAATATAAGAATGCAAAAATCCCAGAGTCAATAGGTGGAGCAGTTATTATAAACGAAAATAGTTTAAATCCCAATAAGTTAAAAAGTACAATTTTTGATATTATTCTTAATCCACAAAGAATAAAGTCTATGACTACTGGTTTAAAGTCTTTATCAGAGGAATGTGCTACAAATAAGATCCTTAACCTACTTATTGATAACACAAAATAATGAACTATTAAATAAAAGCTTATTTATATATTATTAATAAGGGTTAGTAAAATTTACTTTTTTAACATTTTTTTTAAAAAAAGTTAAAAAAACAAAATACCTATAACAAAGCTGTAAAGTACGATTTTAAGGATATATATTTAGTTAGGAATAAAAAAATATAGCAATTACTTGCTAAATATTGTAAAAAAATTTGCCTTTTTATCATAATTTGGTATACTTAAAATTAAAGTAAAGTATTATAAAGGTTGTATTTTGCGTTCCCCTCCCAGTCTACCAAAATACAGCCTGCTTTTTTTATTTAATTAAATGTCATACTCGTCTTGATAGAGCTGTAGGGCTTGTTCTATATGGGATAAGATAAGTTTATGAATATCTTCTGATAAAATATTAATATTTCTATCATCTTCTAAGGTTTTAACGTATTCACCTGCAAGACTAAAGACTCTTTTTGTTTTTTTAACGTCATCCACTATTTCTTTAATGCTTGATCCTTCTTTATACATTGCGGATAAATGATTAAGTAAGCCTATTACACTTAGATTTGATTCAATAGCCTTTAAATCTTCCAGAATATTACTAATTTTCAGTTTTTTATTTGGATAGTTTTTTTCTATATAGCTTTCGAGTTCGCTAATTTTCATTAAAAGAAGATTATTAGCTTGTATATTATGCATATTTCCTCCGTGAAATATCAATACAACATCTATAAAATCCTTTATGAGATTGACTATTTAATATATTTTTCGACTAAATAAGTCATAAATTGACTTTTCAGCTAAAAATAATTTTTTTATTAAAATTGTTTTTTTTTATAGAACTGTTACTTTATTGTCGGCTATACTAACTCTATTTTCTACGATAGCCTGTATAATAGTAGGATAAAGTTTTTTTTCAACTGCAGAAACTCTTTTTTGAAGTATCTCTATAGTATCGCCGTCCAAGACTGGAACGCATTGTTGTGCAATAATAGGGCCATTATCATATTCTTTATCCACAAAGTGTATGGTACAGCCAGTTATTTTTACTCCAGACTTTAGCACGGCTCTATGAACTCTATCTCCATAATATCCCTTACCAGAAAAGGATGGTATTAAGGCAGGATGAATATTTATAACTTTATTAATATATCTATCATCAGGAAAGTAAGGAGACATAAACCCTCCAAATACTATTAGATCAACCGGATAGTTAAATAATTTTTTGCTAATTTCTTTACTATAGTGTTCTATATCATTTTTATACTGTTTAAAGGGAACTACTTCATAAGGAATATTCCAATTTTCTGCTCGCTTAATACCGTAGGCATTCTCACGGCTACTAACTACCACTGATACTGTAGCTTTTACTTTATGGCTAGCGATATATTCAAGAAGGTTTTCAAGGGTAGTACCACTACCGGACAAAAAAAAGGCTATTTTAAATGGATTATTTATTTGTTTCATAATTGATAGGGAACTTGGATTAGTTTATTTTATAAGACTATAAAATAACATATTTATTATTTATTGACAATTAATTTGATTTTAAAAAAAGTTTTCTTAATGTTATTATTAGGGACTATAGGGTTACGGTTATTTATTAATTATGAGTAAGATATATAATGAGTTAGAAAATATTATATCGAACCTGCTAAGATGGCGTAGAGAGTTTAGGGATAAAAAACTTAATATTTTAAAGTCTTTTTTAAAGGGTGGCGACGAAAAAGAAGTTGTTAATTATTTTATTTATAACAAGTTAAAAGATAGATTTCCTAATTTTTGTCCTTTATACCTTAAAAACCGCCTTTGTCATTCGGTTAAAGGGGATAAGCTAAACTGTTATGGATGTGATTGTCCTTATTTTGATCTATCCGCCTCTCCACATATAGACAATAACAAGGCTATTATAGGACATTGTCTAGCAAAGTCGAAAAAGAAGGAATATACAATATCAGGTTTTATAGACTATAAAGGAAAGACTATAGAATATCATATTTTGGATTGTAGTAAATGCATTATCCCCCATACCATGAGCTCTTGTAAGAAGTTTATAAATAAAGACATAGGCAATCTAACGCCAGAGTAATAAGTAGAATATTATTAAAGATTTTAGTAAGTTATTATAAAGGGGCTTTAGGGGTTTACTTTTTATGTTTGTTATTTATTCATAAAGGATTACGTATACTTTCTGGAGTTTTACATATAAAGCCAATATATTATATTGCAATAATCCGCTCTATGCCTTTATGGAACAGTAAATTCTTTAACACTTAATAAATGTCTATAGTTCTTAGTCTCAATAAGGGATTCTTAATAGCTGTGTTATTAATTATTCTAGCTTTTAGATGAAAAATTATTATAACATAATTCCTAAATAAATCTTATCTGTATTTTTTTAAGTTTAAAAAAGATAAATTACCTTAGAATACTTTTCATCTACACTAATAGAACAATTAGTAACAATACATTAGAATAAACTTTATACCCTGATTATTAAAAACTTAAAAGTTCTAAGCCCCCTTAGAACGCTTTTATAATACCATTTTAGAAAGTTTTAAAAAGATAAATTACCTTAGAATACCTTTCATCTACACTAATAGAACAATTAGTAACATAACTATATCTACTGGTGTTTAAAAATTATAGAAATAATAAAAGTTATTCTATATAACTTTTCCCTGACAATTGGAGGTTACATGCGCAAGTTAAAAATTACTACTCAGTTATATCTTGGCTTTGGAATAACCCTGTTATTCTTGTTATCAATAGTCATTACCACATACTTATCCCTTGAAGAAAACTCTTCTTCATTAGAAGAACTTCTTGAACATGATAGAGCTGAGACCTTTTTAATTAAAAAAGAAGTTGCCTTATTAGAGGAATTACTTGATATCTCTGAAAATATTATTAGTAAAAAAAGATTGACTAAATTAAACTATAAAACAAATGCCTTTGGTAAGTGGTATTACGATAAAGAAAAACGGAAAAGCCTCCTTAGCGTTTTAAACGAAAAAGATAAAAAACTCTTTTTTAATATTGAAAGACCTTATAAAAAACTTTATTCTATACTAAGCAAAATAAATAGTAAAATTATTGAAAGACGTAGAACTGACATAACTAATACTAACAAACTTAAAAGCCTAGATAAACAAATCTCTATGCTCTATTCAGGCGGCTTCTTAAAAAACCTTCATAAAATTGATAACACATTGGAAAAATTAGAGAAGATAATAGAAGTAGAGGCCAATGAAATTGAACATTCAGCTATAGAATTTAATGACCTTGTAGAACTCGTTGTGCCAATCATAGGTCTTATTGTATTAATTACTAGTATAATTATTGCTTTCTTTATTACAAGGAGTCTTGTAGCTCAGCTTGGTACTGAACCATACGTTCTTTTGAATATTGCTACAAGAGTATCCAAAGGTGATCTAACATCCTTTTCTATAAAAGATCAAAACGCAAAAGATGATAAAGGGGTATTCGCTTCTATCAATAAAATGTCAGATAACCTTAAAAAAATTGTAGGCGATATTGCTGAAGTATCTGCTAACCTAGCCGCCAGTAGTGAAGAAATAAATGCTTCCGCAAACAACTTATCAGAAAATGCTCAAAACCAAGCCGCCAACGTAGAAGAAACTTCTGCTTCAACTGAAGAATTAACATCATCCATTAAACAGGTCTCCAGCCATACCAACTCTATGCAGGAAAAAAGTGAAAAAACTTTAGAAGAAGCTAAAGGCTATAAAGAAAATATGAAACATGTTTCTGAAGAAATGGTCAACATTAGTGCAAGCACAGAAAAAATTGGCAACATAATAAAAGTCATTAATGATATTGCTGATCAAACTAACCTCTTGTCGTTAAATGCCGCAATAGAAGCCGCAAGAGCCGGAGAACATGGTAGAGGTTTTGCTGTAGTAGCTGATGCTATATCCACCCTTGCTAGTCGTAGCTCTGAATCCACTAAAGAAATTGAAAACCTTATCGAGGAAAGCGTTGAAAGAATTAATAATGGTGTAGGTTCCGTAAAAAAGTCTACTGAGGCTTTCGATGATATAATAAAAACAATTGAAGAAAGTAATACTATGTCCATTGACATAGCTCAGGCAATGGAAGACCAAAAAAAAGGAAGTGAACAAATACAAAAAGCCACTGAAGATGTTAATACCATTACTCAAAGCGTTAGTGCCAGCTCCGAAGAAATGGCAGGCAGTACATCAGAACTACATGGCTTGGCAGAAAAACTTAATGAAATAGTTGCCTTTTTCACAATCGATAACAACGATAGTGCTAAAGCTCTCACTTTCCATAAGTAAACTGCTATAAGATAATTTACTAAAAAGGTGTGGTAAAAGCTTAATACATTAAAAAATAGCTAAAAAAACATATAACTTAGTGGATTCGCTTTATCTAGTTTCTATATGTAAAATTATATAAACTTGAATATAGTGTTTTAATAGAAAATCTTTTTCTTTAAGGTCAATAGCAAAAATGACGATAGAACAATAAATATATGTTATATTTAGAAAGTAAAACTATTGGTATTTAATTATATTGTATATAAAAAGTAATTTTGTTAAAAAAATTATTTTTCCTTGACCTTATGTATTTAACAATATTATGTTTAATTAATTGATTCTAATAAAATTGTACTAAAGGTATTTATAATGAGTGAAGAATCATTATCTAGTAAAGAACTAGAGTCTTTATTAGAGGGAGCTGAAATAGTATCTGACGATACTGGTAAGTATAAAAAATCTGATAGAGAAAAAAACTATGAACTCCCCACAGAAGAAAATAGTAACTTACTAGATCAAGAAACTAGTATAAATAAATTGTCCGCTTCTGAAGAAAAAGAAAGTAAATCTAATACAAAGGATAATTCTGATAAGGTGATTGTTGGACAATTTTCATCACAGCAAAAACATAACGTTGAACTCCTACTAGATATCTATGTTAAAATTACTGTTGAACTAGGTAGAACTAATATTAAGGTAAAAGATGTCCTTGGACTGGGTGAAGGCTCCATTATCGAACTTAATAAGCCTGCTAATGAGCCTGTTGATTTGCTTGTTAATAATAGACTAGTAGCCAGAGGAGAGGTTGTTGTTATTGATGAAAACTTTGGAACAAGAGTTAGTAATATTGCATCCCCTAATGATTGGCTTATCTTAGAAGATACATAAAATAATCTAAATATATACTATTAACAATATCTTAATATTGAGGCCTAAAAGCCACTGTAGTAAAACGAGAACTACTACTTTCCTTAAGATTAGAATTAAATGTCGTTGTACCTCCACTTGTCCTTTTAAAGATAAAAGGCAACTTACTTCCCTTACTTTTTGTAGCAACCCATTTACCATTACCATAGGCAATATCACTAAAACTATCATCAGAATTATTATTATAAATGAGATCATTAGTATGCCTAAGACTTTGTTCAAAAAACGATACAGTATTATTTTGGTTTGCAGAAATCCAAATATTTTCATTAACATTGCTCTTCTTGCCATAAGCTATACTAATAGCATTAGCATTTTTAACTTTTTTCCATTGATCTCCCTGACTAATTTTATATATAGCACTACCAACTACCAAAACCCATAACTTATTACCATAACTAACGCCAGTACCATTACTAATAGTAGTATTACTAAGCAAGCTGTTAGAACTATCCCAACTATTAGGATTAGAAAAGCCGTATTTATGTATTCTATTACTAGCTAAAGCAATCCACTTACCCTTGCCATCAGTGGCCAGATCAGCAAAACTAGTACCATTTATTTTAAAATTATTTGTCCAATCAGTACCATCGTCATTTGAACTAAAAAGCTGTCCATTACTTGTCAGTGCAAGCCAATGACAGCCTTTATTTGTTGCACTTACTTTGCCGTATGCAAGACCAACAAAACTACCACCTGTAGTATTAGGTATATTTACTTCATCCCAATTTTCAGCATCAATTGACTTATAAGCCTTATCAGCCGATAGCATAAGCCATAAATTATCACTCTTACAGTTATAATTGCCATTACCATTACCATTACCATTACCTAAAAAGCCACTCCCAAGACTAATACCTTGAGAACCACAACTAATAAAGAGTAACAGTACTAAAAAATAAAACATCTCTTTTTTCATGACTAACCTTAAAATTAATGTAAAATAAGTATAATAAATTGATAAGATTAAGTCAAGTTAATCTGTTATAATAGGTAGCGCCTATATAGCTTTATAGTTGAAATTAACTAATTAAAAAATTAAGGCCTAAATCCCACTGTAGTAAATCTAGGAGTAGGAGTAGGAGTAGGAGTAGGAGTTGTTGGAATACCAGTAGGCTCTATAGCAGTATATTCTACAATATCAGTATTAGTATTAGGATTAGTAACAAGAGTAGTACTAAAGGTAAAAGGCAGGGCGCTTGCACTTCTTACGGCAACCCATACACCATTACCATAAGCTATATCAATAAAACCAGTATTATTATTAGTATCATTACTATTAATAAAAACATCAAGACCCTTTTCAAGAAACCAAAGAAAACCCTCGCTTGTCACAGCAGTCCATATATTTTTACCATAAGCTATGTTATTAGTGTGCGTTCCAACTGATATAGGACCTTCCCAGGTATTTCCATCATTACTTTTATATATATCACCATTATTAAAAACCAAACCCCATAAACCATTACCATAACTAATACCACTAGCTTGAGTATTATTACCAGGTAACTGACTATTAGTCCAATTATTAGGATTAGAAAAGCCGTATTTATGTATTCTATTACTAGCTAAAGCAATCCACTTACCATTGCCATCAGTGGCCAGGTCTTCAAAACTAGCATTAATTACATTACCATTACTTACCCAGTTAGCGCCATCGTCAGTTGAACTAAAAAAATGCCCATTCCTTGTCAGTGCAAGCCAATGATAATTATTACTTTTTGTATTTTCTTTGCCGTATGCAAGGCCAACAAATCTACCACCTGTAGTACTAGTTATATTAGATGGTTTTACTTCAGACCAGCTTTCACCATTAGTTGACTTATAAGCCTTATCAGCCGATAGCATAAGCCATAAACCACCACTCTTACCATTGCCTAAAAAGCCGTTTCCAAGACTAATACCTTGAGAACCACAACTAATAAAGAGCAACAGTACTAAAAAACAAAACATCTCTTTTTTCATGACTAACCTTAAAATTAATGTAAAATAAATATAATAAATTTATAAGATTAAGTCAAGTTAATTTGTTACAATAGGTTAGCGCCTATATAGCTTTATAGTTGAAATTAACTAATTAAAAAATTAAGGCCTAAAAGCCACTGTAGTAAATCTAGGAGTAGGAGTAGGAGTTGTTGGAATGCCAGTAGGGGTTTTAGGTTCATATGTTACAGTATTAGGATTAGTAACAAGAGTAGTACTAAAGATAATAGGCGGAGCGCTTGCACTTCTTACGGCAACCCATTTACCATTACCATAAGCTATATCAATAAAAATAACAGTACGATTAGTACGATTATTATTAATAAAAGCCTCATTCAGCTTAAGACCCTTTTTAAAAAACCAAAGCATACCCCCGCTTGTCACAACAGTCCATATATTTTTACCATAAACTATGCTATTAACGTCTCCAAGTCCTCCTCCAACAGATCCCCAGCTATTATTATTATTTTTAGGTTCCCAAGCTGTACCATTAACAATATTACTTTTATCTATATGACCATCAGTATTATTCTGACTAGTAAGCAAAGCCCATAAACCATTACCATAAGCAATACCCTTACCTTGAGTACCACCAGTAGGGAACTCACTATCAGTCCACTTATTAGGATTAGAAAAGCCGTATTTATGTATTCTATTACTAGCTAAAGCAATCCAATTACCCTTGCCATCAGTGGCCAGATCTTCAAAACTACCTGTAACTACTGTACCATCACTATAAGTTACTCGACCCTTTCTTTTCCAAGTAGCACCATCGTCAGTTGAGCTAAAAAGATGACCATCATTCCTTGTCAGTGCAAGCCAATGATAATTATTACTTTTTGTATTTTCTTTGCCGTATGCAAGGCCAACAAAATTACCAGTTGTATTAGATATATTAGATGGTTTTACTTCATACCAATTTTCAGCATTAGTTGACTTATAAGCCTTATCAGCCGATAGCATAAGCCATAAACCACCACTCTTACCATTGCCTAAAAAGCCGTTTCCAAGACTAATACCTTGAGAACCACAACTAATAAAGAGCAACAGTACTAAAAAACAAAACATCTCTTTTTTCATGACTAACCTTAAAATTAATGTAAAATAAATATAATAAATTTATAAGATTAAGTCAAGTTAATTTGTTACAATAGGTTAGCGCCTATATAGTTTTATAGTTGAAATTAACTAATTAAAAAATTAAGGCCTAAAAGCCACTGTAGTAAATCTATGAGTAGGAGTTGTTGGAATACCAGTAGGCACTATAGCAGTATATTCTACAGTATTAGGATTAGTAACAAGAGTAGCCTTAAAGATAATAGGCGGAGTGCTTGCACTTCTTACGGCAACCCATTTACCATTACCATAAGCTATATCAGTAAAATCAGTATTATCATTAGTATCATTAGTATAATTACTATTAATAGTAGAACCAAGATCCTTGCTCAAAAACGAAAGCCCACCATTGTTTTGCACAGCAGTCCATATATCATTACCATAAGCTATGCTATTAGTGGTTCCAGGTGATATAGGACCTTCCCAGGTAGTTCCATCACTACTTTTATATATATCACCATTATTAAAAACCAAACCCCATAAACCATTACCATAACTAATACCACTAGCTCGACTAGTATTACGGGGTAACCGACTATCAGGCCAATTATTAGAATTAGAATTAGAAAAGCCGTATTTATGTATTCTATTACTAGCTAAAGCAATCCAATTACCCTTGCCATCAGTGGCCAGATCTTCAAAACTACCTGAAACTACTGTACCATCATTATTAGTTACTCGACCCTTTCTTTTCCAAGTAGCACCATCGTCAGTTGAGCTAAAAAGATAACCATCATTCCTTGTCAGTGCAAGCCAATGATAATTATTACTTGTTGTATTTTCTTTGCCGTATGCAAGGCCAACAAAATTACCTGTAGTACTAGTTATATCACGTATACTTGCTTCAGACCAGCTTTCACCATTAGTTGACTTATAAGCCTTATCAGCCGATAGCATAAGCCATAAACCACCACTCTTATTGCCATTTTTATTACCTAAAAAGCCACTCCCAAGACTAATACCTTGAGAACCACAACTAATAAAGAGTAACAGTACTAAAAAACAAAACATCTCTTTTTTCATGACAATCCCTAATTTAATGTAGAATACATATAATAAATTTATAAGATTAAGTCAAGTTAACTTATTATGATAGATTATTGTTTATATAGCTTTAAAATTAACTAATTAAAAAATTAAGGCCTAAATCCCACTACAACAAGATTATTACTATTACTATATTGGACTTCTTTAATAAAACTTAAATTATTACTATAGTCAATAGTAAATCCAATAACCTTAGTACTTCTATTGTCATTATCACGAAAAATAGCAACCCATATACCATTACCATAAACAATATTAAGAAGCAAGCCCACATTTTCTACAATATTTATTTTTTTACCCTGAGTATCCAAATTATTAAATATGAGTATACCAGTTTTATTTTGGATACTATTAGAATTAACTATAGCAACCCATTTACTATTACCATAAGCCATCTTAGTAACCCTAGAAGAAAATACTCTATGATCATTCCAGCTATCTCCATTATGACTTGTATATAATAAATAATTAGTATTATTAGTAAGCAAAGCCCATAAACCATTACCATAAGCAATACCAGTAACTTCAGTACCATTAAAAATAACACCATCAAGGTAGTTCCATTCACTACCAAAAGAGTATTTGTATAGCCTACTATCAAAAGTTACAGCAATCCAATTACCCTTGCCATCAGTGGCCAGATCAGTAAAATTATTAATATTATTAGCTATTTGACCCTTACTTGTCCAAGTAGCACCATCGTCAGTTGAGCTAAAAAGCTGTCCATTCCTTGTCAGTGCAAGCCAATGATAGTTATTACTTGTTGTATTTACTTTGCCGTATGCAAGACCAACAAATCTACCACCTGTAGTACTAGATATATTAAGCATGCTTACTTCAGACCAGCTTTCAGCATTAGTTAACTTATAAGCCTTATCAGCCGATAGCATAAGCCATAAACCACCACTCTTACCATTGCCTAAAAAGCCGTTTCCAAGACTAATACCTTGAGAACCACAACTAATAAAGAGTAACAGTACTAAAAAACAAAACATCTCTTTTTTCATGACAATCCCTAATTTAATGTAAAATAAATATAATAAATTTATAAGATTAAGTCAAGTTAATTTGTTATAATAGGTTAGCGCCTATATAGTTTTATAGTTGAAATTAACTAATTAAAAAATTAAGGCCTAAATCCCACTGTAGTAAATCTAGGAGTTGTTGGAATGCCAGTTATAGTCTTATAATCTATTTTAACTGTAGTAATAGTATTAAAGCTAACCGGTAGTGACGCTTTAGTTCTTACGACAACCCATTTACCATTACCATAAGCTATATCAATAAAATTAGCATTATTAGTATTATTACTATTAATAATAGCATCAAGACCATTTTTAAGAAACCAAAGAGTACCACCGCTTGTCACAGCAGTCCATATATCATTGCCATAAGCTATGTTAGTATAGCCACTTCCTGCAGGATTGCCCCAGTTATTTCCATTACTACTTTTATATATACCACCACCAGATATCAAAGCCCATAAACCATTACCATAACTAATACCCTTAACTAATACCCTTACCTTGAGTATTATTACCAGGTAACTTACTATTAGTCCAATTATTAGGATTAGAAAAGCCGTATTTATGTATTCTATTACTAGCTAAAGCAATCCACTTACCATTGCCATCAGTGGCCAGATCAGTAAAATTATTAATATTATTAGCTATTCGACCCTTACTTGTCCAATCAGTACCATCGTCAGTTGAGCTAAAAAGCTGTCCATTCCTTGTCAGTACAAGCCAATGATAGTTATTACTTGTTGTATTTACTTTGCCGTATGCAAGACCAACAAATTTAGTACTAGATATATTAAGCATGCTTACTTCAGACCAGCTTTCAGCATTAGTTAACTTATAAGCCTTATCAGCCGATAGCATAAGCCATAAACCATCACTCTTACCATTGCCTAAAAAGCCGTTTCCAAGACTAATACCTTGAGAACCACAACTAATAAAGAGTAACAGTACTAAAAAACAAAACATCTCTTTTTTCATAACAATCCTTAGTTTAAAATGATGTCAATATAATATATTTAGAGTATTAAATCAAATTATTTACTATGAAAGGAGTTATAAGATGTTATAGTAGGTTATTATAAAGAGGTTCTAGACTTATTAATTTTTATAGATATAAACTGTTCTATTATTTTAATTCCCATAGAAAGCATATAATGTCAACATAGAATATTCTAATAATCCGCCCTATCCTTTTATAGAACGGCAAATCAGTTATCACTTCGTAAAGGTCTATAATTCCTAGTCTCAATAAGGGATTCTTAATAGCTCTCGAAGTGATGACTACTTGCATAAAAAGTGATATTTTGTGTTCATTGCTAAGGCATTTAAGCAGTACTTAAAGAGCATAAAGGGATAACCTGCTTGATACAAGAAAATAACTTTTCCATGAATATTTTAACTTTCCTGTTTCACAAAGAAATCTAAAATCTATCTACCTTTACGTTATATGTCTTCTTTTTGCCTTGTATGACTCGTCATAACTCTATCATAAAATGATAACTAAATTATTAAACAATATCACTCTAAATAAACTAAATTATTATTAAAAAAAAATACCTTCTTATTACGTTTGATAGAACATCTGCTAACTTATCACACCTCTTTAACAACCTTTCTATAACTTGATAATCTGTATTTTTTAAGTTTTAGATATATAAACTAGCTTAGAATACTTTTGGTTTACACTAATAGAACAATTAGTAACACAAAGTCTAAACGTAAATGTTTATATTTATCCCCATTGTCAATAACCTCAACTTGATGAACTGACTGTTATCCTTTAGTTATAAGCATTATAAATAGCCCCCGCTTTCTTACTTTTTCCTCTTTAAAACTGTCAGCAATGCTTTTCTTAAAAATTACCGTATTATCTAAAATCTAGCTTGCTATTAACTATAGCTTTTAGATGAAAAATTATTATAACATAATTCCTAAATAAATCTTATCTGTATTTTTTTAAGTTTAAAAAAGATAAATTACCTTAGAATACTTTTGATCTGCACTAATAGAACTATTAGTAACAAGGTTAGCGCCTATATAGCTTTATAGTTGAAATTAACTAATTAAAAAATTAAGGCCTAAATCCCACTGTAGTAAAATGATTACTAGTAAACTGAAATTGAGCATTATTACTCTGTATCTGATTGATCTAGCATCAACAGTAAAGCTAAAAAGCGATCCATTGTCTCCAACAGCAACCCATTTACCATTACCATAAGCTATATCATTAAAACCAGAATAACCAGTATGTCGAATATGACTTCCTGTGGCAATATCCGTGAATACCATTATATTACCCCCGCCTACACCAACCCACTTGCCATCACCATAAGCTATATTATCCAAATCAGTAATTCTTACACTATATGTCCAATTAGCCCCATTATCAATACTTGTATATATATCCCCATTATCACGAACCAAAACCCACATACTACTACCATAAGAAACCCCAAGAAACCTAGCACCTGGTATTGGAGCAATAGGATTCCAACCACCCCCAGAGTTTACATATACACTATTACTATCACCAACCGCAATCCATGTATTATTAGCATAACCCATATCATTAAAGACGGCACTTGTTATTGCACTAGTATATGTCCAACTAGAGCCGTTGTCAGTTGACTTAAGAAGTTCACCAGAACTGCTTACTACAAGCCAATGAGATTGTCCATATGCTAAACCAGAAAAAACAATATTATTACTATCAGATCGATAATACCATTTTATACCATCTTCTGAGGTATAAACATCCCTATTCCCTGTTAGAGCTATCCAATGTACGTTACTATTATCTATACCATTGCCTAAAAAACCAGTCCCAAAACTAATGCCTTTAGGTCCACAATTAATAAAAATTAAAAGTATTAGTATTATTAATATTAAAATCTTAAATAGTCTTCTTTTCATAAATAAACTCTCTATAACTATACTCTATTTCTAGTATAATAAGTATAGCTAACTATAGCAATATAAACTTTTCTGACTGCCTATTATAAAAACATATATTTATAAAATACTAAGGTTTAAAAGCTACTGTAGTAAAATTATCAGCCGTAGAAGTATTGATAATTTTTGAATCTATAACGCTACCCTTAAAAGTAAAAGAAACTATAGCTCCACTATTACCTACAGCAACCCATTTACCATTACCATAAGCAATATCATTTAAATCGTTATTACTAATAGTTTTATAAGCAACTCTAGTAGTGCTACTAGGCTTATCAAGCTTATAAATAAAACCTTTACTCCCTGAAGCAATCCATAAATTGTTACCACTAGCAATACTTTTTACATCTTTTAAAAAAATTATTATTACGAACTCCCACCTTTCCAGTCTCATATATAATGCCATCGCCAACTGCAACCAATTTACTGCTACTATATGTAAGCCCAGTAAATATTCTTTTGTCAAAAAGCCTTTTATGGATAGTTCTCCAGCTACCTTTTATATAACTCGATACTCTTATAGTTACATCATCACCTGCTATAGCCCACCTATTATTACCATAGGCAATATCTCTAACTCCTTTTCCAGTCAGTTTACGAATGTATGTCCAACTTTTACCGTTTAAAGATGAAAAAAAACTACTTTCATTAGTTACCACAACCCATCTATAACCATTACTAGTTAAACCATATGCCACACCAGCAAAATCATTGTTAATTATATTACCGCTATCATCCTTCATAGTGCCCTTGTCATCCCAAGCTATCCCATCAACTGAGGTATAAATATTACCTTTTTTCGTTAATGCTAACCAGTTAAAACTACTTTCATCATAATTAGCTTTACTACTAAGAAAACCCATCTCACAATCATTTGAACCACTACTAGCACAAAGACCTTTACTTTGACAAGAGAACAAAACAAAAACTAAAATCAATAATGAAAAACTAAATATTTGCCTATACATAATAAATACCTCTATATTTAACTTAAGATGTTCAAACTATTTATACTCATATTATTAAACTTATACGTTACCTTCATACAAATCCCTCTACTTATATTATATAGCTAAATGATTTAAAATCTATAATAGTTTATAGCATTCTTAATTGTCTTAGTCACCCTAAAAAACAAAATAAAAATAAAATCCTGACTCATAATGTCTTGAGATTAACCGATTATTATTAAATCACATATACAAGGTAAAATAATGACCCTACACAAAATGTTTTTAAAATCAGCACTAAAACATAAAAATATTATAGCTATATACGATCAAGCAACAGGCAAAAATATAACCTATAAAAAACTTATACTCCTATCAATCATATTCGCAGACAAAATTAAACACTACAAAAATCAAAACATCGGTATAATGATCCCAACATCAGCAGGGGCAATTATATCCACATTGGCAACCCTAATAACAGGTAAAACTCCAGTTATGATAAACTATTCAATGAGTGCAATAAAAAGCTCTGTCTATGCACAAAATAAGTGTCAATTTAATACAATATTAACCTCCAAAAAATTACTGGATAAGCTTTCTATTAAACCCATTAAAGATATGGTATTCCTAGAGGATATCGTAGCTAACCTTAGTATAATAGACAAAATAAAAGGACTTATTAAATCTATATTCCCCCATACTATCTACAACAAAGGCAATGAAAATGATAACGCCGTAATACTCTTTACCTCAGGTAGTGAGAAAGACCCTAAGGCTGTCCCCCTTAGTCATAAAAATATTATCCACAACATAAACGGCATAAATATGGTGTTTGACTTTAAAAATAATGAAATCTTTATGTCTATTTTACCTCTCTTCCACATATTCGGACTGACAACCTCCTTCTGGCTACCCATAACTAAGGGATATAGCTTAATAGCTCAACCTAATCCCCTTGAATATCAACATGTATCCGATAATATAAAAAACTATAATGCCACCTGTATAACCGCTACACCAACGTTTTTTAGGGGTTATCTTAAAAAATCACACAAAGATGACTTTAAATCCCTTAGAATAGCAATATCAGGAGGAGATAAGTTACCAAAAGCCCTTGTAGACGAGTTCTTTGAAAAGCATAACGTTATGATCTATGAAGGATACGGTACCACAGAGACTAGTCCGGTTATATCAAGTAATACAGCCCATTATAATAAACCAGGTAGTATAGGTAAGCCTTTACCAAACGTTAAAGTCAAAATAGTAAACGTAGATAATAATAATGAACTATCCACAAATAAAATTGGTAAAATCATAGTAAAAGGCGATTTAGTCATGAGGGGGTATATAGATGAACCAAATATAACGATAAAAGACGGCTGGTACGATACAGGGGATATGGGACTAATAGACGAAGACGGCTTTTTATGGCACAAAGGTAGACTAAAACGATTCGTAAAAATAGGCGGCGAAAGAGTATCCCTTATGGCTGTCGAAGAAGAAGCTATAAAAGTAATGCCAGATAACTCATTATGCTGTGCAGTAGAAATACCAAACAAAGCTAAGGGTGCTGAAATAATATTAGCCATAACTAAAAAAGTAGACCAAAAACAAATAATAAAAACTATAAAAAACGCCATAGGATCAATAGCCATACCCAAAAAGTTTATATATTTAGACGAACTGCCAATAATGAGTAATGGAAAAATCGACTTTAGACTAACTACTAAAATATGTCATGAAAAACTCTATGAAAAAGCTAAATAACTAAGAAAATATATTATTAATTATCAACCCATCAAGTATATTAACAATAATATAAAATTACCTTGACTATGATAGCAAATAAATATAAATTTGATGTTCTAATCATATATAACATTAATTAAAGGATATTATTATGAAAAAGAAAATAGATCGCTCAATTGTTAAAGTCAAAAAGAAGCATGGACTAAGACAAGGTAGAGGGTTTAGTATAAAAGAACTATCCGAAGCAGGTATTACTCCATATCACGCTAAGATTAGTGGAATAGCCATAGATAAAAGACGTAAGTCTAATAATCCTTCTAATGTTGAGGAAATTAAAAAGCTTAAAAAATAAGCTAAGTTCATACATTTATACGCAATCTAAAACAAATATTGAAATACTATATGAAAACTATATTGCTCCAAAAACTCCTAATATGACTGGTAAGAGCAAAGGTAAAACTTATAGAGGTTGACGATAGACCCTTAGTATTCAAAGTTAAGGTGTTTGACAGTGTAGAGCTTATTAGTTAAGGGTATGCACGAAAGATTTATAATTTAATTATAGGGTAGGCAAGTCTCTCTTACCATCATAACAAGGTATACCACCATTAACATAGGCAATCCACGTTTTTCTATACTTATCAGCCATATTACTAATACCGCTAATCTCTTTATCACTAAGGCTACGCTTAACAATAGCCGGTGAACCCATAATAAGAGAGTTAGGTTCAAAAGTCTTACCCATCGGTATAATAGAACCAGCCGCAATAATAGAGTTATCAGATATAACCGATCCATCCATAATAATACTCCCCATGCCTATTAAACAATTATCCCCAATACGACAGGCGTGTATAACTACACTATGTCCAACAGTAACATTATTACCAACAACAGTACTATAGTTATCAGCAACGTGGATCACCGTATTATCCTGGATATTAGTATTTTCACCAATGGTAATGTCGTTAATATCCCCACGTAAAACAGCGTTGTACCATATACTAACACCCTTTTTTAAAATCACTCTTCCAATAACCTTTGCACCATTAGCAATAAAGCTATCCTCGTGTATGGATGGTACTCTATTAGTAAAATCCATAATAACTCCCATTAAGAATTAATAGTACGCCATATAAACAGCCTAGTTAGGATTATCCTCCTTTTCTGTACTGGATACAGCTACAACAAAATCATTATCCTTAACATTAACAAGCCTAACACCAGATGCAGTCCTACCAAAACTTGATATACCCTTTACAGCAGTCTTAATAACCATACCCTGTGAAGTTATAATAACAACTTCTTCGTCAAGAGTAACGGCATGTACAGTAGCCACATCACCAGTTTTTTTATTTACACCAAGATATATTTGTCCAGCAGTACCCCTACCGTGAGCCTGTAAAGTACTAAACCTAGTTAATTTACCATAACCGTTTTTACTAACAATAAGTAAACGCTTATTACTAGATACACGCTCCATACCAATAACCTCATTACCTTTTTTCATACGTATACCAATAACTCCCCTTGCGGCCCTACCCATTTCTCTAATATCATTTTCCCTAAGCCTAAGGGCAAGACCCTTTTTAGTACAAAGAACTATATCAGATTTTCCATTACTAAGAACTGCAGATATAAGTAAATCGCCCTCATCAAGATTCATAGCCTTAATACCCCTTGTACGAGCATTAACAAAATCCCTAATAACGCATCTTTTTATAATACCGTTTTTAGTAACTAATATAATAGGCCTATTTTCATTATAGTCCTTAACGGGTACATAAGCCTTAACAACCTCACCCTCATTAAGCTGTAATAATATTTTAATACTCCTGCCTCTTGTTGTACGACCACTTTCTGGTATTTCGTGTACTTTAATATAAAAAGTACGACCATAATTAGTGAAAAACATTATATAGTCGTGAGTGGATGCCACAAGTAAATGTTCAATATAGTCATCCTGTTTTACGTTTGCACCGGATACACCCACACCACCACGTTTTTGCTTTTTATACGTGCTAACAGGTAATCGCTTTATATAACCACCAATGGATATGGTTACAACATTATCCTCTTTAACAATTAAGTCCTCAGTCTCAAATGAGTCTAATGATGGAACAATTTTAGTACATCTTTTAGTTTTATATTTTGACTTCATTTCTAAAAGTTCATCTTTCATAATGCGGTATTGAATGTCATCACTATCTAGAATGGCCTTTAGCTCTTTTATTAGCATTAACAGCTTATCATATTCCTCTTGGATTTTACCATGCTCTAATGCAGTTAAACGCTGTAAACGCATATCAAGGATAGCCTGAGCCTGTATTTCAGTAAGGCTAAAATTATTAATAAGTCCGTTACGAGCAATATTAGCATTATCACTAGCCCTAATAAGTGCTATTATTTTATCAATATTGGCTAAAGCAATAAGAAGGCCTTCTAATATATGGGCACGTTTTTCAGCTTTATTAAGGTCAAAGTTAGTTCTGCGTATTATTACTTCTTTTCTATGAGCAACATAATTAGTTATAACTTCTTTTAAATTGAGAACTTTTGGCTGATTGTCCACAAGAGCAAGCATAATAATACCAAATACACTTTGTAAGCTAGTATGAGAGTATAACAGATTTAATATTATTTTTGTATTAGCTCCTTTTTTAATCTCTATAACAATACGCATACCGGTTCTGTCGGACTCATCTCTTATATCACTGATCCCCTCTATTTTTTTATCCTTAACCAAGGATGCAATTTTAATAATCAAATCAGCCTTATTGACCTGATAAGGTATCTCAGTAATGATTAAAGCTTCTCTATCGTTTTTAAAGATCTCCACATCCACTTTAGCTCTAACAGTTACCTTCCCTCTTCCAGTTAGGTATGCAGAAGAAATACCTTCCTTTCCATAAATTATACCATAAGTAGGAAAGTCAGGTCCCTTAATATAAGTCATAAGTTTTTCAACGAGAATATCCTTATCATCAATGACAGCACAAACACCATCAATAACCTCAGCCAAGTTATGGGGAGGTATATTAGTAGCCATTCCCACAGCAATTCCAGTACTACCATTAACTAATAAGTTAGGCACTCCAGCAGGCAGTACAACAGGCTCATGCAAGCTATCATCAAAGTTTAACTGGGTGTTTACAGTTTCTTTTTCTATGTCCCTTAGGAGTTCCATAGAGTAGTTGGTCATTCGAGCTTCAGTATACCTCATAGCGGCAGGCATATCACCGTCTACAGAGCCGTAATTACCCTGTCCATCTATTAATAAGCTTCTCATAGAAAAGGTTTGTCCCATTCTAACAAGAGCATTATATACAGCCGCATCACCATGAGGATGAAATTTACCTAAAACTTCTCCGACTATTCTAGCCGATTTTTTATAAGCTTTACTTGGTATAATGCCCATTTCATTCATTGCATATAGTATACGTCGGTGTACAGGTTTTAAGCCGTCTCTAACATCAGGCAAAGCTCTACTTATTATGACGCTCATGGCATAAGTTATATAAGAGTCTTTCATTTCGACTTCAATTGGTATTAGTATTACATTTCCGTTAGACAATATTTTACTCCAATTTATATAAGTTACAAAGGGTAGAAGTTAATAGAGATAAATATAATTAAATTAGACTAAACTGAAAATAAATTAATGTTTTTGATATTGATGTTATAAAGGTATTTCGATGTAGACCTTGTATAGGCATTTATATAAGTTATGTTACTGGTTGTTCTAATAGTGTATATCAAAAAGACTTTAGGGAACTTATATATCTAAAAACTAAAATAATTAGTAAGACCCCAGCCCAATGCTTTTTATAAAATGTAAATAAGAAATTGCAGTATGGAATGAATACTAAATTCTTAAAAGGTATGTCTATTTTTATCGAATTATTTTATTATATCCCTTACTACTAACATTAGTATACCAACTAGTATGCTCGTTATCATTGCAACTATTATTTTCATCATACCTTTTAGTTCTGATATATCTTGCTTTAACTCAAGCTTGACATCCTTAATCTCGTTTTTAAGCTTCTCTACTTTGACATCAGTAATCTCAGCTTCGTGTATCTGGCTAGTAACTTCTCTTTTTATCTCTTGCTTTAACTCTTCACTTATCATCTTTGCCTCTTCTGGAAATGAATACTAAATTCTTAAGAGGTATATCTATTTTTATCGAATTATTTTATTATATCCCTTACTACTAACATTAATATACCAATTAGTATGCTTGTTATCATTGCAATTATTATTTTCATCATACCTTTTAGTTCTGATACGTCTTGCTTAACACTTGATATTTTATTGTCGAGCTTATTTTCTATTGCTTTTAATTCTACTCTTAGTCTTGATTCAACTCCAGTTATCTCATTTTTAAGCTTTTCTACTTTAATGTCAGTGATCTCAGCTTCGTGGATTTGGTTAGTAACTTCTCTTTTTATCTCTTGCTTTAACTCTTCACTTATTATCTTTGCCTCTTCTGAAAATGCTTGCGGCTTTATAGTGAGAGTGTAGATACTCTTCTATTGCAAGCTTGATTAGCATTTAATGAATTCTTCCTTTTTGAGTTTATTTATGAAGTATAACATAAGTTGCCTTGTGTCTTTATCGATTACGACTATCTTTTATTTGTCTATTTTGTTAATTACACCTCTAACTTAATTACTATATTGTAAATATAGTATAATCTGTTAATTTAGTCAATTCTATGTTATTAATTGTTCTAGTAGTTAGGTACGGTTGAAACAAAGATATAAAAATATAATTTATTGGCCCCACAGCTAGTTTCAATTCCTTATAGGTACGGTTAAAACAACCAGCCTAAAAATCTATGACGCTTTTGAATCTTGTGTTTCAATTCCTTATAGGTACGGTTAAAACTACAAGCATATAGAGATAGATTAAGGTATAGATATTCGTTTCAATTCCTTATAGGTACGGTTAAAACCCAGTTTCTTTAATTGTAATGCCCATGTTGAAAATCTGTTTCAATTCCTTATAGGTACGGTTAAAACCATTATCGATTTTTGAGATCAGTGATTCTATTCTACGTTTCAATTCCTTATAGGTACGGTTAAAACTTGATTGCATTCGCATTCACATTCATCATCATCGTTAGTTTCAATTCCTTATAGGTACGGTTAAAACGAGTTAGTCACCGCCGTTATAACTAGCTAGCCTCTGTTTCAATTCCTTATAGGTACGGTTAAAACCCATTTACAACTTATAATATAACAATAAGTTATAATATACATTTCTTAAATTTATTCCCAAACCTCCGATAGTGTATTTTAAATAATTAATAACAAATAATAGCTAACACCATAGGTTTAAATAAAACTATTTTTTAAAAAAAAAGCTTTCAATTCCTTAACGGTTAATACCACTCCTTTAGAAGTTTTCCCTAAAAGAAGAACTTTCAATGCTCACTTGTCCTGAATGTGCATTTATAATATAACATTAGGGGTGTAAAAAAGCAAACCCTTTATAAAAAATAATGGAGCGGGGAGTACAAACAGATTTTCTTTTGATTTCTCTTATCTTATTATATTATAACTATTTAAGACCTATAAAACCATAAGCCTTAGCATTTTTCTTTCATCCAAGTTTTGTCAGACTTAATTTGCGAAATTATAAACGAGTATTTTAAATACTTTACTTTATATTTACTTTTTGCGTTTACCATTTTTCGTACAGGGCAAAGATGCAAGATGACATTTTATGATAATTTAATGGCTAAGAAGCTTCATATAAACGATGACATATAACGTAAAGTAGATATATTTTAGATGCCTTTGTAGAACAAGAAAGTTAAAATATTGATGAGAAAGTTATTTCCTTGTATCAAGCAGGTTATCCTTGCATACTCTTTAAGTGCTGTCTATTTGAGTTAGCAATTAACACAAAATATCACTTTTTATGCAAGTAGTCATCACTTCGAGAGCTATTAAGAATCCCTTACTGAGACTAAGAATTATACACCTTTATTAAGTGTTAAGGAATTTGCTGTTCCATAAAGACTTAAAAGGGATTATTAGAATATTATATATTGACTTTATATGTAACTTTCTATGGAAATTAAAAATAATAAAACAGTTTATACCTATAAAAATTCATAAGCTTAGAACCTCTCTACAATAACCTAATAAAAACTTTGATAACAACATAAACTTCCCCTTTAAATAATAGCCCTTTAACACTCTCATCTCTCTTTAAAAGTTATATTGACTTTACTATTCCTTTTGCCTTGTACGACTAAAAATAAGTGAATTATGATCCAAATTTCTTAATATATTAATCTTGCTATATAAACTTTTGTTACTCTTTTTCTATAACCTATGCTATATTTTAAAAAAACATGAGGCAATTTATGAAAAATGAAAAAAATAAACAAGAAAATCATAGACCATGGGGCTATTACGAAATCCTTTCCTCAAAAGAGGATCACAAGGTTAAAAGAATTATTGTCAAACCCAATAAACGTCTAAGCCTACAAAAACATAAATACAGATCAGAACATTGGTACATCGTTAAAGGTAATGCCGTCGTTACCCTCAATAATAATAATATACCACTAAAAATCGGCAATGCAATAGATATTCCAAAAGGTGCCGCTCATAGAATTAGTAACCACGATAATGAAAATCTTGTTTTTATCGAAATACAAACCGGAACCTACTTCGGTGAAGACGATATTGAACGTCTGGAAGACGACTTTGGACGTAATTAATTCATAAAACCTTTTATCCATAATAAAATAACTTTAATAAATTAACTTTTATAACTTTTTTAAGTTTTTTTTTAGCCACAAAAGCGTTATATTTACTACTAAGATTTTTTATTAACTATTAAGATAGCTTTTAACGGAGGGATCCCAATGAGTTATATAGAATCCCTTCTTTCTTTAACTTCTCTATTAGTGATAATTACCGGTCTTGCTGTAGGTTATATAGTTCGGTTTTTAATAGAAGCAAAAACGATTAAAAGTGCCAAAAATCGAGCACGTCAACTTATTAGTAACGCTAAAAAAGGAATAGAAGTAAAAAAACGGGAGGCCATACTAGAAGGAAAAGACCAAATTATCCAAGAAAAAAAAGAATTCGAAAAAGAAAATAAAGAACGTCGTAATGAAATTCAAAAACTAGAACAGAGGATATTAAGGAAAGAAGAAAATCTTGAAAAAAGAATAGACTCAATAGAAAAAAAAGAAAAACACTTTGAACAAAAAAAACAAGAAATAATTTCAAAAGAAAAAAACTTAAATAAAAAAAAGGAGCATATTCAAAAACAACTTGAAACTATTGCTGAGCTTTCAAAAGATCAAGCTAAAGAAGTTATCATTGACCAAATAAGAGATGATACAGAAAAAGATGCTCAAAAACTAATTAGCAAAATTGAACAAGATGCCAAAATAACCGCTGATAAAAAAGCTAAGGATATTATTATAACTTCTATACAAAGAATAGCTCCTGAAATCACTCAAGAAGCTAGTATATCATCGGTCTCTTTGCCAAATGACGAAATGAAAGGTAGAATAATTGGACGTGAAGGAAGAAATATTAGAGCTCTAGAAGTTACTACAGGAGTAGACATTATTATTGATGATACTCCAGAAGCTATTATACTATCTTGCTTTGACCCAGTAAGACGAGAAAAAGCAAGAATTGCTATTGAACGCTTAATCTCTGATGGAAGAATACATCCCGCTCGAATCGAAGAAGTGGTCAAGAAGGTTAGCGACGAAATAGAAAATACAATATACGAAGAAGGAGAAAAAGCTTGCTTTGATCTCAATATACGAGGTATATCTTATGAGCTACAAAAGTGCATTGGAAGACTTAAATACAGATATAGTTATGGACAAAATATTTTAAATCACTCAAAAGAAGTGGCTAGACTGTGTAGTCTTATGGCTTCTCAGATGAACGCTAATGTTGATAAATGCGTTAGAGGAGGACTCTTGCACGATATAGGAAAAGGTGTGGTAAATGGAGAGGGTGAACATGCTCGAATTGGTGCTGAAATCGCTCAAAAGTATGGAGAGGACAAAGTTGTGATTAATGCTATTATATCACATCATTTTGATATAGAACCTGCTTATATTGAATCCATAATCGTTCAAACAGGTGATGCTATATCCGCTTCAAGACCAGGTGCAAGGCGAGAATCCTTCGATGACTATATTAAACGGTTAACTAATCTAGAAAATATTGCTAATGATTTTCCAGGTGTAGAAAAGGCCTTTGCCATACAAGCTGGACGAGAACTAAGAATAATTGTTAATAATGATATTGTAAATGATATAGAGGCTAAAAAAACTGCTAAAAACATTGCAAAAAGAATAGAAGATGAAATGAGATATCCAGGACAAGTTAAAGTAGCTCTCATTAGAGAAACTAGGGTTATTGAATATGCAAGGTAGATTTTTATTAAAGGGGAATTAGTTGAAAGATTTTTATAAGGGTGATGCATGGCGAGTTTTTAGGATTATGGCTGAGTTCGTTGAAGGCTTTGAAGAGTTAAGCAGAATAAAGCCAGCTATTACTATATTTGGTTCATCTAGAACCACTACAAATAGTATATATTATAAAAATACCATAGAACTAGCTAAAAAACTAGCTAAAAAAGGATTCTCTATTATTACTGGTGCTGGGGCTGGTATTATGGAAGCCGCTAATAAAGGCGCTAAAGAGGCTAAGGGAAGATCTATAGGCTTAAACATACAATTGCCCCTTCAACAAAAGGCTAACTCATATATAACCGACTTAATAGAGTTTAGGCATTTTTTTGTTAGAAAAGTTATGTTTTTAAGATATGCGACTGCTACTGTCTTTGTACCTGGGGGATACGGTACTATGGATGAGCTTTTTGAAACGCTAACCTTAATACAAACTGAACGAATTGAACCTATACCTATATATGTCCTTGGAAAAGACTATTGGAACGGCCTTTTTAAGTGGATTAATGATTTTATGGTAGGTGATGGTTGTATTGATCACAGAGATATAGAGCTTTTGACTATAACTGATGATATAAATCTAATTGTTAACGATATTTATAACCACTACAAAAGTAATTAGTTTAATTTAATAAAAGGAGATAATTATGACTCGTGCTAAAAAGGTAAATCGTTTTTTACTGGGAGGCAGTTTATTAGTTGGAGGTATACTTACCTTTATTGCAGGACCAATATTAAAATATATAATCGGAGGTATACTTATATTATTCGGTGTTATATCCTTATCTGACCGTAGTAATAGGATGCCTGCTATGATAAGCCTTGTATTAGGGGCTTTATTTATATCTGCTAATTTGGGAATACCTATATTGGGCGGTCTTGCTAGTAGTTCTATTTCACTTCTTGGGATATTATCTATAGCCAGTGGAGGATATATAAGTTATAGTGCTTATAAAAAAATAAACTCTTATTAAGTATATTGGCCTTTTATTAAGTATTAGTAGTAATGAAAGGTAAAAAAACTATTTTTAAGAAAGATGGAGGTTAGAATTATGTTTAAATACTGTTTTTTAGTCATCTCTTTTATTTTGGTGACTTTTGGTTGTGATAAGGGTACTTTTATTAGCATTGGAACAGGAGGACAAACTGGTGTTTACTATCCTGTTGGACAAAATATCTCTAAGTTAGTTAATGCTAAAGAAAGTGATTATAAGGTTAAGGCAACGGCGGAGTCTACTGCTGGTTCTGTTTATAATATAAACACGGTTTTAAGTGGTGGTTTTCATTTTGGTATTGCTCAGTCAGACATTCAATATTTAGCTTATGAGGGACTTGGTGATTGGAAAAAAAAGGGCAAGCAAAAAGATTTAAGATCACTTTTTTCTCTTCACTCAGAGGCTCTAACATTGGTTGCATCTGTAGACAGCAAAGTAGAAAATGCTCTTGACCTAAAAGGTAAAAAAGTTAATATTGGTTTACCTGGTACTGGACATAGACGTAATGTTCAAGACCTATTAACAGCTGTTGGTCTATCAGTAAAAGATATTAATGAAAAGTCGGTTAAGCCTATAAGTTCTTCGAGGTTAGTTCAAGATGAAAGACTCGATGCTTTCTTTTATACAGTGGGACATCCTAATGGTAGTATTAAAGAAGCAACATCAGGTAGAATAAAGGTAAAACTTATCTCTCTTGACGACTTGGTTATTAAGGCTCTAACAGATAAATATTCTTACTATACCAAAACTAGTATACCCAAGTCTCTATATCCAAATAGTGCCAACACTGGTGATATTAATACCATTGGTGTTAGGGCAACTTTAGTTAGCTCTAAAAAAGTTAGTGATAACCTTGCTTATATAGTTACCAAAGAGGTTTTTGAAAACTTTGATAAAGTTAAAAACTTCCACCCATCATATAAGCTATTAAAAAAGGAAGACCTTCTTCAAGGCTTATCAGCTCCTATTCACAAGGGTGCTTTAAAGTACTATAAAGAAGCTGGTCTACTAAGTAAGATTGATAAAAAGCTAATTATAAAATAGTATAGCTCTTCTTTATTCATTAACTGATTGGCAAATGAGGGTGTATTGGCTAAAAAAGACATTTCTATAGACAATAACAAAAACTCAACTTCTATAAAGCCTTATGGCAGTAATGCACTTTTCATAATAGGCTTAGTATGGGCTATTTTCCAGCTCTTTATAGATAGGTTATTTATAATAGATGAGATTTATATTCGCTCAATACACCTTAGTTTTGCTATGACGTTTGTATTTGTGTATACTTCCGTTAATAAGCAGTCTAACTCAAGGCTAAGGCATTTTATTAACTATGCTTTAGCCTTAATTGCTGGTATAAGTGCACTATACATAACATTAGACTGGCCTGAGGTTAGCAAGAGGAGTAGTGATCCCCTAATACTAGACCTAATATCTGGTTCAGTATTAGTTTTACTTTTGTTAGAGGGCACAAGACGATCAGTAGGAGCGGCACTACCCATTATAGCCATAGTATTTTCTGTATATGCGTTTATAGCACCATATTTACCTGGTGTTTTTAGTCATAATGGGGTTGATTTTAATAAGTATCTATCCCAGACTTCATTATCCGCAGAGGGAATTTATGGTATTCCTCTTGATGTATCTGCATCCATAGTATATTTATTTGTATTATTCGGCTCTATTATGGATAAGAGCGGAGCAGGTAAGTTTTTTATTGACCTATCCCTATCTCTTTTGGGACGGTTTAGAGGTGGACCTGCAAAAGCGGCTGTAGTATCCAGTGGACTAACTGGTATGATATCTGGATCAAGTATAGCTAATATTGTTACCACAGGTACTTTTACTATACCTCTCATGAAAAAGATTGGTTATCCAGCAAAGAAAGCAGCTGCAACAGAGGTAGCAGCTAGTACTGATGGTCAACTTATGCCTCCTATTATGGGTGCTGCTGCTTTTATAATAGCTGAATATGTTAATGTGAGTTATATTGAGGTGGTAAAAGCGGCTATTATCCCTGCATTGGTATCCTATTTTGCTTTATTTTACATTACCCATTTAGAGGCTCTAAAACTTGGGATGAGAGGTTTAACAAAAGAAGACCTACGTTCTATTGTTGATGTTTTAAAAGAGGGGTTTTATTATTTAATCCCTATTGGACTAATGGTTTATGAGCTAATCATTTTAAGGCATTCACCTCAGAATGCTGCATTTTTATCCATACTTTGTCTTATGGGTGTAATCCTTATTAGAGAAGTAATAAAACAGTTTATAAGTGTGGGACAACTAAATATACATACTATTACTAGAGGGCTAAAAGAGGGCTTTTTAATTATTATAAGTGGTATGGTGGATGGTTCTAAAAAAATGGTACCTGTTGCATTGGCTACTGCCGCAGCTGGTATTATAGTTGGTATTGTGGGAATTGGTATTGGAACAATTATAAACAATGTAGTTATTATGCTTTCTGCTGGGAATATTGTTTTACTTTTACTGGTTACTGCCATAGCCTGTCTTGTACTGGGTATGGGCTTACCAACTACTGCTACTTATATTGTTATGGCGGTTATAACTGCTCCTATTATTACTGGTATTGGGGCAGACTATGGGCTATATATACCTTTAATGGCTGCTCATTTATTTTGTTTTTATTTTGGTATTTTAGCTGATGATACTCCTCCTGTTGGTTTAGCGGCTTATACTGCTGCTGCCATTGCTCAATCTGATCCCATTAGAACCGGTATACAAGGTTTTATTTACGACCTGAGAACTGCTGTAATACCCTTTATGTTTATTTTTAACACAGAGTTAATACTTTATGGCATTAATAGTTGGCTTTCAGGTATTTTAGTTTTTGCTATGGCGGTTATAGGTTCTTTTGCTTTTACCAGTGCTCTTCAGGGATGGTATGTCACTAAAAATAAGTGGTATGAGATACCTTTATTTTTAATATCGGCTTTTATACTCTTTCAACCTGGTATAACAGCATCCTTTTTTAATGTGGATCATGGTTTAAGGTATTACTTTTATTTTATTGGTCTATTAATTTTAGGCTTAGTATTTGTTTTACAAAAAGTTAGAGTGAAAATATATCACTAACACTATTAAGTATTGTTTTAGCTATATGGCCAAACATATTTACTAGTTCTACAGTGATTAAATAGTAACTCATTAGTGTTTATATAATAGAGGGGCATTATGATGACAAAAGCTCAAATTATGAGATACATTTATAAAGAAATTGATAATCTTCCATCTATATCGGATAACCTTATTAAAATTCAAAACCTTATAGCCAGTCCCAAGTCTGATGTTAATACTATTAGCAGTTATGTAAAGAAAGATGTGGGACTCACCGCTAATATATTAAGAGTTGCTAATTCTCCATGGTATATGCCTATTATGAGGATAGAAACTGTAGAAAGAGCTATTACTATTATCGGATTAAGACGTTTATACTCCATTGTTATAGCTATTGGGGCTAAAAAGGTTTTAGACGATAGAGTTAAATTAGTTAAGACTACATGGAAGCATAGTTATAAATGTGCTTTTTTTGCTCAGAACCTTTTAAAGTCAATAGATCCTAAAAGTGATAAATTAGAATTATCCTATATAGGTGGACTACTACATGATATGGGGAAGATTATATTATTATCCCTTAGCCCTGATCTTATTAAGCGAATATATAATATTAGTGAAATAAAAAAAATATCAGTTAGCGATATTGAAAAGCAAACCTTAGGATTTAGTCATTCAGAAATTGGTAGTAAGATTGCTGTTAAGTGGAAGTTTCCACAAAGTCTCCATGATGCAATTGCTTATCATCATAATATTAAAAATATTAACGAAGAGTTTACACCCGTAGTATATAGTGTATATCTTGCTAATATATTGAGTAAGCTAGAAGAGCCTTCTGATGAAGTATATAATCAAATCGAACCTAAGGTATTAGAGTATTACAAAATAAAGTCTCCAGAAAAACTTAACTTTATGGTAAAGCTACTTATAGACTCATATTCGATAGCCCCTGAGATACAGTTTATATAATATTTGATACCTTTATTTAAAAAAGATTTATGTATATCGTAAAGGAGATAAGTGAATATTATATCCATAAGCCGTAGAACGGATATACCAGCATTCTACGGTAACTGGTTTATGAATAAGCTAAAACAAGGTTTTGTTGAATATAAGAATCCCTTTAATCAAAAGGTTTATTCGGTCAGCTTAAAACCTGATGATGTATACGCCTTAGTTTTTTGGTCTAAAAACTTTAAGCCTTTTATTAAGTACCTATCCCATTTGGATAAATATAGATTTTACTTTCACTATACCATTACAGGATTACCCAAGATTATTGAAAATAGAACTCCCCCTTTGACTGACAGCATAGATAACTTTAAATATCTAGCTGATATATACTCCAACAGGGTGTTATGGCGATTTGACCCCATTGTTCTTAGTAATATATCCCCCATAGATTATCACTTGAATAGCTTTAATCGTATTTCAGAAAAGCTTATTGGTTATACTAAAAGATGTTATATCAGCTTTGTTCAGACCCACTACAAAAAGGTTAAACGCCAGTTTAGTATGGCAAATAAGAATGTTACACTGTTAGATACTAATCTTGATCAACAAAAAAGCTTATTAAACAGTATTAACGCAATAGCTAAAAAGCGTAATATATCCCTATATATATGCTGTCAGAACAAGTATTTAGCTTCTGATATAAAACAGGCTCGGTGTATAGATAAAGGTTTATTGGAGGAGTTATACCCCAATATCAGGACAAATATAAAGCTAAATAAAACCAGACAAGATTGTGCTTGTTATAATAGTGTTGATATTGGAACTTATAATACCTGTATTAATAACTGTATTTATTGTTATGCTGGAGGAAATAATAAACACTTATCCATGCTATAGTTAGGGGTATACCTTTTTATTGTTTATATTAGGCTTTCCAAGAGCTAAACGTATACCAGAGAATATAATAAGCAATCCCCCAATTAGGGAGTACATATCCGAAAGCTTGTCAAATATAATAAAGTCAAAAATTACAGCCATAACAACAGTCAACATTGATATAACGCTCCCAGTGGATGCCTTTATAAACTTATATGCATAAGTCATAGTTATTTGAGCTAGTAAGGCAGTAATAGTTATACCCAATATAAACAAAATAACCTTATTAGATAAGGGAGTATACTCTCCAATCAAGCTGGGAAGAGGTGCTAAAGAACTAAGTGCTGAAAAAGATAGTGTAATAATTAATGATGGATGACGCTCTCGTGCCTTTTTAACTGCAACAATGGCTCCACCAGCAAATATCGCAGCTAATATACCATATAGCATCCCCGTATTAATGGTATTTAAACTAGGCTTTGTTATTAGAGCAATGCCACTAACAGCTAAAATAAGATATAGCAATAAAGAAAAGCTAAACCTCTCTTTTAAAAACATTATAGAAAAAATACTGGTAAATATAGGAAAGGTATAAACCAACATTACAGCTTCTGACAGCTTGATCTGTGATATAGCCTCAAAGTATAAAAGAAGTGCAATAGAACCAGCTATCCCCCTAATAAGCAGAATAGGCTCTTTAACAATTAAAAATAGTGTATTCTTAAGCCCATTAACAGAACGCAGTTTTAATATGATCAAAACAGCTATAGTTACTAATATACTTCGCCAGAAAACTATCTGAATCGACGACATCTCATCAGATATAAACTTAACCATAACAGCCATAAGGGAAAACTGTACGGTAGAAAAAATCATTAAAAAATATCCATTATATATCAAAGTCTAACCTATAATTACAATGAATACCATTATTAAAACTACTGTTCTATTCATAGTTACCTTATATAAATAACCATTATTTAGTTTAACTATTTATTAATCCGATTAAAAATAGAATTGTTATAAGTAAATAATAACTCTATTGATTATAAAATCAATTTTTTTTTATAAAATCTCAGTTATGCCAATAGCACATTACTATATTGGATGTAGGTGGTTATCTTTATTCAAGATCAATTTTAATAACGCCGTCAACTTTTGATATGTCATAAAATAATGACTTAATACTAATCTTCAAAGGAAGACGTATATTAAAACTTATTCTTAGTGAATCACGATTTATGTCTTCTGATAATCCAAAGTTATGAACGATAATCTTATGAGTCTTTAGTACAGAAAATATATGCTGTATAATAACAACATTTCTTTTTCCTTCAATAGATAACTTTTGTATAGAAGTAGTCTTAATAAGCTTTTTGTCGAAGAAGTTAAGAACAATCAAAGTAAAAATTACAATACCAAAGCCTAAACTAGCAGCTAAATATAATCCCCCACCTATAGCCAGACCAATTCCAGCAGTTGTCCATATTGTAGCAACAGTAGTAACCCCTTTAATGGCATACTTAAAGCGTATAATTGCAGCACCACCTAAAAAACCTATTCCACTAACAATCTGAGCCGCAATTCTTGTAGGATCACCATTATACTTATTACCAAGATATATGCTGGTTAGCATAATCAAACATGATCCAGTGGATATTATAATATGAGTTCTAAGTCCTGCTGGTTGACCGTGTCGTCCACGTTCAAAGCCTATTATGCCTCCAAATATTAATGCCAATAATAACCTTATAAAAGTAACCAGTGGATGAAAAGGATCAGAGTCCAATACAAAGATATTATAAAAAAAGTTAAATGTACTATCCATAGAGATTCCCATATAGAGGTTAACACTTTGTTTTACAGATAATAATTAGTAAAAGATTTTTATATTATGTTAATAGCTGTTTTAGTAGTACTATCATAAAAAAACTCAACCAAATATAATAAAAAAAATACAGATTTTAACAACTTAACTTTCTATCACAGAGCTTTTTGTTATATTTCCTATAGCATTAGTTAGAATTATCCTTTTAATAAAAAAAACACACAGCTAATTATATCAAATAACAAGAAATAGTTTAAAGGAGAAGTATATGAGAAAAGTAAACTTTGTAATTGTACTAATAATTATAGTATGTTCTCAACTTTCTACTATATATTCTTATCCAGGCTTAGAAAAAAGTAAAACGGTTAATATAACTACATCCCAAGTAGATAGTTCAGATAAAACGAATAACAAGGATAAAACGGATAATAAAGAGCATATTTCTATTTTATGGTCTATTCCTTTTGTTTTAATATTGTTTTCTATAGCTATTATTCCTTTAATATTTCCTCATTTTTGGCATCTTAATTATTGGAAGATTACCTTATTTATTTTTTGTATTCCTATGATGATTGCAAATTTATTTTTTATTAACGATTCCGTTATGGAAAGTACATTTCATGAAGTTCAGTCTTATATTTCATTTATTATGCTATTGGCATCACTTTTTACAATTTCGGGTGCCATACTAATAAGAGGTAATATACTTGGTAAACCTATTGTTAATACAATAATATTATTGATTGGCACGTTACTGTCGAGCTTTATGGCTACCACTGGTGCATCCATGTTATTAATAAGGCATTTAATAAAAATAAATAAGTTTCGTCATAGCAAGGTTCATATAATTATATTTTTCATATTTACTGTTAGCAATACTGGTGGATTGCTGACTCCTCTTGGTGATCCGCCGCTATTCCTTGGTTATTTACGGGGAGTTCCTTTTACATGGACACTTAATCTTATTCCACAATGGCTTATTGTAAATGCAATACTTCTTTTGATATTTTTTATTTGGGATAATATTATTTATAAAAGGGAGGTTAAAAAAGGATTAATAGAGATACCTCCCGACTACCAAAGTAAAAGAGAGCCTTTTAGCTTAGAAGGAAAGGTTCAATTTTTCTTACTTATTGGAGTGGTTTTATCTATTTATTTTCAGGGGCATCTATCTAGGTTATACAATTGGTGGCCTCATTTTGGTCCTCAAGAAGGGCTTATGTTAATTATGATGATTTTATCTTTGGTTATAACGAAGCCTAATAGTAAGATTCGTAAGGGTAATGACTTTTCTTGGTACCCCATTAAGGAGGTTGCAGTATTATTTGCTGGTATATTTGCGTGTATGGTACCAACTTTATATTTGCTTAAGATTTACGGTCCCGAACTTGGGGTAGTAAAAGAATGGCAGTTCTTCTGGATTACTGGCGGACTCTCAAGTTTATTGGACAATGCTCCCACCTACCTAGTTTTTATGGAAATAGACAAATCATTATTATGTAGTATGAATATTTGTTCTGGTCTTAGTAGTTATGAAATTGTTAATAAATTTATTATTCCTCAATTTAGCTATCTTGCCGCTATATCATGCGGAGCTGTTTTTATGGGAGCTAATTCATATATTGGAAATGCACCTAATTTTATGGTTAAGTCTATTGCTGAAGAGAGGGGGATTAAAATGCCAAGTTTTTTTGGTTATATGATATACTCCCTTTTAATATTGGTACCAATATTTTTGTTAATTACTTTTATCTTTTTTTTATTAATTAGTTTTATAGTTGTTATAAGATGTTATCAATCTAGTAGGTTATTGTAAAATACCCTTCGTATTATGTTTGATAAAACGTCTTATAACAAGTTCTAAGAGAATCCATTTTTTCAAAGCAGCTAATTGCAATATAAAATTATTCCTCCTCACAAAAATCCTTATAATACCTTGCTACCCTCATTAAGTAACTCGTAACTGCTAATGAAGAATTAATATGAAAAGTATTTACATTCTCTATAAGCTCCTCACCTTGACTGACTAACTTATCAATAACCCTATCAGGAAAGAGATACAGCTTATTCTCTCTATCACTAACCCCCATAACACCGTACTTTATATTCTTAGCCTCCCTAAAATAGTCTAATTAGACTATAAAAAAACTCATATAGCTCTTCAGAAGCAATATAGTCGCATAACTCAATAAAATCACTAGATGTTAAATAGTTTGACACTATCTCATGGAAAAACTTGTTAACAATATCACTATATTTAAGACTATCCTCCTTTAGCAAATATGACCATAGCGTATCTTGTATAGAGTTATTTATTACTATACCAAAACGATCCCTTATAATAGCCAGATTATCACTATGGGATAGCCTATAAAAAGGAACTAAAAAACATCTGGACTTTATAGTAGCTAAAATAGAATCAAGATTTTCCGTAATAAGTATTATAGTGCTATTAGAAGGAGGCTCTTCCAATAGCTTAAGAAGGGTATTGGCTGTCTCTTCCCTCATTAGATCAGCTCCATTAACAATAAAAACCTTGTGTCCTTCTACTGGAGACATATATAGCTTATTTAGAGTAGTTCTTATTGTCTCTATGGGGATGTTATCGAGTATAAGAGAATCATTAATTTCCTTAGAAAAATCTATAATCTTGCTAAACCTTTTTTGGGACTCCTCACTAACCGTACCCCATGATAATTCCTTTCTTACACCAGCTAAAAAAGCTTTATTTTTGAATATTTTCTCTTGGACCTTACTCCTAAGCTGTTTACTTATATTGGTTTTAGTCCTTAGTCTAAAAAAACCCGATGAATAACGATAACACAAATCATTTATATAATAAATAAGACTATCCAAAAGAGCTATATTAGGTTTTTCAGCAAAATAGGGATATAATAAGTTAATTTTATCGAATACATAATCAGTATTGACTATTTTAACATCGGGATGGGCAAAAGAATTAATCTTATAACAGCTTTCACAGTCATCGCAAAAGTCATTATTATTTTTAATACAGTTTAGAGTTTTAGCAATGGATAATGCTGTTGTCATCTTTCCACAGGAACTATGACCATGAAAAAGTAAAGACGGAGAAAGCCTATTATATTTTAGTGCATTCTTTAAAATATCGAATGATATTTGTCTACCCAATAAATCATTAAATCCCATATACTAAACCTATAATTATTATATTATTCCGTTATAAATATATCCGAAGAACTTTGCCATTTAATATCATTTTTATCTCTATAAATTATTAGTCCTTCCACGTTGTCAAGGCTATCTATTAACCTAAGACCTTTATCCAACCCTAAAATAAAAACTATAGTAGCAATACTATCAGCATCCATAGCAGATGGCGCTAATATAGAAACGCTAATACAGTTACTATCCGATGGATAGCCAGTTTTAGGGTTTAGAATATGATGTAATCTTTTACCCGATTTATTTAGTATATACTTTTCATAATCCCCAGATGTAGCTAATGACATATCCTCCAAAGGGATATATCCAATGTAATCCCTTGGGATAAGTTCTACCCTGGGATTCTTAATAGCAATTGTCCACTTTTTGTTATAGAGCTTTTTACCAATTGCCTTAACGTCTCCTCCAATGTTCAGTATGGCGTTTTTGATGCCCTGTTGTTTAAGGTAATCCATCCCTCTATCAATAATGAATCCTTTGGCTATGGCACCCAAACTTATTGCCATACCGCTTTTTAGAAAACGGATACTCTTATCCTTAAGTAGTATATTTTTGTAGTTGACAAGAGGCAGTATGCTTTTTATTCTTTCTTCTGAAACAGAATCCCTGCCAGACCAAAGACTAATAAGAGGAAGTATACTAATATCAAAAAACCCATTAGATAGATTAGAATAGCTAATAGCCTTAACTATTACGCTATAAAGCTCATTGGATAACTTAACATCATTTTTAAATGCCTTTTTATTTACTATACTAAGCTCGCTATTAGGCTTATATGAACTAAATATGTTTTCCAGACGCTTAAGCTCATTAATTAGACCATCCTTTATCTTATTGGCATCCTGATATGGATAGGCTATAATATGCAAGTCAATTTCTGTTGCCATTAAGCCAGTTATTTTCTTATAGTTGTAATGTTTAGGAGAGAAAAATAAAAAATATATAGCAAGTATAACTAAGATGATAGAGCCAACAATAAAACCTGTCTTACTGGCTCTTTTAATAAGCTTTTTAGCCATTAGATAGACTTAGAAAGAGTTTTAAATATATAGTTAAAGTCGGAATGTCTATTTTCCACTAATACTGCAACTTTATCCCATACACAAAGACTAATAGCAGGACCAGATATAGCAAAACCTTTTACATCATCAAAGCCTTTAATTTTGGTATAGCCAGAAAATAAATGAGCCTGCATAGAACCCATTCTAATATTAGCTGAACATATATCAGCAATTACTGAGGCAGTATTATCATCAATATTCCCTTGTTTTGATTCAGCCTTACCCTCATTAGAAAACTCTATTGCCGCTATAAAACCTTTTATACTAGATAATTTAGTTAAATTAGCCATATAACCTCCTATTTTTGATGAAATATAATTAAGCTAATTAAATAGGTCAAACCGAAGATATAAAAAATACTAATTGCATAAATGGTTGACTCAATGAAATAATTTTGCTATTATTTGTCCTAATTGCTATTTTTTAAAAACTGATAATATAATGAAAAAAATTGAAGCTATAATCCAACCCATAAAGCTAGACGCCGTTAAAGAAGAACTCAGCAAAGTAGGAGTTACAAGGATGACTGTTAGCAATGTTAAGGGCTTTGGAAGACAAAAAGGACATACTGAGTTATTCGGTGATAAAGAATATGAAATTATATTAATTAGAAAAGTTAAGCTGGAAATAATAATGAATGATGATTTTGTTGAACCAGCAATAAAAGCAATTATAAAAACTGCCAAGTCGCCTGGTGGAGGTAAAATCGGAGACGGTAAAATCTTTATCTTACCAATAGATAACTGTATACATATACGTACTGAAGAAAGAGGTAAAAATGCCGTATAGTTTAACTACAAAACTAAAGAGGGCTCTATAACTCCTTCTAGCCGATCTAATCCAAGTTCTATTCTCTTATTCAATGGGGATAGCTTTAATCCTGCAATAATAATATAGGGGTTTAGGCTAAAACTATCCCTAAAATATCTAATTTGATTATCCGGTATCTTTACTGTAATTCTCTTCCAACCTCTAAAGTGTATTTCTGTTAATACTAACTCGAAATATCTTCTTTTACCGTCTTGGAATATGGCAGATACTTCTTGTCCGCTATTATCCCCTTTGATCCACATGGATATCTGATGTCCTTTTTTTAGCCTTGACATAAAAGGAAAATGAATAAAAACTTCTCTATTTTTATGAATAGAAATAGGTATATCTAAGGCTAAATACTGTTTATTGTTCTCCCACTGGTTATCATGGCTTTTTATTGTACTAATCTTTTGTTTAACAGCTTTATTATTTATTATATAATCCCAGTTATTAGATTTATTATTTTCGAAGTCTGCAAAGCTTTCATAGGGCATATAATATTGATTAGCCGATGAGCGTAAATGACTATATACCCTTATTGGACTAATTAAAACAGAAAACTCCTTAGGGGGATTATTTACTACCTTACTAATTCTTATTTTAGTAATCTTTATAGGCTTATTATTCTTATAATTAGTATTAGCGTATAGATTCATAAACCTTTTTTGCCACCTCTTATATGGTAGATTAACTACGCTTCTTTTTTTCACTCCACCGGGATACTCAAAATATATACCTATTTTTATATTTGGTGTATTAGTTAATGCCCAAAAGTCTATAGACCTTGCCCAATAGGGTAAAGTAAGACTATTTTTAGGTCTAATATTAACAAACATAAACTTAGATGCCTTAAAACCAGCCCTAAGATGATAAACCGGATCTTTATAATTAGTTCTAGTACTTGCTCTTGGATCAGCAAAAAAAAGTATGCTATTTTTAATACCCGTTAACGAAGAGGGATTAATAGTAAGATTGGAGGGGTTAAAATATAGTGTTTTCTTTTTAAAGACTCTATCGGATATGCTATTTAGCTTATGAGTTGAAGTATTAAAGTAAAACTTTTTAGTTACTACCCTTTTTTTAAACCTATATTTAATACCAATTTTATTAAATCCATTTGTAAAAGTTAGCAAAGCTAAAAATATAGATATTATCAGCCTAACCATACTTTCTTTCTCTAGTATGAGAGTTACCCTTATGCTTATCAATAAAAAGCTCGTCTATACGGATTTTATCAGCATAGGACTTATAAGATTTAGACTTTTCCTTTTTTTTGTACCAATTATTTTTATACCAATTGAATATTAAAACTGCTAATATTATTACTATAGTAGAATAGGCAAATAGATGTTTATATATAGTTTGTATGTAGTCCTTTTTTGTATAAGCAATAAATAACGTATTCAAGCGTTTATCAGCTTTCTTACTTATAGGTAGGTCTTTATGGTAAATTAGATAAGGATCTTTATCAAAGATATTTTGTTTAACCTTGCCACCTTTATGGAAAAGGTCTTCTAATAATATTTTAGGTAGATAATCACTATCTTTATAGCTTGCCATAGCTGGTTGAAATATACCATATTCAATCTTCCCAAGCTGATAAGAGCTAAATGTAGGTTCTTTATCCAAAAGTTCATTAAACGCCAACTCAATAACTAAGGCCTTATCTTTTATTTGTTCCGCTGTGAGAATAGTAATTATATCCTTAGCAGTATTTTCAGACTTTAGTAAAAGACTATTATGATAATCTTTTAGTCTATCCCTTTCTATAAAGATTCCAACAAAATAAGTCAATCCAAAGACTGCCAAAGCTAAAACCAAAAAGTGAGTTAAAAACTGTCTTTTCATATAAACCTACCCATTTAGGAGGTCGACTTATTAATAAAAAACTTTACTATATTTTAAAACCGCCAAACACCAATACTTATATGCGGTAGTTTAACATCATAACCTTTAAATACTTATGAGAGACTCTTATTTTTATTGTATCCCCCCTTTTTAATTTATACTCTTTTATAGAGTCTATTTCAATAATACCCTCTTCCATAAGGGACTGGATTTCAAGTTCTTCATTATCTATGAACTCCCCATGCTTAATAGAATTACCAGTTCTGGTGCCAACATATATTTCTCTTGATATAAACCTGCCAAACCTTGCATTACGATTAAAACTAATACCTCCAGCTGATGTAAACCATCCAGTAGATCCTGCCCCTGTAACAATTAGCAATCCACTAGACTTCTGCTCTTCTTCTTTACCCCTATATATAATACGATATCGGGATATTTTTGTACTATTATTTTTCCCTATATAAATAGTATCAATAGCGTTTCCTATAGGCTTATTATTTAAGTCTGCCTCTAGAGTTACCCATTTATCAACTATATAACTAGAGTTATGTATCTGCTTAACCATTTTATCTAGATTAAAACGATTACAAGTGGATAAAGCTCCTTCACTTTTCAGGTTGTCAGAGCGTATATTAAGGATTAACTTATCAGAAAGCATATTATGATAAACATATTTAAAATGTTCATCGCCTCCAATGGATATAATTAAATCTTTATCTTTAGTAAGGCTAGTTGTTAGCTCATCGGTATAAATGAACTCAGCAGAGGGTATTAGCTCTTGAACAAAACTTATACACTTTATCTGTTCAATATGGCTTGCAATGATAAGGTCATATTTTATTCCTTCCATCGCATATTTATTTATTATCTCATTAAAATTTAGATTATACTGTCTTTTATCATATTCAATCTTGCTAAACTTGCAAACCGCCAATATGTTATTAAACTTCATTTTTGAATAAGTTGGTTAAATAACTCTTCTAATAATTTTTTATTCCCTTTTTTTGGTATTATGGTAAGTTTATTATTTTTTTTATCAAGCTTAAAGCTAAATACATCATTGGATTTCTTTACTATATTGCTATCCATTTTATTTGATGATATAAAGCTAAATATTTTTTCATAGGTAGTATATGGTAAGGCATGAAACTCTTTAAAGCTTTTATAATAAAGTTCTTTAAACTTTTTAGTCAAGGCATCTTTTTTTAATTGATCCTTTTCTTTTTTTATAAGATTTAGTTTTGACTTTAAAAGCTTAACTTTTTTATATCCAAGTTTAATAATATCCTCTTCAGTAATTAAGTCTTGATTCTCTAACTGCATTTTAACAATGGCAATATAATCACTAATAGTGGATTGGTGTAGCTTGGGAACAATTCGATTATTAACATAATCCCTCCAAAGAGGGTATAGTGGATCAGCCTTATAAAGCTTAAAACGTTTAATCTCAGCTAATGCCTTTCCTAAATAAAAAAAACTCTTTTGAATGTTTAGTATACTTTCCTCAATAACCTTCTGACGCTCATTTAATAATATTGACTTTTGCCTTTCTGACAAAATAATCCTATGTTCCATATCAAGACTAATATTAGGAAGATTATTTTTAGTAACAGGAACAAGTTGATTCATAATATCTTATAAGATAAACCGTTGTATTTAATATACTTAAATCGAAAATAATAGCCTTGATATTATAACATAGCTTTTTAACGTTTATTAAAATAACATTATAATAATATATAATCGACAAAACTAACTAGTATTTTTATACCATAACATAGCTTTTCTATATGTTATATAATCTAACTAGTTACTACTTTAACTTTTAACGCTCTCATCTTGTATAGGAGATGGACCATATTTGTTTTCACCTGGATTACTAGGTAAAATACAAAAAACTATAATAGTAATACCAAGAATAAAAGCAATAAAAACAAGAATAAAAGCAATAAAAATAGGTGAAAGAATAATGTATAGTGCCCTATGATCAAGAGAATAATGCAAGGAGCCAAGTGCCCATAAAAACCCAATCAAATATGAACATAATGAAATTGGTAGAAATATAAGATAACTTACTAGCCACCAACCACTATGGTTAGTATCATGGAGTCTACGGACAGTAACAGCTATACCTGGTATTAAAACAGCTAGTTGGTAAATACCATTAACTATTCCTATCTGAAACCCAGTACTGTAACTACCAGTGAAATAGTCAATAGCTAAAAGCCATAAAAAGATTATCGTACTAAACAAAACAAAAAACCAATACTCCTTACGCCTTGCTCTACCCTTAAAGACAGCATACTTTCTTAAAACTTCAATATACCAACTCATATTTTCTCCTTTGATGGTTCGTTATTAACACTCTCATCTTGTATAGGACATGGACCATATTTGTTTTCACCTGGATTACTAGGCGTTATAAGAAAAATTAAAATAGCAAAAAATATAATCAAAAATACAAAATACAAAATACATAATTAGAAGAAAGATCATAGACTTAGTCAAGAAACTTAATAACGCAAACACAGTAAATATATAAAAGCCTCCTATCCACCAACCAGTACGACCAACATCATGGAGTCTACGAACAGTAACAGCTATACCTGGTATTAAAACAGCTAGAAGGTAAATACCATTAAGTATTCCTATCTCAAACTTAGTACTGTAAGTACCAATCAGTAAGTCAATAGCTAAAAGCACTAAAGAGATTATCATATTAAACAAAACAAAAAACCAAAACTCTTTACGCCTTGCTCTACCTTTAAAGACAGCGTACTTCTTTAAAACTTCAATATACCAATTCATATTTTCTCCTTTTCTTACTAGCACAGTTTATTAGTATTATAACTTTTATTAAAAATAGCTATATTTATATAGGAGTCAAGAAAAAAAACAAATCAGAACAAAGTCTATAAGTTTATTCAGTATCAAGGTCAGCTTCTAAGAAGTCTTCAAAGTAGTCGTTCTGTAAAGCCCCACGAGGACATATATTAACACAGGTATAACATGTGGTACACTTAAGAGGATCAATAGTAAAAACCTCTCCATTACGTTTAATAGCACCCTGTGGACAACCATATACGCACTTATCACAAAAAATACAGGTTCCGCAACTAATACACCTATCAACCTCACTATCCTCATCACCAAAGTAGGTTACGCTTATATTCCTCTTTGGGACAAGACTATTCTCTGGATAAATAAAGTCAGTCTTACTCAAAAAAGAATGTACCTCCATAGATGCAATCCGACCATCACCCACAGCATTGGTTATAAGTCCAGGTTTAATTATATCCCCACAAGCGAATACCTTATTATTACTAGTCCTGAAAGACCTATCCCCAACAAGTACATAGCCCCGATCGTCCACCATAACATGATTAGATATAAATGCCGTATCAGGTATCTCCCCAATACTAAATAATACAACATCAGCCTTAATAATAGAGCCATCCTCAAAGTATATCTCTTTATCACTAAGACGTTCAACCTTCTTAGGCCATAAAATCTCAGTACCTAAGTTAGTAGCCATTTCTAACTCCTTACCAAATGCCAAAGGCTTTTGTATGTCAATAGCACTAACCTTCTTAGCCCCCAGCCTCCATGACTCACAAGCAATATCCATACCAACATTACCAGCCCCTATAACCACAACATCCTTATCAGATAAATCCATTGCCTTGCCATTGTTAATATCTAGCAAAAACTCTAAACCAGGTATAATACGCTCACCCCCCTTATAAGGGATACGCTTAGGAGTATGTGCTCCACTAGCCACAATAATAGCATCACTCTTAGAGTAAACTTTCTTAAATAATTGTGCGTCAACAAAAGTGTTAAGCCTAAAAATAATGGGTAAAGACCTAAGCCTGTTTATATCCTTATCCAATACCTCATTAGAAAGCCTCTCCCTCGGGATAGCCTTCTTAAGCTTTCCCCCAATATCATCAACCCCATCATAAACCTCTACCTGATAACCTCGCCTTATAAGCTGCCACGCCGCAGATAAACCAGCAGGTCCAGCACCTATTATAGAAATAAGCTCCTTACGCTTGTCCTTAGCCGTAAGAGGAGTAAAATCAGGATAATAAACCTTTGCTATCTCCTGTATTTCAACAGGACCGTCTAAGACATTACGACTACACTTATCCATACAAGGAGCAGGACAAACATGACCACAAACCGACATCCTAAAAGGAGTAAACTCATCCATAAGTAATTGAGCATCCTCCAACTGCCCAGACCTTATCATGTGTATGTAAGTAGGAGTAGGTATACCAGTGGGACAACTAAACATACACGGTGGAGTCATGTTAAGATGTCTTGGCTTTTTATGCTTTATATTCATAGCAGACGTATAAAGCTTTGCAAATGGCCTATGACCCATTTTAGTTATCTTAACAAAATCTCTATAGTCAATATCGGGCATATTAATATCAAGGTCTTTTGCGTATTCAGAAATAATGTTATTTAAAAACTCAATATCTGAGTTGTCCATATTGGCAATAAGAGCTCCCCCACCTAATAAATGCTCCTCAACATTACCCCTAATATAAATAACCCCACCATGAATACCAGTACCCACACTATGACCAACAGGAATAGGACTATCATTAAGATTTAATACAACAACCCGTCCCCCAGCCATATACTCCCCGCAATAGTCCTTAGCCGTACCCCCAATTACTAAAGTAGGTATCTGATCCATGTACTCCTTCATGTGAATACCAGCTCTATACTCAACATCACCCTTTATAAATACCTTACCACCACGCATAGAGTGTCCAGGTATCTCACCAGCCTTACCATAGACTATAATCTTACCAGAGTTCATAGTATTAGCCACACCATCCTGAGCATTACCATATACAATAAGCTCAAGACCATTCATAAATGCCCCTAAATCCTGACCCGCTACTCCGTATATGACTATCTTAGCGTCTGAGTTGATCCCACCACCAATATACCTTTGCCCCAATACGTTTTCTAATACTATATTTTTAGAGCCACTATTAATTTGACTCCTTATCATCCGATTCAACTGCCTATAATAAATACCCTTTGCATCTAAAATAGATATATCTTTTTCCTCCTCCATAATAGACCTCTCCATTATATAAGCTGACTCCATCATAGACAAATCCCCCTTGACATAACTATCGTATATTAAATATAAGAAAAGCTAACTATATAAAGCAATCTTTATAAATACTAGAACATAACTTTTAATATTATATAAAATATATATTTAGTATATTTTATTTTCGTACTATCCACAGTGACCTTGGTTCAGATCTTGGTTCATCATGAGGTACCTGTTTTAGGGTAGGACACTTTTCTGAAAGTTCCTTAAAGTAGTTATGTTTTAAGAAATTTAATGCACCAATTATTTTATATTCTTTATTCATACCAAGGAATGCTTCAACAAGGTACTGTTCATTCCAAAAGGGATAGTGATGTTCTAATATCCAATTATCGAGATAGTCTTTTGGTGTAAAAATATCATGTATATGAACATAAACTCCTTTTTTTAGCATTGGTAAGATTGTTAAATATATTAGTAAAACATCACCTTGGGCCCTTATTATATGTGAGGAGTCAATAAAAAGAATATCATTTTTCTCTAAAGTGTTAAATATTGAAGAATCAAGCTTTTCTAATCTTTCTCTAGTTATTTTAATATCTAATTCTTCTAACCATGGCTTTTCATAAGGTTCTATACAAACTTGCTTACATTGATAGTTTGGATTCTCTTGTTTATTTTGTTTAATAGCCTCAAGCATTAGTAATGTTGAGTAACCACATCCTACCTCTATAATTTGTTTTGGCTTTAAGAAGCGAATGGTGTTATATAAATATTCAGAGTCTCCATATTCAAAATGATAGTTATTATAATAAAAGAAGCTATATTCCTTTTGAGATTGAATAGAGTTTTTATCATTTTTATCCATAGGGATTTTTATTAATTCATCATTATAGTTAAAGTTTTTAAGCATATTAAGTTGTTCTTTAACATTAAAATCTATCCAGGGTAATACTCTATCTTCTCGTAGTGATTTATATAAATGAGCTGGATTAAAAAGAGGCTCATAATAATGATCTTTTATTGGATAAATACCAACTTTTATAAATATCTTTTTAGCTATTTTCATATTAGCCACCCCTTTTATTCTAATAAACTTGAAAAGATAGCTACTAATAAAAACAAAAGGTGCAATTAATATATCAATAACAGGTAATGCTCTTTGAATTAATCCTAAATTAAACATATCTATTCTCCTTATATTATCATTCAGTTCAACCTACTTATTTATTGTATTTAATATTGGTGTACGCAACCTTATAATAAATATAGTAGTATTCTTTAGAAGGCTTATTGGTATTAATTTAATTAAATAGTATATTACTATTTAGAAGAAAAGATATTAAATACAAAAATAAAGTCAATTTGATTTTTACAATTATGTTTGTCAAAACATATTTACTATATATAACCTCCTTAACATAGCATTAAAAGTCATATTAAATTCTAAATGCTTACTCTATATAAGTCAACTTTTGAATAGTATACTTTTGATAATTCAATTATAACACTTAGCTCATGCACCAGCATGCTTTATCCCAAGAATACGTAGTTCTTCTTCGTTTAGATTAATACCCCTAATCCTATCCCTATTACCCCTTAGAGCCTCAATAGTGCTAATACCCATAGACCCCATAAGCTCTTTTATCTCTTCAGCCCAAGCATTAAGTAGATTCTTTAAAGCCTGAGCCCCCTCTTTAACATCAATACGGTCAACCAAAGACGGATTTGTAGTGGTAATACCATAAGCACACTTTCCAGTAAAACACCTCTGACAAACACCACATCCCAAAGCCAAAAGTACAGGAGTACCAATATATATAGCATCAGCCCCAAGACAAATAGCCTTAAGCACATCAGATGAACATTGCATACCACCAGAGGCAACAAGACTAACACTAGACCTAATACCCTCATCCCTAAGCCTCTGATCCGCAGATGCAATAGCTAATTCAATGGGAATACCAGTATTTTGGCGTATCTGTAATGGCGTTGCACCAGAACCAGCACGAAAACCATCAATAGCAATAATATCAGCCCCAGCCCTTGCTATCCCACTTGCAATAGGTGCCACATTATGAACAGCGGATATCTTTACTGAAACAGGTACCTTATAATCCACAGCCTCTTTAATGGCGTATATAAGCTGGCGTAAATCCTCTATGGAGTAAATATCATGATGAGGTGCGGGTGATAAAGCATCACTACCAACAGGTATCATCCGAGTCTCTGATATGGCTTTGGATACCTTTTCACCAGGTAAATGCCCTCCAATACCTGGTTTTGCTCCCTGACCTATCTTTATCTCCACAGCAGCAGCCGCTTTTAAATAATCCTCACTAACACCAAAACGTCCAGATGCTACCTGAACAATAGTATTAGCACCATACTTCCTTAATGACTTATGAAATCCACCTTCGCCAGTATTCCAAAATGTACCAACCTCATGAGTAGCCCTTGCCTCAGACTCGTGTACATTAAGACTAACCGCTCCAAAGCTCATAGCACCAAACATAATAGGTATCTCCAACTTTAACTGCGGACCAATATCATCACCATACTTGCTGGGCTTTTTACCTAAATAAGTTCTAATCTCCATAGGCTCTCTAAGAGGATCAATAGAGGGGTTTGTAACCTGACAAGCATCAAACATTATATGATCAAAATATCGCCTTTGAGGACCAGTGGCACCATTACCAACTAATAAAACTCCCCCAATATCACCAGCCTGCCTCCACAAATTGGCCACATGCTGAGGAGTCCAATATCCATGACTGGACGACATAGGCTCTATCTTAATATAAATAGCCTTCTCTGGACAAAACTTAACACATCTCTGACACGCCCCACATGCCTCATAATTAGCCCAAGGCTTATATAACACCTTATCACCCTTCTTTATTGGCTTTAAGGATATCTCTCCAAAAGAGCACTCATGAGCACATAAATTACAACCATTCTCATAATCACACCTTTCTATATTAAACTCAGGGTGAAACGACGGAGTAACTCTCCAATTGTTTTTCATCTTCTCCATTTATAGCTCCTAATTCATATATCCAGCTTTAAAATTAACAATAACTGGCTCTCCACCCTTAGGAGACCATAATTCATCAACCTTAGAGGATAATAACCTAATACTACACTCCTCAGATGAGGCGTAAAACCTATTACCGTCAACAGCACAAACCACAGGTCTAAGTTTATTCCTGTCATTCAATATTATAGCCCCATCATTATGAGTCAGAACAATACCAAAAGGCCCATTAACCACTGCAGGACCATATATCTGCCTCAATAACCTTAGCTTATTATCATTATTTCTGTCAATATCCTCCCAAAGAGGTGGAGCCATAGCACTACAAATATCCTCAATAGGCAAGCTATCCTTTCTTTGTAGCTTATCAAAAATATAACTTATAACCTCAGTATCCGTTCTAAGAAGGCACAAATAATTATACATCTTAAGCCACCTCGCATTTGTACCATAACTGGTTATCTCACCATTATGAACACATGACTTATCCAATATACAAAAGGGATGAGCACCACCCCACCATCCAGGGGTATTGGTAGGAAAGCGATTATGAGCAGTCCACATATAACCTTTGTATTTGTCTATTCTAAAATAGTCAGCAATATCCTCAGGAAAGCCAACTCCCTTAAAGGCTCCCATATTCTTACCAGATGAGGCTACAAATGCTCTATCCAGCTGGTTAATGTGCATAACAATCTCAACAACACAGTCGTCTATAGTCTGACCGGGTAATAACTCATCCTCATGAGGTAAAACAAAATACCTCTTAAAGTATGGTCCAGTCATAATAGCCTTTGTTGGATATACAGGTATCTCCTCTTCATGATAGATCTTTGTCTTTAACCCTAAATAATCCTCAACCCTTTGTATAACAGGATCATGACGGCCACCATCATACATAATATGAAAGGCATAATAATCCCTATATTCAGGATAAATACCATAAGCGGCAAACCCACCACCAAGACCATTCCCCCTATCATGCTGTATTTTGATAGCCTCCCTAATATGACTACCATCTATTAGTTTTTTATCCGTATTAATAATCCCTACAATTCCGCACATTTATGACCCCCTGTTTGTATATACTTTTAATCTTTCATTAGCGATTTCTGTATACTCTTTAGATATTTCTGAGCCAATCCATCTTCTGCCTAACAAATGTGCTACTTTAGCTGTAGCCCCGCTCCCCATAAACGGATCGTAAACCAAGTCATTTTTATTAGTCCATGTTTTAATCTGGTCGATAGCAAGTTGCTCGGGGAAAATAGCTGAGTGGTTATAAGCAATCTTATCCTTAGTGGATATACCCCCACCAATTGAGTAAAAGAATACATTACCTAGCTTTTTATTAGTCGTTCGGTTTACTTTTTTATAATTAAGAGTCCCAGCCTTTCCTCTATTTTTCATATTAGCAAGCCCCCTATATTTCGTTTGCTCTGTAATAGGATTAAAAGTCTTTGGACTGTCCTTTGAAAAAGCAAACATATATTCAAAGTGTTGATGATAACGCTTACCACTTGTAGGCATTGGATTGTTTTTATAGTAGATCATAGTATCGTGCAAATTAAAGCCAACCTGTCTAAAATGTATTGCTTGCTTGAAAGAGGTTAATGTCTCACTACCGTTTTCTGTTTTATCTCCTACAACCCAGATAATCACTCCACCAACTTTTAATATTCTGTATAGCTCTTTTATTATGCTCTCAAATAAAAAGTTATAGCCGTTATAATCCCTTAAATCATCATAAGGTGGGGATGTTAAAACCATATCCACAAAATTATCCTCAAATAATTTCATAGTGTCAATACAGTTTTCTTGATAAATAGTATTTTCTTCCATTTTACTACACTATAGCAAATTATAAATAGGTTATAATAGTTTTAGTTACAAACTATGGTTGATTCTTCTTGTGTCGGCTTACTGTTTGCTTGCTTCTTAGTAAGAATGCTCTCTAAAAGAGGTGTCATACAGTTTAGTATTTTCATTTGAATGGCTATATTCCATAATGGTTCAAGCTTTCTCCACCCACTTGTATAAAAGAAATGCTTAAGTTTATTCCTTAGACTATCATGAATCGAACTGGCTTTAAAAATAGAACCCCATTCATAAAAATATTTATATGCTGTATCATATCCATTTTTTAGCTCCTCACAAGTCATACCAACAGGTATGAATGTAACATTTCGAGTATTATATAAATCCCAGTTCTCTGTAATAATCCGTCCAGACTCTTTAAGACGCTTATAAAATGCAGTACCAGGATAGGGAGTAGCAATATGAAAAGTAGCCGTTGTTATACCCATCTCTAATGCCCAGTCAACAGTTCTCTTAAAAACGTCTTTATTGTCTCCATCCAAACCAAAAACAAAGCTAGCGTTAATCATAACCCCAAGATCGTGAAGCCTATTAATGACTTTTTCATAGTCCTTATTAATGTTTTGCCGTTTATTACTAACCTTAAGGCTATCAAAGTTTAAACTCTCAAAACCAATGAAAATGCTCTTTAGGCCAACCTCAGCGGCTAAATCAATAAGATCACTATTTAATATAGAATCTACAGTGGCTGCCCCCTGAAATATTCTATTCATACTCCTCATTTCGTAAAATAAGTTTCTAACAAAAGACTTAGCACCAAATAAGTGATCATCTAAAAAATAAAGATGTCTACCTTTAAGCTGCTCTATTTCATTTAATACATCATCTAACTTTTTTGTATAAAATGATTTTCCATTCTTAAAAAAGGAATCCTTATAACAAAACTCACAGTGATAAGGACAACCCCTCGATATAATAAGAGAGTTCGGAACTAAATATAATCTTCTTTTTATTAAGTCTCTCCTCAAAGGAGGAACATCAATTAATGATCTATGTTTAGAAATATATACTTTTTTAATCTTGCCTTTTCTGTAGTCAGATAAAAAAGTTGAGAATATACCTTCTCCAGGACCAATAATAATAGAATCGGCATACATCTTTGCCTCTTTAGGTAAAGATGTTACATGCAATCCACCTAAAATAACAAAAATACCTTTCTTACGATAGTGATTAGCTATACGATATGCCCTATAAGCATTGGATATGTAAACTTGAATGGCAACAATATCAGGATCATCATCCAAGTATAACTTTTGAACATGCTCATTAACAACCTCTACTTCATCCGAAGGTAGTAAATAACCAGCAAGAGTTACTAATCCCAAAGGAGGAAAAAGTGAATACTTAATAGATCGCCTAATAGAACCCTCTACTTCATTAAAAGCTGGCATTATGAACTTTATTTTCATTAGATACCCTCTCTAACAATCCTCCAATATAACCAGCATTCAATTATTCCAATTCTACTTTAGCTACATATCCTAAACCAAAATTAGATAGTGTTAGGAATAATCTTGGAAAACTGATCCAATATCTTATCAGAATCTTTGTTAAACTTATTAGAAAATAAAGCTAACTGCTTGTCATACTCTTTGTCAATACTGATCTTTGAAAAAACATTTATAAAATCAATAATCTCTTTCTTTAAAAAAGACCTATCCTCAATATCACTAACCATACCAATATTCTTAACCCCAACACCAAGCTGATTCTTATGAACCTTACCCCTAATATAAGACGCTCCAGCTGACATACCACTACAAGCATAATACCCAACAGGAGAGTCTATGTCAAAAATGTTTAATAATATTCCAATCCCCCCTTGAGCATACTCCATAAAATAATCACCCATACCCTTATCCTTGCTAAGACCAAATATGCCAACAGGTGGCTCCCTATCACTAATAAGAGGTGCAAAGGTTTTTAAAAACTCCTCCCAACCTAAACTGTCAATAAGCCCCTTTCGCTTTTGATAGTGAAAAAGCAATTCATTAATAATATCAGTCTTTTCCAAACCCTCATACCTTTTAGGATTAATGTTTTTCCATACCTCTGGTAAGCCTGCCTTGAAAAGTAAAAGACTCCTAACCCCTCCAGCCTTAGCAACCCTAAACTTACCAGAAACCGCATAAGACGCAAATAAATCATTAACCTCACCAGATATGTTAATCTCACTAGGGTTAGACGTATTAGCAACACCAACCTGTGCATTACCACGAATAGTCATAACATTTGTATGAGCAGGATATGTAGTAACCTTGGTATCCCTTATAAAAGCAAAAGAATTATTACCAACTAACCCATGAACGTTTATCTCATCAGCCTTAACCCCAGTACCAATATACCTGTGTCCAACAACATTCTGTAAAGTGAACCTCCTAACCCCCATATCACTTGCCCTTTTCATAATTAGATTAAGAACACGGCTATCAACTCTATCAACCCCAACATCAATCTCTAAAAAGTCATTGTTTATGCCTTTTAGGTATCCATCGATCAAAAAGCTATTCTCATCATAGCTCTCATTTTCACTTTTAAATATTGCATGCTTCTTTTTACCAGGTAGAATAACATTATTCAACTGCTTTTTCCATTCTTTTTTACCAAAAGTCTCATACAAAAGAGGGTCATTACCATGATAGCGAAACCTTCGTGATCCAACAACATCCGCAAGAGTACTCATACCAAGCCCAGCGGCAAGTCCTTCCATATCGTGGATGAAACTCTTATTCATATTAATAATTCTATTAGAACCCTCTTCTGGATCAATCCGTGTACCATAAGGACGTGAGGTAATACCCCATGCACATTGATCAGTATGACAACGCTTACAAAGAGTACAGCCCAAAGGGTGCAAATGCCTCATACCCATACCCACAAAGTCTGCCCCAGCTAAAAAGGTTAAAAATGCACTAAAAGAATCAGTAAGCCCCCCTTCTGCAATAATAGAGACAGACTCCCTAAGCCCCTCTGCCCTTAAAGCAAAATCAGCTATGTGTGCAAGATAAACAGTATTTAATCCCCTATTTTGTAAGTCAACATGATGAGCCGCACCAGTAGAACCATCACCACCCTTTATCGTAATATAATCAAACCCAGCCTTTGCTAATGCCACTACAATCTCTGCATAGTTCCAAGCAGTACCATAAGCATCAGCTCCTATTAGCTTGTCATCCCCCACAACAGCCCTAAGAGTCTCTACCCTCATTGGCAATTCTTCAATAGAATATTGTAAATGTTGTGGATTAGGTGCAGTAAGAGTCCTTAATGCCTCAACACACCTAAGAAGAGCGATCTCTAAATCGTTTTTAGGAGCAGGTAAACGTCCTCCCTTACCCTTTTTAGCATCCTGACCATACTTCATATTAAAACCAGCAAACTTATCCAGCTCTACCCAAGAACCATAACCACCAGACCCAAACTGAATAATACAATATTGAAAAGCCGACTCAAAGTCTGGATGTATAAACCCTTCACCTGTGAAAAATGGCCTTTGCAAGCTAATAGACGCCATCATCCTAGCCATAAACGCCTCATGACTATTAGAACCATAACTCTGATTAACATCAAATATAGGACACTCAATCCTAAACCTTGCATTACGTTTTCCAAGATATGATTGACGTAAGTTACCAGCATACTCATGACGATTATCCCTCTGAGGACTAAGTATCTCAGCCGCATCAATAAGCCATTCATTGCGTATCTTAGAAGGAAGCTCACCTAAATGAGCAGAACCCACCATAGACCTTCCCTCACTACGTTGTATAGCCCCGTTAATTACAGAGTGATCACTTAAACTACATCCAATAGAGTTATAATCCCTTTCTTCATATACCTGAATAGCACCTCTAGGACACTCCTTTACACACCTCTTACAATTACAACACTCCTCCTGAACAATGTGGAGTACCTTATCAACAAATACAGCCTCTTGACCATCATCAGGATATATATGATTGCCATCCTTATCAACAGCAATCTCCTCCATCCTGAATACTCCAAAAGGTAAATCAGGTCTGTCTAAATTATGAGTACAGGCAATTACACACGTACCACAATGTATACATCCCTTACCTGGTTCTTCGTTCTCAGAAGTAACCTTAACCCTATACTTAGAGCCAATATTACTAATACTAAGCCTATTAGGCTCGTCGTGAACAATAAATGTCTTTCTTATTAGCTTATTTGCATTATCAGGAAGTTTATAATCGTTTATGATTAAGTTTTCAGGAAGCTTTTTTCCACTCATAGTCCAACCTTTTAGGAACTCCATTATTAATATCAAAGGCAACTACCTTACCCGCATCAGGATTGAATATCTCAATATCCTCTCCAAGAGCATAAGCGGCCATAACAACAGCTCTCTCTTCACTAGCCATAAACGTAACCTTATCATTATAACCAATAGTAAATGCTCTTAGATGATCCCTGTCAGTCAAGCCAATAAGAATATCCCCAATAAGAACAATGGCTGTAGTTGGTCCACTAAACTTAAATCTATTTAAGATAGAGTTAGAAGTTAACTTATGATAAATATCCCTTTCTTTATCTTCCATTAACTCTGCCTCTTTTGGGAACTTACGGCATACAATCCATTCAATCTCTTTTAAAGAATAGTTATTTTCAAGCAAATAATGCAGTAACTTAAAAATAGCCTCTGAATCAGTACCCACATGAAGAGGTATGCCTATTTGCTCTAGAGCTATGGCATTGGACTTATCAGATGATAGGTGTCCATTATGAGTACCAGATACATTACCAAGAGCAATAGGTTGTGGACCCCACCATAACCCTCTACCCCTACTTGTTGGCCATCTCATGTGAATCTGACAAGCTGTTATATCCCTATCCTCGTACTGAGCAATGTCAAATATGTTAAGAGTATCATCCAACTGAAAAGCGGTTAAAAATGTACCCGAATCCTGACTGCTAGAGAATATCCTCGTATCGTTAATATGGTGCATATTAAACTCAGTGACCTTTTTTCTTATGTATAACATAGGGTCTAAAATCTGATCAGTATATAACATTCTCTCAGTCTTTGGAGTGGTTACCTGATAACTAAATAACTCAGGCATATCATATTCATAATACCATTTTTTCTCAACCAAAGGACGCTTTTTATCTATAGCAAAACCCCAACCCTTTAACACATTCTCAAGCTCACTAATATTAGAACGATTCCTATACATAACATGAAAATGAAATATATTATCACCCTTATAAGGATATACACCCTTTAATGTAACCCCAGAACCTGTTCTACCCCTATATTGCAAGCAATAAGCAGCATTCAATACATTGCTAAGCTTAAACTGTCCAGCCGCAGTTAATAAACCACATGCACCAGGTGGTATACCCTCGTCCCCACCACTAAATGTCCTTATATCCATAATATATACCCAATTAAGTTGATTATATCAAATCTAAAATATAATAAGGCCTAATAAGCTATGTCATCGTAAGATATATATTGCTTATCCACAATGTCTTTCCAGTTATTATCATAGGGAACAATTGCCATTGCATTCCTTGGACAGCCTGTAACACTATCCTTTGTTTGGCTACTTACTTTTTCTTTAATAAATTTATAAAAATGACTATCTTTTTTAGCATTCCAATTCTTAGAAAGCTTTAATATGCTCTCATTAGCATAATCACGACACCAATCACACTGGATGCATATACCACAATTCCAACACCTTGATGCCTTTGACATAGCAAGATCATCAGATAAAGGTAAATCAACCTCTTTAAAATTGCCTTTTCTTTCTTCAATGGATAACTTACCCAACCTTAACCTCGCCTCAACAGGGAAGTACCTCTTTTTAATAGTATCATAAAAAGCAACGTCGTCATTATATTTAGGACGTTCAAGGTTCTCACCCAAATAATTACGAACCTCTATAGCCGTATCCTGTGAAGCCCCTACAGCCCTAACTACCATCCCAACAGAGCCACTATTGCCCTGAAGAGCATCCCCAGTAATGAAAAGCTTATCCTTGTCTTCTTTTTCTAAAGCGTCTATAAAGATATTATACCCTTCTATCCTATAATCAGAAGTAATAAAACTTAAATCTGGCGTCTCACCAATAGCCGTAATAACAGTATCCACCTCCAATTGATAGATAGACCCCTTAATAGGCACAGGACGCCTTCTACCAGATGAATCAACATCCCCTAATCTCATTCTCTCCATAGAAAGCTGAAGTTTTCCACTCTTAAGCTTTTTTATATCAGTAGGTGCAGTAAGAAAACTAAAATCAATACCCTCTTTTTTAGCCTCATCTACCTCACCCGGATGAGCAGTCATCTCAGTCATACTACGCCTATAATAAACACTAGGATTAGCACCAAGACGTATAGACGACCTTGCAACATCAAAAGCTGTATACCCACCCCCAATAATAGCAATATCCTTACCAACTTCCAATGACTTAAGAAGTCCGTTATAATTAGCACTCTTAAAATCTTGATGGTAATATAAATTACGTAAAAACTCTAAACCCACCTTAACGTCACTTAAGTTATCCCCAGATATACCCATAGACCTTGCTTTTTGAGCTCCAGTTGCAATAACTATTGCATCATGCTCCTTTATAAGGCTTTTTAAAAAGCCCCAATCTACAGGCTTATCGAGCCTAATATCAACACCAAAACTCTTTATATAATTTATTTCATAATCCCTAAGCTCAAAAGGATAACGAAAAGGTGGTATACCTTCAAATAAAATACCACCAGCCTCTTTATGACGCTCGTATACTATAACATCATAACCTGCTCTTGCAAGAAAATATGCACTAGATAAGCCGGCGGGTCCAGAACCAATAACAGCAATAGACTTATTCTTTCTATGTTCAACAGGCTTTGCTAATATGTTATTTTTAAAGCCATAGTCCGATGCAAAACGTTCTAAGTATTTAATATCCACAGCACTGTCAAACTTAGCCCTATTACAAGCAGTTTCACATGGATGATCACAAAAACGACCACAACCACCAGAAAATGGATTGGTCTCTTTTAATATGTTGAAGGCCTTAAGAAAGTCTCCAACACTAATACTATAAATAAACCTGGCAATGTCATTACGTGCTGGACAGCCACCATTACCTAAATGATCTATCGAATAACACGGACTCTTCTTGTTATAATAAATAGGATATAGCTTTTTCATGTTCTACCCTGACTAATATCCCCATATAAAATATTTAATGTATAAATAAAGGACAATTACAATAACTCAGCGTAAGTATAATAATTTCTTAAAAGGCTTGTTCTTTAACTACCTTTTGGATGGCTATAAGTGCTAAATATTAATGCTACTTTACTTCTTTATGTATTGTATGTTTTCTTTCAAACCTACAATACTTTTTTATTTCCATCTTACCTGTTGTATTTTTTCTATTTTTAGTCGTTGAGTATCGAGAAACATTTGGAATACCACTATCCCTACACTCAGTACACTCTAAGGATATAATTATTCTACTCTCAGCCTTCTTTTTTGCCATTGTTTTACCTTGAAAGTTAACATAAAATAAGTTTTTTTTAATTAGGAGTATTAATAATAATAGTTTTATCAAAAGGAGTCAAGAAAAATACTATAGAGTAAATCTATTTGTAGTTAAAGCTTTAATAATTTTAAAAAATTATTGATATATTAATTTGACTATAGATAAAAAAATTAGTTTTTACTATATTTTTTTTTTCCCCATTTATCTTTAAAATCAGCAGAATATTGTGAAATCCATTCTAAGGCCGCTTGTTGAAAACCAATATCACGACACTTTTTTTCACTTTCTATCCATTTATATTGATTAATTTCGTCAATTTGAGCTAATAAAAAAGTTTTAAGCTCTTTTTCATTCATAAGCTACACAATTATACTTGTAATTTATAAGCAATTAGTACCAACTATTTTTAAAGTCAGCAGAATATTGCTCTATCCACTCTTTTGCCGCCTGATGAAAACCAATATCACAACATCTTTTTTCGCTTTCTATCCACTTATATCGGTTAATTTCATCGATTTGAGATATTAAGTACATCTTTAATTCTTTTGCATTCATAATAAATTCCAGCCTATCAAAAAAACTATAAGTTCAAACATTTCACACTATACACTTAAGTCCAATAATATTAAATGATTTCTATATTGGCAAATTTTTATTTAAAAAATAATACTTTTAAAAATATTCCTTTTTTATATTTTATTACAATATATGGTAACACTTTTTTAAAGTTTTTAAAAATATAGTATAATTATTATAGCCTTTATTTTAACAATTAGCTTTATTATTTCTTTTAATATTATTTTGTTTATAACAATCGACTCTATAATTAATATAACTTAATAACTTTTTTATTCAGATAGAATTATGAGTAAAACAGCAAATCAACTTATTAAGAAGTGTTTAAGCCACCATAATACAATATTAACTAGGAGGTTTTATGATTCGTTTTATGATTTATTTTATGTTTAGCATAATATTTATTTTTTTAATTAATCCTCCATCATTTTCGTTAGTATTTAAATATAAGAGTAAAAAAGGGGATGAATACAACTTAAGAACATTTTCTACACAAGAAGTTCTTGTTAATAACGTTTTGATAATTAAAGTCGACCAAAAATATGAAGGACTATTAAACGTAAATAAAACTACTAATGCAATGTCCGAAATTAATGGCAATTATAACTACTATAGCCGTCCATATGGATCAACCTCTCCATATACGCTTAAGAACAGACATAATACAAAAACACGCTTTAAACAATATATAGATGGAAAAATAGAGCTTGATAAACAATATTATTATCCCGTTGTAAGAGGAATACCAACCTTCCCCAAAAAAGACATTAAAATAGGCGACTCATGGATAAATAACGCCAAAGAAGTACAAGACTTAAAAAAGCTAAATATATCAAAGCCTTACTCCATACCCTTAACAGTTAGATATAAATATTTAAGAGATGACCAGTTTAGAGGTAAGGACTGTGCAGTATTCAGCGTTCTTTATACAATTAATCAAAATAATAAACTTATAATAGCTAAAACTAGAAGCCTATTCCCTACAAGGGTAGCTGGCTATTTTAACGGTATATATTATTGGGACAAAAAAAATGGTATACCAATTTATTATGAAGGCAAATACTATTTTATATACATACTAGCAAATGGACAGGTTAGAGAGTTTAGAGGTGTTGATTATGGCGATATTATAAAAAAACCTTCTAAAACAAAGAGTAAGCCTAAAAAGCCTAAATCCATAGAAAAGGATATTAAAAAACAATTAAAAAAGTCAAAGCTTAACTTCCCAGTAAAAAAAAGTGAAAAAGGTATATCCATTAATCTTGGTGAACTGCTTTTTGACTTTAACTCAACCAAGCTAAAACAAAATACCATAACTAACCTTGATAAGCTGGCTAAAATATTAATGAAATATGACCACTTACAACTAACAGTAGAAGGACATACAGACTCAATAGGAACTGACGAATATAACCTTAAGTTTTCTAAACTAAGAGCTAAAAAAGTAATGGATTACCTCATACAAAAAGGCATCTTGCCCAATAGAATTAAATATAAAGGCTTTGGAGAACATAAACCTATAACATCTAATAAAAGTATACGGGACAGGGCTAAAAATAGGCGGGTAGAAATCATTATCCAAAATGATAAAACATCTATAAAAAATAACAATAAATCGGATAATAAATAAATTATATCATCTGTATGCCGCCGTTCACTTGGGCATAAGTACCAGTAATAAACTTAGAGTGATCACAGGCTATCATTAAAACAGCTCCAGCAATATCATCTGGTAAAGCGTTACGCCTTAAAGGAATCATATCCGCAATAGCCTTTTTTTGAACATCGTTCAAAAAGCTGGTGGCATCAGTCAATGTTAAACCTGGTGCAACCACATTTACCCTAATCCCATTAGGACCCAGTTCAAGAGCTAATGATTTTCCAAAAGCATCCAAAGCAGACTTTGCCACACTATGAACAGAAAAGCCATCACCAGGAAAACGGGATAGTGAACTGGATATAATAATAATATTCCCCTTTTTTCTATCTACCATAGATGGTATAACAGCTTTACAAGGAAAAAATACTGCCCTAATCTCATCAACAAGCTTAGACTCAAAACTATCCCATGGATACTCCACAAAAGGAAGTACCTTAAAATTAATACTGGCATTTAAAACCATAATATCAATGGCATTAAAATGACCCTCTGTTTTTTCTATAAGCTTTATAACCTCAGCCTTACTTCTAACATCGGCCTGAATAGCTATTGCCTTTCCGCCATCCTTGTTAATGTCAGTAACAACCCTCTCAGCCTTATCCTTATTGCTTTTATAGTTTACTACAACCCTTGCACCCTCTTTTGCAAATAGTTTGGCTATAGCCTCTCCAATACCCCTACTAGCCCCAGTAACAAGAGCTACCTTACCCTTTAACAACATAACTCCCCCATAAGAAATTAATTATAACTTCCGCTATAAAAATAGCATCCAAAAATAAAAGTATAATATCCTTTATAAACTACTTCTTATTGTAAGTAATAACTCCAAAAATAGCACCCTGAGGATCCTGTATAAAACAAAACCTACCAACATCTTGTATATCAGTTAGGGGTAATATTACCTTTCCACCTAGGTCTTTAGCCTTTTTTGCAACATCATCAACATTATCCACCGTAATATAGGATGACCACATAGGTGGTACTCCCTCTGGCGTATTAGGAGGCATTTTCATAATACCGCCAACACCATGACCATTTATATTTACTACGTGATAGTTTAGATTAGGCTGTTGAGAATCAGAATATTTTTTAATATCCCAATTTAAAAGTTTACCATAAAACTTAACCGCCCCATCTACATCAGTTGTACTAAGCTCTGTCCAACTAAAAGCACCATGAGTCTCAAAAAGATTATCCATGTTTTCTCCTTGCTATACTTTATCTTAAAGTATAATAACCCATAATTACAAAACAAAGTTGCTTTTAACAAAAAAAACTAATTAATAAGATAAGCTCCTAGCTCATCATAACTATTAGCCGTAAAATGAGGAATCTCGTCATCAGAATTAGACTCTCTATAACTAATGTTAAAACGCCTAATGTGAGATAAATAAACTTCATGCTCGTAACTAATTACATAACCATTCATCTTTTTGTCAAGATCAAGCTTTAGGTGAATAGCAGTCATACCAATAGACTTAGATGGAGCAATATCATTATCCAGCCTATCACCCACCATAATAGACCTGCCTGGATCAGTATTAGCCTCTTTTAATGCCCAGTTGAAAAGTCCTATATCTGGCTTGCTTATCCCCAAACTGTCAGATAACGCTATAACCTTAAAATATTTAACTAAGTCATGCTTTTTAAGAACGTCGTAACACTCAACAGGTTGATTCGCAATAATCCCAAGGTTATATTTACTATATGCACGCTTTATAAAGGATTTTGCCTTTGGTATAATAGGATTAAGATCATACCACATAGAGTGTATATGAGAAAATATAGTATTACGAATTAGCTTTTCTTCATCATAAGAACAATAATTAAGAACCAAATCCCTAGGAAGACGCTTATTAGAATTAATAAAAAACTCATCCCTCTTGTTAAGCAGGTCATTAAATGTAATGTTAATACCTCTTTTTACTAACTCTTCATGAATAAGCTTATAAGAATAAGCTACACCAGGATCATCATTTAGTATAACATTACCCACATCAAGGAATAACCATTTTCTATTATGCAAACTATTACCCAAAACTCCAGCCTTTTTATAAGGGCTTAACCTTATTTAGCAAATATTATCTATAATTTTCAAAATCTATATGGATACCAAAATCCTTATCCTTAAGCTTGGCCATTATATCCTGAAGATCATCTTTTTTTCTTCCAGTAACCCTAACCTGTAAATCCTGTATTTGAGACTGAACCCTTATTTTACTATCCTTTATAAATTTAACAATTTCCTTACACTTATCTTTATTAATACCCGATTGCAATTCAATCTTTTGCCTAATCATCCCATGAGATGCACTCTCCTCCTTGTTATAAATAAGTGCCTTAAGAGGAACCTTTCTTTTTACCAGCTTTGCCTTTAGTATATCAACTATACTCTTAAGCTTAAAATCGTTATCAGCCAAAAGATTAATACAGTTATCCTTCTGATTAAGGGTAATATCACTCTTACTGCCCTTAAAGTCATATCTTTGAGCCATCTCCTTTTGAGACTGATTAACCGCATTCATAACCTCGTTCATATCCACTTGGGATATAATGTCAAATGAAAAAGTCTGTGCCATATTATTTATACCCTGTTTTCTATTAGCAATTTGCCTGACTAAAAATAAAAAGATTAATAAACTACTCCATCATATTTACAAAAACCTAACTAGTATATTTATGCAAACTTGGTCCTGGTAAATACTGCATGCCCAAATAAGTAAAAAGAATAGCTAAAAACCCTATGATAATAACAATAGCTAACTTTTTATCATCCCATATATACTTTAAATGAAAATATCCCACAAAAGCAAACCATGATACTAATGCCCAATTTTCTTTTGAATCCCATCCCCAATAGTTAGACCATGCCTCCTGACCCCACCATGAACCTATTAATAATCCCAAAGTTAAAAATAAAAAACCAAACTTGCTAACAGAAAAAGCATAAGAACTAAAATTAACAGACTTCTGTCCACTCATAAGCCAATACCAACTAACATCCCTTGGAAATATTAAATATAAAATCGCAGACAAAAAAGCTATAAAAAATGCTCCATAGCCCATAACATAACTAAGTACATGAGGTATAAAAAGTGGACTCTGTAAAGCCGCCATAAGAGGTAATGCCTCTACATCCCTCTTGGATACCGCAAATAAAAAGGTTAATAGTATACCAAGACTAACAAACACTCCAAGAAGTCTAACTTTAAAAATTAACTCAGCAATAATATATATAAGAGCAGTTGCCCATGTTATAAATATAGTTGCCTCATACCAAGTCTTAAAAGGCTCTCTACCTGTTGTTATCCACCTATCAACAATTAGCCATGTATCAATAATAAAAGCCAATATCAATAAAAAAGTAGTAAGGAAAAACATAAGTAAAGACTTATCCACAAGCCTTTTACTAAAAACTAATGCCACTATATATCCCAAAAAAGCTACAACAAAAGCTAATAGAGTTAACTTAGCTAATATAGGTAAATAATATATCTGCTCTATCATAATATACTCCTAACTACTTAATTAGAACTATTTAAGCCATTCTTTGGCTTTATGTATAACGTTATAAAAACTCCAATCAATAATACCACAAAGCCAAAATATACAATGTATAATCCAGGCTCATAAGTAATACCAATCCCAGAATAATATGGATTTTGTTCACTGGCATTAGTTTGATAAAAACGATAACCATTATACTTCATATACTCATTGACCCTAATAACCTGAGTTTTACTAGCCCTATTAACTTTTTTATCCTCGAATATCGATAAGGTACTCTGCCAATACTTTGTAGTGGACTGCTTTGACGAATCAAGATATAAAATATAGTCAGAATTAGGCAGTGAATACCTATATGAACCAGTGTTATCCCTTATATTCGGTAGATAAACTAATTTATCTAATCCCCCAGTCTTTACCTCCAGCAATACAAGTGGATTACGCTGATACGGCAAAGCATTAGCTGGAAAAGGATATACCTGCTTAATATCATTATACATTTTTATAAAAGTGTATGAGGCTTTACTATCCCCAAAAATATAAGGCTTATTAAATTCAATATCCTCAACCTTCAAAGTCTTATTCAATATGCTATATATTTTTCTATCCTTTCCAGCAATGACAACCTTATTCATTTGCTTGGAGTCATAAGAATACTTAAACCCTAAATCCGGTAAAATCTTTTTAAGCTTATCCGGTAATGGAAAGTCATAATTCTCAAATAACATAAACTTAATATCTTCTTTATCCCCCAAAAGACTAAGCTCAACAACAGGATTAATAGGATTAGATAAATCATTAACAATAACCTTTTCTTTAATATAAAAATGCTTATAAAACTTGTCTAACCTTATTTTATATGGAGAATTATCCACCTTATGAACATCACCAGGCTTAAAAAATGTTTTTATAGTGTTTTTATCCCCATTAACTAGCTTAATATAATGCTTAGACTGCTTTTTAGCCCGCTTTACTTTATACAATAATTTATTAGCATCCTTTTTAGAAAAACTCCATATCAAGTTAATCTTAGTCCCATTAGTAGGATCTTTGTGATTATAATTATGCCTAAACAAAATGGTATTATTCACCTTTCCAGAGGACATACTAGCAAATAATCCTGGATTTATAACGTCTATATTAGCGGATAAAATATCATCAGGAATAGAACTTAATATCTGAGCAACATCAAGACTCAAAAGCTCATCTTTATAAATATCTTTTTTAAGTATATATCCACTGTTAACTCTTTTATATGCACTTAATAAAAGGTTTTTATCATTATCACTTTTAACCCTAGGTAAAAGCTCTTTCTCAAAGGAATGCTTAGACAGCCTATTAGGAAAATTAATATAGTTAATATAAAAATCAGGAATATATTTTACAATTTTATAAGATATATCCTCGCCGTAAACCTTTTGACTATTACCAATACCTAATGGAATAGCAACAAGAACCTCATTCTTAGAACGCTTTTTAACTGCCTTCTTACCAGATGGAGTCTCTACTTCAATTTCTTTATGCCCCTGATTAACCTTAGCTAAATATATATGAAAATCAGGATCGTATTTCTTAGTTTCAAACTTATCCAATTTAAGATAAAAATCTAACTTTTTCTTTTTCCTACCCATAAAATCAGCCTTATAAAGCTCAACCCTATCGCTATACTTGTTAAGCTCAAGGTGAATAACTCCCTTAAAGCCCAAAAGAAAGTCTAGCCAAGCTCCCATAACAATAATTATTAGCGAAATATGAAGAAGATGAAATCCAGTAAAACGCCAGTTAAAGGGCTTAGTTAGAATAATCCTAATAAGACTAACTAATAAAAAAACATATAAAACAGTATAAGGTCCACTATGATAAAAGTCATGAAGCCCTAAATAAATAATTATCTTACTCGCCAATGCACCAAACATACTAACAGATGGCGAAGATAAACTAAAAATAACGGATAAACATAAAAATAAACCAAAACCTAAAATTAAATAAGTAAATACCCTCTTATACCTAAACTTGAAAATAATCCTAACTAAAAGGTATACCAATATAAGTATGACGAATACAATGGCAAATTTATACCAAGAATTGCCCATAAACGTAAAAAAAGAAACTGAAAAATTATTATAATAAATATCCTCTTTAACGCTGGCATTAAATGTATTCCACTGAGGTAAAAAAGTACCTATCATGGTAGTAATAACTAGAAAAAAAACATTCATTACTGCAAAATAATATGTAGTCATTAGGTTTTTAATGTGCTTGTAGGTTATAGCGATAAAAATTAAAGCTATTAATAATGATAACGCTATAACAATTGGATATCCAAAGCTATAACCCTCCATTGAAAGCCACTTTCCAAAACCAATTACTTTATGTATTATAAAACCTACAAACATACCAGCAAGTAATAATATTCCAGATTTAACAAATAATGACAACTCAATTGATTTATTTTGTATTTTCTTAGCTTCCATATTAAAACCTTTATATTTATAAAGTTAGTTATAGCAAGTAGTTTACAATGTATTAGCTTTAGGACGAAGTTAGTATAGTTTTCTATTTTGAGTTAGCTTACATAAAAACTCTGACTTTTTATGCTTTTTAAGCCTTTTTATTTTATATTCAAGCTTATATGCCTCTTTTTTACTAAGCATATCATAAAAAGCAATAAGCTTAACAGGCAGTCTATAACGAGTATATTTAGCTCCTAATCCGTTATTATGGTCTTTTATCCTTTTATTAATGTTTTTAGTTACCCCGCAATAATAAGTCTCATCCGCACAATAAACTAAATAAACACCCCAGTCTTTTTCAGACATCTATATACCCTTAGTTAACCTAACTAATTGCTTTCTACATAATAAGTACAACTATAACATCCCAATATAATTTAACTAATTTAAACTAAAAAACATAGCACTTTTTATCCCATCAACGCTATCCTTATAAAAAAACCTAAAACTCACTCATCACTATACTCCTTTATATCTATCTTTGGTCCAAGATGTTTAGGTTTATGATTAAATATATGTAGCTCAAAATATGCCTTTATCCTAGCTAAAAACTCTCTTGCCTTATTTAAATAATGAGCATCATAAATACGCTTATCCGCTGGTATACCATAAACATTAAGCCCAAGATGGCGTGCTATATATATAGCCCTGTCAAGGTGGAACTTTTGTGTTATAACATAAAAAGACCCTAAACCAAAAATAGCTTTTGCCCTATATAAACTATCATAAGTTCTAAGACCAGCATGATCTAAAAATATATCCCTATCCAAAACACCTTTAGATAAAGCATAGTTTTTCATGGCATTAACCTCATCATAATCCACTTTGTGATGAGCACCAGAAAATAATAACTTTGATACCACAGCTTTTTTATATAACTCTATCCCCAAATCAACCCTGTCCCTAAGAATAGTGGATAACTTACCATCCTTATATACTCTTGCACCGAGTACTAAAACAACATAACGCTTATCAATATTATCAATATTATTAATCCAATAAGGTCTGGCAAACTTAACCATAGCACTGCTTATGTATAAAGCAATACTCAAACCCACAACAAATAAAACTACAACTAAAATAAATATCCTAAGCATGTTAACCTAAAAACAACTACTAAATAAAATACCCCAGCATAAAAGCTGAGGTAAAGATAATTAATAATAAAAAACTATACTCTTGAAGGAGATAAATATAATAATAACCCATAACAACTATTTTTAAATATAGCTAAGGTATGGGAGTACCTCTTTTTGCCTTTGTCAAAATAGGATTCTTAATAGCCTTTACCCTAAAATTATTATAGTACAAGTTTTGTAAGTGATTGCCCTCAATAAAAAATAAACGCCTATCCCATAAAAAACCAAAAATCACTAATACCATAACAACTAAACTCAAAACTAAATCAATAAAACTATAAACCCTGTTATAGCCTATGAAAAGCCAAATAAACAACGGTACTACAAATGCAAATACTATAACTAACCTCTCCTGCATAACCTTATTATCTGCCTTATAAAAATATTCTTTTGTATTATAGTTATCATAAGCACATCCAGTATCCATTAAACGTATGTCATGATCGTTTATCCCAAGGGCATTCCTCAAAGTGGATGACTCATAAGCATTGTTAATATATTTATAAGACATTAGCTTAACAACTAATGCAAATAATGTAAGCAATATCAAAAATATGACTAGACCATCAATAATAAAAACCATATCACCACGTAAAAATAACAAGGCTAAACTATAAGCTATAGCAGTCCCACCCAGTATACCGGATAATATAAAGTTAACCAAAGTATATATATTTGCCCACTCCTTTATATAACTAATGGCAACATACAACATGGATGAGGCTATCAAAAAGCCAAAACTAACAATAACGCCTAAAAACCCAAGTAATAAAAGCTTTTCGTAAGAAGCATTAAAATAAAACATAACTAAATATATAAAAGTTATACTAATTGCCCCCCCTAGGTGCATAGCCTCTCTGGATAACCATGATTGTCTAATCATCCTAATTGCCTTCCATCCACGCTTTGGATTACCAAGATGAAATATACTGGCAATACCGCCTAAGCCCTGAAATAATAGAGAACTCAATAATAAACTATATATGTATATCCTCGGCATAGTGTTAGCAAAAAGACCCTCTAATACAATAGTCAAAATGAATATCCCTTGACCTATTCCCCCCAAAACAGTTAATAAAACTAATGACATCTCTGGTCTCATATAGCCTCCTATAAACTAAGTGCTGGCAATATCCTCAGCAATAGTCTCTTTGTACGATATAATAGACTTCTCAGTCTTAACCTTAATATGTTTTCTACTTCTAACATCATCCCTATCGACCTTCATCTCAATCTTTCTCTTGGGTAAATAGTGGTTTGACGGTTCAGCAGCAGACTTAGGCATAAGTTTATAACCCATACCATCCCTAATCCTTTTTGAGGCCTCACTATTAGGATCATCAATATCACCAAATACCCTTGCCCTAGTAGGACAAGCTAAAACACATGCAGGCTTTCTCTCTTCATGAGGTAAATTATCATTATATATTCTGTCAATGCAAAGAGTACACTTTTTCATAACCCCCTCAAACTCGTCATACTCCCTACAGCCATAAGGACAAGCCCATGAACAATACTTACAACCAATACAATCATCATAATTAACTAAAACAACCCCATCCTCCTCACGCTTATAAGAGGCTGATGTAGGGCATACCTTAACACATGGGGCATCCTTACAGTGCATACAGGACTTGGGTAAATACATAATCTCAGTATTAGGGTATTTACCAATCTCATAAGTCTGAACCCTGTTAAACCATACCCCGTCAGGACACTCACCATAAGGATTATTATCAGTAAGAGGTCCAGCACTCCCTTGAGTATTCCACGACTTACAGTTGGTAGCACAGGCATGACATCCCACACAACTGTTTAAATCTATCACTAACGCTAATTGACTCATCTATTCCCCCTTATAAACTCGTATCTAAGTACCTTTGGCACCTTATCCATATTGGGTAAAGCCTTAAGAGGTTTAAACTCAGGCCATGGCTTTTTCTCATTAGCCTTACTAATACGCACCCTTAAATCAAACCAAGCCGCCTGACCACTAATCGGATCACTGTTGGATATTATAGTCCCATCATCTAAAGTAAGCTCCTCTTTGATAAGGTGATTCAATAAAAAACCATAACTAGCCTCTTTTGCCTTAGGATCAAGATTCCATGCACCAGGTATTTTAGCAATTGCATTCCACGTCCAAACAGTATCGGGCTGAACAGCCTCTGACAGCTTAACCTGTACCCTAATCTTACTAAGAGGAGATTCAACCCAAACCCAGTCCATATCCTTAATTCCAAGCTCAATAGCCTTAGCACTGTTCATATATAAATAATTCTGACCAATAATCTGCCTAAGCCAAGCATTCTGACTATCCCATGAATGATACATAGGCATAGGCCTTTGGGTTATAGCATGAATGTTATATTTATCCTTGTCAATAAGCTCATGCTCAATAGGCTCATACCAAAATGGTAGTGGATCAAAATACTTAATAATCCTCTCTCTATGCCTATCACTAACAGGCTGACGACCACTCCTATGCCCTTTAGCCGATAACCTAAACCTTTGTAGTGCCTCAGAATAAAGATTCATAACAATAGGCTCATTCATCCGTATAAGCTTAGCTTTTTGTGCCCAGTTTAAATATCCCTGATTAATATTACGATTGTATTTAATGTTGTCCTCAAGCTCAATCTGAAAGAATGACTTATTATTAAAATATGCCTCCCACTGATTTGGATTAGGCTCACCAATCATATGACTATTACCGTCTTTACCCCTCCATCCAGCTAAAAACCCTATACCAGCACCCTTAGCAGGCTCCCAATTGGCAATGAACTCCTTATAGGTTTTAAACAAAGGCTTTTTATCCGAATCACAAAAGCCCTCTAAGCCAAGAGAATTAGCAAGATCAATAAGAGTTTGTTGAAAAGGCCTACATTCACCCTTAGGCTCAAGGATAGGGCGTCTTATAGCATCAGCAGGACACTCATAATCACTAATAGGCCTATCCAACATGGATATAACATCCAGCCTCTCAAGATAAGTTGTGTCAGGTAAAACTAAATCAGCAAAAGCAACTTGCTCACTATAAAAAGCATCACTCACAACCAAAAACGGTATCTTATATGTACCATCCTCATTCTTAGCCTTTAACATCTCAATAGTACCCATAGTATTCATAGACGAGTTCCACGCCATGTTAGCCATAAACAAAATTAACGTATCAATGGTATAAGGATCACCCCTATAGGCGTTGGATATAACATTCTGAAGCATCCCATGGGCTGTTAGTGGAAAGTCCCAGCTAAAAGCCTTATCAAGCCTAAGAGGTTCACCATTATCATCAACCATTAAGTGTTCAGGCATAGATGGAAAGCCCAATACAGGTGATGGTAATGGTGTGTTAGGCTTAATCTGATCAGCCGAGTTAATAGGCTTAGGACAAGGAGGAGCAGGCTTTGGGAAAGGCGGCTTAAACCTAAACCCACCAGGACGATCTATAATACCCAAAAGCATCATAAATATAGATAGTGCCCTAATAGTCTGAAAACCATTGGAATGTGCAGCTAATCCCCTCATGCCATGAACAGATACAGGATTACCAGTGGTGGTCTCATGTTCATTATCCCAAGCATCAGTCCACGGTATTGGCAATGTTATAGTCTCATTTTTTGCTATAATCCCTATCTCAAGAGCGATTCTCTCTATAGTATCAGCTGGTACACCACAAATAGCCTCTGCCTTCTCTGGAGTATACTCCTCCATGACCCTCTCACTCAGTAATTGCATACCAGTCTTTACTGTTTTACCGTCAGAAGTCTTAAAAGTACCCATAAGAGCTGGATTAATACCCTCAGTATATGGCTCCTCAACCTCATCAGTGTTTAAGTCCCACACTGAATGTAGACTATCATCCCTACCACCCCACTCAGGATGTATATATGATAGACCCTCACCTTCATCGCCCTCATCAGTCTGGATTAAGTATGAGGCATTAGTATGGGTCAATAAAAAGTCATTGTCATATAAGCCATTCTTTAAAAGTACGTGGATCATAGCCATAATAAACATCCCATCAGTACCAGGCTTAATAGGTACCCACTCATCAGCAATTGCCCCATATCCAGATCGAACAGGGTTTATAACAACTAACTTACCACCACGCTCCCTTATCTTGGATAGGCCAAGCTTAAGAGGATTAGAGTCATGATCCTCAGCCACGCCAAATAATAACATATATTTAGTACGTTCATAATCAGCACCACCAAACTCCCAGCTAGTACCCCCTATAGAGTATATCATCCCAGTTGCCATATTAACAGAACAAAACCCACCATGTGCCGCAAAGTTAGGGGTACCAAATTGCTTTGCCCAGTAAGACGTTAAAGCCTGCATCTGATCCCTACCCGTAAAGAATGCTAACTTCTTTGGATCAGTCTCTCTAATGTTTTTAAGACGCTTTGTAAGAATATCCATAGCCTCATCCCAGGATATCTCATTAAACTCACTCTCCCCTCTTTCTGCATTCTCTTTTCTTAAAAGAGGCTTACTTAGCCTAGCAGGGCTAAACTGCTTCATAATCCCTGATGAACCCTTTGCACATATCACTCCCTGATTAGTAGGATGATCAGGATTACCCTGTATATATACGATTTTATTATCCCTTAAATTAACCTTTATCCCGCACCTACAAGCACACATATAACAAGTTGTATACTTAATATCCTCGTTGGACAAAAGAGTATGGCCATCCTTCTCCCGCCTTATGTTATCCATAAATCTCTCCATAAATAAATGAGTCTATAAACCGAACTATTATTGAAAGTAAAAATCTAATGAATTAAAACACCCCTCTCATAAAGAGGGGTAAGAGGAGATATTCATTTGCTTTTATAGCAAATATTGAAAAAAACAATATATATTTAAATTACTATCCGTCTTAAATTACTATCCGTCATTAATAGTATAACAAAATGATATTATACTTGGTTCCATAAATTTATATAGGAACAAAAAACTATGAGTTTAGTTTGTTTTTTAGGAGAATAGTAAAATAATACCTCAAAGGAATGCTATTATCTTGACGTTATATGTTTTCCCTAAAATAATAAGTAAATTATTAAGCCAATACCCCCTCTAAACTAATTAAATTATCATAAAATATCTCTTTATTATATCTGATAGAAGGCTTGCTAACAAAGCATTAAACAGTAATTAGTAACACTATAATAAATATAAACCTATGGTTTTTTTGGAAAAAGTTGACTGTTTTAAAAATAGTACTTATATTATAGCAAAAATTATTTAGAATATGCTCTAATATAAATATATTACAACCAGTTAAACCAAATTAATTACTAAACCGGAGGCTATAAATGAATCATTTTGATAAAGTAAAAGAAATTATTGTTGATCAACTAGGCGTTGAAGAATCTGAAGTAACTCTAGAAGCATCTTTTATAGACGATCTTGGAGCCGATTCACTAGATACTGTAGAGTTAGTTATGGCTTTTGAAGAAGAATTCAAAATAGAAATACCTGATGAAATAGCTGAAAAAATCCTTACTGTAAAAAATGCTGTCGACTTTATACAGAAAAGCGCTAAGTAACTAGTTATATATATAATTTTTTAAATTTTGACATGTTGTCCTTAGCTTTTTAAGAGTTTTAAGCTCTACTTGCCTAACCGTTTCTGGAGATATACCAAAAAAATTGCCTATTTCTTTTAAAGTATATTTTTCACTATGGTCTATACCAAAACGATGGATAAGTATAGCTTTCTCTTTAGGAAGAAGACTATTTAATGCTTTTTTAGTATCATCTTCAGCATTTTTGTTAATAAGTGTTTCATAAGGATTATAATTATTGTCTGTCACAAAGTTTTCAAAAGAAGCTGACTGATCAGAATTAATGGTATCCTCAAAATAGACTACCACCGTGTCAGAAAGTTTTATTTTGTTTATTTGTTTAGTATTAACACCGAGCTTTTTAGACAGTTCTTTGTTAGTCGGATAACGATTATATTTGTCCATGTACTCATCTATGACTCCATGGATTACCTTTAATTCCTTTTCCTTACGATAAGGTATAGGAATTATCTTTTTTTTCTTAGCTAAAGCTCTAATAATAGTTTGCTTTATCCAGCTTGAAGCATAAGTAGAAAATCTAACATTCTTTCTATAATCATACTTTTCAGCGGCTCTAATAAGACCAATATTCCCATCCTGAACAATATCTATTAGCTGATACTCTTTTGAGGTAAATAACTTAGCTATTTTTATAACTAATCTAAGGTTAGAGTTAACTAACAAGTCTAAAGCTTCTTTATCCCCATTTTGTATTTTTTTAGAAAGGCTTTTTTCTTCCTCAAAGGTCAAAAGTTTATATTGAGAAACATCCTTTAAGTAGTTTTTAATAGAATCATGATAACCTTCATTATCTAATTTAACCTTGCAAAGCCTTTTATGTTTTTTATTATCTATAAGGTCTTTCTTACCACACTTTTTATTTACCATGCTTGACTTTGGCATATCAAACTCCTTATAATTACTTTTCTATATACACATACTTAAGAAGCAAATACTATACCAACTTGAAATATTTATTTTAAAATTATAATATGACATTTCGCTAACATAGATGTTCTTTTATTAAAAAGGGTTTAAAAAAACCTTAACAAATACAGTAGTTATAGCTGTCTATTTTTATAAACACCTTACATATAAGGTCAATATATAGTAAGTTTAATAATTTAGTCTATACATTTGTGGAATAGTAAATGATCAATATAGGAAGAGGATATACAGTTATACAACAACCATTTAAGGTCATAGTAAAATAATATGTTTAAGGAAATAAGTTTTCTTCAATATTTATTTTTCTTGTTCCAAAAATAAATGTAAAATATATCTATTTTAACTTTATATGCTGGTTAATTGGGATATAATATAATTATAAGATTAAAAATATTAAAACCTTTTAAGCTATATCATTACATTAAGCTATGCATATCTTATTATTATACAACTAGTTAGTAATAACCATAATCTAGTTTTTATGGCAAAGCTATCCCTCGCCATTAGAAAATAGTTAGTTCTAATGGAAATTATATTAGTATTTTGGTGTATTATATTTAACACACTAAGTGTGATTAATATGACATAGGAAAATATTAATACTTATAAATAAAAGCATTCAAAGCAACTAACCTATTCTTATTAAGCTGTCCTATAAAAAGCACATTAACAATATGTTAGGCATGTTATTATAGTAAGCCATGAGAATTAGATGCCCACTTAAATGAATAGTTTTCGCTATAAATGTCAGGCAAATCAAGTTGTATACGAAATTCTAATTCATAGTGATTATGAGTATCAAGAGTATATCTTCTGTTTGACACAGGCTTTAGCGAATATATTTGCTCTTTATAGTCATAGGGTAATGTAGAACAGATATTATATAGTTCACGGTATATTGCATCCTGGGGTGACTCATTGGATAAAATATGAATATTTGGAACACTCCACTTTGTGGACGAAAAAGGCGATTTTCTTTGATATAAAAGAATCTCATCTTTAAGATTTTTAATAAATAATGAAATACTATTATGAATTATAGAGCTTTCTGGTCTCATAAACTTATCTGCTAAACTCATTTCATAAGACATTATTATAGCAAGGTTTTTAACCGCCTCATCCAAATCATCATTTATAATCAAATACTTAAAGTGATGCCTATATGAATATTCAAATTCTATTCTTCTAAGTCGTGCCTCGATCTCATTATTACTTACATTAGCATCACGCTTTTTCATTCTATTAATAAGCTCATTCCTACTAGGAACATCAACAAAAATGCAAACACTAGAAGAAGGAAAACACTCTATAACCTCCATTGCACCAAGAACTTCAATATCAGTTATTAAGTTTTCCCCTTTGTTTAAGGCATCAGTAATCTCTTTTCTTCCAATACCATAATAATTACTTCCGTGAACGAACTTCCATTCAATTAACTCTCCACTATAAATCTTACGTTCAAATTCATCCCTACTAATAAAAAAATAAGGATTACCATTACTTTCATCCTTTCGCATTGATCGTGTTGTATAACTAGGAATAAATTTAATAGGTAGTTTATTTTTTCTAAAAAAAAACTTATAGTTAATAGAAGAGTTAACCAAAAAAGGATAGTCAATAACCTTTGAAATTAATGAAGTCTTACCCACTCCAGTAGGACCTATTAACAAAAACAATCTTCCATTCATTAGGTTCATCCTATATAAGCACAGTTAATTTATATATACAAATGGATTTATAGTATTTATAGTTAATATATATAGCTTTACTCTATTTAGCTAATTTTAGTATTATGGAATATAAGTAGTAAAAGCGAACGAACAACCATATAAAAAAGATAAGTATTAAAATACGATTTTACTTTTTAGGTTTTTTATTTTTACGTTTTTTATTTTTTTTTTCATCAAACTTTTCATCCATTTTTTCCCAGTCACTCCCATAAACAGAATCCTTACCTTTAGAGTTAGGTTTTTTTTTAGAGTCACCCGAAAAAACAAACTGCGTACTAAAACATAGTACCAAACTTATAATCAATATTTTCATAATAGTACCAACTATATAACCCTATTATAACAATACTTTAAAATCTCAATTTTTAGTATAGCTTATTATTAATCAACATCATATATGTTATTATATTTAATTTTATACCTCGACACAAGTTGATTAAGCTTAAACATAAGTGCTTTTTTTAATTCATTAGTTTCTGCTTCTTTTTTTGCAAAGTCTATTTTCTTTTTATAAGTCCAGTTTTTAGTTTCTTTTTTAGAGTTTAACTGTTCATATAATCTTTCTATGACTTTATCACTAGGTTTTTTAGCTTCTTTTTTTACAACTTTTTCTATATATACTTTTTTAATCAACATTTTTTTTATAATATTGGATAGGATTCTTGCTTTTTCACTATATTGTTTTTCATTAAAAATATTTTTTCTAGTGGCATCCTCTATAATCAAGAATTCATCAACAAGACCTTCAAAATATTGTTTTTTTCTTTCATTACTATTTTTAAGTTCATTTATTTTTTTTTGATTTAAATATGGATTTAACAAACTCTGTAACTCAATAGAGGCAAGATATTCTTTTTTAAATTGATTATCGGTTAGTTTAACTTCTCCATTTATTTTAATCAACCACTTACTACCGGCATATAAACCAAAAACAAAGATCAAAACATTTGTTAATAATACTATAGCCACCATCCATACTGATTTAATATTTTTTTTAGTCATAACTTTATCCTTTACCATCTATTTATTATAGGTTCATTTCGAATAACTGAAGACTCTCCTCTTAGTTTTTTATAATACCTTTCCAGTCTACTTCTTAATTTTTTAGCCTTCAATTGTTTTTTAATATATTCCTTTGCTAATTTTGGTGAAACATTCTTTAGTTCAGGTTTATTCTTATTTGCTCTATACTCTTTATTTACCTCTCTATTACTAACCTTTACCTTGGGATAAAAGTAGTCCCGCACAAAGTTACTAATAATAAGCTGTTTTTTAAGGTAAGAAGTTATACTTTTTAGCAATTTATCTATTTTTTGTTCATTATAATAGAATTTCTTTTGTTTAGCCAGTTCTTTAATATTGCTTAATAGTAATTGTTGATTTTCAAAGTCGATAAGAAACAGTTTTTTTGATTCTTTATTTTTTAATATTTTTTTAATATCCTTTTTAGATATAGGTATAGGAGAGCTCATTGCTCTAAACTGTGTAATTGCATTATAAGAATTATAAAACTTTTTTAGTGAAACAGTTTTATCATCTATTTTTGTTATCCATGTATCCTTTGCTATTAAAAAGCTTATAAAGATTAGGTTTAATCCTAATAATATAACTATAATTCTTTTCTTCATCAAATCCCCCAAGATGTTAATTTATATCAATATAATTATATATTTTAACCTCTGCAATAAAAAGTACAAAGTTTTTTTAAAATTATATATCAGCAATCGATTAGTTATTTTTAAATACTAGTACTATAGTTTAAAGCCAGGCTTTTTAAAAAATTAATATATTCCATATTATAACCTAATATAAAATTATTAATTAAGGTTTTTTTTTACTAATGCTTTTTAACTTTAAGTCGAAACATATTTTGTAGCGTTCCTTATAAAGAGACAGCTCCTCTATCTTGAGATGGTGGTTGTCTCTTTTTTTAACTCTATATAAAAACCAGTTTATTTCTTAGATGTTAATTTATATATTTTGGCATCAATAAAAAGTCTTACCAACTCTGAATCAATATGATTACTATTAACTTCTAATTTTAGAATATCTAATGCCTCGCTCTGGGAAACCGCTACCTTATAAGGACGATCACCAGCAGTAAGTGCATCATATATATCTGATACCGCTATTAGCTTTGATTGATTGGGAATACTATCCCCACTAAGATTATTAGGATAACCTTTAGAGTTTAGTCTTTCATGATGTGCATAAGCTATTTCTGGTATACTATTAAGCTCGCTAGTCCATGGTATCTGTGATAAAAACTCAAATGTATGAGATACATGAGATTCAATCTCCTTTCTTTCTTTATAACCCAAAGAACCCTTACCTATAGATAAATAAGATAATTCTCTATCAGTAATATAGTTTATATAATCTCCATTGGAGTCCAAAATAGTTTTATTTGCAATTTCCTTTAAATAATTCAAATTAACTTTCTCTTCCACCACCTTAGGATTATTATTAAAAATAACTAATTCCAAAGCCTTATCTACTTCCTCAAGCTTATTTTTTAGAATACTATCCTCATTCTTGATTAGCGTTAAAGCCTTATTCCTATCTTTTTCAAGTAAATATTGTACCTTTTTCTTCAAAAATTGATTTTCTAATGTCTTTTTAATAAGCTTAAACCTACTTTTAATAAACTCAAGCTCATATGGATAAAGCTTACTAGCCTTAAGAAGCACCTCTTCTCTAACTCCTACCTTACCAAAATCGTGGAGTAAAGAAGCATACCTAATCTCTTTTATTTGATCACTATTAAAATTAATCTTTTCCCATTTACCGCTATCCAACGTGTTTACAGCTTCAGCCAAACCAACAGTATATATTGCAACTCGTTCAGAATGACCAGATGTAGGAGGATCTCGTGATTCAATAGCATATACAGAGGCTTTTACAAATCCTTCAAACAGATTTTCAATATTTCTATATAATATATTATTCTCAATGGAAACAGCAGCTTGACCAGCTACCGATTTCACTAACTCAATATCATGACTATCAAAATTTATAGTATACTTCTCAATGGATTCAATAGAGTCAAAGCTAATATCAGGGTATCTTTTTTTATTAATTAGTTGAAGAACTCCAATAACCTCATTGCTGTGATTCGTCATTGGAACAACTAACATAGACTTAGTTTTATAATAATGCTTTTTATCATATTCAAGGTTTAAAGAATATTCAGCGTCATTCGGTAAATTATATACATCCTTTAGGCTTAGGACCTTACCTGTTAGTGCTACATATCCAGAAATACTATTTTTACTTATTGCAAAAGAAAACTCACCCTCATCCAGCTTAAGGGATGACTGCTTAAAACAAAGAGTCTTATTACCACTTTTATCCTGTTCTACTATATAAATACTACCAGAATCGCACTGGGTTAGTTTTTTGACCTTAGACAAAATTAGACTAAGTAATTTATTAAAATCCTTTTCTGTTGCCAAGGCTTTACCTATATTAGTTAGTACTTCTATTTCTCTAGACTTTTCCTCAAAACGATTATTTTCAATGGCAAATGCCGCCTGACCAGCAATAGATATTGCCAATTCCATATCATGACGATCAAATGAAATAACATCACTTATGTTAAAACTACTAGACCTCTTATGATTTTTCATTTTATTTATAAGCTGAAGAACTCCAATAACCTTACCTTTCTGGTTTTTCATGGGGATAACCAATAGTGAAGTCGTATGATAATTATTTTTTTTATCATATTCAAGGTTTAGGCTGTAACCAACATCCTTTGGAAGATTATAAGCATCACTAATATTTAAGCCCTTACCTGTAAGTACCACATAACCCACTATACTTTTTTTAGTTAAAGGAATTAAATTTTCATGTAATTTTAAGTCCGATAAAATAAAACGTAATTTTTTCTTACCATTTATGTCTTTCTCTATTATAGATAAGCTGGCTGAGTCTGCATTTGTTAACAACTTTCCTTTAGTCAATATTAGGTTTATAAGGTCATTATAGTTTTTTTCTGTTAAAATCATTTTTCCAATTTGATTAAGTTCCTTAAACTCTCTATGTCTCTGTGTTAACCTCTTATGCAAAAGGGAGTTCTCTTGTTTTAATATTAGATTTTTAAATCCGCTTAATACTGCTTGTTTTAGGTTTTCGAAGTTAAAGGGATATGATATTGGATAATGAAATATACTAGATGGTAAATTTAACTTTTCAAACAGTTTAAGTTTTTCATCCGATAAAAATAATGGTATAATTAAAAAACAAGGTATCTCTTTAGCATTTTTTATTCTCTTCCAAAAGGCATAATCTCTTTTTAACACATCCATTTCGTCTAAGAGAAAAAGGTATATACTTGATTCAGCTGGTAATTTCATAAGAGGGATTTCAAAATCATCATTAAGTTCCACAGTTAGTATTTTTTCATTTTTTAAAAAGTCATTAATTTGTTTTAGCCAATTTATATTAATATTTGTAGAAAAATATAATTTCTTAGTTTTTTTATTAGTATAAGTCATTATCTTTTAACCCAAAAAAGCAGTATTTTTTAGCATTACTTTTACATAACAATGTCACACTTAAAAAATTAACTATTTAGTAAAAAGTTAATTAACTTTTTACTAAATGGGAAGTTGGTATATATAAAAATATAAAGCAGTATAACTACTAGTTAGTTTAACAAGGCTAGATTTTCCTATTAGCTAGTTGAATACTGTTATCTGATGTAAATATTATTGTATTATGACGTACTATAACTTAAATAATACTATTTAGTTAATTGATTATAAATTATAAGGTGGAGGTATTATGGATAAAATTAAAAAGGTTGTATTGGCATATTCTGGAGGCCTTGATACTTCTGTAATTTTAAAATGGCTCATTGAAACCTATGATGCAGAAGTAGTTGCATATGCCGCAGATATTGGTCAACAAGAGGAACTTGATGGACTGGATGCTAAGGCAAGAAAAACTGGTGCATGCGATGTCTATATTGAAGATTTAAAAAAAGAGTTTGTCGAAGACTATATTTTCCCTGCAATAAAAGCTAATGCAGTATATGAGGGCAAATACCTTCTTGGAACATCATTAGCAAGACCTCTAATTGCTAAAAGGCAGATTGATATTGCAAAGCTTACTAATGCTGATAGTGTTGCACATGGTGCAACTGGTAAAGGTAATGATCAGGTACGCTTTGAGCTTGCATATAAGGCATTGGATCCAAATATTAATATTATTGCTCCATGGAGAGATTGGAATTTAACTTCGAGAGAAGAGCTAATTGCTTTTGCAAAAACCCATAATATTGATATTCCAGTTAGCAAGTCAAAGCCTTACTCATCCGACAGAAATATTCTTCACATTAGTTTTGAGGGGGGAGTTTTAGAGGATCCTTATACAGAGCCAAATGAAGAGATGTTTACACTATCAAAATCCCCTTTTGATGCCATAGATGAGCCTAAATATATTGAAATCTCTTTTTATAAAGGCATACCAGTAGCAATAGACGGAAATGGACTATCACCCGTTGAACTAATGGAAACTCTAAATAAGCTTGCTGGTGAACATGGTATTGGTAGAATCGATATTGTTGAAAACCGTCTAATAGGAATGAAATCACGAGGTGTATATGAGACTCCTGGCGGTACTGTACTAATAGAGGCTCATCGTGCCCTTGAATCCCTTACTATAGAAAGGGATACTTTTCACTATAAAGAGTTTATTAGCCTTAAATATGCAGAATTACTATATTACGGTAAGTGGTTCCACCCTTTAAAAGAGGCTTTGGATGCTTTTATTAATCACACTCAACAGGCTGTTACTGGTGATGTTAGATTAAAGCTGTATAAAGGAAATTGTATGGTAGTGGGCAGGCGTTCTATGTATTCTTTATATAATCCGCAGTTAGCTACTTTTGAAGAAGATAAAACCTATGATCAAAATGATGCAAAAGGATTTATTAATTTATACGGGCTTACTACAATAGAGTCTGCCATGCAAAAGAAAAAGCTTGATCCATAAAAAAAACTTAATAAAAAGTTAGAGTATTTATAAAATATGCCTATAATCTAGTGAAAATGAATATTTATTCAATTTTTTTTGAGTTGTTGTTAAGAACACATCTTAGACTATATTTATGAGGTATTTATATGTCAATCAAGCTATTTATTATAATGTTTTCGCTTACTCTTTGTTTTGAGGCATTTGCTATACCCGTTAGTACTAAAGGTATATTCAATAAGATAAGGGAGAACTATTATAAGAGTTTTCCAAAAGATTTTACTGCAAGCGTTGTTGGACCAGAGATAAATAAAAGTCTTTCCAAAATACCTAAGAATGCATATTGTGAAAATAAAAGTCCAAAGGTTAGCTATCTTTATCTTAAGCATAAAGAAGAAAATATTATTGTAGAAAACGTTGAAAACCCTTATGTAACCAGATTCCAACTATATCTAAATATGTATAAAGGCACTAAAATATTTTTAAACTCGTCAATTTCTTTTTTACAGTTGAAAAAGGTGTTCTATTGGAGTTATAGACCTTCTCTTAGTAAAAAGTACTACGTAATAAAAATGAGAAGGCATAGGATTAGGAAATCCGACTATATGCTACTTTATGTAGATAAAAAAGATTTTTCTATTAAAAAGGCTGTTAAATATAGTAATGAGCGTGCAATAGGTACTCTTCTAATAACATATAAGAAAGTAAAAAGTTATAATATTCCATCGAGTCTAAAGTTCAACATTTTAAGGAAAGGTAAAATGGAAAAGTTTAACTTATTGATAAAGAGCTACAAGCTAAACACAGGATTGACTAAAGAAAAGATCATACAACTCCAGAACGACTGTCCATCGCTAAACTAAATGGGATACTAGCTAGTAATTAGAATAGACCTATCAAATTATTAGACTAGTTCCCAGCAACCGAATCCCATAGAGTTTTTTGAACCTATTCCGCTATCATAGGCTATATCGATTAATTTATTATTAGCAGTTATGCTGTATAGTCCTAAATATCCTTCTATAATAAGGTTTTTATATTTAGTAATTATTTTTTGTGGATTATTTAGTGGTTTAAAGGTAAAAATAGTAGGTTCTATATTATTAACTGTAGGTATATTAAGTTGTGGATTAGCGTTAGCTTTTTTTAAGAGGTTATCATGTATAAGCTTTTCAAACACTGGATCACGGGGATTATAAAAGTGTATTTTTTTATTATTAGTTGAGTATTGTGTAACGGGTGATAGCATTTTTATAGTTATTTTATGATTAAAGTTTTGTTTGTTGTGGATTTTAATACCGTTTAGTTTTAATTTATTTTGTCCTAGAGTTATGTTATGGGATTTCATTTGATTTTCAATCATACTAATGGCAATCTTTTCAACGGCGGTAGACAGGGTGAACTGAACATTTTTACCAAAGTTTAATGTTTTATTTGATTTATTAAATGAGGTTTTTGTATTGCTTTTGAGCAGTGAAAAGCAAAATAGTTTAAAATGTCTTCCGTTTATTTTATATCCTTGTTTATGTAGGAAGGATGCAAAATCTTTTTCTAGATATTTGTATATCATAGCTTGTATAAAGTGATTATAGTTAACGGGGAGGATAATATCCAATTGTGATGAGAAGCTTATAGTAATACGCATTTTTTATTAATGTGTTATATGATATTAAATTACATTTAATTATTTATAGTTAAATGGTTCGGTAGAACTATCTTTTAGATATAGTTTTTATTATTAAAAAGTAAAATTGAAAATGATAAATTTTATCAATTTGGAGTGAAGCTTTTATGATTAATGAGTTGGAATAAGATAGATGTCATGGATATCCAAAACCTTTTTTATAAAAAAAAGAGTGTGATATTTATAAACATTTGTTTGTATAATAATATAATAAGCATTATGTTGGTATAGAGTTTTATTAATTATTTAAAATACACTATCGGAGGTTTGGGAATAAATTATAGAAATGCATGTTATAACTTATTGTTATATTATGAGTTATAAATGGGTTTAACCGTACCTATAAGGAATTGAAACATATAGCGATTTGTTAGAAAAGCTAGAGCTAGTCACTGTTTAACCGTACCTATAAGGAATTGAAACACTAGTAATCCTATACGTCCTACTGTTAATATTTCTCGTTTAACCGTACCTATAAGGAATTGAAACTAATTTTCGTCTGTTCTTATTTTAGAGAGGGGAGCCGTTTAACCGTACCTATAAGGAATTGAAACCATATACAAAATTTTTGTCCGCATTCGCATTCGCATGTTTAACCGTACCTATAAGGAATTGAAACTTTGAAAAACTTCCTGAAAGTATAACTAAACTAACAAGTTTAACCGTACCTATAAGGAATTGAAACCTCTAAAACCGCTTACAGGACAGGCATATTTAAACCAGTTTAACCGTACCTATAAGGAATTGAAACTGAAATAGGACATACAAATAACACTATATTTTATTATAAAAACAATATTCTGAACAAATAAAATAAATATCATGACTATACAAAAACTAACTTTTTTATAAAAAGTCATAAAACAGTGTGATATTTATAAACTTTTGTTTGTATTATAAAATAAGGTTATTAAAAACATTCTCTTTTGTTTTTGTTGTTTCTTTTGTAACTCCTTTTTTTTGTTTGTACGACCTTAAGAGTTTCTTAGGGTCGTATTTAAAAAGTCTTAATTTTGTTTTGCATTTTATAGTATCTATAACAAGTTGAAATAGGAGAGAAATAATGATTAAGGCAATACAAGAGTTAGGTCAGCTTTTATTAAAAGAAAAGAATACAACAAGTATACTTACTAGCCTTTTAACTACCGCAGATTTAAATAAAATACAGTTAGTACTCGAAATTCATATTAAAAATGGAGAGTATACCAAGGTTTATTATGTTGCCTATCAAAAAGAAGACGGAGATAAATATCTATATAAAAAGGGACCTGGTAATGGTGGAGATTATACCCTCTCTTCCAGGCTGAGCAAAGATACAAATACAAAAACCTTTCTTGCTAACAAAACTTTAAACCGTTTTAAGAACTGCTTTAATAATTTGCTAGCAAAGAAAAGTCTATCAGAAGATGATAAAAAACTAATTAATACCTTAAATGATAATTTTACAAGCTATTACAAAGAAATCGAAAAAGAGCTATATAACTTAGCTAATAAACTTAACAAAAAAGATGGCTATCTTGTAACTTTCATAATTGATGATAAACCTTTATCTGAGTTTAAGGTTTTTAAAGATTCTATCTTAGAAGATTTTTATTCAAAGAGTTATACTAAACAAAATAAGAAGTCTATTGGAACTAATCAAGTATGTAGTATATGCCTTAATAAAAAGGCTGAAGTATATGGTCTATCAAAGAACTTCTCATTTTACACATTAGATAAATGGTCTTTTGTTAATTCAGGTTTTGATCTACAAAAAGCCTGGCGTAATTATCCAGTTTGCCCAGAGTGTTTATTAGAGGTAGAGCTTGGCAAGCGAAAACTTATGAGTGAGTTTAGTTTTTCATTTTGTGGTTTTCGTTATTTACTAATCCCAAAGTTAGTTACTTCAAAGGATGAAGAGCTAAAAAAGGTATATGATCTTCTAAAGGATTTTAAGGGTCCCTCTTTCGAAAAAGAAGTAAAACAAGGTATTATTGATGGTGAAAACGAGGTACTGGAGCTTTTTAAAGACAAAAGTAATAACTTAAATCTCTTTTTTCTTTTCTATAAGATAGATAATTCAGCTTTTAGAATTCTTCTCACTTTAGAAGGGTTTAACCCTTCGCTAATAAGAAAACTATATTGTGCACAGGATAAAGCTCATAATGAACCTATGTTTAAAAGAATTAAGAAACTTGAAGTGCTTGTTAAAGCTGGTTATGAGCCTCGCTTTACATTTAAAGTAGTAAGGAATTTCTTAGAAGACAAATCATTTTTAGAAATTATTGGCAAGACATTTACACTAAGGCATATTAGCTATCAATATCTTATTGCTATGTTTATTAACAAAATACGCTATCAATTTGTTAATAACTATTCTTCACTTATTCAAACATCAGATGCTTTTCTAATTTTATATTTTTTGCACCACTTAAACTTAATAAAAGTTAAAGGAGGAAATATGGATAAGTTTCATGATAATGACACTGAAGAAGAGTTCACAAAGCACTTTGAAGACCATAAAAGCTTTTTTAGTAATGAGCAATGTACTGCATTCTTAGTGGGTGTTTTAGTACAAAAGTTATTGAATATTCAATATCAAGATAAAAAAGCCAGTCCATTTTACAAACATCTTAATGGTCTACAAGTTAACGAGAAGCTCTTAAGGAGGGTGTTTGTTAAGGCTCAAAACAAATTAATAGAATATGAAAAAAACTATTATGTTAAATTAGAAGTTTTAATTTCAAAATACTTTGAGGTTTCAGACCTTGCAAAAACCACTAGTGATGAAATATCATTCTATTTTATAACAGGGATGAACCTAAGCCGTCTCTTCCTCAAAAAAGAAGATAGCAATTCAGATTCATCTAGTTAAGCTAATTGTTTTAAGGAGGAAAAATTATGTTAGATATTAAAAATAGAAGTGAATTATTATTTTTATATGATATTAGTGATGCTAATCCTAATGGCGATCCTGCTGATGAGAACCGTCCAAGAGTTGATGAAGAAACAGGTTATAATATTGTAACTGATGTACGTCTTAAAAGGACTATAAGAGACTATCTATTTGAAAACAAGGGATATAATGGTAGTGATGACAAGGATATTTTTGTAAGAGAGATTATTTATGATCAAAAAAATCAACATATACAAGACGGAAAAAGCAGAACCAAGAACTTTGATAACGATAAAGAAAAGATAATAAACAGCTGTATTGATATTAGAATGTTTGGTGGGGTACTGCCTATTGAAAAAGATTCTATAACGTTTACAGGACCTGTTCAATTTCAGATGGGCAGATCACTCCATCGTGTTTCCATCAATCACATTAAAGGCACAGGAGCTTTTGCCTCTAAGATGGGGGCTAAGCAAAAAACGTTTAGAGAGGAATATATTTTACCTTATTCACTTATAGCATTTCACGGTATTATAAATGAGAATGCCGCTAAGCATACAAACCTAACTACTGAAGATGTTAAATTACTTTTAGAGGGTATGTGGGAGGGAACTAAAAACCTTATTACCCGATCCAAGTTTGGACAGATGCCAAGACTATTACTAAAAGTAGATTATAAAGATAACTTTTATATTGGAGAATTGCACAAGTTAGTTAGCTTAGATAGCGAAAAAGAGGATGAACACATAAGATCTACTGATGATTTTATACTTGACGTGTCAAAGCTAAATATAGCTTTAGAAAAGTATAAAGACAAAATTGTAAAAGTTACACTTATAAATATATCCGATTCTCTTAAGTTATCTGAAAAGATATATGACGCTAATTAATCACATAAATTGTGAGGAAAAAAGTGAATAAATGTTTAATCTTTGATGTTTGGGGAGACTATGCTCACTTCAGAAAGTTTTATACGACTTCTTCACCTATAACATTACCATTTCCTCCTAAGGCAACAATTGTTGGAATGATATCTGCTATTATAGGTTTAGATAAGGATATTTATCTTAAATCTTTTTCAAAAGAAGATTATCATATAGCTTTAGGAATTATTAATCCTATAAAAACATCATTTATTATGGAAAATTGGCTTGATGTTAAAAGATGGAGCTATGAATTACGCACTAAAGAAATATTAGGTAAAAAACAACCTAAGCAACGAATATTAGCTCACACTCAAATAAAAATAGAGTGGGTTAAAGACCCTAAATATCGAATATATTTTTATCACAAAGATAATGATATACAAAACAACTTAAAACAGCATTTAAAGAACCATACATCATTCTATACCGTTACTCTAGGGGCCAGTGAGAACTTAGCTAATTTTAACTATATAGATGAACAAGACTTCCAACTGTCAGATACTGAACTAACCAGCATTAGGTCTGTTATTAGAAAAGAGCATCTTAAAGAAATTGACTGGTCTAATCCTCAAGAAATTAAGATACTAAACTATCCAATAGATATGACTGAAAATAGAATAACAGAATGCTATGACGAGTATCTTTACGAAAATAATGGAAACTCCATTAAGGCAAAACTTTATAAGGCAATGAGGATTAATGATTATGTCATCTGCCCTATGTAATCCAAAAGAGTTAAGCCTTTACTCTCATCCTAATAAGAAGTTATTTGATCATCTATTAAGAGGGTTTAATCACATTAAAGATCAAATAGATCGCTCTAAACTTTCATTTGATAAATATAATGCTGATGATATTAAATTAGCCTCTAAAATAGCCTATATATTCCATGACTTTGCTAAGTCTACACCTTTTTTTCAAGATTATATGAAAGAGATTATGGAAAAAGGTGAGTCTAAAAATCGTTCTAAAAATAAGAGTCACTCTCATTTATCAGCTATTGTAGGCTATTCTGTTGGAATAAAGGTCTTAAAATGTGAAGTGCTTGCTGTTCTAGTCTATGCCTCAATTAAATTACATCACTCAAATATTAAAGATTTTGATAAAGTCTTAATCATTTCAGACGAGGATAAAAACCTTTTAGAGAAACAATTTCTATCCTTAAAAAAGTACTCAAAAGAAATTAATTGTACGTTCCAAACTCTTTTGGAGAAGGCTAACATAGACTATACATTTGATATGGAATATACTAAGGAGTCTTTTGGAGATTTGTGGAACCTTAAAAAAACTCTTCGTAAAAATAAAAAGGCTCTTTGTAATAAAGAAAAGCACACAAACGATATTAAAGAAATTGAGCCTTATTTAACCCTCTTATTTATATTTTCTTCTATAATTTATGGGGATAAGTCAGAAGCTATTTTAAAGCAAGATATTGATAAGACTAAGTTAGGAAGGTCTCCTTGGCGTTTCGACATAGTGAATAATTATATAACAAATCTTTCAAATAATTCCCCTATAAATAAGATTCGCAAGGATATCTATCAAGATGCTTTAAATAATATTGAAACACTAGATTTAAAAAATAATAAGATTCTTACTTTAACTGTTCCAACAGGTGGGGGTAAAACATTAACATCGTTAGCTATTGCTACAAAAATCAATGAAATATTAAAAAAGAATGGAAAAATTATCTATTCTCTTCCCTTTACTTCTCTCATAGAGCAAAACCAAAATGTTTTAAAGATATTTTGAAAAACAATCAAATTAGCCAAGATGATAAAAATATACTAACCCATCACTATCTTAGTGATAGAGAGTTTAATGACTTTTCAGAAGATAATTATAATTTTGATATTGATAAATCTTCTCATCTTATCGAAACCTGGAATAGTCATTTAGTAATTACTACTTTTATTCAATTTTGTAATAGTGTTTTTAATAATCGTAATAAAAATCTCAAGCGATTTCTCCAATTGAGAGATAGTATTATAATTTTAGATGAAATTCAATGTTTTCCTACAAAATATCATAAGATATTCTCTAAAGTAATTCAATGTCTTAGTCAATGTTTTAATATCCATTTTATTTTAATGACTGCCACTCAGCCTTATATTTTTGAACAGGGCATATCAAAAGAAATATTACCATGTTCCAAAAGGTATTTCACTCAGTTTAATCGTACTAAATTAATCTACTCAGATAAGAAAGTTAAAATATGTGATTTAAATAATAACATGTTTAAACAGTGGGAACTGCAAAACAATAGTTTTCTTATTGTGATGAATACTATTAGCTCATCCATTAAGCTGTTTAATGAGCTTAAAGCTAAACTAGAAAGACATATCCCCTTTTATCTTTCAACTAATATTATCCCCAAAGAACGACAGCACCGAATAAAAGAAATTAAAAGACTTTTGAAAAGTAAAAAAAATATTTTTGTTGTAAGTACACAATTAATTGAGGCAGGAGTTGATCTTGATTTCCCTTTGGTTATAAGAGATTTTGCACCTCTTGATAGCATTAATCAAATTGCTGGAAGGTGTAATAGAAATGGCCTTAATGAAGGTAAACCTGTTTACGTTATTGAGCTACAAGATGATAACAATAAAAGCTTTGCAAATTATGTATATGATAACATATTGTTACACATTACCAAAAATATACTTAAACCAGAAATTAAAGAAAATGAGCTTTATAGTTTTGCTAAAACATATTTTGATGATGTTAACAAAAAACGTAGTCAAGACTTTATAGACCTGTGGCAATCTTTTTGTAGATTAAGCTTTGAAAAAGCATATAGTAGTGTAAATGGGAATAGCGGAGGCCTTAATCTCATTGAAAACCTGCCAAATTATGTTAATGTCTTTGTAGAAATTGATGAAGAGGCTAAAATAGTTTGGGAGAAATATGATAATAACATATTATCAAATAAAAAGCTTAATAACATTGAAAAAAGAACAAAATATAAACAGATTGTAAACGAACTTAATAAGTATATCGTTAATACACCTTTGAAAATTGCTGATAAGTTTGTAGAAGTTTATGATAAGTCGCTATACAAAATTGATTATGAAAGTATAGAGCATTACTATAATATGGAAACAGGTGTAAAACGTGGAGAAGAAGATATTTATGTCATCTAACATAGATCGTTTTTTACATCTGGATGAATATGAACGCTCAAAGACTATTAAATTATTAATATCTAAAAAAGAAAATTATGCTATCCTTGATTTTCCTATAATTTTAAGAAATTGAAAATGATAAATTTTGTCAATTTGCAGTCAAGATTTTACCATTAAGAATAAGATAGCTTTTAAAAAAATACCCAGTATACACTTATATAAAACTATACTACTATAGCGTTATATAATATCTCAACCAAGTGTAGAGCTTTAAACCTTGTACCATCCATAATTTGATGTCTGCAACTAGTGCCATTAGCACATATAATAGCCCTATCTGCTCCCCTTAAACTAGGGAATAATACTAACTCCCCTATCTTCATTGATAAATCATAATGCTCATCTTCATAACCAAAAAAACCAGCCATACCACAACATCCAGATGGTATTTCCCTTACACTATAACCAATAAAAGATAATATATCCCTGCTGGCACCTAAAAAACCAATAGCCTTCTGATAACAATGGGTATGCACCAAAACTATACCCCTAGATTTATTAGAAAAAATATTCTTAGGTATACGCTCACTTTCTATTTCACGGGCTAAAAACTCGTCTATCGTAAAAGTACAACTTGATAAAACCTTTGCACTATCAACTAAATCCCTATCCACAAGATCAATGTACTCATCCCTAAGTGTCAAAATGGCTGACGGCTCAATACCCAAAATAGGCTCAGAAAGCGATACACAGTCTTTTAACATCTGAACATTCCTATTAGCCCTCCTCTTAGCCCTCCTTAAAAGCCCCTTGGATAATAATGAACGTCCACTATCAACATGCTTAGGCGTTCTAATATAATAACCCAGCTTGTTCAAAACTAAAATTGCCTTAATACCAATATCTACATCAATATAATTAGTAAACTCATCCACAAAAAGATTGACCGTATCAACCCTATCACCTATAGAGCCATTAATACTACTTAGATTCTTCCTAAGCCATGCCCTTAGAGTGGTTTTTTGTACTTTAGGTATTTCCCTTTTGGCACTCAGCTTTAAGACCCGCTTTAAAACTCCAAACCCTAAACCATAGTTGAATAACCTCGGATAAATAGACCCAATTTTATACATAATAGGCAAATAAGCAAGTAATAACTCCCTAAAAGGTAAACCATTCTCATCATAATGCTTTTGTAAATATTCAGCCTTTAACTTTGTCATGTCCACATTAGACGGACACTCAGCCTTACACCCCTTGCACGAAAGACAATAATCAAGAATATTATAAGCCTCTAAATAACTAAATGGACTAATCTTACGACTAATTGCCTCCCTCAGTATGTTAGCCCTTGCCCTAGTTGTAAAAAACTCATCCCTATGAGCCATGTAACTGGGACACATAATACCTATATTTATCTTACGACAGGCTCCTACACCATTACACTTCTCTATCATCCCCAGCATGCCATTAGAACTTGAAAAATCAAAAATAGTATTTATCTCATTGGCTTTTTCTCCCAAGTCATACCTAAGACTGGATGACATCAAAACACTGTTAACTATCTTACCCCTGTTAAACAAGTTAAACGGATCCCATGTATGCTTTATCTGCCTTAGTAAATCGTAATTATGCTCTCCAATAAGCAAAGGAATAAATTCACCCCTTGACCTACCATCCCCATGTTCACCGCTAATCGATCCCCTATACTTCTTAACAAGCTTGGCAGTCTCTAAGGCAATGTCCCTAAAAGCCTTACGATCACTACTATCCCTTAGATTAAGTACAGGCCTTATATGCAACTCCCCAACGGAAATGTGAGCGTAATAAACACAGGATAAATTATATCTATCAAGAAGTAATTGAAAATCCCTAAGATACTGTTCCAGTGCATATACACTAACAGAAGTGTCCTCCACAAAGGCTATGGGCTTAGCATCACCAGGTATATTAGCTAATACACCAAGTCCAGCTTTACGAAGCTCCCAAGCCTTTTGGATGTCATCACCAAACAATATTGGAAAATGATAACCTAAATTAGCCTTCCTCATTCTATTTTCAAGGGTATCCCTCATACTAAATAATTCTTCTTCTGTGTCAAAGGCAAACTCCACCATAAGCATAGCCCCAGGGTCACCCTTAACAAAAAAACGATTCTTAGACTGCTCAATATTATCCTTAGTAAGGTCCAAAATAGCCTTATCCATAAGCTCAACAGCCTGTGGATCATATTTTAATGCAATTAAATTAGCCCTTATCGCATCCATAACAGAATCTAGGTGTACGCAAATAAGACCCGCCTTCCTATACAGAATAGGTAAAATATTAAGCTTAATCTCAGTCGTAAAAGCTAATGTACCCTCTGATCCAGTCAGCAACTTAGCCATATTAAATCTAACATTACTATCACTAAAAACCTCTGTGTCAGCTAAAACGTCTATAGCATAACCAGTATTCCGTCTCAGTACTGCCTTATCTGGATACTCTTTATCTATCTCTTTTCTATTCACCGGATTAGATAATATATCCCTTATGTTCCTGTATATATCACCCTCTAATGACTTATCCCCGCACCTACTGCTAAACTCAGAAGGACTTATATCCCCAAACTCAGCCTCAGAACCGTTACTAAGTATAACCCTTAATGAAAGAATATGATCCCTTGTAGTTTTATAAACTATAGAATGAAGTCCAGCAGAATTATTACCAACCATCCCACCTATCATACAGCGGTTAGAAGTGGATGTCTCAGGTCCAAAAAAGAAACCATAACCCTTAAGATAACTATTAAGCTCATCAAGTATAACTCCAGGCTCAACCCTAATCCAGGACTCCTCTTTGTTGATCTCAAGTATCCTATTCATGTTGGACACATCAACAACAATACCAGAACCAACAACTTGACCTGCTAAAGAGGTACCAGCAGTTCTGGGAATTATAGTTAACCCATTATCCTTAGCAAAATTAATAATCTTTATTATGTCATTCTTAGTCTTAGGCAGGCAAACAGCAAAAGGTAGCTCCCTGTAAACTGAGGCATCAGTTGCATAAAGTAAACGATAAGCCTCATCAGTAAGAAGTGTACCATCCAATGAGGCTCTTAAGCTTTTTATGTCCATAGTTAATAATGCTAAAACAGCCTTTAATTAACAAAATATTATACACTAAGCAATAGCCTTTCTCACCCTAACCTTCTGCATAAAATAAACTAAAACTAAAAGCCCTACACCAATTGCAGTTGTTATTAGAGTAGGCCAGAATAATAACACAGTAGTGGGTAGCATTATAGCCCACTCATACCACTTTGTTTTCTCAATAAAATAAAGCATGGTCAACGACGAAAAGGCAACAGTACCAATAATGCAAGATATAAAAGCAACTAAAATCTCATATACACTGCCGTCAAGTAAAATAGCAGGTACATAAGCAAATAAAATAGGCATTACATAAAGCATTTTTGCAAACTTAAATGAAGTCCATCCAGTCTTCCAAGGATCAGCTCCAGCAATAGCAGCCCCCGCATAAGCCGCAATACATACAGGTGGAGTGATATTAGAATCTTGACTAAACCAATAAACAATCATATGAGCCGCTATTAAACTAACTCCAAGCTCATCAAAAACAGGTGCCACTAATACAATGGTAATCATATATGCCGCAGTAACAGGTACACCCATGCCAAGAACTAATGATGCCAATGCCACCATAATAATATTAGCGAAAATATTCTTACCAGCAAAATCTAAAAGAATGTTAGAAAAACGACTTGCCAAACCAGTTAACTCAACCGATCCAATAATAACCCCAATAGCTCCTACAGTAGCTCCAATAACCAAAGTCTGCTTAGCACCAAGAGTAGTGGCATTCCATATCTCATGACCTATAGACTTAAGCATATCCCATATTTTTTTCATATTGGTCTTATTAATCAAAACCCTAGACTTATCAATAAAAAAGGTTAAAACAACTAAGAAAAATACAGGCACTATAATATAATATCCAGGATGAGCATCATATATAGCCTTAACATAAACATTAAGAGGTCCAGTTAAAGCAATAAGATAAATCACTAAATCTAATACCATCTTAACAGGAATAAGAAATAGTACTATACTACTCCACTTATTACCCTGCTTAATAGACCTGTTAGCCAAACTAATTATAATACAAGTCATAATACCCCAAAAAGCAGCATTACCAGCAGAAAACTGTTCTACCATCATCCAGGTAATAACAAGAAGGGGTAACATCATAAACCATTGCTCTTTCATAAGCTTTTTTATACTAGGGACCTCTTCCTTAGGTAAACCCTTTAGATCGTATTTCTTAGCCTCAAAATGAATCATGGTAAAAACACCCCAAATATACATAAGCGCCGGTAATATGGCTACCGCCATAATATAAGAATATGGCTCCTCAGTTAACTCAGCCATCAAAAACCCTCCAGCACCCATAACAGGAGGTAAAAACATACCAGCAATAGATGCAGATGGCTCAATTGCTCCAGCTACATGAGGTCTAAATCCTGCCTTTTTCATAAGAGGGATAGTAAATACTCCAGTGGATACTGTATTAGCTATTGCACTACCAGAAATAGAGCCAAATAATGCAGATGCTAAAACCGATACTTTTGCTGGTCCACCAATAGCCCTACCAGCACTAGCCATAGCAAAATCAACAAAAAACTGTGTTGCTCCGGATAGCTTTAAAAATGCTCCAAAGAAAATGAAAAGTATAACATAAGTCGCTAATACATTTGCCATAGTACCAAATACGCCAATGGTGTGTATAAATAACTTAACCGAAATCTGCTTAACAGAAGAACCCGCATGTGCAAAACTCTCAAGAGGAATAAAAGTCCCTATCCCAAACTCAGCTAAAAAAAGACCAAAATATGCATAAACAAGAAATGTATAACCTATAATCGCTAATGGCCTTCCAAGTACACGCCGTGCTACCTCAAGGGATACTAAAATACCAATAGCTCCAATTAAAAAGTCTATGTCATTCTCACCGCCAGACCGTAAGTTTAAATCAGTAAAATTACTTATGTAATAAAGCACGGTTACTATACTGGCTGTGAAAAATATAAGATCAGATACACCAGGTATCTCCAACTTTTTTGTCCAAAACGGTAAGTATGGCTTTACAAATATGTATATCAAAAATACTAATCCGCCCACTGTAGTTAGCCAACCTAAAGCCTTTTGCAGAGTGCCTAACCCTATATTAAACCCTAAAAAGTTAATAGCCTCATTAAGATATTTAGCGTTTACCTTATCACCCAAAGTTATTAACTCAGAAAACTGATATATCCAATATCCACCCAACAGCACAGTCAATAATAAAAAAGCTATGTTAACATAAAGCGGTAAAGATAGATCTTTCTCCCTTTGGTGAAAGATGTTAACCACAAAAGTAAATAAATAAAATATGAAAAATGCACCCACAAGATAATAAGTCATATATCCTAAATCAGCCTTTGCCTCAATATCACTAATAGCAAAGTTATTGAGTATCCACAAAAACAAAAGCCCAAAAGGCGCTAATGTAAAAATAGCATAGTAATTAGATGAATACTTTGGCTTCTCTCCCATACGCATGAATGGAAATAAAATAAATATAAGCATAAATGTAATAAGTACGTAAGTACCACGATGGAATTGAGGCTGTAATAATCTATCAAAAAAAGAACTTATAGGACCTAACCACGACTTTAAACCAGGACTAAGCTTTATAATATAGGTAAGACCATCAGATATATTAGCCCAAATATAACCCGCACTAGCAACATAATAAGTTACCATAACCGCACTTAATATTAAAACTATATACCTCCAATACCTACCAACAGACCTCTCTTTGGCTGAGTCCTTCTTTAAAAGCTCATCCGCTTTTTTCTTTATACCACTATCATTAGCATCTTTATCCATCTTATTTTCCTTGTTAAAAATTAATTCTCCTTATTGCTACACTATATAAAACTATAAACAAGTATCACATACTGCTTAGCAAAGACAAAAGTATCATACAAACATACACAACATATAGATAAATGTCAATAAATAAATTGTTGAATAAAAGAATATGCTTTTTAATCGAGAATATATTTGAAAGATAGAGCTATTAAGAGTTCTAATGATTTAGAAGGAAGGTTTATATAAATAGAATAAAGAAAGAAAAACTCTTATGTTATAAGCCTAAACCTATAACATAAGAAGTATAGGAAATTAGTTAGACTTAATATTATCAGAAATCTTTAAGCCATTCTCTTTCCAAAACTTTTCAGCTCCTTTATGTAAAGGAGTTACTACACCAGTAACACCATTCTTAACAGTGGTTTGCTTAGCAGTCTTCTTAAGACTTATAAGATAAGCTAAACCCTCTTTTGTAAATATAGCTTTCATAGTATTATAAACAAGATCAGGATCAACATCCTTATTAGCTACCCATAATGCAGAGTCAAAGAAAGAATTGGTATCACTATCAATACCCTTATACTTTCCCTTAAGATCAGCAGCAGGAATAGTCATTTGTGTGTAATATGGATGATTCTTAAAGAGTCCCTTTTCTTTACCAAGTGAGGCAACATCCAATAAAGTTATCTCTTTACTGTTAGAGAGCTCAATTAAAGCTGACGTCGGATAACCAGCTAATATCCACATTGCATCCAACTTTCCATCCTTAATAGCATTAGCGGCTTTTGTATACCCAAGGTTAGAACTTTTTACCTTGTCCCAAAGACCAACACTAGTAAAATATCGCTCAGCTGCTGCTGCTGCACCAGAACCAGGACCACCCATATCAACTCTTTTACCTTCTAAATCATTAACACTCTTAATAGCTCCACCTTTTAAAACCGCTAATTGTGCAGGTGCTTTGTAAAGGAATGCAACAACTCGTACATTAGGATACTTTTTAGTATCACCAGTAAGCCTTCCATTACGAGCTAAATATGTATCTCCAGAATAGGAAATACCAAAATGTGCAGCACCACTGTTTACCTTTCTAATGTTCTCTACCGAACCTTCCGATGACTCATTAGATAAACTAACACCATCAACATTCTTAGTTGTATATTGAGATATACCAGAAGCAAAAAATCTAAAGGTACCACCAGTAGGGCCACCACTAAACTTTAAAAAGGACTTCTTAGCTTCTGACTTACCATCCGCTTTCTTAGCCTTTGCCTTACATCCAGCAAAAGCAAATGTCATAGCCATGATTACTATAAAAGCAATCATAAACGAGCTTTTCTTAAACATAAATTATCTCCTTAACTACTTTATTTAAAGTTAATAGTAAATATATAAAATTATAAAATATAGTATACCGTATATTTTTTTTATTATATTTTATTTGCTTAATTTAAAATTAACTATTATACCATTACCTAAAAAATGTTAATCCCTATTCCAAAGCTATAAACACTCCTAATCCCAAAGACCAATACCCTTAAAATATTGCTCTTCAACTACTGAACCAGAACCACCCATATCAACTCTTTTTCCTTCTAAGCCCTTAACAGCCTTAATATCTCCTTCTTTTAAAACTGCTAACCGTGCAGGACCTTATAAAGAAAAGCAAGAACTCGTATATTTAGGATATTTTTGCTATCACTAGTAAGTCTTCCATATTATACTTAACTTTGATCTTTAAAAAAATACAGTAATAAAAGCTAAATAAAGTATAAAAAATGTTTTAATAACATCTAATAGATGGTTATCTTTTTAACAAAAGTTAATAAAATCTTTCTATAAATAATTAAGAGTATATTATGCTAAAACTTATAATTGTTATTATACTCTTTACCCTTAATAACCCTATATTCGCCTTACGATCAGTTAAAGAGGGTAATTTGCTGGTGTTTTATAATCCTAAGAACCTAAAAGTTAAAGCTTATTATATTCGCGGAAATAAAGTAGTTTATGTAATAAGATATTATTACAATAGTAAAAATTTATGTATTAGAAAAGAAAATTGGTATAAAAATACCTTGCTATCCTACTATAACTATACCTATCACAAAAATAAAAAATTAAAACAAAAAAAATACTTTCATAATCGTAGGCTTAAATACATTACTGTCTATAATAAAGAAGGTAAAATAATTATGTACAAAACGTTTTCTAAAAAGAAGAAGAATAAAAAAAAGTAATACAAACTATTCTGACGGATCAAGTCTTCTAACAATAGCATTATTATCAGTTACTTCATATCTTATACAGTCATAACCCCATACAACTCCATTTTCTACCTCAACAAGATAAATACCTCTTATTGCCAAAGGATTACATTTTTGTAAATCTCCATCAATCTCACACTGAATTATACCATGAGATTTAGTTATAATTTTTTTAATACCCATAATTACAGCCCTTCTTAACTAAGATAAATACCAATAACTATACTATTATGGTATACGCTATTAAATCATGATAGCTTAAAATTACTGGATAAATACCTATCTTTACTTTTATTAAACTTAATTTATTCTAACTACAGTAAATAAACAAAAATAAGCTTATTTAACTATTTCAACCTCACTAAAAAAGAATGCAATTTCTTTTTTAGCATTCTCAAGTGAATCGGAACCATGAACAGCATTAGCTTCAACATTAGTACCATAAAGACTTCTTATAGTCCCTTCATCAGCCTCATCAGGGTTAGTAGCTCCCATAAGCTTACGATTACTTAATACAGCATTTTCCTTCTCAAGAACCTGTACAATACAAGATCCAGATGTCATAAACTCAACAAGACTATTAAAAAATGGCCTTTCTTTGTGTACGGCATAAAAATCTTGTGCTTGTTTAATAGTGAGATTTAGCTTTTTTTGTCCTATTATATTAAAGTTGTTGTTCTCAAACATAGATATAATTTTACCAGATAGCCTATTCTTAACAACTTCTGGCTTAATAATCGATAGAGTCCTTTCAATAGCCATAAATATATATTTACCTTTAAGTTTTTTTTCACTAAACACAATACTAAAAAAAACTGCTTAAGTCAATTTTTAAACTTTTCTTTTTCTAAAAAGTTTTAGTGGCTAATAAATTAAGACCATTGAATAAAAAAATACGCCCTATTGGAACCAGTAATAATTAAAAAGCGTTACTTCTTAATGTAATTGTTTTTTGACTATTAATAAAGTCTTATAATAACGCCATTTAACCTAAGCTATATATTTTATAAATAAATCTTTTTTGGAGGAAAACTAATGCCTACTTTTGTTAAAATGGATAAGTGTGACGGCTGTAAGGGGCAAGACAAAACTGCATGTATGTATATTTGTCCTAACGACCTTATGACACTAAACAAAGATATCATGAAAGGGATTAATCAAGAACCAGAACAATGTTGGGAGTGTTATAGCTGTGTAAAGATTTGTCCTCAACAAGCCATAGAGGCAAGACACTATGCTGACTTTGCTCCTCTTGGTGGTGCTACTATCCCGTTAAGGGGTACTGACTCTATTATGTGGACTATTAAGTTCCGCAATGGTACTACAAAGCGATTTAAGTTCCCTATAAGAACAACGCCAGAAGGTTCTATAAAACCATACGAAGGTAGAACTGAACCTGATAATATCGATGATCAAAAACTTTTTACCGAAACAGGACAAAGTATACCCAGCTTAAATTAATTTATTAATTACTATGTAGAGTAGCTATAATGGATGACATCAACCACAATATTAAAAATATTATATTGTTGACCCTTTAAAGTTTATTATGTTGGTTTAAATTTGCATAAAATAACATTATAATCAAGTTTCTTAGGAAAAAAGAAAATGCCTACTTTTGTTAAAATGGATAAGTGCAATAATTGTGTAAAGATTTTTCCTCAACAAGCTATTGAGGGACGTCATTATGCTGACTTTAGTCACATTGGTGGTTCTGTTGTTCCATTACAAGAGAGTAACTCTATATAGATAGTTAAAATTACTAATATTTAGGAGATAAATAAAATGGCATATGATCCAAATATGAATTCAGACAAATACAAAGACGTAAAAATTGAAGAGCACGATACTGACATACTACTTATTGGTGGTGGTATGGCTTGTTGTGGTGCTGCTTTTGAGGCTAAGCGATGGGCAGATAAGGTCGGTGGGGATATTAAAATAACTCTCGTTGATAAAGCCGCTATGGATAGAAGTGGAGCCGTTGCTCAAGGACTATCTGCTATAAACACATTCTTAGGGGATAACTCTCCTGAAGACTACGCCAGAATGGTAGCAAACGACCTTATGGGTATTACAAGGGATGACCTTTGTTATGACGTTGGACGCCATGTTGATGGTACTGTTCACATGTTTGAAGACTGGGGATTGCCTTTCTATAAAAAAGAAGGGGATGAAGGTAAAAAAATGAGTGAGGGTGCTAAACCTGTTCGATCTGGTAAGTGGCAGGTTATGATCCACGGTGAGTCTTATAAGGTTATTGTTGCTGAGGCCGCTAAAGCCGCTCTTGGAATGGAGAACATACACGAAAGAGTTTTTATTGTTAAGCTTTTACTCGATAACAATGAGCCTAATAGAATTGCTGGTGCTGTTGGTTTTAGCGTTAGAGAGCATAAAATATATGTATTTAGGTGTAAGGCTGCGTTAATTGCATGTGGTGGAGCTGTTAATGTATTTAGACCAAGGTCTACTGGCGAGGGTATGGGACGTGCATGGTATGCTGTATGGAATGCTGGTTCTACATATACTATGTCGGCTATGATTGGTGCTGAAATGACCATGATGGAAAATAGATTCGTACCTGCAAGATTTAAAGACGGATATGGTCCTGTTGGTGCATGGTTTCTTTTATTCAAGTCTAAGGCTACTAACGCATTAGGCGAAGTTTATATGGATACCAATAAAGAAATGTTAAAAGACTATCCTCCTTATGGACTGGCTCCTGTTCCTGCAAGCTGTCTTAGAAATCACCTTATGATGAAGGAGATGAATGAAGGACGGGGTCCAATATGGATGGATACTCCTACTGCTATGGCTGAACTTGCTAAGACCATGGATAAAAAACAAATTAAGCATCTTGAGGCTGAGGCATGGGAAGACTTTCTTGATATGACCATTGGTCAAGCTGGATTATGGGCTTGTATGAACATTGCTCCTGAGAAAAATCCATCTGAGTTAATGCCTACTGAACCTTATCTTTTGGGTTCTCATTCTGGTTGTTCTGGACTATGGGTTTGTGGGCCTGAAGATGTTGCTCCAAAAGAATGGACATGGGACTACAAAGGCATTATATATAATAGAATGACCACTGTTAACGGACTTTTTACTGCTGGTGATGGCGTTGGTGCTTCTGGACATAAGTTCTCATCTGGTTCTTTTACTGAAGGACGTATTGCCGGTAAACAATTAATTAGGTTTGTAAAAAATAACTCTGACTTTAAACCAACTCTTAAGGATAATGCCCAAGAGCTTGCTAACCAGATATATCTTCCATTCAAGAATTATGAAGATAGTAAAGGCCTTACCTCTGATCCCGACATTAACCCTAACTACATTAAGCCAAAGATGTATCAAATGAGGCTTATGAAGATTATGGATGAATATGTTGCTGGTACTGGTACTATGTATATCACATCCAAGACCATGTTAGAAAGAGGATTAGAGCTTCTTGATATGCTTAAAGAGGATGGACTTAAATTAGCCGCATCTGACTTACATGAGCTTATGAGAGCATGGGAAAACTATCACCGCCTTTGGACTGCTGAAGCTCACTTAAGACATATCCTATTTAGACAAGAAACAAGATATCCTGGATTCTATTACAGAAAAGACTTCCCTAAGGTAGATGAAGACAACTGGAAGGCTTTTGTTAACTCTAAGTATGATCCAGCCACTGAAAAGTGGGAAATGAAAAAAGTTCCTCATATTGATGTGATCCCTAAAAATTAAGGATTAAACATAAACCATTATCTATTGCCCCTGTTTATACAGGGGCTTTTTTATTTATTAGTTTATCTTATTAGTCAAAAACAAAAAGTTATATTCTTAATAAAAAAAACTGATCCAAACTATTATGTGTTCATATTAAAAATAGACTATATATTAAAAATTAACTATAAAGGAATAATTATGGACCACGTAAGACGAACTAAAATAATAGCTACTATTGGCCCCGTGTCAAACAATAAAGAAACCTTAACTAAACTAATCAATGAAGGTGCTAATTACTTTCGTCTTAACTTCTCACACAGCAATAAAGATGAACATCTAAAAAGTATCAAACTTATAAGGACTTTAGAAAAAGAAAAGTCTAAACCCATTGGAATATTAGGTGATCTACAAGGTCCTAAAATTAGAGTTGGAAAGATCGAAAACGGATATATTAACCTAAAAGAAAAAGATAATATCATAATCACCACCCGTCAGATTATGGGCAATCAAAATGAAATTAGCACTTGTTATCATAATCTCCCTTTGGATGTTAAAAGTGGTAATAAACTACTACTGGATGATGGTCTTATAAGTCTTTTGGTAAAGTCTGTGGATATAAAACAAGGTAATATTTATTGCGAGGTAATATATGGTGGTAAGCTTAAGTCTAATAAGGGAATTAATCTCCCAGATATTGATATTTCTGCTCCCTCTCTAACTAATCACGATATCGAAAGCGTTATATTTGCCCTTGAGCATAATGTTGATTATATTGCCCTATCCTTTGTAAGACACCCAAAAGACATACTGCAACTTAAAAAGCTAATTAAGGACTACGGTAAACAAACCCCTGTAATAGCCAAAATAGAAAGAAAAGAAGCCCTTGAACAAATCGACAATATTATAGACATAACAGACGGCCTTATGGTTGCAAGAGGTGATCTTGGTGTAGAGATGGGTATACAAAAAGTCCCACTACTCCAAAAAGAAATTATTAGAAAATGTAATATATTGGGTAAGCCTGTTATCACTGCTACTCAAATGTTGGAGTCTATGATAAATAACCCTAAACCAACTAGAGCAGAAGTATCCGACGTTGCTAATGCCATATTAGACGGTACAGATACAGTTATGTTATCAGGTGAGACAGCTGTAGGGAACTATCCTGAAAAAGCAGTAAGGGAAATGGCCTTAATTAGTACTGAAATAGAACTAACATCACAAATCTTATATAATAGACGCCATGGAATGGATAAATATGTCGATAACGATATTGAAGAATCTATTAGCCAATCCACATGCGATATTGCTAATAGTCTAAAGGCCAAAACCATATTAGCATGGACTCAAAACGGTGAAGCAATACGATTATTAAGTAAATATCACCCAGTATGCCCCATAATAAGCCTAACAGATGATAATATTATAAGCAGACAAGTACAACTATCATGGGGAGTTATATCTTTAGTAATACCCTCTAACCTCTATGATAAAAAAAACTTTAACTCATTACTTGACTATCTAGTTGATAAAAAGCTTTTATGTCCATCTGATCTAACCGTCATCACCGGAATAGAAGATAAAAATAGCAATATTAAAAAAATAAAGGATAAGATTAACTCCCTAAAAGTACAAAGAGTATAACTATATAGCCATAACCTTAATGTCACGCCCCTTTAGCCATAACTCAGCACCCTCTAATAGCTGATTATACTCATTCTCATAACTGCCATCCAATACCTTATCCAAAAGAAAATTAAGAATATCACCAATAATAGGACCAGAGGATAAATCAAAAGCATCCATAATATCATTACCATTAATATCCAAGTCTCTTACAGAAAAACGACTATCCTCCTCTAAGATATAGTTAATACGCCTTTCAAGGTTTTGGATAGACCTTGATTCCCTATTCTTAGTTTTACCATTACCAAGCCTATCAGCCTCTCGTAACTTCAAAAGAAAAGATAAGTCATTCCCAACCTTCTTTATAAAACGTCTAACTGCCCTGTCAGTCCACTGACCGGTATAGTGGAACATATGCTGGCTAACAAGCTTGGATACCCTCTTAACAGTATTATTAGAAAATCCATACCTCTTAAGAATACCATGACATATTCTAGCCCCAATATTCTCATGATCATAAAAGGTATTTTGTATGTTATCCTGTGTACCCTTAACCTCTTTTCTCACCCTCGGCTTGCCAATATCATGAAAAAGAGCCGCTAATCTAATAATAGGCTCATCCACATTAGACGAATCGCAAGAGGATAAACCATGATAATAAACATCATACTTGTGATACTCATTTTGATGAATATTATATCCCTCAAGTAACTCAGCAAACAAATATGATAAAATGTTATACTCCCTCAAAAGCTCAATAGCCTTACTAGGCTTAGTTAATTCTAATAACTTAATTATCTCTGTTTTCCATAACGGCTTATCTAAATAGTCAATATTAAGCTTTTTCTTGTTCAATAACATTAAAATAGAACTATCCAAGTTATACTTAATAATATATCTAACTGCCCTAATAAGACATATAACATTATTAGTTAAATCAAATCCACTAAGCTTTCCCTTATCAAAACAGCCCTTAACTAACTCATAATTATATAACTTATTAAAGTCCCATACAATATTGTCCAAAGGCAAAGATAAACTATTACAATACTTAATAACATCAGACGTAAAATGAATGTCAATATAGTATTTATCCTCTAAATCACTTTTAAGAAAGTCATCTTTTATTAAATGAAACTTGCTATCACAATAGTAAAAAGAAAGATCATTAAGCCTACACCCCGAAAGCGATATGTTTAACTTATTAAGTAAACTATCCCTCGACGCAGAAGTTACTAACTGATAGTGATAAGGCTTATTATCCGTAAATAAAATATCACATATAGTCTCCCCGTAAACAGCAAGACTATCACCTAACTGTGTTATTATATCATGTAAAATATTAATCGACTGAGGTAAACTCTTATTTATTTTTTCCATAGTAATTAGTAGTATATAAGTGAGTAAAGTTTATTCTAATAGTTTAAGAAGGAATATAATAAAAAATATACTAATTGATAACATCCACATTATACATAATTTAATCACAAACCCTATAAAGCCCCTTACTATTAATATAATCCTCAACTTTATAGGGTACAAGATATTTAATAGAATAGCCCTCTAATAACCTCTGCCTTATTAAGCTCGAGGATACGTTAAATCCAGTAGAGTTAAACGGTATAATATATGAAAAATCTTTTTTATAGCTTTCTGCTTTAAAGCTAGTCCTGCTAATAACCACTAAGTTCACCTTTTCTATTAACTCTTTATAGCTCATCCAAGTAGTTATGTCCTTAATTAAGTCAGCACCAATAAGTAAGTATATTTTATCCTCAATAACTAGTGAACTATAAAATGATTTCACCGTATCAATAGTATATGATATACCCCCCCTTTTAATCTCTATGTCAGACACATAAAAATAAGGATTAAACTCAATAGCCAACTCAATCAGCCTTAAACGATCACTATCACTAATCAATGGCTTATAACCCTTATGAGGAGGTATGCTAACCGGTATGAAATATACCCTGTCAAGATTAAAAGTTAGCCTAACCTCCTCTGCCATTAGTAAATGACCATTGTGAATCGGATTAAATGTACCACCAAGTATACCTATTTTCATAACATATACCAATTACCATTATAACCCTAATATAAACTCCAATACTAAGTTGTAAAACTTAATATACTAAATCTTTTTCCATATAGCTGGTGCAAATAAAATAATAACACTATATAACTCCAGCCTACCAAGGAGCATACAAAAAGTAAGAACCCATTTACCAAGTACAGATATGTCGGCAAAATTACCATTAGGACCAATAGAGCCTAAACCTGGACCAATATTATTAAGAGTAGCTACCACAGCTGAAAAGCTAACTATTAAATCATCCTCTAACAAATTCATAATAAGGATAGCTGAACCAAGAACTAAAGTATGAATTATTATAAAACCTAAAGTAGACAAAAGTATGTTATCAGGAATAACTTCCTTTCCTATTCTAACCAACTTAATATGACGCGGATATAAAAATTTTAAAATCTCGTTATAGGTAAACTTCATTATCAAATATACCCTTATAGACTTAATACCTCCTCCAGTGGATCCAGCTGATCCTCCGTTAAACATAAGCATAATAAATAAAAATTGACAAAAAGTAGACCAAGCAGCAAAATGATAAATACTACCCTCACCAATACCCAGACCATATCCAGTAGTAGTAATTACAGATACCACCTGGAATAAAACATAACGTAATGCCTTATTAATAGAGCCGTCAAACTGGCTATCCAAAGTGTTAATTACAATAATTAGCGTAGCTAACAAAATTATAACAACATAAAAACGAAATTCATGATCCTTAATATGAGCCTTTCGTTGTCCCTTAAGAAATCGATAATGCAATGAAAAGCTTGCACCAGCCAAAAACATAAATATAGTAATAACATAATCAATATATACCGAGTTATAATGACCTATGCTCAAATTCTTAGTAGAAAACCCTCCAGTAGCTACAGTCCCAAATGTATGACAAAGAGCATCAAATAAGTCCATTCCTCCAAACATCAAAAGAATGGTTTCTAAAACAGTAAGTAAAAGATAAACTCCCCATAAAATCTTTGCAGTTTGACTAACCCTTGGAGCAATCTTATCAGATGTAGGTCCAGGTACCTCAGCCTGATATAACTGCATACCCCCAACACCAAGAGCAGGTAAAATAGCAATAGCTAATAAGATAATCCCCATACCCCCTAGCCAATGTGTTAAACTCCGCCAAAATAAAAGTCCCTTTGGTAATGCCTCAATATCAGTCAAAATAGATGATCCAGTAGTGGTAAAACCACTCATCATCTCAAAATATGCATCAGTAAAGTTATCAATAGTTCCAACATTCCAGTTATCATTATGAGAGTTAATTGCACCAATATTAATTATACCTACATCTATACTGTGAATAAGAAAAGGTAAAGTCGCAAATAATGCAGCAATCAACCATCCAAAAGTAACAATACCAAAGCTTTCTCTAATCTTAACTTCAGCTTTTCTAGCCTTCCTCATAAGCAGGTTTAATATGGCACCTACAAAAAGAGTTAGCACTATAGAATAAATAAATGCCCTAATATCACTACCATCATAGTAAATAGCAAAAAATAACGGTATAAACTCAAACAAAGCAATAAACATTATAAGATAACTCTGTAGGTATAAAACAACAGATAACTTCATATTATATAAATAAATCCCCTATATCAGTGGTTAAGTTAGGAGCTGTAAATACTATAACTTTATCATCAACATCAAAAAAGTCATCCCCTCTCGGAATTATAACCTTATGACCACTAATTATAGCCGCAATCAAGCATCCATTAGGAAACTCTAATTCCTTAATCGGAGTTTTAATAAGTTTATTGTCCTTTGTTATTAAGTATTCTATTGCCTCAGCATCTTTTTCACCCAATGTATCAACAGATAATATATTCCCTCCTCTAACATATCTCAATATCTCTCCCACAGTGGATATCTTAGGGTTAATTACAGCATCTATGCCTATTACCGAGGTGAAGTCTAAATACTCCTTTTTTTGTATTTTTGCGATAGTCTTTTTTACCTTTTGCTTTTTGGCAATCATACAGGATAATATATTATCCTCTTCATCGTTTGAAAGAGCAATAAAAACATCAACATTGCTTATTCCCTCATCCTGAAGAGCCCCAAGATCAGTCGGATTACAATTAACGACCTCAATATTATGATAGTCTTCTGCAAAAGCTAAGCATTCCTTTCTATCAGGCTCAATAACCTTAACCCTTATTCCCATATTCTCTAGGCTAGTACACAAAAATCGGCTTATCTTAGTAACTCCAACTACAAAAACATAATTAAAAACCTCTTCTGATTCCGAAAAGTATGGATCAACATTCTCAAAATCCTTACTCTTGCCTATAACATATACCTTGTCATTAGGTAAAAGATAATCATTTCCTGTAGGGATAATCATATCAAACTCCCTAATAATAGCAAGAAATAATATTTTTTCAAGTTCTTTAAATTTAATAAGATCCTTAAGCTGGAATCCAGCAATTTCTAAGCTTTCACTAATTTTGTATCCATTTATGATAAGCTCTTCTTCAGAAAAGTTAACAGTCTCGAATGCGGCAGGAGTCTCAATTAATTTAACAATATCATCAGTAGCCACTTCTTCTGGATTAATTAAAACATCAATTCCCAATTCTTCTTTTGTTATAAAGCCATTGCTCTGAAATATATAACTTCTTATTCTAGCTATTTTTAAAGGAACATTAAACTTTCTGGCAATAAAACAAGCTATCATATTAGTTTCATCAACATCAGTAACAGCAATAAGAATATTACAACTACGTAATCCAGCCTTATTAAGACTATTATAATCCCCACCATGACCAACCACAGTCAAAACGTCTAAAGACTTATTAATATCCAATATTTTATCAGGATCCTGATCAACAATTACCACATCATGCTTTTCTGCAACAAGACGCTCAGCAATCTGAAAACCAACTTCTCCTGCACCAACAATAATTATATTCATAATTTTTCCAATATTTTACTAAGCATATTAAGCAGTTACTATAACAAAATTAAGATAATTAAAATCTATTAATAAAGATATACAAAATTATTAATAGTAGAATTTAAGTATCAAAAAAAAAAATCCGATTTTCCCTTTAAAGCAGTACTACAGTAAAATAAGGAGAGCTTTATGACTGATAACGAAAAAATAATAATTAATAAAAACCTGGCCAAAATTGCTAATATTTTCAACTTAAAAGTTAAGTTAACAATAAACAATGCACATAAAGTCATAGAGGATAATTATAAAAAAATGAAAGAAATTGACCAAAGAATTGAAACACGACTTTCTTCACTAACTAAACTTGCGGCCTAAAGTTATATAATATATAAACGATCTATTTAAGACCTTTGTAAATTATATTTTTTTAATATTATTAGAAGATTTATATTAGGTGTTAGTTAATAAATAATATTCTTTAACTTTAGGATATAAATTATATTATAAAGAAACACTTTTTTAGTCGATATTATATGATATGGGAGTTACTAGAGTAAAGATTTGTGGCATAACTAACGTTGAGGATGCCTTACTTTCTATTTCTCTTGGGGCTGATGCCCTTGGATTTATTTTTTGTGATAGTCCAAGACAAATAACTATTAAAAATGCCGAAACCATTATAAAAAAGCTACCTCCGTTTGTTAGCAAGGTAGCCGTAGTTAAAGACTTCTCAGAAGGCGAAATTTGGGCATTACTTTCCCATTTACCAATTGATACTATTCAGTTTCATGGATCAGAGTCAGAAGAGTATTGTCTTGAGTTTCTCCCTCATACTATAATAAAAACTATTTCTATTAAATCCGAAAAAGATATTAATAAGCTTAAAGTTTATCCATCCCAGTTTAACTTTCTATTGGATACATATTCAGAAATAGGTGGTGGAAGCGGTAAAACATTTAATTGGGATATAGCACTAAAAGCTAAGCAATATGGCAATATTATAATAGCTGGTGGATTAAATCCAAATAATATAAACTCTGCCATAAACCTTGTTAATCCTTATGGTATAGATATATCCTCAGGTTTAGAGAAGTCACCAGGTAAAAAAGATCACGATAAAATGAAATACTTTTTTGAAGTAATAAAAAAACGGAGTATAGTTCAATGAAAAAAATATTATTAGTCGTTTTAATCCTCTCTGTTACAAGTATATTTGCACAAAGTTACTATTTCAACTTTTCTAGTAAATCTAAGGTTCAGGAGTTCACATCTGATTCAAAATATCCCATAGGATACATAAACTGGACTAAGGGATATTTCTTAGCCAGAGCTAAAGAAAAGCTTAATAATAGCTTATCCCCTAGTGATAAACTAAAGATAGAACAAAAATTAACCCATATTGCAAAGATTCGCCTTTTTAACATTATTCTTTCTACCAAAGTGGATAGCTATAACTATATAAAGGATCTTTTTAGAAAAGAAAAAAGATTTAAATTATCCTTTCTAGAAGAACTAAAAACTAATATTATTGTTTTATCTCCTATTTACAAATTCGATGAAGTTGAAGTTGTAGTAAAATATCCCCTTTATGGTAAAGGCTCTATAACAGACCTTCTTTTTAAAATAGATGACTATGAAATGCCTTTTCCTAAACCCAATAAAAACTATATAGAAGAACCTCAAGAATATTCATCTTTGATAGTAGACCTTAGAAAAAGTTTTAAAATGCAAATAAAGGTGTCTGAGTGGTTAGGTCAGCTACCAACCAATATTAACTTTCCACGATATCTTAAAAATAAAATAAGGTATAACGAAGAAGATAAGCTACTATCCTTCAAAGGGACTATGGCATTAGAAGAAAAAAAAGACCTTCTTGAGCTGTCCTATAATGAGGATTATCAAGATAGCATTAACGAACTTTATAAAAAGTCCCAAAGTAGTAATAAAATATATAAGCATTCTCCTTCAATATTCCCAAAGATTTATGACAGCCATGGCAAATTAATTTATTCCAAAAACATGATAAAGCTATCTGACCGCATTAATACAAAATATGTAAGGTATACCAAAGATACTACTCTTCCCTATAAAGTAGAGATAGTAGGGAATAATCCTTTATATGTATTACCAGACAAGTTAAAAGGAGAAAATAATACAGACTTCATAATTAATAAAGAGGATTCAAGAAAGCTTCTAGTCAACTCTAGAACAATTTATAACCTGAAGAAAGGAAAGATATTCTTACTTGTTGATTAATATATTACTTTTTAGTAACTAAAGCCTTAAGCTCTTTTCCTGCCTTAAAATAAGGAACTCTATGTTCAGGAACATTAATCTTTTCATTAGTCTTAGGATTACGAGCTATTCTAGCCTTTCGTTCTTTAGTACCAAAGGTACCAAAACCTCTTAGTTCAATATGGTCGTTATCACTGATTCCTTTTTTTATTTTATCAAAAAAACTATCAATGATAACCCCGATATTCTTTTTTGTAAGATTACCATTTTCACTTATAATTTCAATAATGTCGGCCTTAGTCAACGTAGTCTCCTTAAGTTGCTTTTAGCATGTTTAATTTTTTCATAATAATGGACTTCTTTCTAGAGGCAGTATTTTTTGGATATACTCCCTTTTTTATAGCCTTATCTAAGGCGGATACAAGTTGTTTTGTATATGATTCGCTTTGTTCTTTATCTTGATTTTTAATTGCATATTCTGCTTGCTTTAAGAGATTTTTAACCTGTGATTTAACCACTTTATTACGACGACGTCTTTTTTCATTTTGCCTTATTCTTTTTATTGCTGATTTACTATGTGCCACAAAAACCTTCCTAATTTTTTATTTACTAAATATCATAAAGAAAGACTTGGATGTCAAGATGTTTTAAAAAAAAGTAGCCATAAAGTTAACTAAACTTAAATATATATCATATAGTTAAGAGTTTAGTAAGTAGTCTTTTAAGATTAGAAATTATAAACTGCCTTATAAAGTTCCTTATTTATATTGCTATATAATAGCTATTCAGTTCTTCCATAGGTTTGTCAGCAAGATAAACTTTTTAGCTATATAAACTTGGGCTAAACTTTATCTATTACTAATTAATTAATAAATTAAGCACATTGCTTATCTTGTTTACAGCTATCCATAGAGGAAGCCCTGTATCAAATACTGAAGTAGCTCCAGTAATTGTTATCAAATGTTCTAGTAGGTTATTGTAAAAACGTTCTAAGTTTATCAATTTTTATAGATATAAACTGTTCTATTATTTTTAATTCACATAGAAAGTTACACATAAAGTCAATATATAATATTCCAATAATCCGCCCTATCCTTTTATAGAACGGCAAATCAGTTATCACTTAATAAAGGTCTATAATTCTTAGTCTCAATAAGGGATTCTTAATAGCTCTCGAAGTGATGATTACTTGCATAAAAAGTGATATTTTGTGTTCATTACTAAAGTATTTAAGCAGCACTTAAAGAGTATATAGGGATAACCTGCTTGACACAAGGAAATGACTTTTTCATGAATATTTTAACTTTCCTGTTTCACAAAGAGATGTAAAATATACCTATCTTTACATTATATGTATTACTTTTTATCTTATACGCTTTATCATAAAATGATAACTAAATTATTAAACAATATCACTCTAAATAAACTAAATTATTATTAAAAAAAAATACCTTCTTATTACGTTTGATAGAACATCTGCTAACTTATCACACCTCTTTAACAACCTTTCTATAACTTGATAATCTGTATTTTTTAAGTTTTAGATATATAAACTAGCTTAGAATACTTTTGGTTTACACTAATAGAACAATTAGTAACATGATATAATAAACATGCTATCACAAACTTATTTTTTTAAAGATGTCATCAATAATTAATATTTATTCTTGTAAATATTAATTATTGATGGTAAGTTCTTTTTTAGAAGCCTTATAGAATAACCTACTAGAACATTTGATAACAACTAGATTGCCTTTCTATAACAAAATTATTATTTTTATTTTATCCTCGTACTACTTTATTATAACTGTAGTCCATTAGCTTAAACTTAATTGTTTTTTTATCTTATTATGGAACTAACAACTACATAAAACTGTTAGTTCTTTCAATACATAATGTTAAATATTGGTCTGATTTCTATACTTAAACAAAAATAATGCTTCGGAGGTATACTTTGTATAAAATACTAGAAAAAAAAGAAATAACTGCAACATCCAATCTTCTTAAATTACACGCTCCACGAATAGCAAGAAAAGCTTTACCCGGTAATTTTGTTATTCTCCAGCTTACAGAAAAAGGTGAACGGTTTGTTCTAACCGTAGTCGATACCGATATTGGGGATTCGTCCATCACAATAATAGCACAGGTCGCTGGTAAAAGTACTGCTCTTCTTTGCTCTATGAATATTGGGGATGAGCTTTTTAGTGTAGTTGGACCCCTTGGTAATTCTACTCACATTGAGAACTTTGGTACAGCTGTTGTAATTGGTGGTGGTGTTGGCATTGCAGAGACTTATCCTATTGCAAAAGCTTTAAAAGAAGCCGGTAATAAGTTAATTACCATTATTGGTGGACGAGATAAATCACTTTTAATGCTCGAAAACGAGCTAAGGGCTATTAGTGATAAGCTGATTGTAACTACTGATAACGGCTCCTATGGCGAACAAGGGCTAGTTACTGATCCATTAAAGCGTCTTATTAATAATAATGAAGTTGATTTTGTATTATGTATTGGACCTATTCCTATGATGGCGGCAGTTTCTGAGGCTACTAGACCTAACAAAATTAAAACTATGGTGAGCTTAAACCCCGTTATGGTGGATGGAACAGGCATGTGTGGGGCTTGCAGAGTAAATGTTGGAGGCAAGATGAGATTTGCATGTGTTGAGGGGCCTGAGTTTAACGGTCATGAGGTAGATTTTAAAGAACTAGCAAATAGAAATCGCATTTATTTATCCCAAGAAAAATTTGCTATGGATAAATTCCAAAAAATTAAAGCTTAGTCAGTTAATTTTAATTATAACAAAATATATGAGGATTATTATGGCAGAGGAAAAAGTAGTAAAGAAATATAAAGTTAGTACTGATCCAGAACGACGGAATATTAAAGGTGATGAATTAAGACGTAGAAAGGCAATAGAGAGGCACTCTATGCCCCAGCAAGGTCCTGATAGAGTTAACAATTGGGATGAGGTTCCTTATGGCTTTAGCGCTGAACAGGCTATGAAAGAGGCTGAAAGATGTTGGGATTGTAGAGTACCATATTGTATTGATGGCTGTCCTGTTGGTATTGATATTCCTGCTTTCCTTCGTTTAACTGAAAAGGGTGATTTTATTGGTGCTATAAGGAAGATCAAAGAGGCTAATGCACTTCCTGCTATTTGTGGACGTGTATGTCCAAAAAGTGAGCAATGTGAGTTAAAATGTGTTGTTAGTAAGAAAAATAAGCCTGTGGCTATTGGTTTTTTAGAAGCTTTCTTAGCAGATTATGAGAGAAAACATAATGCTATAGAGATACCTGGTAAGTTACCGTCTACAGGCAAGAAGGTTGCAGTTGTTGGAGCCGGACCTGCTGGTATCACTGTTGCTGGTGAGCTAGCACAAAGAGGACATGAGGTTAGCTTATTTGAAGCACTATCTAAGCCTGGTGGAGTTTTAAGATATGGTATACCTGACTTTCGTTTGCCAAAAGAAATTGTGAATACTGAGCTTAAAGTATTAGATCAGCTTGGGGTTAAGGTGCAATGCAATACGGTAATTGGTAAGACCATTACTGTTGAGGAACTTGATGAAGAAGGTTTTGATGCTATATTTATTGGTACTGGAGCTGGGCTACCATGGTTTTTGGGTATTGAGGGTGAAAACTTAAATGGAGTATTCTCTGCTAACGAATATCTTACCAGGGTTATTTTGATGAATGCCAATAGATTCCCAGAGTTTGACACTCCTGTATTTGTTGGTAAAAAGACTGTTGTTATTGGTGCTGGTAACACTGCTATGGATGCTTGTAGGACTGCTAAGAGGCTTGGTTCTGATGAGGTTACTATTGTATACAGGCGGTCTATTAAAGAGGCTCCGTGTTTGCCTGAAGAGCTTGATCATGCTCAAGAAGAGGGTATAAAGTTTAAGTTTTTGACATCTCCTTTAAGATTCCTTGGGGATGAGAATGGTTGGCTCAAAGCTTTAGAGTGTCAGGAGATGAAGCTTGGTGAACCCGATGATAGTGGTAGACGGCGTCCTGTACCTGTAGAGGGGTCTATATTTAATGTTGAATGTGATGTAGCTATTATATCCATTGGTTTTAGTCCTAATCCTATTGTACCTCAGACTACTGAAGGTATGGAGACTAACCGTAGAGGCTGTATTGTGGTTGATGAAAACGGTAAGACTACCAGAGCAAAGGTTTATGCTGGTGGCGATATTGTTAATGGTGGTTCAACAGTGATTATGGCCATGGGTGAAGGAAAGCGTGCAGCAGCTACTATCCATGACTATCTTCGTTCATTAAAATAAAAACATAGACTCTGGCTATATGCTGGAGTCATCTGCTAAACACGCTATCTAACAGGTTAATCACTAAAGGGTATAAGGTCTAACTTATCTAACCCGTCAGACTCATACAACCTCGACTTTATTATAAACCTATATCCAGTTGGTATCTCGAGAGAAAAGCTTGACCCTCTACCAGGTGTAAGGTCAACTATAATTTGTGTATGCTTAATATATTCAAAGTTCCTCTTTGATGTGTAAAAATAACAGCCACAGATTTTACCAATAGCTATATCACTATCCCCAAGCTTAAACTCACCATCTTTAAAGCACATTGGCTGTGATCCATCACAACATCCACCACTTAGATGAAAAATAAGATCACCATGCTCAGATATTAGCTCTTCAATAAGCTTATTAGCTTTATCTGTGGCAATTACCCTTTTAACCCTTTCCATGCTTATATTATAACCTCAAAGGCTTATTAGAAAAACCCCATAGCCTTTTTGTCATAGGATATAAGCAAGTTCTTAGTCTGGCTATAGTGGGATAACATCATCTTATGAGTTTCTCTACCTATACCAGACTGTTTATATCCGCCAAAGCTTGCATGAGCAGGATAAAGATGATAACAATTAACCCATACTCGTCCAGCCTCAATAGCCCTTGGTACCTTATATATTTGATGAGCATCTCTTGTCCAGACACCTGCACCAAGTCCGTAAAGGGTATCATTAGCAATTTCTATAGCTTGAGCCTCGTCGCTAAAAGTGGTAACTGATACAACAGGACCAAATATTTCCTCTTGGAATATTCTCATTTTATTATGGCCCTTAAAAACTGTAGGTTCAATATAGTATCCGTTTTCACAGTTATCAATGGTACGTGTATTACCACCAACTAAAACCTCAGCCCCCTCATCCTTACCCAAAGCCAAATAGGACTTAATTTTCTCATACTGGTCATTGGATGCTTGAGCACCAATCATAGTATTCATATCCATAGGATGACCAAACTTTATAGCATTAACTCTATCAATAATCTTATCTTTAAGTCCATCATATATAGACTCTTGTATTAATGCCCGTGAAGGACAAGTACAAACTTCACCTTGATTTAACGCAAAAAGAGCAAAGCCCTCTAATACCTTATCAAGATAATCATCATCCTCATCCATAATGCTTTCAAAGAATATATTAGGTGACTTTCCACCAAGCTCAAGGGTAACAGGTATTATATTCTCAGAGGCATACTGCATAATAAGTCTACCAGTAGTAGTCTCACCAGTAAATGCTACCTTAGCAACCCTAGGAGATGACGCTAATGGCTTTCCAGCCTCAGGACCATATCCATTAACAACATTAAGAACACCAGGGGGTAAAAGGTCTTGTATCTCCTCCATAAGAGCCATAATACTTAAAGGAGTCTGTTCAGCAGGCTTAATAACTACACAGTTACCAGTAACAAGTGCAGGAGGTAACTTCCATGACGCCATCAATAGAGGGAAGTTCCATGGTATAATCTGTGCAACAACACCAAGAGGCTCGTGTATGTGCATGGATACAGTATTAGCATCAATTTCTGATACTCCATTATCATATCCCCTTATAACACCTGCAAAATACCTCCAATGATCAATGGATAAGGGTATATCTGCATAAGTGGTCTCTCTAATAGGTTTACCATTATCCCAAGTTTCAAGTTCTGCAAACATACCAGCTTTTTGTTCAATACGGTCGGCTATTTTTAAGAGTATATTACTCCTCTCAGCAACAGAGGTATTTGCCCAACCATCCTTAGCATTATGTGCGGCATCCAAAGCTAGATTAATATCCTCTTCTGTTGATCTTGCAAACTCACCAAACAAAAATCCATCAATAGGGCTTATATTATCAAAATATTTACCTTTTACAGGAGCAACCCACTTTCCCCCAATAAAGTTGTCGTACCTAGACTTAATAGTAGGCCTAGAAAACTTTACAACTTGCTTGCTATCTTTTATTGCCATGTTAATCCTCCGTTATTAAAGTCTTATAGTTAATTTTTATAGCTTTGATAAATAGAGTTACTAACAAAAATTTATAATGATTGAAAGAATACTTATTCAAATAACATAAGTATGAGATTTTAATTGAAAACGCCCCAAATTAAATATAACATAAATATGCTTTTTGTCAATAGTAAAAGTTTAACATTTTTTTTAATACAGTTTTTTAGTAAGCCCATAAGGTGAATACCCAAAAACCATAAGACAAAAGAACAAAGTTATTTTAAACCTTTTTAGAAGGCATAGACTAAATAAAACTAGGCCATCCTGTAGGCTTATAAGTTCCTTGAGCCACAATTACAGCCATTATGCTCTTAGTTTCTTTACTCACAGCAAAAGCCGTATCAATAGCCTTTTGAAGATCGCTAAAAGCGGTTGCCCAGCTTTTTCCATCCCCACCAGGAGGCACAACTTTATTTATTTTCGGTTTTCCATTTTTTATACTATAACTTTCACTAGACAGTTTCTGAAGTACACTTTTGTTATCGCAGTTAAATATTGAAAGACTAAATAATAAAACTATTATTAAACTTCTTAACCGACCTATTAACATACAGCCTCCTATATAAATTTAGGTCAAAATAGCTAAAAGGCCGTACAAAGTCAATAGGATGTTCTTAATTTCTTTAATATTAATGTGGTAGAGGTGTTCTAGTTTATAGCGTTACTGAATTGTTCTATCGTTTTATATTACGACTCATAAAAGTAATATTAAACCTTTATTGTGGCATCCCTGTCTGGTCCAACAGATATGTATGATATAGTCGTATTTAAAAGCTCTTTTATTGCATTTACATAAATCTTGGCGTTATTAGGTAAAGACGAAAAAGTCCTTATATGTGAAATATCACAGTTCCATCCATCCATCTCTTTGTATACAGGCTTTGCCCTATCAAAAAAGCCCCTGGATAATATTACTTTATCATAAACCTTACCGTCTAACTCATATCCAGTGCAAATCTTAAGCTTATCAAAATAACTTAATACATCCAATTTTGTCATGAATATTTCATCATATCCGTTAATCATAGTCGAGTATCTAGCAAGAACTGCGTCAAACCAACCACATCTTCTTGGCCTACCCGTTGTCGCACCAAACTCACCACCGTAGTCCTGTAAGGCTTTACCCTCACCATTATGAAGCTCAGTTGGGAAAGAACCCTCTCCCACCCTAGTGTTATATGCTTTCATAACACCAAATACCTTGTCTATCCTAGTAGGAGGTATACCTGTCCCTATACAAGCTCCCCCTGCTGATGAGTTAGACGACGTTACATAAGGATATGTACCAAAATCAATGTCCAGTAAAGTACCCTGGGCTCCCTCACAAAGAACATTTTCATTATTATCCAATGCCTTATTAAGCAAATAAGACGTGTTTACCTTAAAAGGCTCCAATAACTCTCTATATTTAATATAGTCATCGTATACCTTGTTATAGTCCAAAGTAGGAGCATTATAGAAGTTCTTTAAAATAAAGTTTTTCTCTTCTAAAATAAATTTTAATAGCTCTGAAAAACTATCATCCAGAAGATCTAAAAGCCTTATACCACTTCTGTAAACCTTATCAGAATATGATGGGCCAATACCCCTGCCAGTTGTACCAATCTTAGCCTTATTAAGACGACTTTCTTTATAATTGTCAAAAAGTTTATGGTAGGGCATAACAATATGACAGTGATCTGATATAAAAAGCCTATTATCTAAATTAATACCTAAATCTTGTAAAAGCTCTATCTCATTAATAAACTCTTCAGGGTCTAAAACTACCCCATTACCAATAACACAAATCTTATTATCATGTAAAATGCCCGATGGGACTAAATGAAAAATATATTTATCCTTTCCCACAACAACAGTATGTCCTGCATTTGCCCCCCCTTGATAGCGAACTATATATTTGGAGTCTTTACATAAGTAGTCTATAACCTTAGCCTTGCCCTCATCACCCCACTGACTACCCACTACCACACTACATCCCATTATCTACTCCTCCTTAAAGTTAAACTGTTATATTAATGCATTTTTGCTTTATTGTATATACATACCTTTTATAAGCCACTGATCGTTTTTTTTGGTGATTATCAGTCCCGATTTTGTGTTAGTTATTACACCATCTATTTTCATTTTTAATACTAATGCTATCCAGTCATCAGAACCTATATTATTAAAGTTAACTTTTAAACAAATAAATCTCTTTTTATAACGATATTTTAAAATATCCTTAGACTTAAAAACACTAAGTTGTATGATTTCAATATGTTTATGGGGTTTAGTATAAATTCTTCTTAGAAAGTTTAAGCTTTCATTACGTTTCTTAAAATTAATTACTCCGTTTATCGAAAACGGATCATCCATCATATTGTTAACAGCATTAAACTTTTTGTTTAACAGTAAATTATAGTATTTTACTGTTATATTTGCTAGCTTTAGTCTGGTATTTTTTGAGTATGCGTTTATGTGAAATAATAATGTTATTATTGTTATTATACTATATTTAGAAAGTTTTAGCATTTGTATTATTACCCCTTATTTAGATTACTAAATTAAATAAATAATATTATTAAAGGCAATAGTTTAGGAGTTAATATTTCTGTAAAAAAATAGCTACCATTTATTTTAAGTTAAATAAAAATAATATCTTATTTGCAATTGATCTCAGAGGAGGAAAATCATCAAAAGGTTCAAACCCAAGAGTCTGCGGAAAAGTCCATGATACATAATAAATCACGACCAAACTAATAAAGATTAACATAGCTAACTTTTTATTTTTGTATAAGTTAAATAACCTGACCATATTAAAGAATTTTGTATCTGCTATTTTTTCGTTAACAATGAGATGATTTGTTAATAAAGACAAAATAAATAAAGAAACAAGATTAGTATATAAAAACCTTCCCCAATCAATAGCAACAATGCATAGAACTATAGTCCCAATAATACTTATCAAAAATAATATCAAGACTAATTTTTGTTTAAATAACTTTTTTAACTCGTTTAAAATGGGAATATAAGCAACAAAAGCTAAAGCTAAAGCTAGACCAGTACTATATATCATCCAATAAAAAAACTTTTTAAAAGTTAAAAAATGATTCGATACATCATTCATATTAGTTTTTATTGAGCAATTTAACCAATCTATAGGTCCAAAAAAGCCTGGGGTTCGATCTGAACAAGTACTTTGAGATATCTTTATTCCATACTCTTCTAATGAATTATAAATACCAACAACAGCTTCTTCATTACCTGAGTAATAAACAGTAAAACTAAAGCTAATCAATGATGGAATTAAAAAAGCAATAACGGTAAAAACTTTTTTAATAGTTACATCGACTTTTAAAACATAAACAATAACAATATAGGGTAAAAATATAGCAAGCATTTCATGAGAAAGAATAAGCAGCGGATAAGCTAAAAGAGTTAAATAAAATATCTTTTCAAACTTTTTTGTTTTATAAGATATTGCTGACCAAGCTACAAAAACTAATACAACAATATACATTATCTCTTTTTTATAACCAGGAGTATGTATAATAAGATGCTCAGATATTTGGTAAGTAAAAATAAATGGAGAGAAAATAAGAAAGATATATGGCAATAATGATGGTTGCTTTCTCAAAATTAAAAAAGAAAAAATAAAAAACGACCCATAGAAAAAAGAATGTAATAAAAAAACATAAAAAGTAGGATTTATATTTGTCAATCTTGCCAATTGCAAAATTAATTCGCCTGATAAACCCCTTCTAACAAACCCACCTTGATAGTTAATTAGCCAATCTTCTATAGCATATATCTTATTGAAACCATTAGTTCCCTCAATTGTATAAAGATGAGCCCAATAACTGCTAATTATACTAAATATAAATACTAGTAAAAGAAAAACTATAATATATGTTTTTAATGTAAGTTCAACATCAAATTTTTTTTTCCAAGCTAGAAGCCCTGTAAAAAAGAATATTCCTACTATTGTTAAGACAATGCTAAAATAGCTAAAAAGTTTGTATGAATATTTAAGTTGATATTTATAGTTGTTAGTAATTGGGTTTGTATTATCAGATGAAGAAAAGTATAAAGTCTTATTACGCCAAAATGAATATCGCCCTTTTCCCTTATTCCTAATATTATTATGCATATCATCAGAAACTAACAACTTATCATTTTCATAAAGTTTAGTATTTATTGTAACTAATAACGATAATGGGTAATAAGGGGGATACGCTTTAAAGATATAACAAAAACCTTTTTCAGGTTTAATATTACTTTTATCTATAGTTTGTAATGGGCTTTTATTTAAATTATCCACAAAAACCATAGTCAAAGGAATATTTATTATTGCTATTATTGATAAAGAAAAAAGAAAATATAATATAATGGTTTTAGTTTTTTGTTTCATTTTTAACTACCCTCATGTTTGATCTCATTATTGAACTTTATACATAAAAAATAAATACTATCTTTTATAAAAGATATAAAAAAAACTATTAAAATTTTTTACATACTAACTAATATTATACAATATTAAAATATTATAAAGCTCATTCGCAATAATCTGTTAATATATATATATAAAAATATATGATTTATTATTGGCTCTATAAGGAAGAAGGCTATTTAATACTTAAAACCACAATAAAACTAATAAAGGTTAACAGAATTAACTTCTTATTTTTATTAATTATATTAACTAATTGATTAGCTATATTAATTACTTGATAAAATAACCCTAAAATAATATATTGTACTTTTTAGCTATGATTATAAAAATAATATTTATGTAAGCTTTAAACAAGTTTTAGTCATAACTATTAGTAATTATAAAGTTTTTTTGTATATTCTATAAAAATAGTTATAGGTAAATATGCTATGCTTTTTATTAAAAACCGGTTAGATAAATTCCAAACGATTTTGCAAAGCTTTAACAATAAAAATCACTGGAATATAATTCATATTTTGGCAATTATAGGTTTATTAATAAGGATATTTGTAGCTCTTCATTCTGATTACATTCATCACCCCGATGAAATATTTCAATACTTAGAACAGGCTCATCGAAATGTTTTTGGCTATAGTTATATTCCATGGGAATATCGTTTTGGCACCAGATCATGGCTATTACCCTACTTTATTTCAATTTTTTTATATGCTTTTAAGTTTTTTAACATTGATGACCCAGTACTATATATTAATTTTATTAAAATAGTTTTTTGTTTTATTTCTACAACTCTTATTTATTCAGCATATATCATCACTAGAAGACTCTTCTCTGATAATGCAGGTAAAATAGCTGCCATACTCACTTGTTTTTGGTATGAATTAATTTATTTTTCTCATAAGCCAACTCCTGAGGTACTTGGTGCATACCTATTTATGATAGCTATGGCAATTGTCATTACTAAATCTGATAATACTAGTTCAATAATATTTGGTTTACTTTGTGCATTGGTTATTGCTTTACGAATTCAATATATAGTACCTATTGGCTTTTTGGGTCTTTATGCTTTACTTAAATGGAAAAGAAAAAAAATATACTTGGCAACGTTGAGTTCTTTTGTAGTTATTACTATTGCCGGTTATATTGACTATATTACATGGGGTAACTTTTTCATATCTTATTATAATAATTATCTTTTTAACTCGGTTTATAACATATCATCAATTTTTGGCGTATCTCCTTTTACTTATTACTTTGTCATCCTAACAGTTAACTCATTAGGAGTATTCTCCATAACCTATCTACTTAGTTTTAAGTATTTACGTAATACATGGCTACTTTTACTTTGTTTATCAAGCGTTATAATCTCACATTCAATAATACCACACAAAGAATACCGATTTATATTTCTCGTAATACCTATTTTTTTAGTACTATTATCTAATATTTTAAATAAAGTTTTTCTACGTTACAGGCAAATATTAAATAAATATTTTTTATTGATAATAATATTTCTTATAATTTTGTTAGCAGGAAAAGTTAATAAGAAATACGAAAAAAAAATGTTTAACAAAGAGAATATACTGACTAGTTATTTATATTTATACAACGAACCTGATTTACACTCAATTTTAAATATTGCCAAACCATGGTATGGAACCGGAGGATACTATTACTTACACAGGGATGTACCAATAATAGTCAATTATAAATATTTCAACTTGGATAATGATAAAAGTTATTTATCCTATATAAGCCATATTATTTGTCCGTTTGGTTATAAATATATCCCAGGTTTTAAAACTATAAAAACAATAGGATCAATTGAGATTAGAAAACAGATAAATCCACCTTCTAAATATAAAAGGATTCCTTTTGACACAAAAAATCCTAAACAACCTAATATTGATAGTAAATATAAACCTAATATAAAATAGTTTTTGTTGTTTGATTTATAATTTAAAAAAACATGTTTTAATATATTTGACTTTTAATCATTATTAACCATATTTGTCTTATGAAAATACTTATCATTATTCCCACATATAACGAAAAAGATAATATAGAAAATATATTAAAAGAAATTATTGATGCTCATCCAAAACCAGACATCCTAGTTATTGATGATAACTCTCCTGATGGTACAGGACAAATTGCCGATGATATGTCAAATAAATATAATAGAATTAAAGTAGTCCATAGAACAGGAAAAATGGGATTGGGTACTGCATATATCGAAGGATTTAAAAAAGCTATGTCAGAAAACTATGACTACGTTTTTGAGATGGATGCAGACTTCTCTCATGATCCTAAGGATATACCCAGATTTATAAAGGCTATTAAAAATAATGACCTTGTTATTGGATCACGATATGTTCCCAAAGGTAGAATAGTAGGATGGGGACTTATTAGATATGCAATTAGTATGGGAGGTAATATTTTAGCTAGGTTAATACTAAAGTTGCCTATTAAAGATTGTACCACTGGATTTAGGTGCTATCGTATTACAGCACTAAAACAAATCAACCTAGATAATATTAGCTCAGAAGGTTATGGCTTTCAGGTAGAACTTGTATTTCTTTTTTATATTAATAAGCTTAAAATCCATGAGATTCCAATTACATTTATCGATAGACAAATAGGTAAGTCCAAAATGAGTAAAAATATTATTATAGAAGCCTTTATCAAACTTATACAACTACGAAAAGAATATACCTCTTAAAAAAGCTATCCCTTTACTATACCCAAAGGCCTAAGACGAACAACCTTTTTTGCAATACCCGACTCTACAACAACATCCACAACATCAGCTACGTCCTTATATGCCTCAGGCATCTCTTCTGATAAGGTGTTCTTAGCCTTTGATCTAACAATAATACCTTTTTTTAAAAGCTCTTTATCAATTTTACGTCCTTTGGCGATCTTCTTAGCCTTTGAACGACTTAATAGACGTCCAGCTCCATGACAACAGCTACCAAAGGTATAATCAAGAGCCTTATCAGTGGGTACAAGTACATAAGAATATCTACCCATATCGCCTGGTACTAAAACAGGCTGACCAATACTTTTATAATCCTCAGGTATATCCCTATGATTAGCAGGGAATGCCCTTGTTGCACCCTTTCTATGAACACATAATTTCTTCATCTTGCCGTCAACTAAGTGATCCTCAATCTTGGCTATGTTATGAGCAACATCATAAACTACCTCTAAACCATGATTATCCCTATCCATATTAAATAACTTCTCAAAACTCTCCCTCACCCAATGAGTGATTATCTGTCTGTTGCAAAATGCAAAGTTAATTGCTGATCCCATAGCCTTTAAATAGTCCTGCCCCTCTTTAGACTTAACAGGCGCACAACATAACTGCCTATCAGAAAGCTTAATTCCATACTTCTTGGACGCATTATCCATTATACGTATAAAATCATCGCATATCTGATAACCAAAACCTCTAGAACCTGTGTGAATAAGTACAGTAATATGTCCAGCCTTAAGCCCCATAACTTTAGCGGATATATCATCATAAACCTCATCGACATAACCCACTTCTAAAAAGTGATTGCCAGATCCAAGAGTACCAAGCTGGTTACTACCGCGTCTAAAAGCTTTTTCACTTATCACACTATAATCTGCCAAACTACTCTTTCCATTTTCTTCAGTGTGAATAAGATCCTCTTTATAGCCAAAACCATTTTTAACCCCCCACTCTGCTCCACTAATACATACCTCTTTCATATTACTATCGGATAACCTCAAATCACCCCTATGAGAACCAAGTCCACTGGGTACGTTCCTAAAAAGAGCATCCACTAAAGGCCTTATACCATCGTGGATAGAGTCCTTATGAATGTTAGACCTCAAAAGCCTTACACCACAATTAATATCATAACCAACTCCACCAGGGGATATAACACCATTATCAATATCGAATGCGGCTACACCCCCTATAGGAAAGCCATATCCACAATGAATATCAGGCATAGCAATAGAGTTACCAATAATACCGGGTAACTCAGATACATTACAAATCTGATGTATACTAGAGTCATTCTCTATATCAGCAAATAACTTATTATTCGCAAAAATAATCCCCGCATTATTAGGAGCATTGTCCTTATATACCTTAAAGCGGTATTTGTCAAGCTTTTCAACCTTATACCTATTCATAATTTCTATAAACCACCGTAAATATATAAAAAATGTTAGTCTATTCTTATACAAATTATTATTGTTAGTTTATAAAAAAATAACTAAATCTGTGTTTGTTTTTAGTTTTTTTTTATTTATATTAAAAACAACAACTACCTGTGCAACCATAATTAAGATAACTTATATCTATTATTATAGCAATAGGTTAAACCGTTCATTATTATGAGTATAGTGTTAATATATATATGCAAATTGTAACTATAAAAAAATCTTATATCTTATTTTTAATTACACTTTTTATATCTTTTTTTAACTGCTCTGTTGACTCTAACAATAAGTTATTAACGGCTAGTAATACCAACACAAGGTTATTTCACTCAACCAATGTAATTATCCCCAAATACGACAAAACTCCTTTTAGAAAGCTCTATTTAAAAAAGAAATATGAAAAAATTATTCTCTTAGCTGGTAAACAAAAAAAAAGCCTAAGCCTTAAATATATTATTGGAATGAGTTATTTTCATCTTAAAAAATATACCAAGTCAATAATATATTTAAAGCCCCTATTAAAAACTAATTTACCCATAAAAGAATGGTTATACTATCACTTAGGAGTTAGTTACCATTTTATTGGCAATAAAAAACTTTGTATTTATTACCTTGAAAAGCTAAGGACTAAATATCCACACTCTTACTTCATGGTAGATGCTATAGAAGTAGAAGGAAAAATCCTAATAGCACAAAAAAGCTATAATCAGCTGATTAAAAACTTTCTGTCGTATAAACCATCAAAAAAAGACTTTGAATACGATGAAAGATATTCATATCCAGCATACAAAAACATTTATGCTAAGCTAATGGAAAGGGTATATTATTTTATCGGAATGGCATATTTAAAAACTAAAAACTTTGATATGACAAAATATTGGCTTGAAAAGGTAATAAACCTATACTCGAAAAAGTATACAAAAAAAGCTATATACGGCCTATCCCTAATAAATAAAAACTTTGAAAAAAACCTATCCCCTAATGCTCTTACTCTATTATGCAACTACTATTACAAAAGAAAGACTAATAAACAAAATAAAAAGAATGACTATCAAATAATAATAAAACTTCTAAGTCCGCTAAAAAACATAAATGATAAAAATATTAATATAAAAATACTCCTTTTGTTAGCCCGTACTCATAATAAGATTAATAATAAAGAGCTGTCCCATAGCTTGTTTAAAGAGATATTTACTATCCCTTTGCCCAAAAGCAAAGACTATCAAGAAAGTCAATATTATTATGCAAAGTTCTTAGAAAGAATCGATATTAAAAAGTCTCACTCAGTATATAAAACAATATTATCAACACAAAACCATGCTTTTTTAGTAAAGACATATAAAAAATATTTAAGGCTATTTTATTCCAAAAATAATATTAAGCTAATACTAAAAACAGCTTTCTCTCTAAATAAGTATAAAGATATAGATAAAATCTTATTTAAGTGGCTTAATCAAAAAAAGTACGTTGATATAATAAAAGTATTCCCTGGGCTAATAAGGTATTGCAAAAATAATAAATATGCCATAAAAATACTTTATTGGCTTGGTAAGTCAGCTAAGGAGCTTGGTAAAAAAAAGCTGGCAATAAGCTATTTTAAAAAGGCATATCTTAAATATAAAAGAGACTATTATACGTATAACTCGCTAATAGAGCTTAAAAAGCTATTAGATAAAAATCCAGAAAAACTTAGGCTAATTTATAAGCAAGATAAAAAAAATTATAATAACTTTTTGAGTTCATACGCTTTTAAATCCCGCATTTTTAAGCTAAAACAAAACTTCGACTTTAATAATATTAAAAGTTCACTATTTAGAACAGCTTTTTATCTAATGGCCATGGGAGAAACATGGGAAGGATATAAATACTTTTTAAGATTTAGACATAAAATAAGACATATAGAAAAACAATATTACTTAGTAATGGCAGAGATGTTTTATAAACTTGGTCTTACTCAATATACCATTAGATTTTCTGATTTTACAATTAAATATCTTAACGGATATAACAATCATAATTATCTTTACGATAGTTTAGCAAAAATAAGCTATCCCCTTTATTTTAAGGATATTATCTTCGAAACAGCACAAAGATATAATATTGATCCTTATCTTATACTTGCGGTGATTAGAGAAGAAAGTAGGTTTTTCTCAGAAGCAACATCTTTTTCTGGTGCTATGGGTTTAATGCAGCTTATGCCTTCTACAGGACTATCTTTACTTCCTGGCTCTAAAAAGACTAAAAACGCTAATTTTTATGACGAAATGCTTAATATTTCCTTGGGTACTAAATATATATCCAGACTACTAAAAAATAATACACTAACCATAACTATTGCAGGGTATAACGGAGGACCTAGTAGAGTAAGAAGACTATTGAAAAAAATAAAAAAACAAGTTAACCTTATAGATGAAGAGCATTTTGTTGAACTAATACCAATTGATGAAACTAAAAATTATGTAAAAAAAGTACTTAGTGCATATTATAACTATATAGAGATATATGAATAATTATTTATTATATAGGCAATAAGCATATAATTTTTAAAACTATTTGATTATTATAGTCAAATTTAATATATTTTTATTACCTGCATTGTTTGTGATGCTATGAATTATTTTTTCCCTACAATTTTATTATATGGGATTTCGATTTTTCTGTATTTTAGTGCATTTTAAGATATAGAAATAGAAGACCCTCTTTTCTACCTATGGAGAAAATAACAGAGCACACGGCATATGCGGGTATTAACTACTTTTCCTTTATTACCTTAAACTCTCCAAGCACTTCTCTTAGCCAGCTTTTGGCCTTTTCAAAAACCTCTGATTCATCCTGACTGGTTGATATTGGAAGAGTCCTTGCTTTGTTTAGTATTATAAGCATTATTATTGATATATAATATGATGGATCTTCTTCTAGAGTACCTACATAGATGTTGGCTTTTGAGATATGGTGCTCATTATATAAATCAAAATCTATTATGCTGTATTTTTTTGGAGTGGCCATAGGCTGTCCTTATAAAGCCTTATTTTAGTCATTTTGTATATTAGTAAGCTTATCCGCTATAAAAGTTATACGTTTTCAATAAAAAGCTAAGTTAATATTCGTATAAACAAAACAAATTTGTTAATAATAATTTTATAGTCTTTTTATATTTTAAAATTATCAATTGGTTAATATATCTTTTTTATGTTTATACCTTTTCTTTTAAAATAATTTTTGTTTTCTTTATCCTATATGCTAATAAGTATTTTAAACGAATATTAACAATTGGCATATATTTTATATATTCACTTTAGTCATAAGTGTTTAGCCAATAATACTGAGTTAAATATACTAATATCATTATGAATAAAAAAAACTTTATAATAAAAGTCCAACTTTTTTTTATAATTCTATCCTTAGGCTGTACAAAAAAAGTAATAACCAATGAAATCGAAGGACTTATTAAACCAAAATCCAGCAATACTAAAATACTACAAATTGCCATTTTTGCAAATAATACTAAAGATAGTGAATTGGATATATTAGAAGGATTTATCCCTAGATTCATAAAAGAGGAGCTTATTGATGTTGATAAGATCTATCTTCCTAATAAATATAGCCTTTCTAATGAGAAGGAGGTACTAAGGGCTAAAAAATACTTTTCAATTTTTAATACTATAAAGTTGCTTGACACCATGAAAGACCTTAAATCCTCTTCGGATATTCTATCCGAAAGTGAAACTCTTAGAAAAGCAAAAAAAAGACTTGCTAATAAATTCATTTTAGAGTCTAAAGGCTTATTAGCTGACGAAAAAAATAAACATAAAAATATTGCTAGTTATATACGTTTTTATGAGTTAAATAAACTTAGGTTTAAGCCTTATATAGGGATTGACGCTGAAAAACCTTTGGATAAAGTATTAAATATCTACAAGCTTAAGGTTTCTGATAGCACTCTAGCATTAAAAACAAGACGTGTATTTGAGTTAAACCAGGTTTATTTGGATATATCCAGGAGCAGTGCAAACATTATCTTACTTGGAGACATTAAAAAAGTCAACGAAAAAATTAAAATAGAAATTAAACTCTTTGATAAGAAAAGTTTAACTTTTATTGATCTGACGTCTTACAGCTTTTCAAAGGTCAACCTTATAACTAAACTTGATAAGCACTTAGCAAAGTTTGGAAAACAGATTGCTAAAAAGTTAAGTAATCTTCCAAAAGGAGTGGTTATAGTTGAAACTAAACCTAAGGGAGCTCATATTTTCTTGGATGGAAAAAACTTTGGAACATCAAATCGAAAGCTTACAATAGATTATGGCTTTCATAAAATAGAAATACTTAAAAAAGGCTACACTAAAATTACTGGAGAAATATTTGTTCCAAAAAATAAAACTAGACTAATCTCTATTGATCTTGACAAAATAAAAGGAGCTGGCTCTATAATTGTTAAGTCTAGTCCTGCTGGAGCTGATGTTTTCGTTGATTTAGATTATATTGGAAAAACTCCTTTAGTAATTAAAAAGATTCTTCCTGGTTATTATAAAATACGCTTAGAAAAGAAAAACTATAAAAATGCTTATCACATTACATTAGTAAAGCCGGATAAGTCGGTTTCTATAGAGTATGAATTGGTAAAAGGTAATAATAAGTATAGGGATGTGGCTGAGCTTTCGAAAAAATACAAAATAACAAAAAATGTATTTTTTTATACCGGTATTATTTCTATTACATCGATGGTATATGCCTTTCTTCAAGAAGAAAAATATAAAGGCAGGCTATCTGCTTCAAACATTACCCAAAGCCAGAAAAATGAATATGCTAAAAAATATAGTCATTTTAGTAAAGTTCGCAAGGCTACTATAGGAACAACCGTTGGACTAGTTGCTTTAACTATTCTCTTTCAGGCTTTAGAACTATATACTGAAGATATAGAAGTTGGTTTCATTCCTAATATTTCTGATGAGAAAGGAGAAAAAGCTAAAAACGTTGGAGGAAAAATTAAAATTAAATATAAATTTTAGGTTAGATACCTTAAGATACTTTTACTTAAAGGCTTACATAAAAAGTATAATCTACTAACTCTAAACTGCCAATAATAACGATAGACTGTTTAACAACAACTTAAAATATATTTCTTCCATAAACCAAAACAATATTATTAAATTATGTAATATAAAAAATAAAAGTTCTTGATAAGAATATTATTTTTATTATATTTATTATGTTACTTATAATATAAGCTATGCCTTTAAACCTGGAAGGCTAAAAGTTTCCTTTTTAGTTCATCTACACATCTACACATCTACACATCTACACATCTACACATCTACACATCTACACATCTACACCAAATATATAAGTCTATAAAATAAATAAAGGAGAGTTATATGTTACCTAAAAAGATGAAAGCTGCTGTAGTAAAAGATTTTGGTAAACCTCTTGTTATAGAGGAAATGCCTTTAAGAGCACCAAAGCCAAATGAAGTTGTAATGAAGGTAGTAGCAAGTGGAGTCTGTCATACAGACCTGCACGCTGCCGAAGGCGATTGGCCAATAAAACCAAAACTTCCTCTTGTACCTGGACATGAAGGAGTAGGACATGTTGTAGCTCTGGGTAAAGACGTTAAAAACCTTAAAGAAGGGGATGCAATTGGAATACCATGGCTTTATAGCGCATGTGGCCATTGCGAGTTTTGTATTACTGGAAGAGAGAACTTATGCCTTAGTCAACAAAATTGCGGCTACTCAGTAAATGGAGGTTATGCTGAATATGCAATAGCTAATCCAAACTATATTGGTAAATTACCCTCAAACGTCAACTTTTTAGAGATAGCTCCTATTTTATGTGCAGGAGTAACAGTTTATAAAGGTCTAAAGTCAACAGATACCAAGCCAGGAGAGTGGGTTACTATATTTGGTATTGGTGGTTTAGGTCATACTGCTGTTCAATATGCTAAAGCTATGGGAAGAAAGGTGGCTGCCGTTGATATAGCACAGGATAAGTTAGACCTTGCTAAAGATTCCGGAGCAGATATTACTATTAATGGTAAAGAGCAGAATCCTGGTGAAATACTGAAAAAAGAAATAGGGGGATCTCATGGAGTGCTTGTGACCGCAGTTTCTCGTATTGCTTTTGAGCAGGCTATTGATTGTGTTAGACGAGGAGGTACTGTATCTTTAAACGGTTTACCTCCTGGTAAAATGGCTATTTCTATTTTTGATACTATCCTAAACGGTATAACAATAAGAGGTTCTATTGTAGGTACAAGAAAAGACTTGCAGGAAGCTATAGACTTTTCAACAGATAAAAAAGTAGGAGTCCATTATAAGACAGAGAAAATGGAAAACATTAATAAAGTATTTGATGATATGAAAAAAGGTAAGATATCTGGCCGTATAGTGTTAGACCTTAATTAGTTTTCAAATATAAATTAAGCCATCTTTTTATTATTATTAGGGTTTAATATTGATATTATATTACTCCCTAGTAATAACTTATTGTTCGCCATATCTTGTGAAGGATTATATTATAACATCTATTGGTAATAAATAGGCTCTCTATTCTTAAGGAGTAATAAAAGATCATCGGCTAGTAAGGGAGGACTAAAAAAGAATCCTTGAGATAAATGACAATTATTATCCTTTAAAAAAGCTACTTGTTCCTCAGACTCAACACCTTCAGCAACAACAGTCATCTTAAGGTTTAACCCCATAGAAATAATAGTTCGCACAATAGATGCATCATCCATATTATTAGTTATATCCCTAACAAAGGCCTTATCAATTTTTAGTTTATCAAGAGGAAAACGCTTTAAATAAGTTAGAGAGGAATATCCTGTACCAAAATCGTCTATAGATATCTTAATCCCCCTTTCTTTTATGCCTAATAAAATTGAATTCGCAATCTCTATATTCTCCATTATAATACTTTCTGTTAGCTCTAACTCTAAATAATTTGGATCAAGATTATTTTTCTGAAAGGCATCATCAATAGTACGAATAAGACCTTTATTTAAAAGTTGTCTTGCTGATAAGTTAACAGCTACCGGAATACTAGGGTAACCTTTATCCTGCCATAACTTATTATTCCTACAAACAGTATTTAATACCCATTCACCAATAGGAACAATTAATCCAGTCTCTTCAGCTAATGGTATAAACTCATTCGGAGGAATAAGCTTATCACTTTCTGGATCATGCCAATATATAAGAGCCTCTACAGCTGTAATAAAACCAGTTCTAAGATCTACCTGCGGTTGATAACGTATATGAAATTCATTGTTATCCAATGCCCGTCTAATATTGCTTTCTAGAGTAAGCTGTGAAGTAGATAATCCCATAGTCTTTTGAGAGTAAAATTGATAGTTATTTTTACCCTGTGCCTTTGCATGGTACATAGCAATATCAGCATGACTAAATAATGACTCAATTTCTTCACCATCACTTGGATATAATGCAATTCCTATACTAGTACTAACATACAATTCACTATCTTCCACATTAAATGGCTTAGATATTGTTTTTAAAATCTTTTCAGCGACTTCTACTATTTGTAATTTGTCTTTTAAATAGGGCAGAACAATTGCAAACTCATCACCTCCAACACGGGATACAACTACATCAGAATTAACACACTTTTTAAGCCTTTTTCCAATTTCATGTAAGATTACATCCCCAGCAATATGCCCAAGAATATCATTTATAATTTTAAAGCGATCAAGATCCAAATACAATAATGCAGTAGTCCAGTTATTACAGTAGGATGTAAAAAATGCCTGTTTAAGTCCTTCATGAAGCATAGCACGATTTCCTAATCCAGTAAGGGTATCATGATAAGCTAAGTAGTTAAGTTTTTCTTCATAGCGTTTAGCTTCACTAATATCAGAAAAAACAGCAACATAATGATTAGCCTCCCCAGCCTCATTTTTTATAGAGCTAATATTAATCCATTGGGGATAAACTTCACCATTCTTACGCTTATTCCAAATTTCCCCTTCCCAATAGCCATAAGCTTTTAGATTCTTCCACATTTCTTTAAAAAAATCTGGGCTATGTTTTCCCGCACCTAAAATACTTGGTGATTTTCCAATAACTTCATTTGGCTCATACTCAGTTATAAGTGTGAAAGCTGGATTAATCATATTAATAATACCATCTTGATCGGTTACTAAAATACCCTCATTAATATTTTCAAAAACATTAGCGGCTAATTTTAACTGCTTTTGAGCAATCTCTAATTCTTTATTATACTCCTCAAGCTCAATAGTACGCCTTTCTAATTTTTCAGTATACTTTTCTAACTGATCTTTTGCAATTTTACTTTCTGTAATATCTTGAACTATTCCCACTAATCTTATTGGCTTTTTATTTTCATCATAATATATATTTCCTTGCTCATGTACAGTTCTCTCAGTAGAGTCAGGAAGTATTATTCTATGGTCAAAATCAAAAAAGTTATTGTTATCCTCAAAAGCCTTATTAATTGCATCATAAACCATTTGCCGATCTTCTGGGTGAATGAAGCTTAAAAAATTACTACGGCTAGGAAAGATCTCACCAGGAGAAAGTCCAAATATTCTATAAATCTCATCAGACCAAAATACATCATTTGTTATAATATCCCAATACCAGTTTCCTATGTGAGCAATCCTTTGAGCTTCTGCAAGACATTTTTCACTTTTTAAAAGTTTTTCTTCTACCAGCTTTTGTTTTGATATATCACTAATAGTCATAAGAACAGCAGTTTCATTTTTCATAACAACCTTGGATATTGTTACTGAAAAAGCTAAAAAACTTAATGGCTTTCCCGAAGGTAACTTTATCTCAGCTGATAAAACCTTATCAGAAGATAAAGCCACATCTATTTCATCAGCAGTATGACTAATTATCTTATTAATTTGAGCATAACTAAGATTAAATTTAAAATCATTATTAATATTTGTAGATATAATCCTGTGATCACTGTTTAAGACTACAATAGTAGATGGTATATTTGTTACAATGCTATCCAAATAGTCTTTATCCATAGATATTCTATCTAGATAAGATCTAAGCTGATCCGCCATTATATTAAATCCATTAGCCAGCTTACCAAGCTCATTCTTACTGTTAATAGAAATTCTAAAATCAAGGTTACCCTTGCTAATACTATTAACTCCATCCATAAGCTTTTCAGTATCCTTAGTTATATACTTTATAAAAATGAATGCAAATATTTGGCTTAGAACCATAGCAACAACTATAATCACTATACTAATAAAAATTAGACTATTCTCTATTCTATTTATTACTTCTTGAGCTAAGTTTTCATTAACTAAAATATATTTTATATAATACTGAAAAAAATATAAAACTAAACATCCACCAAAAAGACTAATTATAAATAAGATTATCATTAGCTGATTAGACAACTTAAACTTTGGTAAATTGTTATTCATTTTAATGAGCCTCAACTAAAAAATAAAATAAGTATATGTAGTAGCTATCTTATTATATGTTAAAAGTTATTGTTAGACATAGTTAAGTGTTTTAAGTAAAAATATTATAGGTAAACTTAACTAAACTAGGTTAAAAAGTATATAACTATTTAACATTTATTAACTTTAGAAGGTGTTAACAAACGTTCTATTAAATATAATAAAGAACATTCTAACTGCTACACTTGCTAATACCTTAAAAGAAAAATAAATTGACTAAACTATAATATATAGTTATAATTAAATACTTATACTAATTATAACTATATAAATTAATTATACTAAGATAGTGCGATCCTATATTATAAAAAAACTAGGGAGATAATAATGGATAGTTATATACAAAGCCTCTTTGCCAATAGAATAGGCGGAAGTAAGTTCGGTAAAGATAATAAAATATATAAGTTCCAAAAAATCAAAATGGCAAAAGATCAGGCATTAAAGGATAACCCAAATAAAGAGATACTCGATTTTGGCGTTGGTGAACCTGATGAAATGGCATATCCCATCGTAAGAGATAAACTAAAACAACAAACCGATATGCCTGAAAATAGGGGATATGCTGATAATGGTATAGAAGAGTTTAAAGTTGCCGCATCGGAGTATATGAAAAACGTTTTTGATGTTGATGTTAGTCCTGTTAATGAGATTAATCATACTATTGGCTCCAAGCCAGCATTAGCCATGTTCCCAGCCATCTTTATTAATCCTAAGGATATTACTCTTGCTACTGTACCAGGTTATCCTGTTTTGGCTACTCATACATCATGGTACGGCGGTGAAGTGGTAAACCTTCCTCTAACAAAGGATCATAGCTTTCTTCCTCAGCTGGATAAAATACCACAAAATGTCTTAAATAAAACAAAAATATTAGTTTTAAACTATCCGAATAATCCTACTGGTGCTAATGCTAATAAGACTTTTTATAAAGAGCTAGTTAGTTTTGCCAAAGAAAATAATATTATAGTGGTCCAGGATGCGGCCTATGCGGCTCTGGTATACAATAATAAGCCTTTATCATTTTTATCCGTTGATGGAGCAAAGGATGTAGGTGTTGAGATGCATTCCCTTTCTAAGTCCTTTAACATGACAGGCTGGAGACTCGGATTTATTTGTGGTAACCCATTAATAATAAAGGCATTCGCTAATGTTAAGGATAACATTGATTCTGGTCAATTTAAGGCTATACAAAAAGCTGGTGTATCTGCATTAGGGGATATCTCTATCACTAAGAATATATTAAATAAGTATTCAAGGCGTCTTGATAAAATAGTATCAATACTAAACAAAAAAGGTTTTAATGCCAAAAAACCAGATGGAACGTTTTATCTATTTGTAGAAGCTCCAAAAGGTGTTAAGGGAGGAGTATCCTTCAACTGCGGAGAAGACTTTTCTCAATATCTTATTAAAGAAAAATTAATATCAACCGTACCATGGGATGATACAGGACACTTTGTACGCTTCTCTGCTACATTTGAAACTAAAGGCGATCTCATTACCGATGAAAAAAGGGTACTTAGTGAACTGGAAAATAGATTATCCGATATAGACTTTCAATTTTAGGCTATAATTATAAAGCAATAAACTAAGGTTAGGAGGTTTTCCATTGAGTGATATACAAGTTGATATAACTTTAGATGCCAGAGGAGCCGCTTGTCCTGGCCCTTTGATGGAGCTTATTAGAGGTGTAAGAGCGGCTAATGTTGGTACTGTTATTGAACTTTTAGCTTCAGAAGAACAAAGTATCATTGATGTCCCTGCCTGGACAGAAAAAGTAGGAAATGAGTTTTTAGGTTTTAAAAAACATAAAAACCATTGGAGTATTATTGTAAAAAAGCTTAAATAGGTTATTTAGTTTATAAAGCTAGAGTTATAGGCTTATCATTAAGGAGTTTTATTGTATATTCCAAGAGTTATCATTTCTGCACCGCAACGTAGTTCAGGTAAGACCACCATAACTATTGGCTTATGTAATTCTATAACCAAAAAAAACTTAGTTGTACAACCATTTAAAAAAGGCCCTGATTATATTGACTCTATGTGGCTAACTACTGCATCAAATAGGGATTGCTATAATCTCGACTATTTTATGATGGGTGAACAAAATATTATATCCTCTTTTGTACAAAACTCCAACAACTCCGATATCTCCATAATAGAAGGAAATCAAAGCCTATATGATGGAATAGATTTAGAGGGTACTGGAAGTACTGCAAATTTATCAAGGCTTTTAGGATGTCCTGTAATCATAGTTATAAACGCTAAGGGACTAAATAGAGGAATTGCTCCTATTCTATCCGGACTCATTAACTTTGAAACTGACGTAAATATAGCCGGAGTTATTCTCAATAAGGTTATGGGACTAAGACACGAAAATAAGCTTAAACAGGCTATTAATCATTATTGTAATATCGAAGTAGTGGGTAGTATCCCTAATAATATTAGTCTTACAATTAAAGAACGCCATATCGGGCTTATACCAGCTAAAGAAAATAATAATTACAACAGCCTAATTAGCTCAATAACTAAAACTATGGATAAATACGTCAACATCGACCGTATTATTGAGATAGCTAAGAATAGTCCTCCACTATCCTTTACAGGATCAAGAATTATAAACCTTAAAAGCACTAATAGCACGGTTAAAATTGGTGTTGCTAGAGATAGGGCTTTTAGTTTTTATTATCCAGAGAATCTAAAAGCTTTAGAGTATGCTGGTGCAGAGTTAATATTCTTCGATACCATTACTGACAAAAGATTACCCAATGTTAACGGTATATATATTGGTGGTGGTTTTCCAGAAGCCCTTATGGATAAGCTTGAGGATAACTTATCCCTTAGATTAGATATTCTAAAAGCTATTGATAAAGGTATACCTGCTTATGCTGAATGCGGCGGCCTTATGTATTTATCTAGGTCTATAAAGAAAAATGGTACTAATAAAAAAATGGTAGGAGCTATACCCTGTGATATCGAAATGCATAACAAGCCTAAAGGTCATGGATATGTTATACTAAAAAATACAGATAAAAAGTCATGGTTCAGGCTAAACCAAAAAGTATATGCCCATGAATTCCATTACTCACAAATAAGCACTATGGATAAAAAACTGGATTTCGCCTTTAAAATTATAAGGGGATACGGTATAGACGGCAAACATGACGGAATTATATATAAAAATCTTTTAGCATTTTATACGCATATACACTCTATTTCGGTTCCTGAGTGGGCAGACTCATTTATTAAGTTTATTAAAAAGGTTGATTATAAAAGTTAGGTTACCGTTAATCTGTGATTACTAAATGATTCCATTTTAGTGGTTCATTTTTTAATATATCCCGAGAGGCTTTTTTACCAGTAATCAAATCCTTGTATTTGGGAGCTATACCCATACCAGGACGCCTTATAGATATAGAACTCTCTAATATAGTTGATCCTTTTAGTATATCAACTTGAGCAACTAAACTTTTTCTTGCTCTATCCTTTATTATAATTTCTTTTTCTGTTGGTTCTTTTATACCAGTTCCTAATGCTTTCTCTATGATACGGATTCTATTAACCATTTCCTTAAAGTCATTCACCGATAAAGATAGCTTATGATCAGGGCCATCCATATTATTATCAAGAGTAAAGTGCTTTTCAATAACAGTAGAACCAAGGACTACCGCTCCTATAGGTATATCTATTCCAAGACTATGATCAGAATAGCCCACATCAACCTTAAATATATTATGCATAGTTTTTATAGCTAATAAATTGACATCTTCTGGATCAGCAGGATAACTAGATACGCAATGTAATAAGGTTAAATTTTGATTATTATGGTTTTTAATTATAGTTACGGCTTCTTCAATTTCTTTTATTGTACTCATACCAGTTGACAGTATGATTGGCTTATTCTTTTTGGCAATATGTTTTATAAGAGGTAGGTTGGTCAGCTCGCTGGATGCTATTTTAAATGCATAAATACCAAGATCATCAAGAAAGTTACTTGACTCCTCATCAAAAGGTGAGGATAAAAACTTTATGCCCAAATTATTACAAAGATCAAATAGGGCTTTATGTTCATCAAAACCAAGTTCAAGACTCTTAAGGAGCTCATATTGCTTTTTGTCATCATTTTTAGATACAAGAGATTCCGCTTTAAACAACTGAAACTTTACCGCATCAACCCCTATTTGTGAGGCCTTATTAACGAGAACTTTTGCAGTATCTAAGTTGCCATTATGATTTAATCCAGCTTCTGCAACTATGAAAACAGGTTTTCTTTTTTTATGTATATTAAAGTCCAACATAAACTAATATTTCACAATCTTTTTTGGATGAACTTTACTTTTATAATAATAAGTTTCCCTTCTTAGTTTGGATTTAGCAATCTTCCAGCTACCATCTATTTTTTGAAGATAATAATTTACCTCTCGCTTTTTAAAAATAGGTGTACGGTTATTCGAATCATAATATTTAAAATGTAATATACAAATTGAAAAGGCAATCTTACCTTTTTTATCAATCTCTACTATCTCTACGGTAAAGTCTACAAGTCTCTTAAAGTAGTTTTTTATTGTTTGGTTAACCAATCCATTATTTCTGTTAATCTGCTTTAGCCTATTCTCATAAATTGTTTTTTCCTTGCCAGTAGTAAGCTTTATAATTTCCTTAAACTTACTCTGCCTAGAAGCAAGATAAAATCTGTTAAGAACTTTGGCTATAATCTTTTTTTCTAACTCTATATCAAACTTAAAAGAATAGATATTTGAATTGCTAATAAATAAGAATATCATTATCCCAGTAAAAGCAAATATAACCTTTTTCATTTTTATATCCTTCTTAGTTGTATAATCACAAATTAAGATATTTTATCACTATAAAAAGTACTATATTAATATTTTAATCAAAAAAACAATAAATATCTAAATGCACTAAAATATATTAGCAATATTAATCGGCACTTTATGATATTAATTAAATCTTTAAGTTTATAAGTCAAAGTTTACGATATTAATATAAAGACTTTGACTATATATAAGTTAATGAGTATCTTATCAGAGATAATAATAAATTAGCTATTCAACTATATGCTTTTATTAACTATAATATTTAAAAATAGACTACTTAACTACCTTGAAGTATAATATCCTATACTAGGAGATTAAAAAAGTTAACATGAAAAAAAATAAAATAAAAAGAGATCAAATAGGACCAATTATCTTCAAAATAGATAAAGACATCCATAAATTAAAAAAACAAGAAGATAAAACTATAGAAAAAGATAAACCTATAAAAAAAGAAAATATCTTTTTTAGAATATTAACGGCTATAAAAACCTTTTTAATTAAAAAGAATTTTATTAAATCCAGTACCTTCTTTAAAAAGATGCATACCAAAAAAACTATTGAAGAATTTAACTATATATTTTATGAATCAAATATTCAAAAAATTAGAGAATCTTTTCCAGAGTATATATATAAAATATATAATTCCTTAAATAATCTTAAAATGCTGTTTAAAGAACTGTTTATAAAAGAAAAAAATATCGATTATTATAATGATATTTTTCTATTTTACTTTATAGATAACCTCCTTATAAAAGAGGATAAACAAGTCTTAGACTCAATGGATATAGAATATTTTAAAAATATTGCCTCTGATGAAAATAAAGGTACTAAAACTCTAGAAGAAGACCTTTGCAAGTTAAAAGAAAGAATAATAGAAAATAATGAATTAGCTATTTATCACTACACAAGCTACTTTGAAAAATTAATTCAAATACTAGACTTCGACTTTATATCCTTTTTTAAAACCTTTGATCCAGGGTTCAAAGAACATAATTATAGTCCTAAATTTCAACCTATCTTTGGAAAGCTCGACTTGGACAAAATTAAAAACCTAGACTCTTTTCTTAAAATTATAGACTTTGACTCTATACCAGAAAACGTTTTACTACACTTTAATGAAAGTATTAACGCATTAAAAACCTCTATAGAAAATAAACTAACTAAAAAAGATACAAAAAATAAATTAGAAATAGCTCCAAAAACCTTTCTAAAGACTATTGAAAGCGTTAATAGAAAAGATATTGAAGAACTCCATAAAACAATATACAACCTAAATAAAAAAAAGATTATAGAGGCACTTATAAGATTAGTTAGTCATGACTTTGAATACGTTTCACCAGCCAAAACTCCTAAAGAAAAGTATATATTTAAAAAGTATATAAAGCTAACCCTTGAAAAAAAACGCTTTATATATTTAAAAACGTATATGGATGTAGAATTTGCCCTCATGAAGCAAAAACTACTCAACTTTCTAAATCTTTCATCAGAAGAACAGTTGCCCACTGTAAACAACTATAATCATAAAACAAATGAAAAACTAGCAGAACGTGGTTGTTACGGATTTAAAAATATACTGTTAGTGATTCTATACAAATCATTTTATGAATTATTATATAAAGATGAAATAAGTAGAACCATAAAAAAATTACTAATAGAAGGAAACTTTATAAACAGACATGAACATAGTCTATTCTCAACGGTCTATTATAATCTAAGTAAAACTAATGACCAATTTATTAACTTTGCTACTGAGGTAGGCGAAGGAGAAAAAGATATGGGTCAAATATTACGTTTTGCTTGGGGAGAGATATCTGATCCTAACTTTCTCGTAATAGTATCCAAAAAAATAGTAGAAGTAGACTATAATTTTAAAAAGATTATACAAGAAGGACTTAAAAGCTATAACAAAATCCTGTTTTATATAAAATGGTGCATAAATGATTGGAAAAAACAAAATCCAACTCTACTATCTAATGCCAGAATAATAGGAAGCTCTGGAAATAGAACTCTATTTAACTCAACTGTTAAGGCCTCTGAAAAACTAGAAAACTTAATAAAAATAATAAATTCTATACCACAGCTATCAAGCTTACTAAAAAGCGATAATTAAAAAAACTATATACCTAAAACATCAGCCATACTAAAAAGTCCGTTATTATAGTTTTTTATCCATTTAGCGGCTAAAATAACTCCCTTAGAAAAAGTCTCACGACTATGAGCAATATGACCTATTTCTATTCTTTCACCCATAGTACAAAAAACAAGTTTATGTTCACCTATAATATCTCCCGCTCGCATTGTAAGCATAGCCATTTGATTTATAGAACGTTCACCAGTTATCCCCTCACGTCCATAAATAGCATCTTTATCTATATTTCGTCCGGAGTGTTTAGCGGCTATTTCTGCCAATTTTAATGCAGTTCCACTTGGAGCATCTTTCTTAAACCTGTGGTGAGCTTCTATTATTTCAAGATCATAGTCTTTATCCGTATTCAGAAGCGATGAAGCTAACTCAGTCAACTTAAATAACACATTAACTCCAATACTAAAATTCGGAGAAAATACTATAGGGAATAACTTTGAATAATCCATAATCTTAGCTTTATCTTCGTTACTAAAGCCAGTTGTACCAATTATAAAGCCCTTTTTATGAGATAGATTAACTTCTAAAGCAGAAAGACTACTAATAGGATTAGTAAAGTCAATAACCACATCAGAATTAGATATAATCTCATCCAGTCTATTAGTAATAGAACAAATATTACCGCATCCAGCCATAGCTCCTGCATCTTTACCAATAAATGAGCTATCTTTATGTTCCACAGCTCCCACAAGTCTAACATCGGAATCCCTAAGTGCAGACTGGATATTTGATATACCCATTCTTCCTGCGGCTCCTAAAATAATAAGTTTAGTCATAATCTACCTCTACATTAAAACTTAAATGTTTATTGAATTATAAGTTATTCTTAGGATTAAGAATATATAGCTAAATAATGGTGGATTTCTTAAGAGTTTTATATACCTGCCTAAAATCATAAAGACCCGAGTTAGCAGGACAAAGATTATCCTCTATCTTAAGGGATAAACATAGATTACAATTTTCCATTGCAATTATTTGATTAGCTTTTTTTACTTCTTTCTTACGCTTAACCTTATTTAGAGACGATATTGTAGAAATATCATCAATATTATATAAACTAATATTATCATAACTAGATATTTCTGGCTCTATATCTCTGGGTACCGCTAAATCAACTATAACTTTTTTACTCCCATTATTAAAGCTAGTCTCATGCTCTCTTGTCAGAATATAGTGAGGAGCAGATGTAGAGCTAATAATAACATCAGCGGATCTCATGCTATCATAAAGCCTGTCAATAGGAATATAACTAGAATTCATTTCTTCAGCTAAAAGAGTCCCAGTCTCATGACCACGATTGGATATCATAATATTTCTAACATCCTTTTTATACAAAGACATAGCAACAGACCTGGATATATCACCAGCACCAATAAGTAAAACATTAATTTTTGATAAGTCATCAAAATGATGCTTAATTTTATCTATAATTATCCCCCCAGTAGATAATGAACATTTGGATATCCCTGTTAGGGTTCTAACTCTCTTTCCTACATAAATAGCTTTTTGGAATATCTTATTAAGCCATTTTTTCGTTAGGTCACTTTGCTGAGCTAAAAGATATGCTTTTTTTACTTGTCCTAAAACTTCATTTTCACCCAATATTTGAGAGTCTAAGCCTGATGCCACCTGACAAAGATGATAAGACGCCTTAAAATCCTTTAATATATATAGCTTTTTAGGGGGATTATTATTAAATAAATGAGAAATAACCTTTTCTGAACTATGTTTAGTAAAAAAGTAGATCTCAAAACGATTACATGTAGAAATAGTTAGAATCTCATCAACAATACAAGACTCTATTAGTTTTTTATTACGGTTAATAAGAACTTTATCTAAAAAAGCATACTTTTCACGCTCTTCTACGCTATGGGTCTTTGCATTAAGCCCAACAACATAAAAAGCCATTCTTACCTCTTTTTCACTTAAAATATATATATATAGTTATATATCCCTTTTTTAAGATATTATAACAGTATTTTAATCAATTTTAATATTATAAGTGTAGGATATATTTTATAATAACTATTAACTAAGAGCTTGTCAAGATATTTTTTTAATTCCAATAAAAATATATAAATATGTTTTTAGCAGTTTTAACAGCTAACAAAGTAGTCATTATAGGCTATCTTTTGGATAAACTAACTTAAATGGTTTTATCTCATAACTCTTATATATACCATTTATATAAAATGGATCAGACTCAATAAACTTTTTAGCCTCATCATAAGACTCTAAATCAACTACAATTAAACTACCGGTTATATCAGTAAACGGACCAGCCATAATCAATTTATTTTGTTTATATAGTACATCCAGCCTTTTAAGATGCTCTTCTCTATAAACAGGACGCTTTTTAACAGAATCCTTTTCATCCTGTGCTATTATAACGTATAACATAATATTTCCTATTTATATAACTAATAACTTTTTTTATCATCACTAAAAATATAAAAATCGGCTTGCTTTCTTCTAAACAAATAATCGCTTATATTTACCAATTCACCCTCTGCCAGAGGAATAAGACTAATTAATGCTATATTTAATTTGGGAATCCTTGCTAATAAACTTTGTGGAATAGCTATACCATAATCAGAATGAAACTTTCCAGCTATAACAATAACTTTATAATTCCCAAAGTCGTACAAAAACCTTGATATAGACTCCGCCATAGTCTCATCCTTAACAATAGAAGCTAATAATAGTCTATTTTTGAGTCCTTTATTAACAGGATGATTAACAGGTAAGCTATTATAAAAATAATCTCTATAGACCTTATTCTTAAAGTTAATACTTTTTGCAATATATTGTCTATCTCTCAAAGAAAGGCTTTGTAAATACTCTTTACCATGGTATACAACTTTCTTACTAATCCTACTAGGGGTATTAATAGCAATAACCCTAATCTTATTTGTTTTAGCAAATTCTATTATAGGTCTATAATCTAATTTATAGTTAGTCCACGGACGGGCTTTATTAAGAAAAGTCTTTTCGTCAATATTACCATCAATATAGTCATCAATAAAAGGCTGAATATCTCGTTCAAACATCTCCATAGCAATAGCTATATTTTTATCTCTTTCATGAAGAGACTTTATTATTTTAAGCTCATAAAGATGCGCTTTTTGACTATTATGATACTCCCCCAAAAAAACTACAGCGGCATCACTTATATAACTTATCATCTTAGAATAAGATATATAATCCTTCTCATAATATGAGAGTATTTTGTTATACAACTTATAACTAATATAATTATTATTAGATGCCTTAATAGACTCTCTAGTACATGCAAAAATACTTATACATACCGCTATTATAACAATAGATTTTAGTGCATTCTTTATATTTTTCACTTAATAAATTATAAAATACTCTAAAGATTATGTTTTTGTTCCAGGTCTTTAATTCCCTTATAAATATTGTCATACAGCTTAAAGATATCCTTTTCGTCAACAGCAGAAAATGCTATACGCAAATCTTTATTACCTATAGAAATAGTACCAGTACCATATTTATCTAAAAGGTGGAGCCTTAACTCTTCAGCATTAACAGTCTTAAGACTTAAACACATAAAATATCCAGAGTTAAAAGGATAAACAGACCATACAGAATCATAATCAGGATTAGATAAAACTTCCTTGACCTTAAAAGCACGTTTTTTCATAATCTCATATCTCTCTTTCTTTTCAAGATAATGAGTTTTTGATTCTAAGCTTTTTAAAACTAATGTCTGAGAAAGATGAGGCCCGTTAGATATTTTTGACCTTATAGCACCTAATATCTTTTTTTCTAATGCATTATATACACTTTCGCCTATGGACTGATCACCAAATGCAAAAGTTATAAAACCAACTCTAAAACCCCATGCATACTCTTCTTTAGTAGCACCATCCAGCTTTATACTAAGTATATTTTTATGTACTCCTGCCAAATAACCAAAAATAGACTCTTTTAATACATCTTCGTAAAAAAACCCTAAATAAGAGTCATCAGTAGCAACAACAAACTGAATACCCCTTTTAGCATGGCTAACTAATACATCTACAATCTTTTTAGCCTCACTAACACTAGGAGTATAACCAGTTGGATTATTAGGAAAGTTTAAAATAGTAAATATCTTATTTTTTTTCTCGGCAATAGAGTTAATAGCATTACTAAAACTCTCTATATTAAACCCTTTAGAAGAATTAAAAAACTCATAAGTTTTAATTTTACCGTTATATCTACTCTCAAAAATTAGTTTATAATTTCCCCAAAACTTATCAGGTAGTAGTATTACATCCCCTGGATCAACAAATAAATCCCCAGCAATACTTAGTCCATGAGTAATACCACAAGTAGAAATAGGATTGCTTATAACTTTATTATGCAAACTTGGTGTATCATTATTAATACGCCTTTTCCATACCCTTCTTAGTTCAGGCTTACCGGCCCCAGGAGCATAAGGATATATATCATTAGCATCCAAGCCTGATAAAAACCTATGGACTGATGGTAAATAAATAGGTTTTCCATTATCCAATGCTATTCCAATGGTAGCATCAAATTGATTAGCCTTTTCTTTTGCTTCAGCAGTCTGTGTTAAGATACCCCTTGGAAAGAAAATAGCCTTAGCAAAGCTAGACATAAGACTATGCACTTCTGGAGCATTATTATAAATAATATCATTCAATTCAATAGCAAGGGAATCCATTTTATACCTGTCTGGTAAAACTATAATATAATCTTTCTCAGCAAAAATACCCCAACATAAATATAAGTATTAAACAGAGAATATGTTAACTACCAGTGTCTAGATAAGGTCTTTAACTTTTCGAGAACATTAGAAAAACTATCTTTATAACTATCCATCTCATTATCAGCAATATTAACTGAATTTTTAAGGAAATAACCTACTATCTGGAAAAAACTATCAGCAAACTTTTCAATGTCCTCTTCAAAGACCATAATTCGGTGACGCTGTTTCTCACTGTCATCAGCCACCTTTTTACTCTCGCTAATAACCAAATAATTATCATTCTTACTATTTTTTTTAACATCAAAATAGTAGGTTCGACTTCCAGCTCTAACCCTACTAGAAAAGATCTCTCTTCTATCACCTGCTTCATTCATTCTTTAACCCTCATAAATCACAAATTATAAATCATTAATTAAAAGTTTATAAGTTTAATAAAGTAGTGTGTAAAGTAATAATAATTTACCTGTTTGTCAACTAATCATTCACCCTATTAAAATTAATTTTATATATTAAAAAAAAAGTACTTTTTTATAATAAGCTTTATGCCCTATAGTCAAAATATATAATATAAAATAATTTTTTTAATAAATTTGTTATCAAACGTTTTAGTAGGTTATTGTAAAAACGTTCTAAGTTAATCAATTTTTATAGATATAAACTGTTTTATTATTTTTAATTCACATAGAAAACATATAATGTCAATATAGAATATTCCAATAATCCGCTCTATACCTTTGTGGAAAAGTAAATTCGTTATCACTTAATAAATGTCCATAATTCTTAGTCTCAGTAAGGGATTCTTAATAGCTCTCGTAGTGATGATTAATAGCATAAGAAGTGATATCTTGTGTTCATTACTAAAGTATTTAAGCAGCACTTAAAGAGCATATAGGGATAACCTGCTTGACACAAGAAAATAACTTTTTCATAAATATTTTAACTTTTCTGTTCCACAAAGAAATCTAAAATATACCCGCCTTTACGTTATATGTCTTGCCTTTTTACCTTGTATGACTAGCCATAACTTTATCATAAAATGATAACTAAATTATTATTAAAAAAAATACCTTCTTATTACGTTTGATAAAACATCTGCTAACTTATCACACCTTATATAAAAATCATAACAAAAAAATAAATATACCTACCAGCCCTAACTCAAAGTATAGACGTACATATTTATCCCCATTGTCAACAACCTAAACTTGATAACATACCTGTTATCCTTGAGTTACAAACGTTATAAATAGCCCCGCTTTCCTACTTTTTAAAACTACCAGCAATGTTTTTCTTAAAAATCATCGTATTATCTAAAACCCGCCTGCTGTTAACTCCAGCTTTTAGATAAAGAATTATTATAACACAATTCCTAAATAGATTTTATCTGTATTTTACTAAGTTTTAAATAGATAAGTTAGCTTAGAATACTTTTGGTTTACACTAATAGAACAATTAGTAACACCTACCAGCCCTAACTCAAAGTATAGACGTACATATTTATCCCCATTGTCAACAACCTAAACTTGATAACATACCTGTTATCCTTGAGTTACAAACGTTATAAATAGCCCCGCTTTCCTACTTTTTAAAACTACCAGCAATGTTTTTCTTAAAAATCATCGTATTATCTAAAACCCGCCTGCTGTTAACTCCAGCTTTTAGATAAAGAATTATTATAACACAATTCCTAAATAGATTTTATCTGTATTTTACTAAGTTTTAAATAGATAAGTTAGCTTAGAATACTTTTGGTTTACACTAATAGAACAATTAGTAACACCTACCAGCCCTAACTCAAAGTCTAGACCTACATATTTATCCCCATTGTCAACAACCTAAACTTGATAACATACCTGTTATCCTTGAGTTACAAACGTTATAAATAGCCCCGCTTTCCTACTTTTTAAAACTACCAGCAATGTTTTTCTTAAAAATCATCGTATTATCTAAAACCCGCCTGCTGTTAACTCCAGCTTTTAGATAAAGAATTATTATAACACAATTCCTAAATAGATTTTATCTGTATTTTACTAAGTTTTAAATAGATAAGTTAGCTTAGAATACTTTTGGTTTACACTAATAGAACAATTAGTAACACCTACCAGCCCTAACTCAAAGTCTAGACCTACATATTTATCCCCATTGTCAACAACCTAAACTTGATAACATACCTGTTATCCTTGAGTTACAAACGTTATAAATAGCCCCGCTTTCCTACTTTTTAAAACTACCAGCAATGTTTTTCTTAAAAATCATCGTATTATCTAAAACCCGCCTGCTGTTAACTCCAGCTTTTAGATAAAGAATTATTATAACACAATTCCTAAATAGATTTTATCTGTATTTTACTAAGTTTTAAATAGATAAGTTAGCTTAGAATACTTTTGGTTTACACTAATAGAACAATTAGTAACACCGTCTAAAGAAAAATAGTAGTTTAATAATTCATATTAATAACAGTTATCTGTCCACTATCCGTAGATACAGCTATACGCTTTGCAGTCTTATCCATAGCTAAACCTAAAGGATTATACTTATGCCTAATAATAACCCTATGCTCTTTAGTAAGTAGATCCCAAAAGATAGTCTGCTTATCCCGTCCAGAACTTATAACAAATCTAGCATTATTATCAATAGCAATAGATGATATAAAACCATTATGAGCATCCATCTTATATAACTTACCACTTTTTAGTGAATAAGCAATAACATTCCAATCATGTCCAGCAGATACTATCCACTTAGCATTAGGGCTTATAGATAAACTACTTACAGTATCCGTATGGGAATATAGTATTTTTGTCTTATCAGTATTAATATCCCATAGTATAACCTTATTATCATGTCCTGCACTGACAATAAACTTTTCATCATTACTAATAACAGCTTTAACAACCCTATCACTGTGTTTAGTCATCTTTCTAAAAACCTTATTCTTTAAGTTCCAGTATATAACACTGTTATCAGTAGCACTGCTTAGCAAATACTTACCACTAGAGCTAAAGCTAAGACTAGTTATTCGTCCACTATGCCCCGATAAAGCCTTATGTTTTACAGCTTTTATCCTACCGTTTTTTAAATATGCTATTTTCCAAATATATATAATCTTATCCTTTCCACCACTGGCTATATAACGACCATCAGTACTAAAAACTATATGACTAATATAACCTTTATGCTTACCAATAGTCTGCATTCTATCACTATTTATATTCCATATATTAAGTGAATTATCTAGTCCACCACTGGCTATATACCTGCCGTAAGGACCGTAAATTACAGAAAGTATAGGTTTATTATGTCTGGTTATACTAATTGTATTATGCTTTTCTATATTAGATAGCTTTAACTGAGAACTGAGTCCAGAAGATGCTAAATACTTGCCACTAGGACTAAAAGACATACTAGTAACAGCACTACTATGAACTTTATACTTTCTAACATTAAATATAGGTTGTTTAATAGGCTTATCCATAGGCTTTTTAATAAAAGTTCCTTTAATCTTCCAAAGGGGTATCTTCTTTAACCTTAGCTTTTTTTGCCTAAGCCTAATCAGATAGCTTATATTACTCAAGTTTAATACCTTAACTATACCAGTCCTATCCCCTATGGATAACATATTACGTTTTATATCCAATGCCGTTATAGGATAATCGTTATTATATAAAGGCACTACATTGTTATTTTCAATGTTCCATACTCTAATACAGCCATCCTTGCTAACCGATATAACCTTATTATCCCTGATAAATAAACCTATAACTATACTAAAATGAGACATCATATATTTTAGTTTATTGGTATTTAAATCCCAAAGTATAACTTTATGATCCCATCCACCGCTAACAATATAGCGTCCATCTGGACTAAAAATAAAAGAAGAAACTTGACTCGAATGTAGTTTCTTATTAACGTATTTATTGTTAATAGTGTTCCACAGTCTAACTGATCCATCATTCCTAGAGTTGGCTATCAACCTATTATTCGGACTAATATTAATATTACTAACAGCACTATCTATACCAGGTAATAATTTCATCTTTTTTGTTTGTATATCCCACATCCTAAGTCTATTATCCCATCCACCAGCCAGTAGTTTTTTTACTATCAGAGGTGAACTTAAGAGTGGTAATCCTATCATAATGCTGTAACAACAAATATACTTTATAAGGCTTAACCCTTATTAGTATTACTTTACGATCCTCACCACTGGATGCTATCCATTTTCCATCAGGACTAATGGCAAGACTACTAATTCCCAAAGAGTGATTAAAATATCTTTTAGAGTTATTATTCTTAAGATTCCATAATACTATGGCTCCATCTTGTCCGCCGCTAACTATTAGCTTATTATTATTGCTTATCTTAATATCTTTTATATAGCCATTATGCTTATCCATAGTATTTATGACTTTTTTAGTTTTTATATCAACTACTTTTATTAGTCCATCTTTATTAGCGGCTATTAGCTTTTGTCCATCTGGAGTTATAACCACTTTGGATATGGATAAATTAAATACTTTATAGTCTTTTGTAGGCTTAGCACCATATATCTTTGTTGCAAACAATATTAATAGTATTAAAGTAATATTTTGTATCTTCAATTTACGTTACCTTTATAGTTTTTCGCATACTGGCTTAGAGATAGATTCAACCGCTTTTATAAGCATACTTTTAAGCTCTATATCCTTGATTATATTAATATTTTTATCTATATGACTAATAGTTTCTAACAGGTCTTTTTTAACATAGTCCGATTGTATAACGTAAATATCTTTATATTCGGATTGTTTAGCTTTTTCATATTTAGTCCATAGTTCTTCTTTAAGCTTTTCACCTGGTCTAAGCCCTATAATCTTTATATCAACATCTTTTTTAATATTAGAGTTATAAAGCTGAATAAGAAGTTTAGCCAATTCATATATTTGTATAGGCTCACCCATATTGAGTATAAATATTTCATTAGCTTTAGCCATGCCTCCAGCCTGTAGTACTAGCTGTGAGGCCTCTGGTATAGTCATAAAATACCTAACTACATCTTTATGGGTAACTGTAACTGGTCCGCCTCTTTGTATTTGCCTTCTGAATATAGGTAAAACACTCCCCCTACTCCCCAAAACGTTACCAAACCTAACTGAACAAAATATAGTATTACTATTTTGACTATAATAGCTCATCATAAGTTCACATATACGTTTTGTTATACCCATTATATTCTTAGGGCGTACTGCTTTATCTGTGGATATTAAAACAAAACGTTCCACGTTAAACTCTTTGGATAACATTAATAGATTTTTACTACCCATAACGTTATTTATAAAGGCTTCTTTTATATTTACCTCCATAAAGTTTACATGCTTATGGGCTGCTGCATGGAATACAACATGAGGTTTATACTTTTTAAAGATGTCATATAACCTATTATAATTAGTTATATTGGCTATCACTGGGCTTATCTTTATATTTGGATAATAATATTTTACTTCGTCATATATTAGGTGTATGCTATTTTCTCCGCGTCCTAGGACTATTAATTCTTTAGGATTTAGTCCAGCTATAAGTTTTGATAATTCACTTCCTATTGATCCCCCTGCTCCGGTTATCAATACTCTTTTATGGCTAATGTACGGGGATATAATATTAACATCTATTTCTGTTTTAGGTCTGCCGAGGAGTTCTGGTATATCAACATCCCTAATGGGATAACTAATTTCAATATCCTGTTTTAGGATATTAAAATAACCCGGTACAATTTGTATTTGTATATCCTTTTTTATTAGTTTATTAAGGATGCTTTTAATAACCTTCCCTTCTGAACTGGGCATAGATATTATGGCTTTATTAATATTATATTTGTTTATAATATCTATTAGTATGGAAGTACTACCAAATATAGGTTTTCCATTTAGCTTAAGGTTATGTTTATTTTCGTCATCATCTATATACCCCACTAGATTAGCGTTATTACTTTTTATAATTTCTTGTCCTATTATGTTGCCACTTACTCCGGCACCAATAATTAATAGGTTAGTCATGAGAATACCTTATAAGCATAAATTGTTTTTTTATGTTGCTAAAAGGATATACAAAAAGCGACAAAAAGTAAATAATAGACTTTTAACAGACTATGGAATAATCCTAAAGCATAATATACCTATTTTTAGGTAAACAAATTAAATTAGATTAGCTTTTTCTATAAAAGTAATTATTTTATAAAATAGTATTTTGAGAATATTAACAAAAACTTATTAATAAGCCTTGATTCATAACAAAGCTTTTATATAATTTAATATTAAAAGGCTAATATTATTACGAAATATAGTGGATAAACTAAAAAATTACTATCATAAACCTATACTTGTTGAAGAACTATTAAACTTCCTTCCTGTACGTAAAAATACCGTTATAATCGATTGTACCACTGGTGAAGGAGGACATAGTAATATATTTGCTTCTAAATTAGATGATATACTGCTTATAAGCCTTGATAGAGATAAAGAAGTCCTTGAGATCGCTAAAAAAAGACTTTATGTCCTAAATAAAAACATTATTATAAGACAGAGTAACTTTTCTAAGCTAGATAATATATTGGATGAGCTTAATATTAATAAGGCAGATTTTATTTTTTATGATTTAGGCATCTCTATGTATCATTATAAAAAGGCTGATAGGGGTTTTAGCTTTGAAAATAGTAACTCCCTAGATATGAGATTGGATAAAGAAAAAGATTTAACCGCATATGATATAATTAATCATTTTGATCAAAAGGATATTAGCAATATTATATACTATTTAGGTGAAGAGAAAAAAGCAAATATAATAGCAAAAAGAATTATAAGTGAACGGAGTAAATCCAGTATTAAGAGTGCAAAAGAGCTTAATAATATTATCTGTTCTGTTACTAAGCATAATCACAGGATAAATCCGTCTACTAAAACATTCCAAGCTCTTCGTATTTACGTTAATAATGAGTTTAGCCATATAGAATCCGGAGTTATACAGGCTATCCGACGGCTAAGCATTGGAGGACGTATTGCTATAATATCTTTTCACTCCCTTGAGGATAGAATAATAAAGAATATTTTTAAGCACCTCTCATTAAGTTGTATTTGTAATGATGAGGTTTTAAGGTGTGAATGCAGAATTAAGCCTATTTTAAAAATCCTAACCAAAAGACCTATTACTCCGAATAATAAAGAGATATTTAATAATCCGTCGTCAAGGAGTGCCAAGCTAAGAGTGGCAGAAAAGCTTTATGAACCAGAATATGAGTTATGGCAAAAAACAAAAAAAGTATATCAGAAAAGAAAAAAACTACTTTTCAATAAGAGTTATTTTATCAATACTACTAATAACTAGTTTGGTATCTTTTATGGTATGGCAAAATATTAAGGGTATTGAGCTTAATAAAACCCTAAAAGACCTCGAAAAGGAACATTTAAAACTACAAAAAGATTATCAAAACAGCCTATTAGAGTACGAACAAAATAGAAATGAAAAAAGAATAAAAAAATTGGGAATAATCAAACTTAAAATGATTGAAACAAAAAAAGAAGATTTTATATATCTGGGAGTTAAAAATAAGGAAGAGTTAGCAAAAAGATTTATTAATAAAAAACAATAACATGAAAAAAACGCTAAAACTAATTCTAAATAAGATAAACATTAATCATACAATAAATAAGGATATAGATATCCTTGGAATAGAGAATGACTCAAGAAAAGTAAAACCAGGCTATATCTACGTAGCAATAGTTGGATATAAAACTGATGGACATAAATATATTCAATCCGCTATACAAAATGGAGCTGTTTGTGTATTTGTTGAAAAGAATTATAACTCCACAAAAGAATATAAGATACCTATAATACCCTATAACAATACTAGAAAGGCTTTAGCTTATCTGGCAAAGATATTTTATGATAATCCGAGTAAAAATATTAAACTAATAGGTGTTACTGGTACAAATGGTAAAACATCCATTACCTATATGCTAAAGTATATACTGGAAAGCAAAGGTGAAAAAGTCGGATTAATAGGTACTATCTGTAACTACATAGGAAATAAACAGATAAATAGTTCAGTAACTACTCCTGATTCATTAGAGTTAAATCGTCTTTTTAGTCTAATGGTTATGGATAACGTTAGTTATGTGGTAATGGAGGTGTCATCCCATGCACTACTCTTAGATAGAGCTTTTGGACTTAATTTTAATTCTATTATTTTTACCAATATAACTGAAGATCACCTTGACTTTCATAACACTATGGAAGAGTATCTAAAGGTTAAAGAAAGTGCTTTTGACTTGCTTAGCCAAAGTAAAAAGTCTAATAAACTAGCTGTTATAAATAATGATCTATTGGTTAGTCAAAGGCTTATACAAAAAGTTAACGGTTTAGGCTTAAGCTATATAACTTATGGTATAGACAATAAATCTGATTATATGGCTAGTAATATTAAATTTACTCTATTTAATAGTTATTTTAAAATAGAGAATGCCTCAAAGGATTTTAATATTAATATTACTCTTCCTGGTAAGTTTAACATATATAATACTCTTGCATCCTTTGCAGTAGCAAGCTATTTTGATATTGATGATAAAAATATATCTTTAGGCCTTAATAGAGTATTAATACCGGGTCGATTTCAGCTTATAAAAACGCCAATAAATTCTTTTGTTATAATCGATTATGCACATACCGATGATGCTCTTAAAAACGTTTTAACTACTATTGTAGAGCTTAATCCTAAAAGGATAATATCTGTATTTGGTGCTGGTGGAGACAGGGATAAAGATAAGCGTTATTTTATGGGATTAGTTGCAGGAGAATTAAGTAATTTATCCATTATAACCAGTGATAACCCCCGTACTGAAGATCCACACAATATATTAAATGACATTATTGTTGGTATCAATAAGGCTAATGGTTCTTATATAAAAATTGTTGATAGGTATAATGCAATTAAAAAGGCTATTACCTTATCAAAAAGTGGAGATATTGTTCTAATTGCTGGTAAGGGACATGAAAACTACCAAATATTTAAGGATAAGACCATCCACTTTGACGATAAAGAAGTCTCAGAAAAAGTTATAAAGGATATATATGGATAAACTAACTATTAACAAGATTATTGAGTATTGTAAAGGTAAAGTTATTTGTCAGGGCGGTGATGAACAACTTATATATGACATATCCACTGATAGCAGGACTATTAAAAAAGGTGATTTATTTATTGCTCTTTGTGGGGATAGGTTTGATGGACATAACTATATTAACGAAGTATTAAATAAAGGTATAAAGGCTATTATTGTTTCAAACAATGCAAACATAGAAGAATACATAGGCTCAGCCAGTGGATGTTGGATTATTGGCGTAAATAATACTCTAGAGGCATATCAAAGAATTGCAAAGCATTATTTAGAGCAGTTTAGTAATATAGTAAAAATAGCCATCACCGGAAGTAATGGAAAAACTACTACTAAAGATATAATCAAGATTATTTTGTCTAAGCATTTTAGTGTATTAGCTAATGAAGGTAATTTTAACAATCAAGTTGGCGTACCTAAAACAGTATTCACTGTTGAAAGCCATCATGACGCTGTTATCATTGAGATGGGAGCTGGTAAGAAGGGTGATATTGCAAAACTATCAGATATTATTTCTCCTGATATTGGGATTATTACTAGTATTGGCAAGGCTCATATTGAGTTTTTCGGCGAATTAGAGGGAATTGCTAAAGAAAAAAAGGAATTATTTAAAAGCTTCCATAATAACTCTACTGCTATTTTAGACAGAGAAGAACCACACTATTCATCTTTAATAAATGATATTAAAAATAAGTTAATTTCTTTTTCTTCTAAGGATGATATGCCATTCTATTTAATCAAGGATCTTGGTTTAGATGGATATTTAATTAATTATAAAGGTACGGAATGTTCCTTTAGATTAGGGGGAAAGCATAATTTAAAGAATCTAGCTTTTGCTATTTTGGCGGCTGAGACCTTAAACATACCATCCAATATAATAGCCGAGAATATTAATTATATTTTACCTGCTAAAATGCGATCAGAAGTTATAAAGGGTCAATACACCATAATAAAGGATTGTTATAATGCTAATCCGGATTCTATGAAGGCTGGATTAGATTATATTAGTTCTTTAAATATTCCTGGTAAAAAGATTACTGTTTTGGGAGATATGCTGGAACTGGGATACCAAAGTAAACTGCTCCATGAAGAAATTGGTAATTATTTTACTAGTCTTAATATTGATTATTTATTAACTCTAGGCACCCTTGCTAAAAGGATTGCTGATACCGTAAAAAAGAGTGATTATTTAAAGGATAAAGCCTTTTCTTTCCAGGCAAAGGATGAATTATTTAATAAGTTAAAAAAGATTGCTAAAAAGGATGATTTAATTTATTTTAAGGCCTCTAGAATAATGGAGCTTGAAAAAGTTATTACTAAATTAGAAAACATTGATTAAGGATATAATATGGCATATGAGTTACTATATGAATGGCTTTTTTATAATACTGATTTATCATTTTTACGTTTATTTAAGTATATCACTTTTAGATCGGCTTATGCTATAATAACGTCTATTATTTTATCACTTATTATTGCTCCATGGTTAATCCGCTATTTACAAAAAAAGAAGATGGGACAGCAAATAAGAAAAGATGGACCTAAAACTCATTTAAACAAATCTGGTACTCCTACTATGGGAGGAATACTGATAATAGGTGTTATAAGTTTTTCTGTCTTATTCTGGGGACGTATAGATAATATTTATATATTGTTATTATTATTTACTATAGTTGGATTTGGTATTATCGGCTTTATTGATGATTATAAAAAGCTAATATTAAAAAATACTAAGGGACTTTCTATAAAAGAAAAACTTATATGGCAGACTATATTAGCTAGTATTATTAGTATTGCTTTATATATATATAATCATGGCAATCTTCCAATATATATACCTTTTATTGATAAGCCGGTAGTTAATGATGTTACTAACTGGACTATTCCTCTTTATTTTTTCGATTTACCGCTATATATTTTTTGGGGTATTATAGTTATAGTAATGTCATCCAATGCGGTTAATCTTACTGATGGATTAGATGGTCTTGCAATTGGGCTTTTAATATTTGTTGGTATTGCTTTTGCAATACTATCCTATCTTTCTGGGCATACAAAGGTTGCAGAATACCTTAATATTGCTTTTGTCAAAGAGGCTAGTGAGCTTACGGTTTTTTGTGCCGCTCTTGTAGGTGCATCAATAGGGTTTTTGTGGTTTAACAGTCATCCAGCACAGGTTTTTATGGGAGATACTGGTTCACTATCCTTAGGGGGAGTTATTGGCGTTTTAGCACTTATGCTAAAAAAGGAGTTCCTTCTTATAATCATTGGAGGAGTCTTTGTTATAGAGGCTATATCTGTTTTAATACAGATATTTTATTATAAAAAAACAAAAAAAAGATATTTTAAAATGGCTCCTATACACCACCATTTTGAGTTATCGGGTTTACACGAGTCAAAGGTTATAATAAGGCTTTGGATAATAGGAGCTATTCTTGGATTATTAGCATTATCAACGTTAAAGATTCAATAAAATCATAAAGAAAAACAAATCTCATAGATATATTCTTATAAAGCACTCTAGCAGGTTATTATAAAACACTCTAAACTAACTGCTAAACCATAAGTTACTAAAACTAAATAAACTGTAATCATTAATATTATGGCTATTTTTATGGGTCGCTTTTAGTTGACCTTATAAAATTACTTACACAAAAGCCTATAAGCCTTTCTAACTAATTTCGATTGACTTTTTAACACATTATTGATAATTTTGTCTAATCAAAACCAAATGTTAAATAGGACAAGCTAAATGGACAATAGTCTAAAACAAGATTATGCCTACTTTGAAGGAAAAATTATAAAAACTAATGAGGCAAATATTAGTATTAAAACTCATGCACTACAATATGGTACAGGGTGTTTCGGGGGGATAAGGGGGTATTGGAATAATAAACACAATCAGCTATACCTCTTTAGGCTAAGGGATCACTTTGAACGAATGCATCAGTCGGCTAAAGTGTTGATGATGAAGCCTAATAAGTCCATAGACGAGCTTATTGATATTACCATTAATCTTGTTAAAAAGAATAATTGGAAAGAGGATATTTATATACGTCCGTTTTTGTATAAGAGTTCCCTTAATCTATCCCCTAAGCTCCACGACATTCCTGATGATATAGCTATTTATACAATACCATTAGGGGATTACCTCGACATTGATAACGGACTAAAAACTAAAATATCAAGCTGGATAAGGTTGTCTGATAATATGATCCCCACTCGATCAAAGGCATCAGGGGGATATATTAATTCTGCTTTGGCCAAGTCTGAGGCAATATTAGAGGGATACGATGAAGCTATATTTTTAGACAGTTTTGGTAATATATCAGAGGCCTCTGCCGCTAATATATTCATTGTTAGGCGTAATAAGCTTATAACTCCACCACTATGCGACTCTATATTAGAAGGTATTACTCGTCGTTCTTTGTTTGAGCTTGCAAATAACATTAATATAGACATTGAAGAGAGGAGTATTACAAGATCAGAGTTATATATTGCAGATGAGGCTTTTTTATGCGGAACAGGTGTTCAGGTTGCCTGGATAAAAGAAGTAGACAAGCGTATAGTCGGACAAGGGCAAATAGGTGATATAACTAATAAAATAAAAGAAAGCTTTTTTGATATAGTAACTGGGAATGATCCAACATATAAAAAATGGCTAACACCGATATATTAAAAAGTTATCTTTTTGTTGACTCATAAATAATTCTTCGCTAATTTTAGATTATAACCCATTAAAAGAGAACACATGAATAGCCCAAATGATGTCCACAAAGAGAATAGTAAAAAAACATTAAACAAAATTAAGAAACTCATTAAGCAAAATAATGCTAAGGCTGTGGATGAGCTTATTTTATTGCTTAAAGATAACTCCCATATAGTAAACAAAAAGGCTATATATGCTCTTATCCAAATAGGTAATAAAAATATAGACTCATTAATTCGTGCCATTGGACATAGTAATAAAAAGATACGTCATTTTTCTGCTTTTATAATTAGCAAACTTGGCGATAGAGCAATAGAACCTCTATTAGAGAGCCTTAGTGTTAATAATAGTTCTGACGTTATTGACAAGGTAATAAAAGAGACTATTGAGCCATTAGTTAATGCTCTATCCAGTAATAAGACTGCATTAAAAAGACGTTCAGCATCAATATTGAGAAGGATTAGTAAGAATACCAAAAAGTTATTATTACAAGCCCTTGTCCATAAAGACCCAGAAGTACATAAGCAGTCAGTCCGCATATTAGACTTGCTGTGCAACTATGCTGTTATACCCCTTATGACGGCTTTAGAACATGAAGAGGACAATATAAAACAACAGGCTGATGACGTTTTAAAAGAACTAGGAGAAAAGGCCGTTAAACCCCTAATTGCGGCAATGGATAATGAAAATGATTGGATTAGAGAAAGAGCCGCCTTTATCCTAAGTAAAATGGGGAACTATGTTATTATCCACTTGTTAGACTGCCTTAAAAGCGATAATGAATGGGTAAGAGTTGGATCAGAATATGCATTAGCCAATATGGACTATAATAACCTTGATCTACAGCTTATTAAGGCATTAAAGAATAGCGATAAACGAGTACGGATGAGTGTTGCAAGGATATTAGGCGAAATTAATATACACAATGACAACATAATAAATGCTTTGATTTGTGCCTTAAGGGATAAGGATAAAGAAGTAAGGTGTAATGCGGCTGAGTCTTTAGGATTTATAGGTAATAAGAGTGCAATTAACCCCTTAATAGCTCTATACAAAAGAGAACAGTTTGGAGAGGCATTTATTATTGAAGGTGCCCTTCTTAGATTAGGAGTTTCTCATAATAAGCTGAAAGAACTCTCATTGACATCTAATAAATAATAAGCATAGGCCTACAAAAGCTCTTTCTAATAAGAACTTATGCTTGTATTATACCATTTAATTCTGGTATTCTTTCTTTTAGATGAGCTTCTACCCCTAACTTTAATGTGTATATTGCACTTGGACAAGTTCCACATGCACCCAAAAGACGTACTTTTGCTTTATTATCCTCTAATCCAAGATATTCAATATCTCCTCCGTCCATTTGAAGTCGTGGACGTATTTCTTCAATAACTTCCTTTACTTGATCATCCATAGTTTTTTGTGACATATAAACCTCCAACTTAAAGTTAAACCTATCTCAATAATAATTATAAAATAAGATTTTGGCAATATACTAAGACAAATATATTATATATGTTAAGGCAAAATTATAAACATTATTGATTTTTATAACAAAAATGTTAACTTTAGCTATAGACAATAACAAATGGGAGACAATAACTGTGAAAAAAAATACATCTACTAATAAGCTATTTATATTAGTATTGACTTTTATTATATCCTGTGGGGGAGTAGAGTTATCAAAAGAAGAGCTTAATAGTCCAGATAGGCTTTTGGATAAAGGACGACAATACTTCTTTGATGAAGAATATAATAACGCTATTCATGTTTTTAAAATTATACTTAAAAAGTTCCCTGATAGAACATATAGTGTAGCATGGGCTCAATATGAGATTGGTATGGCACACTATTTAAATGGTGATATTGACGAAGCAAGAAAGGCTTTTGAGATAGTACTAAAAAAATATAAAAAGCCTTCACAGCCAAGAATACTGTCATTAAGGCTAATAAGAAAGATTGACCAAGGTGATGAACACAAAAGAACAAGCTATTTTGATTAATATACCTAATAAATAGGGTAGCATTATAAATAAACAAAAATATTATGCCATACTGTTTGACCTTGATGGTACTTTGGTAGACTCAAAAAAAGATCTTGCATTATCTGTTAACAAAACTCTTTCTAAGCTTAAACTTAATAATCTAGCTGAAGAGCTTGTTATAAGTTTTATTGGAGAGGGACTTAATAATCTGCTGACTATGTCAATAAAGCAAGCTACTAAACAGGATCCCAGGCTTTTAATTGATGATGCCGTAAAAATATTTAAAGGCTATTATAAAAATCATCTGCTGGATAATACATACTGCTACCGGGGAGTGATAGATACATTAAAACAGCTTTCTAAGTTTAAAAAAGGAATTGTTACCAATAAATACAAAGAGTTTGCACTGGATATACTAAAAGGACTAAATATAGACTCATATTTTTCTGTAGTACTTGGTGGAGATGATGTTAATCATAAAAAGCCTGATCCTGAAATGATTAATAAGGCTCTTTTGGCTATGAAAGTAGATAAGCAAAAAGCCATAATCATTGGGGATAGCTTTGCTGATATAGAATCCGCTAATAATGCGGGAATAGATAGTTGCTTTGTTAGCTATGGTATTGGTAAACTAAAAGATGTTAAGCCGCTGTTTAGCGTATCTGACATAAGGGATATTATTAATATCCTAGAATAGCATTTTCATCTAAAATAATGTTTACTTCAAAAAGCCAGAAAACTCATAAAATAATAGTCCACCTTCTGATACCTCAAGACTAGCATATCCTTTATCAGCCATCTTCTTTAGGATTTGTTCTGCCTCTTCAACAGATAGACTACTCTCAACTGCAACTTCTACTGGGGTTATTTTACCGTTATACTTTTTAGCAGCTAATAAGACCTCTTTCTCTTTTGCTTGTTCGGTTTGTGTGGGCATAACTATTTGCTTTGGAGTACGTTGATTTAAGTCATACTGATTCTCACCTGGCTGACTTGGTCTTGTAAGGAATACAAGAGCCAAAATTGAGTAAGCTAATAAAAATATATAGTCACTTTGATACCGTAAAAAAACGTATGCAGTAACACATACAGTAATTAAAGCTATTAATAATATATAGCCACTTTGATTAATGTCATGGAGTCGTCTTACTGTTACAGCTAAAGTTGGTATCAGGATAGCTATAGTATAAATTATGTATAGTGATTCTACTGAGTCAATTAATTGACCAAGTATATAAAGAGAAATGTAAAATATTGTATTAAATAACATAAAAAACCAATATTCTTTACGTCCAGCTCTTCCTTTAAATACTGCATACTTTTTAAGAACGTCAAAATACCAATTCATAATTGCTACTCCTACAATAAAAATTAACTATATGTTATTGTGTAAAACATACCATTAAAAATAGCACAATTAATACATAAATCAAAAAATATTAGTATAGAAGTGGTTTTTTACTATAAAAATAATCATATTAGCTAAGACAATATCTACTTCAAAAAACCAGAAAACTCATAAAATAATAGTCCACCTTCTGATACCTCAAGACTAGCATATCCTTTATCAGCCATCTTCTTTAGGATTTGTTCTGCCTCTTCAACAGATAGATTGCTCTCAACTGCAACTTCTACTGGAGTTATTTTACCGTTATACTTTTTAGCCGCTAATAAGACCTCTTTTTCTTTTGTTTTTGCTGTTGAAATCTTTTTAGATTTATTAGCAATAATTTGTTCATGATTAGAAAATCCCTTTAGCATAGTAAGGTTAGCGTTATTTACTTGTTTTTTCATGGTAAATAAATCGATAAACCAACCAATAAAAAATCCTCCACAAGTAAAAAAATAAAATATACCCATGCCTATTCTATTAAGATAGAACTTATGTAAACCCCAAAATCCAAAGAAAAACCATAATAAATATGCTACAGTTAAGTCTTTCATAAGAATCTCCTAAATTATACCATTTAAAAAAGTATAATAATCTTACCTTGAATTTTAATTTTACTAAAAAATAACATTGTCAACGTAAAAACTTAATCAATTTTTTATTTTACTATTTTTTAATACCAGATTATAGTATAATATATTGAAAGGCATAGTTATTTAATAACTCTAAGAAAAAATTATTCTAAAAAATATATTTCAACATAACTAAAATAAGGAGTGTTAATTATGACTCTAGTTAATATACAAGTTGAAAATCTTTCTAAGGATGTAAGCAATATAGAACTGCAAAAAGCTTTTGAAAGCTATGGTGAGTTAGAATCTGTAAACATAATTAAAGAGGGAGATAAACCAAAAAATATAGCATTTGTAGTGATGAAACTGCAACGAGAGGCAAAAGCCGCTATTAACGGACTTAATAATACTAAGATACAGGGATCTAATATTAAAGTCTTTGAAGTTCCGTCGTATTAGTAGTACTGATCTTTGGACTAGCTAATTTCTTTGAATAGAACAATGCTTAATAATAGCAAAACCTTATCAAAATACTAACTGCTTGGAAGCTGAGGATAACTAGATATAGACTTCTCACTAGAAAGCTTAAACTGACTTAATAGCTTTTCTAACTCTAATATATTATTATCATTTTGAGAGCCTGCTAATGCAATATCTTCTACAGAATCAAGAAGTTGATCAATTCCTAAGCTGGTCTCTTCTACACGATTACTTGCTTTCTTAGAAATAGATTGCACTTGATCCATGAAAATAGAAATACTATTAATTTTACCCTCTATATCATTATAAGAGGATTTAACGTTATCCGTAATTTGATTTAGATTTTCCAAAGACTTAATAATCTGATAGCTACCAGTAGATAACTCCTGCATACCAGTTTTCATCTCTAACATACTATCAGAAACCTCTTTAATGGTTAATACAATACTAGTAAAAATCTTACCTGTATTATTGGTAGAGTTTTCTGACTGGTGAATAAGACCAATTACCTCTTTTAAGGACTTTGATATTTCCTGAGAGTTTTTTCCAGTAGTCTCAGCAAGCTTTCTTATCTCATCAGCAACAACTGCAAAACCTTTTCCATAATCTCCTGCATGTGCGGCTTCTATTGCGGCATTCATAGCCAAAAGATTAGTCTGTTCGGAAATACCGTTAATAACGTTAATCATATCCATAATAAGGTGTGCAGAACTGGCTACTTTTTTAATAATATCCACTGTACCCTTCATCTCCGACTCGCCATAAGCTGCACTATTTTTTAGCTCATAGACAAGAGATAGCTTATCCTCTGACTCTTTGGCTATATTTTGGATAGATGAAGACATCTCTTCTATAGAGGCAGAGGATTCACTTAAAGCCACTGCCTGAGAACTAATTAAGTTTTTTACATTATTGATTACCTCATTAGTATCCGTAGTAACAGTATTAGACCTGCTAATCTCTTTATCAAGATGTACAACTTCTTCTTTCATTCCATCAGTATTGACTTTTATTTCTTCCAAAGCGGCTGTGGACTCTTCAGTATTTGTAGCTAAGTTTTCGCTAAATATTTTTGCTTTATCAGCTACAGACTTAACTATTAATATAGTATCAGTTAGTGAGTCTATAAAGTTATTAAAATAGCTAGACAGCTTACCCACCTCGTCATTAGACCTTATAGACAGTTTTTGGGTTAAGTCACCTTTATCATGGGCTATATTTTTTAATATAATACTTGTTTCAGATATTGGTTTACTAATGGTTCTAGCAATAAGATAACTTATAAGTCCTCCGACCAAGAGAATAATAATAATCGTTATAACAAAAATGAGGTTTATGTTTGACCTTATATAACTAAATATACTATCAACACTATATATGGCCATAAGATCATTCTTTAGTTTAGTGTATTTATTTGTTATTTCAGTAATAGAGGGCTTAAGCTTTTCTTGTATATTATTTTCATTAGTTTTTTGTTTAGCCTTATTAATATAATCAAATTGCTTGTTTGTTTTGTCTATTGTTGTTAGAGCTTGTTTAAGCTTAAGAGTTTCACTTTTATTTGAACTAGCCATAACCTCTTTTAAATTAGTTTTAACTTTATTTAAATATTTGTTATACTGTCGTTTATTTTTCAGACTATTTTTTTTGGTTTTAATAATATTATTTCCTTCACGCTCCATATCTACTAAACCATGCATTGCTTTTACAAGTTTATGTTTACTATTGAAGTGGTTTACCATTAAAAACAGTATAATGGATAAAGTAAATAAAAGTATTAAGAATAAATAAAAACCAGATAAAATCTTATTTTGTATTGTAATACTCTTAAACCAGTTAAACATTAAACCTCCGAGTATATATTAAAGATTATTATTGAGTTTTTAAAAAATTATAATAATAAATCAATAGGTCAATAGCCATTTATTTAAAGTTCAAATTAACATAAACTTTATTTTTTTTATATTTGACATAATAGGTACAGGTTAAATCATAATATCCTTAATATTATAGCATTTTTAACCAACTTATTAGAATTATAAATAACAATATTATTATTTGTATATTATATTTAACTAGCATAGAGGGCTAAATATAGTCATAAAAACGGAGTTGTTATGAAAGCTATATTATTTTATATATTTTCATATATTGTACTAACAATATATGGTGTAGAAGTTTGTCCCTATTTGGATGGGCTTGGATTTTACGCTACTGCAATTAATCTCCTTATATTTTTTATAATTACTTTTATAATTCGTATTGCCTTAATAAAAAAGGTAGTATACTCTGCACCATTAGGGGTTCAGCCTAATAGACAGCTTGCTTTTGACTTAGGCCTATTTATATTTACTGGAATAGCTATAGGAGTTTATGATAGTATTTATCTTGGCTTTCCTGTTGAAAGTGCTCTTAAAGTAATTCTTGGTACTACTACTTTGGGATTCTTTGCATCCCTTGATCTTGTTTTCGAGCGAGAAAGATATATAATTAAAAAAATACAGAACTCAAGGGAAACATTTACTAATAATAGTTCTAAGTTTTTTTCTCTTCCAAAAAAGTTTGCAATAGTATCATTGTTTTTAGCAGTTTTTATATCCTCCATTTTATTACTATTGGTTATTAAGGATTTTGTGTGGCTAGCTAAAAACGTTAATGCTAAAGGTATTAATGTTGCTCAAGCTGATGTTATTAAAGAAATTATATTTGCCGCTATTATAATCTTTGGCTTAGCTATTAATCTTATTATATCCTATTCAAGAAATCTTAAACTATATTTTAGTAGCGAGACTATGGTGCTTGAAAATGTATCCAACGGTGATTTAAATGGTTATGTTCCCATTTTTACTAATGATGAGTTTGGACTTATTGCTCATCATACAAACTATATGATTGATGGACTTAAAGAAAAAGAACGTATTAAAAATATATTTGGAAAAGTTGTTAGCCCAGAAATTGCAAAAAGACTTATAGACGAAGGTGAAACCAGAATGGGCGGAACTAGAAAAACTCTAGTAATACTGTTTTCTGATATACGTAACTTCACTAGCCTCGCTGAGAATACAGAACCTGAGATATTAGTACAGAATTTAAATTTATATTTTTCTAAAATGGTAGAAATTATTACTAATTGTAATGGTCTGGTGGATAAGTTTATTGGAGATGGCATATTAGCAGTCTTTGGACTAGAAAATGAAAGTACTAGTGTTAATAATGCTGTTGAAGCCTCAATTAAAATGCAGATGGCTGTTAAAAACCTAAAAAATGATCTTAATATTAGTATGGGTATAGGACTACACAAAGGAGAGCTAATAGCAGGCATTATTGGATCTCCAGATCGTCTTGAGTTCTCTTTTATAGGAGATGTTGTTAATACTGCTTCAAGAATTGAGGGTATGACCAGACAACTACAAACTGATATACTTATCTCTAAAGAGATTAAAGAAGAATTATCCCCTAATATGAAGTTATTACCGTGGAAGGATTTTGGTGTTCAATCTTTAAAAGGAAAAAAGTATGAAACTAGGTTATTTGGAATTCCAAAACATTTATCTGAAAAAGAAAAAGATTATATAGACCAGCTTTTTTTGTCGACCTCTTATAATAGTGAAATCTTTACTGTTTAATTAAGTATTATAGATAAATCATTTATAGGGAAGAAAGTGTCATTAGATTATGATTTATTAGTTATAGGATCAGGACCAGGGGGCTATAACGCAGCAATACGAGCATCCCAACTTGGAATGAAGGTTGCTGTGGTTGAAAAGAATAGCATTGGAGGAGTTTGTGTTAACCTTGGATGTATACCATCAAAAGTTCTTATTAATCAGGCATCTATTTTGGAATACTCTACTCAACTTAAAGATTTGGGTATAAAAGTTGATTATAGTAATTTTGACTACGAAAAAGTATATAAAAAATCTCGTAATGCGGTAAATACTGTTGCTAAAGGTATTCAGTATTTGTTTAAGAAAAACAAGATTGATTTTATCAAGGGTTTTGCCTTCATTAAGAACAGAAATGAAGTTATTGTTGATACTAATAGAATAACTTCGAAATATATTTTAATTGCTAGTGGTTCTAGTCCAAAGGGGCCTGCTGAGATTGACGGTCTATCTTTTAACGATTTTATATTATCTTCTAGCGATTTACTAATGTTAAAAGCTTTACCTAAAAGTATTATTATTTTAGGTGCCGGACCTGTGGGAGTAGAACTAGCGTATGTTATGAGTGCTTTTGGTGTACAGGTACATTTAGTGGAGGCTATGGAACATATCCTACCTTGTGAGGATCATGAGATAGCTAATGTAGTACTAAGATCTTTTAAGAAAAAGAATATTAAAATATCAACGTCTACTAGGGCCAAGTCTATAATTAGGCAGGGGGATATAGTTAGGGTTAGGTTGGAAGATCATAACGGTATTCAAGAATATGAGGCTAATAAAATACTTATAGCCACTGGTAGAAAGGCTAACATATATAATATGGGCTTAGAACAGCTTGGTATAGATATTAATAATGGCTTTATCTCTGTTGGAGACTATTATAAAACTTCTATTGATAATATATATGCAATTGGAGATGTTATAAACACTCCCCAATTGGCTCATCTAGCTTCTAAAGAGGGTGAGGTTGCAGTAGAACATATTACTGGAAAAACTAATAGGGTTATCAATTTATCCGAAGTACCATCTGTTATATACTGTGAACCTCAAGTGGCTAGTTTTGGTTATACCGAGCTTAAGGCCAAAAACGAAGGATTATCTTTTAAAAAGGAAAAATATTATTATAAGGCTTTACCTAAGGCTGTTGCTATTAACGAGTCTGACGGCTTTATTAAGTTACTTTATAGCAATAATAAGATTTTAGGAGTTCATATTGTTGGTACTTATGCTACTGAGATTATTCACGAACTTCTTATTATAAAGGCATTAGGCGTTAAACTAGAGGATACTATGTCTATAATTTATGCACATCCTACAATATCAGAGTTAATTATGGAGATTACTCGTATTACAAAACCAGTTATTTAGCTTAAATCGCTTTAAGATATTAAAATATAATAAGTGGACTAATAGGGGTTAACATGGATAAGTTGTATAATATTTCTTTTACTGAAGAGGAACTTCATTCTTTAGAGGTAATTTTAAGTTGTGTTGACTATACTAAGTTAGTTAATACTAATAAGATGGCCTTATCTATGCATCATATTAAGCTTTCTAATATATTTTTAACTCTTGAAAAGCTTAAGGGATTTATTCAAGAAAAGCTTAGTATAGATGACGAATAACTAATTGTTATTTTGTACGAGCCATAAAGCTATCAAGCTTATTCCTTTTATGTTGAAGGGCTTTAATTTTATTAGAAATTATTTTATTGTAGTTGAATTCTGGATAGTTCTCTTTATTATAATAGTTTTTGATTTTACGTTTATAATTTTCATCTGACATGTGGTATATTTTATAAACTTCATCTTCCATTTGATCCATTTCTATTCCCTTTAGATCTATTTTAGCCATTTTCCAGCATATATCAACATATTGTTTAGTTTTTTGCCAATACGCCTTAGCTTGTTTATAAAGCTTTTCAGCAATATTAAAGCCTTTATTAAGTTCTTTGTAATACTCAATATTGAACCAATAAATATTTGCAGAGTCATACCGTGAACCTAGCTTAAGGTAGCTCTTGGTTAATAACAAAGAGATTCTCATTTTCATAAGCTCTTTATATTTTATATAATGCTTTTCTGTAAATGGAGACTCTCCATTTTTGTCATAAGGAGGATTAGCCCAATCATATCTAACGTATGCAAATGATTTAGTTGGATGTACCCACCATTTATTGCTTTCGGCGGCCTTTAAACCAAAACTAAGATAATATATATTAGCAAGATGTGCGGCAGTATCACCATAAAGATTTTTTCTATATAGTTTATAATAGTCTTCTACGAATACAATTTTCCTTCTATGGGGTACAAAATGAAAGTCTTTTAGGTCGGTTAATGCTGGTTCAGAAAAAAATAGCAAAATAATAATTATAAGAAGTCCTTTTTTCACTAGACTCTCCTTTTTGTATCAGGCTATTATTATAACTGTAGGATATAGTATCGGCAGAATAAAATTGATTTCAATTAGTTTTATACGGTAATCAAAACATTATTATAAAGATTATTAACTACTTCTTTTTTAAAAGATGACTTTGATGTAATCCTATACTGCCCTAAAAGGCTTATAAGAAAGGTATAAGTATAGTAATCATCTGAGAGCTCTACTTTAACGTCAATAATATTAACATAGCTTAGTGCTATTAGACACGAATATAAAAGTAGATTCGAAAGATGTCTATTTTCAACTTTAATTTCCTGAAACTTCCTAGAACCAATTTCTATATAACTTAAGGCTATAGTAAAAGATTTAAGTCGTTTATCTAGTTCTTGCTGATTTAGTTCTATATTAAGCTTACCGGGTTCAAAATGATAAGAGTTACACTTTTTTAGGTTATCTTTAAAAGACTCAATCATATTATCAGAAAACCCTTTTTTTTCAATATGTTTAATAGTTATAATATCAATAAGACGTTCGTCATCACCAGAATAGGCAAGAAGACTAAATATCTTAGCTTTTCTACCCCAGTAAATACAGGTTTCTATTAAACAATTAACTAACTTTAAAAGACTCCCTTTTGAGGCATATTGTTTAGTAATAGTAATTCTTATAGTATCTTTTTCAATACCAAGCTGAAAGCTAAAATTATCCTTTGATTTATTCAAAAGGCTCATGTGTAAAAGCTTTTCTTGTGGAGTAGTTTGATTAAGATAACGTGGTAACATTATTTTACTATGGTTTAGATAGCTATTAGTTACACTTATTAGCTCTTTTCTCATTTTTGATTCACAAATATCTAATAGTGCATTATCAAGCAAAAACCAGCTATTAGTTCTAAGACTTTGGATATAGAGCTTCTTAAATATATTATCTATTTCATCTTGTTTATTCTTTTCTATATCGGGGAACTTATGATGAACAATCGAAATAAGGTCATTTAGCTTTTTACCCAAAAACCATTTAGCACGTAAATAGATAGTTTCTTTTTGTAAGCTTACATTAAACCAAACTTTACCTATATCATCAACACTATATATATCTATTAAATAGATCAGATAGTTTATATTTAACTCATGGATAAGTAAGGCAGTAGGATTAGGTTCCTTGATTATAGGATAATTATAATCTGTTGTATAATCCATAATCCTACGTATAAATACAAAAAAGTTAAGATTAGCTTTAGTTTGGAGCATACTAATGTGATCATGTCCTAGAATAAGGTGTTTTAGTCTATTAGCAAACTGTCTACTTATTCCATCTATTTCTTCTAAAAGTGCATATGCTAAAAAAGCACCTCTTTCTTCATGTCCCTTAGTTCTGTATAGCAGTTTTAGGTAATCTATTGTATAATTAGCACCTTTTTTTTTACTTTCTTCAAATTCTTCTTCTATTTCCTGATCGGTTTTATCGTAGGTACTCTTACCAAGATCGTGGAGTAATAAGGCAAGAACTATTAACCTAAAGTCATCACTATGTGGTTCAAGCTTAAGGCTGATAATCAACTGAATTATTCGTTTAAAAAAGCTTTTTTTATATAAGGTACTCCCAGTCATTTCCTTATCAAAAAGAGAGGGATGTTTATAACACTTATAGGCCAGAGAAAAGTTTTTTAAGGTTCTTTTACTATGGTCAAGAACGGTAAATATATGAGAGGTAGACATACCATGACGATTTAGATAAAAGTTTAGATTAGAAAGTTCTTTAAAATATAAAAATAGTTTATCATCTTCCATGGATAAGATTTCATCGAGAATATTTTTTGAATCCAACAATTCTTTTATACTGTGCATTATATAATCCCTATTTATTAGAATATCGTTATTGATTTAACTTATTGACTAATCTTAAAGTTACTAAAACTATTATTAACTTAATCAATTAAAGCATTGTAGGCATATTTGGTAATAAACAGACTATTTTAATATCGACAGCCTTATACTAATATTAATATAGTTTATTATTTAGTCTAATCATTTTTAAGATATCTTTTTTAAACTTATTAATAGGTATATCTTTAGACAATTCTTTATTTGTTTTTATTTTTTTTAAGTTAAAAATAACCTTATTTAGATAAGGTATACTATTATTGTATGCGAGTATAGCATTTTTTTGTGATTTATTATAATTATGCTTTGCCAAATAGTTAGCTACGCTTGTTATAGAGTCATATATATTAAATAGATCAATTTTTTTATCTTCATTTCCATCTTTTGCATAACGTATATAACTACTTGGTAAAAACTGTGCAATACCAAAGGCACCAGCATACGATCCATAAAGGTTTTTGCTATCAAGCTTATTATTTAGAGATAGTAGAGCCAGCATTTCTTTAAATCCCCAATTTCCCTTTTTTTGGGCATACTTGTTTAACTTATCCATATTAGCATTTGGATACTTATTTTTAATATGCAGTAGTATTTCTTTTCGTACTTCGGAATATTGTAATAGACTTAGGTTAAAAAAGACATTTAGGGTATTAAACGATCCAGTATCCGCACCGAATTTTGACTCTATCCATAATATGGATACTATAGTGGTTATTGGTATATTATATTTTTCGCTAATATTTTCTAAATATGATTTATACTTTTTTACAAAGTCTTCTTTTGACATTGTATTCCTTAGTCTTTTCCTATAAGGAGTTTTTATTTTTTTATTTATCTCTTTAATAAATCCAAGGTTAGCCGCTATAATTCCTGGTTGAAACTTTATGGCATTCCTATTTAAATAGTTTTTTATAGTTTTATTATTTATATTATTTTGTTTTAGTTTTGACGATACAAGTAATAATAACTTTTTGTGTTTTAGCTTATTATTCGATGGACTACAAACCTTTTGTAAAGTTACATTATCTTTTTTTAAGTTAGTTTTTTTAAGAGTTGATTGGACTATTAATTTATTATTTATATATCCTACTTGATTAAGGTTTTTGTGTTGCAATAAAGTAAAAACTACTATAAACAGTATTATAACTATAAACGGTATTAGAAATTTATAGTTTAGGTTATCCACTGTAGTAAGTTCTTGTTGATGGATATTTTTATATACGTATTTATATGGCATTATAAGGTCCTATTTATATATTTTGTTGATATCACATTTATAGAGATAAGCCCATAGCATAGCAATATAATAATTTTTATATTATTAGTAGCTTTTAACAAACTCTGCCTAAGGCTAAGAATTACATATTTCATTTTGTTGTGTATCCACCTTGGAATGTTTTTATACTAAGATGATTACTATTAAGTTTTTTAAGACTTGTACTCATATATAAGCTTTTTTACATTTTTATTGATAAACAAATTGTCATATACAATTTTAATCAGTAAATTAATAGTCTATACTTGGTGAGTTATATTTTAATTATAAATTATTTTTTTTATGAATAAAATAGAAATAATCAGCTTTTATCCAGACGATAAAGCCAATCTAAAGCAATTTATAAAGCTTCCGTGGAAGATATACGAAAAAGATTCTAACTTTGTTTCACCTATGAAAATGGAGCTAATAGGTAACAAGTTTTTGGGAGTTAAAGGACTTTTAACAAAAAGTCATCCTTTTCATAGTCATTCTGATATTAAATATTTTTTGGCTAAGAAAAATAATATAGTTGTTGGACGCTTGGCTTGTTGTATAAACCATAATTATAATTCATATCATAAAGTTAGCTCTGGTTCATTTGGATTCTTTGAGTGTATTGATGATAATGAAGTGGCCAAAAGCTTGTTTGATAAAGGTATTTCTTGGCTTAAGACTAAAAATATAACCAATGTTATTGGCCCCCTTAATTTTTCACAAGATGAGTCTTTGGGATTACTTATAGATGGATATGAATATTTTCCGTATATTCAAACGGTTTATAACAAAAGATATTATCAACGGCTTATAGAGGATTACGGCTTTAAAAAGGCAACTGATCTTATTGCTCAGCTTATGCCGGTAAAGATTAATAATAAAACAAAAAACAGGCATGATAGGCTAAATAAGGTTATTGATAGAATAAAAACAACTAAGGATATTACAGTTAAGCCAGTTGACCTTAGTAATAAGAAAAAGTTTAAAGAAAACATCCTTTTGTTAAGAGAGATATATAATACTGCATGGGCAGGCAATTGGGGTATTGTACCTATAACAGAAGAAGAAGCTCTAACTGCTGGTGAAAACCTTAAGCTAATCGCAGATCCAGGACTTATTAACTTTGCTTTTGTAAAGGGTAAACCAGTTGGTATGATTATTAGTTTACCCGATGTTAATAAGATGTCGTGGGTTAAAAATAGTAGTCTTAATAAATATGATTTTGTTAGACTTTTAAGGATTATATTTAAGCGTCGTAGTGTTAAAAGAGTTAGGCTCTGGGCATTAGGTATATTACAAGAATATCAAAAGATTGGAGTTGATGCAGTTTTATACCATGAATCTTTTAACAATGCTCACAAAAAAAAGTATGAAGAATGTGAGATATCATGGCTCCTTGAGGATAACGTTTTAGTAATTAGAGCTGGTGAGTCTATGGGAGCAAAAAAGTATAAGACCTGGAGATTATATAAACTCGCAATAAATGAAAATAATTAGATTGTTTATAATAGTATTTATACTTAGCCACTGTGGTATACCTTCCAATGAGCTGTTTGAAGACCTAAACGCTCCTAAGAATCTTACTGTAACTAAGATAGGAAGTGGTAATGTAACAATTAACTTTTGGGCATATAACCCCGAAGAAAACTTTAGCGGATATAATATATATATGACAAGTGACTCAGAAGCAGTATTAACTAGTCAACATGCTCTTCATATTAATGATAGTCAGATTAACACTAATGTTAGAACAACTTCTATTGTTAAAAATAAGGATTATAGTTATCCCACAATTACTGATAGTGATGCAGGGGTTATAGCTGTAAGGTCTGCTCCTGGAAGTATAACTTTTACTTTTGACAAAGCACCAAATAACCAAATAATTGCAGTTGGTGCGGTCTACTATATTGCCGTATCTGCATTTAGTAGTACAAATAACTTAGAAAGCGGACTAAGTAATATTGTCTTTTTTGTTGGTGGTTAGGTAATATTGACTATAGCTTAAAGTTAACTTATTTTTTTATAAAACTTTGTATGAATAAAATAATTAATATTAATTTATTATCCAGAAGAGACTTTATCAAAGAGCTTAAAACCTTAGCTAAAATAGGGCCTTTAGGGTCTTTAGGACTATCTATTTTAAATAGGTGTACTGGTACAGAGCCTCTACCTGATGACTTAGACACTCCATTTATTTGTATGCCTCCATGCGATGCTAAAAGTCAATCAGATATTAATCCTAATAATGCATGGACTAATGGTACTAATCCTGTTGATTTAGTTTTTAGTGGGTATAATAAAGAGTCTGGATTTGTCGGATATAATGTATGGTATGGTACTCAGGCTACGATTATTAGTAATCATAGTGTTAAGAATAGGAGTCTTGTTATTAATAGTACTGGCAATAAAACAATAGATGCCTCTAGTCTTGGTGGAACAAGCATTCCAACATATAGTACCACTTATACCGTTAACCAAACAGGGTATATTGAGCTTACTGTTAATAATACTGCATCTGGTAATTATCTTTATGTAAGTGCTTATAGCTCTAGTGATGGCCTTGATAGTCCATTGAGTAACGGTTATCTTATCCCTTAGGTTTATAAAATAAATAATAATCAAAGCTTAAGAATGTCAAAACTAAATAAGAAATATAAAATATGCTTTTCTGGAGCAACGTGGATAAGTCCACTTTTTAATCCTGATATACCTTTCCACGCAGGTGGAGGAGAAGTTCAACTTTATTTTCTTGGTACTGAATTATCTAATGATCCTCGCTATGAGATAGTTTATCTGGTAGGAGACTTCGGACAAGCAAAAATAGAGCGATTTAATAAGATAATGCTATTTCGCGGTACAAAGCCTCTTTTTGATATGCCGTGGTATAAAATAGGCTTCGGTGCTATAAAAACTTTGTGGTGCCTAATCAAAATTAATGCGGATATATACTTTGAAAGAACCAGTAGCCCCAGATTAGGCCTTGTATCCTTATACTGTAAGATTTTTAAAAAGAAACTAATATATATGACAGCCGCTGACATAGACTGCAATGGACAATATCCTAAAATATATGGTAAGATATTTCATCGCATATATAACTACGGTCTAAAAAATGTAAATGCTGTTATTGTCCAAAGTGAAAAACAACAAAGACTAATGAAAAAAAATTACGGTATAGAATCCATATTTATAAAATCCCTATTCAGGATTAGGGATAGCATTAATATTGAAAAAAAGTTCACCTTGTGGATAGCACGTTGTCATTGGATGAAAAAACCTAATATCTTTTTGGATATGGTTAAACTCTTCCCCAATGAAAAGTTTGTAATGATTTCTCCTAAGGCTGCGGATGATCATAAATTATTTGATAGTATCAAACAAAAAGCAAAAACATATTCTAATCTTACCTTTATTGAGGAAGTTTCTTTTATTGACAGTCAATATTATTTTGATCAAGCTAAGGTATTTGTTAATACATCAACAGTTGAGGGTTTTCCTAATACCTTTTTGCAGGCTGGACTGTCTAAAACACCAATATTATCCTTAGATATAAGCCCTGATGACTTTCTACATAATATTGAAGGAGGTGTTTGCACTAATGGCAATATAAAGTTATTTTTCTCTATGTATGAAAAACTTGTTAACAACATACCTCATCGTAAGATGCTGGGTAATAATATCTTTGAATATGTTAAAAAACATCACAATGCCAAAAGCATAGCCGAACAATATAAAAAATTAATGGAAAATATATAGCTTAACCAACTGTACTACCTATTATACTTTATTAGGCCCTTGTTTTTAATCCTCCAAATATATACACTAAGAGAAATAGGAGCAAATACCGTTGTTAAAAAGGCTATAACCACTAAAATAGAAAAGAAACTATCATCAATTAGACCTAGCTCTAATCCAACAGATGCTATTATTAACTCCACTGCTCCTCTTCCATTCATAGACAAGCCTACAACCATTGACTCATTAAAAGTCATTTTTGCCAAATATGCCGATATACCTGCACCAACAACCTTACCCAATATAGCCGCAACCAAAAGTACTATAATATATATAAGATGGGTTTGAAATATGTTGAAAGTCATGTGAAACGAAAGACTTACAAAAAATATTGGTCCTAAAAAACCATAGCTAATAGATAAAAATCTATCATTTATTTTTTGAAAAAGATTTGGATTAACAATGTTATGTCTTACGAATAATCCTGCTAAGTATGCACCAATTATTATGTGTAGTCCTGCAAGTTCTGCTAAAAAACCAAATAGTAGTGCTACTATCAAAGAAAAAGTAAAACCTTTTGCCTCTCTGGATAAAAAATATGATGACACTATTGGTAGAACTTTTAAACCTATGAAAATTGAAACTCCAAAAAATATAGAAACCTTTAATAAATCAAAGGATAACCTAAACCATATTTCTTGAGCCATTCCAGCAGTCATTCCAACTATTACACTAAATACCGTAAAGGATATAACATCATCCACTACCGATGCACCAATTATTAAAGGAGTTACCCTATAGCTATTTAAATTCATATCACTAAGTAGTCTTACGTTAACAGCTATAGCTGTTATGGATAGTCCCAAACCTATAAAAAGTCCTGTTATATAGTTAATATCAAAAATCCATACGGATACAAAAACACCAAGTATGAAAGGTAAAAGAAATCCCCCTATGCCAACTATAAGTGATGGCTTGGTCATTTGTTTGAGAGCGGATGGGCTAGTCTCTATCCCGGCGTAGAACATTAAAAAAAATACTCCTAACTCTGATAAAACCTTTACTGTAGAATCAAACTCTATTATACCCAAAATAGGTGGACCAAATATAATACCGGCTAATAACTCCCCCAAAACAAGAGGTTGCTTTATCTTTTTAAAAATTATCCCAGTTGTCCATATCAAAACCATTACCAATAATAAATTTATTGTTGTTCCGTGTAGATACTGAAAATCAAAAGTCATAATAACACGATTATAAAGATTCACTAAGTAAAAATGTTATAGCAAAAGCTACAATGGCATATAACTCAGGAAATACAGCTAATACCATTGTTTTACCAAAAACATCATAGCCAGACCCGATGGCTGAAACTCCACTTGCACATATAGACCCCTGTTTGATAGCAGAAAATAAACTAACTAATCCCAGTATTATTCCAGAAGAAAAAATAGATAAGCCCTGAACCATAGTTAAATTAATGTTTATTAATTCCTTTGAGTTAATGATAAAAAAACCAGCAAATCCATATAGCCCCTGAGTTCCTGGTAGAGCAGTCAAAAGCATATAACTACCAAAGGCATCCTCATTTTTCTTTAAAGCTCCAACAGTAGCATTACCACCCATAGATACACCTATGGCACTGCCAATACCAGCCAACGCCACCATAACTGCTAAACCAATATATGCAAAAATAATAGGCATCCTATAACTCCATAAAAAAATACTATAAATAGTTTAACACCACTATAGCATAATATGATAGAAAATTAATTCTAATAAGCAGTGTAGTAAGGTGAACTTATTGATTTTAATACTATTGGTATAATTGCCTTTAAAATACAATTTATTATATTATAAATTGTAAAAATAAACTGGATTACTGCTATGTTTAAAAAAAAAAAGTAAGATAGAAAGAGGATTGCATAAAACTAAAGAAAACTTTGGAAAAAAAATGTTAAGCCTCCTTTCAAAAAATAAAACCGATGATGACTTCTTTGACGAAATTGAAGAACTCCTTGTTATGTCAGACGTTGGTGTGGAAACCTCTTTGGATATAATTAACCACTTTAAAGAAAATCTTAACGAAAATAAACGTTCTAATATGTCTAACTTAAAATCCTATTTTAAAAAAAGCCTGATTGATATCATCCCCCAGTCATACTACAAACTAAACAAGGATAACTTAAATGTAATATTTGTTTTGGGAGTAAATGGAGTTGGTAAAACAACATCTATAGGCAAATTAGCTAATAAGCTCCAATATGAAGGCAGTAAAGTAATGTTGGCCGCATGTGATACGTTTAGAGCTGCTGCTATTGATCAACTGCAGATTTGGGGAGAAGATGTTAATATTCCAGTAATAAGCCGTAGTATGGGAAGTGATCCAGGAGCAGTGCTACATGATGCAATAGACTCCGCCAAAGCTAAGAATATAGATGTCTTAATAGTTGATACTGCAGGACGCTTTCATAACCGCTCTAACCTAATGGACGAAATTGAAAAACTATACAGAATATTAAACAAAAAAGCTGACTTTGCCAATAGAGAAACACTTTTAGTTGTTGATGCCAGTACAGGACAAAATGCCTTTGTACAAGCAGAATCCTTTAACGAAAGAATAAATCTTGATGGAATTATATTAAGTAAACTAGATTCTACTTCTAAAGGTGGAATAGTTATTGCCCTTGCTCATAAACTTAATCTACCTGTTAAATTTGTCGGTATAGGAGAAAGAATAGATGACCTCATTGATTTTAGCAAAGAAGAGTATATAGACTCTCTTTTTGGAAAGGATTAATATATATAGGTGTATTTAAAGTAGTATTATATCACTTTTTTATAGTTTGATATAGTGCTTAACAATAAAAGTATTATATATATATTATCTTTATTTATATAATTAACATTAATAGCTAATTAAATGAATAGCTTAATTAAGCGACCATACCGATTCCTTCATATTGTAAAAGATAGAATTAGTCCCATAAAATTTACAGTTATTGATCGCTATCTCTTAACAGAGTTTATGAAAACAGCTATAGGATCAATGACCCTCTTTATAACCATTTATTTGTTTTCTCTTTTCATAAACGACCTGCCATATTATATGGATAGAATAGATCAGGATAAAACCATAACTCTAGAGAAAATCCTAACCATGTATATGAATCATATCCCCCATAAAGCGTTATGGGTATCTCCTCTTGCATTCTTGTTCAGTACAATATATACCCTCGGAACCTTCTATAATAACAATGAGGCTGTGGCATACGTTGCCGCTGGAGTACATCTTAATAGAGTTACCTTTTTTATATCTTTTATAAGCCTTATTTACTCCATTTTACTTATTCCATTTACAGATTTAGTTGTTGTACCCAGTTTTGATAAAGCTGAAAAGCTATCTCTAGAAATGAGACATAGAGATGAGCTAAGTCCAACAACAAATATAGAAGTCTTTGGAACAAGTAATATATATTACTTGGTTAAAGAATATGATCCCGTAAAAAAAGTCATGAAATACCCTGTAATCGCCAAAGAAAGACACTATAAAAATGATGATGAAAAACTTAAACACAATTTGGATGCATACTTTGAAACAGACCTTCTAAAAAAGGATAATGATATACCTCTAATACACAAGCCTAAAGTAGAAAATAACAGCTATATATTAGATACACTTAAACTATTTTTAAAAAAGAATGATGATATACCTCTAATACACAAGCCTAAAGTAGAAAATAACAGCTATATATTAGATACACTTAAACTATTTTTAAAAAAGAATGATGATATACCTCTAATACACAAGCCTAAAGTAGAAAATAACAGCTATATATTAGATACACTTAAGCTATTTTTAAAAAAGAATGATGATATACCTCTAATACAAAAATCCAATAATGAAAAAAAGAATGATGATGATAATGATGATAATAAAGATAAGAAAAACAATGAACCCAAATATAATGAAATTACAGATGACTTTTACAAAGAAAAACCTAATGTCATAACTGAAAAAAATATTAATAGAACACCTAAAAAAGAGTTTCCCAAATATGAAGAATATAAAATGCTTGATAACTTATTTGTAAAAAATAAAAAAACTAAACCGTCCTTTTTAAATCGTGAGACTAAATATATAAAAGATCCAAATATAACCAAAAATAAACCTTCAAATAAGAAAAAACAGAATATAAAAAAAATTGAAATAAATACCCTAATAGATCAATCAATTAATAAGCAAAAAAAGGATAAATGGTTTAAAGATCAACCTAAAAATAAAGATCAACCTAAAAACAAGATTAAACTGCCTAAAAGTACTTTTAATAAAAAGGATTCTGCTTCTTTTGATAAAAAAGATCCTGCTAAAATAAAAAAAGATAAAACAACTAATAATAAAAAGGTTAAACCTAAATTAAAAAGTATATATAGTAAAAGAATACCAAAAGAAAAAAGAATACCAAAAGAAAAAAAGATAGACAATGAAACAGTAAACCTAACTAAAGATGATTACATAAGATTATTACAAGTACCTTCTGATAGAAATCGTATATACAAAAAAAAAGAAGTAAAAGAGAAAGATTATAAGCTAAAGCCTTTGGCAAGTAAGGAAAAAAAGGATGCTAATAAAGATGATAAAAAAACTTCACTTATTGATAAAATAAAATCTGTCAAGGATGATAAAGGATGGAGACCCCTTGAATCACCAGAGGAAAAGAGTCTTATGGAAATAAATAGATTCTCGCAGGAGAATATTATTAAAAACCTATTTTTAGAAGAACAAGTACTAAAACAAACTCTTACTAAGGATGATTTTAGTATTCCTAAAAATAAATACTTACTTACTCCTTTTTCATCACACTTTATCTTTAGAATAGATGCTAAGAAAGCTGTTTGGGATAACAATATTAAAAAATGGAGACTATGGGAAGCAAAAAAAATATACTGGGAAAAGAATAACAATAAGGCTAAGGTTAAAATGAAAAAACTAAAAGATAACTATATTTTATATGAAAGTAATGATAATCCTAAGCTTTTTACTATTGCCACTAAGGATATGGATAGAATGACCTTAAGTAAAGGGTTACAACTTATCTCAAATCTAAAACAAGCAAGAAAAAAATGGCAAGAAGTTGAAATTGATTTATATTCCAAAAAGTTAGCTTTTCAGATATCTACTTTTTTAATTGTATTGGTTGGTACGTCATTAGGTGCGTTTCACTCACGAAAGATGGTCTTTATAAACAGTCTTTTTATGGCCATTTTAGTCTTTTTAGCTTATTTTGTTATTTTTCAATTAGGGATTTCTATTGCAAAAGTAACTGGTATTTTTCCTAGCTTTATTGCCCCATGGATAGGAAATCTTGTATTCTTACTTTTTGCTATTTATCTACTTAAAAGAGTTAGGTCATAACCAGATACCGTTATTTTACAAATACGAGATGTTAAATCTATGATAGCTACATTTATTAGATTATTTTTTATAGTTATAATAAGCATTTTTTGGTCTAGTATTGCAGTTTTATTCTGGCCTATTAATTTACTACTACCAACATATCATTATATATCTAAGGCCTGGGCTTTTTGTCTGCTAAAAGTAAGCGGAGTCAGCGTTAAAATTAAGGGAAAAGAAAATATTGAACCTCATAAAAATTATGTTATTATATCTAATCACGCAAGTCTTTTTGATATACCAATCCTTCTTTATGCAATAAGAAATGAAATAAAAATGATAGCCAAAAAAGAATTAGTTTATATTCCAATATTTGGATGGTCGCTACTAGCTGGGGGATATATCCTAATAAATAGAAATAATACAAAAAGTGCCTTAAAATCTATAAAAAAAGCTAGAGCTAAACTAAATAAAAGAACTTCTATTCTTATCTTTCCAGAAGGAACTAGAAGTGAAAATGGATATATACAACCATTTAAAAAAGGTGCATTCTTATTAGCATTCCAAACAAAACTTGATCTACTGCCTATTAGCATTTCTGGATCTAATAAAGTTATGCCTAAAAATACTTTTAAGCTTAATCCTACTACTACCAATGTAGTTATTGATAAGCCTATTAATACAGATAAGTATAAATTAAAGAATAAAGATGAGCTTATTGAAAAAATAAAAAATATTATAGTTAATAATCAACTAAGTTGATATAGCTTAATTCAAACTGGTATCACAAAATTAAATGAGACTTATTAAACTAATAATAATTATTGGCTTTTTTTTGTTTACCTTTCTTTATTCGTACGGAAGAGTGTCTAAGAAAGTTGAGGCTAGACTAAAACATTATATTGAAACCCTAATTTTTGATACAAACATCGCAAAAAGAAGACAAGCCGCATTACTCTTAGGACACTATTATGATGAACGTAGTTTAATTGCTCTATTGGAGGGGATAAATGATGAAGATAAAAAAGTCAGAAAGAATGCCATACGATCTCTTGGACGATTACGTGATCCAAGAGCAGTTATTTACTTGATTAACCTCCTTGTTGATAGCGATAGTGATATTAGAATTATGTCAGTACGAAGTATTGGAATGATAAAAAATAAAAAGGCTGTTAAATATTTAATAAAATCTTTTAAAGTTGAAAATAACGACGTAAAACTTAATATCATTTGGACTCTAGGAAAAATAAAAGATCCAAGTTCATTATCAATGTTAATAGATTCCTTATTCGATAAGGATAAAAATATAAGAGCTTATGCGGCTCAAGCACTAGGCAATATTAAGGATAAAAAAGCTATTAAGTCTCTTATGAAGGTTTATAAAAAAGATGAAGAGCTTATTGTAAAACAAAATGCGGCATTAGCCTTAAAAGAACTTGATATTAAGGTTTTAGTTCCCAGTGAAAAAACTAAGTAAGCCTACTTTAACCATATAATAGTTGCTCCACTTCCTCCATGATTATTATGAGCCTCTTTAAAGAACTTTATATATCCCTTTCCATTAGTACTTAACCACTTATAAACAGAAGTCTTTACCTTTGGACCATTTATACTATGATTACCCTTACCATGAATTACCTTAACAACTTTATCTCTCCTATTAAATGCCTCTATGATAAAGTGTTTTAAAGTATAAAGAGCCTGGACAACAGTTAAATTATGGAGGTCTATTGAAGTATCCACTCGTATAGAATAAAGGTTTTTTGGGGGATACATCTTTATTTCTTTTTCTACACGGTAATCATCCTTATCAAAAACGGGATTCTTTAATAACCATTTTTCAAGGCTATCATTTTCCTCTATAAAAAACTTATAGGTCTTATTTGCTTGATTAAAATCCTTTTGGTCTATCTTTAACTTTTTTATTTGTTTATTAATTGCCATGTTAGAACAGTTATAGGTTTTATTAATATTATCCTTGTCAACTATTTCATTTTCTTTTAGCCAACGATCCAACCAATCACTATTTTTGTCTTTCATAGCCTATTCCTTTATACATTTTGTTATATTAGGCCTAATATATACAAATATAACAGCCTTTTAACTAATAATGTTTTATAAAGTAAATATAACTAGTAATTAAAGAATCCAAATAAAAAAACTAACTATCTTTTATTGCTAATAGCTATAGAATCCCTATTCCCTGACTTGCTATACAACATAAACCCACTCTTATCCTTAGACTTAATATAATACATTGCTTTGTCAGCCTTTTTAATTAACTGATTAGAAGAAAGTGCATCATCGGGATAAATACTTATTCCAATACTTACTCCCACCGAAATTACAAGATCACCAACCATAATAGGTGTTTTTATAAGCTTTAATAGCTTATCAGCCAAAGTATAAACTACTTCAATACCTTTATACAGGGTTATAAGAATAATAAACTCATCACCTCCGATCCGTGAAATAGTATCCCCCTTTCTTGTAAAGTTCTTTAACCTCTTAGCCAATAAGCTAAGTACTTGATCTCCAACTCGATGACCATAACTATCATTAACATTCTTAAAGCCATTCAAATCTAAAAACATAACAGCTAATTTATTTTTAGTACGTTGAGCCTGAGCAATAGCCATATTTAACCTATCAAATAATAACTCTCGATTAGGAAGGCCTGTAAGAGCATCATGATAAGCCTTATGGATCATTATATCTTCATATTTTTTTTGCTCGGTAATATCACTAAAAATAACAACATATTGCATAGGATTCTCTTCTTTATTCTTTATAGAACTAATACACACCCTTTTAGAATATATTTCACCACTCTTACGTCTGCTAATGATCTCACCTGTCCAATATCCATTAGTAAGTAAAAAATTGCATATCCTCTTAGCAAATTTATTATCATATAAATCTGTTTTTAGTAAATTATGAGTTTTATCAATGACTTCTTCGGGAGTATATCCAGTAATAGTGGTAAATGCAGGATTAACATACCTAATAATCCCTTTTTTGTCTATAATAGCAACTCCTTCATTAGTATTCTCAAATACCGAAGATACCAACCGTAACTCTCTTTCATTTTTACTATTAACCAAAGCAAACTTATATGCCATAATAGTATTAGTACAAACATTTATATGTGGCTCTAAAAGCTTAATTACATCTTGATCATAGCCCCCATTCCTGTTATAAAGAGCTATAACTCCTACTAGCTTGTCATCATAATAAATTGGTATGCCTAAAAATGAAGTAATCCATGAACTATATTCTAATAAACATTCAAAGCTTGGATTATTACATATAATTGGCTTATCAGTCTCAAGAAAAAAACTAAGCAGGTTTAAATTAGAAAGTTCCAAGGTCTTTCCTGCATATTTATTATAAAAATCTTTGCTTTGCTTTGTCCAGGCTATGTCAGAAGTACTAAAAGTCTTTATATAGGGTTGTTTATTATCCTCATTATAAAATACTTCTGCAATAAATCCATATTCACTGTTAGTCAAAATAAGAATTTTATTTAAAAGTTCATCAAAAAACTTTTTTGACTCCTCAGTAACAGTATACCTAGATTGACTCTCACTTATACTATTTAAAGGAAAATAACTTTTTTCTAATCCCTTTTGTGATAAGGAATCCTCAGTTAGTAGGTTATCATAAAATAAAGGCCTTTTATGACTGCATAACTTAATATACATTCTAATTTTAGCTTCTAAAACCTTTAGTTCTATAGGCTTATTTATATGATCTATTAAATCAATTTTATAAAGTTTAACTGCCTCTTTTTCAGATAGATTATTAGTCAAAAATATTATTGGTGTATTAATATAGTTTCTTAAATACCTTGCTTGGCTTATCTCATTATATATATCAGAGGTTATATTCCACAATATAATATCACCAGTATTCTCGGTAATAAGATGATCCAAAAAGCCACTAAGGTATATATAGTTATATTTATTATTAATTTTTAATAGATTAATAAAATTATTATCTAATTCTTTGTCTCTATCAAAAACTACAACTTTATAACTTATTCTATTTAACACAAAAAATACCTTATATAAATGTCCTTAAAAGCAGTATGCAACCTCATATCAATAAAGGGTTAGCACAAAGCTAGTTAAATAATTGAGGATAATTATATTTTAACACAATAAAAAAAATAAACATTATTTTTATAGTCAAAAATATTATAATGTGTTTTGATAAAGTCTTCTAGATAGTTTATTAAAATTAACAATAATGAGAAATGAAATAATAAAAATATTAAGTATAATAATTTGTTGCAAAATAGTAAGATTGTCGTATTAATAGCGTATACCAAAAAGATAGGTGATTAAGAACGTTAAATAATATTATGGAGAACTATCTTTTTTAGTATTAGGCTTTTTTTTATCTGTAGTAATACTCTTATTATTCTGTAGGTCTTTTATAGAGTTATCTATTTTTTTTGTATTCTTTTTCGACTTCTTTTTTAATTGTTCATCTAAGTTCGCCTTAGTCTTATCAGGCACTTGATCTTCTTTAGGAGTAACCTTTAAAGGCTTATCATTAGATGATTCCTTCTCTATTGAAATGTCCTTCTTATCAGTAGGAGGTAGACTATAATTCTTTTTCTTAAGATAAGCTAAAAAAAAACTACCAGCAATAAAAATGGTAATAAATATTGTAGTTAACCTACTTAAAAAATCACCCCGCCGTTCAGCACCAATAATTTGACCTCCTCCACCATCACCACCACCAAAGAGTCCGCCAGCACCACCCTTACTGGACTGCATCAAAACTAATACGATTCCAAGTAGTGAAATAGTAACAAGGACAATTATTAAAATAACCTCTAAAATATCAAAAAGTAACACAAAATACTCCTAAACAACCATCTATAAATTAAAGAATCTTTTTAATTCATTCACTATATCGAATGAGGAACTAAGACTAAGCTTTTTTAGCTAGTCTTAAAGTTATACAAATAAGCATATTTTAGTTAAATTTAATAATTTTACTAAAAGAGTCAACTTCTAAACAAGCCCCTCCAACTAATGCACCATCTATGTCTTCCATGCTCATAAGAGAGTTAATGTTGCCAGGCTTAACAGATCCCCCATACAGGATGATTAAATTATTTGAAACCTCTATATCATAAAGAGTTTCAATTAGCTTTCTAATAAAAAAATGCATGCCCTGTGCATCCTTTGGACTGGCAGTCTTACCGGTACCAATAGCCCAAACAGGCTCATAAGCAATAATAACGTTAGACATACTAGCCTTAGAAATTCCTTTTAATCCGTTTTCAGTTTGATTTTTAACAATAGTTTCAGCCATACCAGATTCACGATCTTCGATTAGCTCTCCAACGCATAAAATAGCCTTTAATCCTAGCTCAATAGCCTTGTTAACCTTCTGATTAATAAAGCTATCAGTCTCTTTAAATATATGTCTACGCTCACTATGGCCTAAAATAACGTATTCACAATTAACATCCACCAGCATCTCACCAGAAACCTCTCCAGTAAATGCTCCCTTAGACTCATAGTGCATATTTTGAGCTCCAATATGTATGTTACTACCATCAACTACCTTAGCAACCTCAGATAGAGAAGTAAAAGGTGGACAAATTAAAATATTTCTGTTATTAATTCCCTGCATCTCCCTAACTAACCCCTTAGTATAATAGACAGCATCATTTACCGTCTTATGCATCTTAAAATTACCAGCAATTAATGGCTTTCGCATTTTACCTCCATTATTTATTTAATAATGACTCAATTCCTGGTAGGCTTTTGCCTTCAATAAACTCAATAGAAGCACCACCACCAGTAGATATATGACTTATTTTATCAGCAATACCGCTCTTATTAATAGCGGATACTGAATCTCCGCCGCCAACAACAGTAATAGCATCAATATTAGCAATAGCTTTTGCTATAAAAAAAGTACCCTTAGAAAAGTTACTCATCTCAAACACTCCAAGGGGACCATTCCATAAAACAGTTTTAGCATTTTTAATTTTGGATTTTATTAATTCAATAGTTTTAGGTCCTATATCCATTCCAATAAAGTCGTTGGGTATATCACCTTCAATAACCATTGAATTTGCCTCATTATCAAACTTATCAGCTATAACGTGGTCAGAGGGGATAACTAATGTAACTTTCTTATCATTAGCTTTTTTGATAACTTCTTTCGCAGTATTTATAAAGTCATCCTCGACTAATGAGTTACCAATAGTATTTCCCATAGCCTTACAAAAGGTATAAGACATTCCACCGCCAATTATTAGAACGTTAACCTTATCCAAAAGGCTGTTCAATACAGAGATCTTAGTGGATACCTTAGCTCCGCCAATAATGGCAACAAAGGGTCTTTTTGGATTAGATAAAGCATTACCTAAATATTCTAATTCTTTTTCAATAAGAAAGCCTGCAACAGAAGGTAAATACTTAGTTATACCCTCAGTAGAGGCATGAGCCCGATGAGCAGTACCAAAAGCATCATTGACGTATATATCAGCTAGACTAGATAGTTCCTTTGCAAAATTAGGATCATTTTTTTCTTCTTCTTTATGAAATCGTAAATTCTCAAGTAAAATAACATCCCCGAAGTCAGCCTTAGATATAATATCCTTAACTTCTTTTCCTATACAGTCATTACTAGTAATCACATTGATATTTAGTAGTCTAGACAGCTCTTTAGCAACAGGAGTTACTCTCATAGAGTCAAATACTTTACCTTTTGGTCTTCCTATATGGGTCATTAAAATAAGTTTTGCTTTTTTATCTAAAATATAGCGTATGGTAGGTAAGGTAGCCAATATACGAGAATTATCATTTATATTTTGACTATCATCAAGAGGTACGTTAAAATCCCCTCGCATGATTACGGTTTTATTTTTTAAGTCTATATCTCTAATGGTTTTTTTGTTCATTCTTCCTCCTTATTTTTTAAGAAAGAATAAAAATAGCTTTTTTAAGTCATAATACGGCTGATTAAGTCTACCACACGACATGAATATCCCCATTCATTATCATACCAAGACAACAGTTTTACAAATTTACCCTTTCCATTAGAAGTCTCAATCAAAACAGTAGAAAGGGAGTCAAATATACTAGAATTAGGATTACCTTTAAAATCTGCACTGACTAATGGTTCATTAGAAAACTCTAATATACCGACTAGTTCATCATCAGCGGCTGACTTTATTGTACTATTTATATCATCTACAGATACCTCAGTATTTAGCTCAACACTAAGATCAACTAGGGATACGTTAGGAGTAGGCACTCTAATAGCCATTCCAGTTAATTTACCTTTTATCTCTGGAATAACAAGTCCTACAGCTTTAGCCGCACCAGTAGATGTAGGAATCATAGATACAGCAGCAGCTCTACTTCTTCTTAGGTCTTTATGAGGCTGATCTAGTATCTTCTGATCGTTAGTGTAGGAGTGTATTGTAGTCATAATACCATGTTTAACGCCAAAACTATCATTTAAAACTTTTACGATAGGAGCCAAGCAGTTTGTAGTACAGGATGCATTAGATATTATATGATGTTTTGAGCTATTATAGGACTTATCATTAACACCCATTACGATTGTTATATCCTCATTTTTTGCTGGAGCACTTATAACTACTTTTTTAGCACCTCTTTCGATATGAGTTTTAGCTTTATTAGCATCAGTATATAGTCCAGTGGATTCAACAACAACATCAACGCCGAGGTCTTTCCATGGGAGTTCATGAATTTGTTTTTTTAGTACTTTTATTTTGCTGCCGCAAACAGTTATACTATCGTCTTTTATAGTTATATCGCCGTCAAAATTACCTAAAACAGAATCGTATTTTAATAGGTGGCCAAGAGTTTTAGCATCAGTGATGTCATTAACCGCTAAAACTTCTATTTTAGCCTCAGGTTTTTTAAGTATTGCCCTTAGAACATTACGACCAATTCTACCAAAACCATTAATTCCTACTTTAATGCTCATACAAAACCTCCAATTTTATAATTAATTTTTAATTTATTAAAACTTATTTTTCTATGCAGTAATATAACAAAATGACTAAAATGATTATTTATAGTATTAAGTTATTAATATTATAAATAACGTCAAATTTTTAAAGAAAAAAACCTACAGAATTCAGTTATAAATGTATAATATTAATTTATTCATTAATTTTTAGTCGCAAGTAAAATAGTTCAATACTTCTAATACGGCTATATCATTTAGGTAATAACACCTTAAGCAAAACATTAATTAAAAAAAAAACACTGATTTATAAAATATAGATACTAATTATAAAGCTAAAATATAAAATAATATTTGACTATTAAATTTTCATTTGTTAATTTTAAAGATAATTAACTTATCTATAAGTTATAATAGCAATAAACTATATCTTCGATTCTTTATAAAAGAAAACGGTAGTTTTTTATATTGATAGAATTGAGAATAATATGATTAAA
>CBDBPB010000002.1:0-168053 GCA_965208615.1 Spirochaetota bacterium
TTATCTGCCATTGGTATGCTGACAAATAAAAAAGTAACCAGCTATCCATCTTTTAAAAATGACATAAATGCAAAAGAATATAGTGAAAAATCGGTTGTGGTAGACGGTAACCTAATTACAAGCCGTTCTCCCAGCTACTGCAATGGAGTTCTCTCTAAAACTTTTAGAACTGCTTTCTGGTAAAAAGACTATGGAAAAGGTGAAAAAAGCTATTCTGGCAACTTAATTAAAACTTAATACAAAAATTAAACTAACTATTATGCTTTTCTATCTTATCAGCCTTTTTTTTGCAACTCGCTAAATAATCCTCAATAGTAAAGTGGTTCAAAACTATTTTTTTGGCTATCTTTTCAGTCATAGCCGGGTATTGCTTTATTAGCTTTTCCACTCGATTACGAAAGTATATACGCTTGCTTTCCTTTTTCTTCTTTATATTAAGAATATTAAGACATTCCTCTATACTTAACTTTCCAGATACAATTTGTCCGGCCATAGATCTATCAACATCCGGATATTTATTCATTATAAAGTCGATTTTCTTAATTTTAAGCGTTTTCTTATTTTTATTAAGCTTGGCAATATATCTTGTTAGGGATAGCTCTCCACATACAATTTGTCCCGCAATACTCCTAGCCATCTTAGGATAACGCTTAGTAAGATCATCAATCTCTTTAGACTTATTAATAGAGCGTTTTGGTTTCTCAAACAAAGAAGCCAGATCGTCTTCTATCTCATAATGTTTAATTTTCTTTCCCATTTAATTTATCTCTTTAATATTAACTTTATAATTAAAGCTAAGTTAATACATTGTTATATTATACTAATAACTTAATGAAAAATATCCTAATAGAAAAGGATTATATTTAACTCCATAAAAATAGTAATTTCTTAGTATAACACAGTATAACTATGTATCAATTAGAAAGTAAAAATTAATTTAATAAAAAAAACTAAATCTAAATTCTTATATTTATACAATAATATGCTTAATTTTTTTAAATTCCCTTGACGTTTTATAGCTAAAAAAGTAAATTTGAACACTTATGCTTGAAAAAATTACAGACAAATTCGAAAATATCTTTAAAGGACTAAGACGACAAAATCGTCTAACAGAAAAAAATATTAAAGATGGAGTGCGTGAGATTAAACTCGCCCTTTTAGAGGCTGATGTTAACTATAAAGTGGTTAAAGAGTTAGTAGTACTTATAGAGCAGGAATGTCTTGGCGAAAAAGTTATAAAGAGTGTTAGTCCGACAGATCAGTTTATCAAAGTTGTACATGATAGACTGGTAGAGATAATGGGTAATCAAGCTACAACGGTTAACCTAAAAAAGAAAGGTATATCCGTAGTTCTCATGGTAGGCCTTCAAGGCTCTGGAAAAACAACTAGCTGTGCTAAACTTGCTAACTATCTAAAAGAAAATAAAAAAGTTTTACTCGTTGGTGCAGACAGCTATAGACCTGCCGCAAAAAAACAACTAAGAATACTTTCCGAAGAGTGTGATGTTGGATATTTTACCGAAGATAATAATAATAATCCTGTTAAAATATGTAAAAAAGCTCTTAAATACGCTAAGGAAAATGACTATCACTGTATAATAATTGATTCTGCTGGTAGACTGGAAGTTGATAAGCCCCTTATGAAGGAACTTGTAAAAATAAAAAAAAGAAACTAATCCAGATGAAATATTATTTATATCAGATTCTATGGCTGGACAAAGTATTGTTAATACAGTAAAAGAATTTGACTATCACCTTAGTATTACAGGGGTTATCCTCAGCAAGTTCGATAGTGATACAAGGGGTGGAGCGGCTCTTTCTATAACTAAAACAACCGGTAAAAGTATTAAATTTATTGGTACCGGTGAAAAAATAAATAATTTAGAACTTTTTCATCCTGATAGAATAGCAGGCAGAATATTAGGTAAAGGGGATGTTATATCCTTAGTAGAAAAGGCTCAGGAAGCTGTCGATACAGATGAAATCTTAAAAACTCAAAAGAAAATCCTCAAAAACAAGTTTGACCTAGAAGACTTCTTAGTGCAAATTAGACAAATAAAAAGAATGGGACCTCTTCAGAATACTATGGATATGTTACCTATGGGAAAAAGCCTTAAAAATAATGATGTCGATGAAAAACAATTTGTTCGTACTGAGGCTATTATCCTATCCATGACTCCTAAAGAACGTAGAAATTATAGAATTATAAATAGTAGCCGTAGAAGACGAATTGCTAAAGGTAGTGGTACTAAGATCCAAGACGTTAATCGTATTATAAAACAGTTTGAAAATATGCAAAAAATGATGAAAAAAATTAAAAATAATCCCAGGTTTTTAACAAAAATGATGGGTGGTAATATTCCTGACTTTACTAAACTAAAAATATAAAAATACTTTTGATATAAAGCATTAACAGGAGGACAAATTTTGGTAAAATTAAGACTCTCTAGAGCCGGCAGCAAAAAAAAACCATATTATCATATTGTAGTAATGGACTCTAGAAATAAACGGGATGGTAAGTATATAGAAAAAATTGGTGTTTATGATCCTATAGATAAAAATAAACACGCTAAACTCGATGAAGATAGACTTGATTATTGGTATAAATGTGGAGCAAAGCCTAGTAATACTGTTCTAGCTATAATCAATAGACTTGGGATAAAACTATCTACTAAATAAATTGTTTCGAGATAGAATAAGGAGTTACTATATGGATGAAAAAAATCTAGTTGTATATCTTGTAAAATCCCTTGTGGATAATCCAGAAAGTGTTAATGTTAACGTGATAGAGGGAGAAAAATCAACTATACTAGAACTAAGGGTTTTAGACGAAGATATCGGAAAGGTTATTGGAAAACATGGTAGAATTGCAAAAGCAATTAGAACTATCATTAGTGCTTGTGCTACTAAGTCTGGCAAGAGAGTTGTATTAGAAATACTGGACTAATAATTAGTTAGATTGAGTAACTATATTGTTATAGCTAAAATAGGGAAACCACATGGTCTAAAAGGATATTTCTTTTTCTATCCTTTTAGTAGTAGTGTTGATGAACTATTTAACTTTTCTACTTTTTATAAAAAAAAAGAAAATATATTTATTCCCTTACCCAAAATAATTTTTAAAAATAGTGGAAATAACCTTATAGCCAAAATAAAGGGAATTAACTCTGTAGAAGAAATAAAACATCTAATTAATATTGATGTCTATATACTGAAAAAAGAACTTCCCCCACTAGATGGGGAATATTATCATTTTGACCTTATTGACTGCAAGTGTTATTATGAGGATAAGTTCATTGGTGTAGTTAAAGATATTGTCAACTATGGTGCAGGTGAACTTTTTGAAATAGAAACTAAAAAAAACAAAACTTATTTTATTCCTTTTTTAAAAGACAAGTTACTTGATGTTTCAATAGATAACAAGTCAATATATTTTAAGGATTTAGAAGGGTTTATTTGATATTTTATATACTAAGTTTATTCCCTGAAGTCTTTGAGCCTTACATTAATACAAGTGTTATTGGCAGAAGTATAAAAAGGAGCGATGTTAAGGTTTGTTTTGTTAATTTTAGAGATTTTTCTAAGAATAAACATAAAAAAGTTGATGATAATATTTATGGTGGTGGCCCTGGTATGTTGCTCCAGTGTGAGCCTATATATAATGCCATTAGTTCTGTTAAAAAAGAAAACTCTAAGCTTATCTTCTTAACTCCAGAAGGAAAGCTTTTTAACCAAAAAATTGCTAATAAACTTGTTAAAGAAAAAGAAATTATTTTGGTTAGCGGTCATTATGAGGGTTTTGATAATAGAGTATTTAATTTTTTCGATCATGAAAAAATATCTATAGGAGATTATATATTAACAGGTGGTGAATTACCTGCATTAGTTGTTTTTGATTGCATTGTTAGACTTTATAATAAAGTGCTTAACAATCCAAACTCTTTACTAGAAGAAAGCTTTAATAACGGACTTATAGAATATGATCAGTATACAAGGCCAGCAAAATACTTAAATAAAAGTGTTCCTGAAATACTCTTAAGCGGAGATCATAAAAAAATTAAGTTGTGGAAAAAACAAAAAAGTCTGGTAAATACTTTGAAATATAGACCAGACCTAATTGAAAGAAAAATATTAACAAAAGAAAGTATAGAACTTTTAATATCGTACTTCGAGGAGAAAAAATGATAACTAATAGACAAGATGCTTTTAATAAAATTGAGGCTAACTATATTAAAAAACAAACTACCTTTAGAATTGGTGATACTATTAAAGTTCACTTTAAAATTAAAGAAGGTAAAAGAGAGCGTATACAGATTTTTCAAGGAATAGTTATTGCTATAAGTGGTAGCGGACTAGGTAAAACTTTTATAATAAGAAAAATATCTTTTGGAGTGGGAGTAGAAAGAGTATTTCCTTTTAACTCTCCAAAGATTGGTAAAATTGAAGTAGTAAAAGAAGCTAAGGTAAGGCGTGCAAAACTATACTATTTAAGAAATAGAATAGGTAAAGCACATCAAACAAAAACTAAAGTAAAAAAATAGAATACCATATAAATAAAATTATATGGATAGCTCAACTTTATATCAGTTCGACTTATCTTTTATTAAAAGAAAAAAAGACTATATAGTAGGAATAGATGAAGTAGGTAGAGGACCTTTGGCAGGTCCTGTAATAGCTTCTGCCGTAATACTAAATTTATATAGCCCTATTATAGGAATAAATGACTCAAAAAAGTTAACTTCCTCAAAAAGAATACGACTATTTAAAGAAATTAGCAATAAAGCACTTTCTATTGGTATTGGTGTAGTAGATCATAATACCATAGACAAGATTAATATATTAAATGCAACTAAAAAAGCAATGAATATTGCTTTTAATAATTTAAATATAAAGCCTAGTCTTTGTTTAATAGATGGTATTACACTAACTAACTTAGATTACCCTGTATACAAAATTATTAAAGGTGACACACTTAGCGCATCTATTGCATCAGCATCTATTATTGCTAAGGTAATTAGGGATAGGTTAATGGAAAGTTTTCACAATAAATACCCTAACTACCTTTTCAATAAACATAAAGGCTATCCTACTAAAAAACATATAGAACTTCTTAAAAAGTTAGGCCCCTCACCTATCCATAGAAAAAGCTATTATCCTGTTAAACAAGCTTTTATAAAAAAATAGCTTATGACTCTACCAATACCCTTGACTTTCTTCTCTTCATCCTTGGGTGATAATACTTTTTTTGAAAGTCCATAAGACTATCCTTTTCTATTAGCCAAATTTTTCCATCTGCTAAACGAGAATCAATTCTCTTTTCTCTACAGAACTTAGTAATGGATGACTTTGGAATACCAGTTATTTTAACTGCCTCTGATACAATTAATGTATCCACCATTAAATTTTTCATAAACCATACCTATCTTATTAATTTTTTTATCTGTAAACATCTATTTTTAATATATAACATCGTGTAAAAAAAATCAATCTTTTATGAAAAATATTTTTTATAAGCTATGTATATTATATATATTTAATGATTGCCTTAAAGGCTAACTATTTGGTATATAATTATAAACAAAAATATTTATACTGCTTATGGTGAATTATTGTATTAGGCTTATAACTTATTATTTTGCAATGAGTAAAGAAATACAACTCAATAAGTTAGGCAGTCTATTTATATGATGTAATAAATAAATACTTATTGAGTTAATAGTTCTGCTGTTTAGACAGACTTTTATAATACATATTATATTACTTGACATATTAAGTAATAAATATAAATATATAAAGCTATATTTTTTACTTATAATTTAGTTAAATAAGATATAATTAACTATATTTAGAGAATTACTACTTGTCTATTATATTAAATATAATATGTAAGCAATCTATAAAACATATTCAAAAAAAGTAAACAAAAAGAATTTAGTGTATATAGGCCCTAAGTTATGAATAAAAAGTAGCTAGATTATTACTGACAAAGTTATCCGCTTTTTTTAAGTCTTGATGATTATCAACTTCTAGCCATTTATAATTACTTAAATCAAGATAGTTAATACGACTACCCTCGTTAGCCAATAACTGTAATATATATTCAACATTAGCCGACTCACCAACAGTATTAATAACCTTTTTAACAGCGTCTTTATATAAGGATATACTATTTTTATGACATGAGGTCATTCCAATATATCCACAATCATAGTCAGTCAGCTTTTTGTCTATATAAACAATATTATTTTCATTAAGCTTTACCTTCATATCATCAGGGACTAACTTTCTATCAAAATCACAAATAGCAGTTATACCGCTGATATTATTGGCTATCTTATCAATAAAATGTAGGGGATAAATATGATCAACGTTCATAAGTAAAAAAGAGTCATCTATATAATTAAGAGCTTTTTCAATAGTAAGAACACTCCCCTTTTGATAATTACTATTTTCTACCAACGATAAATTAGATATACCCTTTTGCCCAATATGAGCCTGCAATAGGTCAAAGCGATAACCCCCTATAACTATAACCTCATCAGCCATAGCTAAAAAACGTAAGGCATAATCAATTAAAGCTATACCATTAACCTTAACTAATGCTTTTGGACAATCACTAGTTATATTCTTTAGCCTACTTCCAAGGCCAGCCGCTAAGATAATTCCTTTCATATTAAAAAAGCTCCATATTATGGTATTAGCAGGCTAATAAGGTCATAGAGCTTATTAACCCTCTTAAATTGTGGAAACTCATTATTAAAATCACTATTAGAAAAAGTACCTATTTTTGCAATAAACTTAACCCCACAATTTATGGCTATCCTTGCATCATTAAGAGAATCACCTACAAAAACCATGTTAGCTAATAAACAATTGGAGTTCTTTTCTATAAATTTAAAATGATCCCGTCCTTTTGAAAAACCATTTTTATAACCTAGAATATAGTCAAAGGTCAGATTCTGTTTATTAACAAAGCTCTCAATCATGTTCTGAAAGTTATTAGAGGAGATAGCGATTTTTATATTATTTTCCCTTAAAGCCTTTACAGTGATTTTTACATCTTCAGGAAAGTCCACAGTAAAAAAGTTATTCTTTTTTCTAAGTTCAAACTCATTGGCTAGTTCAGTATTTTGCTCTTTATTAGGGAATAATATATCAAGCTGTTTGAAAAATGGTAATCCAGATGTATCTAAATATTGCTTTCTTGCCTCATTAAATGGTATATTATATTCCCTCTCAATAATAGAAGCGGCTAAATCAGCAAAGCTATTCATGGTATCCACAAGAGTACCATCAAAATCAAATATACATACCCTCGTATTTTGATAGTCAGTCAACCTTAAGCCCCCTCTTGTTAATAATAGTCTGAATAATAACCACTATACCCATTCCAATCATAAGAGGAACTGCTAACATGAATAGTACAGATAATAATCCAAAAATAGCCATTATTAAAGCAGAAAAACCAAGAAAATCACTCCGAGCAAAGTTCCTGAAAAATAATAATGCCCTGTTGGTAAAAGACATGTTATTATGTGAATCATCCTCAAAAAAGTATGTATAATCTAATATGTCCCTTTTATCAGTGGATAGCAAAGCCTTGTATTGTAAAAACTTTGCAGTTAAAAAACTAATAGCATGAGCTATTGCCCCATATAAATATAAGTCAGCCAATACACTATTGTCAGAACTCTCAAAATATGACCTTATACCCATCCCAAAAATAAAGATACCATTTTTAAAATCATCAACTAAACTATCCAATAACTCACCATGATCAGAAAACTGATATTTTAACCTTGCAATCTCACCATCACATCCGTCTATTACCGACGCCGTATGTAAGAAAAATGCCCCCAATATGCCGTATATATAACCTTCTTGAAAGATAAAGTATATAGATATAAACGATATTAACAACGTTAACATGGTAACCATATTAGGCGTTATTGACGTGTGCATTAAAAACCTTGTTATAAACAATGATATTGGTCTGTTAAAAGTTCTGGATATAAATGGATCACTAGGCTTTCTTAAAAACTTTAATAAACCTCTCTGTGCAAAACGAATGTCATCCTTAGACTTAATGGATAAGTAAAATCTCTTGTCTAACTCTATCTTACTCAGAAAAGAACTATTTAGTATCCACTCCTGAACGCTATCTTTAGATAGATCATCACGATCATAATCCTTTAGTATATCCCCAGAAATTAAAAAGAAATCAGTGTTAATAATATTTTTGTTACCCTGAAGATCGGGTAAGGCAGGCTTAATAAAAATAGAATAAATACCCCTATTTATATTGGTCTTTAGTAAATCAACTAAAAGCCCACGATCAAAAATAGCCTCTGTAGATAAAAATAGTACATCACCATCAACTAAGTCCAGAACCTCAGTGACAGAGTTAATATCAAATAAACTTAAGGACAATTTAATCCTATCATCGGCTAACTCACTTTTTAGTATATTAAAACAGCCCTTAGGTAAAATGAATATAATATGCCGTCCACCAGCAAGCTGGAAAGTAAGTATAAGCCTCTTTATAATAGAAAGCCCAGCTACTTTTGTTAAAAAAGAAATACCATTTATAGATAGATCATCTTCATCTAAGGAAATTAATAATGTTTTGTCCATAAATACGCCTTAAAATATAATCTTATTCTAATAATAGCTAATTATTGTTAATTTAGTCTAAAAATAACCTGAACTATTAAATAATAAAAATAATACATATATACATCTGTATAAACTTTTTATGACTAATGTACTTTTTTATACATAATTAAACTATATTTCACTCAACATTAACTCACCACAAAAAGGTAACTAAATGAGCCAAGTCGAGCAATACATAAACGATATTAAAAAAGAGTTTAATACAGGTATAGCTAAAGAACACTCTTATAGGCCTGCGTTAAAAGAACTAATCGAGTCGTTTAATAAAATAACTGCTGTTAATGAGCCTAAACAAGTTGAATGTGGTGCTCCTGACTTTATCATCCAGAATAATGACAAAATAGCAATCGGCTATATAGAAAGCAAAGACATAGATAAAGACCTGAACAGTAAAGCCTTTAAAGAACAGTTTGACCGCTATATAAACGGCCTTGATAACCTCATAATAACCAACTATCTTAACTTTAAATACTATATAAAAGGCTCTCTTAAATATGAAGTCAAGATCGCAGAAATAATAAATGGTAAAATAAAAGCCATAACAGAAAACCATAACAACTTTAAAGTTATGATAAATGACTTTCTTAAGCACCGTAGTCAAACTATTAAAAGTGCATCTGATCTAGCTAATATGATGGATAGTAATGCCCTAATCCTTTCCGACGTTATTAACCTTGGATAATGACGACAAAACAGAAATAAATAGTTCCCTAAAAGGCCAACTGAAAGCCTTTAAGGATATACTCATACACGACATAACTAATAAAGACTTTGCTGACATATACGCCCAAACCATAGCCTATGGCATGTTTGCTGCAAGACTCCATGATCCAGAAGTATATAGTTTTAACCGTTCTCAGGCAGCAAGGCTAATCCCTAAAACCAATCCCTTTTTAAGAGAGTTTTTCCAGTATATAGCCAGCTATTATCTCGATGAACGCATAACATGGATAGTTGATGCTTTAGCTAATGTCCTCAGGTACACATCAAATAAAACAGTAAAAGATAAAATCATAGAAAAAGAGGTACATAAAGTCCAGATACTCGATCCAGCTACTGGTACCTTCTTGGCTGAGATAGTAAAACATATATATAATAATTTTAAAGATCAACAGGGTACATGGACAAACTATGTTGATCAAGAGCTTATCCCCAGACTAAACGGTTTTGAGCTCATTATGACAAGCTATACCATGGCTCACTTAAAGCTGGAAATGTTACTCAAAGATACAAATTATAAATCCAATAATGATAGTCGGTTTAAGATTTATTTAAATAACTCTTTAGAGAAGTCTCATCCACACATCCAAAATATGCCTTTTGCGTATTGGCTAAGAGAAGAAGCTCTATCAGCTAATGAGGTTAAACATGACTATCCCGTTATGATAGTCTTAGGCAACCCTCCATATAGTGGCCATTCACAAAACAAAGATGACTGGTTAAATAAGCTATTGGACGACTACAAAAAAGAGCCTGGTACAACAAACAAGCTAAACGAGAAAAATCCTAAGTGTATAAATGATGATTATGTTAAGTTCATAAGATATGGCCAGTACCTTATAGAGAAAAACAAAGAGGGCGTTTTAGCCTTTATTAATAATCACAGCTTTTTGGATAACCTAACCTTTAGGGGTATGCGTTATAACCTTTTAAAAGCTTTTGATAAAATATATATTATGGACTTGCACGGTAACTCAAGGAAAAAAGAAACTCACCCTAATGGATCAATAGACCAAAACGTCTTTGACATACAACAAGGAGTTAGTATTAACATTTTTGTTAAGACTAAAAAAAGCATTAATGAGTTAGCAAAAGTCTATCACCATAACCTATATGGAGAGCGTGAAGATAAATATGAGTATTTACTTAATAATGATATAACCAGTGTGCCTTACGTACTTTTAGAGAATAAACCACCTTATTACTTTTTTGTTAAGAAAGACTTTAAAGATTCTAAACCTAAATAAACAGTACTTCGATAAGGTACCCTTAGTAGCTTATGACTTTTATATTGGAGGCTATCAGCCTGCTAAAAAATGGCTTAAAGATAGAAAAGATAATAAGCTGAACTATGATGACATAATCCACTATCAAAAGATAATTACCGCCCTATATAATACCCATAAACTCATGACTCAAATAGATAAGCACTTAATCCTGAAGGACAAAGCTAAATAGAGCCTAAGCTTAAAAAGTAATCCTTTAGTTAATATTTTGAGCATTGACTAAACAAACTATATAAATAATTTTTGGCCCATAACTAACTTTTTATATTATAACAAAGTAGGTTTGACAAATAAAAAAAACTTTAGTAAAATTGCAAAGCTATATAGAGGTTAATATGAATATAAACGAAAAACAAATTAATACTATTGTAAAAGAGGTTATTAAACAAGTAAACCAAAAAAACAAATAATAACCTTATCAAAAGTCATACAACTAAGAATATCGGGATTTTTAATAGCGTTGATAATGCAGTAAAAGCCAGTCTTAATGCCCATAAGTCCCTTATGGAGTTGGGGGTTAATAAAAGAAATGTAATTATTAAAAGTATGCGGGATAAAATAAAAACCTCATATAGAATATCTATCAAGATTAGCCGTAGAAGAAACGAACCTCGGCAATGTTAGCGATAAAATACAAAAAAACCTACTGGTAACTAATAAAACTCCCGGTATAGAAATCCTTAAACCTAACTGCTATAGCGATGACTACGGGCTTATGATTATGGAACGTGCTCCTTATGGGGTTATAGCCTCCATTACGCCAACCACTAATCCATCAGAGACTATTATAAATAACTCAATAGGAATGATTTCGGGTGGTAATGCTGTAGTATTCAATCCTCATCCTAGTGCTAAGAAAACCTCCTGTGAGACCGTTAAAATCTTAAATGATGCTATCATATCCGCTGGGGGACCAGAAAACCTAATAACTACCATAGAAAATCCTACTATAGAATCCGCTCAAACCCTTATGAAACACGAAAATATTAACTTATTGGTAGTTACTGGCGGACCTGCTGTTGTAAAGGTTGCCATGAATAGCGGTAAAAAGGTTATAGCGGCTGGTCCTGGTAATCCTCCTGCTGTTGTGGATGAGACTGCTGATCTTGATTTGGCCGCTAAAGGTATTGTTGATGGTGCTAGCTTTGATAATAATATTATTTGTACCTGTGAAAAAGAGATATTAGCTGTTAACTCGATTATTCCCCCACTAAAACAGCTAATGAAAGAATACGGGGCCTATGAACTAAAAGGACAGCAAATTAATAGAATAACTGACCTTATTATGTTGGATAAAGGTAAACCAGGTTGTGCAGGTCATGTTAAAAAGGAGTTTGTTGGTAAATCTGCTAATTATATACTTGAGGCGGCTGATATTAAATCTGATGAAAGTGTTAGACTTGCTTTTATGGAAGTAAATATTAATCACCCCCCTCGTATGGACAGAACAACTAATGCCTATTATCCCGCTGATTCCTATGACAAATGTGGATGAGGCTATCAATATGGCTGTTAAGGTGGAACAGTATAATAGACATACTGCTGTTATGTACTCTAGAAACATAGATAAGCTATCCAAGATGGCTAGACTTATTAACTCATCAATCTTTGTTAAAAATGGACCTCATTTTAATGGACTTGGTTATAATGGTCCTGGATATGCTTCCTTTACTATTGCGAGTCCAACTGGAGAAGGATTAACAACTGCATTAAATTTTACTCGTGAAAGACGATGTTCTTTGATAGATAGGTTTAGGATAGTTTAGTCTACTGGTTTATGGCTAACTTACAGTAAAGCATGTTCTTATAAAAAAGAACGCAATTATCCCTTGACGTACATTAAATAATTTAGTTTTTTATTAAAAGTTTATAATTTAATAATAACATAGCTATAGAAAGAATATTAATCTATAATTAGGAATATTATGTCAAAAAGCGATAACATTATTCTTATTACTCAGGGTGATCCTAATGGTATTGGTCCTGAGATAATACTTAGAGGTATAAGTTCTAAATATTACCCTAACTTACTCGTTATAGGGAATGTTATAGTCTTTAGGTTTTATCAAAAACTTTTGGGAAGTGATATTCCTATTAATAGTATTGATAAACTTGAAAATATCACTAACCTTGATCCTAATAAGCTTAATATCCTAAACCTAGATTATAGACATAGAGTTAGTCCTGGTATTATTAGTCGGTTTGCTGGAGAGTTATCTATAAAGTGTATAGATAAGGCTGTTGATATAATTAAAATGGGTTTAAGTAATATACTTATTACTGCACCAGTTAATAAAAAGGCAATTCAAAAGTCAGTTAAGACTTTTATTGGTCATACGGAATATCTTGCCAGAGCGTTTAACACTAATAAGGTTAGTATGGCCCTTATTAGTGATAAGATAAAAGTGGCTACTGTAACAACTCATATACCTCTTGATAGGGTTAGTGGATCTATTAATCAAACAAATATAGTATCCTCTTTAAAAAACGTTGATCATTTTCTTAAGAAAATCGGAATAACAAATGGTAATATTGCTGTTTGTGCCTTAAACCCTCACAGTGGTGATAAGGGATGTTTTGGAAATGAAGAGAATAGTATTATTATACCAGCAATAGAAGAGGCTAAACGCTTTGGTATTAATGCTTTTGGACCATATCCGGCTGATAGTATATTTTGTTCAGCTTATAATAATACTTATGATTTTTATATAGCTATGTACCACGATCAAGGACTTATACCGTTTAAACTGTTATCATTTAACAGCGGTATTAATATAACCTTGGGCCTTCCTTTTTTGAGAGTATCTGTAGAACATGGTACTGCCTTTGATATTGCAGGAAAAGGTAAAGCTAATCTGAATAGTATTAAAGAAACTATCAGATGGACTTTTATCTAACAAAATGGACTTTTCTGAAAGCTACTGCTAAAAATATATCTATATTTTCTATAGTTTTATAAAAAACGCTTTAAGCTAGCTATATCTGTATATATATTTACTCTGAAATCAATATGGAGGATTTATGTTAACAAATAATAGCTGCTTAAAGCTATTAATAGTTTTATTAGTTAGTTTATATATATTTAGCTGCGAGAATAAGAATTTTGTTGATGAAACTTTGAATAAAGATTCTATTGATAATAAGGATAAAAACGTTGTACAGGGTTCTATATCAGGAGGAATCCATGTAAGGGCTGATGCAAATGAGGGTGGAGACGGGTTAACTTGGATTAATGCTTTTAATGATCTTCAAAAGGGTATTGAGAAAGCTAAAGAAGAGGGTATAGGAAAGGTATATATTGCTCAAGGTAGTTATAAAGCTAGTGGTTGTCCTAATAGAGATGATTGTGAAGATATGCGTAATAGACATTTTTCCCTTAGAAATAATGTAGAGGTTATTGGTGGATATACTGCTAAGGGCGATGAGCATAATAAAGACCCTAGTAAAACTATATTAACCGGTGATATTAGTAATAATATAAGTGTTCATAATGTTTTTTATCATCCTGCTAAGGCTGGGCTAATTAGAACAGCTAAACTAAAATATGTTACCATTACTAAAGGTAATGCTAAGGGTAATAATAAGGATAGCGGTGGAGGGATGTATAATAATAATAGCTCACCAACGTTAACAGGTGTTAGTTTTACTGGAAATAATGCTATATGGTCCGGAGGTGGAATGGCTAACTATAATAAGAGTAGTCCAACGTTAAAAGATGTTAGTTTTACTGGAAATAATGCTGATAATGGTGGAGGGATATATAATAATAATAGCTCACTACAGCTAACAAATGTTAGTTTTACTGGAAATAATGCTGATAATGGTGGAGGGATATATAATAATAATAGCTCACTACAGCTAACAAATGTTAGTTTTACTGGAAATAATGCTGATAATGGTGGAGGGATATATAATAATAATAGCTCACTACAGCTAACAAATGTTAGTTTTACTAATAATACGGTTGATAATTATGGAGGGGGAATTTATAGTATTGATAGCTCTCTAACATTAACAAGTGTTAAGTTTATTAATAATATGGCTTATAGTTTTGGAGGTGGAATTCATAATAATGGTAGTTCTATAACGTTAACAAAGGTTGAGTTTATTAATAATACGGCTTATAGTTTTGGAGGTGGAATTCATAATGGAGGTAGTAGTAGTTCACTAACCTTTAAAGAAGGTGTTAGTTTTAAGAAAAACCTTGTTGGTAGGATTAAATATAAACAAACAGGCAAAGGTGGAGCTATTTATAATGAATATGGGAAGGTAAGAGGCAGTCCAAGTTATGGAGCTAAATATATTAATGAAAAAGGAAAAGAGATCGACGAAGAAAATAAAAAAGTTATAAAAAATAATAATAAATATGTTTATACGAAGTCAGGCAGAGAAGATGAAAAATAGGCTAAACACTAAGATTTAATCATAAAAAGGGAGCTTATCTCTTTTTTTATAAAGTAATATTAATAGCGTTTATGGCATAATTATTTGTTTTAGGAAGGTTTTGTATTAATTTTTATGTATTACTTTAATATTAGGTTTTTGTTAATAATTCCATTTGACAATAACATTCAAAAATCTTATTTTATACACTTATCTATTTTTATGATATTTTAAAGGGTATAGTCTAATAATATGGGAAGACACTCTTCTATAAAGCGTAAAACCAATGAAACGGATATATCTTTAAACATAGAACTCGATTCTAATAAAAAAAGTGATATTAATACTGGTATAGCTTTTCTTGATCATATGCTTAGTCACATTGCAAAACACGGTAATATACACTTAGACTTAAGAGCTGTTGGGGATATTGAAGTTGACTATCACCATACTGTTGAGGATATTGCTATATGCTTTGGTAGATGTTTAAAAGAGGCATTAGCTGATCATAAAGGCATAAGGCGATATGGTTTTTTCTCACTTCCTATGGAGGAGGTTTTGGCTAATGCGGCATTGGATATTTGTAATAGGCCAAAGTTAGTTTTTAATACGCCTTTTAGAGGGGGTAAGGTTGGCAATTTTGACTTAGAACTTATAAAAGAGTTTTTTAATGCACTTAGTTTGAATGCTGGTATTACAATACATATTAACGTATTGTATGGTGAGAATCTTCATCATATTGCTGAGGGTATTTTTAAGTCGTTTGCTCATGCCTTGAGGATTGCGATTAGTATTGATCCTGGTATAGATGGCGTACTCTCTACAAAAGGGATAATATGATACAGATTATTGACTATGGACGGGGTAATTTAAACAATGTAAAGAAGGCATTTATGGGTTTTGGCTTTGAGGCTGAGATAATTGATAAGCCTAATCCTATTGACAGTGCATGGGGACTTGTATTACCTGGTGTAGGTGCTTTTGGAGATTCTATGACCTGTTTAAACGAGAGGGGTTTTTCTGATAAAATAAGGGAGTATATATCATTAAATAAGCCATTTTTGGGTATATGTCTTGGTTTACAGCTTTTGTTTGATTATAGTAGTGAGTTTGGTGATCATGAGGGGCTTGGTCTTATTAAGGGAGGGGTAACTCGCTTTAGTATAGATGATAAGGTACCTCACATGGGGTGGAATCAGGTTAACTTTACTAAGGATTCAAAGTTATTTAAAGGTATATCTAGTGGGTCTTATTTTTATTTTGTTCACTCTTATTATGCTGTGCCTGATGATAGTTCTGTTATATCTTCAACTACTGACTATTCTATTAATTTCACATCGGCGATAGAGGCTGATAATATATACGCAACACAGTTCCATCCTGAGAAGAGTCAGGGGCTGGGTTTAGAGATAATAAAGAACTTTGGAGAGATTTGTGTACATAATTCCGGCAATTGATATTAAAAATGGTAAGTGTATACGATTAGTGCAAGGTGATCCAAACAAAGAGACTATCTATTCAGATTCTCCTGTTGATCAGGCAAAAGTTTGGGCATCATACAATATTAAGCGTTTACACATTGTAGATTTAGACGGGGCGTTTTCTGGTATACCTAAGAATCTTGATATAATTAAGGAAATTAGGGATAATATATCCGTTGAGATTGAGTTAGGTGGTGGTATAAGGGATATAAATACTATTAAGGCTTATCTTAATGCGGGTATTGACAAAGTGATTATAGGTAGTGCTGCTTTTAAGAATAGGGATTTCTTGAAAGAGGCATGTCAAAGATTCCCTGATTCTATAACTGTTGGGATAGATGTTGTGAATGGTAATGTGGCCATTCATGGTTGGAAGGATATAACAGATATACATTTTTATCGTTTTGGTGTTGAGTGCAAGGAGTATGGGGTTAAGGAGCTTATAATTACCGATATTAAAAGGGATGGTATGTTATCTGGCATTAGCCCATCTTTTTATGAGAAAGCATTAACTAAGATTGAGCTACCTATTATTGCCTCTGGTGGATTATCTAATTTGGATGATATTAAGGCTCTTAGTATGTTAGAGTCTAAGGGATTAATTGGTGTTATAACTGGAAAGGCATTATATGAGAATAAAATTGATTTAGCTGAGGCTATTAGGGTTAGTAATGTTAGCTAAGAGGATTATACCCTGTTTGGACATTGATAGGGGACGAGTTGTTAAGGGTGTTAACTTTGTTGATCTTGTTGATGCTGGTGACCCTTTAGAGAATGCAAAGTTTTATGATGAGCAGGGTGCTGATGAGATTATATTCCTTGATATAACTGCCAGTTCTGACAAGCGTAATATTATATTTGATATAGCTAAAGACGTTGCAGAGAATATATACACACCTTTTACTATTGGGGGTGGGGTTAGAACAGTAGATGACATTCGTAAGTTAGTTAAGGCTGGTGCTGATAAGGTAGCTATGAACTCTGCGGCTGTTAAGACTCCTAATCTTATTAGGGATGGTGCAAGGGCATTTGGTAGTCAGTGTATTGTGGTTGCCATAGATGCAAAGGCCAATAATAATGGGAGTTTTGATGTATACATTAAGGGGGGTAGGGAGAATACTTATATCGATGCGTTAGAGTGGGCTAAGAGGGTTGAGGAGCTTGGTGCTGGAGAGATTATGTTAACAAGCATGGATAGGGATGGTACTCGTCAAGGATATGATATTGATCTTACAAAGAGGGTATCCAGTTTGCTTAACATACCTGTTATTGCGTCTGGAGGGGTTGGTAATAAGGATCATTTATTAGAGGGGTTTACTAAGGGAAAGGCATCTGCTGTTTTGGCGGCGTCTATATTTCATTTTAGAGAGATGACCATAAAAGAAGTTAGGGACTATCTTAATGAAAAGGGTATTTCTGTTAAGAGTTAGTTTATTTATTGTTTTATCGACTATACTTATTGGATCAATAGGGTTTTGTTCTGCTGGGTCATTTACTAAGCAACGTAAGAATATGGTTAAATACCAAATTAAGGCAAGGGGTATTAAGGATAAGCGGGTTATAGATGCTATGCTTAAGGTTAAGAGGCATTTATTTGTTCCTGAGCCTTATAGTAAGTATAGTTATAGGGATAATCCCTTACCTATTGGATATGGTCAGACTATATCCCAACCTTATATTGTAGCTTTAATGACTGAGCTTTTAAATCTTAAGAAAGACTATAAGGTTCTTGAGATTGGCACTGGTTCGGGTTATCAAGCGGCTATACTATCTGAGATAGTTAAAAAGGTCTATACCATTGAGATTGTTAAAGAGCTTGGCATATCCGCCAAAAAGAAGCTTAAGGATTATAAAAACGTTTTTGTTAAGATTGGTGATGGTTATAAGGGCTGGAAGGCTAATGCACCTTATGATGCTATTATTGTTACCTGTGCACCTGAGGATATACCCAAACCTCTTGTTGAACAGTTAAAGGCAGGGGGTATTATGTGCATTCCTGTTGGCAAGCGTAATCAGGTTCAGAAGCTTTATATAGTCCGTAAAAATAAGGATAATACATTAAAACTAAGTACTATTGCAGATGTTAGGTTTGTCCCATTGCTTAGGGACTAATTATATAAGTTTATTTTTTTTCATAGTTGTTAATAAGTATTCTTAAAAAGAGATTTACTGTTATTTGTTAGTCAAGGAGTTAGCTATAATAATATAAAAGTATATTGCACTTTATAGACAAAAAAGTATATCTATAGAAAAATAACTTGAAATCTAACTAAATTATATTAGATTATTTTTACTATAAAAAATTAAGGAGCGATAGGTGAAAAAACTGATATTTTTATTTACTGTGTTAATTGCGTTAACAAGTTGTGGAGATACTAAGTCAGTTCAGAAAAAATTAAATGGAAAGTGGCAAAATAATGTTATGACTGTGGAAATTGACTTTGATAAAAAGAGCTATAATAGTATCTTATTTGGTAAGAAAAGTAGTAAAAAGCTTGAATTAATTAAAGTAGAAGGTAATACTGTTACTTTAAAAACAGGTGAAAATACAATAACCTGTAATATAATTGATAATGACAATATTATTTTAACTAAAAAAGGCGGTATACCTATAGCTTTTAAAAGATTAAAATAAAACCATAAACTTCAGCAATCTTTTTTATACTATAGTTATAAATTGATTATTATTTATGTTCGATTTAGGCGATAGTATTAACTATTAATATTAACAAGATTAATACTATAGTCTAGTAGTAAGATCGTAAAATTAAGTACTATTTAAGATGTTTGGTTAGGGACTAACTATATAAGTTTATTTTTTTTCATAGCTGATATAATTAGTTCAGCGGCATCATTTAGTTTAAAGCCTGCACTATTAATTACCAGGTGATAGTAATGTGGGTCCCAAACATCTGTAAAAAAGTAGTCTTTAATAAAGGTATCCCGTTCTTTTTCCATTTTTCTAACCAGCTGTTCGCTTTCTTCTTTTGATATATTTTTTTGTTGCATAATTTGTTCAACTCTCCATCCAAAAGGAGCCACTATTCTTACATGAAAGCCTTTTTCCATACCCTGAGTAACAAAACAACCACCTCTACCAACAATAATTACATGTCCGTGGGAGGCAAGGCTTTTAATAGTCCTTGCGGTTTTTTTAAAGATGGCTATTCGAGGGGGTCTACTTGAGAAGTAGTTTTCAAAGAACTCTTCAATACTTCTATTAGCAGGCTTTTCTAACGATTCTACAAGCTTGGCTGATAGATTATTACTCTTTTCAACCATAGATATGACTTCTTTATTATATGCCATCCACGGTGGATCAAACTTTTTCATATCATTAAGCTTTCGTTCTAGTTCTTGTGCTAGTATCCATCCTTCAGAGCCAAACTCTCTGGATATTGTAATAAATGGTTTTTTCTCTACTTGACTATGTTTAGTCCATGCTTGTAATTGTATCCCTATTTTATCGTGTATAGCCAATCCACCCCAGTCTTTTGCACTCATAAACCCTCCTATTTTCGTTAGCATTTTTAATAACACACAAAAGCATTATCTTGTTGGTAAATACCCTAAAACTGTTATTTGCTAAGCTCATCTATACTATAATATAAATATTATAAAATCAAAGGACTACTCAAATAGCACTATCAAATAATAAAAAAGAGGGGCAGTATAAACAAGGGAGTCTATAACATCCAGCATTCCACCATGTCCTGGTATATAGGTTTTAGAGTCCTTGATTCCACTTGAGCGCTTTAAAATAGACTCAGCAAGATCACCGAATATACTAATAACTGAAAAAATGAAAGACATAATTATAATAAACACAAAACTAAATAAAGGACTATTCAAGGTAGAGTATTCAACAGGAAAAATCACCTTAAGCAAAACACCTGATATTATACCACTAAGAATACCACCTATAAACCCCTCAACTGTTTTATTAGGACTGGACTTAAGATTTAGTTTATGCCGTCCAAAGTACTTGCCAATAAAATATGCACCAGAGTCGGTCATCCATGCGACTAGCCAGATAAACAAAAGGTAATAAGGACTAAGCTCTTGGAGTTTAATTAAAAAGCTTATGAGTACACCACAATAAATTAGCGTAAAGATATGTGTGGATATAGTCTCTAATGTATGTTTAAAGTCTTTTTTAAAGGTCTCTATGGTAAAAATCATTACAGTGGATATTATTATAATAAATGTAGTTGTATTCCATTTATCAATTATGAAATACCATGGATAGTATATTGTAAAGTATGTTAATAGTGGTATTAGAGCAGTAAATAAAACGGTAATGTCTTTGTGTACTCTTATAGATTTAACCTCTGCAATGGACAATAATTCTAAAGCCATTAAAACTGAGGCAATAACCACTATAACCAAAAAGAGTACTTCTAAAAAGAATAATGCATATATAACAACAGGGGTAGCAATAAGAGCAACTAATACTCTTCTAAAGGTTTCATTAAATATGGGCACCAAATCTCCTTTCTCGTTTTTGATATTCCAAAATAGCGTTTATAAAGTCTTGTTTAGTAAAGTTAGGCCAGAGTATATCAGTAAAATAAAGCTCTGTATAGGCTATTTGCCATAACAGAAAGTTACTTATTCGTTTTTCTCCACTTGTTCTTATGAGTAGGTCTGGATCAGGTAGTTCAGGGTGAAATAAAAGCTTAGAGAAAGTTTCTTCAGTTATATTATTAATATCAAGCTTATTATTAGATAGGTCTTTAGATAGTTGTTTTATGGCCTCTATAATCTCCAGTCGTCCGCTGTAGTTAATGGCGAGATTTAATATACCATTAGTGTTATGTTTTGTCTCATAGGTCATCTGGTCTATAATATTTTGTATATCTTTAGAGAATAGGCTCTTTATGCCACTATGTATGATTTTAATATTTTTTTTTTTAAGAGCCTTAAACTCCCGTTTAAAAAAGAACTTAAAAAGCTCCATAAGACCTTTAACTTCAATATTTGACCTCTTCCAGTTTTCTGTAGAAAAGGCATATAATGTTAAAATACTGACTCCGATTTCCTCACAAACATCCAAAAGTTCTTTTACACGTTCAAGCCCTTGTCTATGCCCCTCAATAGAAGGCAAAAAGTTTTGTTTAGCCCAGCGTCGGTTACCATCCATGATAATGGCCACATGTTTTGGTATATTATTTTTATCAAGATTTAGGCTTTCACTGGACATGGTTAATTAGATTTCCATAATCTCTTTTTCTTTTTTGTTGGTAAGTTGATCGATTTTTGCAATATACCCATCAGTACTCTTTTGTATTATATCAAGAACGTGTCGTACATCATCTTCGCCAATATGTCCTTCTTTTTCGTTAGCTTTTATCTTTTCGTTGGACTCTCTACGTATATTCCTTATGGATATTTTTGCATTTTCACCCTTATGTTTTACCTGCTTAACAAACTCCATACGCTTCTCCTCTGTAAGAGGTGGGAAGTTAAGCCTTAGTACCTTTCCATCATTAACAGGATTAATATCTAAATCAGACTTATGAATAGCCTTTTCAATGGCCTTCATAACACTTTTATCCCATGGTTCAATGACTATGGCTCTAGGTTCAGGGATGCTAAGGGTAGATAGCTGATTGACTGGCATTTTAGAGCCATAACTATCCACTAGAATATTATCCAATAAAGATAGTGAAGCTCTTCCAGTTCTTACAGTTTTAAAATCGCTTAGCAAAGCCTCAATAGACCTATCCATCTTAGTATTGTTATCTTTAGTTATTTCATCAAGCATAATTATCACCCTATTAATTTATATAAACATCAATAAAATATCATCAAATAAAAAGATATTTTATTTGATCAATGTTAAGCTTGAACTATAGTACCAACATCCTCGCCCATGACTGCTTTTTTCATGTTACCTTTAACTAAAAGATTAAATACCAAAATAGGTAACTTATTTTCCTGACATAAAGTTACAGCAGTACTATCCATAACTTTTAAACCCTTAATCAAAAAGTCATCATAACTAACCAATTTATACTTTTTAGCATCCAAGTGCTTTACAGGGTCTTTATCATAAATACCGTCTACTTTAGTAGCCTTAAATAAAATATCAGCCTCAATCTCCATAGCTCTTAGAACTCCCGCAGTATCAGTACTAAAATATGGATTTCCTGTACCTCCTGCAAAAATAATTACCCTACCCTTATCAAGATGAGAATTAGCCCGTCTTTTTACAAAAGGTTCAACCACAGACCTTACATAAATAGCAGATTGTACTCTTGTCTCTAAACCAACTTTATTCAGACCATCCTGTAAGGCCATAGAATTAATAATAGTTGATAACATTCCCATATAATCAGCAGTGGAACGGTCTATACCATAATTAGCTTCGCCAATACTACCCCTAAATATATTGCCACCACCAATAACAATTCCAATACTAATACCCAGCTCTGTTAACTCTTTAACTTGTTTTCCTATAGTATTAATTATATTAAAATCTATTCCATAGGACTTTTTTCCAAGAAGTGCTTCTCCACTCATTTTGATTAAAACACGCTTATATAGTGGATGAGCCAAGTTAACCTCCTACTCTAAAGCGAATAAACTTAACTATTTTAATATTCTCGCCAAGCTTTTTACCAGTAGACTCAATAAGCTTATTTACCGATAATTTGGGTTCCTTAACATAACTTTGTTCAAGTAAAACAGTTTCTTTAAAAAACTGATTTAATTTTCCTTGTACTATCTTCTCAATTACCTTTTCTGGCTTACCAGAATCCTTAGCCTGCTTTAAGAATATGGCTTTTTGTTCCTCAATTAGGTTAGAGTCAATATCATCCTTTATAAGCCCTCTAGGATTCATAGCCGCAATATGCATACAAACATTTTTTATAAGACTTATAAACTCATCATTATTATGACTTTCTTTTTTATTAGTATCCACAATAACAACAACGCCAATCTTATTACCACTATGAATATAAGAATCTATATATCCATTTTTATTAGCCTTAAGCAAGTTAATACGGCTAATACTAATATTCTCACCAAGTTTGGCAATTAAACTATTTATTTGATTTTCTATATCTTTAGTTAAGGCACTTGGATCAGCTATATTAGCCTCTAATATGTTAGTCGATATTTTATTACACGAATTAATAAACTCATCGGTCTTAGCAACAAAGTCAGTCTCACAGTTAACCTCTACAATACCTGCCCTATCACCAGAAACCGAAATAGTAATAATACCCTCTTTAGTAGTTCTACCCCTTTTTTCAGTTGCCTTTGTAATACCCTTTTCTTTAAGGTGCTTAACAGCATTATCAATATTGCCATTTGATTCAATCAGAGCTTTTTTACACTCCATCATACCAGCACCAGTTATCTCTCTTAATTCTTTTACAAGTTGTGCACTAATAGACACAATATACTCCTTTCTCTTTATTATAAATAATATTATATTTATAAAAAGTACTATTTTATATTACAGCTTATATTATAAGGTTAAAGTTTTATTTTTTTGACTCATCTATTTCTTCTTCGTCAGAATCACTATTTTGTGCGGCTAACTTCTTTTCACTTATTGCTTCTGCCATAGCTTTACTAGCCATATTTTCTCCTTCGATTACTGCATCAGCCATGACCCTCATAAATAGACTAATAGCTCTAATGGCATCATCATTACCCGGTATAGGATAATCAATAATCTGAGGATTACAGTTAGAGTCAACAACAGATACCACAGGAATATTCATTTTTATAGCTTCAGCAACGGCAATAGACTCTTTATTTGGATCTATTACAAAGATAGCATTTGGTAGACTATTCATATCTTTAATTCCACCTAAGACTTTATCTAGTTTAGTCTTATGCTTTAGAAGTTTTAGTCTTTCTTTTTTAGTAAGGGAATCAAATGTACCATCGACTTCCATTTTTTCTATTTTCTTAAGACGGAGTATACTTTTTTTTATAGTAAAAAAGTTAGTTAACATACCCCCAAGCCATCTATTGGTAACATAAAACTGATTACATCTAACAGCCTCATTTTTTACTGATTCCTGAGCCTGTTTTTTAGTACCTATAAATAGGATTTTTCCACCTTCTGCAGATCTATCACGAATAAAGTTGTATGCAACTTCACCCTTTTCGACAGTTTTCTGAAGATCAATAATGTGAATCCCATTTCTTTGTGTATAAATATAAGGAGCCATTTTTGGATCCCATCTTTTAGCCTGATGGCCAAAATGTACTCCAGATTCTAAAAGGTCTTTCATCGAAATAATACTCAAACTACCTCCAATAACCAAATACTAAGCATATATTAACTTATTAGGTTAACATTCTCTTTGGCTACAATATTAAATTTTTTTATAGCTTTGTAAATATCACTGACCGGTAAGCCAACAACATTATTATAACAACCATCAATTTTAGATATATATTTTGAAAATAAACCCTGAATCTTATATGATCCAGCCGCATCAAAAACATCCTCTCTATTTAAGTAATCCCTTATTTCAGAATTGCTTATACAATCAACGTATACATTTGTAACACTATAGTCAGTAAAAGCATAATTATTAACCGCATTAACAAGACTAAATCCAGTTATGACCTTATGAGAGCTATCAGAAAGCATATTCAAGAACTTATATGCCTCATCATAAGATATAGGCTTAGTTAGAACCTTATTATCAGCATAAACAATGGTATCAGCCCCAATAACTAAACGATTAGGATAATCATAAGCTACGGACTCAGCCTTTAAAATGGATAACTTACTAACTAACTCATAAGGATTAGTTAGATCTATATCCTCATCAGCCTTAGGATAAACCACCTCAAAAGGAATACCAGCATTTTCTAATAAGTAGGCTCTTCTTTTTGACGATGAAGCTAAAATAATTATGCCCAAATATCAAAACTACCATATATAGATATTTAATCTATCAGTATAGTAAAAAATATGCCATTTGTCAACTCCATTTTGATCATAGATAAAAATAGTACCGCTAAGCTACGTAATTAAAAGTATTTTCCTAATTTTTTTATAGCTTTCCTTTTTTTGAAATAAGTTTCGTATGCTTATGTAATTATACTTAAAAACACATAAATCAATAAACGTAGGTGGCTAATTATGAGATTTAGTTTTTCGACTAATTTTATAAAAGACAAAGTACTATCTTTATCTGATCCAAACTTTGTTGGTCTAAGAAATACAGTAGTCTCACTTTTAAAAGAGGCATTAAAACAAAATAATCCCGATTTGTTCAACGAGTATTATAAAAATAGTAAAAACAAAGTAAAGCCTTTTACCTTTTCCTATTATAGCCCTAACCTTAGACAAACAAAAACTAATGAAGCTAATATATTCCAGTTTGATAAACCCTTTATTAGGATATACCTGTCCTCATTGGATAATGGTTTCATTGTTAATATTTATAACGCTCTTAAAAAGCTAAAGAAATACTCTTTTTTTAATCATCCCATTAGTTTAGGCAGTTTTACACTGATAAACCAAAAAACCATAACTCAAAATGAGATAAACTTTAAACTTTTATCGCCATTTGTGGTTAGGCAAATTGATAATAAAAAAGGAGTTGGCTATTTAACCATGTATGACGCTAACTTTGAAGATGGTATTTATTATCAGCTTAAGAATCTTAGCAAGCATTATCTTAAGAAAGGCTTAGATAGGAACAGCTTTTCAACAGACCTAAATAAGTGTAAGTCGGTTAAGGTTGTGCATTATAGGCAGGCTATAGACACTACATCAGGGCTTATCAAGATTAGAGCACCTAAAGATGTTTTATCTATGATATATGATTTAGGACTTGGTTGTCGTCGTAGTCAGGGATTTGGCATGGTGGAGGTATTGTCATGAGTGAGGGATTATTGTTAGATAAAAAGACTGAAAAAGTATATTTAGGTGATTGGTTATATAATGCTGGTATAGTAGGCTTTATTAGGATCATAAACAATGGTGGGGATAAAAATAAAATATCTGACTTTGTTAAAGTTAATGATAACTCCATAGAGTTTGATAGGGATAAGCTAGAAGGCTTTTCGGAGAAGTTCTTTGAAACAGCCATAAAGCAATATGGTAGGTATGATAGGTTAGTAGAAGATTTACCCAACTTTGTTAAAGAGATTAATGACTTTAATGGTGAGCTATCCAATAATTTAAAAAGACTGGTTGACATAGCTGATACTGTTAAAAGACGACTAAACTTTACCTTACTAAAAGAAAAACTAAAAGATAACTATATAGCCTTACCCAATAAAAAAGCAGTTGAAGATAATCCTCAAATAGTTTTAGACACTATAAAAGAAGTACTGGATATACTTAAAAACGACTATAAAGACTTTCGGGAAGCTGATACCAAAATCTATTTATCACGTTTCTTTGGAAAGAATAATAGTGAGTCAAAAGGTAAGCTTAATACTTTTAAAAAATACTTTGAAGAGTCTATAGTAAATAACACTAATAAACCAGCAACAAAGGGAAGAGGAAAGAAGAAAATAGAATTTCAATGCGTTAACTGTGAAAGAATAGCTAAAAAAGATGTAATTACAGATACAAGGATTGGTACATTTGCAGGAATAGGCTCAGTAAACGAGGCATGGAACTTTGGACCATACCTTCGTCTTTGTGAGATATGTGAGCTTATTTATTTTTGTATTTTTGCTGGTTTTACAGATGTGTCAAGGGGTAAAGAAAAACTGTATTACTTTGTCAACCATGATATTAGTATTCAAGATCTAATCGATGATAACCATATTCTACAAAGTGTATTAAGTAAAGGTGCAAAGGATAATATTTTATTCGATTACTTTACGGAATATCTTCATATACAAAAAGAAAAGTCTAAACATACTTTAAAGAATATATCCTTTATTGAGCTGGATAACCCTAATGGTATAATGCCTAAGGTTTATTCTCTAAACCTTGATAAAACAAAGGCTATGTTTATTCATAATTACCATGATAAGTTTAATAAGCTTGCCAAAGCCTATTATAAGGTTAAGGATAGCTCAAAAAACATATTAAGAGAACTTGTAGAGCATTTTCTCCTTAACTCTTTAAGTTATAATCAGATATATTGGTTGGCTAAGATATACATGACCGTAGCAGAAGGTAAATCAGATTATTATAAAGCTTATTTTAACACCTATCACATACAAAACTATATGCTAATTATTGCTTTATACAATAAAATAATTTTACAAGGAGAAAGTTCTATGGCAGACTTTGAGAAAAGTGTGTGGTTCATTTACAATAAGGGCAAAGAGCTTATGATTAAATTAAGACAGAATCAGGCTGAGAATAAGATTAGCACTATTGTACTTAGCCTATTAAACGCCCTAAGGGTCGGGGATGTTAATAAGTTTATGGAGGTCATTGTCAGGGTCTATATGGCTTATGGCTTAGATATTCCGTCTACTTTTGTAGAAGGGCTTACAAACAAAGATAGTTTTTATGCCTATGGTTATAGCTTTGTCAATGGACTATTAGCAAAAGAAAAAACTAATAAGGAGGCTAGTAATGTCTAAAGGTTTAACATTAACTATAGTATTTGATGCAATGAGTTTAAATTATGGTGAGGGGATTGGTAATATATCAGAGTTAAAAAAGCTAAGTCGTGAAGGTGGAGTTTTTACTTACTTATCCAGACAGGCTATACGCTACGATATTTTCAGGATGCTAAAGGATAATTTTGATATAGACAAAGGCAAGGATAACCCTTTAACTGTGGATAATACAGTTATACAGTTTAGTGATAAGACCAACATAGAAGACTATATAGAGGCAGATTTGTTTGGCTACATGAAAACGATAAAAGGTAGTGGCTCAGTTACACGTTCATCTCTTGTACGTATTAGTCCTGCCATTGCACTAGAGCCATTTCACTCTGATTTAGAGTGGGGTACTAATAAGAACTTTGCTGATCGTATGAAGGCTCATCCTAATCCTTTTCAGTTTGAGCATCAATATTCTCTTTATTCATATACTATAACCGTTGATCTGGACAGGGTTGGTAAAGATGACAATGATAATATTGATATACCTAGTACTGAGAAAGCGGATAGGATTAAAAAGCTTATTGAGGTTGTCAAGGTCTTAAACAGGGACATCAAAGGACGAACTGAGAGCTTAAACCCTATTTTTGTTATAGGTGGTGTGTATAACGTTAAAAATCCATTCTTTTTAAACAAGATTAAGGTAGGCTATAACACAGATAAAAAGGCTTATACTCTGGATACAAATATGCTAAACTCAACGTCAGAGTTTGTTTTCAACAACGAGAAAGTAAAAGATCATACAAAAGTGGCTTATTTATCTGGTTTCTGGTCTAATGAAGATGAGTTTAAAACCATAGTCAGCAAAGAGGATAGCTCTTTTGATAACATAAATGGTTTTTTTGATTCGGTTATTAGCTTAGTAAATAACGCTTATAATTAGGACAATACAATGAAACTGCTATGTATAAAAGCTCATCAAGTTATGGCTAACTATAAAAAGCCTATGTGTTATGGTTTTATTGATAGCTATCCACTACCGCCTATCTCAACTATTAAAGGATGGTTCCATGCTGTTATTAATGCAAAGGAGTATATACCCATTAGTATGTCTATACAAGGGAATTCATCCTCGGTGGTATATGACCTTCAGAGAATGATAAAGTTTGATAGGGATAGGATATTAGAAAAGACAGCAGGGATTGACTTTGATACCTTTCACCGCAGGATAATTGCTAAGATAGCCAATGAGGAGGATAAAGAACTTATTAAAAGCCTATATTCTTATGATAGCAAAAAGAAAGAATATATCCGTAAAGGTACTAAAGAATTACCTATCAAGTTTAAGGAGATTATGAAGTCTATTTCTTATCCTAAGCCTTATCTTGAAGATCATAATAAGATGCTGTCTTACTCGCCCACTTATGTTGCCAACGTGTTTAATATAGATTTACTAATTTATATATCGGCGGATAAATGTCATCTTGATAAGTTTAAAGAGAGGGTATTTACTATTGACTATCCCCATATTGGTAGGAATGAGGATCTAACCCGTATTGACTCAGTTAAGTATGTTGACGTCAAAGAGAAAAGCTTTGGTATGCAACAAAATCATAGCATAGATTATGGTGTATATTTAAACCGCTCAACAACAAAGAAAATGAGTTTAATCGGGTCTAAGTATAGGATGCCTTTTAAGTATGAGGTTGCTAATGGTATTCGTTATTTTAATAGGCTGGATGTTGTATATATTGAGGATGGAGCAGTGAATATACCTTGTCTATTTGATTATGAGGAAAATAGAATAATAGACCTAATAGGGGACTACAATGGAACATAGTGTATATGCCAAAACCTACTACAAAGAAGGCTGGACAACTGAATCGTTAGAGGAGCATGTTAAATGTCTAATGGATAATTTAGGCATATTAAAAAGTCTATATTCAGAAGAGATAGAAAGGCTTGTGGATGATAGTAAGCTATTTTGGGATAACTTAGGGTTTTGTGTTTTATTCCACGATTGCGGTAAGTTATCCACTCACTTTCAGAATAAGATTAGGGACAAGCTAAACGAGGGTAGATTAAGATATAACACTAAGTTAAATGGTGAGATACCTCATAATTATTTATCCCCTGCCTTTGTGCCTGAGGATATGAGCGACTTTAAGATATTTTTTACTATTGCCTTTCACCACAATCGAAATATAGACTTTGATCAAAACTACCTCAAAACCGTTATTAATAATGACCTTCAAAAAGTAGTTGACGCTAATAAAGAACTTTTTTCTTGGTTAAAAAGTTATGGTTATACACTGCGTAGCAAGCTTTGGGATGATTATTTTGACTATCTTCAGGATGGTAGGTATTATCGCTGTCAATATCAAAAGGTAAGAAAGGATAAGTTATATATTTTACTTAAAGGGCTATTCCACCGTTTAGACCACTCATCATCGGCACATATACCTGTTGAGGTTGAGAGAATATCTGATCCAGAGGGCGAGTTACTATACTACTTAAAAAATAAGTTAGAAGAGAAGGGTCTTGCATTTGAGGGTTTAAAGCCCTTCCAAAAAGAGGCTAAACGCTATCGGGATAATAATGTTTTACTAACTGCATCCACTGGAGTGGGTAAAACAGAGTTTGCCATTAACTGGATAGGCAATGACAAGGCATTTTATACTTTACCTCTTAGGGTATCGGTTAACGCTATGTATGAGCGGTTTATAAAGATGTTTTCAGAGGATAAGGTTGCACTTTTACACGGTGATAGTTTATTATACGAAATCGAAAGTGAGATTGAGGGCAAGAACTTTAAAGTAGAGGATCATATATTTAACGTTCAACATGCTAAACTATTTTCATTACCTATTACGATATCCACTGCTGATCAGTTATTTACAGCGGTATTCAAGTGGCCTGGTTATGAGAAGATTTATGCTAGCCTTATGTATTCTAAGATTGTTTTAGATGAGCCTCAGAGTTATTCTCCCGAGGTTTTAGCTATGATTGTAAAGTGTCTAGAGGAGCTATCGGAATTAGGGTGCAGGTTTTGTTTTATGAGTGCCACCATTCATCCTTATGTTAGAGAACACTTTAAAGAGGCTGTTAAGTTGGGTCCTATTTATCACAAAGAGGATAAACACCGTATTTCTTTGGTTGATAACTCTATTGATGGCTTAACCCATAAAATAGAAGAGGAGTTTAGTCGGGATAAGAAGATACTTGTTATATGTAATACTGTAAAAAAGGCTCAGGAGCTTTATAGTATATTAGACACTTCATCTAAGAAGTTATTGCACTCGGGATTTATAAAAAGGGATAGGTTCATCAAAGAGAAGGATATACAAGCTGATTATAACAAGGATAAAGCTGTTATTTGGGTTACTACTCAGATAGTTGAGGCATCACTGGATATTGATTATGATATACTTTTTACTGAGCTATCTACCATTGACTCTCTATTACAAAGGATGGGTAGGGTGTATCGTAGTACAGAGAGAAAGATAAAGGAAGACGATCCACCTAATGTTATTATAGCAACAAATAAGCCATCTGACAAATATTATATTTATGATGAGGATGTTGTAAATATTACGCTGGAGGTTTTATTAGAGTATGACAATAAGGTTTTACCAGAAAAAGAAAAGTTAACCTTAATGGATAAGGTTTTTGGTGATAAAGAGAGGATAAGGGCTTTTTATGATAGGTTTAATAAGACCTATCACTTATTGGATAGTGGTTTTGAGTCGGATAATAAAAAAGAGGCACAAAAGTTATTTAGGGATATTGCCAACAGGACAGTGATCCCCAATTCGGTTTATGAAGAGAACAAAAAGAGGATTAATGAAATAGTTAATAAGCTGAATAGTAAGGGTAGGCTTGACAAAGAAAGACTTTTGAGCATAAAAGGGATTGATGACTTTACGGTGAGTTTAGCTACTTATAAGGTTTATGGAAAAGAGCGTATTGAGTTAGTGTCTAAGAGAGGTATATTCACAGCGGATATTGATTATAATAGTGAGACAGGCATTGAGTTTACCAAGAAGGCTAAAAACTACGCTGAGATTATATAGTTTTAGTCCTAATACCCACCGCCACAAGGTGGTGGCACAGCAAAGTGGGTACACCTAGTGGGATTTAAAGTTATTCAAAGTGATAAATTTTGTCATTTTAGATAAAAGTTTTAGTCTCCAATAGTGGGGTTTAAAGGAGATTATATAGTGACTTCTACTTATGTTACGGGCATACAGGTTAATTATTATCATATTTGCCTTAGGAAGTTGTGGCTATTTTCTCATAACATACAGATGGAGCATAATAGTCAGGCAGTTAGTATGGGAAAGGTTATTCATGACACGTTTTATAGGCGTAAGAGAAAAGAGATTAGGATTGAAGGCATAAAGATAGACTTTTTTGATGCTAAAAATGCTATGATCCACGAGGTTAAGAAGTCGAGGGCAATGAGTGACTCTCACATTTGGCAAATGAGATATTATCTTTATTTTTTAAAAGGGCTTGGGGTTAATGTATCAGGCATGATTAACTATCCGTTATTGAGAAAGAGAGAGAGGGTTGAGCTTAATAGCCAAGACATTGTCTATTTGGATAAGGTTTTATTAGATATACAGAGTATTGTGTCTAGGAGTAATATACCAGAGGTTATTAACAAAAAGCTTTGTAAGAGATGTAGTTATTATGATCTTTGTTATGTTTGAGGCACTATGAGGGACTATTATATTTTTCGTTCTGGACGATTAAGGCGTAAGGATAAGTCTTTGATGTTTATTTATATGGATGATGGGTCTAAAAGGTATAAGCCTATTCCCATAAAGGATGTGGACACTATCCATATTTTTGGTGAGATGGGTATAAACACAAAGCTCATTAACTTTTTATCTCAGAGGCGTATAGCTCTTCATATATTTAATTACTATGGATTTTATTCTGGTAATTTTTATCCTAGGGACTACTTAAATGCAGGGGATATTGTAGTAAGGCAGGTTAGTCACTATTTGGATTATGAAAAGCGATTATTTATAGCAAAAGAGATGGTAAAGGGTGGGATTTATGGTATTATCAATAATTTAAAGCGTTATTTAGGGGATTGTGAGTTATTAGGTTCAGTTATTAATCTTGAGGATAGCATTGATAAACAGGGTAAGATCCCCTCTCTTATGGGTATTGAGGGTAATATTCGTGATCTTTATTACAAGTCGTTTAATTACATAATAAAGCAGGACATTGATTTTAAAAAGAGGGTTAAGCATCCCCCTGACAACTGGATAAATGCCATAATATCGTTTGTAAATAGTTTGGTATACACAGAGGTTTTGAGGGCATTATATAGAACACAGTTAAATCCTACGGTTAGCTATTTACACGAGCCATTTTACCGTAGATATTCTTTATCTTTGGACATAGCGGAGATATTTAAGCCAATACTGGGAGATAGATTGATTTTTTCATTATTAAACAACAATCAGCTTAAAAAAAGTCATTTTGATAAGACATTAAACTTTAGTTATTTAAAAGAGCCAGGACGAAAGATAGTGGTTACGGAGTGGGATAAGAGGCTTAGGGACACGATTTACCATAAGCAGTTAAAGAAGAAAGTTAGTTACAGGCGTTTAGTTAGGCTGGAGGCATATAAGCTAATTAAGCATTTGTTAGGTGAGGAAGAGTATAAGAGTTTACGTATTTGGTGGTGAATTATGTTTGTAATAGGAGCTTATGACGTATCAACAGTGGACAAGGCAGGGAGAGCAAGGTTACCGAAGTTGATGAAGTTGATGAGGCAATATTTGCATCATAGTCAGAGGTCGGTTTTTGAGGGTGAGATAACAGAAGGAGATTTATTGGAATTACGTAAGTCCATTAATAAAATAATTAATAAGGATGAGGATTATGTAGTTATATTTAAGGTAGCCAACCATAAAAATGTAAAGCGAGAGAATCTTGGTATAGAGTTTGATCCTGGGGATGTAATAATATAAAAAGCATGATTGGAGGTTTGGGAATAAATTTAAGAAATGGTATATATAATTATATGTTATATAATAATTTGTGGATGGGTTTTAGTCGCCAATAGTGGGATTTAAAGATCGTGTATACTATTGCCTTCACTCAAATAATATATGGTTTTAGTCGCCAATAGTGGGATTTAAAGAGAGAATTGGATATTAAAACTTAGAACAATCATAGTGTTTTAGTCGCCAATAGTGGGATTTAAAGGATGTCTTCTTTGTCAATAGTGTCTTTGCACATTTTGTTTTAGTCGCCAATAGTGGGATTTAAAGGCAACATAGTTGCTTTTAAATAAGATAGATATATGCTATCTATATAAAGATTTAAAGCCAATACTGTTAAAACACAAATCAACTTATACTTTATAAAAACTAATAAATATTGACCAACAATATAATATTAAATATCTTTTCTTAAATCCCTTATAATTGCCTCTCAATATCTATAATGGTACACCAATGCACAAAATAGCAATCATAACTATAAATAATCCAGGACTAAACTCGGCTCTTAAACTACTAAATATACTAAATACACATTATAAACCAGATAAAATTGCAGTCTTTTATAAAAAGGATAGCATAATTAACAATAACAAAAACCTAATCCCGTTCAATAACATAGATGATATACTATCAGAGGCTTGGACTAACTTTAATATTATAATATGCTTTTTGGCAACCGGGATAGTCATTAGAAAAATAGCCCATAAGCTTAAATCTAAAACATCTGATCCAGCAGTACTTGTTATGAGTTTCGACCTAACACAAGTTGTACCCCTAATATCAGGACATATAGGCGGTGCCAATGAGTTTGCACTAAAACTAGAACGCATAATACCAAATTGTAAAAGCTTTATATCCACAGCTACAGACCAAACTAATGTATTCGCCTTTGATCTATTCGCAAAAGATCAAAACTTCACAATAGAAAATATAAATAAATTAGCAGTTGTATCAAACCAACTCATTAATAATCAACAAGTTAATGTGTTTACTTATCCCACTATTTTTGAGCTAATAAAAAAGTATAAACAATATTCCAACAAAATTATATTTAAAAATATAGATGATGTTAATAATCAGGATAAGCCTTTATCAGTAAGCATATCCCCCTTTAATATACAAAATCATAAACAACTTATAATCCGCATTCCCTCAATATATATTGGCATAGGACTAAATAAAAATACGCCTTTTAAGACTCTAATCAAGGCATTACACCTTTTTACTCTAGAACATAGCCTAAATATAAATGATATAACTAAAATAGGCTCATTCAAAGAAAAAGAAAATGAACCAGGTCTAAAAGAATTATCAGAACACCTATCAATACCAATAACCTTTTTATCCGCAGATAGTATAAACTCTGTTGACTATAACTTATCCGATTCGGCAGCCAATAAGTTCTTTAATATAAAAGGCGTTGCTGAACCATCGGCTATTATAACATCCAAGCATAAAACCCTATTTCTAAAAAAACACTCCTATTTTAGAGAGGTAACCATAGCCTCTGCTTTTTAACAAAAATTAAATAAAATAAAATATAACTTCTTAAACAATATTTTACTATTTTTATATCATTGTTTAACAAAAATCAAAACTATATTAAGGAATAACAATTATGCTCAACTTAATAAAAAAAGTAATACTAAACAAAAGAATACTAACTCTTATCGATATACTTATAAGCCCTTTTGTTTTTATTAGTTCTTATCTTTTTCTGTTTATAAGAAGAGTAGAAATCCATAGAATGAAAATAAGTAAAAAAGTGTTCTTAAAAACCGGTATCTATCCAATAATGGACCACTACTATGAACCTCTTTTTAATCCAGCTCATCTAAGTAAGTCATTACGAGAAGATAGAGTATTACCTGGCCTGGATTTTAATACTAAACAACAACTTAATATGTTAAAAAACTTTAATTATAATGATGAGTTAATACAATTTCCATCAGAAAAAAAAGACGATCTTAACTTCTATTACAATAATGACTCCTTTGCACCTGGAGATTCTGAATATCTGTATAATATGGTCCGTTTTTTAAAACCAAAGCAAATTATTGAAATTGGTTGTGGACATTCAACTTTAATGGCTTGTAATGCTATTAAACAAAATAAACAAGAAAATACAAACTATAAATGTCAGCAAGTTTGTATAGAACCTTATGAAAACCCATGGTTAGATAAACTAGATATAAAAATAATCCGAAAGAAAGTAGAACAAGTCGACTATTCAATGTTTAATTCTTTAGAAAAAAATGATATTCTTTTTATCGACTCCTCACACATGATAAGACCTCAAGGAGATATTTTATTAATATATTTAACAATACTACCAATGCTAAAAAAAGGAGTATATGTCCATATTCATGATATATTTACGCCAAAAGATTATCTCGATAAATGGATTTTAGAAAATGTATACTTTTGGAATGAGCAGTATTTAGTCGAAGCATTACTCAGTATGAATAAAGAGTATAAAATAATTGGTGCCTTAAACTTCTTAAAACATAATTACTTTGAAAAACTTTTAGAAAAGTGTCCTATGTTGAAAGAAGATAATGAACCTGGATCACTGTGGATAGTAAGAAATTAACCTAATATTTAGATAAAAAGCTCTATAATGCAATCAATTGCTTTGCAAGATAATCCATCGTTATTAATTTATACAAATAAATAGATATTTTTTTTATTTAGCATAAAAAGGAAAACTATGAAAGGAAAACTATATATTTTATCAACTGGTCCTGGTGATATAAGCTACCTAACACAAGATGCACTAAAAGCATTAGACGAATCACAAGTTATAGTAAGCTATAACAAATACATCGACGATATAAAAACCCTTATACAAAATAAAACTATTATAACATCTGGTATGACAAAAGAGATAGACAGGTGTAATCAGGCAATAGATAATGCCTTATTAGGTATGACGGTATCATTAATATCCAACGGTGACAGCCATGTATACGGTCTTGGATCATTAGTTATTGAGCTAATAGACCAAAAAGACCTTTGGGATAAGATAGACCTTAAGTCCATACCCGGTATAACAAGCTTTTTAGCTGTGGCCTCTAAAGTAGGTGCACCAATAAGTCAAGACTTCTCTATTATTAGTCTGTCAGACAGGTTAACACCAATAGACCTAATAGAAAAAAGAATTAGATGCTCACTAGATGCTGACTTTGTAATGGGTATATATAATCCCCTATCTAAAACGAGAATAAAGCCTTACGAGCTATTTTTAAGTATATTAAGTGAGTATAACATAGAAAAGCGTCCCATTATATTGGCCTCTAACATTGGACGTCCAACAGAAAAGATAATATTATCCTGTGCAGAAGAGCTAATCAAACAAGGTAGCAGTTATTCAGAGATAAGTATGTCCACTTTGATAATAGTTGGTAACAGCATATCAAGATGGACTAAAAATAATATGGTGCTAACTCCAAGAGGCTATCTATCAAAGTATGACATAGACGGCAAATTAAAGTCATCTTAAACAAGGATAGCCTTTTTGAATCTTATATACGAGCTTAAAAAGCTATGTTATGCCCTAACCTTCTATACAATAATACCCTCTCCAATATATATCGACTATACAAAACATAAACTTAGCGATGTATCTATGTACCTCCCTATAATTGGCTGGTTAGTAGGTTTATTCTCTTGGCTTGTATATTATGTTGCCCAACTTATATTACCGCAGTCAATAGCAGTTGTACTAAGTATAACATCCGCCATTATAATTACAGGGGGACTACACGAAGACGGTCTTGCCGACACCTGTGATGCCTTTGGAGGGGGATATAGCAAAGATCAAATCCTAAATATAATGAAGGACTCATCAATAGGAGCCTTTGGAACAATAAGTCTAATCTTAGTAATTCTAATAAAGTACCTTAGCCTTATAGAGGTGAATAACATTGCCTATACGTTAATAGCAGGACATTCTATTAGTAGGTATATCTGTATAACGTTTATGTATACCGATGTATATATACTAAAGGCTAATAGCAAGTGTAACATTAACTCTAAGCTATCTTTTACTAGGCTATTACTAGCCTCTTTTTTTGGTCTTATACCCCTTATACTTTATTACGACTACAAAGTTATTTTTATATTAGTCCCCATGTTTATATTAAGACAATTGGCAAAATATATATTCATAAGAAAGATAGGCGGCTATACAGGGGACTTATTAGGAGCAGTACAACAAATCTCAGAAGTATTATTTTATTTAATTATGGCATCATGGACATTTATTTAATTCGTCATACGTCTGTGGCTAATGATAATAACATTTGCTATGGACAAAGTAATATTCCTCTTTCTGATAGCTTTGTAGAAGAGGCTAAGGCTATAAAGAACTATCTATCTGATGATATACAGTTAATATCTAGTCCTAGTATTAGGTGTGTTAGGCTGTCTGAGTTTATAAGTCAGGGTGTGGTATATGATAATCGTCTTTTAGAACTTAACTTTGGTCTTTGGGAGGGTATGGAGTGGTCATCCATATCCAAAGGTGAAATTGAGTTGTGGGCTAAGGATATAATTTATAGACCTTGTCCTAATGGGGAGTGCTATAATGATCTTTATAAAAGAGCTACTTTATTTTGGGATAACATAAAAACTAAAACTTGCTATACTAAAATAGCTGTCATAACCCATAGTGGGGTTATAAGGTCTATTTTGTCATATATCCTTAACATCCCACTAGAAAATAGTTTTAATATATCCATTGATTTTGCAGGTATAAGCAAAATATCAATTTGTAATCAGTTTAGTAGGATTGAGTATATTAATATAAGTTATAATTTCTTAAAGAGGCTTTAGTATTTTTACGATAAAACATAAAAGGAGTTACTAGGTGATAGATGTTAAAGAAGCATCCCAAAGGTCAATCGAGTATCTAAAGGGATTAATCGAAAAAATATATGAACTAACCCTTGAAGAAGTAGAGTTATCCGATGATGAACAGTTTTGGTTTGTAACCCTCGGATACAATAAAGAACAGGCAGGTTATTTAAGGGTATATAAACAAATTAAAATATTGGCAGAAGATGGTAAGTTTATATCGATGAAGAATATTAAAATGTAGTATGGGGATAGTATGGGTTTACTTAGTATTTATTTATTATTGGTATTTGGTATATTTGGCTGTAAGGAGAATACTAAATACTCTAGTGATACTCATAAGCACTCTTTTCAGGCGGATAAGTATGCTAAGATGTTTGAGTCTGACGAGAGAACTAAATGGCAAAAGCCAAATGAAGTGATTAGCTTAATGAATATAAAAAATGGTAATTATATTGCTGATATTGGTGCTGGTACTGGTTATTTTACAAGGCGTTTTGCAAGGGCAGTAGGTATAAATGGTAAGGCTATTGGTTTTGATATAGAGCCTAGTATGGTTAAATATATGAAAAGGGATGCCAATAAGCTTGGTTTAAAGAATTATGAGGCAGTTCTTGTTAACGCTAATAGTCCTAATTTAGGCAGGGCTTTTAATATTATTTTTATGTGTAACACCTATCATCACATTACTAACAGGGTTGATTATTTTAAAAGGCTCAAGTTATTTTTAAATAAAAACGGCAGATTAGTTATAGTAGATTTTATGAAAAAGTCATTACCTGTTGGTCCACCGCTTGACTACAAGCTTTCAAGAGCTTATGTTGAAAAGGAGCTTAATAAAGCAGGATATAGGCTTATAAACCATAAGGAGCTTACTTATCAATATTATTTGGAGTTTAAGTCTTTATAATATTTCTTTTTGTTTTTAAGCTTGCTGTTTGCTATCTGTAAAAATTATTTATTAGTTTTCAAGTTATTGTATAAAGAATGCTGATCAGATTAGATTATAAGCATAATGGGTATTTATTATGATAAAAAAAGTTTTATTGTTTAATCTGTTAATTATGGTATTTTTATTTGTACAACTTGATATATACGATCCATTTATTTTTGAATGGAAAGAAAGGAATTAGTAGTTATCAGCTTCAAAGAGAAATTAAAGGTAGCTACAAAACTTCTTGGAGAATGTTAAAACAAATACGACTCGCTATGAGTAATTTAGAATCTAAAAATATGTTTGAAACTATTGTAGAAATTGATGAAACTTATGTAGGTGGGAAACCAAGAAAAAACAATGATAAGTTTTTGACTGGTAGTAAAAGAGGTCGTGGAACTAAAAAAAACACCAGTGGTAGGAATGGTAGAAAGGAACTCTAAAAAGGTGTATGCTAAAGTTTCTTTACCTAACAGGGAAGGTCAAAAGTTGGCTGGGAAGCAGCTTTTAGATATATTAAATAAAGTTAAAAAAAGATTCAATTGTTATTTCAGATGAGGTTAGAAGTTATAGAAAGCTTGAAAAGAGTGATAAGTTTTTACATTTGGTAGTTGGTCATACTAAAAACTATGAAAATGAGTTTTGCTTTAGATATAACAATTTAAATAGAAATATGTTTGATATAGTTTTGAGGCAAGGAATTTTATGAGTAAGAAATTAACATTTATCGATTTGTTTGCTGGTATTGGTGGTTTTAGATTAGGTTTTGAAAAAGCTGGGTATAAATGTGTCTTTTCTTCTGAAAATAATAAGTATTGTCAAGAAACGTATTACAATAATTTTAATGAAATACCTTTTGGCGATATTCGTAATTTAAATTCCAGTGATATTCCTGATTTTGATATTCTTTGTGCTGGATTTCCTTGTCAACCATTTAGTATTGCTGGAGAAAAAAAAGGATTTGAAGATACAAGGGGAACTTTATTTTTTGAAATTTGTAGAATAATTGATACTAAACAGCCTAAAACGGTAATATTGGAAAATGTAAAACATTTATATTATCATGATAATAAAAGAACTTTTAAAACAATGTTAAGAATATTAAATGAACTGAATTATAAAGTTAGTTACAATATTCTTAATGCTAAAGATTTTGGTGTTCCTCAAAATAGAGAAAGATTGTTTATAATAGCTCAAAAAGATAGTTATTTTGATTTTAACCTTTTACAAACAAAGAATTCGCTAGTATTGAAAGATTTTTTAGATGTGGATTGTTTCAGTGATTTTTTAAGTGAAGATGAGTATACTTTAATTGATGTACCTGTTAAACAAAAATCAGGACTCATTTTTATGGGGTATAGAAATAAAAAGATAAGGCAAATAGGAGTTAGACCTAATACAGAGCATTTATCAAGAGTTCACAAACAACCAAATAGAATTTATTCGATAGAAGGAACCCATCCTACTATACCTTCTCAAGAACCTTCAGGAAGATTTTTTATATATTTGCCTAAAATAAACAAAGTTAGAAGAATGACATTGGATGAATGTTATCATATCATGGGATTTCCAAAAACATTTAAAAAACATCCAATATTGACTGAATGTTATAAACAAATTGGGAATTCAGTTTGCGTTCCACTGATAGAAGAAATTGCCCTTTCATTAAAGGGAGTAAATTGTAATACAAATGAATCACAAAGAAAAGTTAATGGAAATTTACAACCGCTCATTTTTAATTGAGGATATTGTTGATGTACCTAAAAAATATATAGAATATGTAAAAATTATTGCTAATAAATCATATAATCAAAAAGGTGTATTTACAGTATTGCTGACTCTTTTAATCCATAAATTGATCGATTCTAAACAAGATATAAGGTTTCATCAAAGTAATCTGAAAAATGGTTTTTCAGGTAGAAGCATAGACACTAAATATATTACTCCTACATTAAAAGCATTAAAATTGCCTTCTATGGCAGAAAGCGGTTGGCTCACAAGATCGTTAGAACAACCTTATCCTTATAACTTAAGTTACAATGGCAAAATTAGTAATATACAAGTAAAGGAAGCTTCTCTTAATATAATTGATTTTGTTCAAACTAAAAAAGGTGATAGTTATGAAATAACTCGACTTCTATTCTATTATGTTTTGAAGAAAAAGAAAGAGTTTGAAATTATAATAAATCCCTTAAAAGATTCTGATAAATTAACAATTAGCGATATAGTAAATTGCCTTACTGAATTTTTTACATATAACTATGGTGTTTTTGGAGCTTCAAAACTTCCTGTACTTTCTTTTTACTCAATTTTTCAGATATTAGTAGATGAACTTTTTAGATATAAGAATTGTCAATTAAAAGAATTGGGCAGTCATACAGCGTCTGATAAAACATCTCAATCATGTGGAGATATTGAAATAAATAAAAAGAAGAAATTATTTGAAGCAATAGAAATAAAGTTGAATAAACCTATTGATATGATAATGGTGAGAATTGCCATAGAAAAAGTAATTAAGTTTAATCCAAAAAGGTATTATATATTCTCATTGTTAGATGTTAAAAAAGATGAAAAAGAAGAAATTGAAAAGTCTATTTATGCTTTTAAGCTTAAACACGGCTGTCAGATAATACTTAACGGCACTATACCTACTCTTAAATATTATTTACGTTTAATAAGCTCTTTAAAACTATTCATAGAAATTTTTTCAAAGAAAATTGAAACTGATTTGGAAATTAAAAAAGAACATAAAGAAAAATGGAATATTTTAGTTAGCAAATATTTTTCATAGGATTTTATGCACTTTAGGGTATTAATCCGAAATTATTTATTAGTTTTCAAGTTATTGTATAAAGAATGCCGACCAGATTAGATAATAAGCATAACGGGTATTTATTATGATAAAAAAAGTTTTATTGTTTAATCTGTTGATTATGGTATTTTTATTTGTACAACTTGATGTATACGCAAAAAAGACTTTACTATTACCGATAAAAACGAGTTTAGGCCTTTCTAACAGCGATAATCTTATTAACCAAAAAGGTATTAGTCAGCTTATAATATCTCATTTATCCCTTTATGGAGTGGATATACTTAGTTATAAACAATCCAAGATCATTGGGGATATGCTAATAAAAAAAAAGATTAGATATTCCAACCTTAAAAACTATGCTAGATATATTATATCTGGCGAACTCATAAAGTATTTGGAGTATTATGAGCTAAATTTAGCGGTCTATGATTTTAGTAAAGAAAAGGTTATATTCGAAAAGCATAATAAACTTTTTGTTCCAAATATCAAAGAAGATAACCCGCTTTTCCACCTGCAAAAAGATAGATTAGTCCTACTACTAAAAAGTATTAATGCGAATAAACTGAATAAAAAAAAGTATTACCTGCTAAAAAGTTATATTAAAAAACTTTCCCAGCCTAATAGGCTATCTGCTAAGCTAAACAAAAATATTGTAATATATCTTAGGTCTTTGTTAAGGTCGAACATTAAAAAGAATAGCAAGAATAAGATTACTGCCTACATTAACAGCAGTAAAAATCTGCTTATGACAAATTCTGATGTGTTAAACCTTAGCAATCCCCTTATAGATATGTTAATACCCTCTATTAAAATTAAAACTAGATCCAAAAGCTGGAAAAGACAAGTTGATATTATGTTTGTAATTGACTTTACTAAAAGTCTTTATGATGAGGTAAAATATCTCAAAAAATCTCTGAGAGATATTTTAAACAATATTCACAATATAAGACCGGATATAAAACTGAGAATAGGAATAACTACATATAAAGAACTATATAGTAAGCATAAAATAAAGATGCTACCCTTAACCGGTGATATAAAAGTCGTAGAAAACTATTTGGATTTTATTTTAAAACAAGGTTCAGAAGTCCAAACTAACGGCATTAGATATGGACTTTTTTATACTTTAAGTAATGCAAATTGGTTACCATACAAAGATCAGCTAAAAATGGTCTTTGTATTAACAGATAAAACAATTAAGGAAAACCTAGAACAAAGTATAAAATCTACAATATCCAAATATAGCTTTACTGAGTCTATTAAATTAGCTAATTCCAAAAATATAAAGGTATATACCATTGGATGTAGTGGTATTGATAAAAATAGTCAGACTGCATTAACTCGTATATCTAGGTTAACTAAGGGGGATTACTTTAATCTTGAATACTACTTTTCTGCTTATTTGTTAACTTTTCAAAAAGTTAATTTTATATATAAGGATAAAGAGCTTTTTAAGCCCATAGGCGATATATCTAGTTTGCAGTATCCCGAGCTTATTACTAAAAACACTATTAGCAAATTTGAAAATATTAGTCTCGGTGATATGGTATACAAAGCAGAGGATACTAAAAATTATTTACTAAAGGAGAAGTATCCAATAAAAGAATCAAGCTTTAATAGAGAAAAAGTTAATAACAATTTAATTAATATTGTAATAAAAAAAATAAAAGATAATATTCCTCCCTCACCACCCTATCAGCACTTTACTTTTGTAAGTGAAAATTATTATTTGCCCGTAAAAATAAGCGGCCTGACCAAAGAAGACTTGAAACTATTAAAATCATGGTCTAAAAATAATAAGGATGTTTATATAGCGGTTAATGTAGTCCCTACTGCTTTGAGTCAGACTAACTATTTGGAGAATAATCACTTTACAACTAAAACCATTTCTTTTAATATTAATCCATATATAATTAAAATATTTAGTCCTGATAAAACCAGTATGATACCTAATTTTTTAGTGAAAAAAATATCGGATATAAATAAAACTCCGTATGAATACACAAAAAAAGGTGTGTCTAAAAAAAAATACTGGTTTCTAAAAGGAAAGATGTTATTATTTACTAAATAAAAATTATAATTTTACCTAAAAAAAATTAAGATTGTTATATATTATTATATTATAGTAATTGTGTTATAATACACTTTGTTTAAGTTAAAGTGTTAGTATTTCAAATATGTTGTGATATAGAACAAAGTTTAGTTCTATTTTTTTAGATGTAGCTTTAAATAGTCAGGGCTATCTGCTATAATGCAAATGGATCATTGACAAAAAAAATATAATATATTATTCTTTAGTTAAATAAAGTATAGAATAAATAATAAAACTTATTATTTAGCTTTTTATCAATATGGGTTAGTATTTTGGAGGATTCATGGCTAAAATTAGAGTTGGACTAGTAGGAGTAGGAAATTGTGCTTCATCATTGGTGCAAGGCACTTTTTACTATGCAGATCCAAGTGTAGAGATACCTGGTTTAATTACTAAGAATCTTGGTGGTTATTATGCTAGCGATATACAATTTGTTTCTGCCTTTGATATTGACTTTCGTAAAGTTGATAAAGATTTAAGTAAAGCTATTTTTGAAAAACCAAACTGTACAAAAGTTTTTAATCCAAATATACCTAACTTAAGTTGTACTGTTAAAATGGGATATAGATTAGATGGAGTAGCTGATCATCTTACTAAATATCCAGAGGAACATAGAATAAGTCCAAAAAAAGATATTTATTTTTCTTATAGCGAAGCTAAAAGTGAAATTGTTAAAATATTAAAAGAAACTAATACAGAAATTTTAGTAAACTATTTACCCGTTGGAAGCGAAAAAGCCGCTCGCTTTTATGCCGAATGTTGTTTAGGCGCTAATATAGCTCTTATTAATGCAATGCCTGTTTTCATATCCCAAATATATGGAGACCGATTTAAAGAAGCTGGACTCCCTATTCTTGGAGATGATATTAAATCGCAGGTTGGTGCTACTATTATACACAGAGTACTGGCTAAGCTTTTTGAGGATAGAGGAGAGAAAATTAGAAATACATATCAACTTAATGTTGGCGGTAATATGGATTTTCTCAATATGATGGATAGCTCCAGACTAGAAAGTAAAAAAACAAGTAAAACTAAAGCTGTTACTAGTCAAATAGAAACCGGTATAAGAGATAAAAATGTTTATGTTGGTCCTAGTGATTATGTTCCATGGCTTGATGACAATAAAATTTGCTTTATAAGAATAGAGGCTGAGCAATATGGTGGTGTACCTATGAATCTTGAGTTAAGGTTATCTGTAGAGGACTCTCCTAATTCTGCTGGTGTTATTACTGATGCTATTAGGGCCGCTAAAGTTGCCTTAGAGCGTAATCTTTCTGGTCCTATTATCGAAGCTAGTGCATATTTATTCAAGTCTCCTATTAGGCAGTTTGACGACTCAACTGCACGTGATATGCTAAAAGATTTTGCTAAGGTTTCGCATAGTGAATCTAAGCCTTATTTAATTAATACTTCAAAGGGTAGTTCTGCATAAAATAATATATATTCTCTAAAGGGGATTTTTATTAAGCCTTTGGAGACTAATATATCCTTATTTTTCATCACACAAATTAATACTTTAATCATATATTTTAATATAATTTTTATTATTTAGCTATTTTTTTATGTTAATAAAAAACATTTGACTCTATATTTTTTTAACTTATTTTTATGAGGAAAATAAGCAAGAATGAATTAAAAGTTATTTAAGAGTGTATTATGAAAAAACGAATTATGGTTGCTGGTGGAGCTGGATTCCTTGGTTCTCATCTTTGTGAAAGACTTTTAAACAATGGTAATGAAGTTTTATGTGTTGATAACTTTTTTACTGGTAACAAAAGTAATATTGCTCATCTTTTATCAAATGCATACTATGAAGTGATTCGTCATGATGTTAACTTTCCTCTTTTTGTTGAGGTGGATGAGATTTATAATCTTGCATGTCCAGCATCTCCGATTCACTATCAGCTTGATCCAGTGCAAACAACAAAGACCTCTGTGCATGGATCAATAAATATGTTAGGGTTAGCTAAACGAGTTAAGGCTAAGATTCTTTTAGCGTCAACATCTGAGATATATGGTAATCCTATTGTTCATCCTCAAAAGGAGAGCTATTGGGGCAATGTAAACCCCATAGGCCCAAGATCATGTTATGATGAGGGTAAGAGGTGCGCTGAGACTCTATTTTTTGATTACTATAGGCAACATAAACTAAAAATTAAAGTAGCTCGTATTTTTAATACTTATGGCTCCCATATGCATCCTGATGATGGTCGTGTAGTTAGTAACTTTATTATACAAGCACTAAAAAATAATGACATTACAATATATGGCGATGGCAAGCAGACAAGGAGCTTTTGTCATGTGGATGATATGATAGATGCCTTAACAAGCCTAATGAGTAGTTCTGATCAGTTTATAGGTCCTGTTAATTTAGGGAATCCTACAGAAATTACTATTTTAGAGTTAGCCCAAAAGGTAATAGAGCTTATCAATTCTAAATCAAAAATTATACACTTACCCCTACCTCAAGATGATCCAGTAAAGAGAAAGCCTGATATATCCCTAGCTAAAAAAGAACTTAAATGGCAACCAAAAGTCAATTTAGAAGAGGGGTTAATAAAAACAATCGAGTACTTTGAAAAGATAGTATAGGATATTTATAGTGAATAATAAGCTACTTTCTGTTATTATCCCTGTGTATAACGAAAAAGATACAATTAATAAACTTGTTGATAGGGTATTGGCTGTAAACACAATAGATAAAGAAATTATAATAATTGATGACTATTCCACTGATGGAACAAGGGATGTCTTAGACAAAGAAATAAAAGCAAAAGTATCAAAGGTAATTTATCAGCCCAAAAATATGGGAAAAGGTGCTGCCCTTAAAGTTGGTATACAACAAGCAACTGGTGATTTTCTAATTATACAAGATGCTGACTTAGAGTATAATCCACAAGAATATCCTATTCTTTTAAAGCCTTTATTAGAGAAAGAGGCTGATGTAGTTTATGGTTCAAGGTTTGTAACCGCTTATGAAAGAAGGGTGGTTTATTTTTGGCACTATGTTGGCAATCAATTTCTTACTTTATTATCAAACATGTTTACCAACCTTAATTTGACCGATATGGAAACCTGCTATAAGGTATTTCGTAGTGATATAATAAAAAATATAACCATAAAAGAGAATGGCTTTGGTTTTGAACCAGAAATCACCGCTAAAATAAGCAAAATACCTAATATACATATATATGAGGTTGGTATTTCATATCATGGAAGAACTTATAACGAAGGAAAGAAAATCAATTGGAAAGATGGCTTTCGTGCTATATGGTGTATTCTAAAGTATAATTTATTTGACTAATTGGAGTAGTGATAGTGTCTAATAATAACATAACAAGAGGATATGGTTTATTAGAGGGCTTTTTAGCTAAACAAAGGGCGAATATTGCTAATAAGCTAATAGATAATAGTTATAGAGCTGGTAAGATCTTAGATATAGGATGTGGTAGTTATCCTTATTTTCTTAATAATACTTTGTTTAGTTTTAAATTTGGTTTAGATAAATTAACTGACGAACACCATAATAAGAATAGATATTCAAATATTAACTTTATCAACCATGATCTTGAGCATAATAACCAACTAACTTTGGAAAGTAACAACTTTGATGTAGTTACTATGCTTGCTGTTTTTGAGCATATTGAACCAGCAAAAATAGTAAGCTTATTAAATGAGATTAACCGTGTGTTAAAGGTAGGTGGTGTTTTTATTATAACTACTCCTAATATTTTGGCAGATAAACTTTTAAGGATAATGGCTAAACTACGCTTGGTTAGTCCTGTAGAGATTGAAGAACATAAAGATGCATATAACTTTTCTAAAATAACCTATCTTTTTGAAAAGAGCAACTTTAACGTAAATAATCTTAAGTTGGGTTATTTTAAAATGTTTTTAAATATTTGGTGCAGTATTAAAAAGTAGATTTATGTATTATAAATAACTTCTTAATGCAATTAATCCTGATAAATTATAGCTAAAAACTGTGATAAATAGAAATTCTAGGTTATAAAATGTTAATCATATTAATTGTTTGGATTTATGCTACGTTCTTACTCTGGTCATTTGGACTGGCTTATCAGAGGATAATCGAAAAGGTATTCTCAGAGCAAAAAGATATATCACCATATTTAACCCTGTGGAATGGTATTTTATTTATTACTGTTATATTGTCGGTAATATCTATTTTCTCTAAGATAACTTATGAGTTGTCTTTTGTTTTTTTGTTGTGTTCTATACTATATATTATATTTGATTTTAGTTATGTTAAAGATAAGTTTAAAAGCATTATACAAAGGTTAAAAGGTATTTCACCTTTTGTTTATGTAGTTTTTTTAGTATTTATTATTATTACTTTACACCAAAGTCTACCATCCTTGCTTCAAGGTGATGCTGTTGGATATCATCAGCCAGCGGTTAAGTGGATAAATAATTATTCAGTGGTACCTGGGTTAGGTAATTTGCATAATAGACTAGCTTATAACCCCCATTGGTTTTTGTTTTCTGCACTACTTAATTATAACGATTATAATTTTCATTTTATAAGTGGATTAATTATGCTATTTGCCATATTTTGGGGGTTAACTGGACTAAATAAGCTATTTCAAAAAAGATTTAATATTACAAATATAATTAAAGCATTATCACTGCTTCCTATGCTTCTTCTTTTTAGTAATCCTAATGTAAACCACGCTTTCAGTACAGATTTAGCAACTTTTTTTATTGTCTATTTTATATTATATTATGCAGTTAAATTATTAGTAGAGAAGAAAAAGGATAATAAAGTTTTAATATTTATGCTTGTTAACTTTTCTTTTTTTGTATTAACAATTAAGCTATCTAGTTTATTTATAGTTATTGCCCCATTGTACTTTTTATATCTTTTTTTAAAGAGGTCTGATATAAAGCTTAAGTCTATTTCTTTTGTAGCAGTAAGTTTTATTATAATTATAATGCCTTTTTTAATAAGAAATATTATTTTATCAGGATATTTAGTTTTTCCTTTCCCAATGTTAGACTTCTTTAATTTTGACTGGAAGATGCCTTATAATGCAGTGGTTGACTTAAAGAATTTTATAGGGCTTTGGGCCAAATGGCAAGGTGGAGGCTATTTGGAAGTAGCTAATAATGATTTTTGGTTTTGGTTTATACCATGGATAAAAGTAAACTGGAAAACTCGAGAATTACTTTTATTAGTTATAAGTATTATAACTTATGTTTTTTATTTCTTTTTTCACTATAACAGGGCAATAAGCCATTTAAAAAAGTTTAGTATTATTTATTTGACTTTGTTAGTTAATATTAGTGTATGGTTTATTACTGCACCTGCTATTAGATTTGCTAGTGGTTATATATTCTTTTTTAGTATATTTTTAATAGCTTTACAAGAGTGGGACTTTATAATTAAAATTAGAGAAAATGTTAATACAATACGACTGGCAAAAGTATTATTAATATTAGCACTTTGCGTTTTGTTTTTTCGTATGGATTTTACTAAATTTATAAACATTAAAGACTGGATAACCTTATCCTCTTATCCAGAGGCAGAGCTAACTACTAAAAAAACAATAGACAATACAATAATTTATGTGCCAGTAAAAGATGAAATCTGTTACAACTCCCCCTTAACTTGTACGGCATATTTTAATCCTAACTTAGAGATGCGTGGTAAAAGCCTACAAGATGGGTTTAGGATAGCGGATAATAAATAGGCTAATCTTTATATTGGGATAGTCCAATAACTGCCTGACCAAGGGATACTCCTCTATCTTAACCTAAATTAAACTTTATTGAGGAGTAAAAATGTTAATCATATTAATTGTTTGGATTTATGCTACGTTCTTACTCTGGTCATTTGGAGTGGCTTATCAAAGGATAATCGAAAAGATATTCTCTGAGCAAAAAGATATATCACCATATTTAACTCTGTGGAATGGTATTTTATTTATTACTGTTATATTGTCGGTAATATCTATTTTCTCTAAGATAACTTATGAGCTATCCTTAGTTTTTTTCGCTTGCTCTGTACTATACATTATATTCGATTTTAGTTATGTTAAAGATAAGTTTAAAAGCATTATACAAAGGTTAAAAGGTATCTCACCTTTTGTTTATGTAGTTTTTTTAGTATTTATTATTATTACTTTATACCAATCCAGCTTATCGTCCCTGCTTTTAGCTGATTCTGGTGGCTATCATCATCCAGCGGTTGAGTGGATAAATAATTATTCAGTGGTACCTGGGTTAGGTAATTTGCATCATAGACTAGCCTTTAACTCTCATTGGTTTTTGTTTTCTGCACTGTTTAATTATAACGATTATAATTTTCATTTTATAAGTGGATTAATTATGCTATTTGCCATATTTTGGGGGTTAACTGGACTAAATAAGCTATTTCAAAAAAGATTTAATATTACAAATATAATTAAAGCATTATCAGTGCTTCCTATACTTTTTATCTTTAGTAATCCTAATATAAACCAAGCTTTCAGTACAGATTTAGCAACTTTTTTTATTGTCTATTTTATATTATATTATGCAGTTGAATTATTAGAGAAGAAAAAGGATAATAAAGTTTTAATATTTATGCTTGTTAACTTTTCTTTTTTTTTAGTAACAATTAAACTATCTAGTTTATTTATAGCTATTGTTCCATTGTACTTTTTATATCTTTTTTTAAGAAAGACTGATATAAAGCTTAAGTCTATTTCTTTTGTAGCAGTAAGTTTTATTATAATTATAATGCCTTTTTTAATAAGAAATATTATTTTATCAGGATATTTAGTTTTTCCTTTACCAATGTTAGACTTCTTTGATTTTGACTGGAAGACTCCCTATAATGCAGTGCTTAACTTAAAGAATGTAATAGAGTTTTGGGCTAAAAAGCCAGGTGAAGGCTTTTGGGAAGTAGCTAATAATGATTTTTGGTTTTGGTTTATACCATGGATAAAAGACAACTGGAAAACACGAGAACTATCTTTACTAATTATAAGTATTATAACTTATGTATTTTATTTCTTTTTTCACTATAATAGGTCAATAAGCCATTTAAAAAAGTTTAGTATTATTTATTTAACTTTGTTAGTTAATCTTAGTGTATGGTTTATTACTGCACCTGCTATTAGGTTTGCTAGTGGTTATATACTCTTTTTTAGTATATTTTTAATAGCTTTACAAGGGTGGGACTTTATAATTAAAATTAGAGAAAATGTTAATACAATACGACTGGCAAAAGTATTATTAATATTAGCACTTTGCGTTTTGTTTTTTCGTATGGATTTTACTAAACTTATAAATATTAAAAGCTGGATAACCTTATCCTCTTATCCAGAGGTAAAGCTAACTACTAAAAAAACAATAGACAATACAATAATTTATATGCCAGTAAAAGATGGAAATTGTTACAACGCTCCCTTACCTTGTACACAGCCTTATATTTTTAATTCTAAGTTAGAGATGCGTGGTAAAAGCCTACAAGACGGCTTTAGGATAGCGGATAATAAATAAACTAATCTTTATATTGGGATAGTCCAATAACTGCCTGACCAAGGGATAGTCCTCTATCTTAACCTAAATTAAACTTTATTGAGGAGTAAAAATGTTAATCATATTAATTGTTTGGATTTATGCTACGTTCTTACTCTGGTCATTTGGAGTGGCTTATCAAAGGATAATCGAAAAGATATTCTCTGAGCAAAAAGATATATCACCATATTTAACTCTGTGGAATGGTATTTTATTTATTACTGTTATATTGTCGATTATATCTATTTTTTCTAAGATTACTTATGAGCTATCCTTAGTTTTTTTCGCTTGCTCTGTACTATACATTATATTCGATTTTAGTTATGTTAAAGATAAGTTTAAAAGCATTATACAAAGGTTAAAAGGTATTTCACCTTTTGTTTATGTAGTTTTTACTTTATTTTTTATTGCTACTCTATTTCAATCTAGTTTGCCTGGTACAATATATAATGATACACTGATATATCACCATCAAACGGTTAAGTGGATAAATAATTATTCTGTGGTACCTGGTTTAGGCAATTTATTTCCTCAACTTGCTTTTAACTCCCATTGGCTTTTGTTTTCTGCACTGCTTAATTATAACGATTATGATTTTCATTTTATGAATGGATTAATTGTTATATTTGGCTTCTTTTGGGTACTAACTGGGCTAAATGAATTACTACAAAAAAGATTTAGTCTTATAAAGATAATTAAAGGCTTAACAATACTGTTTGTAGCATTAAAAATCTTTGCTATTCGTTCCCTTAGTACAGACTTTCCTACTGCTTTTATTATCTACTTTATTTTATTTTATGCAGTTGAGCTATTAGAGAAGAAAGAGGATAATAAAGTTTTAATATTTATGCTTCTTAACTTTTCTTTTTTTGTAGTAACAATTAAGCTATCTAGTTTATTTATAGTTATTGCTCCATTATACTTTTTATATCTTTTTTTAAAGAGGTCTAATATAAAGCTTAAGTCTATTTCTTTTGTAGCAGTAAGTTTTATTATAATTATAATGCCTTTTTTAATAAGAAATATTATTTTATCAGGATATTTAGTTTTTCCTTTTCCAATGTTAGACTTCTTTGATTTTGACTGGAAGGTTTCTTATAATATAGTAATCCTTGAAAAGAATGCAATAGAGTTTTGGGCTAAAATGCCTTTAGCAAACTGGCCATCAGTAGCTAATAATGATTTTTGGTTTTGGTTTGTACCTTGGATAAAAAGAAATCTACTCTTTATAGGAAACAAAGAAAAGTGGGAAGCTATAGAACTTGTTTTATTTTTTATAAGTGTTATAGCTTATATATTTTATTCCTTTTTTAATTTCAATAAGGTAATTAACCATTTAAAAAAGTTCAGTATTATTTATTTGACTTTGTTAGTTAATATTAGTGTATGGTTTATTACTGCACCTGCTATTAGATTTGCTAGTGGTTACCTATTTTTTTCTATCGTATTCTTAATAGCTTTGCAAGAGTGGAAATGGATTGTTAAGGCTAAAGAAAATATAAATATAATAAAGCTAGCAAAGGTATTATTAATAATATTATCAGTTGGTTCTATTTTTTTTCGTCCAGTTGCTGTTATTGAAATGACATTTACAAATCCTAAAAAGTGGTTGACTTATGTAATAACTCCAGCACCTTATCCAGAAAGAAAGTTAATAAGCAAAAAATTATCGGACAAAGTAATACTTTATATGAGTCCAGACTCTGGACAGTGTTCTAATGCCCCTTTACCTTGTGTAGAATATCCTCGACACTTTAATAATCCTAAGTTAGAGATGCGTGGTAAAAGCCTACAAGACGGCTTTAGGATAGCGGATAATAAATAAACTAATCTTTATATTGGGATAGTCCAATAACTGCCTGACCAAGGGATAGTCCTCTATCTTAACCTAAATTAAACTTTATTGAGGAGTAAAAATGTTAATCATATTAATTGTTTGGATTTATGCTACGTTCTTACTCTGGTCATTTGGAGTGGCTTATCAAAGGATAATAGAGAAGGTATTCTCTGAGCAAAAAGATATATCACCATATTTAACTCTGTGGAATGGTATTTTATTTATTACTGTTATATTGTCGGTAATATCTATTTTCTCTAAGATAACTTATGAGCTATCCTTAGTTTTTTTCGCTTGCTCTGTACTATACATTATATTCGATTTTAGTTATGTTAAAGATAAGTTTAAAAGTATTATACATACATTAAAAGAGATTTCACCTTTTGTTTATGTAGTTTTTTTAGTATTTATTATTATTATTTTATACCAATCAAGTCTTTCATCCCTGCTTCTAAGTGATTCTGGTTACTATCATCATCCAACGGTTGAGTGGATAAATAATTATTCAGTGGTACCTGGGTTAGGTAATTTAAGTCTTCTATTTTCTTATAACTTTCATTGGTTTTTGTTTTCTGCATTGTTTAATTATAACGATTATAATTTTCATTTTATAAGTGGATTAATTATTCTATTTGCTATAGTTTGGGGGTTAACTGGCATAAATAGGCTATTTCAAAAAAGATTTAATATTACAAATATAATTAAAGCATTATCAATATTTTTTATAATTATCTTTGGTGATCCTATTAGAAACCCAACTTTAAGTGTAGATTTACCAATTTTTTTTATTGTCTATTTTATATTATATTATGCAGTTGAGCTATTAGAGAAGAAAGAGGATAATAAGGTTTTAATATTTATGCTTGTTAACTTTTCTTTTTTTGTAGTAACAATTAAGCTATCTAGTTTATTTATAGCTATTGTCCCATTGTACTTTTTGTATCTTTTTTTAAGAAAGACTGATATAAAGTTTAAGTCTATTTCTTTTGTAGCAGTAAGTTTTATTATAATTATAATGCCTTTTTTAATAAGAAATATTATTTTATCAGGATATTTAGTTTTTCCTTTACCAATAGCAATGTTAGACTTCTTTAATTTTGACTGGAAGATGTCTTATAATGTAATGGTTAACTTAAAGAATGTAATAGAGTTTGGGGCTAAAAAGCCAGGTGAAGGCTTTTTGGAAGTAGCTAATAATGATTTTTGGTTTTGGTTTATACCATGGATAAAAGAAAACTTGAAAACCAGAGAACTATTATCTTTACTAATTATAAGTATTATAACTTATGTTTTTTATTTCTTTTTTCACTATAACAGGGCAATAAGCCATTTAAAAAAGTTTAGTATTATTTATTTAACTTTGTTAGTTAATCTTAGTGTATGGTTTATTACTGCACCTTCTATTAGATTTGTTACTGGTTATACACTCTTTTTTAGTATATTTTTAATAGCTTTACAAGAGTGGGACTTTATAATTAAAATTAGAGAAAATGTTAATACAATACGACTGGCAAAAGTATTATTAATATTAGCACTTTGCGTTTTGTTTTTTCGTATGGATTTTACTAAACTTATAAATATTAAAAGCTGGATAACCTTATCCTCTTATCCAGAGGCAGAGCTAACTACTAAAAAAACAATAGACAATACAATAATTTATATGCCAGTAAAAGATGGAAGTTGTTACAATGCTCCCTTACCTTGTACGCCATTTTTTAATCCTAAGTTAGAGATGCGTGGTAAAAGCCTACAAGACGGCTTTAGGATAGCGGATAATAAATAAACTAATCTTTATATTGGGATAGTCCAATAACTGCCTGACCAAGGGATAATCCCCCGTCATTACAGGGTACTTCTTTATGGGTATAAACTTTAAAGCCTGTTTTTTCTAATAGGCTTATTAATCCACTAAATAATACATCATTTTGGAATACCCCCCCACTTAGTACTACGTTATTAATACTGGTATGCTCTTTAGCTTTTTGAGCCACCTTATTAAACAGCTGTATTAGCGTATTATGGAATATGGCACTAATCTCAGATAATGGACTATTAACTTTTAGCATTTTGACAACAGACCTAATTATAGGGGATATTAACATGATATACTGGTCATTATACTCCTGAATATCAGAGTCAAAGGTCTTATTAGACAAAGACTCAATGGATTGCATAAACTCTATTGCACTTTGTCCTTCATACTCTATGGTTTGTCGTCCACCGCTAATGGAGGCTATAGCATCAAATAGGCGTCCACAGCTACTTGTTGTTGGACAGTTAAAGTTTTTATCTATCATATCAGTAATGAGTTTTATGGGATAATCCGTCATAAACGGTAGTTCTGGGATGTTTTTTCCGTATGCCTTATATAAATAGCTAATCCCAGTATGCCATGGCGATTTGATGGCACTATCACCCCCAGGTAGTGGATGAGGTTCAAAGTATGCAAAACGACTAAATCCATTATAATCACCGATTAAGACTTCACCTCCCCAAATAGTATTATCTGTACCATATCCTGTACCGTCCATTATAATACCAATAACTGGATCAGCTAATCTATTATCCGCCATACAAGATGTAAGATGAGCGTGGTGATGTTGTACAGCAATGATATTAACATTTTGCTCTTTTGCCCACTGACTACATAAGTATTGTGGGTGCAGATCATGGACAATTATATTAGGTTCCACTTTTAATATTTTTTTAAAGCTTTTTATCGTAGACTTGAAAAACTCATAAGCCTCAATATTAGTTATATCGCCAATATGCTGGCTTACAAATGCCTTATCCTTTTTTATAATGCAGATGGTATTTTTTAGTTCTCCGCCAACAGCCAGTACTGTGTTTTTAGACTTTTTTATGAATATAGGCTTTGGAGTATAGCCCCTTGATCTACGTATAAAGCGGCGACTACATTCTAAATGCAGTGTAACAGAGTCGTCCACTCTTATTAGTATATCCCTATTGTGGAATAGAAAGCCATTCACAATATTACTTAGGCGGGTTTTAGCATCATCATTATCTATGGCGATAGGCTCTTCTGATATGTTACCACTGGTCATGACCAAAGCTTTTATAGAGTTAGATTTGCTCTCACAAAGCTTTTGTAAAATGAGATAGTGAATAGGCGTATAGGGGAGCATAATACCAATACGGTTATTATCCGGTGCAACAGCCTCACTAATATAGTTATTAGGTTTTTTATTTAGTAGTACAATAGGTCTGTTATGGCTCAATAATAGTTTCTCTTCTTCGGTATTAATATTTGCCAATGTGTTAGCAGTTTTAATATCCATAACCATTATGGCAAAGGGCTTTTTAGCTCTCTTTTTGTTTTGTCTAAGGAGGTTAATAGCCAATTCATTAGAGGCATTTACTGCTATATGAAAGCCGCCTAATCCCTTAATAGCTATGACTTCACCGTTTAAGAGACTCTTAACAGCAGTATCTATGGCAGTATTTTGGTCAGTTATTTTAAGACCCTTAGTTGACTGAAACCATAAACTTGGTCCACACTCAAAGCAGGCATTAGGCTGAGCATGAAAACGACGATTACTTGGATCATCATATTCACTTTGGCACTTAGGGCATTGTATAAACTGTCTCATGGACGTAAATGGACGATCATAAGGTATACCGTTTATTATGGTATATCTTGGTCCACAGTTAGTGCAGTTTATAAAGGGATAATGGTATCGTCTATTTTGAGGATCAAATAACTCTTTTAGACAGTCATCACAAATGCTAATGTCAGGGGATATAAGGGTATCATGGCTAACACTACTAGGAGAGGACTCTATAACAAAATTACTATCCCTTTTACAGGGGATATTTATTTGACTAATACTTTTAATATCCGCAAGGGGTGGGGGACTGCTTTTAAGACTATTAATAAAATTATTTATTTTAGTTATATGTCCTTCTACCTCTACCTCAACGCCATTGGGAGTGTTTTTAACAAATCCATTAAGATTTATTCTCTTTGCCAGATTATAAACAAAGGGTCTAAACCCCACTCCTTGTACTATACCATTTACATAAATCCTTATTCGTTGCATTAGATAGCTATTTTAGCATATCCCTAAGCCAGCTATACCACTTATCCATGCCTTCGTTAGTTTTAGCGGATACCTCGAAAAACTTAAGATTATGGTTTACCTTAAGGGCATAGTCCTTACACTTATCAACGCTAAAATCCAAGTAAGGGAGCAGGTCAATCTTATTTATAATACAAATGTCTGCCTCATAAAACATATTAGGGTATTTAATAGGTTTATCCTCACCCTCTGTAGTGCTTATTATAACCACTTTTTTTGATTCACCCAAGTCAAACATAGCAGGACATACAAGGTTACCAACGTTTTCTATAAACAGTATGGAGTTATTATTGGGTTTAATGGCTTTAACTGCCTTATCTATCATTTCAGAGTCCAGATGACAACCACTACCAGTATTAACCTGTACTACAGGAACTCCAACATCTTGGATGCGTTTAGCATCGTTTAATGTTTGCTGATCACCTTCTATAACGCTAAATGTTATTTTATTTTTGAGGTCGGATATAGTCTTCTCGAGTATCGTAGTTTTACCTGATCCAGGAGAGCTCATAAGGTTAATGGCAATAATGTTTTTTGATTTGAGATACTCTCTATTTTTGTTAGCCAGAGAACTATTCTTTTGTAATATATCCTTTTCTATTTTTAAGACAGTTTCACTATTGTGTTGGTGATAATGAAAATGATTATTATTATTTGGAGCTTGTATTGTAATGGTATTATTTGGTTTATGGCATCCACAGGTGTCGCACATAATATATCTCCTTAATCTACTATAATAGATTTTATTTTAAGTTCTTGTCCTTGTATTAGATTAACTTTCATGCTATTACAGTTATTACACTGCATAAACAGAGAATTAATATTAAACTTCGACTTACAGTTTTGACACTCTCCCATAGCAGGAACTTTATACAAACTAAGTTTTGCACCTTCAGCAATGGTATTCTTACAAACAGCTTCAAAACAGAACTCTAAGGCACTATCAACAATTCCTGATAGCTCACCTAACTCTATTTCTATAAGGTTAATCTTTTGTGCATTGGCTGACTTAGCATGATCAAGGACTATATCGATCATGCTAGTTGCTATGGAGAGTTCATGCATAACTTAAAAATAGATAATTCTTTTTTTACTGTCAACGGTTTTAACTAGTTTTTACGTATGTATCACTTAGAAGATGAAAAACTATTCTGAATAGGCTTCATAAGCCTTTTGTGCATCCATATATGCTTTAGTAGCCTTATCAAGATTATTGTTTTGATCTCTTATATCGGATAGCTCTGTATAAGAGGCACCTAAGTGAATATTTGTCTTTGCAAAACAACCTGGATTACTCTCAATATCGTATATACTAAGAGCGTTTTCTAAAAAGTGAATAGACTTTTTTAAGTTATTCTCTCTACTTCTGTATGCAGATAGCCCGCAATATGCTACTCCTAAGTCACAAAGGGTTTCGGCATAATGTTCTGCTGTAATTTTATTATTAATACCAAGCTTTAACACCTCTTCCCAAGCCTTTATGGACTCTAACAAGTCTTTTTCTTTTTCATCCCTATGGTTAGACAAAGACCAATAAGCACCGCCAAGGTTTTTTAATGTTCTGGCATACTTAGAAGGATCTTTATCAAGGGTATATACTTTTAATGCTTCTTTACAAGCAAGAACTGCATTTTTAAGATTATCTTTTCTACTATGGTGTTCGGATAGGTTCCAATAGCTTGTACTCAAATTATCTTGCAAAGAGGCATAATAATCTGGATAACTATCTATGGTATAAATCGTAAGAGCCTTATTAAATGACTTTATAGCATTATGGAGTTCACTTTTTTCTTTTTTAATATAAGCAAGACTTAAATAGCTATTACCCAAATTATCGTGTATTAGTGCATAGTGATCGGGATAGTCATCTTTATTGTATATATCAAGTGCCAATTTATATGCATCAATTGAGAGATATAGGTTTACTTCGCTATCTTTATGTTGGGAAAGTTTTTGATAGGTATTACCTATATTATTTTGAACAGTGGCAAAGTTCTTAGGATAATGTACAGCAGTATAAACCTTTAGGACAAGTTTATATGTAATTATAGCATTTTCTAAGTTTTTTTCTATGTTGGATATGTTACTAAGAGACCTATAAACAATAGCCAAATTATTCATAAGTCCTGCATATTCAAGGGGATGGCTTTCAAGAGTTCTAACTTTTAAGCCATCTTTACAAGCCTTCATAGCTTTTTTAAGGTAACTTTCTTCGTTTCCAAACATAGAAAGCTTCCAATATATTTCCCCCAAGCTATTTTTTATGTTTGTATACTTAGATAAATTTGTATTTAAAGCTAATATACCTAGAGCTTTTTCATAGGCATTAGCTGATTTAATAAGGTTTTTCTTATTGTGTTCGTCAGTAAAAAGCTGATTATACCCCATTCCTTTAGAACATAAAATATCAATATATAACTCCGTACTCTTAGATGGCATTTTTCTAAGTACTTTGTTGTATATTGTAATAGCTTCTTTGATATGACCATTAGATAACAGGTTATCAGCCCTATTAGCTTCTTCCCTTATTTTTGTATTAAGGGATCGTTTTTTTGAGTTTTCAAGCATAAAATAAAAAACACCTCCTCCTATTACTCCCCCTATTAAGCCTCCAATCATAGCGACTAACCAAATTATAATTTGGGATATCATAATAATTACACTCCTAATAAATTATATGATAATCCTCATGGTTGTCTACTCAAAAAACTGACTTGGATAAGTTATAGCATAATTATATATCATATTTAATCAGCTAAAACTTCTTTTTTAGTTTTTGTATTTTTCTTATCTTTTTTATCTTTTCCAATCATTTTACCTAATGCAAAAGCCATTCGCTGGAATATCTCATCAACTTTAGCCTTTGAACCACACTTCATATAAAGAGGAAGAGCATTTAATGGTAATCTTTTTTCATAGAAATAATGATCTGCAACTCTTAATATACCATCCTGATAGTCAGCTCTCATAAAATATTTCTTTGCAGTTTCTACTTCTCCATTATTAAAAAGCTCATTTCCTTTTCTAATAAAAAACATTTTATCTTTACTAGTCATTTTAATCCCCTATTAATTAAACCCCTTTTATATTAAAATAATATCATAATAAAGATCGGCCTAATAATAAAAAACTTGTAATATTCCTAAGCTATGCTATTATCATACTGCTAAAACTTATTAATACTCTTTAAGTTAACTTATACTAACACGTTTATAATAAGACAATTAAAACTAATTGACTCCTCAATTTTATATACAGTTGTATATAATATAAATTTAATTAATTTTTACAAAAAGAAAAACACTTACTTTAAAATAGTGTAACAAAATAATGTAACACTTTGTTAAAGGTTATAATTTCTTTGTAGAAAAATAAAATTATAATATAACAGTTTATTAAAGCCTTTGCTAAAAAAGATAGCAGTGAAAAGCTATTTCCTTAAGCATAAAAGTATAATATATTTTTAATATAAACTTTTGTAGTTTTTTATGATTTATGCCAATAATGATAAATTAAATAATTATTGGCACAGCAAAAAATGGAGCTTATTAAAATGAAAAAAATAGTTTATATTATAATAATTAGCTTAGTAATTCCCTATGGGACTATGTATGGTTTTCAGGTAGAAGAAAATGAAATAAAAAAAGCTAAGAAAGTTAAATTCATAAATTATAAAGGAAAATATAGTAAAACAGATTCAGTAAAAAGTGTTAGGCTAATTGGTAGTCAATTATCTGAGGGAATTGATAAAGATAATAACTACTTTAACTTTTATGGTAAATATTCTATTATTCATGCAACTTCTGAAGAAGAAAAAGATAAACTATCTGCTGATATAATATCCATTGACAAAAAAGCACAAGTAAAACATATTAATTATATCCGCTATATAATTTCCGAATACCTTATGAAAAAATATGACTATTCCAAAAAAGATGGAGACTCCCTTGCCCTTTTTATAACCTATTATAACGCCATTTATCGTGGTAATATCGAATATATAAAGTCTAAATATAAAAAGGTTGTACTAAAACATATAAATAAAAAGAATGCTGGTATTTCTACTGTATATTATGATTGGCCGGGTAAGACTAAAATACTTATACCTTTATCTGATAGAAAATCAGTTGATCCTTTTGCAGTATCTGATGATAAGGTCAGAGAAGAGGTTAGAAAAGATGATTCTAATATTGATGAACGTAAAAAAATTGTCAAGCTAAAAGAAAAAGATATTGGCCAAGACAAAAAAGAACTTGATAAATTAAAAGATAAACTAACTAAAGAAAAAACACAACTAGATAAACGTAAAACCGATATAGATAAAGAAAAGAAAGATAGTACAAAAACAGAACTTGTAAAAAAAGAAGAAAAAGAGATAGCAAAAAAAGAACAAAAAATTAAAGAAAAAGAAGAAGTATTAAAGAAAAAAGAAGAAAGCTTAAAAAAAGATAAAGTAGCTCTTAAAGAAGATGAAATAAAAAAAGAAATAAAAAAAGACCCTGTTAAGTTTAGCAAAAAGCTAAAGGAAAAATCAAAAGAACTTGATGAAAGAGAAGATCGTCTTAGAGATAAACAGGTAGATAAAAATATATTCGGGAATATGCTGTATTACCTAAAAGTTAAAAAGTATCTAAAAGATGGACATTATGATAATGAAATGTATATGATAAATGCTTCTAATGGTAAAGTTGTTTTGAAATCTCCTGTTAATAATATATGCGGTAAAAAGTATGACATTTTTGCAAAAGGTATAGTTGTAATTACTCATAGAGGGGGACATAGTAGTTATCATCGTCTTACAATTCTTGATAGAAAAACTCTAAAAGCTATTAACTCTAGTAATACTAATATATTTTGGCGTAGCTTTGTAGAGATAAGAGAAGGATTTATTTATACAGTAATAGTTGATAGTGGTGGTTATAGACTGGCAAAACATGATAATGAGTTAAAGCTAAAAGCTAAATCGGATGTTTTTATTGCAGAGAATACTTTTATAACTTTTTTTAAAGACCTTATTTATATAAATGCTAAGGATGGTAAAAAAGTTATTATACTAAAAAAAGATAACCTAAAAAAGATTGCTGAGGTAAATACTGAAGGATTCTAATGATTAATCATAGCTATATTTTATAAAGTTACTATTAAAAGGTTAAATTAAATTTTATTTTTTATTAATAATTTAGCCTATTTCTTTTATTTTACAGGTTTAGAGGTCGATAAAAATATATATTTGATTATTATTCTTATAATGATATATAAGTTATCTTAATCTATCGTAAAAGGGGTTTTATAGGCATGATATATAAAAAAACTTTGGTTTTTATGATTTTGCTTTTAATGATTATTTTTGATTGGTCAGGTATAGCTCATTCTGAGGTAAGTCATGAGGCTATTGTTATTAATACAGTAGATGACTTTGAAACTCCAGGTGAGTGGGTAGCTAAGTTTTCTAAATTTAGATCAAAAAATTGGGAAGACAGTGCAAAAAAACCATTTCAAGACTCCAACGCTTGGATAAAGTGGTTAAATAGTTCTTCTTATAAAAAAGGCTCTATATTACCAGAGGCAGTACAAAAAAACCCATATCTAAGAGATAAAGAAAAAACAATTTTGGCTGTTCGCGGAAAGTGGGATGTCTCAGGATATAACTGGTTAGTAATAGAGCCTAATGCTATAAGACCTTCTAAAGAGTATTCATTGGATTGGTTAAGATTAGTAGCAAAAAATAAAACCTTTAAACCTATGCGTACAAAATGGGATAAATCAGTAAATCCTAATTTTATTTGGCTGTCTGGTAACACTAAACACTTATATATATATGTTTGGGGAGGGAATTATAATTATAAGATAGAATGTCACTTGCAGGATTATATGGGCAATACTCATTCTATTCCTTTTGGAGACCTTAATTTTAAGGGTTGGAGAAAAATGCGAATATCTATACCGTTTCATATTAAGCAAAAAAGTAAATCACTTCCTAGTGTACGTCCACTAAAGTTTTTGAGGTTTAAAATAATTGCTGATCCTTATGAAAATCCTAGTGAATTTTATACATATTTTGATTACTTTCACGTGGTAACTGATATATATGAAGAAAGCTATGTAGGTGAAGAACTTCAGTTTGTTTACAACTATTGGGATAATGGAAATAAAAATCCTGCTCCAAAAAAATGATAATGCAATCTATTTAAGGAGAGTTTTATGAAAGTTAATAATACACTAATGTTATCAATACTAATTTTATTGGTTGGTTCTATTGGTAACGGGTTTGCTCAGGAGAAAACCACTGATAAAAAAGACAATAATAGAATTGACTTAAATCAAGATGATGAGTCAAAGACTGCTAAGGAACAGTTAGGTCCTGATGCGTCTAAGTCTCTTTACTTGATAACTGTGGATACATTTGAAGAAGTAGGCGAATGGACTATTAATATACCAGAAGATCAAGGTATTGCTACTACAAGAAGAGTATTGGGAGCACCTCTTGCGCTTAAGAAGCAAGGTAAGAAAGAAGTAAAAGTACCTCCTAAGTACAGAAAGCCTGATGGAGTATATGAAAGAAAGTATTATAGGCCATATACTGATAATAAGAAGTACATTTTAGGTGCAAAAGTTAATTTTTATAAACGGGGACATAATTGGTTCTCTATTCACCACAATAGGCCTATTAGACTTGATGGAATAGTAAAGGCTTTTGAAGTATGGGTATGTGGTCGAGAAAAACAGCATACACTTTATATTATAGTTGAGGATCTTTTTGGAAAAGAATTGCTTATAAAAATGGATAAGCTTAACTTTTTGGGTTGGAAGCGATTAAAAGTAACTGTACCTCTTTATGTTGTTCAGGATAACTATCGTTTTACTAGTAAACGGGGACTTAAATTTAAAGGTTTTTTTATTAAAGTTGATCCATTAGAATCCTACGGAAAATATTATGTATATTTTGATAATCTTGTTGCAGAGGTTGATAGGTTTAAAGAAGAAAGTCGTAATGTAAGGGATCCGATAGACAACTGGTAAGTTATATTAGTTATACAAAAAAATCAATAGTATGGGAATTTATCTCATACTATTTTTTTTATATATAGTTTGTTATTAATATTTTATATATTATTTTTAGTTAGTAGCAAAACACTTTTTTTACGAGGAATAATTATAGAAAACAATCCCATAAAAATAAGAAAGATTATTAACAATCTAAAAGGTGTACTTAAAACAAGTTCTAATGAAACTCAGCGTATTCGTGTATATAAAGAAATTCAAAAGCTGGAAAAAGAACTTCTTAGCTTAGATTTAGAAGAAAGTTCGGATGATTCTCATTTGGACTATGATAATACATCCAATTCTATTAGCGAATACAAATACTTAAAAGACATCGAAGTTTTGAAAGTTCCTTCTTCGGTTGACAATAGTGAAGCTAATGAGATTTATACTTTTTTAAAATACTTTGAAGAAGAATTTCTTGTTTTACTGAGTCCATACTATATTAAGTTAGGGCTAAACTACTCTATTACAAGAGAAACATTTTATACTGATATTTATAATTGTTATTCAGCTTTATACTTATACGTTGAGACATTAGAGAAAATAGCTAATGACAGCTTATTAGAAAACTATAAGATTAAGTTAAAGCTGGATTCTCAAAGTGAATACAGAAACTTATTTTCAAAGCTAAGCACTTTTTTACATAAGCTTTATAAGTTCACCTATGACCTAATTGAGAACTACGATACTGGCGGAAGACTTATTTTAAATGCGGATGATATACTTAAACTTGAAGTACCCTTAAAAGGAAAGATGCTTTTAAGGGATTATACAGTAATAGACGGATTTAGGTATTTATATGACTTTCTGACAGAGCTAATTGATTATTTAAGACTACCTCGCATAGCAATAAACAATATATATATAAAATAAATAGTATTATATTTTTGATAAAGATTTAAAATCATTACCTGTAGGATTTTGAAATACTTTTAGTTCAAACTTTGGTATGACTGCGAGAATGTGATCAAAGATATCCCCTTGAATGGATTCATAGTTAGCCCACTCCTGATCATTACTAAAAACGTATATTTCTATAGGCACTCCGTATTCTTTTGGAGCTAGTTGTCGTATAATAAATGTCATATCATTATGTATTTTTGGATGATTACTCAAATATGATATTATATAAGCTCTTAGCACGCCGATATTAGTCATTTGTCTGCTACTAATATCTGGAGGCATAATATTATGGAGGTGATTATAGTTATCTATTTCAGTTTTTTTACTTTTTATATAGTTTTTTAGATAATGTATATTTTCAAATTCGTTTATCATCTTTTCAGAACAGAATTTTATACTATTTATATCGATATTTATAGCTCTTTTAATACGTCTTCCCTCTGACTCACTCATACCTCGCCAATTTTTAAAGGAACCCATAACTAGGGAGTATACCGGAACAGAGGATATAGTTTTATCCCAATTTTGGACTTTAACAGTGGTCAAAGATATATCGGTTACATTACCGTCGGCACCGTACTTTGGAACTTCTATCCAGTCACCGATGTGGATCATATTATTGGATACTATCTGAAAGCCAGCTACTAGTCCTAGAATAGTATCCTTAAAGACCAATAATAATATAGCGGTCATTGCACCAATACTAGTTAATAGTACTACAGGCGATTTACCAATTATGTTTGATATTATTAGTATAAAGGCGATAATGTATAAAAATATTTTAATTAGTTGTACATAGCTTTTTATGGGTCTTTCTTTAGAGACTTCGAAGTTTTGATAAATAGCAATTCCGGTATTTAGTATAGAGTTAATAGTTAGGACTATAAGAAAGATTATATAAATTATAACGAGGTCATGTATCCAGTGGGTCATATCTGGTATAGAGTATGCGGCGAAGTATATAATTATAGCGGGGATTAATCTAACAAGGTGTTTAACGACTTTTTCTTTTAAGAGGAGGTCATCCCATTTAATTTTGGTTTTTTCTATGAATTTCTTCAACCTTACGAGTATAATTTTTTTTGATATTATACTGGATATATAGCCCAATAATAATATCATTATTATTAATAATACATAGCTTATATAGTAAGCCATATCATTGGACATATAGTTTTGTAATAGGGTTTGGGTATATTGTATTAGTCCATTTTGTTTATCGTTCATATATTTTCCTTTAATAATTGGTTGATATAAGCGTTGGTATTTTTAATTATAATCTTTAGAGTTAAGATAACATATTTAGTTATAAAAGTTAATAGTTTAAGTTATTTTTATTAGATTTTTTTTAAAAGTATTTTTAATCTATGATATTACTAATTGTTCTAGTAGTATAGTTCAAAAGTATTTTAAGTTAGTTTATCTTTTTAAAACTTTCTAAAATGCAGATAAAATTTATTTATTAGTTGTCTTATAATAATTTTTTATCTAAAAGCTATAGTAGTTAGTAACAGGGAGTATATCTTTTCTTTTTTATGGTTTAGTATAGCAGGCACTTCATCAAGTTTAGGTTATTGACAATGGGGATAAACATAAACATTTACGTTTAGACTTTGAGTCAGGGCTGGCAAGTATATTTATTTTTTTTGTTAAGGTGTAAGGCGAGTAGGGTTCTTTTTTTTTGATAATTTAGTTTATCTAGAGTGATATTATTTAATAATTTAGTTATCATTTTATGATAGAGTTATAGCAAAGCGTATAAGGTAAAAAGTGAGACATATAACGTAAAGGGAAGTGAATTCCAGATTTCTTTATGGAACAGGAAAGTTAAAATATTATTGGAAAAGTTATTTTCTTGTGTCATAGGTGTTATCCTTATATGCGCTTAAAGTGCTGTTTAAATGATTCAGTAATAAACACAAAAAGCACTTTTTATGCAAGTAGTCATCACTACGAGAGCTATTAAGAATCCCTTACTGAGACTAAGGATTATAGACCTTTATTAAGTGATGACGGATTCGCCTTTCCATAAAGGCTTAGAGCGGATTATTTAAATATCGCATATTGACGTTATGTGTAAAACCTCCGCCGATTAATTGGAACCTTCTTATATCATAGAATGTCCAACTTCGCTGATATAAAAAATATTCCCAAAAAAACATTACTATATCCTGCTAATAAACTTCATAACTCAATACCCATTTAACCATATCAATATCATAAAAAAGTTAATTTACTTGCCTTATATTAAAAATATATTATCTTTTTACGTTAGAATTAAAGTGTTGTACATTAATTTTTAATGCTTATCCTTTCATATAATTCTTTATATAGTTAGAAGATATTAGAAGTCGATTATTATTTTTGTAGTTTTACATAGGATTAATTAAATATAATGTTTTATAAAATTGAGCAGGAGGTAGAATGAGTGTATTTAAACACGATGTTTTAGTTGTGGGAGCAGGTTTAGCAGGTCAGAGGGCCGCTATTGAAGTAGGACGTTCAGGACTAGATGTTGCAATGATATCAAAGGTATATCCTGTTAGGAGTCACTCAAGTGCTGCACAGGGCGGTATTAATGCGGCTTTAAACGCTGATGACTCTATTGAGTCTCACATATTTGATACGGTTAAGGGCAGTGATTATCTTGGCGATCAGGACTCAATAGAGACGTTTTGTAATGAGGCGCCTAATGATATTGTAGAGCTTGAGAATATGGGTGTTCCATTTATGCGTCATCCTGATGGTAAGATAGGCAGTAGGCCTTTTGGTGGAGCCAGTTATCCAAGGGCATGTTTTATTGCTGATATTACTGGACAGGCTATACTGCACGTTATGTACGAGCAGGTGGTAAAAGGTGGTTTTAAGGTATATGAGGAATGGTGGGTATCGTCATTGATAGTTGAGGATGGAAAGTGTGTTGGAGTTGTAGCTATAGACTTAAGGACTCAAGAATTACATGTAGTTCAGGCTAAGGCTGTGGTATTAGCTACTGGAGGCTATGGTCAGGTGTTTGCACCTACTACTAACGCACTTATTAACACTGGTGATGGCATGAGTCATGCTTATCGTGCTGGCACTCCCCTTATGGATATGGAGATGGTACAGTTCCATCCAACTTCATTAAAGAAGACTGGTCTTCTTTTGAGTGAGGCCGCAAGAGGTGAGGGTGGTTATTTAATCAACAAAAATGGTGAGCGATTTATGAAGAAGATTGCGCCTAATAAGATGGAGTTAGCATCAAGGGATGTGGTCTCAAGGGCTGAGCAGATTGAGATTAATGAGGGGCGTGGAGTTGATGGATGTGTTTTATTAGATATGCGTCATTTGGGTGCTGATCTTATTATGTCAAAGTTAGCTCAAATCCGTGATTTAGGCATTACTTTTGCTGGAGTTGATATGATAGAGGAGCCTGTTCCTGTTAGACCAGGCATGCACTATATGATGGGGGGAATTAAGACTGATGTTAATGGTGCAACTTACATACCGGGATTATATGCGGCTGGTGAGTGTGCATGTGTTACGGTTCATGGTGCCAATAGGTTAGGGGGTAATTCTCTTATGGAGGCTGTAACTTTTGGTCGTCGATCTGGTAAGGGTGCATTAGACTTTGTTAAAAAGCTAAGCACTGATCATAAGCAATTAACTCAGGATGCGGCTAGTAAGGATGCTGAGTTAATCAAGTCTTTATTGGATAGGCCTGATAAAGGGGTTTATTCTGCTCAAATACAAGCTAAGATGGGTAGTCTTATGGTAGAGAAGGTTGGGGTATTTAGGCAAGAGAAGGTTTTAAAAGAGGCTAAAGAGGATATTAAGAATTTAAAGGCTGAGTGGGAAAGTGCATCTATCAAGGATAAGGGTCAGCAGTTTAACACTGAGATTATTAGAACTTTAGAGCTTCGTAATATGCTTGACCTTGCTCAATGTACTGTTGAGGGTGCCATTATGAGAAATGAGAGTAGGGGTGCACATACACGTACTGATTTCCCAAATAGGAATGATAAGGATTGGGTAAAGCATATTTTATTTTATCATGAGGATAAAGGTCCTAAGCATGAGTTTTTACCTGTTACACTAACAAAGTGGGAATTACAAGAGAGGGTATATTGATTATGGAGACAAAATTTAAGATTAAGCGTTTTGATCCTACAGAACAAAAGTCATACTATCAAACTTTTAATGTCACCACAGAGCCAGGAGATACAATTTTAGAGGCCCTTTTAACTATTCAGGGCAAACAGGATCAGACATTTGCTATGCGTTGTTCTTGTAAGAGTGCAATTTGCGGATCATGTGCTATGAAGGTAAATAAGCGTACAAGGTTAGCTTGTAATACACAAATCCGTGATCTTGAGTTAATTAATGGTGAGATACTTGTTGAGCCTATGGGTAATATGCCTGTTATTCGTGATCTCATTGTTGAGTTAGAGATGCACTGGGAAAAATTAAGGGGTATTGATCCATTTTTGAAGGTTAATAAGCCTCCTGATGAGAGAGAATATCTTTGTTCTAATGAGTCTATGGTTCACGTATCACATGTTACTGAGTGTATACAGTGTGCATCTTGTGTATCTGACTGTACTGTACTCGAGGTGGATAAGAGTTTTCGTGGACCTGCGGCATTGGCTAAGGTATATAGGTTTGTGTCTGACCCTAGGGATACTAATGATAAGCATAGACTAACCCAGGCGTCAAAGAGCTCAGAGATGTGGGACTGCACTCATTGTTTTAAGTGTGTAGAGGCTTGTCCTAAGCTAACAAGACCTATGGAGCGTATTTTAGCTCTTAGAAAGACTGCTATGAAAAAAGGCTATCGTAATAATTGCGGTTCAAGGCATTCTTATGCTATTTTGGATTCTATAAAACATAGTGGTACTCTTAATGAGAATACTGTAATGCCAAAGTCTTTTGGATATTTAAACATACCAAAGTTATTATCCATTGTTCCTGTAGGGCTTAGAATGGCGTCGGCTGGCAAGCTACCTCCTTTAATACATAAGAAGATTGGCAGTATAAAGAAGGTGCAAAAGATATTTGATAAATTAGAAAGGGAAAATTAGGAGGGTTTGAATGAGATACGCTTTTTATCCTGGTTGTGTTGCTAAAGGGGCATGCCCTGAGTTAAAACTATCCGCTGAGAATGTTAGTAGTAAGCTTGGCATTGATCTTGCTGAGTTGACTGAGGCAACTTGTACTGGTGCTGGTATTATGAGTGAGCATGATCAAGAGTTAGGGGATACCCTTAATGCAAGAACTTTTGCTATGGCTGAGAAGTTAGACATTCCTCTTATGAATATTTGTAGTACTTGTCAGGGGGGTATGAGTCATAGTAATTATAGATTGAATAATGAGTCTGGCTTATTGGATAAAGTTAATGAGACTCTTGCTAATGAGGGGCTTAAATATAGTGGTAATTTATCCATTAAGAACTTCATGTGGGTTCTTATAGAAGACTTTGGCTTGGATAAGTTAAAGTCTATGATTAAAAAGCCTCTTACTGGTCTTAAGGTAGCTCCTTTTTATGGGTGTTATATTTTAAGACCATCGTGGGAGCTTGGGATTGATGAGAATAGAGATAGGGCACATTATTTAGAGTATCTTATTGAGGCATGTGGTGCAAGTCCTGTTGATTATGAGGGTAGGGATAAGTGTTGTGGCTTTCCAATTCAGGCTATGAATGGTAAGAACTCAAAGGCTATGGCTAAGAATCACGTTCAAGAGGCGGCTGAGAAGGGTGCTGATTGTATGGTTACGCCATGTCCTCTTTGTCATTTGCAGTTGGATGCTAATCAACCTGACTATACCAATGTGAAGTTACCTATACTACACTTACCTCAGATGATTGGTTTAGCTATTGGTCTTTCTGCTAAAGAGTTAGGGTTAGATAAGAACATTATTAAAGCAAATAAGGTTTTGGTATAAATAGATAGTGCTTATTTATTGGGGCTAGTATCGTTGATTATTTTTATAATCGACTGTATTAGCTCTTTTATGTGGGGGTCACGTTCTTTTTTTAGTCTTATCTTTAACAGCGGCACTTTTGCTTCATATTTGCTTTTGAACAGTGAGTAAATGGCATTAGTTCTTATTAGTTTATTGGGATGATTTATAAGATAGTTAATTTGTTGTTTATTCTTTGGAAAAGCTTCTCTTTGGGATAGTATTAATGGGTTTTTGTTAAAGAACTTTTTATTAGACTCTATGGCATTGGGATTGTTTTTTAGGAATATTAATAAGGGTTTCATTGATTTTTTGCTATAGTAGTTTATAATTAATTCTGGTAATATATTACTACATTTTAGTTTAGCCAATGATATTAAGGATATTCTTTTTAGGTTTTTTTGATAGGTAATTAGGGTATTTGCTTTATTTAGGTTTTGGTAGTAGTTTTTTAGTGGTTTACAGTTATTATTACTGCCTATTTCTCCTAGTAGTTTTACAGCTTTAAATTGGATTTTTGGATTTATATCTTTTAGTGCTAATTTTAAGACTTTCACTCTATTTTCTTTGATGTTTTTAATTTTATTTGGGTTTTCTTCGTTATAGTGTTTAAAGTAGGTTTCAGCTTTATAAGAGGCGTTATAGTTATTGCTCCCTATGTCCGCAAGTTTATTCATGAGTACGTTATCAAATAGCTTAATATATTTATTGTTGTTATTCATTATATATAGGGCTTTTTTGACACTTCTTGTTAGTCTTTTATCTTTTACTTCTGCATTTAGTTTTATTAGGGTATTTTTTATATATTCGTTTTTATATTTGTCCCCTAATAGAGCGGTTGTGATAATTACTTCGTCATAGAGGGCGGTTTTATCTTGGACATGCTTTATTAATATAGGATATGAGGGTTTATAATTTGTTAGTCCTATTGTGATAGAGGCTTTTTTTATACTATCTTCTAATTTGGATATTTTTAATATATTATGGGCGATTTTAGCATATTTAGTTTTATTTTTTATTGGATAGTTATTTTTTAGCAGTGTATTTATTATTTCTAGTCCACAGTTTTTGATTACTTCTTTATTGCTTTTGAGAAGGCTTAAGGCATATATCAGTATATTTTTATTCATAATTAGGGCAAGTGATCTGCTGGATAAATATCGTTCCAATGGTATATGATTTTGCTTATGGATTATTTGTTTTAGTTTGGGTATAAATTGTATAAGCTTATGTTCAGCGATTAGGTGTATAGCTTTCCGTCTATGGACCTCGTTTTTAGATATGAGTAGTTGTTTTATGTTATCAGAAAGGTTTTTTGTTGTTACTTGGCAAAACTGGATAAGTATTATTATTAAGAAGGTTATTAATTTTTTCAAGTTTTCTAACTTAGTCTATGATCTACCTTTCAGAATACCAGTTAAATATACTTAATATAAAATAATATTTATTATCCTAAAGACAATAAGAATAAGATGTAATTTTTATTACATAAAAACAGGCATTAATCCATAATGCCTTATATTCTATTGTCTATAAGTCATTAGCATTTAATCTGTATATTAATATAGGAGTATATTTTGTTCGGAATTTTTTTTATGCAACTTTAATAAAATAGTTGACGAAAACTAAAAATTTAGATACCGTTTTAATTAAAAGTATGTTATTTATTATTTCTTTTTGATAAAGAAGAGATTCTTAATATTTAGAATTAGATACTTTCTCTTCTACGGAGGTAGCGATAAAAAGAACCTTAACCAAATAGGGATATGGGAACGGTTCTTTAATATAAATAATTACCCACGGAGGGACGTTTATGATTATTAACCACAACATTAGTGCTCTATATGCAGAGCGGATGTTTAGCCTCAATAGTGCTAGTCAATCCAAAAACATTGAGAAGTTGTCAAGTGGAATGCGAATTAACAGGGCTTCTGATGATTCAGCGGGATTAGCAGTATCAGAAAAGATGAGATCTCAAATTAGGGGTCTTAACATGGCCAGTAAGAATATTCAGTCTGGTATTTCTTTTATTCAGACTGCTGAAGGCTGGCTACAAGAAACAACTATGATTTTGCAGAGAATGAGAGAGTTAGCAGTGCAATCGTCTAATGGTATTTATACCAGAGAAGATCGACTTCAGATTCAGACTGAGATAAGACAGTTAGTTGATGAAGTAGATAGAATTTCGTCTCAGGCAGAGTATAACGGTCTTAAACTTCTTAAGGGAGGGTTTAGAAGTGCTGATAGTGAAAAAGCTCAACCGCCTGCTGATGAAAAAGCTACTGCTAACTCTGCTCAAAGGCCTATTCAAGCAGTTAAACAAGGAGATTTATCTCAACAGCATACTCTTGTGAATGACGGTGGTGGAGTAGCTATTCATCTTGGTCCTAATATGGATCAAAGAGAAAAAGTTTATATAGGTAATATGTCATCTGCGGCATTAGGTTTATCTAAAGGTCCTGTAGCCACTGATGGTAAAAGAGAGCTGTCGGTTGATTATTTATCTCAGGATGGTGCAAATAAGGCAATTGGTACAATTGATAGTGCACTTTTTGTAGTAAATCGTCAAAGGGCAGATTTAGGTGGTTACCAGGCTAGGTTAGAGACTGCAGATAAGGGAATAAACGTAGCGGCAGAAAATCTTCAAGCATCTGAGTCATATATTAGGGATACTAATGTAGCAAAAGAGATGGTTAACTTTGTGAAGAATAAAATCTTAACGGAGACATCTGCCTCATTATTATCACAAGCTAATATGAAGCCTTATATTGTTGGAAGGCTTTTAGAATCTATTAAGTAATTTCATATACCCTGTGGATAATTTCTATGGGGTATATTTTTGTAAATATAAAATAGGCATCCTAAGCTTATTAAAAATAGTTTCTTTATAGTTCTGGTTATTATAGGGGATTATAAAAATAAAGATAACTACTTATTAAGGTAGCCTCAATAATCTTGGTAATAGAGAAAGCTAAAATAGTAGATATAATAAACAAAAAGCTAAGACAAGAGGTTTTACAATTTAGTTAACTTACTTCACACAGATGCCATAATTAAATTATTATAATTTTGATAGGTACTTGCCTCTTAACGTGGTTGTAAATAGCTAGTTGGACTATCCTCACTTATAACATACTGTTATTTTTTTATAATTTTTTCCTTATTGAATCTAATAATTATAATTTAAAATTTGTTTAACTAGGGTAAGTAGGCGTTGATAAAAATTGACGACCAACACATTAAGAAGTTGATTTCTAATTATCAAAAAACGTCAAAAGGGATTAGACAAATAATAGAGCTTATGGCTGAATATATTTATAATTATCCCAGACTAACTCATAAAGAGTCAGAAGATAGTTGTAGTGAGTTTTTTATATACTTTATTGAAAGACTGCCTAAATTATTAAATAGATATAAAATTAAAGATACCTTTTTTACAACATGGCTATTACTTGTTATTAGAAGGCACTATATCAATTGGATAAAAAAGACAAATCGTGAAGAAATAAAATCAATACTATACGAAGATGACTTTATTTTTAATGCTGAGTTAAACAATGAAAGTGATTTGTGTTTATTGGCTAACAAAAAGATAACTAAGGATAAGATAAGGGAGGCAATTAATTCACTACCTAAAAAAGTAAAGATTGTCATAAAACTTCATTATTTTGATTTTTTTGAAAGTGAGGATATATTAGAAATTAATAAGGTGTTTAAAAAGAATATTCATATATTGATTGATAAGTATAATAAAATTATAGTTAATTTTGCGGATCACTATGATAAAGAAAAAAAGATATTGGATAAGATTAATTCTAACTTTGTAAGGTTTTCTAACTATGAAAATAATATTGAGAGTAGTGAAGATTTTAAGCTAAAAGCTAAATTAGATAAGGCTAAATTGAGGCATAAAAAGCTTATTGAGAGATATAGACGATCATATTTATCAGTTAAGAATGAAGATATTAGTGATTTACTTGGTATTAGCACAAATGCTATTCACAATCATATTTTTAGAGGTAAGGTGCTAATTAAAAAAAAGTTATTGGGCGTAGTTTTGTGATAATAGATGACTTAAATAAACTATTTCCGTTATGGGATAAGTATTTAGAGGGTAGGCTTAGTGATGCTGATAGAAAGAGTTTTGAAAAGAGGCTGAGTAGGAAAAAAGATCTTTTTAATTTTGTAATGCAGTTGAAAAAAGATATTGCTTTATTAGAGAGTCCCTTTTATGAGAGCGTACCAGAATCTTTATTAAAAAGAGTATTGAGGGGAATAGATAAAGAGCGTTTATTAGAAAGTTGGGGTAATATAATACTCAAGGTTATTGATAGGGGTTTTCAGGTAATAGAAGATACATTTTCGCAAAACTTACCTAAAGCTGAGTTAGTTGCTTATAGGGATATTGAAAATAATTGTGAAAAGTTGATATTTAATCAGGATGAATTTAAAGTTACTTTTTTGCAGTTATCAAAAGCCAAGGTTAACATTGAGGTTACATTTGATAATTCTAATATGAAGTCAGAAAATGTTATTGTTTATTTAAAGACTATTTCAGAGGATAAGATGATTGCTTCTCTTAAGCCTGTTAAGAATAAGGTAGTTTTTAAGGCCCTACCTATAGCGGAATATAAGATTTCTATTTTAGAAAAGGATCTTAGTTTGAATTTGAATCCTCTTTCATGAGGTAATAAGGAAAATAATCATTTTATGGTTAACTTTTAGGACTAACAGGTTTATTAAGTTTTTTTTGATTAGCATAATTTCGATATAATATAACATTTTTGTTATGTTCTTTAATTGTTTCAGCGAAGTAATGATGTTTATCATCTTTTGCTACAAAGAATATATAGTTAGTTTTTTTTGGATTCATAGAGGCGAGAATGGCTTTTCTACTTGGATTAGCTATAGGACCTGGGGGTAGGCCTTTATACAGGTAGGTATTGTATGCTGAATTGATTTTCATATCTCCTTGTCTTGGATAAAGTTTACCTTTATACATATTTAGTCTTAGAAGGGCATATATTACAGTGGGATCACATTCTAGTCTCATATTTTTTTTTATTCTGTTGTGATAGACAGAGGAGACCAGTCTAAGTTCTTTTTCTACACCTGTTTCTTTTTCTATTAGGGATGCTATGGTAATAAGTTGATGTTTTGATAGGTTTATTTTAGTTTTATTACTTTCGAATTCTTTAGTGGGAAAGTTTTTTATATGTTCTTTAATCATTCTATTAGCTATTGACTTTATGGATTCGCCTTTTAGTATGAAATATCCAGCTGGATATAGGTATCCTTCAGCTGAGTCAGAAGGGATATTATATTTACTAAGAAAGTTTTTATTGGTTACCAGTTCGATAAAGTTTTTTTCTTCACTGATTATATTTTTTTCTTTAAAGAGTCTTGCTATATCATAGATGTTATAGCCTTCTGGAATAGTAATCAAGGTTTGATCAGATATAGCTTTTCCGTTTCTAATTATGTTTAGTATTTTGCTGTTGGAGTAGTTAGTATTGAGTTTATATTTTCCTATATGTATTTTTTTATTATTGATGTGTTGTAGGGTTTGTCCGTAGTAATAGAAGAAGAGGTAATTTTTTATTAAGCTTTTTTTTTCCAATCTTTTGGAAATACTCATAAGTTTTTCGGCTTTATGGACTTTAAAGATAATTTCTTTATTGGAGTTTATGGGGTTATTGAGGTAATAAAAGACAGCGCCTATTGAGGCGGATAAAAGTATTATAGTTATTATTAATTTTTTTAATTTCATTTTACCATCCTAGATTTTTTATAGCAACGATAACGTATGGAAATTAGAAAGTTTAATTTATTTTTAAATATACTTTTTGATTTGGAAAAAGGTTATTTTTTTTATAAAAAGTTTAACACGGGGATTAATTAGATATTATTAGGCAAAGGTTATTATTTATTTATCGTCTTAAAATAGTCTTATTGATAATATTATCGGGATTAAGCTTGTTAAACTCTTCAACATTTTCACCAGGATATCCCCCAATAACCTCTACACCATTCTTTAAGGCAAAATGCTTATAACGTTCATCACTACCACCAGTTGGACTACTCTGAGGATTATAAGTCCCTTGGGCTACATATACCTTCTTTTTTTTATTCTTAAAAGCATCATCAATACCCTCTTGAAGATCACTAAAGGCAGTATTCCAGGATTTCCCATTTTTAGTAGTACGAGTTCCAGCTTTTACAAAAACTCCACCTAACAAAGCTTTAACAGGGTTATAAGGAGGAGTAGGATTTATTACCTTACTAGCACCTTCCTCACAATCACCAGCTCTAAGCATGGAAATACTAATTAATAGTATTATTAAAATGTTTAAATAATTCTTTTTTGTCATAATTAACTCACTAATTTTTATAAGATAACTCAAAGTAAACAAAAAACGACTTTTTGTTAAAAGCTATAGAATTAAAAATAAATTAACTTGTTCTATCACATATTATAATGTTTATAGAAGGATAAGTCAAGTCTATTTATGCTATAACTGCTACTTATGCTACTTTGTTATAAAACCCATAAAAAAAGAGGAGCTATGCTCCCCTTAATTTTAACTGACTAAATAAATATACTTAGTCGCCTGACTCACTTCTTGAGTCTTCATATTTATATGTATTACCAGCCTTGACAACCTTTCTATTACTTTTATCATCACCCGTTCCATAGGTTGCTTTGCCTTTTATGCTTGAATTATTATTATAAATAGCCCCGCCTTTGCCTTCTTTTTTATCTTCAATGCTACCAGCAATGTTTCCATTAAAAATCACATTACTAGTAAAAGTCACAGAGCTACCAATATTATACATGCCCCCTCCGTTATTAGAAGCCTTATTATTAGTAAAAGTCACATCTGTTAACTTTGGAAACCCTGAAGCGTTATAATGATTATACATGCCCCCTCCAAGCTTAGCCTTATTTTCAGTAAAAGTCACATTTGTTAAAGTGGGCTTGCTATACCTCCAATTAATCATGCCCCCTCCAAAAATAGTAGCCGTATTGCCATTAAAAGTCACATTTGTTAACGTTGGAGAGCTATTCTCATTATTATACATGCCCCCTCCGGACTGAGTAGCCGTATTGCCCTTAAAAGTCACAGTTGTTAAAGTGGGAGAGCTATTCTCATTATACATGCCCCCTCCAAACTTAGCCGTATTTTTAGTAAAAGTCACATCTTTTAATAACTTTGGAGAGCTCTTCGAATTATACATGCCCCCTCCGTTATTAGAAGCCTTATTATTAGTAAAAGTCACAGTTGTTAACTCTGGAGAGCTTTTATCATTATTATACATGCCCCCTCCGTTGCCCTGTATAATATCATCCGTTTTGGCCTTATTTTCAGTAAAAGTCACAGTTGTTAACGTTGGAGAGCTATTATTATTATACATGCCCCCTCCAAACTTAGCCGTATTTTTAGTAAAAGTCACATCTGTTAACTCTGGAGAGCTATAATGATTATTATACATGCCCCCTCCATAATTAGCCGTATTGTCAGTAAAAGTCACATCTGTTAACTCTGGAGAGCTATAATAATTAAACATGCCCCCTCCTTGTTTGGCCGTATTGTCAGTAAAAGTCACAGTTGTTAACGTTGGAGAGCTAGTATTATTAAACATGCCCCCTCCGGACTGAGTAGCCTTATTTTCAGTAAAAGTCACATCTGTTAACGTTGGAGAGCTATTATTATTATACATGCCCCCTCCTTTATCTGTGGCCTTATTTTCAGTAAAAGTCACATCTGTTAACTCTGGAGAGCTATGATAATTATACATGCCCCCTCCTAAATCAGCCTTATTGTCAGTAAAAGTCACATCTGTTAACGTTGGAGAGCTATTATTATTATTATACATGCCCCCTCCGTTATTAGTAGCCTTATTTTCAGTAAAAGTCACATCTGTTAACGTTGGAGAGCTCTTCTCATTATACATGCCCCCTCCTAAATTACGAGTACCATTAGCATTGCCTTTGGTAATTATAACCCCTACTAACTTTGCAGTCTTATCTAGCTTTGCAGTAGCGGGATGATAAAAAACATTAAAGGCATCATCACTATCATTGCCCTTTGTTCCAATATCACCGCTTAGGGTAGTCTTATGAGCTTTATGGTCATTACCCTCACCAACATTTTTACCAGGAAAACCCCCAATAACCTCTACACCATTCCTTAATGAAAAATGCTTATGACGATCATTAGTACCTTTAGTTGGCTTACTAGTAGGCGTATAAGTCCCTTGGGCTACATATACCTTAACAGGTTTTTTAGTAGACTTAAACTTTTCTGAGGCTTTCTCAATACCCTCTTGTAGGTCACTATAAGCAGTTGTCCAAGATCTACCATTTTCAGTAGGACGACGAGTTTTAGCTTCTTTTACAAAAACTCCTCCTACAGCACTTGGAATAGAGTTAGGAGAAGTAGGACTTATTACCTTACTAGCATCTTCCTCACAACCAGCTCTAAGCATGGAAATACTAATTAATAGTATTATTAAAATGTTTAAATAACTTTTTTTTGTCATAATTAACTCCATAATTTTTATAAGATAATTTTAAATATAACTCAAATTAATAATTTGACTAAAATAAATAAATAAATAAATAAATTAAAGTTATTATTACTAATTGCTCTAGTAGTGTAGTTCAAAAGTATTTTAAGTTAGTTTATCTTTTTAAAACTTTCTAAAATGCAGATAAAATTTATTTATTAATTGTGTTATAATAATTTTTTATCTAAAAGCTATAGTAATTAGTAACAGGGAGTATATCTTTTATTTTTTATGGTTTAGTATAAGAGGCCCTTATCAAGTTGAGGTTGTTGACAATGGGGATAAGCGTTTACGTTTAGACTTTGAGTTAGGGCTGGCAGGTATATTTATTTTTCTGTTAAGGTTAGGGAGAGTATAGCTTTTTTTTAATATTATGTTATTTAAATGATAAGAGGCCCTTATCAAGTTGAGGTTGTTGACAATGGGGATAAGCGTTTACGTTTAGACTTTGAGTTAGGGCTGGCAGGTATATTTATTTTTCTGTTAAGGTTAGGGAGAGTATAGCTTTTTTTTAATATTATGTTATTTAAATGATAAGAGGCCCTTATCAAGTTGAGGTTGTTGACAATGGGGATAAGCGTTTACGTTTAGACTTTGAGTTAGGGCTGGCAGGTATATTTATTTTTCTGTTAAGGTTAGGGAGAGTATAGCTTTTTTTTAATATTATGTTATTTAAATGATAAGAGGCCCTTATCAAGTTGAGGTTGTTGACAATGGGGATAAGCGTTTACGTTTAGACTTTGAGTTAGGGCTGGCAGGTATATTTATTTTTTGTTAAGGTTAGGGAGAGTATAGCTTTTTTTTAATATTATGTTATTTAAATGATAAGAGGCCCTTATCAAGTTGAGGTTGTTGACAATGGGGATAAGCGTTTACGTTTAGACTTTGAGTTAGGGCTGGCAGGTATATTTATTTTTCTGTTAAGGTTAGGGAGAGTATAGCTTTTTTTTAATATTATGTTATTTAAATGATAAGAGGCCCTTATCAAGTTGAGGTTGTTGACAATGGGGATAAGCGTTTACGTTTAGACTTTGAGTTAGGGCTGGCAGGTATATTTATTTTTCTGTTAAGGTTAGGGAGAGTATAGCTTTTTTTTTAATATTATGTTATTTAAATGATAAGAGGCCCTTATCAAGTTGAGGTTGTTGACAATGGGGATAAGCGTTTACGTTTAGACTTTGAGTTAGGGCTGGCAGGTATATTTATTTTTTGTTAAGGTTAGGGAGAGTATAGCTTTTTTTTTAATATTATGTTATTTAAATGATAAGAGGCCCTTATCAAGTTGAGGTTGTTGACAATGGGGATAAGCGTTTACGTTTAGACTTTGAGTTAGGGCTGGCAGGTATATTTATTTTTTGTTAAGGTTAGGGAGAGTATAGCTTTTTTTTAATATTATGTTATTTAAATGATAAGAGGCCCTTATCAAGTTGAGGTTGTTGACAATGGGGATAAGCGTTTACGTTTAGACTTTGAGTTAGGGCTGGCAGGTATATTTATTTTTCTGTTAAAGTTAAAGGGATATTATTTAATAATTCAGTTGTCATTTTATGACAAAGTTATGACGAGGGATACAAGGCAAAAGGAAGACATATAACGTAAAGGCAGATAGATTTTAGATTCCTTTGTGGAACAGGAAAGTTAAGATATTCATGGAAAAGTTATTTTCCTATGTCAAGCAGGTTATCTCTACATGCTCTTTAAGTGCTGCTTAAATGCCTTAGTAATTAACACAAAATATCACTTTTTATGCAAGTAGTCATCATTACGGGAGCTATTAAGAATCCCTTACTGAGACTAAGGATTAGAGACCCTTATTAAGTGTTAACGGATTCGCCTTTCCATAAAGGCGTAGAGCAGATTATTTAAATATTACATGTTGACGTTATGTGTAAAACCTCGAAAAGTATACCTAATCCTCTATGATAAATAACAATCATAAAAAGTAAACTACTAAAACCTTCACTAACAAAATCGCCCGATAAAACCTTTTTTGTTATATTTGCTAAAACGTTTGTTAACGCCTATAACTGCTACTTATGCTACTTTGTTATAAAACTCGTAAAAAAATGCTCCTCTTGATTTTAGAAAGCTAATTATAAATAAATAGACTTATGGTGTTTGCTTTGGAATTGGTCAAATGGTTGACTCTACAAGTTTCTTTGTTATCAGCAATGTTTTTATTAAAACTCACATTTGTTAACTCTTGAGAGCTAACATTATTATACATGCTCCCTTTGCTATTATAAGATTCTGAATCAGAACTAGCATCGCCTTTCATAATTATAACAGCCTCTAACTTTGCAGTTTTATCTTTAGGGTGAACAAAAACTATGATAGGCATTATTACTAGCTTAAATATAACCCCTTAGAATGGCCTTATGGGTAGTAGTATAGTTAAACTCACCAACCTGTCCACCTTTATAACCATAAATAACTACTTTCTAAAAAAAACTTACTACTCCGATTTAAGTTTTTTTATATAAAATCCCCTATTATGGAACTTTTTTACCATACTTATCGGTTTATTACTATAGTTGTTCTTTAATTTAATATTATAAATTATTATTTTACACTTCTTGTGACAGACTCCTGTGATATATAAATCTCTTTATAGTTGTATAATGGATTAAATTATTGTTTTTTATTTAATAAACTTTAGATGATCTACTTATAAATATTTTGGAGGTATTATGCCTAACAATAAACCTATTTTAGTAGTTGGTGGCGGTATAAGCGGTATGACATCTGCTTTAGAGGCTGCTGAGGTAGGGTATGAGGTTATTATTATAGAGAGCTCTCCTTATTTTGGTGGGCGGGTATCTCAGATGAATAAGTACTTTCCTAAGTTATGTCCCCCTTACTGTGGGTTAGAGATTAACTTTAGGCGGATTAAGACTAATCCTAGAATAACTTATTATACTACGGCTCAGATAAAGGCTATATCTGGTGAGGCTGGTAGTTTTAAGGTGGATGTTAATATTAGCCCTAGGTATGTTAACAATAAGTGTACGGCGTGTGATGAATGTGTTAAAGTTTGTCCTGTAGAGAGAAAAGACGATTATAATATGGCTATGACTAATAACAAGGCTATTTATATGAGTCATAAGATGGCTTTTCCTGCTAAGTATGCTATTGACTCTGATGTTTGTAAGTTTAGCGAGTGTAATAAGTGTGTTGATGTTTGTAAGTATGACGCTATCGATTTTGGTATGCAGTCTAAGACCATATCTTTGGATATATCATCTATTATATATGCCACTGGATGGCGTCCTTATGATGCCACTAAGATGGATAATTTAGGTTTTGGGCAATATGAAAATATAATAACCAATATTATGATGGAGAGGTTAGCGGCTTCTAATGGTCCTACTGGTGGTAAGGTTGTTAGACCATCTGATGGCAAAGAGGCTAAAAATGTGGTATTTGTACAATGTGCTGGATCAAGGGATGAAAATCACCTGCCTTATTGTTCATCTATTTGTTGTATGGCGTCTTTAAAGCAGTCCACCTTTGTGAGAGAGCAGTATGAGGATTCTAAGGTACATATTTTTTATATAGATTTGAGGACTCCGGGTAAGTATGAGAAGTTTTTATCCAAGATAAGGGATGATGAGAATATTAGTTTTACTAAGGGCAAGGTAGCAAAGGTCAGTGAGGATAGTAAAACCAAAAACATAATTGTAGAGGCTGAGGATACCATTGCTATGAAAAAGGTTAAGGTTGAGGCTGACTTAGTGGTATTGGCAACTGGGATGGAGCCATCATCTTTGAGTTGTGATTTACCTAGTGAGGTTAAGGTTAATGACATAGGGTTTATGTCGGCTGAGCTTCAGGGTCCTGGTATATATGCTGTTGGTGTTGGAAAGCAGCCTGTTGATGTTATGACGTCTGTACAGGATTGCAACTGGTGGTGCACTAAAGGCTATTCAGACTATAAGGAGTTAACTATGGATAAAAAAAACAGCTTTATATATATGCAGTGGTTGTGGAATTGGTGAGGCTCTTGACATTGATAAGCTTAAAGAGATTGCTACTAAGGCTAAGGCGGATGTTTTGTAAGGTACATCCTTTTCTTTGTGGTGAAGAGGGGGTATCGCTTATAAAGGCTGACATAGCTGATGGGGTTAATGCTATTAATATTGCGGCTTGTTCTGCTAGGGTTAATACTGATGTTTTTGCTTTTGGGGCTAATATAATAAATGAGCGTACATCTTTGAGGGAGAATGTTGTTTGGCTAAGTCCTCCTAATAATGAGGATACCCAACTCCTTGCTGAAGACTATATTCGTATGGGACTTGTTAAAAACTCAGAAGTGTAATATACCAGAGCCTTTTATCCTTGATGATATTAATAGAACTGTGGTTGTTGTTGGTGGAGGGGTTAGTGGGTTAACGTCTGCTATTGAGAGTGCAAAGGCTGGATATAATACTGTTCTTATTGAGAAAAACAAAGGGCTTGGTGGCTTTGCTAATAAGTTATACAAGCAATTACCATCTAAATATCCTTATAGATATACTGAGTCGCCTAGTGTTAATAGTCTTATTGATGAGGCTAATAAAATAGATAATATAAAGGTTATGACCAATACGTCCATTAAGTCTGTGGAGGGCATGACTGGTAATTTTACTGTTACGGTTAATAGTAATGGGGATGATAGTTCATTTAGTGCTGGATCATTTGTGGTATCAACTGGGTGGCGTCCTTATGATGCCAATAAGCTTGGTCATTTGGGATATAGTAAGTTTAGTAATGTGATGACCAACGTTGAGTTTGAGGAGATGGCACGCACTAATAATGGTAAACTTAGCCGTCCATCTGATGGAAAGGCTATTGGGTCTGTTTTATTTGTACAGTGTGCTGGATCAAGGGATGAGAATCATTTACCTTATTGTTCATCTGTATGTTGTATGACGTCTTTAAAGCAGGCTACTTATGTCCGTGAGATGGATGATAATGCTAAGGCATACATTATTTATAAGGATATGATAACTCCTGCACAGTTTGAGAACTTTTACAAACAGGTACAGGGTGATTCGGGTATATATTTGACAAAAGGAGTAGTTGGTGAGTTCAAGGAAGAGGACGATAAAACTATAACTGTTGGGGTTAGTGAGACTTTAATAGGCGAGGATATTGATATAAAGGTTGATCTTGTGGTATTGGCTACTGGTATGGTGCCAAGTGAGCCTGATGCTTTACAGTTAAAGTATAGGCAGGGTACTGAAATACCCACCTTAGACGATTCTGGATTTTTAGATTCTCATTATATATGTTTCCCTTATGAGACAAGGCGTACTGGTATATACGCGGCTGGACCTATTAGAAATCCTATGACTATGTATAATAGTATGCAGGATGCTACTGGTGCGGCGTTAAAGGCTATTCAGTCTATTGAGATGTATTCTAGAGGAGAGGCTGTTCATCCAAGGGCTGGGGATCAATCACATCCTATACTTAATGTTAACGTGTGTACTCAATGTAAGCGTTGTACTGAGGAGTGTCCATTTGGCTCTATTGATGAGATTATGGAAGGTGAAGAGACCCCTCAATTAAAGGTTAGCACGCCAAAGTTTAATCCTAATAGGTGTAGGAGATGTGGTATATGTTTTGGAGCTTGTCCTGTTAGGGCTCTTAATTTTGAGAACTACTCTATGGATATGATTGGCTCTATGATCAAGGCTATTGACGTACCTGATGAGGATGAGGAAAAACCAAGAATATTAGCTTTAATGTGTGAGAATGACGCCTATCCTGGATTGGATATATTAGCTATGAATCGTAAGACTATTAGTCCATGGGTTAGGGTTATACCTGTTAGATGTCTTGGATCGGTTAACACTATTTGGATTGCTGATGCTCTTAACAGTGGTATTGATGGTATTTTATTAGCTGGGTGTAAATATGGTGATGATTATCAATGTCATTTTATTAAGGGTAGCGAGATTTGTAGTAAGAGAATGGAAAACGTACAGGAGACTCTTAATAACCTAATGCTTGAAAGTGAGCGTGTTCAGCAGGTTGAGGTTACTTTGGGTGATTATGATAGGCTGGATACTATTATTAATGATTTTGCTAAAGTGATAGAGGATGTTGGTCCTAATCCGTTTAAAGACTTTTAGGAGGTATTATGTCTAACAATATGCTTATAGAGCCTAGTTTAGATTTTGCTAAGGACATTGCTGATAGTGGTGCTAATTGTATGCAGAAGTGTTATCAATGTGCCACTTGTTCTACGGTATGTAAGTTATCGTCTGATGATAGTCCTTTTCCGCGTAAGGAGATGATGTGGGCTCAATGGGGATTAGAGGATAAACTAGTTAATGATCCTGATATATGGTTATGTCACCAGTGTAATGATTGTGTTAAGTACTGTCCCAGAGAGGCAAGGCCTGGTGATTTAATGGCGGCTTTAAGAAAGCGTACATTTAAGCATTATGCCATACCTGGTTTTATGGCAAAGTTATTGGGTAAGCCTAAGATGTTACCGTTGTTATTAGCTATACCTGCCATTATTTTTTTAGTTATTGTTATGGTTAATGGTAGTTTATCTAATCTATCGGGCGAGATTATTTATTCTAAGCTTGTTCCTATGGGTTATATTGATGTAGTTTTCATCCCGCTATTTTTGTTAGGGGTTGCTACGTTATTGATATCGCTAAACAGTTTTTGGAAGGGCATGAAGGCTCATGATAACCCTACTCGTGAGACTAGTAGCTTTATTGGGGCTATTATTAATACTGCTAAGGATATTTTATTCCACACGAAGTTTAAAGAGTGCGATGTTAATAAGGCTAGGCGTATAGCTCATTGGATGACGTTATTTGGTTTTATTGGTTTAGCCATTACCACTACGTACGTGTGGATAATAAATTGGTTTATGACTAATCCGCTAACTGGAAAGGGATATACTACGCCTCTTGAGACGTCAGGTGCACCAGGTGCATTATTATTCAAGGGTTTTGCGACTATTAGTGCTGGATTATTTATAGTTGGTGCAATTTTATTATTTATTAACAGAAGAAAGGCTATGACTATTTCCAAGTCTAAGACTACTGGTTATGATTGGATATTTATGGCGATGATATTTTTTACTGGTCTAACTGGTATGTTGAGTGTTATGCTTAGAAAGCAGGAGTTAGCTATAATTGCCTATCCTATTTATTTTATACATTTGATATGTGTATTTTACGTATTGGTATATTTACCATATTCGAAGTTAGCTCATTTAGGTTATCGTTTTACGGCAATGGTATACTCTAAATATACTGGTAGGGATTTATCTAACAAGTCTGAGGAGTAGACAAGTTATATAATTTATAAATGGGATGAGTAAGGTTTACTTTCTTTTAGTTTTTCTTTTAAGATATTATTAGGCTATTTGTAAAGAGGATCTAGTAGTTTACTTTTTATGATTGTTATTTATCATAGAGGATTAGGTATACTTTTTTGAAGTTTTACATATAAAGTCAATATGTAATATTTGAATAATCCGCTCTACGCCTTTATGGAACTACAAATCCGTTAACACTTAATAAAGGTCTCTAATCCTTAGTCTCAGTAAGGGATTCTTAATAGCTCTCGAAGTGATGACTACTTGCATAAAAAGTGATATTTTGTGTTCATTACTAAGGCATTTAAGCAGCACTTAAAGAGCATAGAGGGATAACCTGCTTGATACAAGAAAATAACTTTTTCATAAATATCTTAACTTTCCTGTTCCACAAAGGAATCTAAAATCTATCTGCCTTTACGTTATATGTCTTCCTTTTGCCTTGTATCCCTCGTCATAACTCTGTCATAAAATGATAACTAAATTATTAAATAATATCCCCTAAATAAACTAATATCAAAAAAGAAAAGCCATGCTCCCCTTAGCCTTAAAGTATTCTAAATTAACTTATATATCTAAAACTTAAAAAATACAGATAAAATCTGCCTAAAACAGTCTTAGAATAACTTTTTTTACCAAAAAAAGCTTTGATTTTCTATAATATTATATATCTTTATCTTTAAAATATTATATATATTCAGACTTAAAATTATAGGGGGCTTTTATGCTAAAAACTAAGAGTTATTTGAAACTTTTAACAACACTATTAATTAGTTTATCACTATTTAGCTGTGATAATAATGCGGTTAATGAGGCATTAGGTGATAAAAATACCAGTGCCATAAAAACTGCAAAGGTAAAAGAAGATAAATCTACTATAAAGGGTTATATACTAGGGGGAGTGCATGTAAGAGCTAATGCAAATGCTGGAGGTGATGGATCAACTTGGCAAAAAGCTTTTAATGACCTTCAAAAGGCTATTGATAAAGCTAAAAAAGATGGGGGCATAGTATATGTTGCTCAAGGGACTTATAAGCCTAATAGCCATCCCAACGGCGGTAGCGGGGAACGTAATAAACATTTTGCCTTACGAAATAATGTAGTAGTCATTGGGGGATATACCACTAACCGCGATAAACGGGATAAGGATCCTACTAAGACTATTTTAACTGGTGATCTTGGTAATACAAGGGTACTTAATGTTTTTTATAATAAGGGTTTAAATAAAACTTCAAAGTTGAAGTACTTTACTATTACTAAGGGCAAGGCTGATGGTGCTAATAAGGGCAGTGGAGGGGGTATGTATAATGATAATAGCTCTCCAAGTTTGATAAGCATTAACTTTGAGGGTAATGAGGCTAAAAATAGTGGTGGAGCTATTTATAACAGTAATAGCACTTCAAATTTAATAAGCGTTAATTTTAAGGATAATAATGCTAAAAACGGTGGGGCAATGTATAATGCTAATAAAAGCTCTCCAAAGATAGTCAATTCTAGGTTTAATAATAATACGGCTGAAGATGGAGGGGGCATGTATAATGATAATAGTTCTCCAAAGTTAATGTACAGTTATTTTACTGGTAATAAATCTATCAGTAATAACTGGCAAATAGGAGATGGAGGAGGGGGCATGTATAATAATAATAGTAAACCTATTTTATTAGGCATTAGTTTTACTAATAATACGGCTAAATATAGGGGAGGGGGCATGTATAATTATAGTAATAGCTCTCCCACTTTAATAGATGTGGAGTTTAATAGTAATACGGCTAGAAAGAATGGAGGGGGCATGGCTAATGGTAATAGCTCTCCCACTTTAACAAATGTGAAGTTTACTAATAATACGGCTACATATTACGGAGGGGGCATGTATAATACTAATAGCTCTCCCACTTTAGAAAATGTGACTTTTAATAGCAATTCGGCCACATGGGGAGGGGGCATGCATAATTGGAAAAGCTCTCCCACTTTAACAAATGTGAAGTTTAATAGCAATTCGGCCCCATGGGGAGGGGGCATGTATAATACTAATAGCTCTCCCACTTTAGAAAATGTGACTTTTGAGAGTAATACGGCTACATATTACGGAGGGGGCATGTATAATACTAATAGCTCTCCCACTTTAAAAAATGTGAAGTTTAATAGCAATTCGGCCCCATGGGGAGGGGGCATGTATAATACTAATAGCTCTCCCACTTTAGAAAATGTGACTTTTGAGAGTAATACGGCTACATATTACGGAGGGGGCATGGTTAATTATAATAATAGCTCTCCCACTTTAGATAATACGGTGATTTTTAATAAAAACATTGCTGGTAGTGTTGCTAATAGCCAAATAGGCGAAGGCGGGGCTATTTATAATGTTGTTGGTTCTAGATATGGTCCTGACTCAAGAATAATAGGCACACCAACCTATGGAACGGGTGATGATGAAAATAAAAAGGTTATCAAAGTGGATAATACATATAAACTTGTAAAGTCAAACCTTGAGTCAGGCTAATAAGTATATTTATTTAGTCAGTTAAAATTAAGGGGAGCATAGCTCCTCTTTTTTTATGGTTTTTATAACAAAGTAGCAGTTATAGCATAAATAGACTTGACTTATCCTTCTATAAATATTATAATATGTGATAGAACAAGTTATGCTATTAGTTGTTCTAATAGTGTAGATTAAACTAAGCTAACTTATATTTCTAAAACTTCCTAAAATCTATTTGGCAATAGTCTTAGAATAACTTATCTAAAAGCTAGAATAATTAGTAACTCTAATCCACTAAAATGACTCATAAGACTTCTTTTATAATCAAATTATCATAGAACGTCATATTAGTCTATTTGCCCGTACAAAAAAATATAGATTAAAATACCTATACTACAGCAATATTAAAAAGTTTAATAACATTATTCTTCTGGTCTTATACTAACTTTTTTATAAAAACTCTTTACTATATATAATACTTATACTATATTATTAATATGCAATATAAATGAACAATAAATATAATATAAAAGTATTTATTGTCAAGGTGAATTTTACTCATATTAAGATATATTGTAAAAATTAAACTATTTTATTAAGGAGGCTTATATGAAAAAGCTTAACAGAAGAGGTTTTTTAAAGTTAAGCTCTGGAGTTGCAGGAGCTGTTATAGTTAGTACATCTTGCGGTAATAGTGGTAGTATTGCTGATAGTTCTAATAAAAGTAGTAGTTCTTTCCCTACAAATACTATAGCCCAGTTAAAGGAGCTTAAAGTCGGAAAACCAAAGGATTTTAACTATCCTGATAAGAATTCCCCATGTATTTTAATCAAGTTAGGTAATAGTGCTTTGGGTGGGGTTGGTCCTGATAAAGATGTTGTGGCATTTAGTAAATTATGTTCTCATATGGGATGTCCTGTACTTTATGATAGTAAAAAAGCTGTATTAAAATGTGGTTGTCACTTTAGTATTTTTGATCCTGGGGTAGCTGGTCAGCAAGTATGTGGTCAGGCTACTGAAAAACTGCCACAAGTTGTACTTGATTATGACTCTAAAAGTGGTGCTATTAGTGCTACTGGTATGAATGGTATAGTTTATGGCAGACAAAGTAATATTTAATAAGGAGGAAATTATATGAATGCTAAAAGAATACCTTTACCCCCTAAAGGGACTAAACCTAGTAATTTAACTTGTCATTTTTGTATAGTTGGTTGTGGATATAGGGTATATAAATGGCCTATAAGTAGAGAGGGAGGTCCTAGTAAGGGTGATAATGCTCTAGGACTTGATTTTACAAAGCCATTAGTGGCACAAGAGATAACTTTAACCTCTTCTATGGTTAACGAGATACAGGATAATAACGGCAGAAAGTATAATATAATGATTATTCCTGATAAAAAATGTGTTGTAAATGAGGGCTTATCATCTACTAGAGGTGGAGCTTTGGCTAGCTTAATGTATAACAGTGCTTCTCCTACTAGTAATCGTTTAAAATATCCATCAATATTTACTGGAGATAGCTGGTCTGATACTAATTGGGATTATGCTTTAGATTTGTATGCCGCTCTTACAAAGAAGATATTGGATAATGATGGACCTGATCAGATATTTTTTAATGCTTTTGATCACGGTGGAGCAGGCGGTGGCTTTGAGAATACTTATGCTAGTGGAAAGTTAATGTTTTCGTCTATAAAGACTAAGATGGTACGAATACATAATAGGCCTGCATATAACTCTGAGTGTCACGGTAGTCGTGATATGGGGATTGGTGAGTTGAACAACAGTTATGAAGATGCTCAACTTGCGGATACTATATTTTGTATAGGGGCTAACCCTTATGAAACACAAACTAATTACTTTTTAGCACATTGGTTAGCCAACTTTAGGGGAGCTAGTTTAGATAAGAAAAAGAAACGTTTTCCAGATGAAACCGTTGATAGCGCTAGGGTTATATTTGTTGATCCAAGGCGTAGTCCGACTATTGCTATTAGTGAGCAGATTGTGGGTAAGGATAAGGTTTTACATTTGGACATAAATCCTGGTACTGATATAGCTTTATTTAATGGTCTTTTTACTTATGTGGTTGATAAGGGTTGGCATGACAAGGAATTCATATCTAAACATACTAGCGGTTTTGACTCTTCATTGGCTAGTAATAGGATTTCTTTGGATGAGTGTAGTAAAATTACTGGGGTTAGTAAGGATAAGATTATTAAGGCGGCAGAGTGGGCTTATAAGTCTAAAAAGTCTGGTCATAGACCGCGAACAATGCATGCTTATGAAAAAGGTATTATATGGGGTAATGATAATTATCATATACAGGTGTCATTAGTGGATCTTGTATTGGCTACTCATAATGTGGGACGTCGTGGTACTGGGGTTGTTAGATTAGGCGGACATCAAGAGGGATATGCTAGACCTCCATATCCGGGTCCTCGTCCTGCTCCGTATATAGATAAAGAAATTATCAATGGTAATGGTAAGATGCTTACTGTTTGGGCGTGTAATTCGTTGCAGACAACTTGTAATGCGGATACTTATAAAAAAGCAATATTAAAAAGGTCTAATATAGTTAGGGATGCTCTATCTAGGTTAACTGCACCGTCTTTAAATAAGGTGGTAGATACCATATATAGTGCTATTAACAGAGGTGGACTTTTTATTACTACTATTGATATTTATCCTACTAAGTTTGCTGAAGTTGGACATCTTGTTATGCCGGGTGCTCATCCTGGTGAAATGAATTTAACATCCATGAATGGTGAAAGAAGAATGCGTCTTTCTGAGCGATTTATGGATCCTCCTGGTCTTGCTAAACCTGACTGTCTTATAGCGGCAGATATTGCTAATAAAATTAAGGCCTTATATGCTAAAGAAGGTAATAATGAAATGGCTGATCGCTTTTCTGACTTTGACTGGAAGACAGAAGAAGATGTATTTAATGCTGGATTTAGAAAACCAAAAGGTATAGATAGTCAGGGGGGTGGAACAGGTAATATAGCTAGTTATGAGCGTCTTAAGGCTATGGGTAATGACGGTGTTCAGTTGCCAATTAAGGAATATAAGGATGGTAAGCTAGTTGGAACAGAAATGATTTATTCTGATTATAAGTTTTCTACCAAAGATGGTAAGGCTCATTTTATGAGTTCTCCTTGGAAGGGATTACATCCTACTGTAGCTAAACAAAAGAAAAAGTATAACTTTTGGATAAACAATGGTCGTAATAATCAGATATGGCAGAGTGCTTATCATGATAGGTATATGGAGTTTAGAAAAAACCGTTATCCTATGGCGCCTGTTGAGATTAATCCTGTTGATGCTAAAAAGCTCAATATAAAAAGTAGTGATATAGTTGAGATATATAATGATTTTGGTTCAACTTATGCTATGGCATATTTAGAAGAGGATATAAAGCAGGGTCATGTATTTATGATGTTTGCATATCATAATGGTACAGCCGGGGATATTACCACTGATGCTGTTGATGAGAATATTGTCCCTTATTATAAAGGTACATGGGCAAACATTCGTAGGTTTGGTACTATGGCTGAATATGAAAAAACTGTTAGTTTTAAGTCGAGAAGATATAGTTAGTAATGTATAATATGCCTTCTTCTATTTCTGAAGAAGGCTTTTTTTAATATTTAAGTAAACCGAGAATGAACTATTGTTTATGAGCTACGTGGGTAAAATGCTCTGTTACACCACTAGTTTGTGCAGTCCATGTTATACCATCGGTTGATGCTATAATTGTTCCGGCATTTCCTACAGCAACCCATTTATTATTATAATAAGTGATACCATTAATTTGGTTTGTTATACCACTAACTATACTGCTCCAGGTTGTTCCATTGGATGATCCTATTAAGGTTCCATCAGCTCCGCCAGCAATCCACTTGTTACCATAAGCAATGCTATGTAGTTGTTTTGATGTACCACTAGTTAGGTTAGACCAGCTAGTTCCATTAGTTGATGTTATCATAGCACCATACCATCCAGCGGCAACCCATTTGCTATTACCATAGGCTACTGCAAAAAAATTAGTTAGTGAACCAATTTGTTGTGTCCATGTTGTTCCATCAGATGAAGTTTTAAGCATTGTTGCATTTCCAACCACAACCCATTTATCGCCATAGGCTAATTCATAAAGTATATTTACACCCTGATTTTGTGAAGACCATGTTGTTCCATCACTTGATGTTAGAATGATGCCAGCATTACCCACAGAGACCCATTGGTTATTAGCATAACTTATGTTGTGAAGAGTCTCTGTTGTACCACTGGTTACTGGACTCCATGTAACTCCATCAGTTGATGTTAGCATTAGCCCTGTATTTCCAACAGCAATCCATTTACCATTGCCATAGGCTATACTTATAATATTTTTAATTGTGTTAGAGTTTTGTGATGTCCATTTAGACCCGTCAACTGATGTTGTAATAGTACCATTATTACCTACAGCAGTCCAAAATATCTCTTCAGTACTGTTTCCTGTAACTGACTCAGATACATTATCACCACATGCCATTATAAACAAAAACATGCCTATCATAGCCATCAAAATAACTTTTGATTTCATAATAGTCTCCTTACATTTTATTTTAGTTTAATAAATATCTTATCAATTATAATTATAACCCAATTTTAATATATAACTAATATTAGGCTAAAGTAATCAGTTTGTTTCAAAGCAATTTAAACTGTACTTTAAATGATTATTTATAACTATAGTTAACTTTTATATTTGTCATAATGTGATAATATATTTTTATTCTAATTATTAATGATTGTTTAAAAAGTGGTTTGATATTTTCGTATAGTTTATTAAGTTTATAGTCTAATATATTTATAAGCTGTTGTATTTCTCTGATATAATAGTAAATAGTTATGCCATATTTAACTGTAATACAATCCAAATATAAAGATATATCCATTACTAAATTAATCTAAGAGGACTTTATGAATAACTATAACTCGTGGTTTGAGTGTATTAATGAGAATTGTAAGTCTAACTATCCACTAAATGAAATTATATATACCTGTCAAAATTGTGGGGAACTATTAAGAGTAGTACATGATCTTAAGGCTCTTAAGAAAAAAGGTGTAGACGAATGGAAAAAACTCTTTGATAGCAGATATAAAACTAATACCTGGCCGTATGGCTCGGGAGTATGGGGTAAAAAAGAATTTGTATGTCCAAACGTTAATGATAAAAATATTGTATCCTTATACGAAGGGAATACCAATTTGTTATGGGCGGAACGTTTTGGTATAGAACTTAATGTTCCAGATTTATGGATAAAACAATGTGGTAATAGTCATACTGGTTCATTTAAAGACCTTGGAATGACTGTATTAGTATCCATGGTAAAACAGATGATCAGTAATGGAAAAAATATAACTGCAGTAGCATGTGCTTCTACTGGTGATACCTCTGCATCGTTATCGGCATACTGTGCTACTGCTGGTATACCGTCTATAGTATTTTTGCCAAAGAATAAAGTATCTAATGCACAGCTTGTTCAGCCAATGGCAAACGGATCATTAGTATTAGCCCTTGATACAGACTTTGATGGGTGTATGAAAATTGTACAAGAAGTATGTCAGGAAAATAACATATATTTGGCTAATTCAATGAACTCTCTAAGAATAGAAGGACAAAAAACAATAAGCCTTGAAATAGTAGAACAGTTTGACTGGAACGTTCCAGATTGGGTTATAATACCAGGAGGTAATTTGGGTAATGTATCCGCCTTAGGTAAGGGCTTTAGGTTAATGAAAGAATTGGGTATAATACAAAAAACTCCAAGAATAGCATTAGCACAAGCTGAAAGAGCTAATCCACTATATCTTTCTTATCTTAACGGATTTAAAGATTTTAAATCCATAACTGCTAAAAAAACCCTTGCTAGTGCAATCCAAATTGGTAATCCTGTTAGTGTTAGAAAAGCCATAAAAACCCTTAAGGAATTTAATGGTATTGTAGAACAGGCTTCTGAAGAGGAATTAACTAACGCTGCCGCAAGGGGAGATAGAACAGGTATGTATAATTGTCCTCATACTGGTGTAGCCCTTGCCGCACTGATTAAACTAATAAATAAGAATATTATTAAGTCATCCGATAAAGTGGTGGTGATATCCACTGCTCATGGACTAAAGTTTACCGACTTTAAAATTAGGTATCACGAAAATAAACTAGAAAATATAAAAGCTAGCTATCCAAATATGCTTGTGGAAGTAAAAGCAGATATATCAACAGTTAAAGATGTTATATATAAACACTTTGAAAACTATAACAAAAATTAATAACTAATATAAGGCTTAAAATATGAATGAAATAGACTTTCTAACAAAATCCGTTCACGCTGGTGAAGAAAAGCTAAAAGCAAAAGATTCCTTAACTAATCCAATATATAATACTTCAACCTATACATTTAGGAATACCTCTGACCTTTGTGACTATATGGATAAAAAAAAAGTTAGGGAAGAATATGGTAGATACGGAAATCCAACTGTAGAAGTAGCACAGAATAAACTAGCTGAACTAGATAATGGTCAATGGGCTTTACTTTTTTCTAGCGGCATGAGTGCTATTTGTATAACATTATTTACTTTATTAGAAAAAGACTCTCACATAATAATTACCAGCGATTCTTATAGGCGAACTAGACAGTTTGTTAGAGAGGTTTTACCTAAGTTTGGAGTAGAGTTTTCTATTGTATCGCCTAATTCTAAGGCTATAGAAAGTAATATCAAGGATAATACTGAAATTATTATATCAGAATCGCCGACTAATCCTTATCTTAGGGTGTTGGATATACCAAAAATAGTTAATATTGCTAAAAACCATAATATTATAACCATGATTGATAGTACTCTTGCAAGTCCTTATAATCAAAGGCCTATAGAAATGGGAATAGATTTAGTAATCCACTCTGCTACTAAATACTTAGGCGGACACAATGACTTAATTGCAGGAACTGTAATAGGTAATTCTGATCTATTATTAGAGCAAATAAAGCAATATAGGGATATTATAGGGGGAATACCAGACCCAAATACGTCATACCTGCTTGTTAGAGGGCTTAAGACCTTTGGCCTTAGACTAAAACAACAAAATCAGAGTGCATTAAAGTTAGCTGAGTTTTTAGAATCCCATTCAAAAATTGATAAGGTATACTACCCCGGATTAAAGTCTCATCCTGACTATGACATAGCTAAAGAACAGCTTAGTGGTTTTGGTGGACTAATGAGCTTTGAAATTAAGGGCGATCTGAAAAAAACCAGTAAGTTTATTGATTTGGTAGAAATACCCTTTATAGCTCCGAGTCTTGGAGGCGTAGAGACATTAATAGAACAGGTAAGCCTTGTATCATACTATGATTTAACAACAGAAGAACGCCTTAAACTGGGAATTAAAGATAATCTTGTACGATTATCCATTGGTATAGAGAATGTTGATGATCTAATAGCTGATATTAATGGAGCATTAAATAAGATATAGTTATAATGCGGCTATTGATAATACGTATAATCCTTTATGTGTTTTTAAGTATAGTATCTTTTAATTAGTTTTTCATTAATTTAAAAATGGTCATGGATAAAAAATTAATTATGAGCCTAAATAAAAAGAATATAATGGGATCAGTAGTACAAAAAGGGTTTAGCTGTAAGCCAAAGGAGAAAGATCCTAATAAACCAATAATGTTTTATAAATCCCATATAATATTCTGTATGGATGAAAGGTGTAAGCCCTGTTATAAAGGTGATGATAGGCTAAATGAGCTAAGAGAGCTAATAAAAACCCTTAAACTTAATAAAGGACATAAACGAATTAAGATTACAAGGTCATTTTGTTTTGGTGCGTGTAGGTTTAGGAGTGTGTCTTTAATATATAGCTCCGGTGATAAGCAGGTTAATAACTGTATTTGGCTAAAACAGAGCCATAAACTATCAAAAGAAAAATGGACTAGTATATTTAACTCCCTATCTAATGATGTACCAATAACAAAACAACTAAATAATAACCTAATACCCATTAACGTATATGAGTGATATAAACTTAGCCCATTTAGTATATGGCTATACCACTGGTACTCATACAACTGCCATTGTAAAATCGGCAATAGAACTATATTGCAACAAAATAAATGAATCTAAATATCTCTGTAAAACTCCCCTAGCCAATGGAGAACTGGTAGATATATTAGTAAATACCTATAAGCTAAATAATAAACTAATAGTATCCTCAACTAAGAAAACCTATAACGATGACTATGATGTTAGCAAGGGCTGTATTATAACCTGTTATATAATAGAGGATTACCAAATAGTTAAAAAATATTTATCCAAGATTAAGCATAAGCCATATATAATCGAATTAAACAGTATAACTACGTATATATATGCAGGTAAGGGGCTTGGTATAGTATCAAAGCCTGGATTAAAGGCTTTAGTTGGTTATCCAGCGATCAATCCCGTACCACTAAGCACTATAACAAAGGTTATTAAGGAATCCTTATTCTCATTGGCTAAGGCAGGTAATATTTATATTGTTATATCCATAGATAATGGAGAAGAACTGGCTAATAAAACAGCTAATCCTAAAGTTGGTGTAATAGGCGGACTCTCTATATTAGGCTCAACCGGAATTGTAAAACCACTATCTATTGATAGATATTTAAAATCCATAAAGTCAGAACTACTAGTGGCAAAAGCAAGTGGTATACCAACCATTGTTTATACCATAGGTAATACAGCGAATAACTTTGCCAAAACAGCAATGCTAATACCAAATGAATGCTTTATAGAAATAGGTAATTTTATTCATAAGTCAATAAGCCTTTTATCAGAATACTCTTTTAGAGAACTGTATATTATATCTGGACCAGGTAAAATGGCAAAAATAGCACAAGGATTTGATAATACTCATAATCGTAACGGATTTATAAACTTTAACGTTATTATAGACTGGATAATAGATGATAATCCCAAATATAGTGATAAGCTATATAATAAAAGTTTTAATACCATAAGAGAAATGGCTAACACCTTGGCCTCATTAGATAAAACTAAAATACTTAAAAAAAAGCTTTACTTAATGTTATGTCATAAGGCACTAAAACAGATAGAGTTATGGTTTATTAGTCCGCCTAATAATAGGGTTTTTGGCTTGGATATGATTAATATTATATGTCTGGATGAGGTAACTAATATTAAATATTCAAAATCATATACAAAGGTATAATCATGTTAACTGTTGCTGGTACGGGTATGTCAGAATATAATACATCATTAATTGAGGGCTTAGTCGACTTTTATGACTTTGACTATATTGTCCTCGATAAGAACTATCTTATTGCCAATAGAAATCCAACACTAAATACTTTATCTCCTATGCTAATGAGTGACTCATTTGATAAGCAAAAGCTTTTTATAAGGGATAAGTTGGCTGAGGGCATGTCTATTTTATATATTGTATCAGGTAGTCCATACTTTTTTTCTGGTGCATCGGTTGTCATAAAGTATCTCAGTAGTTGTTTGACTAGTTTTAACCTCCATAAAGACCTCTTAATTATAAATAATCTATCCTGTAAGGACTATCTAATAAATAAACTTATGATATCCGAGCAGGATATTTATAGCTTATCCCTACATGGCAGGGCTAATATAGATCTTACTAACTTTATGACTAAGCCCTATACCTTTATACTGTCTGACTCCGAGACTCTATCAAAGGTAAGGGATATTATTAAATATATTGACAAAAGGGATATTAATATTATTATGGCGTCAAAGCTTGGCTACAGCTCTGAGAGAATACTATCTATAACCGATATAGACTTATTTTTATCGGGGCATTCAATTAGTGATTTTGAGCCGTATGTATTATTACTTAAAAAGCAATTTAAGGATAATCCCTCTTATTCTGACTCCAAAGACTTTGAACAGGATAAGGGTATGATTACAAAAAACTTTAAACGTAATCTAACCATCCAGGAGCTGGAATTAAAATCCAATTTAGTATTATGGGATGTTGGAGCTGGTAGTGGTTCTGTTGGTATAGAGGCATATAAGCGTTTTAGGGTTAGGACTGTCTTTTTTGAGAGGGATAAAAAGCGTTTATCGGATATTAAAAAAAATCTAAATAATAATAAGGTTATGGGAGCAAGATTAGTAAGTGGAAATGTTATCCATAGTCATAAAGATGAGTTAGAGCTACCTGATAGGATATTCATTGGTGGAGGGGGAGAGTTAATTGCAAAAAACGTTAATTTATTTTATAATAAGCTTAAACCCTCTGGACTTATAATTGCTAATTACGTATCACTAAAAGACTTTATAACAATGATTAACTCTCTTATGACATATAATATTCCATTTTCTATTCGTTCTATATCCCTAACGACTTTTAAGAATAACGATTTACTCTTTAGTGAGCCTGAGAGGTTAGTCTTTCAAATAACCATTAAAAAGGATAAAGACTATGATCAATAAAAATACTGTTTACTTTATTGGAGCAGGACCTGGTGACCCTGAGTTAGTTACAGTTAAGGCTAGGTCTATTATTGAGGTGGCTGACTCAATATTATATACTGGATCTTTAGTTCCTAAGGAAGTTTTAAAGTGGGCAAAGCCTAACGCTATTATAAAGTCTTCGGCTAAGATGACTTATCCCGATATATTTTCTTTCTTTGATCAGCACGCTAAAAAAGGAGTATTTGTTAGACTACATACAGGTGATCCGTCAATATACTCCACCATGGCAAGGCAAATTGAATATTTAAAAGAGAATAATATCAAATATCAGGTTATACCCGGTGTAACAGCCGCCTTTGCTGCTGCTGCCAGTTTGGGGATAGAGTATACCATACCTGGTGTATCACAAACTCTTATTATATCTAAGGTACCGGGTAATACTCCTAATCCTGAGCCATTAAAGCATATTTTAAATTGTAAAAACTCATCAGTGGTATTATATTTATCGATTACCCTAATAGATAAACTACAGGATGTTGCAATAAATAATTGTTATTATAGTCCAGATACTCCATGTTGGGTTATAGAAAAGGCATCATGGCCCGATGAGCAAATCATAAAAGGTACAATAGGTAATATTGTGGATAAACTAAAAAATACTAATATTAAAGGTATTGCTCTTATACTTTTTGGTAGCTTTCTTAATCAGAGTCCATCTGACTTATCTGTATTGTACGGTCATAAATAGCAGGACTATTATTTTAGGACAGTGTTAGCATAGCTCTTAATATCCAACTTTACTATACATTTATGTTATCTGTAAGATAGTCTGAAAAACCTTTGTTAGAACACTTATACAGCCTAAATAATTATACGATAACTTGGTTGACTAATCATAATAAATTGATTAATCTTTCTTTTAATATGGGTTAAGAATATAGAAAATACTTTATATAGAGTATATTTAGGTGTTGGATACTATTATTATATGGGAGTATTAAATGGAAAATGCTAATGATATAAAAGATAATAATATAAAGGCTAGGAGGCTTAGTTCAAACGTTATTATAATAAACGTTTTATTGGTATTATCAATAGTTTTAGCTATTACTTTGTCCTTTAGGGATAGTAAACCCGTTGTTAAGCAAAAAAAGACTGCTATTAGTTTTATTAGTGGTGGTCCTTCTGTTAAGGTTATAGATGTTTATGGTATTATAGAATATCAAAAGATGGTTAGTCATATATCCCTTAGGTTAAAGAGTGCCGAGAAGAACGACAATATTAAGGCTGTTATTCTTAGGATAAACTCTGGTGGCGGTACTGTTGGGGCAAGCCAGGCTATTTATAGGCAAATACATGATTTTAAAAAGAAAACTAAGAAGCCAGTTGTTGCTGTAATAGGGGATATTGCCGCATCTGGTGGATATTATATAGCTTCTGCGGCTGATAGTATTATAGCTGGTAGAGGGTCTCTTACTGGGAGTATTGGGGTTATTATTATTAGTTTTAGTTTTAAGGATTTGTTTAAGAAACTTGGTATAAAGCAAGACATTATCAAAAGCGGAGAGTTTAAGGATATTATGACTGCAATTGGCAGGGATAAAACTCCTGCTGAGCTTAAACTTTTACAAAGGTCTATTGACAGCGTTTATAAGCAGTTTTTTGATGCTGTTTTAGCTAATAGAGAGGGTAAAAAGGGCTTAACGGATAAAATACTAAAAGCCTATGCAGATGGTAGAGTTATAATAGGTAGTGAGGCTAATGATCTTGGACTTGTTGATAGCTTAGGGGGTATGAAAGAGGCTATAAAGTATATCAAGGATAAGCTTAAGATAAAGGGTGAGTTAAAGGTTATTTATGATTCGAAGTCTATTTTTGATAAGATATTTAGTACTTTGGGTGTTAATAACGAGTCTTTGTTTATGGACGAACCTTTATCTATAGAGAAGTTTTTAAAGTTCCACTCTACTAGTGGTTTACCTCTTTATCTTTATGTTGGAGGTAATGGACTATGAGATTATTTATGATGTCATTACACGGGCTTATACTTAATCCCACTAGTTATTTATCTGATATAATAGAGAATAGTAAAGCTGGTATAGTTAATTTTTCTATTATGTTAATTTTGTTAATTGCTTCAGCGCAATACATCGGCTTTAATAATAGTACTGGGATTACGTTATCCCCATTTTTTTATATTATTTTGATGTTGTTTTACGTATCATTTTTTCTACTTATGATATTTATAGAGAGTGCAATTACGTCTTTTTTTCTTAAGAGTCGTAATGTAACACCGTTTACTTTTGGCTCTAAGCAAGTTTTTGCTATTATATCCTTTTCTTATTTTCCTTATTTGTTATTTCCGGCATTATCTATTATATCCCTTAGTTTGGGAGGTATAATTTATTTTATTGCTATGATAGTTCTTTTTGTTATGGTTATAAGGTTGAGAAAGGGCTTTTTGGACCGCTATATATCTTATTTTAGTATATTGTCGCCTTTTAGTCTTGCGATTATCCCATTAGTTATACAGGTGGTTTTGGGGTTTTTATTATTCTTTTTTACAGCCTCTATGTTCGGGATTTTATTTATTAATCAGGTTAGTAATTTAATCTCAGTTGCTAAGTGGTAATTCGTTATAAATGCTATAATTTAAAAAAGATAAAAGAATCTCATTGTACAGTTTCTTATTAGAATAAGTAATATCTAAACTAGTAATATGATATTTATTAAGCTATCTTAAAAAGGCTTTATAGTATTGACATTTTGAATAATTCATATTAGTTTTTTTAAACAACTCTGTGTATTAGTATAGTTAATGTATAATGAGTTCTTTTGTAAAACATATAAGCGAGTCTTATGATGAAACTATAGGCGTTGCTAAGCTTATAGGTAAATCATTATGCGGTGGTGAGGTCATATTTCTAAAAGGGGAGCTTGGTACTGGTAAAACCTGCTTTACCAAAGGGCTAGCAATAGGATTAGATATTGAGGATATTATTACAAGTCCTAGCTTTTCTATAATGAATATTTATGAGGGTAAGGGTTTAACTTTGTGTCATCTTGATCTTTATAGGCTAAACTCTTTGGATGAGTTTTTAGACCTTGGTATTGATGATTATATTAGTCCGAAGTCTGTTATGGTGATAGAGTGGGGTAATAGGTTTATTGATGAGTTTTTAAGTTATTATGCCATAATAGAGCTAAAAATTATTGACAATGGCTATAGGGAAATTATTATCACAAAAAAGCCTAACTAATTAAACAAATCAAAATTGTTTTAAGGAAGTTTATTTATCTAAATACTGTTTTATAATAATTCTTTATTTAACTGTTAGAATAATAGCTACAACATTATTAACTATTAGTATAAGGGTATGAAAATGATAAGTGAAGAGTTAAAACAAGAAATAAAAAAGGAAGTGGCTATAGCTGTCCATGAGATTGAGATTACTGACATTAAAGTCGAGAAGCTTAGGAATGAGATAGCTAATGTAAAGTCAGAGCTTAAAAATGAAATAACTGGAGTTGAATCAAGGCTAAGAGTAGAATTAAAAGCAGTAGAAAACAGACTTGACAATAAAATATCAGATGTTAAAATCACTTTCGAGAATAGAATTAGTAAGCTCGAAGGTATGATGAAAGTTATTATAACAATAACATCAGCAACAGCAATAGGTATTGTAATGCTAATGCTTAAAGACATTTTTAAATAGTTATTGTTAAGGATTATTCTAATTAAACAAATCAAAATTGTTTTAAGTTAAATGATTAAAATTAATGAACAGTTTATAGAGTATAAAAGTGATATAAGCCTTTTTGACCTTAGGGATAAGTTTAAGCCAGAGGCTGATATTATGATATACAACGGATTCCCTATTAGTGAAGACAGGTTTTTGGCTGATGGTGATGAGGTTGTATTTATTAAGCGGGGTGAAGTGCCTTCTAAAGACGATCTTGAAGGTTTAATGCTATCCCGTCATACACCTGGTGTACATAAAAGGCTTAAGGCTAGTGTGGTTGGTGTCGCTGGCATAGGTGGATTAGGTTCATCTGTGGCTATTGCATTAGCGAGGATAGGCATTGGGAAGCTTATATTAGCTGATTTTGATATAGTGGAGCCTAGTAATTTAAATAGGCAACAGTATTTTATTAATCAGATTGGTATGCCTAAGGTTCATGCTATGCGGGATAATTTAAGGCAGATTAATCCTTATGTTGAGGTTGATATATATCAGGTAATTCTTGATGAGGCTAATGTACCTGATATTTTTAGTGGGGTTAATGTATTGGTTGAGGCTTTTGATAGGCCTGATATGAAGTCTATGTTGATTAATTCTTTTTTGGATAGTTATCCAGAGGGATATGTAGTTAGTGCATCTGGCTTAGCTGGCTATGATAGTGCTAATTTAATTAAGACCCATTGTTTTGGTGATAGGCTATTTGTTGTGGGGGATAGGGTATCGGCTGCTATGCCTGGTAGGGGGCTTATGGCTCCTAGAGTTGGTGTTGCTGCACATCATCAGGCTAATAAGGTTTTAGAGATAATATTAGGAGATGGTTATGAACATAGTGGTTAACGGAGAGGATAGATTGATTAAGGGTTTAACGGTTAATGATCTTTTGGATGAGCTATGTATTTCCAGGGTAAATATAGCTGTGGAGCTTAATAAGAGTATTGTTCCAAAGGGTCAGTTTGATAGTGTTAACTTGGCTGATGGGGATAAAATAGAGATTGTACAATTTGTTGGTGGTGGATAAATAGATTAGGGAGATATTTATGTCGAAAAAAGATAATTTAGTTATTGCTAACAGGGAGTTTAGTTCAAGGTTATTTGTGGGTACTGGAAAGTACAATAGTTTTGAGCTTATGAAGGAGGCTTTTGAGGCCTCAGGTTCTGATGTTATTACTGTTGCTGTACGAAGGATTGATCTTAAGGCTAAGGGTGATAATTTACTTAGTCATATTGATCTTAGTAAATATAAGCTTTTGCCAAACACTGCTGGATGCTATACGGCTGAGGATGCCATTAGATATGCACGGCTGGCAAGGGAAGTGGGCATGAGTGATATGGTTAAACTTGAGGTTATTGGTGATGAAAAAACATTATTCCCTGATAATGAAGCTACATTAGAGGCCGCCAAGGTATTAGTGAAAGAGGGTTTTATAGTGTTGCCTTATACATCCGATGATCCCATTATGGCTAAGAAGCTTGAGGATATTGGATGTTCTGCTGTTATGCCATTGGCTGCACCTATTGGTTCTGGGCTTGGTATAAGAAATCCATATAATATTAAGATAATACTTGAGACTGTTAACTTACCTGTTATTGTGGATGCTGGAGTAGGTACTGCTTCTGACGTTGCTATTGCTATGGAATTAGGTTGTGATGCTGTACTTATGAATACGGGTATTGCTGGTGCTAGTGATCCTGTTGCTATGGCAAGGGCTATGAATTATGGTGTTAAGGCTGGTAGGCTTTCATACTTAGCTGGACGTATCCCTAAAAAGCTTTATGCAAGTGCCAGTACGACATTTGAGGGTATGCTTAATTAGTGTATGACTTTACCTAAGTTATACCTCATAACCGATAGAACCCTTTGTAAGAATATCTTTTACACTATTGAACAGGCTCTTATTGCTGGTGTCAGGATGATACAGCTTAGGGAGAAGGATTTATCATCGGCTGAGCTTTATAATATGGCGTATAAGATGAGGGAGCTAACCAATAAGTATAATGCCATGCTTATAATAAACGATAGGGTGGATATTGCTTTATCCGTTGATGCTGATGGCATTCATGTTGGGAAGGATAGTTTGAGTATACCTATTATAAAAAATGTGCTTTATAGGGCTAATAAACAGCTACTTATTGGTTATTCTGCTCATTCTCTAAAAGAAAGCATTATGGTTGAGGATCATGGTGCAAACTGGATAACATTTAGTCCTATTTATTATACTAGGTCTAAGATGCTTTATGGTAGGCCTCAGGGGATAGATAGATTAATTGAGATTACATCTAGGATAAGTATACCGGTTTATGCTCTTGGAGGGATAAACAATTTTAACGCTGTTGAGGTTTCTAAGGTTGCCTATGGTATTGCTCTTATTTCTCAGATAATCGGTTCTACGGACCCTAAACATAGTGCAGAAGAGATGTTAGACATTATTTAATATATCATACTAATTATTCTAAAATAGCTTATAATACTTTTGACCTATACTATTATAACAATTAATAATACTTCTATATAAACTTTTTATATAAATAGTAATAATTAGAATTCTTTAAGAAGTGCCTTCCTAACCCTTATATCATTACGAAACTCTTTTTGAAAGTCCTTTTTTACCTTTTCAAAGTCATCAATAAGCGTAGTCTTGGTTATACTATAAAACTCATTATGGTCAAACTTAAGAGTACCTATATATACAGCTTTGTCATTAGGCTTAATCTTAACCATAGCCCTAATAGGAATTATAAGTTTGTTCGTATTTAAATTCCGAGTACCCTTATTAACATACTCACACTCCTGTAAGATAAACATCTCAAGTATATAAAAAGATTTTCTTTTAAACTTGATATAAAAATCATTGTTAAGCCTAGCAATAATCCTATTAGTAAAATAGAATCCCATAGATGAATTATAAGTTTTTTCTGTAGGAGGATCTTGTATTTTTTCATCAATCCAAATATGAATCTTATCTTTAAACTCGTAAGGAAAACAATTACGAGAGTCGCTAATATTATAAAAGCTATCCCCAAGAGGAGGGTCAAAAATAATCTTTCCAATAACTAAAACTTCATTATCCTTTAAGTTGGAATCTTTCTCAAAATGTTCAACTTTATTAGGTAAGCTTGAACAACCCATAAATACTAATAAAACTAAACATATAAACTTTATCTTATTCATAAAACTAACCTTCAGTTTTTAAATTATCAGTAATCATTTTAATTTGTTTAGAATACTTATTCTTATCCATTTTTATAAACATAGTCCTTAACCTAATTAATAGATCCTTCTTTGATGGATTGGTAATAGTTATAAGGTCATAATCACTTCTTTTGTTTTTTAACATTACATATCTATATGAACCCATAAAATAAATACCAGGCTTTTTAACTCTTATAGCAGTTTTATTTTCACTAATAGAAAAATTATATACATAACTACCAAATTCCAAAGTCTCTTGAATAAAATCATAAGAGTAAAACTCCTCAATCTGATAAGGTCCAGGCTTAACTACAGAACTATACCAAAATAAATTACCTTTATCTATCTCAAAATCAAGATATATCTTTGGCTTAAAAGGATATCTACGAGCATGTATACCAGTTAGCTCTTTTCCAGGTGCATTTTTCATATCAATATAACCAAAAATAAGGGAACTCTTAAGAGAACTATTAGTATTATGAGATTCCTTTTTAGACACAGAATTACTGCAGTCAATAATAAAAAACGCCGCTATTAGTATTATAACTATTAGTCTGAAATACATTTTATCTCCAAAATAAGTAAAACTATACTTAATAGTTTATCTATTAGGATTCTCACATTTTTATAGCTAAAAACTTACTAAAAGCCAAGTAAATAGTTAATATTAGACATACTTTAAAAATATGCCTAAGCTTATATTTAATAGATAATAACTTAAGTATTCTAATATGTAAAACCTTGCCCTACAGATAACGTCAATCTATAAAAGTTTAACAATTTAAACTAGTTCTCTTTTTCAAAGAGATGTAAAATACATTTATCTGAAGTTATATGTTTTATCATAAGATATATACTTTTTAATCGACCTACTAAGAAATTAAAATAATATTTTTTTTATTATAAAAAAAGTGTTTACTATTGTTAACTCGATCTTAAAATAAGATTAAATGAGGGTATAAAGTTATGAATATTATTAGAATAGTTCTTTGTTTTGGACTAATTGGCATACTACAATGCAATACCAGTAAGGTTAATTCAAAACAAAAAAAAGTTATAAGTGGTAATAAACATCTATTTGAACAGCTTGTTAAAGAAAAAGATGGATCAAAAACAAATATAGAATACATAAATAGAGAAGGAATTATTAGAACCGATGTAATTGTAACTAATCCTATTACCAATGTTAGCGTTAGAGACTTTAATGTTAGAATAACTCAAATTGATAATAGTAGATTTCCAGAGGTTACCCTACTAGTAAGCGTAACTGATAAATATGGTAATCCCCTTATTGTTAGCAATAAAGACTACTTTCAGATTGAAGAGCATGGTTTACCTGTTAAGAAAGATAATATTATAAGAATTATCCAAAAGAAAGATATAAATGAAAAAGCAAATAAAATACCACTAAATACTGTACTCGCAATAGATAAAAGCGGTTCTATGAATGGAGGGCTAACCGAAGAAGAAAAACAACCTTTATGGTTTGCTAAAAGGGCCGCTGTTGACTTTATAAATAAGGTAAAGGATGATGATCTTGTTAGAGTTATAGCTTTTGATGGTGATATACACTCCCTAGGGTCAAATAAAGAGGCTGTATCAATGATAGACCTGCTAAAACCTAAAGGTTCAACCGCCTTATATGGAGCATTATTTATTGGAGTTAAAAAGCTTGAACTTGGATCTGGTATAAAAGCTATGATATTATTGAGCGATGGTAGAAATGATACAAGGGGTACTGTTAGTAATACAATAAAGAAGATTACCTTGCAATATGGTATACATGCGGCTGAACAGTTTGCTATTCCTGTTTTTACGATAGGCTTTGGACAAGACTTTGATGAATATACCTTAAGGAAAATCGCTAATGATACTCATGCACTATTCTTTAAAACCGCTAATAAAGAAGAAATAAATAAACTATATACGCAAATAAGACAAATTATTACTACTCAATATTTAATTACTTATAAGTCTGAGTCATTAGAAGCAGTGACTAATGTTACCGCAAGACTTGGTAAATATGAAGATCACAGACAGTTCATCACTCCGGAACACGTTATTGAGAGAGAAAAAAAACTTATAAAAGAAATTAATATTGTTGCCAAAGAAAAGTTCCGCTTGGGAAAGGCCAATGAGGATATAAATAAACAGATTGCTAACCTTAATCATAGAATGAAGGAATTGGATAAAAAAATACTTATACTAAAAGAAAAAGAGGATCTACTATCTTTAACCTCTAATAAAATAAACGAAAGAGAAAGTAGGCTAATTAGTTATAATAAAAGTATTAAAGAACTAGAAAATAAGACTAACGAAGATAAAATTAAGCTAAAACAAGAAAAGCAATATCTGGATAATATAAAATCCCAGCTAAATGAAAATAAAATCAGACTGGAAGAAAGAAAGGAAGCATTAGCACAACGTGAAAAAGATATTGATAATAAAACTAATCAGCTAAATAATAAAGAAAATGGTTTAGAACAAAAGCTATCAAAACTGGATCAAAAAGAAAATAAAATTAAAGAAGAAGAAGCAAGAATCACCCAGCTAAAGGCTATGCTAGAAAGCAAAGAAATTGAGTTAAATAGCAAATTAAAAAAGAACGAAAAAATAGAAGTTAATCTTGAAAAAGAAAACAAAGAAATTAAGCTAAAACAACAAAAACTAAATGAACTAAAAAAACTAATAACTAGCCTATTAAAGCAGATAAAAGTAGAATATGAAGAGTCAATTGATGACCTAGTAAAACAAAAAAAAGAATTGGATACAATTAAACCTTAACTTTTTATTTATCTGTGATAATTTGTGGAGAAGCTCCATAAAGTTCTCCCTCGGTTAATAAATACCTGAAATATGCTATAAAGCTATAACAATAACTTATAGCTTGAGAAGAGTTTGTTCCTTCCAATCTTTTTTTGCCGTCGATGGTATCAAAATATAGTTTTTCACTACTATTTTGCGTTACAGAATCACTATTGTTAATCCAGGATAGTATTTTTTCAAGTTTTTTAGTTATGTCTGTTAGCCTTACACGGATAATATTACTAATTCTGGTTTGATTATCTTCGAAGGTTAATAGCATCTCATTCTTTTTATAAGTGGATAAGCTAGAATTAATTTCTATATCATTTATCTCTTTTAGTATAGTAGTATAATCTTTAATTAGGTCATGGCATGAGTTAATGCCTAAGTATAGGTCGCTAAATTCTTTTTTAGTGTCAACCTTTTTTCCATCAAGAAGATCAATATTAAATTTTATTTTATTTGAGGTTAGGATAAAGGAGAACTCTTTTTCAAACTCTTCTAAAATAACATAAACTTTGAATATCTTATCGTTTTTATTAAAATAAGCTATATTTCCTTTATCTTTAACAGTTTCATTTGTATAGTCGAGTTTATCTATCCATTCTTTTCCTTCTTTAAGTGATTCTGGTAGTTCTTCTTGTTTTTTTTCTTTTAGTTTTTCTTCATCATTTTTGTTTGTGGATAATGATTTTTGTTTATTAGTTTTAGTTTTTTTTCTTTCTTTTATTGCCTGTTTAATACGATATTCAACTGTCTCACCTTCGTGTATATGCAATAGACCATATATTCTGCTTTGATCTTGGATATAAATATGTTCCATAAAGAGGTTAGAAATAGCATAGTGTAGTTTGTGAAGGCAGTTATGATAAATAATATCAATAGCTTTTTTTGATTTAGCCATATAATCTTTATAGCTTTGATCGTCTATAAGTTTTAAATCTTTTTTAATACTTAATGCTAGTTCAACTGCGTCTATAAGTTCGCTATAATAATGTCTAAATAAGTAAAGCCTACGATAAATCTTTTTTATAGGTTCTTCAATAGCAATAAAGTCAATATTTCCTATACTATTTTCAGCTATTTTAGAGAAATGTTTAACGTCCTCGGCATTATAAAGATGGCTAGATATTCTTAATAGTTCATATAGGTATATATTTTTTTTTATCATAAGAGTTATAAAAGTTTTATATTTAGCTTTTTTGGGATTTAAAATAAATTTTATTACATTATCAAGGTAATATAGTTCAGTGTTTAATAGAGTTTTTTGTTCGTTAATAAAAGTTTCTTTAAACTGATCCCCAAAAATAGTTTTTACTCCAACAAAAGTCGAAGCCAAATAAAGTGCAAGCTTATCAAAGAAGCTGTTGTGAGCAATAACTGGAACTCTATCTTCACTTTTTTGTTCTTCTTTATTTTCTTCACCTGCTAATTCTTTAAGTTTTCGTTTTTCTGATCCACCTATAATATGTTTACTATCTTTTACCTTTGTTTTTTTAACAGGAGGTTTAATAATCTTTCCACCATGATCAATAAATTTATCAAATAGTTTTTTTTGTTCTTTTTTATTGAGTTTATCAGCTCCAATTTGTTTATGCAGTTTATCAAATTCGTTTTCCATAATGAGTTGTCCTATGTTTATGATATTAAAAAAGCTAAACTATAGTTGTAGATACTGTAACATATAATTTTATAATAACAACTTTTCATTGCAAAAAAGTTTATTATATTATAATTTTATTATAAGTAAAAACCAATATAAAATTAGTAATTTATATAAAAGTTGTTAGATTTTATACTATATTATATTTAAATATTTTGATAGCTATAAAGAGTTAATTTCAGTCATATTCAAGGCATATAACCCATTTAAAATCCTCAATAATAAAGATAAAAATAATAAATAAACATCTTTTTGATAAGGTGAAGTTATTATTTTTTATTCATATTTTAATGTCTTTTATTTTAATGTCTTTTATTATCAGGTTATATTTTAATAATTATAGTATTAAAGTTTAATAGTTTTCCGAAAATTAATTTTAGAAATTATGGAAAGGGATTCTTATGATCATAAGTAGCAAAGGGAATAGATTAAATATTAGAGCTTTGTTTTCTTTAAACAAGATTTTTATATTTGTCTTTATTTTTTTTATGTTTGTGTTAACCATGTTATTCTTCTCTAAGGAAGTTTTATCTCAGGATAGACACAGAATAGATTTTTTAAATAAAAATATAGTCAAAGGTATTAATATAGGGGATAATTATTATAGTGAAGATAATGAGAATCTTTTGTATGCCTTAGCTCGTTTTGAGTTGAAGAACAAACAGTTTTTAATTGACGATAATATTGTAGACTATAAAGGATATTTTAAACAGTTAAAGTTCCGGACTTATACAATTAAAAAGCGTGATACTCTTAGTAGTATTTCAAGGAAGTTTAATATAAATATTGCTACTTTAGTAAGTTTTAATAACATAGAGGTTGATAAGGCTTTAAGGATTAATAATCAGCTTTTTATTCCGAGTATGGATGGGATTTTATATTCTGTTAAAAAAGAGGATAGTTTAAGAGGTATTGTAAAGAAGTACTCAAAATATAATGTTAAGTTAGGCGACATAATTTATTTAAATAATATAGTAAATAACAAGATAATAGAGAAAGAGCGTCTTTTTATTCCTGGAGCAAAAATAGCTAAGAATCTTCTTATTAAGAAGTTAGAGCATACTTTTGCAATACCGGCAAAAGGTAGGATAACATCATTAGTGGGGATGAGGCCTAGTATTTTTAAGGGTCCCCAAAAAGGGTTATGAATTTCATCCAGGGGTTGATATAAAGGCCTATTATGGTTCACCTGTGAGGGCGGCCAAAAGTGGACGAATAAAGTTAGCAGGTAGAGTTAAGGGATATGGAAAAGTAATTTTCATTAACCATGGTAATGGTTTACAGACTAGATATGGTCATTTATCCCGGATATTGGTAAAACGTGGAGAGAGGGTAAGGAAGAGGCAGGTAATTGGGAAGGTAGGCAGTACTGGCAATTCTACAGGTCCACATCTTCATTTTGAAGTGAGAAAGTATGGTAAGGTAGTTAATCTTACTCGTAAGTTTAAGGGATTAAGGTTAAAGCGTGGCGGATACTGGAAGTGGAATTAATTTTATAATTTGTAGACATATTATAGTTTTTACTCATAGGGGATTAGGCATACTTTTTTTAGATTTACTGTGTGTTATCAAAGGTATTACTATGCTATTGTAAAGAGGTTTTGCTAGTTTACTTTTTATAATTGTTGTTTATTTATAGGGGATTAGGCATACTTTTTTTAGATTTACTGTGTGTTATCAAAGGTATTACTATGCTATTGTAAAGAGGTTTTGCTAGTTTACTTTTTATAATTGTTGTTTACTCATAGGGGATTAGGTATACTTTTTTGAAGTTTTACACATAACGTCAATATCTAATATTTAAATAATCCGCTCTACACCTTTATGGAACTGCAAATCCGTTAACACTTAATAAGGGTCTATAATCCTTAGTCTCAGTAAGGGATTCTTAATAGCTCCCGTAATGATGACTACTTGCATAAAAAGTGATATTTTGTGTTAATTACTAAGGCATTTAAACAGCACTTAAAGAGCATATAGGGATAACCTGCTTGACACAGGAAAATAACTTTTCCATAAATATTTTAACTTTCCTGTTCCACAAAGAGATATAAAATACATCTGCCTTTACGTTATATGTCTTGCTTTTTACCTTGTAGACTTTGTCATAACTATGTCATAAAATGACAACTGAATTATTAAATAATATCCCTTTAGCCTTAACAAAAAATAAATATACTTACTCGTCTGACTTAAAGTCTAAGCGTACAAGTTTATATGCATGTCTATTTTCAACAACCTAAACTTGATGGAGTATCCGTTATACTAAACCATAAAAAAGAAAAACTATATTCCCTTTAACCTCAACAAAAAATAAATATACCTACCAGCCCTAACTCAAGGTCTGAGCGTACAAGTTTATATGCATGTCTATTGTCAACAACCTAAACTTGATAGAGTGCCTGTTATACTAAACCATAAAAAAGAAAAACTATATTCCCCTTAGCCTCAACAAAAAATAAATATACTTACTCGCCTGACTTAAAGTCTAAGCGTACAAGTTTATATGCATGTCTATTGTCAACAACCTAAACTTGATGAAGTATCCGTTATACTAAACCATAAAAAAGAAAAACTATATTCCCCTTAGCCTCAACAAAAAATAAATATACTTACTCGCCTGACTTAAAGTCTAAGCGTACAAGTTTATATGCATGTCTATTGTCAACAACCTAAACTTGATGAAGTATCCGTTATACTAAACCATAAAAAAGAAAAACTATATTCCCCTTAGCCTTAACAAAAAATAAATATACTTACCCGCCTGACTTAAAGTCTAAGCGTACAAGTTTATATGCATGTCTATTGCCAACAACCTAAACTTGATGGAGTGCCTGTTATACTAAACCATAAAAAAGAAAAGCTATATTCCCCTTAGCCTTAACAAAAAATAAATATACTTACTCGCCTGACTCAAGGTCTGAGCGTACAAGTTTATATGCATGTCTATTGTCAACAACCTAAACTTGATGAAGTATCCGTTATACTAAATTATCACATATTATGTATAGGTATGGCAATTGGGAATATTAAAACCTCTTATTAAAATATAGCTATCCCCTTTGAAATAGGTTTAAGTACTTTTTCAGGATGCGGAGAGGATGATATATCCTGTGAGGCTCTGGGTGATTGTGATAAAAATGTTGAAAGTCAGCTAGAGAAAGCAAAAGATGAGGTTACAGCTGCAAATAAAGAGGTTAACGATGCAAAGAAAGAGGTTAAAAAGGATAAAAAATTAACGCCTGAAGAATTAGAAGAAGCAAGAAAAAAATTAGAAGAAGCAAGAAAAAAATTAGAAGAAGCAGAAAAAAGATTAAAAGAAGCAAAAAAGATATTAGAAAAGCTAGAAGATATGTTCCTTAAGGTTTGCAAGGTAACAAGAACTACGGATGCTTATATTAACGCTGTTACTTGTAATAAGACTCTCGAGGATAAGTGTAATGGTGAGTGGGATTCACAAGACTGTATAGCGTCTCTTGGTACGGCAATTGGGGTATGTAGAGTAGAAAAAGATACAACTACTCGTACTGACGTTGTTACTTGTAATACGATGGTTCAAAGTGAGTGTGATGACAAACTAGGTGAGTGGGGCTTGCAAAGCTGTACTACAAATCCTGGTACTAAAAGGCTAAAAGCAGTGCCAGAAGCAATATGCAAGGTAATTAGAGATACAGCTTCTCATGCTAATGTAGTTACTTGTAATACAATGGTTCAAAGTGAGTGTAGTAAAAGTAAAAGAAAAGGTAATTGGAATCCACAAATCTGTAATCCAGATATTGGTACGCCAATAAGTAAAACCTGTAAGATAATAAAAGATTCGGATACTCATACTGATGTTGTTACTTGTCAGACTACTACTAAGGCTGATTGTCCAAGTCCAAGTGTGTGGGATCCAAAAACCTGTATTCCGTCTATTGGTAATACATGTAAGATAACAGAAAATACGGATAGTCATACCGGCGTTGTTACTTGTAAAAAAACTACTAAGGATGATTGTCAAGGTGAGGGGCGTGCGTGGGGTCTACTAGCCTGTACTGAGTCTATTGGTACTCCAATAACTAAGACATGCAAAGTGGAAAAAGATACGGATAGTCATACCGGCGTTGTTACTTGTGATAAAACTACTAAAACTCAGTGTGATACTGATAAGGGTACCTGGGACCCACCAAGCTGTGAGCCGTCTGATGGTACAAAAAGGCAAACACCAGTGGAAGAAAAGGTTTGTAAGATAACAAAAGATACGGATACTCATACAGGCGTTGTTACTTGCGATAAGAATATTAAGACTGAGTGTGATACTAAACAAGGTGAGTGGGATCCACAAACCTGTACTCCGTTTACTGGTCAGCCCAAGACTAAGATTTGTAAGATAACAACAGAGACGTATACTCATACAGGCGTTGTTACTTGTGATACAACTACTAAGGCTCAGTGTGATACTGATAATGGTGATTGGGACTCACAAAGCTGTACTACAAATCCTGGTACGCCTAAGACTAAGGTTTGCAAGATAACAGAAAATACGCCTACTCGTAGAGGTGTTGTTACTTGTGATACAGCTACTAAAACTCAGTGTGATACTGATAAGGGTGAGTGGGGCTTAAAAAGTTGTACTCCATCTAAGGGTAAGGCAATTAAGGTTTGTAAGATAACAACAGAGACGCCTAGTCATACAGGCGTTGTTACTTGTGAGAAAACTACTAAAACTAAGTGTGATACTAAACATGGTGAGTGGGACTCAACAAACTGTACTCCGTCTGCTGGTACGCCCATACCAAATGGTACGCCCATACCACCTGGGGTTGTTTTTGTAAAAGCTGGAACTCGTACTACTAAAAATGGGAAATCCTGGAATACTGCTTATAGTGATCTTCAAAAAGGTATTGAGGAAGCCTCAGAAAAGTTTAAGTCTACTAAAAAACCTGTTAAGGTATATGTAGCCCAAGGGACTTATAAGCCTCAGAGTAGGCCAAATGGTGGTACTAGTGATCGTCATAACCATTTTTCATTAAGGAATGGTGTAGAGGTTATTGGGGGTTTTCCTGGTCTAATTACTGGTGAGTCTAATAATCCTAACTACTATAAGACTGTCCTAAGCGGTGATATCAGAAGAGTGGGCGATGATAGTGATAACGCCTATCATGTTTTTTATCATCCAGCTACTGCAAAGCTAGATAACACTGCAAAGTTAGTAGGGGTTATAATTACCAAAGGCAATACTAATACTAGTAGTAATTCCCATAGTTCTGGAGGAGGCATGTTTAATTATGAGAGCTCTCCAACGTTAACAAATGTGGAGTTTAATAGTAATACGGCATCATACGGAGGGGGCATGGATAATACTAGTAGTAGCTCTCCAACGTTAACAAATGTGGAGTTTAATAGTAATACGGCATCATACGGAGGGGGCATGTTTAATTTTAATAATAGCTCTCCAACGTTAAAAGATGTGACTTTTACTAGTAATACGGCTACTTATAGAGGAGGGGGCATGTATAATTATAATGAGAGCTCTCCCACTTTAACAAATGTGACTTTTACTAGTAATACGGCTAATAGGTACGGAGGGGGCATGGTTAATTGGGGTAATAGCAAGCCCACTTTAGATAATACGGTGATTTTTAATAAAAACATTGCTGGTAGTGTTGCTAATAGCCAAATAGGCAAAGGCGGGGCTATTTATAATTATTCCTCAAGCATAACAGGCACACCAACCTATGGAACGGGTACTAATGAAAATAAAAAGGTTGTCAAAAATAATAATGGCACATATAAACTTATAAAGTCAAACCTTGACTCAGACTAATAAGTATATTTATTTAGTCCGTTAAAATTAAGGGGAGTATAGCTCCTCTTTTTTTTATGGTTTTTATAACAAAGTAGCATAAATAGCAGTTATAGCATAGATAGACTTGACTTATCCTTCTATAAATATTATCCTATGTGATAGAACAAGTTAATTTACTTTTAATTCTATAGTTTTTAATAAAAAGTTGTTTTTTGTTTAGTTTGAGTTATCTTATAAAAAAACAAGGAATTAAGTTATGACAAAAAAGAATTATTTAAACATTTTAATAATACTATTAATTAGTATTTCGTTAGTTAGGGGCAAGTGCGATTCCGATAAGGTAATAAGTCCTCCTTCTGATGGTACAGAAAGGCCAGAACCAGTGGAAGAAAAGGTTTGTAAGATAACAACAGATACGGATACTCGTAGAGGTGTTGTTACTTGTGAAAAGAATACTACTAATTGTCAAGGTGAGTGGGTCGTAGGATGTCGTCCATCTAACGGTATACTTATTCCAAAAGCTCAAAAAGATCAAATTTTTGTAAAAGCTTTAAACCAAGATGAAAGGCGCTCTAATGAAGATGGAAAGTCCTGGACAACTGCCTTTAGTGATCTTCAAAAAGGTATTAAGTATGCTTTTGAGAATAATAAAAAGATGGTATATGTAGCCCAAGGGACTTATAAGCCTACTAGTTATCCAAATGGTGGTAGTGGTGATGATCGTTATAAGCATTTTTCATTAAGGAATGGTATAGAGGTTATTGGAGGCTTTCCCGGTGAAAAGCTTGATGAGCCTAATAATCCTGAGCAATATGAGACTATTCTAAGCGGTGATATTGGAACTAAAGATGATAGAGATAACGTCTATCATGTTTTTTATCATCCTGATGGTACAAACCTAAATAACTCAGCAAAGCTAGCTGGGGTTACAATTACCCAAGGCTATGCTTATTTTGCGTCTCCTGATGTTAATGAGCCTCGTAAGTTAGGAGGGGGCATGTATAATTTTAAGAGCTCTCCAACGTTAACAACTGTGACTTTTCGTAATAATACGGCTAGAGATGGAGGGGGCATGTATAATTTTAAGAGCTCTCCAACGTTAACAGGTGTGGCTTTTACTGAAAATACGGCTATTACCGGAGGGGGCATGCGTAATTATAAGGATAGCTCCCCAACGTTAAAAGATGTGACTTTTACTAAAAATGAGGCTACTGTTAACGGAGGGGGCATGCATAATTGGGATAATAGCTCTCCAAAGTTAACAGATGTGACTTTTACTAAGAATAAGGCTACTATTAACGGAGGGGGCGGCATGTATAATTATTATTATAGCTCCCCAAAGTTAACAGGTGTGACTTTTAATAGTAATACGGCTAGTAGGTACGGAGGGGGCATGTTTAATTTTGTTGGTTGCTCTCCAGAGTTCATAAGTAATGTGGTTTTTAATAAAAACATTGTTGGTAGTGTTGGTAGTGACCTAATAAGCTACGGCGGGGCTATTTATAATAGTAAGACTTCAGCCATAACAGGCACTCCAACCTATGGAACGGGTGATGATGAAAATAAAAAGGTTGTCAAAAATACAGATGGCACATATAGTTTTGTAAAGTCAAACAGTTGGCCATGGTAATAAGTATATTTATTTAGTCCGTTAAAATTAAGGGGAGCATAGCTCCTCTTTTTTTTATGGTTTTTATAACAAAGTAGCATAAATAGCAGTTATAGCATAGATAGACTTGACTATATATTTAATTTTGATATATATTTTTATAGTGCATAGAAGACTATTAAGCTTTAAGATTTATCATATTGCTTAGCCAAGGAATGATATTACTATTAATTTGTGGGGCTTGAGCCTGTTTTTTTATAAGGTGCAAAGCAAGGTCATGTTTAATTTGGATAGCTTTTTCAATTGTATTTAGTTGAGCTTGTTGATGGGCATTTTGCATAGCTACTGCATTAGTTGTTTGTACAATATTCATTTTAACTCCTTTTTATAATTAAAGTATCGGTAATATATAATTTAATACAAGGATTATAATATAAAAATAAATTTTATATACTTGTTAAATTATGTTTAGATAGCTTATAATAAATCTTATTTTTTTTTAAATTAACTTGTATTATGTTGTATTTCTTTTTATAATTTACGAGTTAAGTAATTTTAAATATTATTGTATACAAAGCTATTTAACTATAATAAAGCTATTTAACTATAATAAAGCTAATATGAGTTAACAGAGTTTATGAGAGAAGAATTTATACCTATTGTTATATATACGGCTTTAGTTGTTGGTTTAGGTCTTTTATTTTTACTTATGTCGAGGTATATTGGGCCAATAAAAAAGTCTAAGCAGAAGTATGATCCTTATGAGTGTGGAGTAGAGCCAATAGATTCTTTAAGAAAGAGGTTTCATATAAGGTTTTTACTTAATAGCTGCGTTATTTATTTTGTTTGACATTGAAACTGTATTTTTATTGCCATGGGCGGTAACTTTTGCTGATATGACTATATTAGCTATAGTTGAGGTTGTTGTATTCATAGGTATTTTGGCTATTGGACTATTATATATTATTAAAAAGAAGGTATTTCAATGGGATTAGAGTCTCATTTACATGGTTTTATTACTACTAAGCTTGACAAGCTGGTTAATTGGGGACGAAAGAACTCATTATGGGCCTATGCCTTTTGGGGTAGCATGTTGTGCAATAGAGTTTATGGGTTTACTTTGTTCACGGTTTGATTTAGCTCGATTTGGAGCTGAGGTAATACGTTTTTCTCCAAGACAGTCTGATTTACTTATTATATCTGGTAGGATATCTATCAAGATGTTGCCTGTTCTAATAAAGATTTATGAGCAGATGCCTGCACCAAAGTGGGTTATTAGTGTTGGAGCTTGTTGTTCATCTGGGGGAGTGTTTGATACATATACTCTTATACAGGGTGTGGATCAGTTTATACCTGTTGATTGTTATGTACCTGGTTGTCCACCAAGGCCAGAGGCATTTATAGAGGCTCTTATGTTCATTCAGAAAAAGATAGACAGCGAAAGAATACAGGATAACATACACGGAAAGTAATTATGGATAATGATTCGGTAATTCAGCTATTAAAGTATAATTTAAACGATAAGATTATTAACCACTCTATATTTAGGGGGCTTTTGTCTATAGATATTATGGCTAGTTCTATTTTAGATATGGTATCTTTACTTAGGGCTAATGAGAAGTTAGATTTTTCTATGTTGATTGACATATCTGGGGTGGACTATTCTGACTTTACTGATGATTTACCTGTTAACAGTCGTTTTGGGGTTATTTATATATTTTATTCTTTTGCAAATGATTTAAGGATTAAGGTTAGGGCATTTATACCTGATGATAAGCCTGAGATAGATTCTATTTATGGTGAGTTTAAGGGTGCGGATTGGACTGAGAGAGAGATTTATGATATGTATGGTATTAGTTTTAGGGGGCATCCTAACTTGGAGCGTATACTAATGCCAGATTATTATAAACATCACCCACTACGTAAGGACTATCCTCTTAGGGGATTGGGAGAGAGAACTAACTTTCCTAAATATAACATATATGACAAGTTGAATAGAGAGTAATATGAGTGGTTATATTTTTTGACATAGAAGAAGAGATTGACTCTACCATTACAATTAATGTTGGGCCTAATCATCCTGCGACTCATGGTACTCTTAGGCTTAAGGTTGAGATGGATGGTGAGCGTATTATAAACTGTGAGCCAGAGATAGGTTTTTTACATACTGGTTTTGAGAAGCTTGCAGAGGATCGTAGTTACAATCAGTTTATAACTATGACTGATCGTATGAATTATATATCCCCTCTTAATAATAACATAGGTTTTGCTATTGCTGCAGAGGAGCTTTTAGCTATTGAAGTACCTGAGAGAGCCCAAATTATACGGGTTATTATGGCGGAGCTATCTAGGATATCTGATCATATAATATGCGTTGGTTTACAGGGTATGGACCTTGGTGCATTTAGTGTATTTTTATGGACTATGGTAGAGAGGGAGAGGTTATATGATATATTTGAGCTTGTTACTGGTGCAAGACTGACTACTAGTTACACTCGTGTAGGGGGTTTAGCTTTTGATGTACCTTCTGACTTTGCTGAGAGAGTATTAAAGACCCTTGTTACTATAGAGAAGTGCATTGCCGAGATTGAGCTTATGCTATCCAAGAATAGGCTTTTTATTGACCGTTGCAAGGGTATTGGTTATTTGTCTAAGGAGGATGCTCTTAGTTATGGTATTACTGGTCCTATATTACGGGCTAGTGGCGTAAATTATGATATTAGGAAGGTTAAGCCTTATTCGTCTTATGATAGGTTTGATTTTCTTATACCTGTTGAGCATGCTGGTGATAGTTATGCACGTTATATTGTTCGCATAGAGGAGATGAAGCAGAGTGTGAGTATTGTAAGGCAGGCTTTAAAGGTTTTACCTGGTGGAGAGGTTAATTATTTTAACAAGAAGCACATATTACCGAATAAGGATAAAACTTATAATGATATGGAGTCACTGATTCATCATTTTAAGGTAATAATGCCAGATGGAGATCATGGTATACATCCACCTATTGGAGAGGTATACTCATCTACTGAGGTACCCAATGGAGAACTAGGTTTTCATGTTGTTAGTGATGGGACTTATAAGCCTTATAGGTTAAGGGTTAGGCCTCCATCTATTTTTAACTATCAGTGTTTTGATAAGTTATCAAAAGGACATTTAGTTGCAGATATACCTGCTATTCTTAGTAGTTTAAAATATCGTAGCTGGCGAATTAGATAGATAAAGGTTTTAGGACGATGCTAAAAGAGTTTTCCAAAGAGATGAGAGAAGAGTTAGACAGGCTTATAACTGTATTACCTAATAAGAAGGCGGTGTTATTACCTGCACTTCGTATTGCTGAGGAAAAGTTTGGCTTTGTTGATAGTGAGTCTTGTAAGTTAGTGGCTGGTATTTTAGGCTTATCTCCTTCTTATGTATACGGTACTCTTACCTTTTATACTCATTATAAGAGGGAGTTTCATGGTAAGTATAGGATTATGGTATGCAGTACTTTGATGTGTTCTTTAAGGAATAGCAAGGGTATTTTAGAACATATAAAGGCTAGGCTGGGTATTGATGTTGGTGAAAAGACTGAGGATGGTAAGTTTTCTATAGAGAAGGTTGAGTGCCTAGCTAGTTGTGGTACTGCTCCTTCCATACAAATAAATGATGATTTTTACGAGAATATGACTATAGAGAAGGTAGATGAGATATTAGATAGTTTGGATTAGTGGGTCATAGTTTAATTAAGTTATGGTGATATTAGTTTTGAGGTAATAGAGTTGGCATTTGAACCTATTTTATTAAAGAATATTAAGCTAGGCGGGGCTTTAGGCATTGAGTCTTATATGTCAGGTGGGGGATATAAAGCGGCAAAGAAGGCTATAGCAATGGACCCTAAGGCTGTGACTAAAGAGGTTAAAGACTCTGGCTTAAGGGGACGTGGTGGTGCTGGTTTCCCTACTGGTATGAAGTGGAGTTTTGTTCCTGATAATATTAAGCCTGTTTATCTTGCTTGTAATGCCGATGAGAGTGAGCCTGGAACGTTTAAGGATAGGTATATAATAGAGAAAGACCCTCATCAACTTATTGAGGGTATTATTATTTGTTGTTGGGCTATACAATCTAACACGGCATTTATATATATACGGGGTGAGTTCCCTTATGGTGCTAGGGTATTAAAGAACGCTATACAAGAGGCTAAAAATAAGGGTTTTGTTGGTAGTAATATATTTGATAGTGGTTTTGATTTAGATATTATTGTTGTACGGGGTGCTGGAGCTTATATTTGTGGTGAGGAGACTGCATTATTGACGTCTATAGAGGGTTCAAGAGGTTATCCTAAATTGAAGCCTCCTTTTCCTGCTGTAGTGGGTTTATTTAAGAAGCCTACAATTATTAATAATGTTGAGACTCTTGCCAATCTACCTCATATTATTAACAATGGGGCAAAGTGGCATAAGAGTTTTGGTACTGAGAAGAGTCCTGGCTTTAAGATATTTTGTGTTAGTGGTCTTGTTAATAAGCCTGGGGTATATGAGTTGCCATTGGGTACTCCGTTAAGAGAGATTATATACGATCATGCAGGGGGAGTATTAAACAACAAAAAGATTAAGGCGGTTATACCAGGGGGATCATCCACACCTATTCTTACTGAGGATCAGTTAGATACAGCTATGGATTATGAGTCTTTACAAGAGGCTGGATCTATGTTGGGTTCTGGTGGTATTACTGTTTTAGATGAGAGCAACTGCATGGTGGATGCAATTTTTAATTTAATTAGGTTTTACCATCATGAGTCATGTGGGCAGTGTACCCCTTGTCGTGAGGGTACTGGTTGGCTTGAGAAGATTATATCCAGGATAAAAAATGGAAGTGGTCTTAAAGAGGATATTGATCTAATACTGGAAATATGTGATAATATGGAGGGTAAAACTATTTGTCCTTTATCTGATGCTGCGGTTATGCCGACTAGGAGCTATGTTCAAAGGTTTAGGCACGAGTTTGAAGCGTATATAAAAGAATAGCGTTAAGGGTTTGTTTAAATGCCAGAGGTAAATAAGTTATTAAGTGTTACAATTGACGGTCAGAAGTATGAGGTTAAGGAAGGTTTAACTGTACTACAGGCATGTTTAGATTTTGGTATTGATGTGCCTTATTTTTGTTATCATCCTTGTTTATCTACTGCTGGTAATTGTAGGATGTGTTTAGTTAAAATAGATAAAATACCTAAGCTTGCTATATCATGTGCTACTATGGTTGCTGAGGGGATGAACATATACACTAAAGACCCAGAGGTAATTAAGGCTCGTAATGCTATTATGGAGTTTTTATTAATAAATCATCCACTTGACTGTCCTGTATGTGATCAGGCTGGTGAATGTACTTTACAGGACTACTCATACCGACATGGGAGAGATTCGGGCAGGTTTACCGAAGAGCGTAATGTTAGGCACAAAAAAGACTTTGGGCCAAATGTCAAATATTGGGGTAGTCGGTGTATTATGTGTACAAGGTGTATACGTTTTTGTCAGGAGGTTAGTGGTACTGACGAGTTATACGCTTTTAACAGAGGGGATCGTTCTGTAATTGATATATTCCCTGGCATAGAGCTTAATAATCCATTATCTATGAATGTGGTTGATATTTGTCCTGTTGGAGCTTTAGTTAGTTCTCATTTTTTATATCAGGCACGGGTATGGAATATGGAGCAAAGGCATAGCCTATGTATAGAGTGTTCTACTGGATGTCATAACTAGGGTTGATTCTTTAGGCAATAGGATTAAGCGTATAGTACCTAGTTCAAATGATCGATTTATGTGTGATCATGGTAGGCTAAGTTATGGATATATGTATTCTGAGGATAGGCTTCGTTATCCTTTGGTTAATGGGGATAAGTTAGCTTCGTGGTCAAAGGTAATGTCCGTATTTAGGGATAAGATAAGACGGTATGCTAGTAAGTCTAGTAGGTTAGCTTTTTTGATTTCTGCATGGAATACTAATGAGGCTATGTTTATGGTTAACAGGCTTAAGGATAGTTGCTTAGACAAGAGTGACGTCTATTTGTATTATAAGCCTGATGAAGAGGATAAGGTTTTTCCTAAGTTTAGGATTAGTGGTGATCGTAATCCTAATATAAATGGTTTTAAGGCGGTTTTTAAAACGGGTGACATTAAAAAGCACTCAGTTAATTTATTAGTAGATAGGGTTAAGGCTAAAGAGGTTGATGTAGTTATAATAATAGGGGGTATATCCAGTGGATATATGCCTGAGAGTATTACTAATGTTTTATCTGATCTTAAAGATGTTATTGTAATAGATTATATTAGTTCATCTTTTAGTAAGGCTGCGAGTTTGGTTTTACCTTCACTTAGTTATGCTGAGAAGGCTGGTAGTTATGTTAATGATCAGCTTAAGGTTAAAGCTGTTAAGCCTGTTATCAATCCTTTTACCCCTGGTAAGTCAGAAGATGTTATTTTACAAGAGCTTATCATTGCCCTATCAGAAAAAGGTGAGGTTTTTATCTACTGCTGATATATTTGATGAGATGAATAGACAAGGAGTTTTTGATAGTTTAGTTAGTGAAGTAGGAGTAAAGAGCTAGCATTAAGTATTTAATTTTTGTTATATAGGGGTTTAGTAACTTGGGACAACAGTTAAACTTGTTAGATATTGATAATGATAATAATTATATAACTATTAGTGAGGCATCTAAGTGGGCAAGTGAATACTTGAACAGAAGTGTGACTAAGTCTCAAATATCATATTTAATAAATTATGCTAGGGTAGGGTCAATTAAGATTGATAGAAAAAATCATATAAACCTTAATGAGCTAAAAAATTATTATGACAATAGAAGTGAGAATGAAAAAAATAAGATTCTTAATGGGTTAAGTAAAGACGTTAACCTGTCCCTTTCATTTTCTGAATATAATGAATATGAGAGGACAAAGCATGTTCATAGGTTGCATCCATATAAAGGCAAATTTATTACTCAGCTGGTGGAGTATTTTTTAAGTAATCATACTGACGGCTTTAAAAAAGAGGTTTTCTTTAAACAGGGAGATATTGTATTAGATCCTTTTGCAGGCTCTGGAACTACTTTAGTTCAAGCTAATGAGTTAGGAATACATTCTATTGGTATTGAGCTTTCTAGTTATAATGCTATTATTTCTAGAGTAAAGACTGAAAGCTATGAAATGGACAAAATGAGACAAGAAGGTGATAGAATTATAGAGCTATTATATCACCTTAAAAAAGAGACTACTGCTTATTATGATGAGTTAGATAAGCTTATTAGGTTATATAATGAAAAGTACTTCCCATCTCCTAAATATCGAAAGGCTATACATGCTAAAGAGATTAATGAAAAGAGCTATGGGAAAGAAGTATTAGGTAAATTTAACTTTGATTATGAAAAAGCTATTAAAAAAGTTTAATAAAATACACCCAGATAAATTATTTGAGAATAAAAGTCATCATAGTTTTTTAGAGTATTGGCTTACAGAGGATATCCAAAAAGAGATTAAAGTTATAAAAGAGATAATTGAGCTTATCAAAGATGAGAAGTTAAAATATCTTTTTATGGTTATATTGGGCAGGGCTGTTAGATCGTGTAGAGCAACAAAACATATAGATTTAGCAACTTTAACAAAGCCTCAATTTGCTCCTTATTATTGTGAGAGAAAGCATTTTAAATTGTGTAGACCAGTAAATAGTTTATTAAGTCATTTTAAGAAATATTATTTGGATTCGATTAGAAGGATTAAAAGTTTTAGTATGCTTAAAACTAACGCTTTAAATCTTGTTTTAGAAGGTGACTCATATAGTATTGAGCTTGATAAGGTGTTGGAGGTTAAGTCTTTTTTTAATAAAGCAGGTAAATATAAAATTGATGGGATATTCACATCACCTCCTTATGTTGGTCAAATTGATTATCATGAGCAACATCTATATGCTTATGAGATTTTTAATTTGCCTATGAAAAAGGATAGAGAAATAGGGATATTAGGTCTTGGTAAAAGTAAAAAGGCAAGGGATCAATATTCTAAGGGTATTACAAAAGTATTTAGAAATTTGAAATCTTATTTAAAACCTTATGCTAACTGCTTTATAGTTGCTAATGATCGGTTGCAATTGTATCCAGATATAATAAATAAGTCAGGATATGAGCTTGTAAATGAGTTTAAGAGACCTGTACTAAATAGAGTTGAGAAAGATAGACGAGTATATGAAGAAAGTATTTTTCATATAAGGCCTAAAAGTTAAATATGTCATTATCAGGTGAAACACATTATCAGATTGCTGGGCTACTTAAAAAGGCAGTTATAAAAAAGTTAGATAGTTATGCGATGTATTCATTTATTCACTCGATGAACACAACCCTTGGAATGTCAATATGGGAGCAGATAGCTAAAATATTAGCTAAAGGTGCTGGAATGGAAGTTAAACGACAATATAAACTATTAGGTGAAATAGATAAACCTACTGAAGCTTTAATTGATGACAATGCACAAGTTGAAACGAATTTAGCTATTCCCTATAATCCTTATCATCCTAAACCTTATGAAAGGTGGACTCTTGTTGGCCTTTTTGATTTAGACAGGGAACTGTACGCAGGAGAAGATTTCTGGAACTTTGTAGCTAATGATGACATTTATAATGAATTATTAAATGTTTTTGAAGAAGTTGGTAATGAGTTAAGGCCTAAAATTGATAATAGATTTGCCCAATTTAGAGTCAATTACAATTAAGTTTTGGGGATAAAGTGAGGGATAATGCTTGAATCAGTATTAATTATGTCAATAAAGCCCTTATTAGTGGTATTTATGGTGGTTAACACTTGTGCGGTGGGTGTTTATCTTGAGCGTAGAATATCTGCATTTATACAGATGAGGCTTGGACCAAATAGGGTTGGCCCTTTTGGTGTACTACAACCTTTAGCTGACGTTATCAAGTTTATTTTTAAAGAAGACATAATACCAAAAGACGCTAATAAAATATTATATAATTTAGGTCCTTTTATAGCTTTTGCACCTGGTTTAATTGTTTTTGGTGTAATCCCATTTGGCACTATTGATTGGTATGATCCAAGTGCTAGTTTAGCTGTAGGTGATATTGGAGTGGGTTTATTATTTGTTCTTGCCATAAGTTCTTTGACTACTTATGGTTTGGCTTATGGAGGCTGGGCATCATATAGTAAATATTCGGTTTTAGGTGGGCTAAGGGCTTCGGCACAGATGATTAGTTTTGAGATAGCTATGGGGCTATCGTTAATAAGCATAATTATGACAGCTGGGTCGGTTAATTTAAATGAGATGGTTATCAGTCAGACAGGTACTATTTGGGGTTTTTTACCTAATTGGCTTTGTTTTAAGCAGCCGCTTGCATTTTTAATATTTTTTATAACTGCTTTTGCAGAGACTAACCGCTTACCTTTTGACATGCCAGAGGCTGAACCAGAGATAGTGGGGGGGTATCACACTGAGTATAGTGGACTTAAGTTTGCACTTTATATGCTTGGTGAGTATGCCGCTATGGTTACTATGTCTGCGGTTATTACGACGTTATTTCTTGGTGGATGGTCATTACCTTTTGTAGATAGTTTATTTTCTTCATCTGGTCCTGTGGTTATTGCTATTGTATCCATAAGTATTTTCTCAGCAAAGACTGGTTTTTTAATATTCTTTTTCATGTGGGTCAGGTGGACTCTACCACGTACCAGGTGGGATCAATTAATGAAGTTAGGTTGGCATATATTAATTCCTTTGGCACTTTTAAACATAGTGTTAACGGCTATCTTATTGAAGGTTTAGGTAAGGATTTATGGCAAATAGTGCAACTTATAAGAGTAAAGATCATGAGATGGCTTTTTGGGAGAAGTTATATATTCCTGCTATAGTTAAAGGGCTTATAAATACTTTGCGTCATCTTTTCATGAAGAAGTTTACCACACCTTATCCAGAGAAGCGTTTAACCTTTTCTGATCGTTTTAGAGGTGAGCATAGGCTTAAAAAGGATGAGAAAGGACGTATTAAATGTGTTGCTTGTTATATGTGTTCTACGGCTTGTCCGTCAAATTGTATTATTATTGAGGCGGCGGAATGTCCTTCTGACTATGGTGATGATAGAGAAAAGTATCCATCTTCGTTTATAATAGATGAGTTACGGTGTATTTACTGTGGTTTTTGTGAAGAGGCATGTCCTAAGGATGCCATAGAGTTAACGAGGAAGTTGCCAAGGGTATATGGTTCACGGGCTGAGTTTATGTATGATAGAGAAAAGCTTTTAAATAACTAAACGGAGACGATTAGCGTGGACATTTTACTGACTGATATAATATTTTTAATTTGTTCGGTACTGGCTATTATTTTTAGTCTTTTGGTTGTAATATCTAGGAATCCTATTTATAGTTCACTTTTTTTAGTTGGATCATTTATACCCATTGCTGTTATATATATACTTATGTACGCACCATTTATTGCGGCTATTCAGATAATTGTATATGCTGGTGCAATTATGGTACTTTTTACATTTGTTATAATGATGGTCTATATTGACAGAGAGAATATAAAGATTGATAAGAGTAAGGGATTTAGGATATTATCGATTTTTTTTGTAGTGGGTTTTTTGTTAACTTTTTTACTGAGTAATATAATTAGTGATAAGTCTTACAATCCTAATCCTGATGAAGACTTTGGATCAACTAAAGCAATAGGAAAGTTAATTTTTGGTTTACCTGATAACACTTTAGAGAGTACACAGGTTATTTCTTTTGAGCTAACTTCAATTTTGATAATGGTTGCCATAATAGGTGCTTTAGTTCTTGCTAAGAAGAGGACATAGACTATGACATTTTTCACGCTTACCAACTCATTGATATTGGGTTTAATATTATTTAGTATTGGGATTTATGGGGTATTAGCTAAAAGGAATCTTTTGGTTATCATGATGTCTTTAGAGATCATGTTTAATTCGGCTAACATAGTATTTATATCGTTTAATTATTTTAAGTATAGTCAGGCTGGTAATGAGTTTGGTCATTATTTTGTACTTCTTGTTATAGCGGTGGCTGCTGCTGAGGCGGCTATTGGTTTGGCTATATTAGTTACTATTTATAGAAACAGAAAGAAAGTTGATTCTGCTGATCTTACTGAGATGAAGGGATAAATAATGTCTGACTTTATTAGCCAACTTGATAATTATATTTTTTTAATACCTCTTGCGCCGTTAATAGGTTTTTTGATTAATGGTATTATTGCTAAGAAGTTAAACCGTAGGGCAGTACATTTTGTAGGAGTATTTTCTGTTTTTATATCGGCTGTTATATCGGCGTTGGCTTTGTATAAGGTGGTTATTACTGATAATGCCATAGTTTATAATGGATATACATGGTTTTCGTCTGGCGGATTAGATGTATCTGTTGGGTTTAGGGTTGATCAGTTATCGGCTATAATGATAAACATAGTTAGTGGGATAGGACTGCTAATTCACATATACTCTGTTGGGTATATGAAAGAGGATAAGGGTGGAGCAAGGTTTTTTGCATATATGAACTTATTCACTTTTGCCATGTTGATATTGGTTATGGCGGATAATATATTGTTATTATTCCTTGGTTGGGAAGGAGTAGGGCTTTGTTCATATTTGCTTATTGGTTTTTGGTATAAGAATGAGGAGTATGCCTCAGCTGGTAAGAAGGCATTTATAGTTAATCGCATAGGGGACTTTGGTTTTTTATTGGGTATATTTTTAATTTTCATTCACATTGGGACACTAACATTTTCGGAGATGCCTGCGGCTATATTTGCTAGTTCAGGGCTTAGTAGTTTAAGTAGTGAAACAGTTACGATTATAACTTTGTTATTATTTGTGGGAGCAGTAGGTAAGTCTGCACAGATACCGTTATACGTATGGTTACCTGATGCAATGGCTGGACCTACACCTGTTAGTGCATTGATCCACGCGGCTACTATGGTGACTGCTGGGGTTTATATGATAGGCAGACTGCACTTTTTATTTGTCATGTCAGAAGTGACAATGCTTATTATATTGGTTGTTAGCGGTTTTACGGCACTTTATGCTGGGACTATTGGTATAACCCAGAATGACATTAAGAAGGTATTGGCATACTCTACTGTTAGTCAGTTGGGATATATGTTTATGGCAATGGCGGTTGGTGCATTTTCTGTGGGGATATTTCATTTACTTACCCATGCTTTTTTTAAGGCATTATTGTTTTTAGGTTCTGGATCGGTTATTATAGCCTGTCATCATGAGCAGGACATGACCAAGATGGGGGGTTTAGCTACGAAACTACCAATAACCTATAGGGCAATGTTTATAGGGATGCTTGCTCTTAGTGGCGTTGTACCGTTTATATCTGGGTTTTTGAGTAAGGATTTGGTATTAGAGAAGGTATTCGAGTTTAGTGTATTCAACATAGGTATTGGCCCTATATTTTGGATAGTTGGAGTTTTAGCTGCTGCTTGTACTGCGTTTTATAGTTTTAGGTTATTGGGTATGACATTTTGGGGCAGGACTAACATGACCGATGAAGACTATCATCATGTAAAAGAGCCTTCTAAGAGTATGTCTGGGGTATTAGTTGTATTAGCTATACTATCGGTTTTTGGTGGATTAGTTGGTGTACCTGCCTTACTTGGTGGTAATAATTATATTCATTCATTTTTGGGTGGTGTATTTGGAGAGACTGTCCAGGCTGGCCATCATGGATATTTACCTTATGTACTTATGGTTATATCCACGTCTATAGGGATTATTATTGCTTTTAGTGCTGCTAAGATTTATGCTAGCAGTTCGTCCATACCTGATAGCTTTGTTCAAAGTGGCATTGGCAAGTTATTGTATAAGTTTTCGTACAACAAGTATTATGTGGATGAGGTTTATGATTTTCTTATAGTTAAACCTTTTACTAGGGCGTCTTATTATTTATGGAAGTTTTTTGATGTGCTAGTAATAGATGGTATTGTAAATGGTTTGGCGTATATTTCAAGGGGTTTTGGGGATATTGCTAGAAAGATGAACACTGGTAGTATAAATACTTATGCACTATCCATATTGATTGGCGTAATTGCTTTACTGATATATCTTATAGTTTAAGTTAAAAGTGAGTGTAAGATGAGTTTTCCATTAATTAGTTTAGTTCTTTTTCTACCTGCCGTTGGGGGATTATTAACTGTACTCATACCATCTGACAGGGAAAGGGCTATTAAGATAAGCGGTATATTATTTTCTGTTATAACTTTTATTTTATCCATACCGTTATTCACCCAGTTTGGCATTGATAATGGTCTTTTTGAGGAGAAGTATTATTGGATTGATCAAAGTATTATTAACACGTCTTATCACTTAAAGGTTGATGGGATAAGCTTATTAATTATACTACTAACAACTTTCATAACGCCAATAACCATTTTAGCGTCGTGGAACTCGATTAATATAAGGGTTAAAGAGTTTATTATATCCATGCTTGTGTTAGAGACGGGTATGATAGGGGCTTTAGTTGCATGGGACTTATTATTATTTTACGTATTTTGGGAAGTTATGCTAATCCCTATGTATTTTATTATTGGTATATGGGGTGGTGAGCGTAAGATTTATGCGGCTGTCAAGTTTTTTATATATACGATGGTTGGCAGTTTGCTCATGTTTTTGGCCATATTGTGGATATATATAGAGGTTGGTTCATTTGATTTTAATGCTATATACAAGGCTGATATTGTAGCTGATGTTCAGACGATACTTTTTATTGCATTTGGATTATCTTTTGCTATAAAGGTACCTATATTCCCATTTCACACGTGGTTACCTGATGCTCATGTTCAGGCGCCTACTGCTGGCAGTGTAATATTAGCTGGGGTACTTTTAAAGATGGGTACCTATGGATTTATTAGGTTAGCCATACCTATTTTCCCTGATGCTACGGCTGAGTATTCTTATGTGCTATCTATATTGGCTATAATAGGTATTATTTATGGTGCTATGATGGCTTTAGCCCAGACTGACATTAAAAAGCTTATTGCATATTCGTCCATAAGTCATTTGGGATTTGTTATGCTTGGACTTTTTGCTTTTAGTTTAGGCGAGATGGGCAGGTATGAGATAGCTTATCAGAGTATACAGGGTGCTATTTACCAGATGATAAATCACGGTATTAGTACAGGGGCTTTGTTTTTGTTAGTGGGGATGATATATGAAAGACGGCATACAAAAGAGATGAGTGAGTTTGGTGGTTTAGCAAAGGTTATGCCCATATATGCTGTTGTATTTATGATTACGACATTGTCGTCTATAGGATTACCTGGCTTAAATGGTTTTATTGGTGAGTTTCTTATTTTGATTGGTAGTTTTAAGGCTAATTGGGTATATGGTACTTTAGCATCTAGTGGAGTGATTTTAGGTGCTGTTTATATGTTAGTTCTTTATCAGAAGGTTTTTTTGGGGGATTGTACTAATGAGAAGAACCACTCATTAAAAGACTTATCCATAAGAGAGATTGTTATAATGTTACCCTTAATAGTTATGATGGTGGTTATGGGAGTTATACCTGGGTATTTTCTTGATAAGATAGAGATTAGTTTAAACAGTTTTTTTGATAATATAGCGAATATTGGGTGGATGCCATGATAGATGTACTAGAATACACAAAGATACTCATACCGGTTATAATACTGACCATTTCTGCACTTTTAGTTATGGTAGTGGAAGTTTTATTTAGTGAGGCATTGAAAAGGATAGTATCATTTTGCTTATCTATATTGGCTATATTTTTAGCTTTAGTGGTTTTATTGATTCAGGCGTTTGAGATTGGGTCTAGTGAGGTTATGATATTTGGTGGGTCTTTGTTGATAGACAAGTGGGCTATTGGATTTTCTATAGTTATAGTTTTGGGTGCATTTATGGTACTTGTTGCCTCATACGACTATATTGGGCGTATAAACAGTAAGTTGGGGGAGTATTATAGTTTAATATTGTTTGCTGTTGTGGGGATGATATTTTTGGTTATGTCCAATGATATGATGACATTTTTCATTAGTTTTGAGGTTATGTCCATAGCAGTTTTTGTATTAGCTGGATTTAATGTTGTTAATATAAGGTCTAACGAGTCGGCGTTCAAGTATTTTATATTGGGGGTATTTGCAACGGCTTTTATGATTATGGGCATTGCATTTATTTATGGTGCTACTGGTGAGATGAGATTCCAGGAGATTAGTCATATACTTGTTGGTATAGATGGGGTTGATTATTATTTTGGTTTATTTGGATTAGGTTTAATATTGGTTGGATTTTTATTTAAGGTTGGCACTTTCCCTTTTCACCAGTGGATACCTGATGTATATGAGGGTGCACCTACATCGGTTACTGCATTTATGTCTACTGTGGTTAAGGTTGCTGGTTTTGCTATTATTATAAGGGTACTATTTATAGTTTTCAGTTATGAGGCTTACAGTGAGAAGTGGATTAATATTTTGACTGTTGTTAGCATTTTAACAATGATAGCTGGTAATTTTATGGCACTTGTACAGGATAACATAAAGCGTCTTTTGGCCTATTCTGGTATTGCACATAGCGGATATATACTTTTAGCTGTTATTGCTGCTAAGGTGGGTGGTGGTGATATTAGTCCTGTTATATTTTATTTATTGACTTACACGATAATGACAATTGGTGCATTTGTTGTACTTATTGGTGCTGGGGATAAGGGTTGTGATGTTGAGAATATTGATGAGATAAGGGGTCTTGGATATAAGAATAAGTTTTTAGGATTTTCCATGTCATTTTTCTTTTTTTCATTAGCGGGTATACCGTCTACGGCTGGGTTTATGGCTAAGTTTTTTATATTTAAGAGTGTTATAGGTTCTGGCTTATATATGCTTGCGGTTATAGGTATACTTACTGCCATAGTTTCGGTTTATTATTATATTAGGGTAGTTGTTTATCTTTACATGAAGGATGAGGCTAGTAACTTTACTTATCACAAGCCATCTTTTGGGTATAGTTTTATTACTTTTATGGCTATAATTTTAACATTTCTTTTTGGTATATTACCCCAGTTTGGTTTTTATTTTCTTCACATTTAGTAACTTCACTATTACTTTGTGGCTAACAGTTAATTAAGCATATCATTATTTTTTTATAAAATGTAGAATGTATAGCATAAATAGCATAACTAAACTTGCCTTAGTGTATTTTTCTGTTAGCTTTTATATGGGTTATGTGATCTTTGGATTTATATTTTATTAAAGGTTAGATTTTATGAGTGGTGTTAGTTGTAGTCATTGTTTATTACCTTTCCCAGAGAGGGATGCGGTTTATGCTAATGGGGATGATAAAAAGGTTTTTTGTTGTCATGGATGTTTAACTGTGTATGATATTATTAATAGTGAGGGGCTTAGTGATTTTTATGAAAAGAGGGATTGGGATAGTAATACTATTAAGTTTGACTTTAAGAAGGATATTGATATAAAGTCTTTTGTCCAATATGTTATAGACAAAGGGGATAAAAAAGAGATAAACATATTTATTGAGGGTATACACTGTTCATCTTGTGTTTGGCTTAACGAAAAGATACTTACCAGGACTGATGGTATTGAGTATGCTATGGTTAACTATGCTAGTCATAGGGCGAAGATTATTTGGGATCCTAATATTATAGGGCTTAAGGCTATTTTAGATAGGATTATGTCCATAGGTTATGTACCAAAGGTTTATTCTGAGTCTGAGAAGATTAAGCTTCAGAAAGCCGAAAATAGGACTTTGTTGATAAGGTTGGGTACGGCTATTTTTCTATCCATGCAGCTTATGTTGTATAGTGTTGCGTTGTACGCTGGTTTTTTTCATGGTATTGATTATAGTTATAAGCTTACTTTTGAGTTAATAGCTTTAGTTATAACAACGCCAATATTGTTTTATTCTGGTATGCCGTTTATGAGGTCTACGGTAAGGGCGTTTAGGCGTTTAAGGTTTAATATGGACTCCCTTATTGTGATAGGTTCTGGTTCTGCATATTTGTATAGTATATATCAGATAACTGTGGGGGGAAAGGTATATTTTGACACATCTGCAATGATTATAACGTTAATCCTTGTTGGCAGGTATTTAGAGTCATTGGCTAAGGAGAGTGCGTCTAAGACAATAGAAAAGCTTATTAATCTTAGTCCAAAGGAAGCTAGACTTATTAGTGGTGATAAACGGGATATGGTACTACTCACTTTCCTTAAGGTGGGGGATGTAGTTGAGGTTTTACCTGGTGAGAAAGTCCCTACTGATGGGGTTATAGTTAGTGGTGAGTCTGAGGTTAACGAGTCTATTATCACTGGGGAGTCTAAGCCTATACAGAAGGTCATTGGGGATAAGGTTATTGGTGGTACTATAAACATGTATGGGGTTATAAGGTTTGAGGTTAGCAGTGTTCTTGAGAATACAGTACTTTTTGGTATTATTAGGGCTGTTGAGGATGCTCAAGCACGAAAGCCTAAGATACAGTCTATTGCTGATCGTATAGTGGGAGTTTTTGTACCCTTTATATTAATTTTGTCGTTATCTACTATTATTACTTATATTGTGCTTGGTACTACTATTCACGAGGCATTACTTACGGGTATATCTATTTTAGTTATTGCATGTCCGTGTAGTTTGGGATTGGCCACTCCATTGGCTGTATTGGTATTTACTAACTCTGCGTCATCAAGGGGTATACTTATTAAGGGTGGTGAGGTTATAGAGAATGTTAGTAGGCTTAGTCACATTGTTTTTGACAAGACTGGTACCATTACCTTAGGCAAGCCTAAACTAAAAGAGATCATATTATACGATGATAATATAAATCAGGATTATCTTTTATCTATTACGGCATCTATAGAGAGGTTATCCGAGCATAGTATTGCTCATGCTATTAATGACAGTGCTTTTGATGTTGATTTATTTGATGTGGATAGTTTTAAGGCTTTACCGGGTAGTGGGGTACGGGGTATTGTTAAAGGCAAGGAAGTTTTTATTGGTAATAGGGAGCTTATGGATGGCATAGGTATTAATAGTTCATACTTGGATAGGGATGATATTATACATAATTTTGAGTCTTGTGGTAATACTGTTATATTTACGGCATGGGCTAATGTAGTTAGGGGAGCATTTATTATATCTGACGTTATTAGGGATGAGGCTAAGGCTGTTATTGATGATCTTAAGCTTAGATTTAATTTATCCATAGTCAGTGGGGATAATAGACTAACCACTACTGCTATTGCTAATGAGGTTGGTATAAAGAGTATTATATCTGAGGCTTCACCTATTAAAAAAAGGGAGTTTATTCATAATTTACAGGCTGATAAACATAGGGTTATGATGGTTGGGGATGGGATTAATGATGCACCTGGATTAACTGAGTCGGCTGTTGGCATTGCAATGGGTCGGGGTACTGATATTGCTATGGACAGTGCTGATGCTGTATTAATTAGGGATAGTCTTTCAGTTATTCCTTATTTTAATTAGGTTATCGTCATATACCTTTGGGATTATAAAGCAGAACATATTTTGGGCATTTTTTTATAATGTTATAGCCATACCTTTAGCGGTTATGAATATATTGCATCCAATAGTGGCAGCAGCCGCTATGGTGACCAGCTCATTATTTGTGGTATTCAATTCTCTTAGGATCAGGTTAAAGGATTAGTTTTATTTTACGGAGGTTGTATGTGGACAATATTTTATTTAATAGGGGTTTCGTTAGTACTTGGTATAGGTGTATGGTTATTTTTCATGTGGGCGGTTAAGAGTGGTCAGTTTGAGGATTCTGAGGATGCAAAGTATAGGATGCTTGATGATGATGATTGACATTATATAAGTGGGTTTATAACTATTTATTAGAGTAGTTTTTATGAATGATAGTTTATTATTAGAACAGTAGGGTGCTGATGTTGTTATTGCAAGGGATAGTAAAGTGTTTATAGCTGATAAACTATCAAAAGTAAATAAAAGACAACTAAATGAGCTTTTTGTTCTTTGAATTGAACTTCGTGGTAATAGCGGTTACAAGAGGTTTGGAGAGGTGCTTGACAAGCTTAGCATTCCATATAATAGTTTAGATAATGGTCTTAATTCATTAGATAGTATATTTACTAAAGTTTTTTAAATAGTTGTTTTCTTTATTATATTGACCTTTTATATAGATATTACTATCTTTATTTTTCAATAAATAGTATTTGAAAATATATTCTTTATACTATATTTTATATATTATTATTCATTTGCATAATTTATTAACTGCATAAGGCAGGGGCGAGAGTATTTATGGAAAAGACAGGAGCACAGATTACCATAGACTTTTTAAAGCATCATAAGGTTGAGGTTATATTTGGTATACCGGGTGGAGCTACCTTACCTATTTATGATGAGCTTTATAAGGCTGATATAAGGCATATTCTAACGAGGCATGAGCAGGGTGCAATACATGCGGCTGAGGGTTATGCTAAGGCAACTGGTAAGGTTGGAGTTTGTTTAGCAACATCAGGTCCAGGGGCTACTAATTTAGTTACTGGATTAGCTGATGCTAAAATGGATTCTGTTCCTATATTGGCTATTACTGGACAGGTTGCAACGGGGTTTATAGGGACTGATGCCTTTCAGGAGGCTGATATTTATGGTATTAGCACTCCCATAACTAAGTATAACAAGTTGGTTAAGGATGTGGATGAGTTGGCATCCACTTTAGAAGAGGCATATTTTATAGCTGGTTCGAGGCGTCCAGGTCCTGTTTTGGTAGATATTCCAAAGGATATTCAAATTGCAAAGACCAGGAAGGTTAAGTATGTTAATGCTTTACCATTTGTTATACGTGAGCGTTATGAGAATATTGAGCCTGTGGGTAATTTTAAGGCTCTTGCTACGGCGATTAATGAGGCTAAGAGGCCTCTTATTTATGTTGGTGGTGGTGGGGTAATATCTGGTGCTGATAAAGAGATTATTGCTTTGGCTGAGAAAGCTAACATACCAGTTACTACAACCTTAAAGGGTTTGGGTGCTTTTCCTAGTGCACATAAACTGTATCTTGGTATGCTTGGTATGCATGGTACAAGGGCCGCTAATAATGCTGTATGTCAGTGTGATTTATTAATTGCTTTAGGGGCTAGGTTTGATGATAGGGTTACTGGTAAGTTGGATGCATTTGCTAGGCAGGCTAAAATTATTCATATTGATATTGACAAGGCTGAGTTAGGTAAGCTTATTACCCCTACTTACTCTATTGTAGGGGATCTTAAAAAGGCATTATATATTATTCTTCCTTATATTGATCTTAAGGATAGGGCTGAATGGGTTGCTCAGACTTATAAGTGGAAGAGTGATTATCCTCTAACCTATGACAGAGAGGATAAGGATAATATAAAGCCTCAGTATTTTTTAGAGGAGCTTAGTGAGACTATAAAGGCTGATAACTTTATTATATCAACGGATGTTGGACAGCATCAGATGTGGTCAGCACAGTTTATTCAGTTTTCCAATACCAGGACTTTTTTAACATCAGGTGGATTGGGTACAATGGGTTATGGGTTTCCAGCGGCTATGGGTGCAAAAGTGGGTTGTCCTGACTCTAATGTTATTCTTATTGCTGGAGATGGTAGTATTCAGATGAACATTCAGGAATTAGCCACAGTAGCTAGCGAGAATATAGCTGTAAAAATAGTTATTTTGAATAATGGTGTTTTAGGCATGGTTCATCAGTGGCAGGATATGTTTTTTGAAAAGCGTTATTCTCATTCGGAGTTTAAGGGTATACCTGATTTTGTTAAGCTTGCTGAAGCTTATGGTTTAAATGCTAAGCGTATAACTAATAAGAGTGAGGTTAAAGAGGGCATTGACTTTCTTTTAAACTCTGAGAAAACGGTTATATTGGATGTAATTATACCTTCTAATGAGATGGTTTTTCCTATGGTACCTGTTGGAGCCTCTTTACACGAAATGATTGATTATCAGGAGTAGAATATAATGAAACACACTATATTATTGAGGGTTTTAAATAGTGCTGGGGTAATGTCTCATGTAGTTGGTTTATTTGCAAGACGTGGATATAATATTGATAGTATTGCTGTTGGAGTATGTGATGACCCTAGTGAAAGTGTTATTACCTTTGTAGTGGATGATAAGGGTAGTTATGATATAATAAAGCAGGTTGATAGTCAACTTCAGAAGTTACCTGGGGTAATAAGTGTTAGGGACTTTTTATATAATGAGTCTGTTAATCGTGAATTAGCACTTATACTTGTTAGGTTTAAGAACAAAGAGGAGCAGTTAGAGGCTCTTGAGATTGTAAATGCTTTTGGGGCTAATGTTGAGGATATGACTGAGGATACTCTTTTAATAGACATAGCTAGTTTGAGTAGAAAGGTACGTGCACTTATTGGCATATTGTCTAAGAAGTTTGAGATTATAGAGATGGCAAGAACGGGTGAGATTGCTCTTCCATATCAGACTGGATAGATTATTTAATTCCTTTTAAGTGTAAGAATGATATATATTGTTTATCTACTACTTTTATATGGTTTAGTAGCCAATCTATTAAGAACCTTCCGATTTGTGGTATTAGGAATTTGTTATCTCCGTTATTAAGTTTACTTTTAAAGTCTTTTATTTTGTTTTTAAAGGTATTATGGATTTCTTTATGCTCGTCAAATTCGGGATAGTTATTTTCAGATAATAGATTTTCTTCGTACGCAAGGTGATAATCCATATAATTAAATAAGGAGTCTATTATATTTTTTATTTTACTATTATTATGTCTACTTATTAGTAATTCATTAATTAACTCTACTAGTTTTTTATGTTGCTTATCAATTTCTTTTATATCGATGTTATAACTTTTATCCCAATCGATTACTAGTTTCATTTATTAGTTGCCCTCCTTTTGCGGTTTAAAACTGAACTTAGTATTATATTGAGTTTTTAAAATTATAATTTTGTTTTTGTATTAGGAAATACAATATAATAACTAAAAAAAGTAAATCAATATGATCATTGTTATTTTATAAAATATTTGTTAGTCAATCTATTTTTTTATTAAATGTTATAGATATTAAAACGTTTACATAATATTTACATCTACCACCCAATAACTAAATCATTAACCAATACTAACTCTGAATTGTTAAATTATCCTAAAACATTTTTTATTATATTTATCCGCAATCTTGTTAAAAAAAGTGTTAATTAAAATATAGTAAAAATGCTTTAATTAATAACTATATCCACTTGTTTACTAAACCAATTTATAACTATAAAATAACTAAAGGCTATCAACAATGAAAAGTAAAATAATTGCTTTAAAATTAACTATACTACTTATTATGGGATGTAGTGATACTAAACATTCTCCAACATATTATTCTCCTAAAAAAAAAGATAGTAGTGCCTTATTTAGTAATAGATATTCTGAAAAAAAAGCATACCTCAATGAAAAAAGAGTCTTGCCCCCTGAGCTAAAGGATAGAGAAAAATATGAGTATTACGGCGAGAACCCCAGAACCAGTCCACTGATTAATCCTGTTAGCACTTTCAGCATTGACGTGGATACTGCTAGCTATACAAATGCAAGAAGATATATTAATAGAATGAATAAACTACCTCCAAAGTCGTCTATCAGAGTGGAAGAGTTCATAAACTATTTTGACTATAATTATCCTCTACCAAAAAGTAATAATCCCTTTTCGATTAACTTTGAACTTGCTCAGTCCCCCTTTGACAACAATAGACTATTACTGCATATAGGCCTTAAGGGCAAGGAAATACCATTCGAAAAAAGACCTGCATCTAATTTGGTATTTCTTCTGGATGTATCTGGATCTATGAACTCAGAGTTTAAGCTGGGACTGCTTAAAAAAGCACTTATTATGCTTACTGATCAGATGACTGAAAAAGATAAAGTTAGTATTGTTGTATACGCTGGTTCATCCGGAGTTGTTCTACTACCCACTAATGGTAATAAAAAAGCTGAAATTAAAAATGCTCTTAATAGGCTAAGTGCTGGTGGTAGTACTGCTGGATCAGAGGGTATTCAGTTGGCGTATAAAATGGCTGAAAGGGCTTATATAAAAAACGGCATTAATCGTGTTATCCTTGCCACTGATGGGGATTTTAACGTTGGTATAACAGATCACAAGGAACTTATTACTCTTATTGAAAATAAAAGAAAATCTGGGATAGCCTTAACTGTTTTGGGTTTTGGTATGTGGAACCTTAATGATAGAACTATGGAACAGCTAGCTAATAAGGGTAATGGTAACTATTTCTATATTGATAGCTCAAACGAAGCAAAAAAAGTATTGGTTAATGAATTAGGCTCTACCCTTCAGATTATTGCTAAGGACGTTAAAGTTCAGATCGAGTTTAATCCTAAGTATATATCCTCTTATAGGCTTATTGGATATGAAAATAGAAAGCTATCCAAAGAGCAGTTTGACGATGACACCGTTGATGCTGGGGATATTGGTGCAGGACATAGTATAACAGCTATTTATGAGCTTACTATGACCAGTAGAGCTAAGGATCAGATGAATCTACGCTATGGTGAGGAGCATAGCACTATTAAAAAAGGTATTAAAAAAACTAATACCACCTTTAAAGATGAAATTGCCTTTTTTAAACTTAGGTATAAGCCTGATAACGGCAAGGTTAGCAAGTTGATTACAAAACCTTTGTTAAAAAGTGATCTTATTACTAATAAGCCCAGTAATAATTTTATTTTCTCAGCGTCTGTGGCATACTTTGCTCAAAAGCTTAGGGAGAGCAAGTATTCTAAGGGTATAGGTTATAATAAGATTCTTAATATGATGGCTAGTAGTAAAGGTGAGGATAAATGGGGATATAGACAAGAATGCGAAAACCTTATTAGAAAAGCAAAGACTATATCAAAGGGATAATTAACCTATCTTATAAATCCTTTAGTTTTGTTAAACTCTTTTATAAACATGGATATTCCTTTTGCTATACCTGATGCACTATTATTTTGGTAGGTTCTAGTTTTTATATATTTAGCTTCTTTTTTATTTGATAAAAATCCTACCTCTACTAGGATAGAAGGAAGATTATTATAGGTGATAACAAAAAAAGGTTTACGAGCCTTAATACCGCGATTAATAGTATACCTTTTTACTTTTTTATATAGCTCATTATTAACAAGCTCTGCTAATCTGTATGATTCTTTACTAATTTCCAGATTATACATTTGAGTAATGATACTCCTAGCTTCTTTGTTATAGGAAAGAGGTTTTACTAGTTTTGTTATATAAGTTATCCTGTCTTTTCTCTTATCATTAACTTTGGAAGAATAAAAAAAGGTCTCAATACCGTAGCTATCCTTATTCAGTGAGGCATTGGCGTGTATGCTTACGAATAAACCATGGTTATTTGACTTAGTAAGTTTAATTGCCATAAGGTTTCTTTTCTCTAAGGACAAAAATCTATCATCTTGTCTGGTAAGGATTATTGGTATATTTGGATTAGAACGTTGTAAAAGCTTTTTTACCCTTTTTGCTATGGATAAATTTATATGTTTTTCTTTTATACCGTTATTAATGTTACCTGGGTCTTTACCGCCGTGTCCTGGATCAATTAGTATAAACTTGATTTTAGTATTTTTATCTTTTGCTTTATAAGCCGGATTAGCATATTTAGTTTTTAGAGACTTTAACCTATGAATAAACATCTTAGGTAGTATTATTCGTCCATTTTTAGTGGTAATGGGGTAGTCTAATAGCCATATTTGTTGTTTTCCATTTAGACCTTTCACAATGGTGGATCTTGAGTTTAAAAGAAAGTGTATTTTGTATAAGTTATTTTTTAGGATAAAGCTTTCTTTTTGGATGTTAATTTCTAGTTTAAATCTGTTTTTTTTCAAAAAAGCTTTTAGGTATATATAACTGCTATTTTTGCCTTGTACTACATTTACCAGTAATAAAGTAATAATGATTAAGGTTATCTTTTTTAGAACCAATTATAATTCCCCTTATAAAATAAGGGATCGGGATTTTATCTTGTTAGTTTAAGGCGTGAAGGATATTTTAACTTAAATATATAAAACTATAGCTTAATATTAAAAGATATTGCTAGCTTTATACTTATACATTAATCATGGCTATACATTCTTTGTTCTTTATCTATTTTTGGTAGTCTTAATAGTTGTTTTTCTATTGGTTTTTTTAACTCAGCTTCTATATACTTAGCACGATCGGCAATAGTGGGAGGATCTTTATCAATACCCCTTAGGAACTTCCATAGCCATCCTGGCCCTTCACTAATTTCTGGATTTAATTTTATAGCTTTCTTATAATCTGCTACTGCGAGTTTGTATTCACCCATATAGTCGTTTACTATACCCCTATTGGCATAGGCGCCAGCAAACTCACTATCAATATCTATAGCCTTATCTATGTTCTTAAGAGCCATATCAAGCTTATTTAACTTTAGATAAGCTATACCTAAACCAAGATAGGCATTAGGATGTTTAGGATTAACTTTAATAGCTTCTTTAAACTCGTCTATTGCCTCGTTAAAATTACCATCTTCTAAACGATGATTACCAGATTTAACATGATAATCTCCTGGTGTATCGTCTCTGTTAACGTAAAAATAAGCCACAATTCCAATACCAATTAATATAATAACAGCTAATATACCGCTATATGAACTTTTACCAAAACCAGTCATTTAGTTTGAACCTCCAAAGGTTTTATAAATTATTACTCGGGTAAATAAAAAAGCAAATGTCATTGATATAATAGCAGCAAAATATAAAGCTCTTTTTGTTACTTTTTCTAATTCTTCCTTAGATATTGCCCTATTATTCTTCTTCTGAAACCGGTTTATGCCCATATTAGTTATAAGCTTTCTAATAGGAAAAAATAATGCAGTGCCTAATAAAATAGACGAAATTGTGTACCATGCTGTTAGCAATGAAATCTCCTTTAGTTTTATTATTTGTAATAAGTATAATAAAAGATTTAATATTAAGAAGTGAAAGTGTAAGGTAATAAAAATGTTTAGATAAGAGGGGCTAAGCCCCTCTTAATTATAGTTTATTATGGTTTATCAGTATCCATTCTAGCGGAGTCTACATCTCCAATATCTTCAACCATGGCTACAACCTCTGTATCAGGAACAGTAGATAGTTGCATTTTATAGGCTAAGAACCACATCATAAAAATACCAACAAATAGCCAAATAATGTGCCATACCCATATAGAAGGCATACCAAATACCCATGTGCTATAGTTATTAGGATCACCAAAAAGAGTATTACCTATAACAGCACCAGGCCCTATTCCAAAGAAGAACCATACAATAGTTATGATCCATGCAGTAGGTACCAACGATTTTTTCTCAGCAGGTACACCAGCATGCTCTTTAAGATAGTCATGGTACTTCATTCTGTGTTTTGTTTCGTTATTATCTTGAGTAAAGAAACTAACAATTACAGCAGTACCAAAGTTAAAGAAAAACCCCCAGAATGCAGAGTGCATAGTAAGAGGCCATCTTCCCCATGGGTTTATTCCAATAGCTTTAAACAAGCTAGCACCAATGCTCTCAGTTAAGGTAACAGCAATTAACCCAAGAATTAGACCAAGAGTAACTCCTTGTCTTGTTAGCCATGGCCACCAACATATTCCAATAAGAGCAGGCCACATTTGAAAGCCATAAGCTACAGCTAAACCACCAAGTAGCACCAAAGCGTCTTTAGAGAATGTCGCCACAATAAGAGCTAGTCCAGTAATAATAGCTACACCTATTCTACCAAATAGTTTTTGTGTTCCATGACCAGCCTTAGGATTAAGGAACCTTTTATAAATATCTCTGGTTAACATACCACCAGCGGTTGACATATAAGCCGCACCAGTGGACTGCATTGCCGCAAGAGCACAGACAGCTAATAAACCAACTAACCATGGAGCGCCAGTACTCATTAGGTGTATGAGTTCTGGTACTAATTGTCCTTGTTTACCCCATGGAAGGTCTTTTATTACATTAGAAATACCATTAGCCGAAGCCCATTCTATCATGCTTTTATCTGCGCCAAGTAAGTGAGCTCCCATACCCTGAATAGCAGTAAATACTATCAATATAATACCAATACCAGCAGAAGAAGCCCATACTTGCTGAGGAGCAAATGGCTTTGGATTCTTATTGGAAAAAGACCACATTGAGAACGCAGGAGCTGATTGAATACCCATAAGAGCAAACATATATGTTAATACCATAACTCCAGTCCATGCACCTCCACTAGCTTTGGCCAAGCTTGCACCAGACTTGACAAACTGTATCACCCCGGGTATGGCAATATAATGACTATAACCATCTATAGTTCTATTTGTGTCTACTTTTGCTAGTTCAGCAATACCTATGTTTAGCTTTTCAAAGCCACCAACAAAGGTTAGGGTAATAATACCTATTGCCACAATACCAAGAGCTAATAATACCCCTTGAGCAGTATCCACATATGCTACAGCTCTTAAGCCTCCTGAAGCAACATAGATTACAACTACAATAGATAAAAGCCACATTCCAGCGGTAACAGGGAATAAGCCATCGGTTAACACGTTAAAAAGGAACCCAGATGCACGTAACTGTAGTCCTAAATATGGCACAGAAAATATTAACGCCACAATTACAGTTAGAATACGCATTGTATCAGACTTAAAGTAGTCAGAATACATCTCACCGGGAGTAATGTATCCAAAACGTTTACCTAATATCCATTGTCTCTTTAAAAAGAGTACCCCAGTAAACGGAATGGTGATAGCATAAAAAGATGCGTATGCATATTGAAAGCCGTCACGAAATACTAGACCAGGGTGTCCAACAAAAGTCCAGCCTGAAAAGGACGTTGCTGTTGCCGCTAATACAAATACCCATATTGGGATAGTTCGCCCTGCAATAAAGTAGTCAGAAGCTGTTTTTGCAGTTTTGGCTCCCTTAAAACCCCAGTATAGACAATATGCCCAATACAAGATAACAAACACAAATAACCAAATTACATGTGCTTTCATATGATAAAGTACCTCCTTAGAAGTTTTACTATAATTAATGTATTTAATGATTAATTTAGAGATACTGATTATATTTTAAATTTTAGCTAAGACTATTTTTTATGGTGAGTTTGATTAATTTGCTTAAACCTAAAATCACATCAGTATAACTACACAACTTATACAATATAATATAAAATATTTATTTATACAAGTAAAAAAGAAAAAATGTGCTTTAGGTTAGGGCTGACATGTGATTATTTTGATTAACATAAAAAAGGGATAACTATTTATATTTTATAATATAAATTTAATAAGTTTTGGTATATTTAAAGCTTTATTTTTTTTGGTAAAAAAATATTATATCGAATAATTGACTATTAATTTTGAGTTATTAATAGTATATAATCATAATTTAGCAGAGGATGTCTATGAAAAATACTAAATCTACAAACAGGAGATCATTTATATTATCTGTATCACCGTTTAACATATTAAGTAGTTCAGAAGTTGAGCTACTTATACCTTCTATAAAGGAATTTACCTTTGAAGAAGATCAAATTATTGCAAAGGAAGGAGGAGAACCTGAGTTTTTTTATTTAGTTGTTTATGGAGTAGTTAAAAAGCGTTGTGATAGGGATGACATTTTGTATTACTATCCAGGGGATAGTTTTGATGTTACCTCACTTATTAATAATATAAATGAACATACCTTCGACGCTGACGAAAAGACTTTATGTATTGCTATACCTAAGGATACATTTCTTAAGTTGATGTCTATCAACAGTGCTTTTGAGAAGTACTATCTTCAGGACTTATCACAAAAGATACACTCTATGATAAACAAGGATGTTAATCAAGAGCTGGCATCATTTATGGCGGCTAAGGTGGAGGATAGTCTTATACACCCTGCAATTTGTGTTAGTGAGAAGACATCCATTTATGATGCTGTTAAGAAGATGAGTGAAAATCATATATCTAGTATATTGGTCGATTGTCCAAACTGTAAGGGGGGATATGGTATAGTTACTGATACTGATCTTCGTAAAAAGGTGATATTAGAGAATCGGTCTTACGAAGATGATATAGGTAATATTACTACTAATAAGTTAATCAGCATTGATAAAGAGGATTTTCTTTATAATGCATTACTGCTTATGACAGAACACTCAGTAAAGCGTCTTATTGTTAAGGATGACAATAAGATAGTGGGTACTTTGGAGCAGATAGATGTACTTAGTACAATATCTCATAGATCTAGATTATTCCACGTTCGTATTAACAGGGCTACTAGTGTTGAGGAGTTAAAGACAGCTAGTAAGGAGTCTATTTATATGATTAAGGCTTTGCTTAGTCAGGGAGTTAAGGTAATTAATATAACGAAGCTCTTGTCTCAGTTGTACTCTCAGTTATTTAGGAAGCTTTTTGAGATATTGGCACCTAAGGATTTGATTGATAATTCATGTTTAGTAGTTTTGGGTAGTGAGGGTAGGGGGGAGCAGATTCTCAAAACTGATCAGGATAACGCTATTATACTAAGAGACGGATATAGAAATGATAATTTTAGGGAGATAATGAATGCTTTTACTAATGCTTTGCTGGAGTGTGGTTATCCAAGGTGCAAGGGTAATATTATGGTATCCAATCCATATTGGGCAAAGTCTCTTAGGGAGTATGAGACTGAGATTAAGAACTGGATGGTAAATCTAAAGAATGAGGATATAATTAATATAGCGGCTTTATACGATGGTATTGCTGTAGCGGGGGACAAATTACTTTTGGATGAGTTAAAGGAGAGGTTTTTGCTATTGAGGAAGGATAAGAATTTATTATCCCAGTTTGCTTATCCAACAGTATATATAGCTACACCTCTTTCATTTTTCAACAAGTTTATTTTGGATAAGGGTCACAATGATATGCTTGATATTAAGAAGGGTGGGATATTTCCGATAGTTCATGGTATTAGGAGTTTTGCGTTGGAGGCGAATCTTAGTGAGACTAATACTTTTGAGCGTATTGAGAAGATTAGTGAAATGGGGATTATAAAGAAAGACATAGCAGATGAGCTTATAGAGGCATTAAACTTTTTATTAACTATTAGGTTAAGGGTTAGGCTGGATAAGACGGATAAGGGAGAAAAGCTTGATAATTATATTGATCCTAGGGTATTATCCAAGTTGGAGCAGGATGTATTAAGAGATATTTTAAAGATAGTCAAGCGTTTTAAGGAGTTAGTTAGTTATCATTTTAGGTTAGACAGTCTTGGATGACAGGGGTTAGTAAAAAGGTTATATCTTTGCATTGTATGTTATATATATATAGATATCGCATGGGTTCAATTATCTTTGATGTTGGAGCAGGATGTATTAAGAGATATTTTAAAGATAGTCAAGCGTTTTAAGGAGTTAGTTAGTTATCATTTTAGGGTTAGACAGTCTTGGGATGACAGGGGTTAGTAAAAAGGTTATATCTTTGCATTGTATGTTATATATATATAGGTATTGCATGGGTTCAATTATCTTTGATGTTGGAGCAGGATGTATTAAGAGATATTTTAAAGATAGTCAAGCGTTTTAAGGAGTTAGTTAGTTATCATTTTAGGGTTAGACAGTCTTGGATGACAGGGGTTAGTAAAAAGGTTATATCTTTGCATTGTATGTTATATATATATAGGTATCGCATGGGTTCAATTATCTTTGATGTTGGAGCAGGATGTATTAAGAGATATTTTAAAGATAGTCAAGCGTTTTAAGGAGTTAGTTAGTTATCATTTTAGGTTAGACAGTCTTGGGATGACAGGGGTTAGTAAAAAGGTTATATCTTTGCATTGTATGTTATATATATATAGGTATCGCATGGGTTCAATTATCTTTGATGTTGGAGCAGGATGTATTAAGAGATATTTTAAAGATAGTCAAGCGTTTTAAGGAGTTAGTTAGTTATCATTTTAGGGTTAGACAGTCTTGGATGACAGGGGTTAGTAAAAAGGTTCTATCAGTCATTTTATTAGTGAAGATTTCAGTAGTTTACTTTTTATAGTTGTTATTTATCATAGAGGATTAGGCATACTTTTTTGAAGTTTTACACATAACGTCAACATGTAATATTTAAATAATCCGCTCTACGCCTTTATGGGACTGCAAATCCGTTAACACTTAATAAAGGTCTATAATTCTTAGTTCCAGTAAGGGATTCTTAATAGCTCCCGTAATGATGACTACTTGCATAAAAAGTGATATTTTGTGTTAATTACTAAGGCATTTAAACAGCACTTAAAGAGCATATAGGGGTAACCTGCTTGACACAGGAAAATAACTTTTCCATGAATATCTTAACTTTCCTGTTCCACAAAGAGATATAAAATACATCTGCCTTTACGTTATATGTCTTCATTTTGCCTTGTATCCCTCGTCATTACTACGTCATAAAATGATAACTAAATTATCATAAAAAAGAAGAGCCGTCCTCCCCTTAATTTTAACAAAAAAATAAACTATACTTACTAACTTTACTCAAAGTCTAAGCGTACAAGTTTATATGCATGTCTATTTTCAACAACCTAAACTTGATGGAGTGCCTGTTATACTAAACCATAAAAAAGAAAAGCTATATTCCCCTTAGCCTTAACAAAAAATAAATATACCTACCAGCCCTAACTCAAGGTCTGAGCGTACAAGTTTATATGCATGTCTATTGTCAACAACCTAAACTTGATGAAGTATCCGTTATACTAAATTATTACATATTATGTATAGGTATGCCAATTGGGAATATTAAAACCTCTTATTAAAATATAGCTATCCCCTTTGAAATAGGTTTAAGTACTTTTTTTAGTTGTATTTTTCTTTGAGATTGATTACCTTATAGTAGATTTATTTTTAAATGATATAGCTTTATATGCGTTGGCCTATTAGAGCTTAACGTTTTAAGCTAAAAAAAACAATAGGGGGAATCATGAAGAAAGTATTCTTTATTTTACTAACTTTAGCTTTATTAACAGGATGCGGAGAGGATGATATATCCTGTGAGGCTCTGGGTGATTGTGATAAAAATGTTGAAAGTCAGCTAGACAAAGCAGATAAAGATGTTGCAGCTGCAGAGGAAGAGCTAAATAAATTAGAAGTAGATGGGATAAATGATGGAAATAAAGAAGAGGTAGTAGGAAAAGTAGAAGATATAGCAACAGGAGTACAGAAAGCAGTAGATAGCTTAAAAGATGTAGTCGAAGAAGAAAAACTAAAAAATATAAAAAATAAACTTATAACAATATTAAATAGTTTAACAGACGCAGACACAAAAAAAGTAAGAGAAATAGTAAATGTGCTAAAAACAGCAGTAAAAGGCCTAAAAACAGCAGTAGAAGCTTTAAAAGGCTTAGTAGACGAGGGAAAAGGAAAAAAGACCTGTAAGGTAACAAGTAATACGGATACTCATAGAGGCGTTGTTACTTGTGATAAAACTACTAAAACTAAGTGTGATACTGATAAGGGTACCTGGGACCCACCAAGCTGTGAGCCGTCTGCTGGTACAGAAAGGCAAACACCAGTGGAAGAAAAGGTTTGTAAGGTAACAAAAGATACGGATACTCATACAGGCGTTGTTACTTGTGATAAAACTACTAAAACTAAGTGTGATACTGATAAGGGTACCTGGGACCCACCAAGCTGTGAGCCGTCTGCTGGTAAGGCAATTAAGGTTTGTAAGGTAACAAAAGATACGGATACTCATGCTAACGTTATTACTTGTGATACAATGGTTCAAAGTGAGTGTAGTAAAAGAGATGGTGAGTGGGGAGTGCAATGTACTAAATCTAATGGTATGCCTAAGATTAGGCTTTGTAAGGTAAAAAAAGATACGGATGATTATATCGGCGTTATTACTTGTGATACAACTACTAAGGCTAATTGTCAAGGTGAGTGGGATTCACAAGACTGTAGGCCATCTGATGGTACTCCAATTAAGATATGTAAAGTAAAAAAAGATACGACTACTCATATCGGCATTGTTACTTGTAAGAAGACTACTAAAACTAAGTGTAATACTGATAAGGGTACCTGGGGGTCCACCAAGCTGTAATCAAAATCCTGGAGCTCTCATACCAGCTGGGGTTGTTTTTGTAAAAGCTGGAACTCGTACTACTAAAAACGGTAAAACCTGGAAAAACTGCTTATAGTGACCTACAAAAGGCTATTGATGAAGCTAAGAAAGCTAATAAACCTAAGGTATATGTAGCCCAAGGGACTTACAAGCCTACTGGTCATCCAAATGGTGGTAATGGTGGACGTGAAAAGCATTTTTCATTAAGGAATGGTGTAGAGGTTATTGGTGGTTATAAAGGTGAAAAGGTTGATGAGTCTAATAATCCTAACTACTATAAGACTATCCTAAGCGGTGATAATAACGCCTATCATGTTTTTTATCATCCCGCTATTGCAAACTTAGATAAAACAGCAAAGTTAGTGGAGGTTACTATTACCAAAGGCAATGCTAATGGTAGTGATCCTCATGAATACGGAGGGGGCATGTATAATTATAATAGCCATCCCACTTTAACAACTGTGATTTTTGAGAGTAATAAGGCCGGATGGGGAGGGGGCATGTATAATGAGTATAGCTCTCCAGAGTTAAGAAATGTGACTTTTGAGAGTAATAAGGCCGGATGGGGAGGGGGCATGTATAATAAGGATAATAGCAAGCCAAAGTTAACAAATGTGACTTTTACTTAGTAATGAGGCCTCATACGGAGGGGGCATGTTTAATATTAATAGTTCTCCAGAGTTAAAAGATGTGACTTTTGATAGCAATGAGGCTAAGCAATACGGAGGGGGCATGTATAATAAGGATAATAGCAAGCCAAAGTTAACAAATGTGACTTTTACTAGTAATGAGGCCTCATACGGAGGGGGCATGTTTAATATTAATAGTTCTCCAGAGTTAAAAGATGTGACTTTTGATAGCAATGAGGCTAAGCAATACGGAGGGGGCATGGGTAATGAGAAGAGCTCTCCCACTTTAAAAGATGTGGAGTTTACTAGTAATACGGCCGACTTAGGAGGGGGCATGTATAATAATAATAGCTCTCCCAAGTTAACAAATGTGACTTTTACTAGTAATACGGCTAATAGGTACGGAGGGGGCATGTTTAATAGTGATAGCTATCCAACGTTAAGAAATGTGACTTTTACTAGTAATGAGGCCTCATACGGAGGGGGCATGACTAATTATAAAACCTTTCCCACTTTAAAAGATGTGACTTTTACTAGTAATACGGCTACTAAAGGAGGGGGCATGTATAATTATAAAACCTTTCCCACTTTAAAAGATGTGACTTTTAATAGCAATGAGGCTAAGCAATACGGAGGGGGCATGTATAATAGTGATAATAGCAAGCCCACTTTAGATAATACGGTGATTTTTAATAAAAACATTGCTGGTAGCATTGAAGATAAAAAAGAAGGAAAAGGCGGGGCTATTTATAATGTTGTTGGTAAAGATAATATTCCTGACTCAAGCATAACAGGCACACCAACCTATGGAACGGGTACTAATGAAAATAAAAAGGTTGTCAAAGTGGGTAATACATATAAACTTGTACAGTCAAACCTTGAGTCAGGCCAGTAAGTATATTTATTTAGTCCGTTAAAATTAAGGGGAGCATAGCTCCTCTTTTTTTTATTGGTTTTAATAACATTGAAATATTTATAGATGTAGGTTATATTTACTTAATGGAGGAGCTTATGTTTAATATAAAAAACAGTATCTTACTTGTAATAGATGTACAAACTAGACTAGCTAATGTAATGCATGATCTAAACATCTTAATTCATAATTTAAAGCGGATCATTAATGGAGCTAAAATTCTTGGCTTACCTATTATTGTTACTGAACAATATCCTGAGGGTATTGGCCATACTATAGAAGAAATAGAACAGCTTTTACCTAAGAATCCTATATCAAAGTTAACTTTTAGTTGTTGTGAGGATCAAAGGTTTATAGAAGAACTTGAAAAACATAATAGAAAACAGGTTATTGTATGCGGTATAGAAACTCATATATGCGTATACCAAAACCGTGGTTAGCCTTATTGAGAGAGGTTATGAGGTGCAGGTTATATCCGATGGGGTATCATCTAGAAAACTGGATAATAAGATAATCGGCCTTGAGCTTATGAGAGATTGTGGGGCTAAACTTACCTGCATAGAAACCATTTTATTTGAACTTCTAAAGTTAGCATCGGGTGATAAATTTAAAGAAATACTAAAAATTGTTAAATAGTATAGTTTTATAATTACTTAGTATTAACTTACTTAACGGTGCTTAGCTAACAGGCTTATTGCCTGGTAGATTATATGGCTTAGTGGACAACTTAAATTATATCATTTTGATTTGTCTTAGATGGACTATTTTATTATACTAAGGGCTAGATATTTATATAATATTTTATATTCACAGAAATAGTTTATCTATATTTATTAAGTTGTATATAAAATAGATTAGGGTTATAAAGTTGAGATTTAGTTATAACGTTGGTTTTGGAAAACAAAGTATCACTCCTGGTATTAAATGGATTATGATTATAACAGGAGTTTGTTATTTAATTGAATTAATATCCCCAGATTTTACTCTTTGGTGGTTTAGGCTTAATCCTGCTGGAAGTAACGAAGCAGGTACTGTTAGTAATTTTCAGATATGGCAACCTATTACATATATGTTTCTTCATAATCCTGGTAGTTTTCTTCATATACTATTTAATATGTTTGCCCTTTGGATGTTTGGTATTTCCTATGAGAGACAGTTTGGTACTAAAGATTTTTTAAAGCTATACTTTATATCTGGTATTGGAACAGGGATTATCCTATCATTTTTCTTAACTAATGTATTAGGAGCCTCAGCCGCTGTTTTTGCTGTATTAGTATCATTTGCATATATGTGGCCTAATGCACAGGTACTTTTAATGTTTGTTATCCCTGTTAGAGCTAAGACCGCTGTAATTGTCTTTATAGTCCTCGAGTTATTTTTTACCATTCAGACCGCTAAAAGTAATATTGCTCATTCGGGGCATTTATTAGGTGCTTTAATAGGATTTATCTATTTACAAGCGGTACACAAACGCTATAACTTATTTAGTTCTTTTTTTACATGGTATCATAACTTATTTTACAAGACTAAATCATCAGTTAAGGCCAAAAGTAAGGCTAAAATTATAAAAAAAGAACAGTGGACAAAAGATAAGGTTAATTTACTACTAGAAAAAATATCTAAACATGGTATAAGCTCTCTCACAAAAGAAGAAAAAGATTTTCTTGATAGGGTTAGCTCAGAATACAAAAGTGATTCTTATAAAAGTGATCTAGACTAATAATGGCTCCTAATTAAGTTAAATAGCATAAGTTTTTTAATAGCTTTAATAATATCAAAAAGGAATATGAGCTTATGGAAAATAAAAAAAAGCCTAAGTATATGATACTTGTTATAGTATTCGTTGTAATATTTTTACTATCCTTTGCTATACTAATTCTTATTGAAATCAAAGACCCTAATCATGGTATTATTAAGCGTTTAACTATATCCAAAGAGGTTTTGTTTAGTAAGGATTGGTTAAAAAAATATTATGTATACGAAGAACTTTTAAAAGAGGTCAAGGATAAAGATGCAAGGCTTAAAAGCATAGATAAAGAAATTAAAACAAAAAAGGATATTTTAAGTAATATAGACAGCTTAATCGAATTACGTGTTCCCCTTTTAAAGAGCAAGGTAGAGGTATTAAGTAACAAAGTAGACGTATTAAATAATAGAGTTCCTAGTCACAATAAAAAAAGTAGTCGTACAAAGGCTAAAAAGCCAACCAGTAAATAATAACCAACTTATAAAAGACCTATTATAAACAGACTAACAATATGAGTTCTTCATTAGGAATTATAAAAGAGATATTTATATACACGTCCAAAACCGGTAAGAGTATATTATTCTTTTTACTAGAGTCCACAATATTTTTTATAATATCCCTGATAATAGGTTTTTTCATATCTATATCCATATTCTCTCTGGGAACAGGAGATCTAATTTCAGTCTATAAACAAGTCGTATCCTTGGGATTAGTTTTTACTGTTATCAGTTTTTTTGTATACAGGTTTATCAAAGCTTTTATAGAGGAGTGGAGGATTCTATCTTTTTCTGATTTAACCATTAATCAAAAACGATTATTATGTTTTATTTATTCGTCATCTAGTTTAGTTCCAAGATGGTTTGCTTTTATAAGCACTCTTTTATTTTGGATATTTCTTATTATTATTAGCTCATTCATTTTGTGGATGATTAGTTATTTAGCCTTGGGATTTCTTATATCATATTTTAATATAAGCTCAGAGACAATAATTTATATTTATAATGGTCTTTTTAAGCTTGGTAATATCTTAAAAGCTTTTGCATTTAATTTATACGAAAATACTGAATCGGATATACAGCTGAATAGCTTATCCAGTACCTTTTGGTGGACAGTTATAATATTTTTAGAGACTATTTTTATTATGAGTCTTTTTGATGGAAAGTTAATATTAAAAAAGATTTTTAAGTCTAAGGACAATGATAAAGTTAGTACATCAGCGGTTTTTAGGGGATCAGCCTTTGCTATTTGGTACTTATTATTGGTTAGTTGTCACTTGATTTTTATTTATGTGTTAATTTATGTATTCATTTTTTATAGGTCTATTAGTCTTATTATAGAATAGGGCATTCTTAACGTTGATGATTATGATATAAAACCCCACTTGTATAACAAAACATCTTCTACAATATACTTATATTTTTATGGAATTTTATAAATATTACGTTATAATAGTGTATTATATTATTTAACTAACAATAATATAATAAATTTAAACTTAAATTAATGGGGACTTTAAAACTAATGAAATTAACAAGGTTGTTTTTATTGATTATAGGACTGTCTTTGATAGTCTATTCAGGCTGTGAAGGTCTAGATTTACCAGCGGAGTTCAAAGATGGTAAATGTGAAGTAAGCTTTGATGATATTAGTAGTCAAAAGAAGGTAACTATATGTTATGAAAAGGTTACATCAAGTGCTTGTAACGATTATGAGACGAAAGTAGAAACCTTTATAAAAAGTATAGGACTTACAAAAGGGGCTAAGTTGTATCACGCCTTAGAAAGCTGTTCAACTGATGCTGATGTTACCTGTACAATAGGCTCTATAAAGTTTTACACCAAAAATACTGAATATAATAATGCATTTAAAAAGTACTGTACAAGTAAAGGGGGGAAAGCAGAGGTTAAAGTAGTTAACAAAGGTAAAGATAGAACTAATAAGAAAAAAGGTGAGAAGGATGGAGAAATAGTTAATAACAAAAATAATGGGAAGGGTGGAAAAAAAGTTAATAACAAAAATAATAAGAAGGATGGAGAAATAGTTAATAACAGAAAGGGATAGTGGTTAAAATACTATGGAACACATTTAAAGAACAGAGAAAGGGCTATTTATACATTAACGATCTTGAGGAGTATATTGATAGGGTAATACGTTATGAATCGCCTTATCAGATATGTATATTCGGGTCTTTAGCGGATAAAAACTACGACTGGAATAGTGATATAGATTTATTTATATTATTTGATAAGCCCTGTTCTTTTTGGATTATGAAGGATAGGCTTTTAGCCTATAGTACATTGGAAGAGAATATTTTTGATATATTCCCATATTACATAGACGACTTTAAAAAGCTGTCTAAGAATAAGGATTTATTTATTTATGAGTCTATAAAGAATGCTATAATAATATACGACAAATCAGATAATAATTATTAACACTCCTACATAGACTCAATAATACTGCTTTTCAATTTAGATAGTCAGTAAAAACATTAGAATTCTTTCATATAAGAATTACACTCGTTTTCATTTCTATCTACCCACTCCCAGTCTCTTTTTATAGCAGTTTTATCCCATTTCCACTTTTTTATATCCCCATCATGTTTGTAGGTTTTAATAGTAGTTGCTTTTTCACAAACTTCCTTTGCATTGTCATAAGCACTTCCTGAGACTAACTTGTTAAAATTATACACTGACCAGCAGACTTTTTTATTATCAGTAACACCAATACGGCATGCTTTCTCTATGTCTTTTTCTTCACAATTAGCTCTATCTACTATAGTAGCCTTAATATGATCACCCTTATCAACACATTTTTGTTCTAATAAGTCTATGTCATCCTCAGAATTATCACAAGAGAAAACTTTATCCTTATCAGAAGTTTCACCAGGATTCTCAACATGCTTGTATTGGCATGACTTTTTAGCACCAGGTATAAAGGGATCGCTAACATCTATACACTTAGTATAGCTCCCCCATTCAGTATTATTAGCGGTGCCATCCCAATATACATGCCCACGTTTATCAATAAGTTTTGCCGTACAGGCTTTAGCTGGATTATTCAAGTTATCTTTATGATCACTTTTACTCATTAGTAGATTTATTGCTGATTGGTCTAAGCAGTATTTATATTCCTGACCCTTTATTGTTTTTGTATATGAGCATATTTTCTCTACTCTTTCACATTCATTTTTATCTACTATAGTAGCCTTAATATGATCACCCTTATCAACACATATTTTCTTTATTGGCTCTGACCAGGCACTCTTACAAGAGAAAACTCCATCCTTATTAGAAGCTGCTCCACCAGGATTCTCAACATGCTTGTATTGGCATATCTTTTTTTTGTCTTTCTTATAAGGGTCTTTATCAATTGTGAGACCAGATTCATATTTTGTCCACGTACCTCCTGCCCAGTATTCAAAATCATTTTCATCCTTCTTTGCTTTTTCACAGGAGTCCTTTGCATTAGTAGATGACAGCAGAAAACCACTAGGATCTAAATATAATTTTTCTTTAGTAGTTTTACAAACTTTCTCTATTTTACAATTATTTACTGGAGTAACAATAGTATGATCATTATTACTCAATTTATATGCAAATGGTTTCGAATATATACACTTATAAATTCCATCATCATCAGATACTTTCCCTTTTTCTTTTATATATTTGTATTGGTATAGTAATTTGTTGTCCTTAGGATTAATTATTTCCTCAGAATTAGTTACTTTCTCAGGACAACCACTAAATACACTAAACATAAATAAAATGAAAAGCATTATTGATATAGTTTTTATTTTCATTACTTTTACCCTTTAAAAGGTTTTTATACTTTAAATAATAAGTAATTAAAAAAAAACAAACAATATTTATTTTAAATAAACTTTAGTTTTCGTTTAGGCTGAATTAAGTAATAAAATTATTCTTTTGTTTTTAAATTTAAGACTTTATTATTATTTTTCTATTAACTTACTGGTTTAAAATATAAGAATAAACATTGAATATTTAATTTATGCTCCTCTTATGGTTTAAGGCGATGGTTTAGCTTTAAATTGGTTGGTGTATAATTTAGAAATAATACTTATAAGGAGAGTTATAATATGGCAAAAAAATACGTTTACTTTTTTGGAGACGGATCAGCTGATGGCAAGGCTGATATGAAAAACCTTTTAGGAGGAAAGGGTGCTAATCTTGCTGAGATGACTAATTTAGGTATGCCTGTACCACCTGGTATAACTATTACCACTGAAGTTTGTACTTATTATTATGAAAATGGTAATAGATATCCAGATGAACTTAAGAAGGCTGTTGAGAAAGGACTTAAGCGGATTGAAAAAATAATAGGCAAAAAGTTTGGTGATGTTAATGATCCCTTACTTATGTCTGTTCGTTCTGGTGCAAGGGCGTCAATGCCGGGTATGATGGATACTGTTTTAAACTTAGGTTTAAATGATAATACGGTCAAGGGTATAATAGGCAAAACCAATAATAAGCGTTTTGCTTATGACAGTTACAGACGGTTTATACAGATGTATTCCAATGTGGTTATGGGTATGAAGGGTGATCACCTGGAGGAGATATTAGAGGGTCTTAAAAAAGACAGAGGTGCAAACTTAGATACTGACTTAACCGCTGAGGATTTAGAAAGTCTAATACCTTTATTTAAGGTTAAGGTTAAGGAGGTTACTGGTAAGGACTTCCCAGATGATCCATTAGCACAGATGTGGGGTGGTATTGATGCAGTTTTTAGCTCGTGGAACAATGATAGGGCTAATATATACAGAAAGCTACACAACATCCCAGATGACTGGGGTACTGCTGTTAATTTAATGGCTATGGTCTTTGGTAATATGGGGGATAATTGCGGTACTGGAGTTGCATTTACGAGGGATCCTGCTACTGGTGAGAATAAGTTTTACGGTGAGTTTTTAAAGAACGCACAGGGTGAGGATGTTGTAGCTGGTATAAGGACTCCTCAGCATATTGATAAGCTTAAGAGTGAGTTTCCAAAGTGTTATGATGATCTTGTTAACATTTATAAGAAGTTAGAAAATCATTATAGGGATATGCAGGATATAGAGTTTACTATTCAAGAGGGCAAATTATGGATGCTTCAGTGTAGGGTTGGTAAGCGTACGGGTTTTGCATCATTTAGGATAGCTGTGGACATGGTAGAAGAAGGGTTAATATCCAAAGAGGAAGGGCTTTTGAGGGTAGAGCCTGAACAGCTTAATCAGTTACTCAGGCCTATTTTTGATCTTAAGAGTAAGGAGAAGGCTATATCCGATGGACGGGTATTAGCTAAGGGTCTTAATGCTGGACCTGGTGCTGCTACTGGAAAGGTAGTTTTTAATGCTGAGGATGCTATTAAGTGGGAGAAAAAAGGTGAGAAGGTTATTCTTGTTAGGATTGAGACATCTCCTGAGGATATTGGTGGTATGGATGCTTCTGAGGGTATATTAACTGCAAGGGGTGGTATGACATCTCATGCGGCATTGGTTGCCAGACAGATGGGTAAGGTATGCGTTGCTGGATGTGAGGAACTTGAAATTAGTTATAAGGATAAAGAAATTAGGGTTAAGGATAAGGTTGTTAAAGAGGGAGATTTTTTATCCATTGACGGTACTACTGGTGAGGTTATAGAGGGTGAGATTAAGACTATTCCTTCGGAGATACTTCAGGTTTTAATATATAAGACTCTAAAGCCGGAACAATCCGACGTATACCACAAATATATGGAGTTAATGAGTTGGGCTGATGAGGTTAGACGTCTTAAGATTCGTACTAATGCTGATCAACCTGATCAGTGTGAGGTTGCCATATCCTTTGGTGCAGAGGGTATAGGGTTATGCCGTACTGAACACATGTTTTTTGAGGGTAACCGTATTAATGCTGTTAGAGAGATGATCTTTTCTGATGATATTAGTGGACGAGAGAAAGCATTAGCTAAGCTCTTACCTATGCAAAAAAGCGATTTTAAAGAGATATTTAAGGTGATGGCTGGCTTTCCTGTTACTATTAGGTTATTAGACCCACCGTTACACGAGTTCTTACCTCACACTGATGATGAGCTTAAACATTTGGCTAAGTCTATGGGTGTACCTTTTGATCGTATAAAGGATAAAAAAGATAGCCTACACGAGTTTAATCCTATGCTTGGTCATAGAGGATGCCGTTTAGGGGTTGTATACCCAGAAATCAGTAAAATGCAGGCAAGGGCTATTATAGAGGCGGCTTGTGAGGTAAAAAAAGAGGGTATAGATGTTGAGCCTGAAATTATGGTACCATTGGTTGGCCATGTTAATGAGCTTAAGCTCCAGAGAGAGGTTATTGACGATATTTGCAATAAGGTTATAAAAACTAATGGTGTTGATGTTAACTATCTTGTTGGTACTATGATTGAGTTACCAAGGGCCGCTATTACTGCTGATCAAATTGCTAAAGAGGCACAGTTCTTTTCATTTGGTACTAATGACCTTACTCAGACGGCTTTTGGTATGAGTAGGGATGATGCAGGCAAGTATTTACCATTTTATATTGAACATGACATAATTAATGCCAATCCATTTGCTGTATTAGACGTTGATGGAGTGGGGGAGCTTGTTAAGATTGGTATTGACAAAGGACAACAAACAAGACCTGGCATTAAAATAGGTATATGTGGTGAACATGGTGGTGATCCGTCTTCGGTTGAGTTTTGTAACTCTGTTAAGATGCATTATGTTAGCTGTTCACCTTATAGAGTGCCTATTGCGAGGTTAGCGGCCGCTCAGGCAGTATTAAAAGAGAATAACAAGTAGTTGGATATAAGCCTTGATACTATTTATAGACAACTATGATTCATTCACCTATAATTTGGTGCAATATATTGGTGAACAGGATCCTAATTTAAAGGTATACCGTAATGATGCCATAAACCTTGATGATATAGATAAGCTATCCCCAAAAGGGATAGTTATATCTCCTGGACCAGGTACTCCTGATAACGCTGGCATATCCGTTGAGGTGGTAAAGAGGTTCTATAAGGCTATACCGATATTTGGGGTATGTTTAGGACATCAATCTATTGCCCAGGCTTTTGGTGGAGTTATAGAAAGGGCTAATGACATTGTTCATGGTAAGACTAGTCCAATAAGTCATGATGGGAAAACCTTGTTCAGCAACTTGGATAATCCCTTTACGGCTACTAGATATCATTCTCTTGTTGTGAATAGGGATAGTTTACCCAATTGTTTTGAGATTTCTGCATGGCTAAGTGATAATACTATTATGGGAATCCGTCATAAGGACTACCCATTAGAGGGAGTACAATTTCATCCAGAGTCCATATTGACTGATGTGGGTAAGGCTATGATTAGTAATTTTATAAACTTAATCAAGAGGGTTAACTGTCAATAAGCTAGACCATCCTAATAAGGATGGTCTATTTAATATTATCTTTTTTGCTTTTGTTGTTGCCAACAAGGATGATTACCATAATGCCGTCCACCACGTCCTTTCCACTTACCTTTACCACGCCACATTCCTTTACCTGCCCATACAGGAAAGCCATCTTTATTTCGTAGCTTAATAGTCTTACCCTTAACCTTAATCTCGCCAGCAACCATTAAAGGACCAACCCAAAAGTCGCCCTTATTCCCTTTAACTTCTACGGTATCATTAACATTTAACTTAATGTTTTTGTTTTGTAAATACCATATTGGAGCTAAGTGAACAATAACAGTTTCTTTTTGAGTTTTAACTTTAATAGCACCCATCATCCTGCCAAAGAGCTCTTTGCTTATTACCTTACCCTTAATTTTTGTTACCTTATTAGGATTATACATCATGTGCATACCCTTGCCAGGCCCCATCATACCAGGTCCCATCATACCAGGCCCCATACCGCGCCCTCTTTGAGCATAGGATATAGCCATAAACAATGTTGCCATTAGAACTTACAACACTAAAGATTATAGTTATCTTTTTTCTTTTAGTCATTTTAAAATCCTCCTGTTTTTCTTTTGTATAAATATGCCATAAAATATTAAACCTTATGTTAATAAAATGTTAATCATTTGTAAATACATAAAAAATATTAGCTTTTTTATCCGAAGTATGTTTAACCTCTAACATAAATTGACAAAAATTGTCATTTTGCTTTATTTTTATCCAAAGTATGCTTAACTTTTCTATACCCCTCTACAGCCCTAAAAACCCTTATAAAATTAGTACCCAATATCTTTTTAATATCAGAAAATGAATATCCCCTGTTATATAAACCCAAACTAAGGCTTGCTAACTTGGATATGTCCTCTAACCCTCTTGGAGTCTTAATAAATCCGTCGTAGTCAGACCCAAGAGCAACATTATCGACGGATGACAGCTCAACTAAATAATCAATATGATTAAGAACATCCTCTATACTAGCCTTAGCCTTCTTTTTTAGATATTTACTGTGATAAATTACCCCTATAACTCCGCCATTAGCCCTAATAGTTCTAAGCATATTGTTAGTTATATTACGTTTGTGGTTGACTAAACCTCTGGCACTAGAGTGAGACAGAATAACAGGATATGTCTTAGCAATCTTTAGAACATCGTAAAAGGTATTATCCGACGAATGAGAAAGATCAATAAGCATACCCAAACTCATCATCTTTTTAATTAACCTTCTACCCAACTTGGATAGTCCACCGTGTATATTGTGTCCAGCCGCATCAGCAAAAGAATTACTGTTATTCCAAGTAAGACCAATATACCTAACCCCTTTGTCATACAAAACCTTAACCCTATCAACATTACCCTCCAAAGGATGAGCTCCCTCAAGACCAATAAGACCAGATATACGACTACGACTAAAATTATTAAGTAAATCAGCAGAGCTTAATGCCAAATTTATACCACTATATTTATCCATTTCCTTATGGAGCCTATCAATCATATATAGTGCAAGATCAAAAGGCTTATTTTTATAACGGCTGAACCTCTTAATAATGGACTTTTTAAACCGTACTGCATAATTACCCTTAACAAAAAAAGGAGGTACAAATACAGCATAAAAACAAGACCGTGCTCCACCTTTTTTCATTTTGTATAGGTCTATCTCTGTATGCCTATCTCCACTTTGTATGCTGATATTCCTTGTCATAACGTGTAAGATTAGGTCATTATGAAGATCAATATTAAATGTTCTATAGTGAAAGTCCCTCACCTTTTTGTTAGGGCTAAGGGAATTATCCGCCATAACGTTCTTTAAAATAATATTAACATTATTATCCCTAAGCCAAACTAACTCATACCTAACAGGACGACTAAGCCATACCCTAATTACAGATTTACCTTTATCATTATTAATACTAAGGCGTTTAACAGTTCCAGTCAGTATATTATAAGTTTTAGCCCTAATAAGCCCTTTAACCCTAAAGGTTATAACCTTCTTAATACGGTTTTGTTTATGAGTAAGACTATCCTTATAAGCCCTTAAGCTAATAATATAATCATCGCCCATAAGCCTGTGGGATATATCCTTGCCCTTTAACCCTGTATGATCCTTCTTATCCCCTTGACAAGCAAATATAAAAAAAGATAATGTGATAAATATGAATATTTTCACCCTAATCCCCAAACTATCAGCTTATGAACAAGTATCTATAACCCCTAAAATTGTATATAACATGTGAGCGTACTTTATACCAACTATCTCCAAGTATATTAATAGAATATGTTCTGCCAGCCTTTAAAGCTTTTTTAGCGTATATAGTGTACATATACTGATCAGCACTATGATTTTTGACTATCTTATGATCAATTCTCTTATCCGATAAGCTAACTAAAACCTTTTGTATTTTAACAGACCTGTCATAAACGAATATACTAAGTAAAAAGCTATTCTCTATTCTATAGTCAACCTTTGGCTTTGTGCAAAAACCCATATACTTTATAGTGCGTATACCATTAGTAGTAGGACTAAGCCTAAAAGGTTTATAGTAAATGATATGAGGTAACATTAATTTACTCTGCCTGCCAATAAGCATAATAGAAAAAGAACTTTTACCCTTTAACCCTTTACATCTAATATTATAATATCCAAAGTGAATAGCCCTTGGATCAAGGATAGACTGCATCCACTTATCCTTTTTGCTATTCTTAATAAGCTGTCTGATATGATTATTACCGTATACAATAAGCTCAGACACCTTATTAGTATAATCAAAGTGCTTTCTCCTTTGAAAAGTAGTTCTACCAAAGTAACCAGCCTTTTGTTTACTCTGTAAATATAAGTTTTTAGGTTTATGCTTTAATATATACTGTCCATGCTTTTTGGCCATTGTATTAAGAGTGAGATTAGGTTTTAGCGGCTTTAGGTTATACTTATCCCTGATATGGTTGATAAACGCTAGATAAACCCTATAAGGCTTATTCAGAGGGACTCTCTTTTTTAACAACACCCTAACATACATTGCATAGTTAGACTTAGGGAAGTCTTTAACTATTTTCTTAAGATAAATATTACCCTTATCAGCCTTAATCTTGCTCTCTAAGGACGGACTAATGTTTATATTACCATCGGTAAAATAGGTATAGCTGTCATTCTTGTTCAGGCTATACTTTATCCACTTGTTGGCTAGTACGGTTATAGTTTTATTCTTGCTAAAGTTGTAATATATAATAGACTTATGATTTAGCTTTCTAATTGTTACGCTATTATTTAGGATAGTTAACTTTTCCTGCTTTTTAGTACTAGGATAAAGTATTTTGTGATATTTATATAACTTATTACCACTGTGGGACAGCTTGGATAAACCGTAACTAATATTAGTCATCCAAAAGTGGTGTCTAAATAAATATATATTCTTTATTTTAGTACGTCCTTTAGATAGCCCTTCGGTATACCTAAACTCATCCTCAAGGCTATATGATAGACCATCCTTTTTAATAAAGAGCTTTTTGTCATCAATTTTAATGCCAATCCCTTTATCAGACGTATAAATCACCGTCCCATCATCGTAATATTCAAACTGATAGCCATGTTTATACTCATACCTAATGGCTATTCTATTTTTATATTCCCTGAGGGTGGATAGCAACTGTTTAGATTGACGCTTAGCCTTTTTTAAAAGACGCTTTAGCTTTATAGCCTTAACTCTTGCCTTCTTTAGTGAGTATATAAGCCTCTTAGTCTGTCTTTTATGGCTTTTAATATACGAAAAACCAATATCACAAACAATAACAACTATAAATACACTAAAAATAAGCTTATACATTACCTCTTGCCAGGAGCATATTTAATAATTTCAACGTTCTCTAGGGTAATAAGTCCGCCACATCCACAGTATTCAAAGGTTTTATCCATCTCATCCCTGATTATTTTAATATTATCCTCGCTGTCTACCACTTCTATTACAATAGGTAATTCCGCATTCAGCCTTAATATCTTAGCACTATGTATTTTGCTAGTAGTACCATATCCCTCAATACCCTTTAGTACAGTAATACCAGATAAGCCTAGTTCTCTTGCCCTTAAAACAATATATTCATATAAAGGTATTTTATTATAGCGATCACTCTCGCATACGAATATCCTAAGTAGCTTTCCTATAGTGCTAACTCTCATTAGTCATCCTCAATATATTAGCCTATACAAAACCTTACCCAACCATACAGATAACAACCCTATAACGCAACTTAAAAAAATGTTTAGTAATGCCCACATTAGCTCATTGTCTTCAATTAGATTTAAGGTCTCTAAACTAAAAGTAGAAAAAGTAGTAAAAGCACCTAAAAATCCAACGTTAATAAGCACCCTATAAAAAGGATCAATAAGCCTTTCTGTAAAAAGATCGTTTAAAAATCCCAATAAAAAACAGCCTAATATATTAACAACAAACGTGCCAATAGG
>CBDBPB010000003.1:0-162187 GCA_965208615.1 Spirochaetota bacterium
GAATAATATGATTAAAGTCTGTATAGTAGAAGATGTAAAGCATATTAGAGATAGTTTAAGCTATTTACTTGATACCTCTAAAGAAATAAAAGTAATAGGCTCTTATGACTATGCAGAAAAGCTGGTTGATAAATTAAATAATTCATTGGTTCATCCGCATATAGTTCTAATGGATATAAAGCTTCCTGGCATAAGCGGTATAGAGTGTACCAGTATAATTAAAAAGCTTTTTCCATCAATAGAAATAATGATGTTGACCGTATTCGAAGACGAAGAAAAAGTATTTGACTCTATAAAAGCAGGTGCAACAGGATATATACTAAAAGATACTCCCAAACATGGTCTAATAAAAGAAATTATAGAGTTAAGAAAAGGTGGTTCTCCAATAACTCCAAGAATTGCTAGGAAAATATTTCATGAACTTAAAGGAAGCTCAACTAATAACTTGGAATATAAATTATCCAATAGAGAAAAAGAAATACTAAAACATATTATAACTGGAGAAACTTATCAGGATATAGCCGATTCAATAAATATAAGTCCCAATACTGTAAGAAAGCATATACAAAATATTTATCAAAAACTTCATGTATCCTCTAAGGCAGAGGTAGTCGCCAAAGCCATTAACGAAAAATTAGTATAATAAAAGATTAATATAGTAAAAGATATATAAGTTAGGGGTTATTATAGTTACTAGTCTATTTATTATATAGCATAGTAATTGGGGTGATATTTTTGTTCTTTTTGCAATTAAACTAAATTAAAATAAAAAAGAACTAAATAAATTTAAACTTTTTTTGGATAATCTAAGTAATCTAACTTTTTATATATTAGATTACTTTTATAAGCATATTCCCAAAGAGGAGATGATATATATGGCACGAGCTGGTGCAACACAAATGTCGAACAGAGGAGGAAGCACTCCAGGTAAGAGACAGCTTAGTGGAAAACAAAAAGCCGCAATATTTTTAGTAATATTAGGTCCTGAAGTATCCGCTAGCGTATTTAAGTGTTTAAAAGAAGATGAGATAGAGCAGTTAACCTTTGAGATAGCTAGAATAGATAAAGTTGAACCAGCAGAAAAAGAAAAGGTTTTATCAGAGTTTCAAGAACTTATGATGGCTCAGGAGTTTATTACATCTGGTGGTATAGACTATGCCCGAGAAGTTTTAGAAAAAGCATTGGGTTCTCAAAAGGCCTCGGATGTTATTAGTAGGCTGACATCATCTATTCAATCAAGACCTTTTGATTTTGTTAGAAGGACTGATCCAGCTCACCTTTTAAACTTTATACAGTCAGAGCATCCACAGACAATAGCATTAGTTTTGGCTTATTTAGAGCCGCAAAAGTCATCCATGATATTAAGTGCACTGCCTCAAGAGATCCAGGCAGATGTTGCTAAGCGAATAGCCACTATGGATAGAACATCTCCTGATGTACTTAGGGAGGTAGAGCGTGTATTAGAGCGAAAGCTGTCCACTCTTGCGAGTGAGGACTACACATCAGCAGGAGGTATAGACACTATTGTAGAGGTTCTTAATCTTGTGGATAGAGGGACTGAGCGAAATATAATAGAGGATTTAGAGGATGAGGATCCTGAGTTGGCCGAGGAAATTAAAAAGCGTATGTTTGTATTTGAGGATATTGTTCTTTTGGATGATAGATCTATACAAAAGGTATTAAGAGAAGTTGATGGTCAAGAGTTGGCACGAGCCTTAAAAGCGGTTGATAGTGAAGTTCAAGATAAAATATTTAGAAATATGAGTAAGAGGGCATCATCTTTGCTTAAAGAGGATATGGAGTTTATGGGTCCTATTCGTCTTAAGGATGTGGAAGAGGCACAACAAAAGATAGTTGGTATAATTAGGAAGTTGGAAGAACAAGGTGATATTGTTGTTGCAAGGCCAGGAGAAGATGAACTGGTAGTATAGATTAGTTTATTATATGCTAATTTTGTTAGTGAAGGTTTTGGTAGTTTACTTTTTATAATTGTTGTTTACTCATAGGGGATTAGGTATACTTTTTTGAAGTTTTACACATAACGTCAACATGTAATATTTAAATAATCCGCTCTACGCCTTTATGGAACTGCAAATTCGTTAACACTTAATAAGGGTCTATAATCCTTAGTCTCAGTAAGGGATTCTTAATAGCTCTCGTAATGATGACTACTTGCATAAAAAGTGATATTTTGTGTTAATTACTAAGGCATTTAAACAGCACTTAAAGAGCATATAGGGATAACCTGCTTGACACAGGAAAATAACTTTTCCATGAATATCTTAACTTTCCTGTTCCACAAAGAGATATAAAATACATCTGCCTTTACGTTATATGTCTTCATTTTGCCTTGTATCCCTCGTCATAACTTTGTCATAAAATGACAACTGAATTATTAAATAATATCCCTTTAACCTTAACAAAAAATAAATATACTTACTCGCCTGACTTAAAGTCTAAGCGTACAAGTTTATATGCATGTCTATTGTCAACAACCTAAACTTGATGAAGTATCCGTTATACTAAACCATAAAAAAGAAAAACTATATTCCCCTTAGCCTTAACAAAAAATAAATATACTTATTGACCTGACTCAAGGTCTGAGCGTACAAGTTTATATGCATGTCTATTGTCAACAACCTAAACTTGATGAAGTATCCGTTATACTAAACCATAAAAAAGAAGAGCCGTCCTCCCCTTAATTTTAACAAAAAAATAAACTATATTTACTAACTTTACTCAAAGTCTAAGCGTACAAGTTTATATGCATGTCTATTTTCAACAACCTAAACTTGATGGAGTGCCTGTTATACTAAACCATAAAAAAGAAAAGCTATATTCCCCTTAGCCTTAACAAAAAATAAATATACTTACTCGCCTGACTCAAGGTCTGAGCGTACAAGTTTATATGCATGTCTATTGTCAACAACCTAAACTTGATGAAGTATCCGTTATACTAAATTATTACATATTATGTATAGGTATGCCAATTGGGAATATTAAAACCTCTTATTAAAATATAGCTATCCCCTTTGAAATAGGTTTAAGTACTTTTTTTAGTTGTATTTTTCTTTGAGATTGATTACCTTATAGTAGATTTATTTTTAAATGATATAGCTTTATATGCGTTGGCCTATTAGAGCTTAACGTTTTAAGCTAAAAAAAACAATAGGGGGAATTATGAAAAAAGTATTATTTATTTTAGCAATTTTAGTTTTATTAATAGAATGCAAACAAGTAAATGGATTCTTTGTAAAAGCTTTAAAAAAAAGGTGAAAAGCGTACTACTAAAAATGGGAAATCCTGGAATACTGCCTTTAGTGATCTACAAAAGGCTATTAATAAAGCCTCAGAAAAGTTTAAGTCTAGTAAAAAACCTGTTAAGGTATATGTATCAAAAGGAACTTATAAACCTACTAGTCATCCAAATGGTGGTAGTGGTGATCGTAATAAGCATTTTGCCTTAAAGAATGGTGTAGAGGTTATTGGTGGTTATAAAGGTGAAAAGCTTGATGAGTCTAACGATCCTGAACAATATAAGACTATTCTAAGCGGTGATATCGGAATAGTGGGCGATGATAGTGATAATGTCTATCATGTTTTTTATCATCCGGGTGATAAAGAAGACAAAGCAAAGTTAAATAACTCAGCAAAGCTAGGCGGCTGTTACTATTACCAAAGGTAATGCTGATAGTGATAATGATCCCCATAATACAGGAGGGGGCATGTATAATAATAATAGCTCTCCCTATTTAAATTATGTGGCTTTTAACTAGTAATACGGCAGAGGGCGGAGGGGGCATGGCTAATTGGGATAATAGCTCTCCAACGTTAACAACTGTGACTTTTACTACTAATACGGCTAGCTGGTTCGGAGGGGGCATGTATAATGAGAATAATAGCTCTCCAACGTTAACAACTGTGACTTTTACTACTAATACGGCTAAATACGGAGGGGGCATGCTTAATAAGGAAAGCTCTCCCACTTTAACAAATGTGGAGTTTAATAGTAATAAGGCCAAACTCGGAGGGGGGCATGTATAATAAGGATAATAGCAAGCCAAAGTTAACAAATGTGACTTTTACTACTAATACGGCTAACTGGATCGGAGGGGGCATGGTTAATTGGAAAAGCTCTCCCACTTTAACAAATGTGACTTTTACTAGTAATAGGGCAAAGGGCGGAGGGGGCATGTATAATGAGAATAATAGCTCTCCCACTTTAAAAGATGTGACTTTTGATAGCAATGAGGCTAAGCAATACGGAGGGGGCATGTATAATAGTGATAATAGCAAGCCCACTTTAACAAATGTGACTTTTACTAGTAATACGGCCGAGGGCGGAGGGGGGCATGTATAATTATAATAGCTCTCCCACTTTAAAAGATGTGACTTTTACTACTAATACGGCTACTAAAGGAGGGGGCATGCATAATTGGGAAAGCTCACCCACTTTAAAAGATGTGACTTTTAACTAGTAATACGGCTAATAGGTACGGAGGGGGCATGGTTAATTGGGGTAATAGCAAGCCCACTTTAGATAATACGGTGATTTTTAATAAAAACATTGCTGGTAGCATTGAAGATAAAAAAGAAGGAAAAGGCGGGGCTATTTATAATTATTCCTCAAGCATAACAGGCACTCCAAAGTATGGAACGGGTACTAATGAAAATAAAAAGGTTGTCTTACAGGGTAATACATATAAACTTGTAAAGTCAAACCTTGAGTCAGGCCAGTAAGTATATTTATTTAGTCCGTTAAAATTAAGGGGAGCATAGCTCCTCTTTTTTTATTAGATTAGTAATTCTACTCTATAGAACTCTTTAGCCTATCCATCCTATCCTTATCAAGCTCTATATATATGGTTTTAATAGCTGAAACCTGTACCTCACCAGGGGGAGAGCCTTTCCTTTTTGATATGTTCTTACGTTTGGTATATATTACCTCTCCCTTCTGACTGAGCTTTGCTTTACTATAATTAAGGGCTAGAGTTGCCGCATCAATAAGTGTTTGCTGTTCTATATCCTCATCCTTGCCCAATGGTACTACTACATGAGAACCAGAATAGTCCCCTAATATGTAACCACATATCCCCTACCTTTGGCTATAGAAAAGCTTAGCTTATCATTATCCTTATTCTTTTTGCCTACCAATATACGTTTGCCTGTAGAAGATATAAATACCCTATACGGATAAGAGATTGTTGGCTTTAGCTTTTTAGTACCTTGTTTTAAGGTAGCCAGTTTTTTAATAGGAGGTTCATCTTTGTGGTTTAGAAGAAAGTCATCTAACTGTGTCAAACTATTAACACCTTCAAAAGTGCTATATATCCTTTGTATTTTTATCATAATCCTCTTTAGCAGACTTAAACCATAGTTTCAATATGTGTTAGCCCTGACTTAAGTTTTTTAGCCTTTTTAAAATAGTGATTTAAATTATCCGACGGCTCTTTCTTAGGATCAAGGTCTATCTTAATATAAGACCCGTCATTATTAAAGTAGTTCATAAGAGATATATTATTAAGTCCCCTTTTTAGCTGATACAGATTAGCTTTTAATAACTCCCCCTGTTGTTGATAGTCTATCCACTTACTACACTGTGTTTTTTGCTTATTAAGATTATCCAATAGGCTAAGGCTCTTCTTGATAGCCTTTTTTAAATAGCTATCTATCCTGCAAAAGTTATCCTTATACCCTTTAGACCCTATAACTTTATTATAATGCTCTTCTATGCTTTGATTATAGAGCTTATCCTTTTCTTCTGGTATACATGTTTTGGGTACATAGTCTGATTTGTTAGGCGGTTTATATATACTAGCAATAATCCCTAACTCTTTATTCAGGTTATACATTATAACTTTGTTTATGTCGAGTAGGAGTATATCTTTTTGCTTTCCTATCATCTCTATGATAAGGTAATAGGTTATTTCATTCTTTATAACAGTAAATTCTATTATCCTGTCATTATTTAGCTGGCGTATATCCCTTATGACAGCATTTTCTATATGTTTTCTAAGATAGAGCAGTATATTAGAGTTGTTAGCTTGGGATCTCAGATTTTTATTGCTTATATGTATTCTCATTTCACTATGTTTTAGTGATATTAATAAATTAGTATTTTGTTTATGATACAGCTTTAGTACAAATGTATGGTGGTCTATTTCTATTATTTTCCTTATTTGCGATGGTATAATTAGTTTTTTAAGTTCATTTATGACTTTGTTTATTTCTATGTTATTAAGGGACATAATTCATGCTCATACTAATATTTGTTTAAAATCTATAATAAATAACTTTAGCAGTCAACTTATTTACCCTAGTCGTTAATAAATGTTAGGTATAGTCAATTCGTTATACGAACTATGGTATTTAGACCTTATAACTAATTCAATAGGTTGCTCTATGTAAAATAGATTAATAGTTTTTTTTTAATTGTATTTTTGTTAAGAATAGATTACTTTATAATAAGTCTTAATTAATTATAGTCATTTTGGAGGGAATATGAAAAAGGTATTTTTTATTTTAGCAATCTCTATTTTAGGTTTATCCATAGGCTGTGGAGAGAAGAAGAATGATTTATCCTGTAAACTTGCAGGTAATTGTCCAGATGAAACAAAAAAGTCACCAGAAGACAGACTAAATGAGGCAACTCAAAGACAAACAAAAGCACAACTAGAGGTGAATACATTAACAACAAATCTATCAACAGCACAAACAGAACTAACAGAAGCACAAAATCTACCTCACAGTGCAACAAAGCAACAAACAATAGATAATGCACAAAAAGAAGTAGATAGATTAACAAAAGAGTTAGAGCTAGCAAAAGCAGAGCTAACAAAAGCTAAAAAAGCAGTAGAAGAGGCACAAAAAGAAGTAGATAAAACAGCAAAAAAGGTATGTAGAATAGTCAAAGATACAGCTGATCGTTTTAGAGTGATAACATGCCATTCTGATGCTACTACAGAAGCTACTTGTAATACTAAAAAGACCCAAGCTACAGCGGCTGGGGATAAAAATGTACAATCAGAGCTTGTTAATGAGGGGCAATGTTCATCTTTTAATGGTTATACCGCAAAACAACGAAAAGATGCAGTTGATTGGGTAAATAAAAAGCTTGGAACAAGTTATACGGTTAATGATATCCCTAATATAACTAAGCTTATTTTATCAGCCAAACTAACTAGTGATAATGATCATACCAACTTTGCTAAGCATATTGGTGTTTTTACAGGATTGACTAGTCTTGATTTAGATAATAATCAGCTAAGCTCATTACCAACCTCGATTGGCAACTTAACAAACTTGGAGGTGCTTGATTTAGATAATAATCAGCTAAGCTCATTACCAACCTCGATTGGCAACTTAACAAACTTGGAGGTGCTTGATTTAGATGATAATCAGCTAAGCTCATTGCCAAGTAGTATTAGCAAATTAACAAACTTGAGGTGGGTTATTTTAGAGGATAACAAGCTAAGCTCATTACCAACCTGGATTGGCAAATTAACAAACTTGAGGCAGCTTTATTTAAATAATAATAATCTAAGCTCATTACCAACTGAGATTGGCAACTTAACAAACTTGACAAGACTTGGTTTATCTTCTACTAATCTAAGCTCATTACCAACCTCGATTGGCAACTTAACAAACTTGAAGTGGCTTGCTTTACGTAATAATAATCTAAGCTCATTACCAACCTGGATTAGCAACTTAACAAACTTGGAAGAGCTTTATTTAAGCAGTAATAATTTAAGTTCATTACCAACTGAGATTAACAAGTTAAAAAAGTTGTTTAATCTTGATTTAAGGTCTAATCCTCTTGCTACTAATGAGGTAGAGAAAAAGAGGATAAAAACTCTTTTACCTCATTGTAAGGCACCTAGTTGTAGTATCACATTTTTTAATGGTTATGCAACACAACAACGAAAAGATGCAGTTGATTGGGTAAATAAAAAGCTTGGAACAAGTTATACGGTTAATGATATCCCTAATATAACTAAGCTTATTTTATCAGCCAAACTAACTAGTGATGATGATCGTACTAAGCTTGCTAAGCATATTGGTGTTTTTACAGGACTAACATATCTTAGGTTGGATAGTAATGGGCTGACCTCACTACCAGATAGTATTGGTAATTTAAAGGAATTGATGCTCCTTGAGTTACACCGTAATCAGCTAACCTCATTACCAGATAGTATTGGTAGTTTAAAAAAATTAAAAAAACTTATTTTGAGTGCCAATAACTTAAGCTCATTACCAAATAGTATTGGTAATTTATCAAATAGTTTGGAGGGACTTGCTTTAAGAAATAATAAGCTAACAGAGCCAGGTAGTATTAGTATTATTGGTAAGTTAACAAAGTTAACTGAACTTAATTTTCAAAATAATGGGTTAAAAGCCTTACCAGATAGTATTGGTACGTTAACAAAGTTAATATGGCTTAATTTATCTGTTAATGAGTTAACCTCGTTACCAAGTAGTATTGTTAATTTGAAGGACAATTTAAAGACTATTCTTTTATCAGAGAACAATATTTCTGAAGATGAAAAAGGTAATATAAAAACACTTTTACCTAAAACTTCTATTGATTATACCAATACGAATCCATAATATTAAGTTTATTTTTAGGCAGCCCTTTACTTGGTGTACTCCCTTTGGGAGTATGCCATTTAGCTATGGCTTACTCTAACAGGGATAATATAATATTGTGTGCTTCTTTTCTAAATATAGCCATATCCGCAAGACTGTCTTTATACGACAGATATGATCGATTAGATAATAGAGCTATCCCCATTAGTTTATTTGGGTCTATCCAGAATGATGTACCTGTAAACCCTGTATGACCAAATGACTTATCACTAAACATACAACCACATGGACTATTATTATTATCCTTAAGTTGGAATCCAAGTCCACGGGGTAGTACATTATTTGTATGATTTTTGGTCATAAGGTTTATGGTATTGGGGGATAGTATTATTTTGTTATTGTACGTACCTTTATTTACTATCATATTCATGTATATGGCAATGTCATAGGCGGTTGAGAACAGTCCTGCATTACCCCCTATACCATTAAACATATACGAGTTGTCATCGTGAACCTTACCATGAATTATGTATTTTCTATATTCAGACTCCCCACTGGGGACTATATTATCCCTTAGGCTGTCTGGAGGATTAAAATAGCTATTAGCCATATTAAGGGGATCAAATATCCACTTTTTAGCAAGGACATCCAATGGCATAGAGGTTATTTGTTCAATGATCAGCTTTAGTAAAATAAATCCCATACAGCTATAAACCACTTTACTATTTGGTCTATCTTCGAGGGGTAAAGATAATAGAGTACTAATCCCATAGTCTATTGGCATATTTTCATTATAAAGGTTATGCCATGCTGGTAGGCCAGATGTATGAGTTAACAGCTGTTTTATGGTTATCTCGTTTTTATATGGTATTTTAAACTCGTCAAAGTAAATGGATATTTTATCATCCAGCTTTATTTTACCTTTTTCATAGAGCATCATGATTATAGTACTTGTGATTATGGGTTTGGTTAGCGAGGCAACATCAAATATACTATTTTTAGTTAGGGGTATAGATTGCTTATATCCAAAGGCGTTGTGGAGTATTATATAGTTATTTTGTATGGCCATAACCTCAATACACGTAAACAGTCTATTGTTTATGGCATCACTAATTAGCTTGTTTAATAAGCTTAGTTTGTTTTTATTAAAGGATATATTCGTTGTTAGCATATATCGCTATTATCAATTTCATTTAAAATGAAGTATATCCTCATTTAAGCCTATATTCCCTTGTAGGTATTTCGCTTATTTTTATGACACAAGTTTTAATATTGTGTTTATTGCCTTCTCATCCGCTTGCTGTTCCTCTTCTTTATAGTGTAAGAAAAGCTTTACAATTTGCTCAGCCTTTTTCTTGGGGTCAATCTTAGCGTTTAGCTTGATACACGCCTTCTCAGAAAGATATATAATCTCAGTTAATAAGTTAATATCGCCTTTTTTTATTTCTTCTGATTCAGCCTCTTCTAAAAACATATTGCCTTTTCCGGATAATAGCCAAGTTGGATTAATTTTATAAACTTCCATTAATCGAGCAATTTGTCCAGAATTAAGTTCTTGTATCCCGTTTTCTAACCGGCTTAAGCTATTTCGCTTAACATATAAAGTGTTAGACATTTCAGCTTGGGTTATTTTAAGGACATCTTTTCTTATTTTTCTTAATCTTTGTCCAATCAATTTGCATTCTCGTTAAAAATACCTGTTTTATGGATTTTTTTTGACGAATCACTTGACTTTTGACCATAAAATGGCTATTTTATATTTGTAACGTCTCATTATGTAATTTAACTCAAGATGAATTAACTTACAACTTTTATTAATAAAAAAATTATAAAAGGAGTTATTAATGTCTGTAAACAATATTCAAGACTCTAAAGCAAAAAAAAGAAAAAAATACTGTAAAATAGTACTAGTACAAAAAGGAATAACTCAAGAACAAGCCGCTGAACTTTTGGGAATTACTCGTAGATCCGTTAACTCTTATGTAAACGGTAAATTAAACTCTAAAAAACTTGACTCCTGGTTCGGCTGGGAGAATGGCAATGTTTAAATATTAATGAAGTATTTTGAGCCTATACCATCATCAGAACTGCCTAAGCTAACAAAACATGAACGAGATTATATAATTGGAGTGATAAATAAATACCATCACATGGATGATGATGAAAAAAATAAGCTTTATAAAACTTTAAAAGCTGTTGTCCTAAAGGATAAATGGCTAAGACAAAACAGGGAGAAAAAATGAAAACATTATGGAGATATTTACTAATAACAATTTTAATAGCTGTAATAATTTTAATATTTCTCATTCAAAAAGAACTATTTATCCAAGAAATGAACTCCGTATCCTTAGGCATATCCACTTTAGCGGCCGTCCTAATATTAGAAATAATAAGCCATGTGTTTTTGTTCAAGTCAAACAAAAGATTAGCAAAAACCGTGTTTGGTACAATATCAGCCGTGCTAATTGCCTTTGCCAGCTTTGCTAACTTCGCTGTTATGACAAGCCTATCCCTTAACAAAAACAAAGAAATCCAAACCATCACCATAAACAATAACGCTAAATATCAAAACTCATACAAAAATAAAGAGTTAATATCAAAAAGAATGGGCAGTATAGAACAACAAATAAAAGCTAAATATCAAACTATAAATAAAATACAAAGTACTGATTCAAGATGGATGATCCATAGACTGAATAACGATATTAAGAACTTAAATCAAACTTGGACAAAGGAACAGGCTAAGCTATCCAATCTAAAACCTATAGCACTAAAAACCAAAAAAGAAACCATATTGGCCTCCTTAGACCAGCGAACTGGTATTCCAGCAACTGTTGTAAGCATGTTTAATAAAGCTTTTATATCCATTTTACTAAGTATAATTCCATTATCGTTTTGTTATTTGCTTGTCTCTCTTCCTGTAACAAAAATAACCCCCTTCGATAAAAATAAAGCCAATAACCTCCATAATGTAAACAGGAAAGGGGGACAAGCAGTTTTTTCTAGCGAGCCTAAACAAACATCCAAACCGCTAGAACAAAGCAGTAATCAAACAGTTGACTATATATCAGACTGCCTAAGCAAGCTAAACATAAATAGAAAAGAGCTGTCTGATAAGTTAAAAATTACTACTGGGTATCTAAAAAAAATAGAGAGGTCAAATGACGTCCCACTTTGGGTACAAAGCAAACTGACAAGTCTAATCAACCATCAAGGAGGAAGTTATGAACGAATTAGCTACAACTGATATTATAACTGATGAGTTAACTGACGGACTTATTTTTGATCCTGACAGAACAGCGGGAATCGTAAAAGAACTTCATGCAAACACCCTTCTGAACATAATTGAACTAGGAAGACATTTAATTCTAGCTAAAGAACGACTTGATCATGGAGAATTTGGTTTATGGATAAAAGAGTCTTGCGGCTTTTCCTATAGCTCTGCACGTAGTTATATGCAAATAGCAAAAAGATACTACCCTTATAAAAATGAGATAATTGATATGAAGGCTTTTGCTTTCAAAGCCGTTGCCAAACTTCCTGATGATCTTTTTGATGAAGCAATGAAAACTGGAAAACTGGAAGGAAAAGATGTAAACGAACTCTCAAAAAGAGATGTGCTAAATATGGCTGAAAAAGCTAAGGCAGGCGAAGAGATTGAAAAACGAAAAAGAATAGAAAAAGAAAAACAAATTGAACTCGGCAAAGTCCAGCTTACTGAAAAAGATAAAGAAATCGAAAAGCTTGAAGATCAAATAGAAGACCTGAAAAATCCTAACAAGCTTTGTATAGAGAATCTTAAAAAAGCCCAAGACCTCATAAACGAAGCTGTTTTCAGCATACAAAAAGCAAGCATAATAAATATAGAACAAAGACAGGCTACTGATTTGCTGTCAAGTCTTGTAACAACTATAAAAAGCGTCCAGACTGCATGGGGAGTCAGATGGGACGACAGGCTTATTAGGAGATAACATGCCACGGTTGACTAATTCTGAATGGGAAGACATAATAGACATACTAACCACGCAAGGCCTAAGCCTTATACCAGAACTTGCTAAAAAATATGGCGTTACCCCTCAATCCGTAAACAGACAACTTAGAAAATATGGATACAGACGTAGGAATAAGCGATCAGATAAGGGAGAAAAAATACTGCCAGAAAACGTATACCACAAGCTTGTCCTTTTAGTCAATACCTATAAGCGCCCAGCAGAAGAGGCAATCAAAGACCTTATAATAGACGGCACCATAAAAGGAGAAATTGAAAATGGACAGCTGATAAAGTCTCCAATTCATCCATCCACACTAAGAAGATGGCTAAGGGATGATGAGCTTGGCAGAAAGTCTAAACTTAAAAAAGCAAGCCTCAGACTAACTACAAGTTACCCTTTAGAAGTTCTACAGTGGGATTCCACAAGGGCTACTCAGTGGTATGTCAGCCATGAAAAAAATAACGACTCTGTTGTTAAGTATATTAGTCCAATGTCTGAGAATAAGAATAGGTCTAATAAAAAGACTAAACTTGTGTTCATGGCATTCCAGGATATGTTCAGTAGGAAGGTCTGGTTTAAGGTGGATACTCATGAGTCCACCCAAACTTGGTTACAGCAGTTTTATGAGGTAACTAGCAAAACAGGACTGCCAAAGTATATTTATACTGATAATGCCTCTATGTTCCACAGAAGCGGAGTTGTCAATAAAACCTTAAAAGAGTTGAATGTTGAGCTTCTAACCCATATACCTGGCAACCCCCAAGCAAAGGGCATGATTGAAAGGTCTATACAGTTTTTGGAGAAAAGATCGAGCATAACCCGCATTGAGAAAATCACTACCCTAAAACAGTATAACCAAATGGTAAATGCAATAGCTAATGAATATAACAGCAGGACTCACTCAGTAACAGATATGGCTCCAAATACATTATTTTACAGCCATCTACAGCATCTAACAGTTGTGATGCCTCCTGATTACAAAAGCTTTATGAGCCTTTGTCCTAAATGGGACTCAAGGCTTTTGATGCCCAACTTTACCATTAAGTGGAATGGTAAAACATATCAAGCCAAAACTTATAGGAATATTTTGTCAAACAGCATAGGCAAAAAAGTAAAAGTAGAAGAGGATATTAGGGATAGAGACAAGATTAACATTATTGCGGAAGGAAAAGAAATTAAGGCTCTTAATATTGATATTTATGGAGAGGATATAATACCTTTTGGAGCTTTTAAACAAATGCCGGAAAGCAAAAAGGATAAGCTTAAGAAAGAACTTGAAAGCTATAAAAACGTTACCACAGGTAGTTATACAACCAGAATCGAGATGGTATCAGGGCTGGAAAAAGTAAGCAAAAAGCAATACGAAAAACCAAATGTAGTAAACTTTAACATTAAAAGAAATATCAATCAGACTGCCCATGACTTTGAGTCAGCGTGTATATACTTAGCAAGCAATGATATAAAAGTAACCACTGCTGTTGAGCTGACTCTTGAGAACCTCTTTGGTGATAGAAATAAAATATATGAAAGTGAACTTAACTCTCTAATTAGAAAAGTTAAAGAGGCTGACTCAGCCTAACAAATAAGGAGCGCTACTATGATTACCAAAATGAAAGAAAGAGCTGTTCCAAAACTAAAAAAAGGAACTGAAGATAGCATTAACAAACTTATTGATAACATTAGTATTATCAACAAAATAGAAAATGAAAAGGATATATTTTTATCTGAAGGCTTTAGACTTGCATTCGCCTTTATATTCAACGCAATTAAGAATAAGAAGTTCATTGCTATAACCGGTGAGACAGGCTCTGGCAAGACATACCTCGTTAGATATTTGGCTGACTTTTATAAAAATGACAGTTCAACAATAATATGCAATATAGAAAATCATGAGTTTATCAAAGTAGGACTAAGACAAATATACGAAGCTCTTTTATTTGACATTCAGCCTGGCACAAAGACAACAAGATCAAATGAGGCCTTTATAAGACAGGTAAAGCATATACTAACTTCTTTGGTTAAAGAGAATAAGAAGGCCGTCCTTATTGTGGATGAGGCTCACAGAATGAACAAGGATAATCTGTTTTCCTTAAAAAGCATTTGGGAGAGTACTTATGGCTTTAGCAGGCTTATTAGTATAGTGCTGATAGGACAGAACAAGCTATCCACATTGTTGAATGAGCCTAATAACAAAGAAATCAACAATAGAATAGAATGTCTATCAATAGCCAGCATTGCAACCCCTGATGAGTGCAGAGAGTATATAAAACATATTGCAAAGACTAATAAACTTAATATCAGTTGTATTGACAATTCCGCCTTTGAAGAGATAGCCAAACGCCAATCATCCTTTTTGGAGATAAACAAACTTTTAAAAGAAGGTTTAATTATAGCCAAAAATGCTGGGTCTAATATTTTGACTAATAAACATTTTAAACACATCTAAAAACAAGGAGAGTAAAATGATTTTTAACATGGAAAAAGACAAAATTAAAGAAGTTAAAAAGCTTATCAAGTGCTACAAAGCTCTTAAGGCCATGGAAAATAGCTATAACAGCCTAAGCAAAAAGGTTATTAGCTTTATGGTTAGAGGAGAGAGCATAAATACCAACAAAGGCAGGGTAAGCCTTGCTGAGACTAAATACACACTCATTGATCCAATAACGTTAAAAGACGCTATTGAAAAGGGGACTATAACAAAAGAGAACGCCTCCAGCTGGATAAGTGAGAGATATACCCTAACCAAAAAAGGTAAGGAAGCTCTAAAAGGTAATGTAAGGGCTCTGGTTGACATAACTAACACATCCACAAGCGAAAGGCTATATGTAAAAGCAAATGACAAATAGTATTAGCAATAGACAAATAGCTAAAATATGGGCTTGCACAAATGAAGTTAGGCTACCCAAAGAGGCTTTATACGAGATAATCTATGGTCTTTGTGGAAAGCAGTCAATAAGACAATTGACAAGGCAGGAGGCTTACAAGATTATAGAGACATTAATATCAAAATATAACGCCTCAAAGGGTAGATATAGAAATACTAAGCCACCCCCAAACTCAAAAGGGAATATAATTTCCCTTATGAGTCCAGGTCAAAAAAGGAAAATATTAAAACTATGCTATCAACTAAAATGGGATGAAGAAGAACTTAATAACTTCTCTAATAAAATTGTTAAAAAGCCCTATGATAAATTATCTAAGGAACAAGCATCCATATTGATTGAGGCTCTAAAGGCTGTTTAAAATCAACCAACTAATAACTATGTTATACGTCTTATAAGCATTAACAATAGACTTTTGTCTCTTCACTATAATCAGCATTAATACCCCCTATCATCTTTTATAGCTTATAAAAAGCTGTAAACCTTTAATTATCTCGTTTACTTTTGATAAAATAAAAATTATTTTTGTTTTTCAGCAATTGACCGATAAGTCCATATAGTAAATTGTTTGAATATTATCCTTCATAATGTTAAATATATATAGGGGTACAAATGAAATATAAAGTAATAGTTGGTATAATATTAGCTTTTTTAGTTACTAATATAGTTATAGCTATTACTGAGAACCAAAAACGTCTTACGGCAGAACGTTTATTTAAAGAAGGTGTTTATTATTTTAATCAGAGAGAATATATAGCGGCATCGAGTAAGTTTACTTCTGCTCTATCAAGCGATGTAACATATTATAAAGGTAAATATTGGTTAGGCAAGGCATATTATCACAGTGGATATATTCAAAATGCTATTATAGAGTGGGAAAGGGCATTAAATGCTGTTGGAGAAGACCATTTATTACAAAACAAAATAACAAGACTATTAAGGGCTATGGTTGATCCTGCAAAGCCTAAAGTTGATGCAAATGAGTTTTTACCTACAAAAGGGTTTTCAGCATCAAGTGTTATTGGTTTACAGGCTCCTATATCTATTGTGGCAGATCGTAGTGAGTTGTATTGGGTGGTAAGTTATTTGTCAAACAGAATAGACGTTTTTGACAAAAATGGTATAAAACTACATACCATAGATCAGGGTAATAGTAAATTTAAGAATCCTTATGATTTAGCTATTGCATCTAATGGTAGTTTTTACGTATCCGACTTTGGGAATGATCTTGTTCATAAATACGACTCTAATAGAAAATATCTCTTTTCTATTGGCGGATCAGGTATAAATAACGGTGAGTTCTATGGACCACAAGGATTAACCTTAGATAAAAATAATAATCTTTACGTTATTGACAGCGAAAATAATAGAATCCAAAAGTTTGATCCTGCAGGTCGATTTTTGCTATCCTTCGGTAAAAAAGGTGAGAATTATAATGAACTTAATCAGCCATGCGATATCCTAATTATTGATAACCGTATATACGTTACAGATACTGGTAATCACCGTATACAAGTTTTTGATCATAGCGGAAACTGGATAAAAGCTATCGGAGATAATACCTTTATTAAACCAAAGGGAATTAAAAGCCTATCCAAAAACGAGATCATTGTTGCAGATGAAAAAAAGGGAATATTAAAAGTAAATTTGTCTTCTCTTAATATTAAAACTATTATACCAATAAATAAAAAGCTTAAGTCTCCTTCTGATATAGCCATAGATAAAAATAATATTTTATATATTAGTGATCCATCCAAGTATGACATTTTAGCCTATGCTCCAAAGCAAATGAAGTTTAATAATTTAGACGTTAATATTTTAGAAAGTAATTCTTTAAACTTTCCAAAACTTATTTATAAAGTTAATGTCAAGGATCAGTTTGGAGAGCCTATTTATGGGTTAACCGAAAATAACTTTCAGCTTACCGAAAAAGGTATTTATCATAAGGTTAAGGTAACTCCAGGGCATAAGATCAAAACTGGTATATCAATAGTCTTTGTAAATGAAAAGTCTAATGCTATGATAGCTCATAGGGATCATCTAAAATTTGTATCTAAAAAAGTATTAGAATCCCTTTCCAATAAGGATAGAACTGAGGTTATTGACTTTAGTGGCGGATCTAACTCTAATAATGATCCTTTGAATGATAGTTATAAGATATCCCAACCTTTTATTAACAATGTACTATCCCCTCTAAAGGCTATATTGGAAAAAGCAAACTCCGCAAATAATGCTTTTATCGGAAAGGCTCTTTATAAGGGGATTAGTGATGCTATGGATGATAATACATATATTTCCGCTGTTGTGATTATAACCTCTGGTAAGCTGAGTGAGAATACTTTTGATCCTTACGGATATGAAGTTTGTTTGAACTACGCTAAAAATAACGGTATTCCTATTTATGTTATATCTTTTGCTGAAAAGGATAATATTAATTATGAACTAGAGCTATTGGCTAAGTCTACAAAGGGTAGCTATTTTAATGCTTATACCTCAAATGAGATATATAAATTAAAAGAAATCATAAATAAAAATAAATTGGGTAATTATTATATTACGTATAAATCTAATTCACTTGTTGATAAAGAGTTTAAGTGGCAACAGGTAAATATTAAGGTTACTCTAAAAGATATTTTTGGACACGACCGCTCTGGATATTTTTCTCCTTAAACAAATGTATACAAATAGTTATTAATACTTATTAACATTAGAGGTAAGCTTGAAATTTCTTAGAAAACTATACGATTGGGTTCTTCATTGGGCAAAAACTCCTTATGGTGTTCCTGCATTATTCATACTGGCATTTGCGGAGTCATCATTTTTTCCTATTCCTCCGGATGTATTGCTAATAGCTTTGGCATTATCTATTAGTACTAAAGCTTTTTATTATGCTTTTATTTGTTCTATTGCATCCATAATTGGCGGTATTGCTGGATATGGGATTGGTTGGGGTTTATGGGAGATAGTAAAATCCAGTTTTTTTACTTATATACCTGGTTTTTCACAAAGTGAGTTTGACTATGTTAAGGCTTTATATGATGAATACAACTTTTGGATAGTTTTTGCAGCTGGATTCTCTCCAATACCTTATAAGGTAATTACTATAGCCGCTGGAGCTTTTAATATAAACTTCTATATATTTGTTATAGCTTCTGCTATTAGTAGGAGTGCAAGATTCTTTTTAGTTGCAGGACTCATATATAAATTTGGAGAACAAATAAAAGAATTCATTGATAGATATTTTAATTGGCTTAGTTTAGCATTCATTATTTTGTTAGTGGGATTTTATTTCATATTTAAGTTAATATAGTCAACTTAAAAAGCTAAGGGATTAATAATCCCATAATAAACTTGATATAGATTACCTTATACCAGCTTTATTGGAGAACAAATATGAAATGGTTATCAGCATTATTTCTAATTACATTTATGATCCCAATTGCTTATGCCATACCAAAGTCTGCTATCACTCACTTACAACAGGGTGAAAAAGCTTATAGCGATAAAAGGTATATGACTGCATTAACCAGTTATCGGAATGCCTTAAAAGTTAATCCAAACTATAAAGAAGCTAAAATTGGTATGGGAAAAGCTTTTTATCAGCTAAAAAACTATGATAAGGCACTTAACTTTTTCAAGGATGCCGAAAGTCAATTTAAAAATGATTATATAATAAAGGTCTGGGTCGCAAAAACCAGAATAGAACAAAAAAGATATGATAGTGCCGAATCATATTTAAGAAAGGCTATTTTTCTTTATCCCAGAGATAGTAATACCTATATGGTATATGGTGATTTATACTTTAAAAAGCAAAACTATAATAAGGCAATATCTAGTTACGATGAAACTCTTAAAATAGTACCCAAAAATACAAAAGCTCTTATTAAAATCGCAATAACATATCTCAAGGTCAACAAGGAAGATATGGCTCTTAAGTATTTTGAAAAAGCCGAAGATATTGATAATACTAATCCCCTTACTAACTATTATTTAGGTGAATATTACTATAATAAAAAAGATTATGAGAATGCTAATCAACACTTGAGAATATCTTTAATGGCCTCTCCTGTTCATGTTCCCAGTATGGAGATTCTCTCACAACTCCTTTATGAAAAAGAAGACTGGGAAGAGTCTAAAAGTATTATGGAAAGGCTTATTTCTCTTAATCCAAAAAACAAAAAATATTATTATCACCTTGGTTTAGTTTATGAAAAATTAGAAAAACCTCTATTAAGTATAAACACCTTAATGGATGGCCTTAAAATAGACATCGGTGATGAGGCAATACGATATCAGGCAGAGGAAATATATAATAATTATCGTTTTCATCCCGAAATAAAAAATATAGGAAAACCCTTATCCGATTACTGGTTTAAAAAGGGTAAGAGCTATATAAAACAAAGTTTACCAAATTATGCTTTTTTTGCTTTTAGACGAGCACGACGTATTAATCCAAGTTTTAAAATACGATTCGAACTTGCTAAAATCTATAGGTCAAAAGGCTTTATTGATAGATATAACTTAGAGTTAAAGGATATAAAAGAAACTTTATCCCCTATAAACAGAGACTTTGATGATGAACTTCGTTTTAGCGAAAGGACTACTAGACGTCTTCTATCAAACAAAGAAGGTATTAATCAATATGATTTACCCAAAACTAAACCTATAATTGCTTTATTACCCTTTTCAAAGAATACTAATTTTAATCATCATTACGGTGTGGATGAGCTTTATAGAAAAGTTTTATATACCACCCTTAAAATGAAAGACAGGCTTAACGTTATAATGATCGATGAAAAAAACAAGTCTGTAAAAGGATATGAACATACTGCAAAAAGTATGAATGCTGATTTTATTATTAAAGGAGAGGTTAGGGAAAGTAATCTGGGAGTTGAGGTAAAGCTAAATATTTATAATCTGATAGATGGAGAAATCTTTAAAACTGTTAAGATATATCAAAGAGGAAATGATAGATTCCTTGTCTCTGCCGTATACCTTAGTAATAGGTTAGAGGAGCTTTTCCCTGTTTTTGCTAAGATAATAAGGAAAAACTATAAAGAATTAATTATAACTTTGGGAAAAAGACATGGATACAAAAAAGGGGATAGGTTTTATGTTATTCCAGAGGATAGTATTTTCAAAAAAATATTAACTGATAAAAAGCTAATGAATATTGTTAGGGACAAATCTACTATAGAGCGGCTTCTTTTATCATATTTGCCAAAACCCAGATATGGAATAGAAGAAATAGAAATCGAGGAACTTGATGAAAATATATCAAAAGCACGACTTATGACTGCTGATTTTTTTGATCAGGTTAATATTAATGACTACATCATCCATAAGCCAAAATAAGCGTCATATCATATTAGTTGGCTTTAGGGGAGTAGGAAAGTCTAGCATTGCTGAATTATTAAGCAAAAGGCTGTGTTATCCTTTTTACGACTCCGACAGGGATATAACTAATATAACAAATTTATCTGTATCAGATATATTCAAAATACACAAAGAAAACTACTTTCGACAAATAGAAGAATATATTATTGAGATGAGATGTTTATCCTTATCCCCTATTATACTGTCTACTGGTGGCGGAGTTGTTATATCAAAAAGAAATAGAGATATTATTACAAAAAGCGGTACTGTTATTTTATTAACAGCATCAGAAAATACTATATTAGATAGAATAAAAAGGGATAATAAGCGTCCTCCGTTAACCGATAAGCCTATTAGGGATGAAATCACTCATCTTCTTAGCCTCCGCAAGCCTTATTATTCATCCATAAAAGACTTTGAAATAGATACTTCATTTATTAGCCCTAATGATGCCGTTGAACGTATTATACATTGTATTCAAGAATAATTAAATAATAACCCTTATAAGTTTAAAATATTTAATATGAAAAATTGTACTTAATACAAATTGTTAGTGTTATTGAATTATACATAGAAACCTTATATCAATCTATATTGGCAGTTAAAAAAAAGGAAAAACTAATGATTGATCAAAGAAAAGATGATCGTCATGATACCTTTTGGACAGTATCAAAAAATGATCAAAAAACAAATAAAGAAGAAATAATTGGCTATATATTAAACTTTAGTAAAAGCGGTATAGAACTATGGGTAGATAAAAATAATGAAATAGAAAACTTTTTTCATATTCGTATATATCCACCTCTTAAGGTGGATAGTAATCCCATAGAATTCGATGTTGAATGCAAATGGAAAAAAAATGATGAAGATAACCTATTTTATACTGTGGGATGCCAATTTAAAAACCTTACTCATGAAAAACAAAAAGAAATAAATAAATTATCAAACAATACTATTAATAATATTATATCCCCTACAAACGATTAGGAAACTATTAAACGATTAACTATCACTTAATTAACTTAAGGGAGTATAAAATTGATACGGTTTACAGATAAAATTTAAGGAGCATAATAATGAGATTAATAACACGATCCGATTTTGACGGATTAGTATGTGCGGCTATCTTAAGAGAATTAAAAATTGTTAATAGTTATCTATATACACATCCCAAAGACCTTCAAGACAACAAGATAGCCGTTAACAAAAATGATGTGTTAGTAAATGTACCGTATGTTGAAGGATGCGGTTTGTGGTTTGATCACCATACCAGCGAGGAAAATAGAATTAAAAATAAAGTAGAATTTAAAGGTTCATTCTCCCCAGAACCTAGTGCAGCTAGAGTAATATACAACTACTATAAAAATAATAACATCTATACAGAAAAACTAAAACAATTCGAGGATATGGTAAAATGGGTAGACTATACTGACTCCGGACAGTTTACAAAAGAAGATGTCCTAAACCCTAAAGGATGGGTACTACTCGCATTACTCGCTGATCCAAGAACTAACCTAGGATATACTAAAGAATATTCCATAAGTAATTTTGAGCTTATGAAAACATTACCTGATATGCTTATTAAGTATAAATCCCCATATGATATACTAGACCTACCAAACTTCAAAGAACGCGTTATACAATACAAAGAGGAAAATGAAAAATATATTGCTTTTATAAAAGAAAAAGCTAAAATTACTAAAAATATAATCCTGCTAGACTTTAGAAAAGAAGATAAAATACCAAGTGGAAACAGGTTTATTGAATACGTTTTATTCCCAAAACAAAATATATCCCTTAGACTGGTCAATGGTAAAAATAAAGAGTTCATTATGATTTCAGTGGGATACAGTATTATAAATCCAAGCTCCAACGTTGATGTGGGCAAACTTATGCAAAAGTACGGTGGAGGCGGACATAAAAAAGTAGGAACGTGTCAGCTAAAACCTAAAGAAACCGATAGTAAGCTAAAAGAAATAATAGATCATATAACCACTTGATATATTAAGATATTCTTTCCCAAATTACCATTTTAGAAATAGTAATCCTTTGTTTATAGTTATCGTTGATATAGTTATAAACCTGAAAATAGTTTTTTATAGGATAACGTTTATATCCTTCATAATCACTGAAAGAAGTATCAATAATATATCTTGGCTTTTTTTGCTTAAAGTCCTTCACCAGAATATCTAAAAAATGACTCATCCTTTCTGAAGAAAAAGTAATACTATATTGATCTGCCTCATCAAAGTTCTTACCAATTCCAGAGTTTTCTAATGTAATAAGATTGAATATAAAAAATCGTCCTCCTAGTCTACGATTGCTAAAGTAATAAAACTGGGGACACTCTCCCCAAACAAATATCTTATCATAAGAAGTTGAATTATCCCTAATCCACTTAGTAACATCTTTATACTCAGGCCTTTCAACTAAGTAGTTCATACTTCTTGGCGTTAGCGGGTTTTTTACATAATATTTTTTATAAATATCATGGTAATGCCAAATACTAAAACCAATTATAATAAAAATAATCAATCCGTTGAATAGTATAACATATCCCCTTTTCTGAAAAGCAGTTTTCCACCAAGAAAAATGAAATCCTCCAATTAGTGCAAGGGAAGGAAGATATTGCATAAAATAATGATAATAAAAACGAACCCCCCCTAAGAATATGGGAATATAAGAAAATATGAAAAAAAGAAAAAGAAAATAAGCTTTTTCACGATCAGCATTCTTAGAGCTTAAACTAAAAATAAACCTCTTAACAAAGGTAATAAACCCAATCCATAAAACTAACTGAACAAAAAACAGTAAACCTTGTCTTTCTATAAACTTAAAAAAGATAGTTTTAAAAGATGCTCCACTTGCCTCAATATAGCTAAAATTGAATTGCCAACCCCAAAAAAGAGCTCCTTCAAGATATCCAGCAAAATACATGAATAAATGAGAAATAACTAAAAAAACTAAAAACCATAATCCAATATTAAAAGCTAATACAAAATTAGCTTTATAAGATAAGCCTTTTTTTAAAAGTGGTTCAACTAAAAGAAGATAAAAAATAATTGCTCCTAAAAGGAGTACTGCCTGATGCTTAACTAAAAGGGAAATAGTAAGTAAAAAACTAATAGTAATAACTAAAATATATCTTTTGCTTTGTCCAAAATGACGTTTAACAAAAAAATAACATGCCATTGAAACAGGAAGATTAAATATTACTTCTAAATTAGAAGCCATAAAGCTCTCTTCAAAAGCCGTTATGAATATACCATAACTTAGTGCGGCAAAATAACTTTTTGAATAGTCCTTAGTTAAAAATAGAATAATCTTGTATAAATAAAAACTAGTAAAAACTACAATAAAAATTGTAATCATATGAATGGCGTATAAATTATTACTGCCAAAAAAGAAAAAAATAAAAGCATAAATATAATCCATTAAAGGAAGTTTATGGTTTACATAGTCCTTATAAGGAATACCTCCTTCTAAAATCTCAGTACCCTGTATGGCTAAAATAATTTCATCTGTATTATAGTAATCATTGAATAGAGTAGGAAGTCGAAAAATAAATACGATAAAAGATATTATAAGTAATACCTTCCACGGTTTTTGGTCTGATAAAAGTAGTCTATGGAACATAAATAGTTAAACTTCCTGGTTAAAAGCTAAAAATATTAATGACTTTACTTAACTTAAAATAAAAGTTATTCTATTAATATGACCACATTAGCTGGTATTAGTTTTTTTTATATAAACTTTATTGGTATAAAAGAATAACAAGTGATCTCACAAATGTCAAGAGTTATTTAGCCATAAAAATATTAAATTAAACAATAAGACAAACTCTCAATAAAAATGGTAAAAGTACAGTATAAAACTAAATACAAGAAAAGATCATATATTACTTGACATTATATTAAGTTAATGTTAAATTAACCTAATATTAAATTTAATATCTAGTATCAAATGTCTTCTATCTTTTCTAATCAAGCTATCAACTATATCAAAACCGAAATACAAAAAGCAAATGGAAATGAAGTTTTTTTTATTGGTTCCAAAAAAAATAGTAAGCAAATTAACACTATTAGCCATATAGCTCGTGGAAATAAAAACGAAGTCCCTGTAATATATGATCAGGCCTTCAAAGGGGACTATGTTATCCATAATCACCCTAGTGAGAATCTTAGCCCTTCTCATAATGATCTATCCATAGCAAGCTATCTTGGTAATCAGGGTATTGGCTTTATCATAGTGAATAATACTGCTGACAAAAGCTATGTAGTTGTAGAAGGTGTTGATAATTCTGAAATAAGCCCCATAAATATTAGTGAACTACTTTCCTTATTTGATGAGAAGGGTAAAATAGCTACCCACTTTAACTCTTTTGAACTTAGGGAACCTCAAGTTAAAATGCTTAAAATAATTGCAGAGGCATTTAATGATAACAATATCGCCATAATTGAGGCTGGTACAGGTGTAGGAAAGTCTATAGCATACCTTATACCAACAATATACTGGGCAACTACTAATAATGAAAAAGTAATTATATCCACAAATACTATTAATCTCCAAGAACAGCTCTATAACAAAGACATTCCCTTTTTGAAAAAAGCCTTGGATATAAACTTTAAAGCTGTAGTAGTTAAAGGAAGAGCTAATTATATTTGCTTAAAAAAACTTTATTCCAGCAAAAATGACATGAATAATGAGCTTTTTGAGCCTTTTGAAAAAACATGGATAAAAAGTCTTATATCTGCTATACCTAATCTGAAAGAAGGTACTAAAGATGAACTAATCACCATAACCAATATGGAAGGATGGTATAAAATTGCATCTGAGTCTGATACATGCCTTAGAACTAAGTGTAATTTCTTTTCAAAATGTTTTTTCTTCATAGCACGAAAAGAGGTCAATCAAGCAAATATTTTAGTGGTTAATCATCATATTTTATGCAGTGACATTATTATCAAAAATGATGCAGGTGACTCCTACGGCCTGCTACCCCCGTATAATAAAGTTATTATTGATGAGGCTCACAACCTAGAACATGTTGCAATAAACTATTTAGGTAAATATACCTCTCAAAGTAAATTAAAAAAAGCTATTTCTAGAATATATTATTTAAAAGGCTCTGCAGAAAAAGGAATATTATCCCATATCAAAAGAGAAATTAAAACAAACTGGTCTAACTCAGGATATGAAATAGTCGATGAGCTAACTAATCTATTTAATAATGAGTTAACATCGAGTATTCTGTCCATCAACCCTCTAATAGATAGCTTTTTTCTATTTATAACAGACTACACCCTAAAACAGCTAAATAATAAACAAGATACACTGCGTATTATTCCTGATAATCTGCCTGGTGACTTTGCTAATAACCTTAATAATCTTGGTGGTGAACTTGTTAACATAATTATAAACCTTAATGATAAACTAGTTAACATAATTAGTAAACTCTATGAATTGCCTTTCCATATTAGAGAAGAGCTTTTAGATAATATTAATACACTAAAAGCATATACCAATAGACTGCTTTTATCTGCCATATCTCTAGATACGTTTATTAACTTCAAAGACAATGATACCGTTTATTGGATAGAAGTCAAAAAAAACCATAATACTACTGTAAATTTAAATGTATCCCCATTAAATATTGCCGATGTTTTATGTGATACTTTTTTTTCCACCAAAGAAAGCATTATATTAACTTCTGCTACTTTAACTAGTAATAATAGCTTTCACTTTCTAAAACAAGAGCTTGGAATCTTAAATATCGATAATAGCGATAGACTAGTTGAAATCGCTTTACCATCCTCATTTGACTATGAAAAACAAATGTCTATATGCATTCCAACAGATATACCCCTACCTAACGAAAAAACCTTTAATAATATGGTAACCTCTTTACTAATTAAGATCTTAGAGTTAACCAAAGGTAAAACTTTTATTTTATTTACGTCCTACGGCATGCTAAATTATAGTCATGAGGTTTTATCTAATCATTTTAAAAACTCTATAACCCTATTAAAACAGGGAGATATTAATCGTCATTCCATAATAAACAAGTTTAAGACAGGCAGTAACTCTGTAGTATTAGGAACAGATTCCTTTTGGGAAGGTGTTGACGTTGCTGGTAATTCATTGGAATGCGTTATACTAATAAAACTTCCTTTTTCTGTTCCTAGTGATCCCATACATCAAGGTAAGGTAGAGAGGATCGAACAAAATGGGGGAAATCCTTTTTATGACTATTCAATACCAAAATCTGTAATTAAGTTTAGACAAGGATTTGGTAGACTAATAAGAACTACTAAGGATAAGGGTATTGTTATATGTTTAGACAAAAGGATTATAACAAAATCCTATGGTAAGATATTTCTTAATTCTTTACCAAAGTGCAAAGTGGTTATTGGGGATAATTTTAAACTATTGAAAGAAATAGTTAAATACTTTTAAAAAGCTTCTTCAAACTTAATAGCACTTGCTTTTATGTTATAATGATTTTCTTTTGGACCTAGTTTTTTTAATATTTTTTCATTAATCTGTTTTTTTATTTTTTCGTTACCACAACGAGGACACAGAAAAATAGGATAATTTAATACGGTTACAAATTTCTCTTCATTAACTAAAAAGTCTATTTTCCATTTTGCCTCAATCATTATCGTATTACAGTATAAACATTTCATTGCGTTCCCTAATCGGTTTTATAAAAGATAAAGAAACTTTAGTAAAATGTCAAACTATTTTTTATTTTATACTTATATAATAAAGACTTCTACTAAATATAATAAAAAGATATTTTATGATATTTTAACAAGTTAGAAATGGTATCGGTTAACAATTTATTTATCACCTTATGATAAAATATTTAAGTTAACCAGTATAAAAAGTAAGTGTTAGAACGTTTTTACAATAGTCTATTAAAACAGCTTAGGCTTTTCTATAGTGCTTATTGTTCGAAAAAAGTTTAAAGCCGTATCAGTTGACCAGTCATGAGCTTTACTCACAATCTTTCCCAGTATGGTATTATCTTTAGCAATTAAATATGTTGTAGGAGTTTTAAGTTTATCCACAAACTTTTTATAAAGAATATTATTAGGGTCTAGTAGGATAGTAAAATTATATCCATTCATTTCCGCATACAGTGGTATTGATTCTTTATCCTGATTAAGGCATACACTTACTATTACAAAATTGGGATCATTCTTAACCTTTTGATATAACTTCTCAACCGTAGGCATCTCCTTAGTACAATATGGACACCATGTAGCCCAAAAAATAAGGAGTATCATTTTATTTTTAAACTGTGCATTAGTTATTTTATTTCCGTTAATGTCCTCTAGTTCAAAGGCAGGCATACTATCCACCTTAAGGTTAAGTGGAGCTTTAAAGTCAAGTAACTTAAAAGATTCCTTTATATTAAGCTTAGTTTTTTGCACTTCTACTTTTTTGTCTTGTGTTTTATTTGTAACTTTCTTTGTATTACATTGTACAAGAGTATATACTAAAGACAAACAAATAAAAAAATAAAATATTTTACGAATTACCATTATCAACCCCCAATATATTTAAACAAAAAGTCTTATTGTTTTAAAGAATTTATAATATTTAAAATTTCATCCTCAATTAGCTTAATACTTTTTTCAACTATCTCTATTTTTTCACTTTCTTTTGGCATATCCAAAAACCTTATAGCATTACTAGCCAAAAAAGTACCAACAACTACGTCATTACCCTTTTGATATATATAAATTTTACAGGGAATAAAAGCTCCAAAGTCTCTTGTTATTTTAAATATTTCTTTCCCTATAGTTAAATTGCAAAACTGATATACCTTATACTTTGGAAAATCTTCACCTCTTGCTTTCATTCCAGCTTGTATATCCAAAGCAGGTTCAAATACTCTCATATTAGCTCCAGAGAGTTCAGCCTCTAAAAGCGTTGCTATAGTATCAAAATCAGCATCTTTGATTGTTATTTTATATATAGGATTAGTCCAACTACAACCTACCGCAAAAAATAAAAGTGTTAAAGTTAGTATCATAAAGTGTTTTTTTATCTTGTGTAATTTAAACATATTATTCCTCTCAAAAGAGTTTATTTTGTTAAAATATTTTTAAAAGCTAAATAATGGATAGTTAAAATTGAATAACCAACTTGTTAAAGCTGGTTATTCTAAACAATTAATTTTCTTAAAATAAGCAATCTGTATAAATAGACTATATAAAGTTTAGCAGGTTTAGTTTATATTAGAATGTTAAGCATAATATTTTATACCACTATTAGCCTCTATCCTAACTTTTCCTTTCTTTTTTAAATAGTCTCGAACTACATCATATACAGGCTTAGCTCCTTGTCTTAGGTTTGAGCCTGCTCTATACAAATTACCACCCCAAGCAGAAATCTTATACAACTTTTTAGGATTAAACGCCTTGCCATCTATCTTAATACTTTCTATAGGTATTCTTTTCAAAACAGGAGCGTTAATTTTAATAGACATCTCAACACCAAGTAAACGACTAAAGTCTCCCCCTTGTTGTTTATAGGGGTCAGAATTAAATAGGTTATCTAAGATATCTTCAAATATCATCCACAGTTGTTCTCCCTGCATATCAAAGGTCCAAACATTAGGATAAGTAATAGATGTATGATCATAAACATCTTTCATAGTTATCTCATCCCCTGGTAATAAGGTTGTTCCCCAACGGTAACCAGGTGAAAAGACAATCTCTGGATCATAAGTATCTTTTATTGCCTCAACAATAAGCTGATCAAATGTTCCCATGAAGGTATCTCTTCTATATAAAAGACTTTCTGTAACAGCTAGTTTTTCATATAGCTTTACTTCATATGGTTTATGCCATTTATCTATAAGCTCCTGCATCTTTGGATCAGGTGGAATAAAATTAGAAAGAACAGGTAGTAGCTTATGTCTAAAGTTAGCAATTTTCTTATTTTGCACATCAAGGTCAATTCTCCCTAAGAACTTTCCATGAGAACCAGCCTGAACTAAAATGGTATTACCAATCTTAAGAGCTTTTGGAAGAGGATCATGGGTATGACCTGTTATAAGTAAATCAATTCCTTTAACCTCTTTTGCTATTTTCTTATCCACTTCTAAGCCATTATGGCTCAAAACTATTACAATATCCACCTTATCTTCGTTTTTAAGCTTATCAGTAAGCCTTTGGATATTAGAAGGCCTAATTCCAAAAGACCATCCTTCAGAAATATGGTTATTTTCCTCAAGAGTTCGTGGATGTGCAAGGGGAACATAAGGAAAAGACTGACCAATTATTCCAACCTTAACATCTTTTGTTTGTTTTATAACATACTCTTTAAAAACTTTGTCGCCTTCTTTTTCAAAGTCAGTATAAACAACATTCTGGCATACAAAATCAGCTTTAAGCTGTTTAATTCTTTTAAAGAGAATATCTTGTCCAAAAGTGAACTCCCAATGAGGAGACATAACATCAATACCCAATAAGTTTTGAGCTTCTACAAGAGCTTCACCTTCAGTTAGCAGTCCAATACCTGTTCCAACCCAAGTATCTCCTGAATCCAGGAATAGACATCTATCTTTACCTCTATCAGACATAATCTGCTTTGACAAAGTAGACAAATGAGCATATCCTCCCATTTTACCGTACTTCTTAGCTAAATTAGGAAAGTCAAGATAAGACTGAAAGTATGCTTCTTTAGTACCAGAATTAATGTTCCAATACTTAAGACGGTCTTTACCTACAATATGTCCTGGAGTATTGGTCATATTAGCAGGTGCAAGATTTAGAGAAGGTTCTCTATAATATATTGGTCTAAGATGAGCATGACTATCTGCTATAAATAGTATAGTTAGATTGCCCAAGGGATCAAACTCATAGAACTTTTCTGCGTCACTACACTGTTCAAGAGATAGACCTGTAACTAAAGCTAATTCTAAAGCTAAAGTTGCTTTTAAAAACTCTCTTCTATCCATAAAATCTTCCTCCTATACTCTTAGCATACTAGTTTTTTATCTTACCCATCCTGGAACATCTATCTTTGCACCTTGAGCTTTATGAGTAATATATAACTCAAGAGCTGTTAGTGGAATAGAACCAGTTTTTAATTTTTTCATTCTAGCATTTTTCATACATTGCCTAAACCTTTGCTCTATTAAATAAGCATTACCTTTTCTCATTCTGTATGCAGGCCAATGAGAAGCACCACTTCCAATAGCAGCTAGTTTTTGCATTCTAAGAGTTTTACCAGGTAGAATATCATGGCAGACTTTGCAAGATAAGTTTCTTTGTCCTCTTCGTTGGCTATAAACTAATTTACCTAGTTCATACCATTCTTTTGCTTTTCCATCAATCTTTACATTAACAGGCATCCCATTGGATAGTGATTTAATATAAAGAGTCATAGAAGTCATTTCATAAGAACCAAGCTTTATGGTTTCTTTTGGTGCAAAAGATTTTATACATACGTTAATTTGCTTTTGAAGACTAACCATAGTTTTGGCAGACTTAGTGATCTTAGGATAAGTTGCAGCAACACCTTTTAAATCACTTTCTGGCTTTGCATGGCAAGTAAGACAAGATTTTCCTTCAGAGCCTCTTTTCTTACCAAGAAACTTTTTTCCTTCATCAATCATTATATCAGCAGGGTTTATCCCGCTACTATACAATGATAGATCATCTTTTGATATACTCTCAGTTTTTTGTGCAGGTAGAGTAATAGCTATAAAGGCCCCTATTACAACTACAACTGTAAAAATAGAGTATTTAAATAGTTTTTTTCTCATAGCTAATCTCCTGCCTTAACATCTACTGATTTCTCAAAAATATTGTCTTTATTATCCTTCCAAACAACTTTTAAAGGTGCAGATTTTATAACCTTTAGCTTAAAAGAAAAATAAGGATCTTTACTTATAGATGGATGTGTATCAAGTGAAGCTATATTTGCATCTCCATAATATACACTTATATTTTTTATATAATGTACGGGTTTAGCTTTTTTGCCAATACCAGTATGCTGAGGATGTGTTATAACTGTTTTAACTTCTATAACATCTCCTTTTTTATAATTTCTTGGTAACCGTATAAGAGCCTTACCAAATTTATTATTTTTCTTTTTTTCAGCAGAGGTTTTAGGTTTTTCTATTTTAGAAGAAGTTGAAGGTTTTGCTTCTTCTTTTTTTGTCTCTGGTTTTTGACAATTGTTAATGGAAACTAGAAAGACCATTACCACTAAAGCACCAAACACTCTTATTGTCATCATTGTTCTCCTTAATTATTAATTAATTTAATTATTTTATTAGACTCCAAATAGCTTTTGGACTCACTCACACAATACTACTAGATTTTTTATTATATATTAACCGCATCCACCAATAGTAACCTTTATTGTTTTTTTAGCAGTATATACTTTACCATCATTCATTACAGCATAAACTCTAACTTCAGATGTTTTTCCCATTCTAATCCTAGTTGAAAAACCAACAGCTCCCATATCAGGAGTTAGTTTGCTTAAGAATACCTTTGGATTAGGATTACCAGGCACTAAAACAGATAAAGATTCAACATAATTATCTTTAGTTATAGGAAGGTCAACACTTATAGAAATAGGAATAACAGCTCCATTTTCAGCAATAACTGGAGCTTTAATATTCACTTTTTTAGAGCTTATTAACTGTTTTCCTTTTGTTACATCTTTAATGATTTTTTTTAGCTTAGCACTATCCTTTCCATAGCCTATAACTCCAAATATTACTAAACAACTAATTAACATAATTTTTACTTTTCTCATTATTTGATCTCCTTGATTTATTTTTGTTAATATAGTAACTACTTTAAAGTATTTAAATAAGCTACTATATCCACAATATCTTGTTCAGACAAAACTTTTGTCGGTAATGCCGGTGGCATAACAGTTGACTTAAGTACATACCTTCTATCAGCAATAACTTGGAATAACCAATCATCATTTTTATAATTTTTATCACGGCCCAAGTTAGCTCGGTATTTTACTAAAGAAAAACCTATATCACCACAACCTTTTGCATCTTCTGTACAATGACAAGCTGCACAGTTTCCAGTTTTTGTATTAGAAAATATTTTTTCTCCTTTTTTAGGATCACCTTTCAATCCTTTGGGATATGAATATTTTACTGGATTAGGGTTTATGTCAGAAAATATTTTTTTAGCATCAAACTTGCCATCTGTTTTATAGTCAGCAAGTGATTTGCCTTTAACGTTAGTATCTTTAGCAGTCGATTTCTTTTTTTCACCTTGACATCCTGACAAAAACATCATGGCGAAAACAATAAATATACTAAAGGTATACGTCATAATTTGTTTATACATTCACGTTCTCCTTTTGGTTTATACATTTAGATGTCTCCTTAATAAAGTTATTAAATGTAAAATACTAATTATTGACTTTTTTGAAAAGTAAAATATTAATTTTTTCAAAAAAATGCCTATTTTAAAATGCTGGCTAGCACTTATAATATTAAGTAGATAGAAGTTGTATATTGGTAGTAAGCTTAGTTTTTACATATAAAGTAGTAATTTACCCGTATGTATTTTTATGTATTTTATTAGCGGTTTAACATATCAGGTTTTACAAATAACAAAAACCTTACCAAAAAGAAAGTAACTATACCCTCTATAACAGCAACAGGGATATAAGCTATAACTAAAGACCTAAGTAGATATTGAACTTTCTCTCCGGTATAGACTAATATAAATATAGTAATTATGGTTGTCATCATAATGGCTAATGCAGATAATATACCTGCCCATATACTTAGGTATAAACTTGATCCCTTAAGCCTTTTGAATATTAAGTGAACAATAAAAGCAGGTAATCCCAAACTTAGACTTGTTAGACCAATCATGGTTACCCCTCCATGCTGGAACATTATTGATTGTAAAAAAAGCCCAATCACAATGGATATTATAGATAATTGCCCTAATACTATTCCCATTAATCCGTTTAGGGATAAGTGAATAGATACTCCTCCTATAGGGATATTAATTAAAGAGGTTACAAAAAATGAGGCAGTCATAATGGCTGTTTTAGGTATATCTTCCTGATTAATCTTTTTAAGAGATATATAACTAAGACCAGCAGATATTATATATCCTCCTATAAAGAGTTCAGGTTTTACTATTCCGTCTGGCAGGTGCATATATTATCCTATATTGTCTTTTTCTTTCTCATAAAGAAAAGTGCCGTACCAATTAGTCCCCAGCATACAGATAAGGCAATAATTATTTTGTGCATGCCAGATAAGTTATTAGATTCACTTGTAGCAATCATATCTTTATTAACTTGTATAGTAAGCCGTCCGCCATGTCCTGATCTATCCCTAAATAAGGCTATCCACTTTCCAGGCTTATCTGGCTTAAAGAAAAACATACCATTTTTATTCAACTGGGATAATATAACAGGTTCATCTTTATTATTTGGAGCATAAATAGAAACCTTACCAAAAAAGGCCTTACCTAACTCATCCTTAACTGATATACCTATTATCCCTTTTTTGATTATCTTACTACTTATACCATGAGAATAGCATATAGATACGCTAAATACTAAAACAGCAATCAGAATCACTCTTTTTAGATACATACAAACAACCTATAATATTAGTTTATATTTATACAAGAACAATACTTCATTTTTAATATTAATTTTAGCAGATAAAAATATTAATTACAGCTTAAACCCTTTACCAGCAAACTGTATATTATTTTGATCGTTACTCCTAGGAGGGGATACTGCATGTACTCCATCACAATAGGGACATAATCCAACATAGGTCTCCAGTATAAACTCCTTACCACAGCCCTGACACTTTGTCTTTAATGGACCATTCGTAATTGGTTGATTTCTTATTGCTCCATTATGTGCGTTATAAACGAACTTAACAAGTTCAAGTCCTTCTGAGAATGGGCTTCCTTGTCCATCACCACAACTATTACAGCTTGACATTTATTTTCTCCTAATTAAAGTTATAATATATTGATATATGTTTAAATTTAGTGATATTCTTTATATTTGTAAAGACTTATTTATTTTTATTATACAGCTACAATGGAGAATATAAAATTAGGTTATTGTAAAAACGTTCTAAGATAATCAATTATTATAGACATTAACTGCTATAAAAGGATAGACTGGATTATTATAATATTATATATTGACGTTATGTGTAAAGTTCCAACAAGTTGACAACTGTAATATCTTAATAGAATATTTAAGTTAACTAAGATAAATAATATCCGTTAGAATAACCTACTAGAACCCCTCTATAACACCTTTATAAAAAAACAACTTCTTAAATTAAATAAACTTTCTAAAAGATAACAAAATTGTCAATAACTTGTCAATAATAAATAAATATCTTCGTTCCTTCTATAATATTCGCCTGTGATAAACAAAATATCAACAAAATATCAACACATTTAAATATTTAAATGTGGATAACATGTGGATAACTAAAATATTATATATAAAATTTATCTAAAGAAAAAATCAAATTTATAAGATAGATTTTCTATAAGACTAATCATTAGGATAAAATATATATGCTAAAACTAGACTGGAATACCTTTGATCAATTTTTAAGAAAAACCTTTCCTAAAGATCAAGAGTTATGGTTAAATTATGTGAAGTTCTTATCATCGTCGGATAATGAAGTCTTTATATCAGTACCCAATCAACTTTACAAAGAAAGAGTCTATAGTAAATACTATAAAGCTTTAAACCAGCTATACAAAAAACAGTTTAATAAAAAACTAAATCTCAATGTTATGATCGGAGAAGAAGAAGATATAATTGTTAAACCTACAAATAATAACCACTTCACACAAAAAACTAATAATAACTCGAAAATTAATAATAAATTAAAACTAGATATAAAATATACTTTTGATAGCTTTGTAGTAGGTAATAATAGCCTATTAGCTCATGCCGCTGCCCGAAGGATAGCTAGTGTACCCGGTGAAAATTATAATCCATTTTTTCTATATGGAGGTGTAGGACTAGGTAAAACCCATCTAATGCAGGCTATTGGGCATCAGGTTACCATTAAAGAACCCTTTATGGAAGTAATATATGTTACCAGTGAACAGTTCACCAATGAATATATAGTATCACTACAAAAAGGCCAGGTTCATGCATTTAGACTTAAATATAGAAACGCAGATTATACTTTTAATTGATGACATTCAGTTCTTAGAAAGAAAAGAGGGAATTCAAGAAGAACTTTTTCATACATTTAATATGCTAAAAGATTCAGGTAAACAAATGGTCTTTACCAGTGATAGATCCCCCAGAGAGCTTAAAACTATTAAGGATAGATTAATATCCCGTTTTTCATCCGGATTAGTAGCCGATATTAAACCTCCTGACTTAGAAACCAGAGAAGCCATTATCAGAAAGAAAATGATAGAAAATCAAATTGTAATAAATAAAGAAATTATTAACTTTTTGGCAACAAATATTACCAATAATGTTAGAGAATTAGAGGCATCGGTTATTAAGCTAAAATCCATTGTAGACCTGCTAAATGAAAAATTAACACTAAAACGAGTCGAAGAAGAATTACAGGATATACTAAATTGTAATCTTACAAAAAAACACATTTCTGTTGAACCTATACAAAAAGAAGTCGCTAACTACTATAATATTAGCTATTCAGATATGAAGTCAAAAAAAAGAACCGATGTTATTGCCAAACCACGTCAAGTTGCAGTTTATCTAACTAAACTTCTTACTAACTTGTCTACTACCGAAATTGGAAACGAGTTTGGTGGTAGAAATCACTCAACTATTATAGCCTCATGTAAAAAAATAGATAAAGAAACTTATATCAAATGAATCCACCCGTAACGATATTGATCATCTAAAAGCTAAGCTTTTACGTATATAATAGAATCATACTAAAAAACTAACTCTGTTAAAAGCCTTATTAACGTAAATTATTATATAGGATAATCCAATGATTAAAATATTGTTCGTATGTTTGGGTAATATTTGTCGTTCTCCAGCCGCAGAGGCTGTTATGAATAAAAAAATATCAGACCAAAACCTTAAACCTTATATTAGTTGTGAATCCGCAGGCACTTCTAACTATCATATTGGTGAACTCCCCGATAACAGAATGATAGAAGCCCTTTATCAAAGAGGGTATACCACAAAAAGTAGAGGACAACAAATTAAAGAAAACGATCTTAAAAACTTTGACTATATTATTGCCATGGACTCAACTAACTATCAAGGACATTATATCACTAGATAAAAAAAAGCTTTTTACTAATAAAATCTACGAACTTAAAAACTTTTCCTCTAATCCTAAGATTACCGAAGTCCCTGATCCATACTACGGAGGTAAACAAGGATTTAATAACGTCTTAGACATCCTGGAAGACGCTTGCCACTACCTTTTAGAACATATAAAAAAAGAGAAAATATAAATGGATAACAATCTTAAAGACAATATAAATAATATATTAAAAGTCTATTTTAATCCAAAGGTCTACATAAAAAGCCAATCACCTGTTGGAGGAGGATGTATTAGTAATAGCTCCATTTTAAGACTTAGTAATGGAGAATCTATATTTCTTAAATTTAACATAAACTCGCCATCAGGACTATTCAAAGCAGAGGCTAACGGCTTAAAAGAATTATATAAGGCAAATGCTATTCGTATACCAAAAGTAATTGCCTTTGAGGATAATAAAAGTAGTCCTTCATTTATTCTGTTGGAATACCTAGCTCCTGAAGAAAAAAAGAAAGACTTTTTCGAAATATTTGCCAGACAGTTTGCTAAACTCCATCAAACTAGAGCATCCCAACACGGCTTTTTTGAGGATAACTTTATTGGAAGCACTAAACAAATTAATACGCAAATGAATAATTGGATAGATTTCTTTAAAATTAATCGCTTAGAATATCAAATTAATCTCGCTAAAACTAATGGCTTATGGAATAATAAAATGAATATCCTTTGGACTAAACTTAGTCCTAAACTAAAAACCATCCTAAATAGCTCTAATCCATCCCTATTACACGGCGATCTTTGGGGAGGCAATTATTTAATTGGACCAAATGGATATCCATGTTTAATAGATCCCGCAGTATATTACGGAAATAGAGAGGCAGATCTATCTATGACTACGCTATTTGGCGGTTTTGATAAAGTATTCTATAAGGCATATAATGAGGCCTTTCCACTAGAGCCAAACTATAAAGATAGAATGGAAATATATAAACTATATCACCTATTAAACCATCTTAATCTTTTTGGCTCCAGCTATGCCGGATCAGTATTATCGATCTTAAACAGATTTGCTGGATAGAATTATAAGTTATAATCATTGATAGACCTTAGGGAGTTCTTTTTTTTATCAGCAAGTTCTTTTTATTAGTAAGTTCTCTTTTTTTGTTATTATCCGCTTTCTTTTTGCTATTACCCGCTTTATAGTCAAATATAATGGTATACTTAAATTTAAGATTACTTTTAACTAACTTATATAACTTGTTTAACTTCTCCAAGTTATTTAAGTTATTCCATTTTAGTTTATAATCTACTATTTCATAAATATTAACCTTTTTTATGCTATTTTTACCGTTATAAAAATAACTTATACATTTTACTACTTCTTTATTAGAGTCGAGATGTATTATCATTTTTATTCTTTTAGTAAAATCGTATACATATACCTCACCTGATTGAAAATAAAACTTTTTAGCATAAGGTTTTTTTATATAGCGTTCTTTAAGCTTCACGCCATTTTTTAAAATAAAAAAAGTTTTTTTAGTAATCAGTTTTTTATTTGTATTATACTTGTCTATATTGTAGTAATAAGCTAATTTATAAATAAGACGATTTTTATAATAAGCATATTTATAGTTAATATAAAGGGTTTCTTTTTTAGGATATTGAATAGTTTTTTTAGCTAAAATTCTCTTTTTATATACGAATTTAATATCTTTAGTCCAATTTTTATTGTTAAACCATTTTTCCTTTACCAACAAGCCTAAGGAATTATATTTATATACCTTATATTCAATTATACTGTCTTTTTCATTATATACTTCTTGTTGTATTTTTTGTCCTTGTTTGTTGTAATAGTTTACCAAATAGCCTTGTACATTATTTATACTATCATATGATATTGCTCTTTTATATTTATACCTGTCAAGTTCTGGCAAAGCAAAGGTGGGTATTACTAATAGAATTAATAAAATTATTAAAGTAATCTTTATTTTCATAATAATGCTCTATTTATACCTATATTGTTAATCATACTTTTTTATTTTTCGTATAATTATATATACAGTTTAAATCTTTTTTAACCTACTCTAAAATTAGTACGGTAATCTCAGGTGGACAATTAACTCTTATTGGCAACCAGTGTCCTAGTCCGCTATTCACATATAAGTGGTTACCATTATTCATATAATGACCTTTAAGATATGGAAATCCAAGTTGTGCTGGCGCAACCTTTATATTACCAATTTCTCCAAAAATAAACTGTCCCCCATGGGTATGGCCAGATAGTGTTAAGTCAAAGTATTTGCTCGACTCAAAAAAACTAGTGGGATGGTGTGCTAATAAGATTTTAGTATGTTCATCATGATGCACATTATTTAGTATAGCTCCTAAATGATGTTTAACCTTATCCTTATTAAAAGACATTTTATTCCTAGGATAGTCCATCCCCATAATATATAATTTTTCATCATATATCTTTATACTTCTACTATCGTCAATTAGTATATCGATTCCAGTATTTTTAAATGCCCTTAAGAATTTAACCGTATTAACTATATAATCATGATTTCCCATGCAGGCATAAATCCCAAAAGGAGCCTTAAGGCTGGTCAGAGATCGTATTGCCATAGGAACTGCCTTTAAAGAATTGTTAATAATATCCCCTGTGACTACAATTATCTGTGAACCTAATCTATTAATCTCTGGAATATATTTATCAAACTTATCCTCATTCAGAAAAATACCAAAATGAAGATCAGAAATATGGGTGATAGATAATCCTTTTAGGTTATCAGGAAGATTATTAATTTTGATATTAACTTTGTTTATAACAAAATCATATTCACTATTATATGCTCCAACAAAGTTTAGTGTAAAAATACTTGCAGGTAGAACAACTACAGATCGCTTAAACCAACTTCGCTTAAGGTTATTAAAAGCTACTGGCTTACTAACTCGCTTATAAATATAAGAAATAGGTTTAATAGCAAGTTTAACTGTCTTATAAATAATCAAAATAAAAAATAATACTATATGCGAAAACTGCCATATATAACAAGGTAAAATATATAAAGCCTTAATAAGTCCATTATATAGCAATGTAAAATGTGATCCATATATTGCTATTCCTAGCCAAGGCATAGATAAGAAAATACCTAAAAATAAATATGCAAATCTTATTTTTCTCTCTTTAACAGAGCTAAGATTATAACTCTTAATCCACATCATAAAACAACGATAAACATAATATTGCATTCCCCCGAAAATTAGTATAAACGATCTAAATATAATTTCAAAATGCCATTTTTCCATGATATTTATACCTTAATAAGACATATTAAAAAAATACACGATCAGCACTGCAAACAAAACACTATGTATAGCTTCAATAATAGCGATTCTATATATAGACACCTTAATAAATCTCTTTATATAAAAATAACACATTTTCATAATTATAGGAATAGCACAAAGACCTATTATTAATGACATACCGCTTAATAATGCACTTAATAAAATTATAAGCACTCCCACAGTGTAGTAGATTATAGACAATAAACCGTATGAGTTAATCATAGCTTTAGACCTTACGAAAAAAATACTTCCAATAAAGTGAAAAGCCCATAATCCCCACAGCCAATAAGACCATATATTAATACTATTAGTTAGGATATAGTATAAGCCAGGAGCAATTAACGTAAGACCTAAAATATTAATTATTTCGTTTATTATTTCTCTTTGAGTCTTGTTTATAGCCTGTATAATATTTAACACTAAAAGGCATAAAATAACAACAACAAAGATTAAGCTGTAGTCATAGTCATATATAATTATAATTGGACTAAATAATATAGCACTTAAAAAAAGATAAATACAAGCCCACAATACAACTTCATAATAAAGCTTTTCTACTTTTTGTAAGTTTTTAACAATCTTAATTATAGGATGTCTAGCAAGGAAAAAAAAAATGCTGGATAAAGTAAAAAGTATTGCGGGTATATTAATGCGTCCAACAGTAACAGCCGTAGACAGAATAGGGATTATAAACATAAACCATATTCCATGTTCTTTTGGAAAAATTGGTTTTAATTTCATTTTATTATACTTTATTAGTTATTATATAGTTTGACTTTCTATTCTATTTTAGGATAGAATATTTCACTAATAATTTCACCTTTAATATCATATTCATATATCCAGTGACCAGTATTTTTACCTTCTTCTGAGTAGATATATTTTTCTTCTTTCCATTTTAGGATTTTTTCATCAATAAGTTTATAATATCTGATATAAGATATAGCTCCCTGCCAATCATAGTGTTCTTGTTTATACAAAGTATTATTGTTATAGTAAGAAATAGACTGGATGGCTTCATTTTCGTAATACTCTTCGACTTTGGTAAGAGTTTTTTTATTACCATTTATCTTAAAATGCTTTATCATATTATATTTGCCAATATCATTAGCAATTTTAACTTTAACGATGGCATTTTCTTTTATATATTCATATTTTATATATTTATTATTTTTGAGATATTTTATAGTTGCCAAGTAGGTAATTTTACCATTAACGTTGTAATGTTTTTCAACGTATATTTTAGTTTTTTTATATTGTACTTCATAATATAGTTTTTCTTTAGGTTTTTTAGAAATCTTATTTTTATAAGAATAGTCACCCCATTTATTTTTTTCTGCATTACTATAATAAACAGTATTACTGTATCCAAAAGAAGATATGGATACAAATAGTAGTAAGTAAAATATAGTTTTCATATAAGGTACCTCCTTAAAAAAACTAATTTATTAAAACAGTTATAATATAATTACTTTTGGAAATTGTTACTAATTATTCCAAAACTATTTTAAATAGATTTTAGATATATAAAGTAACTCTTAGAATACCCTTATAATAGCACGGTTAATAACAATATATCTATACAATAAAAGTCTTATTAAAAAGTTAACCTAATTGCTAAAATTTAACTTATATTATATTAGTGAATATAATTGTTTAGGAATTATCTAATGAGATCACTAAATGAGATTACTCAATGGCATCCAATATCAATTCAAAAATGGCTTCAAGAAGTAGATGAGATCGACCTTATTCTAGTTCTATCCCACTCTTCAGAGGCTGTTAAACATCTTATTTTAGAAAACCTTTCCTCCCGAATCCGTAAGTTGGCTATAGATTCTATGGATGATTATGATAAAGTCCCAGAAAGCATTGTCAAAAAAGCAAAAAAAAGAGCGCTTGGCCTAGCTAATGAGCTAATCGAACTCGGAGAACTAAATGAACCAGGTGAAGAAGAACTATATAAAATAACCAGAAATACTATACTCCCTAAACTACTCCAAACTAATAATACCGCTAACCTTATTAAAACTATGACTATACTAGGAGAGTATGCCAAAGAACGAGGACTCCTGGCTCTAGAAGAAGCCTTAATAAAAATTAAAGACCCTTTTTTAAGAGATGCCTTACAGCTTATAATCGACGGCACAGAAGCTGACGTTGCAGAAGAAATACTTAGAAATCGTGTAGAGGCTATTACATATCATCGTGAACTATTATATAACTTAATAATCGAAGGTATATTGGGTATACAAACTGGTAATTCAAGCTGGATATTGCGTATGCGTCTTAAGTCTTACTTACCGCCAGAAATGGGAGGTGAAAATGGACTATATTAAAATTTATTCTTTAAGATTTCCACTAAATTAAGGAGATAATTATGTGCCTTGGAATACCCGGAAAGGTTATTGAAATAATAGATGAAAACGGCCTTTTGATGGGTAAAATAGATTATAATGGTACCGTAAATAAAGTATGTCTAGCTTATATTCCTAATATAAAAATAGGTCAATATACTATTGTCCATGCAGGTTTTGCTGTTTCTGTTATAGACGAAGAAGAAGCACAAAAAACCCTTGCTATATGGGATGACTTAAAAGAAAAACTTGCCGCTAGCGAAGGAAGCAATGTTTATGGACAACCTTTAAACCGCTCCATTAATAACAAAAAACGGTATAAATAAAAACTTAAAATATTATTTATAATTAAATCGGTTTTTTTATATAAAAACTATCCCCTTAATGTTAACACTGTTTGAGGAGAAAATATGGCTGGTAACACTGTATGTATAAATAATGTAGAAATACACTTAAGTCATCCAGATGAGCTTAACATTGATTTAGTGGGTTTTTATGAACTTCAAAAACAGCTAAAAGCATGTTGGACAACTTTAAATAATAATGATATTCCCCTTGTACCAAGAATACTAGGACGACCCGGTGTAGGTAAAACTACCCTTGCCTATTCCGTTGCAAAACAAATGAATTATGAAGTCTATATTTATCAGTGTACTATGGATACAAGACCTGAAGACTTAATTATTACTCCCGTATTAAGCAATGATCCTAAAGGCTTTTGGACAAATGCTATTGGAGGTAAAAATAATAAAATAAAATATCATGCTTCTGCACTGGTAACCGCTATGATAAAAGGAGGAATAGCCATATTGGATGAAGGTAATCGGATGAGTGAAAAATCATGGGCAAGTCTAGCTCCTCTTTTTGACAATAGACGATATGTAGAATCCATAACTGCTGGTATTAAAATTAAGGCTCATCCTAATTTTCGTTGTTGCATAACTATGAATGATGATTCTTCGACTTTTGAGGTTCCAGAGTATATAATGTCCAGATTACAGCCTCAGATTTATGTTGACTTTCCATCGCGTAATGAAGAAAAAGAAATACTAAAAATTAACCTGCCCTTTGCTGAAGAAGACTTAATAAATATAATGAGTGACTTTCTTGCTAATGCCCATAGATTTGAGGAACCCTTTACTAGTAGGGATGGTATTCATATTATTAGGTTTACACGTCGTCTTATGAATAACCATTCTGAACTATCCCAAGAAAATGCTCTAAAACAATCAATAAGTCAAGTTTTAGGTCAAGATGCTGTTAATTATTTAAATCCTGACTATCAGCCTACATTTAATATGCCTTATAAAAAATGGGACTACCCACCGGAAGAAGATGATTTAAATGAATTTATCTGATAAGTACTTCAAATTTGATAATATTTATTGTATTCCATCTGTACACGGCTCTATTGACTTTGCTCAACTGGTAAAAGAGGCCTTTTTTGATATTGAACCAGACTGTATAGCAGTAGAACTACCAGAATCCATTATGAGCCATGTATTAAAGGGTGTAAAACAGTTACCCTATTTATCAGTCGTATCCTTTTCGGATAACCCTAATGTATATCATTATGTTCCCATTCACCCTGGAGATTCAATAATAGAAGCTGTACGACTGGCTGTTGAACATCAAACCGAACTATACTTCGTAGATAAAGATGTTGGAGAAATAGATATTCCCCCTGTTATTGTCCCTGACTCATATTATCTTAGCAAATTAGGGCTAAAAAACTATTGTAATAATTATCTCAAATATATTAAACCCACTGCCTTAAACTCTATACACTATCTACGAGAAACAGAAATGGCATTTAGGGTTAAAAAGATTTCATCTGCATATAAGCGTATACTATTTGTTTACGGCCTACAACATCATCACAGAATATCAGAACTTTTAATGAAACCTTATCCAAGTAATATTTCATATAATACCATCGAAAGGGACCACATTAGTCTAATGTATATAGATAAGTCTATTTATACAGAAGTATTAGGTAATATGCCTTTTCAAACATATATCTATGAGGTTACCAGAAAAGGACTTTCCACTACAAACCTTGGTATAGATATACCCCCTTATGACACTCACCTAGATAGTACTGAAAATCTAAAAAAATCGTTTTACAAAAAAGTTAATGAAAATGCTAACAGACTAAAAAACTTAACTACACAAAATAATACCTTTGATCAATATGATAGCCTCCATGAAATATTTATATTAAGTAAAAAGCTGTATAAACGTGAATGGAACGATCAGACATCTATTAATAGGCTTTCTACTGCGTTAAAGTTTGCCAGAAATTATGCTTTTGTTAGTGGTAGCCTTGTACCATCCCCTTATCAGCTTATTGTTTCTGCCAAGAATACCATTAACGATGACTATGCTTATGAACTATATAGGCTTATATCTTTCTATCCCTTTTTAGATAACCTTTATAACTTGCCTGAGGTTACATTTAATAACAATAAAGCCAATATTGATGGGCATGATGTTAAATTAAGACCTTATTTGCCTATGCAACCGTGGACAATAGAAAAAATACCTATTAAAAAGCGTCCTAAAGAAAAAAAGCCTGGTGATTGGGAAAAGATCTGGAAGTCAGGATATGATTTGGTATCCTATCCAGCTGAGGATATTATTATAGAAAATTATTTTTATTATCTTAGGAGAAAAGCTAGGTCTATATTAGAAAAAGACCTTATCATCACCAGAGAATTTACAACATCTTTAATGGATGGCCTTGATATTAAAGAAACTATCCGAAACCTACACCTCAATAAACTATATGTAAAAGAATGTCTACCCTTTAAAGGAGATGTTGGAACTATTGTTATTATCTTTGATGAAGATGTTGATAATAAATATTCCTTTCATATGACATGGTATGCTGAACACCAAAATGAATCTGATCTTGCTCTATACTCAACACCACCAGGTAAAAAACTCATAGGACCCGGTATTAGTCAGGCTGAATATGGAGGAGTTCTATCTATATACCCTCCAAGGGGTGTAAAAGAAGTATGGTCTGATGAGCGATTTAATAGAGCTAAAACTAAGTCCCAAAAACTCCTTATGGCTGGGATATATTATTCTGAAAAAAAGTATATTGTTTATGTTTCAAAAATACCTCCTACAATTTACTATCGTTCTTTGGCAGAACAACATGGACATCATATTTTACACATACCAATTAATCAACTTTCAGATTCTATGATTAAAAAGGTTAAGTTTTTCCACTTTTTAGCGGATAGACGTTTAAGAGGAATTGCTGGAAGGTATATTAAAAAGTAAATCGACTGATTTTATTATATTCTTTTTTCTCTAAAAGAATAAATAGAATTATTTATTTAATACCCTATAAAAGTTTATTGTTTTATATATTTGTCTTATTTTGGGGTTAGTTAACTATATTGAAGTTTTAATTCGTTACAATTATTATAATACGATATTGAATCTTGATTAATAAATATGAAAAACTTATTTTCTTAATTGACTTGCAAGAATAACATTAGTATAATTTTTAGTAAAAATTTAATTAGCTTTTAATTATAATATATAACTTTTTGGAAAAGTAAATTGAACACTCTTAATCTTTCAGTAAAAAGCAGAACAGAAAACGTTGGACAAATAGTAAAAAGACTAGGTGAATTTTGTAAAGAAAATAATATTGATCAAAAAATCATAGAAATGCTACAAATTGCAACGGATGAAGCTATAACAAATATTATTTTTCATAGTTATAAAAATATTGATGGTATTATTAATATAACATTTACATTAGATGAAAAAACGATTATTATTAAGCTTGTTGATTTTGGAAAAATATTTACACCAAGTAAAAAAGTACATAATGATAATAAAAAGGTGAAAATAGGGGGTTATGGTCTTGTATTAATGAATAAACTCATGGATGATATACAATTTTCATATGATCATAAAGAAAAAGCAAACAACCTAATTATGAAAAAATATTTAAACTAACTTTTTGGAGGCTTTTTTTATGGAACTAAAAACCAAAAAAGAAGGTAAAGTTCAAATCATTCACCTTGAAGGTAGATTAGACGTTCATTTATCTTTAGAGATTGAACAATCTATAAATGCTTTGATAGATGATGGAGAAAAATATTTATTATTTGATCTTGATGGTGTTCAATATTTGTCTAGTTCAGGGCTACGGATCTTTATCGCTGCTATGAGAAGAGTAAAGGGCTTAGATGGGAGTATTAAACTTGCTAATATGAGTGAGCCAGTAAAGAAAATATTTAAAGTAGTTGAGCTTATTGATTTGTTTGAAATCTACCCCTCCATTGACGAGGCTTTGGCTGCATTTAACTAATACATAATCTTATTAAATGAACTATAATGATTAATTCTATTTCTATTAAAAACATAGCTTTAATAGAAAATTTAAAAATCGACTTTTTTGATGGACTAAATATAATAACCGGTGAAACCGGTACAGGTAAATCTATATTACTTAGCTCCATAGGATTAGTTTTAGGAAGTAAAGTTCACTCTGAGCTAATAAGAACAGGTTCACAAAAAGGTAGTGTAGAAGTTGTTTTCGATATAACTAATAACTCTGCCTTAAAAAAGCTTTTAGAAAAGTTATCCATTGACGTAGAAGATAACATACTTATAATAAAGCGTGAACTAACAAATGAACAAAGAAGCCGTAGTTTTATAAATCTTAGTCCTATTCCTAATTCCACCCTTAAAATAATTGCTGAGAATCTTGTTGATATATCGGGTCAGCATGAACATCAATCTCTATTAAGGTCTCAAACTCATATTGAGCTTCTTGATAGCTTTGGTAACCTAACTAACTCTTGTAAAGAGTTTACTAATGAGTTTATTAATATTAATAATCTAAAATCCAAATTAAAAAAACTCTCTATTGACGAAGAAGAAAAAGAGCATCAGCTTGAAATGTATAAGTATTCCATAGAAGAGATTGAAAAGCATCAGCTAAAAGAAAATGAAGATACTAATTTAGAACAAGAACTTAATACCCTTAATAACTTTGAAAAGATTAATAGATCAATAGAAAATATCTATTATTACCTTTATCCACAGGATCACTCAATCATTCCATATACTGAGAAAGTTATAGTTGAGTTAGAAAAGATAGTCCAGTTTGATTCAAAAATAGATAAAACAATTAACGACGTAAGAGAGTCTCTATACCTTTTAGAAAACGTTAAAGATACGATCAGAAGCTATAAAGATGACTTGGAATACTCTTCTGATCGTATAGAAGAGATCAACCAAAGACTTAATACTATAAAAGACCTCAAACGTAAGTATGGAAAAACTATAACGGATGTAATAACATATAAAAGCCATTGTGAACAAGAAATACAAAAAATATCTCAGAATAAAGACCTAATAATAAAGTTAAGTGCTGATGTTAAACAAAAAGAAAAAGAAATCTCTGAATTAGCTATAAAATTGTCCAAAGCCAGACAAAAAAAAGCTAAAAATCCTTGAAAAAGAGATTGAACGAGAACTATCTTTTTTAGGTATGGAGAAATCAGCATTCAAGGTTGAGTTCCGCTATATACAAAACAATAAAAGCTATTTACAGATATCAAATAGAGGTGTAAAAATAGAGGATCATGGTATTGATCGACTAGAGTTCACTTTTTCAGCTAATCCGGGAGAGATGCCTAAATCTTTAGTTAAGATTGCCTCAGGTGGAGAGCTATCTAGAGTAATGCTGGCTATAAAAACTATCCTTACAGAAATGGACGAAATAGATACCCTCTTATTTGATGAGGTAGATGCTGGTATTGGTGGTGAGATGTCTATTAAAGTTGCGAAAAAGATTAAGGATATATCTAGTAAACGTCAAGTTCTTTGTATAACGCATTCTCCATCTATAGCTAGTTATAGTAAGCATCATTATTTCGTTGATAAGTTCGAGGAAGATGGAAGAACTAAAACCATCATAAAAACTTTAAATGAAGAAGAAAAAATAAAAGAAATCGCCAGGATGATCGGAGGTGATAAAATTACCGAATTATCGCTAAAACATGCCAAAGAAGTTATTGAAAAAACTAAATAGGAAATCCAATACCAAGAATAAGTTGAATATCATTAAAACTCCCCTGAGCACACTTACTTTTTAAATGATCCAGTGTACCAGCAACACCTAAATCAGCTCTTATTTCAAAGCTTAATAAAATAGGGTCTATTGGTAAAACACCTCCTACTCCAAAAGTAATTCCGTATGTTATTGGTTTAGAAATAGTAGTAGGAGTTATAGTAGGTGGTAATGGTTCGATTGAATCAATTGTACGAATATTAAAGGATGGTCCTATCATAAAAAAGAGATATTTCAGTGGATAGATCTTAATATGAGGGGTTATATAAACATAGTCTATACTAAGTTTATAAGGTCCAGATAGTGTACCTTTTCTACTATAGCCAATAGAGCCTGCCACAGAAATATATTTATTAATCTTATATTCTACAGAAAACTCTGCTAACCATTGTGGATCATATTTAGTAGGTTCCTCCATGAGAGAGGTTCTAGCAAAAATAACTAACTGCAATCCACCTTTAATCCAAAAGGTTAGGCCTTTTGGTATAATATTATCACTTTCGTTGTAAAATAAAATATTATTAACTTTTTCTTTTTCTTTTTCTTTTTCTTTTTTATAGCGTTCAAGCTTAAATGGTGAAAGTTTATATTCTTCAGAGTGACCTATTTTAGATATAGACAATACAATAACTATTACGGCAAAAAATACCAACATATACCTGCTATATATAGTTTTCCAATTAACTATTGATATCGTCTTATGAATAATAACAAATATCCTCTTAATAATATACATTAACTACCTCTAATTTATAACTTATATAAAGCAATAATCTTAAGTTATATTATAATATATTTAACCTAGTAATAGGTAATTATTTTTTAAAATAGTATTCGATATAGGACTAGCTAGAATAAATAAAAAGCCTACCTAAATATAGGTAAGCTCTTTATACAAATATACATACTTAAACAAATATCTTAAATTGGATTACAGCATAATCCTTATATAAATAACCAAAATCAGGTAAGTACTCTTAATACAACCTGTGGTCTCATATTTGCTTGAGCCAACATAGAGGCAGAGGTCTGAGTTAAAATTTGATTTTTTACAAAATCCACCATTTCATCAGCCATATTTATATCCCTAATTTGGGATTCTGCACTTTGTAAGTTCTCAGCCGCAATATCCAAACCTCTAATAGAGTGTTCTAGTCTATTAGTATAAGCTCCAAGATCTGCTCTTTGACGATTAACCTTATAAATAGCAGAATCAACTTGTCCAATCATAGTATTGGCAGAGTCCTGACTAGTAACAGTAACATGTAATTTACGATCCTTAACATCGGCAGTTGGAGCATCAGTGGCTAATCCCAAGGCATAGGCAGACATATTTTCTATATAAAATCTTTCATTCTGATCCATGTTAGCCCCTATGTGTATATAAAGACCTCCATAAGGTTCTTTAGCGCCGTTTTCGGCAGATCGGATAGGAGAATGCTCTACTGGATCTTTAGTATAGGGTTCAACAGGTCTTATAGGCGGGCTAGCCTGCTTTTGAACGTCTTCGGCTTTCCACGGACGATCTTTTTGTACATTTCTACTAAACTCTTCATCAAATGGATCCCTTCTCAATCCTCCTCTTAAAACTCTAAGAGTATTAAACTCGGCCTGAGAAGCAATTCTATCTATCTCATCAACGAGTTGTCTTATTTCCACTTCAATTTGTAGCCTATCTTCATAGGTATAAATACCGGTTGCCGCTTGAACAGCAAGTTCCCTCATACGTTGCAATATGGTTTGAGTTTCCTCTAACCATCCATCAGCAGTCTGCAAAAGAGATATTCCATCTTGAGCATTACGACTGGCCTGATTTAACCCCCTTATTTGTGATCTCATTTTCTCAGAAACAGCTAAACCAGCGGCATCATCTGAGGCTCTGTTAATCCGTATTCCACTAGATAGCTTTTCAATATTTTTTTGAATTCGCCATGTATTAATGTTGAATTGGCGGTAGGCGTTCATAGCACTAATATTATGATTGATAATCATAAACCCTCCTTGATAGTTGCTTAAAGTCCTTTTGTATTAAGTATAACTTAAGCCGGAAAATTGTCAATAAAAACTAAATAAATTTTGCTTTTATTCCGATGTTTATGTATTACATTTTAACTCTCCAATAGAACCACATGACTACTAAAATCATAGGAATACTAAACATAACAAGGGATTCTTTTTATGACGGCAGTAAATATATAAACATCCAGCAAGCTGTAGAAAAGGGAATCAGCCTAAATAATAACGGTGCTGACATAGTAGAGTTAGGAGCAGAATCGAGTCATCCAGATAGCAGTATAGTATCAGTAGAAACGGAAATTAAACGTCTTGAGCCTGTTATTAACGCCCTCAAAAAAGGCAATATACTAATATCCGTGGATACCTATAAACCAAAAGTAATGAGCAAGTGCTTAAAGCTTGGTGTAGACATGATAAACGATATAAGCGGGCTAAATAATATAGATAGCATATCCGTCATTAAGGAGTATAATGTACCAGTAGTTATTATGTTTAGCAAAAACCTAAAACCCCATGCAGAAAAAGCCAAGTGGATAAATAATAACTACATAGAATACATAATAGCCTTCTTTGAGGAAAGGTGTAATTATTTAGTTCAGAAAGGGATTAAAGAAAGTAATATAATTATTGATCCAGGAATGGGTTTTTTTCTAGGATCAAACCCCGAACCCAGTCTAAGTATACTTAAAAACATATCCAAATTAAAGATTCTCAATAAAAAGATATTTCTATCCACCTCGCAAAAGTCTTTTATCGGAACTATACTAAACAGGGATATACCAGATAGAAATAATGGTACTCTTGCCAGTGAGATATGGGCATACATAGAACAGGTCAGCTATATTAGGACTCATAATACTAAGGCCCTTAAAGATGCTATCACAATGATAGATGCTATTAAACAGTCTCGCTAACTAGTTCACCACTAAATAAATGCTTCATTTTTTTTATATTTTCCATACCTATTTTTGACAGTTTGTTTTTGTATATTATATCAAGTTCTTTTTTGTCGAATAAAACTAATTGATTAGTTAATTTTCTACCTGTTTTTTTAGCTGTATGTTTTATTTGTGCTTTCATATATTCTCCAATATACTTTATAATTACTATACAAGAAAAAGTTAAAAAAAGCACAAAATACAAAAAAATTATTAAAAATATTCAATTTTGATGTTGTCTTTTTCAAGCCAAATTTGTTAGATTTTCTTATGAATTTATTCAACAATTATAGCTTCCCTTGTTTGGATAGTCTGTGATCCAAGTAAACGCAAATTGACAAAAGTTATCATTTTGTTTTTTAGTATTTTTAAATAGTATATGGCAAACCAACTAATTAACTAATATTACGTTAATAAAGGGGAATAATATGGCTAATAGAAACCGTGAACAGTGGAAAAGTCAATTCGGATTTATTATGGCCGCTGTTGGATCTGCAATAGGACTCGGTAATATATGGAGATTCCCATATATGGCCTATGAAAATGGTGGTGGTGCATTTCTCATCCCTTATCTAGTTGCACTATTGACCGCTGGAATACCTCTTTTAATTTTAGAGTTTGGTATTGGTCATGAGCGTATAGGTAGTGCACCTCTGGCTTTTAGAAAATATCATAAACAATGGGAATGGCTTGGTTGGTGGGCTGTAATCTTTGTTATGTTTGGGATAGAGCTTTATTATAATGTTATAATATCGTGGTGTGCTAACTATTTTACCCTTGCATTTACAAAAGGATGGGGTAGTGATCCAGGGAATTATTTTACCAACTCTTTCCTCAATATAACTAAAAGCCCCTTTGAACTTGGTAATATACAAATCCATATTGTTATAGCATTAGCTGTTATCTGGTTTGTTAACTGGTTTATTGTTTATAGAGGTATAAAAAAAGGCATTGAACTCGCTAATAAAATATTTATGCCCCTACTATTAATCTTGATCAGCATACTCGTATTTTGGACCATGACACTAGACGGCGCCATGGATGGACTAAAAACATATTTTACTCCTGACTTTTCTAAACTTACAAATCCCAAAATATGGATTGATGCCTATGGACAAATCTTCTTTTCTCTCAGCTTGGGCTTTGGTATTATGATTGCCTATGCTAGCTATTTACCCAAAAATGCTAACATCACTAGAGCAGGTATACTAACTGCCCTACTAAATAGTGGATTCTCTCTTTTCGCTGGTATTGCCGTATTTAACGTACTTGGCTTTATGGCTAACTCTATTGCCGTAAAAGAAGGTATTACCTTTGTCGAGGCTATCAAAAAAGTAGTAAGCCATGGACCAAGCCTCGCATTTGTTACATATCCAAAAGCTCTTAACCTTTTACCATCCATTGGTACTGTCTTTGGAGTATTGTTTTTCCTATCCCTTATTGTAGCAGGCCTTTCATCTTCCGTATCCATTATAGAGGCGTTCGTATCCGCTATGGTGGATAAGTTTAACTTTAACCGTAAAAAACTTGTTACTATTATCTCATTCCTTGGATTTTTAGGAGGAATAGTCTTTACCACAGGCGGTGGACTGTTCTGGCTGGATATAGTCGATCACTTTCTAACCCAGTACGGCTTGGTATTAGTCGGACTCTTTGAATGCATTGTAGTAGGATGGTTCTTCAAAATAAATGTATTAAGAAACCATATTAATGGTATATCCACTTTTAGACTGGGTAAGTGGTGGAACGAAATGATAAAAATATTTGTACCCTTAGTATTAATGTTAATAATAGGAGGAGCGTTTTTTAACGAAATAGCTAAACCTTATGGCAATTATAGCTGGACAAGCCTTATCCTAATCGGAGTGCTATGGCTCATTATAACAATTATAGCCGCAGTAATGGTAGGCTCAAAACAATGGAGAACAAATATAGATAATCATAAAACTAGAGTCGACTATACAGCAAATTAAAAATTATATGCTTAAATTGACTATAATAAATAACTAACTTATCTTTTAATAAAAAACTAATTTGAGACTAAATAAATACTTATCCCAATGCGGCATTGCATCAAGAAGAAAATGTGAAAAATATATCCTAAAAGGATATCTATCCATAAATAATGTAGTCGTAAAAGATCTTGCAACATCCGTCAACATAAACAAGGACAAAATTAAATTTAAACAAAAAGAAATACATCTACCAAAAAAACTGTCCTATTACCTGCTAAATAAACCTAAGGGATATATTGTCAGCTCATTTGACCCCCATCACAAAGAAACCGTATACAAACTTATAAAAAATGTTAAAGAAAGAATCTTTCACGTAGGTAGACTCGATTACGACTCAGAAGGTGCATTGCTATTCACAAACGATGGAGAGCTAAGTCATAAACTATTACACCCCAAATATAGTATTCCAAAAAAGTATTACGTAAAAGTAAACGGAGAATTAACAAATAAATTAATATATAACCTTAGGTCTGGTGTCAGGCTGGATGAAGGAATAACCAATAAAGCTATAATAAAACTCGAACATCGTTCAAAAAATAACTCCGCTTTCTATATAACCATATCCCAAGGCTGGAAAAGACAAATAAAACGTATGGTTAACTCCATAGGCCTTAAAGTAACCTATTTACGAAGGGATAGCTTTGCTAACCTATCAATCGCTAATATAAAAATAGGTCACTGGGTAAAACTATCACAAAAACAAATATTATCCCTAAAACAACTTGTTAGCGAAAAGAGTAGTAAATGAATAAATATTTATATCTGCTTATAATATTAATAATCTCTAACTCAGCCTATACGTTAAAAAAACCATATTCCCAAAAAAACATTAAACCTATTTTTAACTCTAATCCTTTGTGGATACTAAAATCAAAAAAGAAAATTATATCATCGCCAGTTGGGAGTAAGGGTATTATATACTTCGGAGACCTAAATAATCACGTATACGCAGTCCACGCCAAAAAAGGCAGTGTAATATGGTATAAAAAACTCAAAAGTAATAAAAATCCCATTGGTATATATCGTAGCCCTCTTATTTATAAGAATATGCTAATAGTCGTCAATGGCGATGGTTATGTATACGCCTTCAACAAAAACAATGGACAACTTATTTGGAAACCTAAAAATCTAGAGGAACAAGTATATTCATCCCCAGTAATAAAAAAAGGATATATTTTTATTACCACTGCTGAAAAAGGTCATCTGTGGATTATCAACGCTAAAAATGGTGAACTCTTTTTTAAAAAACCTATAAAAATAGGAAGTCCTGTTTATGTAAGGCCTATTGTAGAAGCCAATCATATAAAAAATACTAACGGATTTAACCTAAAAAAAACGAAAACTTTTAGTTATTTTAGAGTCCACATGATAGCTCCTTATAAAATAATTAGCTATAATATATTTCCTAGTAAAAAATACTCTAGGCTGAAAGATATTAATATAAAAGCTAAAACGCTTTCTGAGCCTGTTAAATACTTATCAAGCGTATACTTTATTAATAGTCAATTTTTATACTGTCTTAAATTAAAACCTAGGTATATTGCGTGGATAAAAAGAATAAACTTTAAAAAAGAAAAACCTATCCATAAAATAAATATACCCTCTCCATTGCTAACTCCTAAAACTATATTTATAAAAAATCGTGCTTATAACACAAATAACGGCTCCATCAAGTGGATTAAGTGGATAAAAGGTGAGGTTACTAATAAACCAGCTATAAGCTCTGATATATTATATATAGGTGGACGGTATACATTATACAATAAGTTATACGGCTTTGTTGCCGGAATAAATATAGTAAAAGATAGGATTATTTTTTGGTACAGCCTGCCTAAACCTATTATCTCACCCATATATATTTATAACAAAATGCTATACTTTACTACCGATGATAAAAAACTCTTTGCATTAAAATAATTATATTTAATGTCTTTTCCTACTTTACTACAAAATACTATCATCCTGTAGACTACTTTAAAAGCATTCTAAAATAGAAATGTTTAATATTTACATTATATGCTAGTTAATAATGTTTTTTTTATTATTTAAACCTATAAGAAAAAGACCTTCTGTTCTAACTATTAGAAAGTTTGCCCACAATAAAAAAAGAAAATATCTTATTTTATTGAAAATAACCTTCAAAAATAATTCTTTCATATTATATTTTTTTATAGAGGGTATTAAATTACTTTTATGGTATTTTTCTTATATTTTAGCTAATATACCCATTAAAAAGAGAGAGCTTATATGAAAATATTGTTGGGGATAGATGATTATTATGCTAATGATAGACTCGCTATTAAACTCGTAGAAGAAGGTATTGAACCTCACAAAGTTAACGACTATACCAATATTATGCCTGATATAGAAAAATATGAAGCTGATACCATACTATTAGATATAGACCTACCATATTATAACGATTTTAAAACTATAAAAGATATAAAAACTAAATTACCAGATATAAATATTATTGTCATTAGCTCTAAAACAAATATTGACTTTGTTAAACAAATTATGTCCTTAGGTGTATATGGAATAGTATCCAAACTGGATATTACTAAAGAACAATTCCTAAATATGATGACTCTTTTGGATCAGCTTAAAACAAAAAAAAATGAACTAAGAAAACATATCCGTGTTAAACCTGCAGAAAATCAGCATAACTTCTTTAGCATTAGTATAAATGCTATTAAAGCTAGTTATTCCGGTACAATTAAAGATATTAGTCTTGGGGGAATAGCTATTAGTTTTACAAAGCCTCCTCCAGATTCTTTATTCTTTAGAGGTAAAGAAATCGTTATTAACGTCGAGTTAAACCATATTAATATGCAGTTAAAAGGAATAATAGTACTAAAAAGAGGACTAGATGCTGCCATATTGTTTAAAGACTTATTTTCTACATATAAAAAATTGCTAGCTGAATATATAATACTACAAATAGGTCAATAAAATAGTTAATTTAGACATTCAATTATAATTAGTTGTCTTTAAAACTTTCAAACAATCAACTATAACAAAGTAAATTGCTATGCTTGTAATCTTTAATTTATAAGTACCCTAAAAGTAAAATGGCAAATAAACCAATTTCATTCTCCAACTCCAGAATAAAAATTGTTATTAATAACTTTGTATGCAAAAAAGCAAAAAAAGATAAAATATTTATCCACTCAGACGAAATAGAAGTTCTATTATTATCCATTTCAAGCATAGATACAGAAGAAATCCATAACCTTAAACAAAAAGAAAAATCATTTTTTATAAGCTTTCTTAAACAACTAAAAAAAAGTATTGAGGATAAATCCGGTAAACTCTTATTCCTAACAATAAGAGAAGGTGATCATATAATAATAGACAGCTGGCACGCTACTTATAACGACTGGGAAATAGAAAGTAAATCACGTAAAAATGATTTTCTAATACTCAGAGATAACTATTTTAAAATAAAAGAAAAGTTCCCTGCTATAAAGTCCATAGAAGACTATATCTCAGTAGTAAATATGCTGACCAATAAACAATTAATATCCTTTTTTAAGAGCCAAAAAAAGGTTAATCAAATCAAACGTATAATTAGTATAGTCAAAAACCTCTAAGACTCAACTACAACATCCTTTTTACTAGAAAGCTTTGACCTTCTTACAGACTGTATAATAGATACAATAGCAACATAAGAAAAACTAATACTAAATGCAATAGGAAAAAATGCTGATATATATACACCATAAGCAAAACAATAATAAGTAACTAACATTGCATACATAGCCGCTATTAACTCTAAATACGTAACCATACCAATAGGTGTAACATATTTTTTAGCCTGCCATTTATCACTATTACCACCAACGTTAAACTTTGGAGTCCTTATGAAAGTAGACTTCTTACCAATAATAGCCTCTATAAAAGCAATAGTAATGTGTACAGCAATACCTAAACCGTGTAAGAAAAGATATGGCAACCATTTTAGTCGTTTAGTCCATGATCCAGTTATCTGCTTTTGAGAATACATAAAGAAAAAAGAAGGAGCCATAGTCCCCAATAACATAAAAATCATTCCAATCAATGTTGCCAAAGGATAACCCTTAAATATATAATCATTAAAAAACTCGTGCTGAACACCAAGTAATGGAAACATCCACAATATATTGAAAAGCATAAGAGGGTGAACAGAATAATGAGAAAGATGTACTACACCTTCCAGCTTCTTTTTGAGAGGAAAAGGAGCTATTAACATTTTCCACATTAACTTAATCGCACATTGAATAGATCCCTTTGCCCATCTGAACTGCTGACCCTTAAATCCAGTCATCTCTACAGGTAGTTCTGCCGGACTTATAACATTTTGTAAAAAAATAAAACGCCAACCCTTTAACTGACACCTATAACTAAGATCTAAATCTTCTGTAAGAGTATCCCCAGACCAGTTTCCTCCATCATAAATACACCTCTTTCTCCAAATACCCGCAGTACCATTAAAATTAAGCCATAACTCATAATTACTTCTAGTAGTCTGTTCGAGCATAAAATGTCCATCAATACCCAATACTTGTGCCTTTGTAAGACTAGAATAATCCTCGTTTATATGTCCCCATCTGGTTTGTACCATTCCAATATTAGGATCTTCAAAGTGATGAACCGTTTTCATCAAAAAATCTTTAGGAGGTAAAAAGTCAGAGTCAAAAATAGCAATAAACTCACCACTTGCACTCTCCATTCCATCTTTTAAAGCCCCAGCCTTTTGATCAACCCTATTAACCCTATGGATATATTTTATATCATATCCATGTTCTTGGTATTCTCTTACTAATTTCTTTAAAATATCCTGAGTTTCATCAATAGAATCATCCAAAACCTGTACTTCAAAAAGATTTTTAGGATAATCCATTTCCATAACCTTTCTAACAAGCCTTTCTGAAACGTATAACTCATTGAATATGGGTAATTGTATGGTTACCTTAGGAAGCTCTTCATTTGTTTTTGCAACATCAGAAAGCTTTAAAACAGATTTCTTTTTATACCTATGATACAAGTAAACAACTAAATAATAATGAAAGCCGTAAATAAACATTAAAAATGTATTTATTACATAAACAGAAATAACAAAATACTCATAAAAACCCATAATAAATACCCTAAAAAATGATAGTCGATTACAAGATAATATTTAATAAAAAGTAAAAATATAATTATTATAATATTTTCAAGCTATCTTATTAAATATATTTATCAATATGTTTTGTGAAAGATTAAAGGTAAACTTAACTATAAAGAAGTTAATTATCAAGTAAAAAGTATCAAAATTATTTTTTATTATTCTTTATAGGTTAATACGTAGACTAGAATAAAAGTTGTTAATTAATAATAAATTAAAAAAACGTATGGTTATCTTAACTATAAATAAAAAAAGTTAAAATAAAATATCACTCTTTACTCTTTTTACTATCACGGTATGCCTTAAGACCCCAACCACTTCCAAGCCCTCCTATAAACGCTATAGCATACTTTATTAGATCCTCATACACTTTAGGATGATTATCTAGTAAGCTATATGTGAAAAAAACAATTATAAAAATAAAAACAAATACACCTATTACGAAATAAAAGAAATTATATTTTCTATCTGATTCACGATCTTTGTACTTATATTCTTGGTCTTTTGTATTTAACTCTATTATAGCAGATATAGCTTTATTATCTATTTTATCAGAAATACTTCTGGATTCCCCAATTTGCCCTATTATTGCTTTTCCCATTATTTCTTCAGCACTATTCATTAATTTCAACATATCTGCTTGTTCAGTATCTAAATTATTTTTATCAGAACTATCAGGCTTTTCATCTGGCATGATTTTTTTCTCCATCACTATTGATGTATTTATCTACTAATAAATTAATATTTTTATCTATCAAGTTAGTAAGCATATTTTCAATAAGAAAAGAACTAGAAAAAACTAAAAGAACTTTTAGGTCATCGTTACTTAAAATATTAGCTTTAGTCAACTTTATAAAACAATTAGATGTATTTTTGAAATCTTCTATATCAAAAAGTTTTGATTTTACCATAGTAGCTATAACCTTTAAACTTTATTTAAAACGTTCTATTTAATAAAACACTATTATAATTATACCTTTCTATAAAGATAAACTTAATAGATAATATTTAAAAAATCAAATACAAGTCGGACTTTATTATTAATTTTTAAAAGTTATAGTCTATCTTTTAAAGATAGATTGCTATTATTTAAGTTAAAAAAAACATATTTTATAAGCTTAAATAAATCTTTTGACTATTACAAATGTTTGGCGATATTTATAATATAAAAAATTAAGTATATAGTTTAATAAGTAATATGAAAGCAGATCCGAAAAAACTTAAAGCAAAAGACTTCTTTAAAAAAAGTAACGACTTCTTTAATGCAAAACAATATCCAGACGTTATTAACCTTTGTAAAGAAGCATTAAGTATGGATCCTAAATATAGAGAGCCATATTTAAGAATAGGTAATGTATATGCCTTTTTCCAGCGATATGATGATGCTCAAACTAATTATAACAAGTTCCTAAAATATAGTATAGAAGATAATCACCAATATGATATCTCAAGGGCATATAATGCCATGGGCTATCTTTATACCTTGCAAATGAATATAAAGGATTCTTTAAAATATTATTATATGTCGTTAACTATAAGCAAAAAAATTAATAAGCCAAAAGATATATCAAGATCCTATAACAATATTGCTCTTGCACATCGTCTTGAAAAAAACTTCAATAAGGCATTTTACTTTTATAAAAAAGCAATTAAAACTAGTAAAAACTCCAAAGACTTGTCCATGATAGCCTATTACTACTTTAATATTTCAATTATGTTCAAAGAAAACGAAAGATATATAAAAGCGACCTATTATATGTATAAATTTAAAAAGTTATATAAATCCATAAAAAAAAGAGGCCTAAAACTACTATCTTCAAAACAAGACTTTATACAATAATATACTATATATCAAGTAAGTCTTTAAGATGATCTTTAATAACTTTACTATCAGGTGCTTTTTCAAAGGCCTTCTTAAGATATTCCATTGCACTATAATCATCTTGTTTTTTATAATAACCCCAGCCAATAGAGTCAAGATATGCCGGAGTATTAGGTTTTAGCTTTAAGGCATGCTTACACAAATCTATTCCCTCATCAATATTCTCATTAGACTCTATTAATATTACCCCAATAGAGTTATAAGCATTGGCATTAGTATCATCTATTTTTATAACCTTATTATAATATTCTTTAGCCTTATCATAATCTTTTTCTTTATAATGAATATAGCCCAAAATTGATAATATATTGGTATTATCCTTATCATACAAAATAACCTTATTCAAAAAATCCTTTGCATTACTATAGTCCTCCTGACAAGTATAAATATAAGCCAGAATAGACTGAACTCTTTCTAAATAAACATATTCATGTTTTGACATAACTATTTCGTTAAAATGGATAATTGCATTATTAAAGTCCATTTTCTTTGTATAAATCAATCCAAGGTAATAATGAGCTTCAAGATTCTCAGGATCACTATTAACACAGCCTTTTAAAGACTCAATACTATGGTTATAGTCTTCATTCCAATATGCCTCTTTTCCACTATTAAGAAGTTCCTCAGTTTTTTTATGGGATAAGTCATCAGATATATCTATATGATCCCACATTCCCTCAAAGTCATCATTCATTATAAAGCAACTCTATATAATAATTTTAATATTATAACCCAACTAAAGGCTATTTAAATAATAAGTTTTTAGCTCATTCATAGACTCATACGATGTTGTATCAAGTTGAAGCGGCGTTATAGAGATATAATTATTTTCAACTGCTACAAAGTCACTTTTTTCTTTAAAGCTATATGTAGGAAGCTCTCCCCCTATCCAATAGCAGGTCCAACCAAAAGGAGTTTCAGACTCTAAAACCTTATCTCTATATATCCTCTTTCCAAGAGATGTTATTTGTACTCCTTTAATATTTTCCTTTGTGGTATTAGGAAAGTTTACATTAAGGAGAATACCTTCTTTCAAAGGATGTTTTATTGTTTTACTTATTATTTTTTTTGCAAAGTAAGATGCCATATTAAATTCTTTTTTTTGGTAGTAACCATCTATAGAAAAGGCTATTGCTGGAATATTATGAAAACATGCTTCTCTAGCTGCTGCCACAGTACCGGAGTAAAAGGTATCTATTCCCATATTAGGACCGTTATTAATGCCAGAGACTACCATATCTATTTTATCTTTTAAAAAACTGTTTAAGGCTATCTTTACACAATCCGCAGGGGAGCCTTTTAAGCTAAAAGCATTTTCACCTATCTGTTTTAAAACAAGAGGTTCGGTTACTGATATTTGATGGCTACAAGCACTCTTTTCAAACTCTGGAGCAACAATATAAACATTATAACTTAGTTCACTAAGTGCTTTTTTAAGGTTAGCTATCCCCTCTGTATAAATACCATCATCATTAGTTAATAAAATATTCATAAAATCTATTTTGTAATTCGTATTATAATACTAAAAACTATATCCAAGCTTATTTTGTATAGTTCGGGCAGACAGGATTTGAACCTGCGACCACTAGACCCCCAGTCTAGCACGCTACCTAACTGCGTTACTGCCCGCTAATAGGTTAAATATAACCTATTTAAATAATAAAAACATTTCTATAAAGTTTAAACTATTCTTTTAATTTATTTTGTATATAATAGTAATTAATTATACAAAAAACAATATCTTTTTTTAAATGTATATCACTTATTAATAGACTTATAAAACATAATGTCAATTATATATTAATAAAATGTCAATAGTATGATAAAATAATAGATTTTTTTGATGATAACTAATATGTTAACTAATAAAAAAAAATATGTATCCGACAAAAGTTGATATAGTTTAAGTTTTAAACAAATTATTCGTTTCTTTTATATTATGCTAGTTTCTTTTATATAAGAAATTAGCTAGTTTTAAACTAAATGACAATATAATAACAATAAGAATAATAAACTAATTTATAAATAATAAATATTAACAGGAGCTTATATGAAATTTATTTGTTTAAAAGAAGAACTTCAAAAAAGTTTATCCATTGCAGAAAGTATAGTCTCCACAAAAACGACTTTACCAATATTATCAAATGTTCTTCTTGAGGCAAAAGATAACAAACTAAACATATCCAGTACCGACCTAGAAGTAAGTTTTAAAACATCAATTTCTTCGGATATACAAATTGAAGAGTCAATTACGATTCAAGCCAAAAAGCTGTCAGAACTAATAAAAAGCTTTGATGACTGTAAGTTAGACTTTTCTTTAGATAAACAAAATACGATGAAAATATCAGCGGAAGACTCAAACATAAAAGCAACCTTTAAAATTATGGGTATTCCAAAGGATGACTATCCAAAAATACCTGAGTTTGAAAACATAAATGTTTTTTCTTTAAGTCAATCCCTCTTTAGAGACATGATAGATAAAACTATTTTTTCTACTTCGACGGATGAAGCAAGATATTTTTTAAACGGCATATACTTTGAAAAAAAAGATGATATATTAACATTAGTGGCAACCGATGGTAAACGTCTTTCAAAGATCAGTTGTCCAATTGACTCTAAGCTGGATGATTTTGAAGTTATTGTTCCTTCAAAGGTTCTATATGAGCTAATGAAGATTTTAAATAGTGATGGTATGTGTCAGATAGCCATAACTGATAGAAAGGCTTTTTTTAAAGTGGATGATACAGAAATGGTATCAAACTTACTAGAAGGACAATTCCCTAATTATAGACAGGTAATACCGTCTGAGTCAACTAATATATTAACCGTAGATAATATGGCTATTTACGATGGAATAAAACGCGTTTCTCATATGATCGATCCTAGGTTAGCTCAAATTCGTTTTGATCTAATTGATAATAGTCTTACTCTTTATGGATACCATCCAGATTTTGGAGAGGCAAAAGATGAAATATCACTGAACTACAAAGGGGATGATTTAACTATTGCTTTTAATTATAATTATTTACTTGATGCCTTAAAAAAGATTGATCATAAAGAAGTAACTATGATGATGACAAGTAATAATAATCCTGTTATAATTAAAGGTATAGATGATGAAGATTATATTTCTGTTATAATGCCAATGAAGATAGCTGATGATTAATCTTATCCTACATAGCTTTGTGGATAGTATATTATTATAATATGAAATGTATTATTTTATCTGATATTCACTCCAATTTAGAGGCTTTACAAGAAGTTATAAAAAAGGTTGATAGTATTGGCTATGATAAAATAATATGTTTGGGGGATGTTGTTGGATACGGTCCCTTTCCTAATCAATGTTGCCAGTTATTGTTTGAAAGAAATCCGTTATTAATTATTGGTAATCATGATAGAGCCGCAATAAATATTGAAGAAAGTAGATGGTTTAACAGATATGCTGAACAGGCCGCTATATGGACATATAAAAACCTAAATCAAAGGTATAAAGACTTACTTAACAATCTAAAACCTATAAAAGTTATTAATTATTTAGATGGTCTTAATTTTGTTATGGTTCATGGGGCTATTAGTCATGCCGATGACTATATTTTATCCAAAGATAAAGCACATTATAATATTACACTTCTTAAAAGTAATTTTTCGGATATACATATTTGTTTTTATGGTCATACTCACATAAAAAAGGTATGGGGATTCGATAATAATAACGACTATAATTTTAAAATAGATATAAAAAACTATTATTTAATTAATCCTGGTAGCGTTGGACAACCGCGAGATAGGGATACAAAAGCATCTTTTATAATGTTTGATACACTATCAGGAGAGATAAAGTATCATTTGGTTGAATATGATATTGAGAAAACAGTGTATGCGATTAAAGAGGCTGGTTTGCCGTCCTATTTAGCTGAGCGTCTTCTTGTTGGCGTATAACATTATTAAAAAACAATATATTAGGAGATAACTTGAACTTTATTGCTGATCTACATATACACTCACACTACTCAATAGCCACCAGTAAGAACTTAACTCCTGAATATATAGACTATTGGGCAATGATAAAAGGGATTAATGTTATTGGTACTGGGGATGCTATTCATTTGGGTTGGAGTAAGGAATTAAAAAATAAATTATTGAAGTCTAGTAATGGATTATACAGGCTAAAGGATGAGTATAAGCTGGATGAGGCTATTTCTATGGGTCATAAGGGCCTAGCAAAAGATGTATATTTTATGTTAACGGGTGAAGTTAGCTCTATTTATAAAAAGAATGGTAAAGTGCGTAAGGTGCATAATATATGTGTATTTCCAGACTTTGATGCTCTTGATAAGGTGCAAAATAAACTTGATGCCATAGGTAATATAAGATCAGACGGCAGACCAATTTTAGGATTAGACTCGAAAGACTTATTGGATATGGTATTAAAGTCTTCTGATAGTTCATTTCTTATACCGGCACATATTTGGACTCCATGGTTCTCTGTTTTGGGATCAAGGTCTGGATTTGATAGCATAGAGGAGTGTTTTGAAGATTTAAGTCCTTATATCTTTGCGTTAGAGACTGGACTATCTAGTGATCCGCCTATGAATAGGCTGTGTAGTATTTTGGATAAATATAGATTTATATCCAATTCGGATGCACACTCCCTAAACAGATTAGGGCGTGAGGCTAATATATTTGATACTGATATGTCCTATAAGGGCATATATAACGCCTTAAAACACGGTGATGGGTTTATTAGTACTATAGAGTTCTTCCCACAAGAGGGTAAATACCACTATGACGGACATAGAAAATGTAATATTTGTTGGAGTCCATTTAAGACAATTGAGAATAATGGTATTTGCCCTGTTTGTAATAAGCAGGTTACTATGGGGGTTATGAACAGGGTAATAGAGTTATCTGATCGTAAGGAGCCTATAAAACTGGAGTCTTTTTATTCTATTACGCAATTATCTAGTTTATTGGCTGAGATTATGAATATAAAGTCTGATTTAGCTAAGACTGTTCAAAGGGAGTATTTTCGTTTAATTAGTGAGATGGGTTCGGAGTTTTATATACTACTTTTTGCCAATTTGAGTGAGATAAAGCATTATGGTGGTGAGGCTTTATCCGAGGGGATACGAAGGTTAAGAAATGCTGAGGTGATAATAAAGAACGGCTTTGATGGTGAGTTTGGTCAGGTAAGGGTATTTCAAAATAAAGGTGATTAGGATTATTATTTAGAGATGCAATATTGGCTGAGATATGTTTATATATAACTTGTAATTAACCATTACAAATTAGTATTGTTTTTTATATAAATTGGGTTACCTTTTGAATAAGTTATTCTTTAATTTAAAGTTAGCTTGTTAATTAAAGAGGTTAAACAAAATGTATAAAGATAATATTAATAAAGTGTTTAGATTAGTCCTGCCAATAATTATAGTATTGCTTTTAGGTTGTGAAAAAGAAAAGATAGACTTAAAAGTTTTATTTCTTGGGAATAGCCTTACCTTTTTTCATGATGTACCAGGAACGTTAAAGTCTATTGCTTTATTAGGAGGACTAAACATTAAGGTGGATAGCTACTCTCCTGGTGGATCAGGCATTACGACTAAAAAACATAACCCAGAGGCTGAAGAGAAGTTTAACTCAGATAGATGGGATTATATTATTTTACAAGGACAATCATCTGAACATGAGAACTTCCTAACTAATAATTATTATGGATACATGCTCCAAGATTATAAAAATATAATAAATCGCTATAGAGCTAATGGGGCAAAGATAATTTTATATATGACATGGAATATTAATACAGAGGTTAAGTCATGTGGAGGAAACTGTCTTCCGTACGTATGTGGAGACTGTTATAACTACACATATACATGTAAAGAAGTCAGTTCTAACTACACAGGACTAGGACGTGAAACTAAAACCTATGTTGCTCCAGCGGGTCTTGCTTTTGAAAAAGCATATCTATTAGCAGGTTTTAATGGTAGAAACTCATTATTATTTGAGTATAACGACTATCATCAATCCAGATATGGCACGTATTTAGTAGCCAGTACGATATACAGCACTATTACTGATAAATCATCTGCTAATTATGATCTAAAGGCAATGGGTTATCGTAATGACGAACTACAAGTACTTAACAAGATTAAACACGTACCATGGGAGGTATATTCTAAGTATAAAAAGGATAATGAGGGTAGTGATATTAAGTTTAATTAGTTATATTAGTTTTGAGGTGGATGATTTAGTTTAAAGGTTTTTCTAAACTTATTCAATTTAGGCTTTATAACAAACATACAATATGGATTATCTAGATTCTGATTATAGTAGTTTTTATGATAATCTTCTGCCTCATAGAAGTTTTTTAGATTAGTAATCTCTGTTACAATGGGATTACTATAATATTTTTGTACTGTCTTTTTAATATTTTCTACTATTTCTTTTTGTTTATCGTTATGGCAAAATATAACAGACCTATACTGAGTACCAATATCATTACCTTGTTTGTTAAGGGTTGTGGGATCATGTATTTGCCAGAAGATAGTTAAAATATCTTCACAGCTTATAACCTTGGAATTAAAACTAAGTTGAACAACCTCTGCATAATTAGTTTTACCAGTTATAACTTTATCATAAGTGGGGTTTTCTATTTCACCACCAGAGTAGCCTGGTATTACAGAGTATATACCTTTAACTTCGTTAAAAATAACCTCTATACACCAAAAACAACCACCACCAATGGTTATTTTGTCTATATCATCAGAATTATGTTTATAATTATCCATAGTTTTAAATTTATAAAATGCGTAGCTAGTAAATACTACTTAAAATAATAACTCAACTTATTACATAAACAAAGAAAACTTTTATTTAGTTTTTTATAAATTCTAAAGCTTCTGAGTTTATACAATATCTTAATCCTGTTGGAGCTGGTCCATCTTTAAACACATGTCCTAGATGCCCATTACAACGACTACATATAACTTCAACCCTAACCATATTATGACCATAATCTTTGATTTCGTCTAAACCTTTTTTTGATAGCGGCTTATAAAAGCTTGGCCATCCGCTACCAGAGTCAAACTTATTCTCTGAACTAAAAAGCTCATTCTTACATGCAACGCATATAAAGATACCATTTTCTTTTAGATCGTTATATTTGCCCAAAAAAGGCTTTTCTGTACCTTTTTCTCTTAGTATATGATATTGTTCAGAAGTTAAGAGTTTTTTCCATTCTTTATCGCTTTTGATTATTTTATCATTATTGGACATATTCTTCTATACCTTTTTTATAATAACGTTTTATAGCGGTTGATTACTGATATTAAATTTTTAATTAATATTCTTAGTTAAAGTGTTTTGTTAGTTGATAATTCTATATATAATAAAAATCTAAATACTAGAATATTAAGTAAGTTACAAAGTATTATTATGATAGATAAAAATAAAAAAATTAAGCATACATCTACTGATGATATAATGAATTTCCAAATACTTTTTCAAAAAGCTCGCAATATGACTAGGTTTAAAGACTATAGTGATAAAGAGTTAAAAGAAAGTTTGATTAAGTTTATATTTTCTAGTGAGACTACACCGAGTAATAAGAAATCAAAAACAGATTCCAATTATAAAGATGAAAATAATCTAAACATAGAAAAAGTTTTTAACGAAATAGAAAAAGTATTTAAAGAAGAAAGAACTAAAAACGAAGCTATACAAAAATATAAAAATGAAATACTAGACTATAAAAAACAATCCCTTGAAGAAATTAAAACTAACCTTCCGCTAATATTTAATTCTGACAGCATAAATAAACTACTATTCAAATTGGCAAAGAAAATTAAAATATATAAGGATAACATATTTTGGGACTTTTATCAGTATAAGGATAAAGATTTTAAATTGTTTAAAAAAAGAGTAACTATTGAATATTATTCCCTTAAAACTAGTACCATAGAAAAAATGTGGTATAGATTATCTGGTCAGAAGCAAAATAAAATTAAGCAAATGGATCCCTTTATGCATATCGTTATAGCACCCTTTCCTAATAGAAAGAAAAACTATGGTACAAATACTTTTAAGGCTCGTTCTCAGGAAGAAAAATGGTTAGAGTTAGCTTTTGGTACCCATCAATCAAAGGATAAGGAATATACAATAAATAACTATTCGGAGTTAAGCCTTAATAACATTATTAATAACTTATCAAAAGAGTTTGACTTTATTTTGTCTAATGCTAATATTAAAATAGCCATTAGCGAAGAAAATATAAATGAAGCTAATGAAGGATTAATTTTTAAGTTTATATCAGAAAGCTTTTTGGCTGTAATTAAAATATTTACTACTTTTGAACATATTGTATTTTCTGTTCCATTTACTGAGAATCATCCTCTTCATTCTATCCACTTATTATATTTTACTACATGGTGCTACGTTAAGTGGATTAGCTTTTTAGAAAAAACTTTGTATGAAAGAAAAAGTTATATTACTCCCTATGGTGAAACAGGAACTATTTGTCTGATTGACATTTTTAAAAAAATTAAGGAAAATATAAATGATGAATTAGAAAATAGTTCGAGTGATCTCAATAGTTTTTATGATCAATTTCATAAACACGAACAAATTATCAAAAATATAGATTTATATATTGACTCTATACGAGAGCTTAAAAAAAGATTTAAATCTTTAGTTAACTCATTGTTGGGGGATCTTATAAAAGATTATTTTGTGCAAAATGATATTATACTAAATTATAATATTGATAACCATGGTAATATAACAATTGATAATGCTATCAAAATGGTAAAAGGAAGTCTTATAACTAAAATTATGTCTTTTTTTAAGCCTATAGAAGAAGAAAAACCAGTTTATATAAAACCTGATGTCCAAATACAAAAAGAACCGCTAAAACCTATGTCTATTTTTAAAGAGAAAATTAATTATTCCACTAAAAAAGATTATTCTTCTTATCGCAGAATATTAGAGGACTTATTTATTATTACTTTTGCTCTTAGTAAAGCTTTTAACGATAACTTTGATTTAAAAAATCAGTTTAAACCTATGTATGATAAAGTGGATAAATATAGTTATTTAAAATCAAATACATTTTTCACTAGTCATAAAGATATTGATTTTGAACAAATTATGAAATTACAAGACTCCTTTGACGGGATGATAATAACAAAGGTCTTTGGAGAAGAGTTAATAAAAGAAATTAAGGAAAAAAAGGAACAAAGTAAAATAAATACAAAGATAAACGAAATAGAAGAATATTTAACTAAGTTTTATACTAAATTAAAGGATAGTTCTGGTATTCTTGGAATATTATCTCAAAATAGAGCTAATTATGAGAAATACACTGTTCTTTTGAATAAGTTCTATATTATTTATACAGAGTTTGAAAAAGTAACTAAAGAGATAAAATAAGTAGTTATAGCTTTTTTATCTAATTTTGTATATTAAAGGGGGAAATGTTGTCTAAACTATGGCAGAGGGATAAATACGATAAACTTGATAAATCTATTGAGAAGTTCGAAGTTGGAGAGGACTATCTTTTAGATTCTAAATTAGTAGAATATGATATATATGGTTCTATTGCTCATTGTAGGATGTTGACAAAAATTGGTATTTTGGATAATAATGAGTTTAGTAAAATTAAAACTGAGCTTATTAACATTTTGGATAAGCATAAAAAACAGGATTTTATAATATCTGTTGAAGATGAGGACATCCATACAAAAGTCGAAAACTATCTTACGGAAAGATTGGGTGAGACTGCTAAAAAACTCCATACTGCACGGAGTAGAAATGATCAAGTTTTATTGGATATACGACTATATACAAAAAAAGAACTTATAACACTAAAAGAAGCTATATTAGATTTAGCCTATAAACTTTTTACTTTTGCTAAAAAGTATGAGTTCATCCCTATGCCTGGGTATACTCATATGCAACTGGCAATGCCGTCATCCATTGGAATGTGGTCTGGTGCGTTTATAGAGTCTATATTGGATGAGCTGTCTTTTATAAATTATGTTTATAATCTTAATGATCAGTGTCCCCTTGGATCTGGTGCGGGATATGGAGTCTCTATTCCAATTGACAGAGAAATGACTGCTAAGGATTTAGGTTTTAAAAAGTTACAAGTTAATTCGCTTTATTGTAGTAATTCTAGAGGTAAAATAGAGGCAAATACTATATCAGCCATAGTTAGCCTCGGATTAGTGATGAATAAAATATCGTCCGACCTTTTGCTTTTTACTACTAAGGAATTCGACTTCTTTGATATTGAAGAGGGAATTACTACTGGTAGCTCGATTATGCCTCAAAAAAAGAATCTTGATGTTCTTGAGTTGATAAGGGCTAAGATATCCTCTCTTATTGGGTTAGAGCTTTCTATAAAGAGTTTGATTACTAATTTGCCATCGGGATATAATAGAGATTTTCAGGATACAAAAAAGTTCCTGATTAACGCTTTTGAGATTATCCTGCCCATTTTATCCATTATGAGCCTGGTGATAGAGGGTTTAAGGCCTAAAGAGGATAAGTTAATCAAAGCTCACAAAAAGGAGATATATTCAACAAATGAAGCTTATAAGCTTGTACTAAACGATAAAATAGCTTTTAGGGATGCCTATAAACAAATTGCTAATAGTCTTGATAAATTAGAATCATATAATCCCTATGACGTTGTTAAATCTACTAAGGTTATAGGTAGTACAGGGAATCTTAAGCTCGATGACTATTCTAATATTATAGAAAAAGAAAAGAACTTGGTATTAAATGAAAAATCTGTTATAGAAACGCACTTTAAAAAGCTATTGGAGTAAACTTGCTAATCTAAATAACCTAACTTTAACAGATAAGGCTTATTAATAGTTTAGGATTATGTTTAGAAAAATATATCTCTTTCTTTAGCGGTTTTTGTTAGCTCATCCCTAAACTTCGGATGAGCAATATTTATTAATGCTTTTGCTCTTTGTTTAAGGTTTTTACCGTGTAAGTATGCAATTCCGTATTCTGTTATAACATAGTGTACATCGGCTCTACTGGTAACCACCCCAGCTCCTTTATCTATGAATGCAACGATCTTGCTAATAGCCTCATTTTTAGTGGTAGAAGGCAGTGCTATTACAGGTTTACCTCCTTTTGACCTACTTGCACCTCTAATAAAGTCTACTTGTCCGCCGAATCCACTGTATATTCTTGTTCCAATGGAGTCTGATACAACTTGTCCTGTGATATCAACCTGTATGGCACTATTAATAGCAACCATATTATCATTTTTACTAATATTAAATGGATCATTAATATAATCAATTGGATGTAGTTCAAACATGGGATTATTATCTATATATTTAAACAGCTTATTAGTACCTAATGCAAAGCCAGCAGTAATCTTACCCTGATGAAGATTCTTCTTTTCATTAGTAATAACTCCTTTTTGAATAAGGCCAATAATCCCATCAGAAAACATCTCAGTATGAATGCCTAAGTCTCTTTTGTTTTCTAAGTAAAAAAGAACGGCATCAGGTATACCTCCAATGCCCATTTGTAGAGTAGAACCATCATCAATAAGGTCAGCAACGTTTTTACCTATTTTCTTAAACAGATCAGACATATCACCCATTTTTAGCTCTGGTAGAGGAATAGAGTTGGGTACTAAATAACTTATTTTACTAATATGTATAAAACTATTCCCCAAAACCCTTGGCATTTGATCATTTATTTCAGCAATAATGATTTTAGCAGACTCTGTAGCGGGCTTTGTAACCCCTACCTCAACACCATAACTACAAAAACCGTGTTCATCAGGGGGAGTAAGGGTAACCATTGCAACATCTATCGGTAATAAGTTTTGTCTAAAAAGTCGTGGAATCTCTCCCAAAAAAACAGGTATATAATTTGCATTACCCCTATTAACTGCATCTCGTACATTTCCTCCAACAAAAAGGGCATTCAACTGAAAATGATTTCTCATTTCTTGTCTTGTATAATCCGCCTTACCGGTTGTGAGTATATGTACAACCTCAACGTTATTAAGCTCATTAGCCCTATTAACCAAAGAATTAGCCAAGTGTTCGGGTGAGCCGCATCCACCACCAATATATATTCTATTTCCGGACTTTATGCATTTAACAGCATCTTCACCACTAACTACTTTATTTTTATAGTTTTCAATCCAATTCATAATATATTTTATCCGACGAATTGCTAAATAATAGACTTAACCTTAAGACCGAATAAATCTCCGATAATTTTTTTTGTACAAAATCCTTTATGAGTATAGATTCCTTGAACAAATCCCAAGTCTTTTTGGATTAGTCCTTCTATTCCCACTTTTCCAATATCTATGAGATACGGTAAAATAGCATTTGTAAGAGCAGAAGTTGCTGTTCTGGAAACCATAGACGGAACATTGGGAACACAATAATGTATTACATTATGAATATTTATAACAGGATCTGTAATAGTAGTTGGACGACTGGTTTCTATACACCCGCCCTGATCAATAGAGAAATCCATTATAAGGGATTGAGGTTTCATAGTTTTGACCATATCTTCACTAACCAAAAGTGGAGACTTTGCACCATGAATATATATACATCCAATTAAAACATCAGCAAATTGAACCATTTTACTTATATTATGAGGAGTGGCTGTAGCAGTGATTACCTGTTTATTTGTAATTGCCTCTATTTTTCTTAGATTATCAATGTTAATATCCAATATAACTACTTGACATCCTAAAGATATAAACGACATAGTGGCATTTCTACCCACAACTCCACTACCTAAAATGACTATAGTTGCGGGTGGTACACCAGGAATGCCTCCTAATAAAATACCTTTACCACCATATTGATTTTGTAAAAATTGAGCGGCAATATGTATACCAAGACGTCCAGCTATTTGGCTCATAGGGGATAGTATAGGAGGTCTACCAGATTCACTTCCTTCAATAACCTCATAGCCGATAATAGTGATTTTTTTGTTGAGGAGTTTTTCTAAGGATTCTTTTTTAGCAACGGCCATATGGTGGAAACTAAAAACTTTTTGTTTGTTTACTAATAAGTTAATTTCTGTATCAGTAAGGGGGGATACCTTTAAGAGAATTTCACCTCTTTTAAAGGCCTCATCTGTGGAATAAACAATTTGTCCTCCAGCTTTAACAAAGTCTTCATCTGGATGACCACAATCATTACCAGCACCTGATTCAATAAAAACTCTATGTCCCAAATGAGTAAGGGAGGAAACTCCACTTGGGTTTAGCCCTACTCTGGACTCGTTAACCTGATTCTCTTTGACTATGGTAAAATCCATATAAATCTACTCATATAGTTTAGTATTACAAAGCATATATCAATAGCCTTAATTTATAAGGCCTTAATATGCATTAAGTAACACCTTAATAACTAGAATAGATTTATTTATTCAGATTTTTCCATATCTTCGTCGCGAGAAATACCAATCTTTTTATAAAAAATATCTTCTACCGTATGTTTTATAACCTGCCATAATAACTCTTTACTTTTACACCTAGAAAACACCCCAAGAGGAACTTGAAATCCACCTTTATCCCTACGTCCTCCGCCATACGGTTTTCCTTCTTCGCTAACACCAAATAAATCTTTAATCCACTTATCAGGGTCAAGGGTATGGCTTACTGTTCTTAAGGAGCCGTCAATGTAGTTATTTCCTATAATAGCATATACTACAACGGTTTCAATGCCTTCTCTGCGTAAGAGAAAGTCAGCGGCTTGAGCTATTCCGTCTCTATCTTCTTCTCTAACAAATCCTACTCCAGAAAAAAGAAAGGTACCCTTAATATCTTTATTTTGAAGAGCTGTTTGAATAATATCCATTGTTTTTGCAGAAAGTGATTGATGTGAAATACTGTTTAAAAGATCTATATCAGCACGATGACTAAGATAAGCTGCTGCAATAAAATCAATTTCTTTAGCTGTAACAAAGTCATCGGTATCGCTTCTAATTCCGTACATAAGGGCAGTAGCTAATCTTGCCGCTTCAGGGTTACCAAGTTCAAGATCGACTTCACCTTGTATGAGGTATTCTGTATATATAGCACATGTTGAACCAGCATTCTCTCTTATATCAGTAAAGATAGCCTCGTTTAAACCAAGGTTTTTATGATGATCAACCAAAATTAACGGAGTTATATTATTTGGAATGTTAATAGGAAGATAAGTATTAGGAGTATCACTAAAAACAAGATATTTATAAGGGGATAAGTCAAATCCATTGTTATAGTGAACAAGTTCTATTCCTAATTTTTTAACAAGAGCCTGATTTTCTTGATGACTAATTTCGTCAAAGTGCAAAATTGTTGACTCTATACCAAAAAACGATGCAATATATTGAAATGCCAAAGAAGATGCAATACTATCCGGATCAGGGTAGCCTTTTATAATTACCAAGACTTTTTGATCTTTTGCTTTTTTTATTGTTTCGAAAAAGATTTCAGGCTTTGATATATATTTTTTTTTATTATCAGCTTCCGAAAGAGAATTTTTATCTTTTAGATTTCCATTATTATCGCTTAACTTCATTTTTACTAAGCTGTTGGTTTTTTCTTTCACTTTTTTGGGCATAAACACATCCTCAAAATAAGAAACTTTTTACAAACCTTATTAAAAATATAACACTGTTGATCACAATATAAAATAGTTCGACAAATGTTATTTGTCAACTTTTTATTTAATTTATAGTAAAATGATTATTTTTTTTATATGGAGATTAAAAATATTATTATTTTGGTCTAACTACCCATTGAACATCCCATAAAGACATATTCTTTTTTAAGCATATTATAGTACCGGTAGAAAATTGAATATTATTATCATTTTCTACTAGTCCGGTTAAACTAGACGCAAGTTTATTCATATATGGTAGATGGCCTACAAACATGATATCATCATTATTTTTTGATATAAAGTTACAAATATAGCTAATATCATCGAGTGGTAATAAGCCATCTTTTTTTACTATTCCTAGTTCAGAGTTTATAGTTTTGGATAAGAGTTTAGCAGTTTGTTCAGCTCTTAGTTTACTGCTGTGATAAATTGCTTTTACTTTTATATTTTTATGGCTAATGAGACTAGCAATACTTTTTATTTCTGCTATACCCTTTTCTGACAATGGATTTTTATGAACAAAATCGCTAGCATTACCATGACGGACTAAATAAAGGTACATTTCATCACCTAATATACTTTAGGATTTAGATAGAGTTAGTAACTGTTAATATATATGAAACCAACACATAATACTTAATAAAATTAAGTATACTATCGTTAATAATCAAATATAAATAAAATAAACTTAATTTATAAAAAAAAATATTTTAATAGGCTATTATTTTATAAAATGTTATAGTGGGCTATAGTAAAAAGGTTTTAGTTTGGTTAATTTTGATAGATATAAAGAGTTTTATTATTTTCAATTCGCATAGAAAACATATAATGTCAATATAGAATATTCTAATAATCTGCCATATCTCTTATGGAAAGGCAAATCCCTTATCACTTAATAAAGGTATATAATTCTTAGCCAAAAAAAGAATATAACACTATTGTTAGATGAATTTTATATATATTGCTGGAGTTTAAATGTACAACTTGCTTACTTACATTGTTAAAACAATTAATAATAATTATAATATAAATAACGAGGATAAATATAATAAAAAGTTATTTCAACTTCTTTAGTTTAATATCCACTCTTCTAAGGGCTGTCTTTATCTTAGCCGAATAACCCTTACTAAGATTATCCGAAAAACTTTTACTAATATCTTTTAAATATTTATTATAATCCTTTTTAGCATCATTAAGAACACTTATAGCCTTATCCTTTTGATTAAGCTTTAAATAAGACATAGCCATATACTCTTTTACTAAACCCTTAGACTCCATAGCCAAAGGAAAAATATAAGAGTTAGCATATTTTGTGATAACACTATTATAACTTATATATGCAGTCTTATATGACTTCAATGCTTTATCATACTCACCTTTAATATAATGGTTATAACCTATATTTAAAAAACCATTAGCCATGTTATATAAAGCCTCACCAGCAAATATAAAACCTTTTTCCTCAGAAGCCTTATTAAAGTATTCATTAGCTTTGTCATAATCCTTAAGTGAATAGTAAACTATTCCCATATTATATTGGGATAAATAACTATATATACTATTATCAGATACCTTAAGAAGGTTTTCAAATCCACTTTTCATCTTAGCTATATTCTTTTCATCAAAATATATTTTATCATCTTTCTTTGCTATATTATCAGTTTTATTAATAAGATCCTTTGTTGTAGCATCATAATATAAATTAGCCAGCTTAATATTCTGTCCTTTTGAATAAAAAACAAAAATAACTACCATGATAATAAGCAAAAGTACTGTAGAAAGTCCTGTTAGAACTAATTTTCTATTTTTCTCGATCCATGCAAGAGCCTTATTAGAAAACTCTATAAAAAAATCATGTTTTTCTTTCTTTGTCATAGTCTATTCCAGAGGATTATTTTTAAGTTTATCAAAGTCGATCAAATCACCAAGGGTAACCTTAGAACTATCCGAAGAGCTTTTACTATACTTTTCTATTGCCATTTGCTCAATCCTTCTTTCATACTCTTTCTTACTAAGGGATATCTGTTGCTTTTTTATATCCACTTTTATAACAGAGCAGTCAACTACATCACCTATATTATATATATTTTCAACAGCCTCATCTCTTTTTTTCAGCATTTCGGATACATGTAAAAATCCATCAATATTATTTTCTATTTCAATAAAAATACCTATCTCTACAATTTTATTGATCTTACCCTTTATAATACTCCCTTTAGGATGGTTAGCTTTAAATATCTCCCATGGATTATCCAAAAGTTGTTTTAATCCTAAAGAAATTATTTGTTTTTCTTTATCAGTCTTAAGAATAATGACATCTATTTTTTGTCCTTTTTTAAAACGCTTATCCTTTTTAAGATTGGTAATAGGCTTTTTTGTCCAATCAATATCTTTTACACGAAGAAGACCTGTAAGTTCATCATCTATCTCAATAAAAACACCAAAGTCAGTTACTGCTCTAATTACTCCTTCTATCTTTTTTCCTTCTGGATATTTTTCATAAACAAAATCCCATGGATTATCCAATATCTGCTTTAGACCAAGGGATAACTTACGATTTTCTTTGTCCATATCCAATATTGATGCTTGTATATGTTCACCCACTTTCAGTATCTGTTTTGGATGAGATATTTTTTTAGTCCATGAAAGTTCATTTACATGGAGTAGTCCTTCAATACCGTCCTTAACCCTTACAAAAGCTCCATAGTCTGCGAGTTTAACTACTTCTCCAGAAATAACATCATTATTTTTATATTCTCTACTAAATACTTCCCATGGATCTTCACTAAGCTGCTTAATCCCAAGAGTAACTTTTTGTTGATCTATATCGATTTTTAGTATTTTTACCTCTAACTCAATACCTTCAGAAATGTAATCACGACAATTACGTAAATGACTCCATGAAACCTCTTTAATTGGAATAAATCCATCAATGGCTCCAAGATCAACAAAGGCTCCGTAATCCAAAACATTTTTTACTTTTCCAGATATAATATCCCCTTCCTTGTTGGAGTTAAAGAACTTATCTTTTTCTATAGCTATTTTTTCCTCTAAGAACTCTCTTCTGGATAAGACTATATTATTCTTTTCAGCATCATATTTTGCAATTTTAAAGTCAAATGTTTTATTAATATATTCTTTTGGATTAGATACCCGTCGTACATCTAATTGAGAACCGGGTAAGAAAGCCTCAACTCTTCCACTCATCCCAACAACATAGCCACCTTTTATTTCCTTTAAAATTTTTCCTTTAATAGGCATCTTTTCATCAAAGTTTTTGGCAATCAGTTTTTTAGTATCCACCTCATCAGCTTTTTCCTTACTAAGAATAACGTTACCATGGGCATCTTCTCTTGTTATAACCATGACTCTAACTTCATCACCAACCTTTACAGGAGAGTTAAACTCATCAGCATCAACCTTACCCTCAGACTTATACCCTACATCAATAAATATCTGATTTCCTTGGATATTGGCAACCTTACCATTAATAATGTCGCCATTTTTTAGCTCAGTAAATGACTTTTCATACATTTCTTCAAAAGATTCCATATCTATATTATTAAGCGCTCCTGTATCGAATGATTTTCTGTCTTCTTTAATAGACTTTTTTTTATTATGTCCTTCACCTATAGAACCCTCTTTCTTTTGAACAATAACAATTTTTTTCTTATCTTCCGCCATAAAACCACCCCCGTTTATATTATTAAGTTAGCTTTATACATTTAAGTTAGATTTATTAGCATATTTAAATTGAAGGATTAGTTATTTTTAAGACCTTACAAACGGATAAGTATAAATTAGTTTCAAGATAAATTACATTAAAGAAACTAACTTTTCCCTAAACTCTTTAGCCTTCAATAAATATTCCATAATACTATGCTTATCATCGTTAATAAGCAAATCAGTAAACTCACGCAGCTTATTCTGAAATCTATGAATAGCCTTAATCATATTATCTTTGTTAGACGTAAAAATATCTAACCACATTTGTGGATCTCCTTCAGCAATACGTGTAGTATCCAATAAGCCATTACCAAAAATACCACTTTTTATATCGTCATTATCCAAAGAGTACAACAACGTATACGAAAGACAACTGGCAACTAAATGTGTAAGATGACTAGTCTCACAAACAACCCTATCATGATAAAAAGATGATAGCTTAATAGTTCTAGCTCCCAAAGCCTCCCAAAATAAACTAACCCTCTTAACCAGCTCCTTATTACTATGATCATCCTCAGTAACTATAACTAATGCATTCTTATAAAGATTAGCTGTAGCTGATTCAACTCCAGTTTTCTCAGAGCCAGCCATAGGATGTGAACCAATAAAATTACTATCTGAACCAAACTTTTTATAAATATTATTTACTACCTCAAACTTAGTACTTCCAACATCAGTAACCACACAATTATTTTTTAAAAAAGAGCGTATCTTACCAAAAATACTAGGAATAACTTTAACAGGTGTACATACTATAACAATATCACAATTACTAATACCCTCACTATAACTTAAAAAATACTCATCAATAGCATTAAGCTTAATAGCATGGTCTAACTTACTTTTGTCCCTACCAAAACCGATTACTTTTACACCGGATAATCTCTCCTTGCAAGCAAGCCCAATAGACCCTCCCAACATCCCTACACCAATTATAGCAATCCTGTTAACAAAATCCAATTAAACCTTTCTCCTATAAAATCTTTCTACCAACAGCAAGAGCGATAGGTCTTAATTCGCCCATCAAAGAGTCAAAATGTAATGGAGTAAGACTTTGTTCTCCATCGACTAAAGCCTCTTCAGGATTCTGATGAACCTCAATTAATAAACCATCAGCACCAGCGGCAATACTTGCCTTTGATAAAGTACTAACATAAGCTCTCTTACCACAAGCATGACTAGGATCAATAATAATAGGTAAATGACTGAGTTCCTTTATAACAGGTACTGCATTTAAATCAAGGGTATTACGAGTGCTAGTCTCAAAAGTTCTAATACCCCTTTCACAAAGAATAACATTATAATTACCCTGAGCCATAATATATTCAGCACTCATAAGCCATTCTTTTATAGTAGAACTAAGCCCTCTCTTTAATAATACAGGTTTATCAGTCTTTCCAACCTCACTAAGTAAACTAAAATTCTGCATATTCCTAGTACCTATTTGGAGTATATCAGAATATTTATATACCATGTCTACTTGTCTTGTGTCCATAACCTCGGTACAAATAGCTAACCCTGTTTCTTTACTGGCATTAGCCAATATCTTAAGGCCATCCTCACCATGACCCTGAAAAGAATAAGGTGATGTTCTAGGCTTAAAAGCCCCACCCCTTAATATAGTGGCTCCATATTTTTTTACCAGTTTAGCTGTATTAATAGTCTGTTCCTCAGTTTCTACAGTACACGGTCCAGCAATAATAGCTATATTTTTATTACCTATAACATTATCTTTTATCTTAATCTTAGTATTGTCAGGATGAAACTCCCTACTGGCCAATTTGTAAGGTTTTAATACAGGCATAACCTTCTCTACACCGCTAATAGCCTCTATAGGTTTATCAGTTAAAAGTCTCTCATCGCCTATTACACCAATAATTGATCTTTCACTTCCTTCCGATATATGAGTTCTAAGGCCAAGAGACTCTATTTTGTCTTTAATATGCTTTACCTCATCCTTTGTAACATTAGGCTTTAATACTATAATCATATACTCCCCATTATCAATTGGAATTAAGACCTTTAGGATAAGAACCTAAGGTTTTTACATCATAACAAATATGTCTTATTTTATTAATGGCATCCTTAAAAACGAGATTAGATGAATGAGCTTCAATATCTATAAAAAATAAATATTCCCATGCCTTTTTTCTGGAAGGACGAGACTCAATCTTAGTTAAATTTAAATTAGCCTCTTGAAAAGGAGCTAATATTCTCATCAATGCTCCAGGTTTATCTTTAACAGTACAAATAATAGAGGTTTTATAGTCTACCTCAGTAAGATTATCCGAAACAGTAATAATCCTCTCACCATTACTTCCATCCACCTTATAGCTCTCTTTAGCAATTACTAAAAACCTTGTTGTATTAGTACTTGCAGTTTGGATGTTCTTAGCTAAAATACCTAAGCCGTATATATCAGCAGCAGCCTCACCGGCAATAGCAGCAGAATACTTATCCCACTCTACAATTTCAGCGGCTTTTGAATTACTAGTAGTTTCTATTTTCTCTACACCAGGTAATTTGCTATTCAGCCATAATCTACATTGAGCAAATGATTGAGTATGCGAATACACTTTTTTTATTTGACTAATATCATCAAGCTGGCTAAGTAAGCAATGTACTATTGGTAAATATATTTCGGCAATAATATTAAGATTAGTATCAATCAACGAATCAAGAGTTCGATTTACCATTCCCTCATAAGAGTTCTCTACTGGCACTATACCATATTCAGCGTGATTATTTTCTACATAGCTAAAGACGTCGGGTATTGTAGTCATAGAGTGTGTTTCAGTAAAGTTACCAAACTCTCTAAGGCAGGCCAAATGAGTATATGAACCCTTAGGCCCTAAATACGCAACACTTACATTACTTTGAACTTCTCTAGAGGCTAATATAACCTCTTTAAAAATACTGAGAAGATTATTAGATGGGAATGGTCCAGTATTATAGTTCTTTAAATTGGACAGAATAACCTTTTCTCTGTCTGGATGATAAAAAGGTAAGTTATATTTTATTTTAACATCGCGTATACTTAACGCAGTTTTTGTTCTTGCATTAAGTAAATCAACAATTTTTTTATCTATATCGTCAATTTGTTTTCTATAAGTATCCAATTGCTCTAGGTTTTTGTTAGCCTGAGACAAAATATAACCTCTCCATAGGGTAAGATAGCATCACAGTACTTAATATATCATTACGGATTATAACTTAAAGAGGATTATCAAATTATACTTCTGATACAGCTTTACCGCTAGTATTATTTTTACCTCAATTTTTAGAAGTACACTACTAGAAGATTATTAATATATAAAAAAAAACATCTAATGTCAATGGTTTTTATAAAAAGAGTTTATAATTATAATAAAGATTTTATTTCTTAGAATCGAATAACTTTAATTTATACTTATCGTTAGAAATAAAACTAGGACATTCCAAAATTTCAATGAAATCATATTGTTTACATTTAGAAATACACTTTTGACAAACCTTGTTTATAGCAAACACCATTGTATTATATCCCTAATAAATGAATATGTAAAAAAAGACTATAGATAACATAAATAAAAAATTATTTCGTTTAAGAGTATAGGTTTATATTTTTGACTGATGAGCAATAATTATTAATTCCGTCAGATAAGCAATTTTTGACATAGCCTCTTTATTTATTTTTTTTGCCTGCTCTTTTCTTAATTCTTTTAGTTTTTTATAATCCCTTTTCCTTATATGATATGGAGCTTCTTCCATATACAAAAAAACATCAATATCTTTTGATGTATATCTATTATTTAAAATTAGATTAAGTGCTTTATAAAGATTTTTTCTTTTAGTTTTAAGTTTATTGCCATATAGCTTCGTTTTTTTACCTTTTTTTAAAAGCCACTTTTTATATTTTTCTGTTATATAATTAGGCATATCCTCAAAATATTTTTTAATAACTATTTTAAACTTAGGATCAGACGGTTTAATTTTTTTTCTTTTTCTTAAAAGCCACTCTTTATATCTTTTTTTTATCCTCTTAGAAGCCATAGACAAATAATCTATAATGGCTTTATCCCCTTTAGCATTTACAATAAAAGATATTGCAAAAATAATAGTACTAATAGCTTGATCATTTTTTTCTGTTTGTAATCTTTTGATTAAGTTGTCCATGTAGTTTTTTTCATCTTGAACCAAAAGGCAATAAGTACTAGCCTGTTCTTGTACTAGTCCCATCCTAGGTATATAGAGAAATACCGAAAACTTAGGATAATTAAGAATATTATTAACGGCTATCCATGTATTTGCACCCTTAACTCCTAACCAATGAACTGCTTTAAAATATTCAGTAAAATAGACTGTATTATTTGCGTATGGAAAAACAAAATGACCAATAGCATCAGCCGCAATCTGTAAGTCTTTTTTAGTTTTGGAGTGCTTAATTAATAACGATGAACCATTATATAAAAAAAAGTTATTTTGATTAAAATCCTTAAGCTTTTCTCTAAGCAAAGGTAAATATATCTTTTTATTTGAATCCACTAAGGACCAAAACTTTTTTATCTCTTTATACTTTTTATTTATAAGTTTTTTACTTGCCTTAGCTAACTTAAAGTTATAAGTACTATTTAACTTACCCTCAAAAAGCTCTCTATTTGCAAATAGAGGAAAGACTATAAATAAAAATAAAATTACGAAACTAAATAACCTAATAAAATTCAACACTATATTTCTTCTTTGATAATTTTTATATTACTTATGTGCCTTACTAATAATAAAGCTTTCTTTTACAAGGCTAACCAACTGCCTTGCTTTCTCTTGAACTCTTTGAGTATTGCTTTCAAGAGAAAAGGGACCTATTCTAACATAATATAAAAGTTCACCTTTTTTGTTTTTACCAGTAAATATATAGGCAGGAAAACCTTTCTTCTTTAACGAGGATAGAGTATTATGGGCATTATTTTTTTCTTTATAAGTGGATACCTGAATAGCATAAGGATTTTCTTTAGTTAGTCTTTCATCACTATATATAGGTTTTTGTTTTATTCCCTTGTTATTTATTGGCTTATTTATTTGGGGATTTATATTATTTTGTTTTTTTTGCAGTGTATCATAGTTCATTTCTGCCAAGTTAGTAACTTGTTCTACTTCTTTTAGATATGAATGTGTAATATTATTATTGGTTATCAGTTTTTTGAGTCTTTCTTTTTCTGGAGTATTATCCTGTTTTATTGCAAGATAATTAGTACTACTACCGAGCCAATATCCGATTAAAAAGAAAAGCGTAAGACAAAATAATGATGTAGCTATAATCCAAAATACTCTAGTTAGATCCAGGTTAATAATATACATACCATGTTTCTTATCCTGATTTTGTTTATCCATGACTTCCCCTTTAACATAATGTTAATTTAATATATCTTTTTCAATCTCGATAATTAAACTTTCAGTTTTTTTTAATAATTTATTAATATTACCGTCATTAATCATACAATAGTCGGAATATTCCTTAGTTAATTTGATATTATATTGACTTTTTAGTCTTTGGTTAATATTATCCTTAGTAATTTTATCCCTTTTAATAGCCCAATTTATAATCTGTTTCTCAGTTGCGGATACATAAATAATCTTATGACAAAATAGATTTAACCTCATCTTGTGCAAAATAGCGGCATTAATAAGGATTTTATTATGTTTATTTTTTTCTATTATTGTTTTGATTTCTTTTACAATAAAAGGATGAACAATATTTTCCAGTTGTTTTAGGGATTTCATATTATGAAATACAATATTACCGAGTTTTTTTCTATCGACGTTGTCATAATCGTTTAGAATAGATATACCAAATTGCTTAATAATATCATTTTTCTTTTTTTCAAGGGCAATATGTCCAATACAATCAGCCTCGATAATGTAATAGCCATTTTTAGCAAATATATTAGCAATAGTAGACTTTCCACTAGCGTATAAACCAGTTAGACCTATTATTAATTTATTTTTGAATATATCATAATTTAGTTTAATGAGCTTCATCCCAGTTTTCACCGTAGGCAAGGGATATTTTAATAGGTATCAATAAATTAGTAGCAGACTCCATTGTATTAATAATCATATTTTTCATTAGATTTACTTCACTTTTATGCACTTCAAAAACCAATTCATCGTGCACTTGGATAGTCATAAAGCTTTTCAATTGTTTTTCACGAATTTGCTTATCAAGCCTTACCATGGCAATCTTAATAATATCAGCAGATGTACCTTGAATAGGGGTATTTAGAGCTAAACGCTCGCCAAACTTGCGTTCAGGAATACTATTACTATTAAGTTCAGGTATATAACGAATTCTATTAAATAATGTAGTAACAAATCCGGATTTATAAGCGAGTTCTTTTTGAGTTTCTATATACTCCCTTACCCCCTTATACTCGTCAAAATATCTATCAATAAAGTTTTTTGCCTCTTTAGCACTAACTTTTAAGTTTTTAGATAAAGCATTAGCTCCTATACCATAAATCACAGAAAAGTTAATAGTTTTAGCAATACGCCTTTCATCATTGGTAATATGGCTTTTACCAAAGATCAACTTTGCTGTTTGACCATGAATATCCTTATCATTAGTATAGGCCTCTATTAACCTTGGATCTTTTGAAACATGAGCAAGTATCCTAAGCTCAATCTGGGAGTAGTCTGCACTCATTATAATAAAGTCATTTTTTGCTATAAATCCTTTTCTTATATTACGGCCAATGTCTTCTTTTATAGGTATATTTTGCAGGTTAGGGTTATTTGATGATAGACGTCCTGTTTGGGTGATAGCCTGGTTAAACGATGTATGCACTCTATTATTTTTATCAGCAAGTTTTGCTATAGAGTCAAGATAGGACGACTTTAATTTATTTAATTTTCTATATTCGAGAAGATTATAGGGTACTTCGTGTTTATCCGATAAGGACTCTAATACAGATACATCAGTTGAATATCCTGTTTTAGTTTTCTTACCCGGTTTTAGTTTTAGCTTATTAAAAAGTACATCGCTAAGCTGTTTGGGCGAGTTAATATTAAACTTTATACCAACAAGATCATGTATATAATTTTCAAGAGCTTTTAACCTTTCATCAATAGTCAAGGACATATTTCTAAAGTGTTTAATATCAATGAGTACTCCATTAATTTCCATTTTTGCAAGGACAAAAATTAAAGGTAGCTCAACATCATAATACAAGCTATGCAACATAGAGTTATCTAATAAGGATTTTAACTTTTCATAAAGACGCAGGGTTATATCAGCATCCTCACAGGCGTAGTTTAGTACCTTATCAAAGGTTATATCCAAAAGAGTCTGATTTTTACCAACTATATCACTATATTTTACCGTATCATAATTAAGGAATTCCTTAGCTATATAGTCCATTCCATGACTATACCTACCAGGATTTAAAAGGTAAGATGCAATCATAGTATCAAAGATAACACCATTGAGATTTATATTGCATTCTCTTTTCAGGACAATATAATCATATTTAATATTTTGTCCTATTTTTTTAATATTATCGTCCTCACAAATATATTTTAGGTCATCATAAACGCTATCCCAAGTCAGATTATAGTTATCCCACTGACTGCTCCATATACTAAAGGGCTGATCATTATTAAATAAGTCATTATTATTTATACTCTTAGGCATTATGGGCATAAAGTAAGCAACTTTAGGTTTAGTAGAAAAGGAAATACCTATAATTTTAGCTTTCATAGGGTCTTCTGAGTTAGTTTCGAGGTCAATGGATAATAACTTATGATTTTTAATTTCTTCAATTAGTTTTTTAAAGTCCTCAAGATTAAGGATTGGACTATAGTTAATATTACTATATAGTTTTTCATTTAATTCTTTTTTGTAGTTAGTTATGTTAACATTACTATTTATTTCATTGTATGATTTATGTTTAAGAAAGATTTCATCTCTTAGTATGGTGAATAGTTCATAATGTTCTAGTAGTGCAATTCCTTCTTTGCTATGGAGGCTTGGATTAGCAAAGTTATTTAGGCTAAAGTCAATTGGAACATGACGATCAATAGAAACTAGTTTTTTACTAAGAAAAGCATTTTCTTTATCATTTATAAGGGAGTCTTTTAGTCTTTTTTTAATAACTTTATCAATGTTATTATAAATATTATCCACGCTATCGTATTCGTTAATTAGCTTCAGTGCCGTCTTAGGACCAATACCCTTTACACCAGGTATATTATCAGAGCTATCCCCCATTAGTGCAAACAAATCTATGATTTTATCAGGATAAACGCCCCATTTTTCTTTAACTTTATTTTCGTCGTATTTTACTAACTCACTGACTCCTTTTGACGTAGTTAAAACTTTAGTATTACTTCCCACCAGCTGTAATATATCCTTATCCCCAGTTATTATGTATAAGTCGATATTTTGGTTTTTATATTTTTCACAGATAGTACCAATGATATCATCTGCCTCATAGCCGTTTTTTTGTAGCATAAAGAGTTTAAACTTATCAATTAGATCGATTATCAATGGAATCTGTATTTTTAGGTCATTAGGCGGATCAGATCTATTTGCCTTATACTCGCTATACATAGTATGTCTAAAAGTGGCTACAGGGCTATCCAGAGCTATAACAAAGTAATCCGGATTATAGTCCTTAAAGAATTTTATCAACATACGAACAAAGCCAAATATAGCTGATGTAGGTTCACCTTTTGAAGTTCGTAATGGCGTATTTATAAAGGCATAAAAGGCTTTAAAGATTATAGTAAAGCCATCCATTATAAATAATTTTTTTTTATTTTTCACAATTTACTCCTAATTAGACATAATAATTAAAGTCTATTAGTTAGTTTATAAGGCTGTTAATTGGTAGTTTATTAATTATAGTAAATTATTTTTCTTAAGCTTAATAGTTTTTTTATTTTCTTATTGTTAGTTGCCAATAAGCAGTATTGAACTTGTTTTAGTTTTATATCATGGTTATCTTAGAGGTATAAATTCAATATAACACTTTTCAATTAGAACATTTTTGTAAAAGCTTTAAAAAAAGGTGAAACTCGTACTGAAGACGAAAAGTCCTGGACTACTGCTTATAGTGATCTACAAAAGGCTATTGTGGAGGAAGATGGCAGTTTTATAAAAAAGAAGAATGCAAAAGACCTATCTGGAAAAGACTTAGCTAATATCTACATACCTTAATTTATAAAGGTTTACTTAATTTAAGTCTATTAAGTGCAGGCTGTATTAGATTTGGATGTACACCTCTAATTTGTTTTACTAAAACATTCATCATATTTTTAATATCCCACTGGGCTTGATCGGTCATTCGTAGATTTATAAGGTGATATAGCTCCCAAAGACTAAACTCACCAATTACTCTACGATAATGTCCATTAGTAACTGTATAGTGGGCTGTAAAAGGGCATAACTTTTCTAATAACCTAAACATATCAAAACTTTTGTCCATAGCCGTATTATAAATATTTGTTAAGTTAGCCTCTTCTATTTTAGGCGGGACTATATAATCATTATCCACTGTTGGATATTGCCATGTAAAGTTAACTTTTCTGTGTCGTAAAAATTGATGCCATAAGCTTTCTGATATATTAAATTCAGCTTTATACATAATGCTTTCAAACGAGTTAGGAGGGGTATCATAGGTGCTAAAATTATGGATGATTTTATTAAATAAGCTTATTTTATCATTATAGCTTTTTTTCTTAATATTGTTAGATACACCGGATATACTATTATTACTTTGTTCATAGAGCATAGTTTTTAGGATAATATTTAATGCCGTCTCTTCGGGGTTAGGATTATTTTTTCCTGTAAAGTCCAATAACAAAGCCATAGGTTTTGTTTTATTATTTTCTATTTTGTAATTATTAATTTCGTTAATTATAATTTCTTTTGATTTGATTGTAAAGTCGTTTACATTGGCATACTTAACCAGAGTAGGTAAAACAGACATAACTTCTTTTTTAATAGCCTCACCGTTAATACGTACTTCTGTGTATTCACTGGATAGTAAATTAGTTATTGTATTCTCTATAGCTCTTGCATTAGCGGTTATCCCTAGATTAGTAAAGGTAGATAGGGTTAATACATAGCGTGCATCTTCGAATGATAGTTTTTGTATACGGTTATGATATGAGCTTTCATTTTCATTAGTGGGTTTAGTTTTTTGGTAGTGGGATATTAATAATTTTAGTAGGTCTTGATATATGTTATATATATCATTTTGGAAGGTTAGATATTTATTTTTGAGTTTACTATTTTTATTTAGTTCTTGTGGTATATAGAAGTCGCCTTGTTTGGGCATTTGATATCTTTGGGAATACTCTATGGGGGATATATATAAGTTAGACCTCTCTAATATGGCAGAAAATAATCTGGATACCTTTTCTATACCAAGATGGACTGTAGCAAGTTCAGCTACTGAGGCGTGTCCATAGTTTAGTACCCATTTTTCGTGGAACTCTTTAGCCTTATCTTCTGTTACCTGTAATAGGTTATCCCTAAAGCTGTTTGGACTACGGCTTACATAAGCAAATATTACTGCTATTACTTCCTCTGGCAGGTTGGATATGCTATATATATTTTCGTTTAGGTTGGATACATAATTTAGTAATTGTTGTTTATTATTGTTCATATAATTTAGCTTTATTACTTTATTCATAACAAATTATTCGGGATATTTCATTAATTATGAATTATTTTTTGTTTTATTTTGTTATTGATGGTTTATGTTCAAAGGGGTTTATTAGTATATTAAAATTTAATTTTTATTTTTTAAGGTTTGCTAAAATTGTTATATTTTTATTTTCTATATATGAATATAATTATATTGTTTATTTTTATAGATATTATATGATATTATTTTTGATATAGCAATCTAACATTAATTTTTAAGGAAATCAAATGGCTAATAATGATGATCAAAAAGAGGCTGGGTCAAAGGAAGCTAAGGCCAGTAAAGAAAAAAAGCCTTTAAAGATTAAAAAACAAGAACCTAAAGATTTTGGTATTCCAGATTTATTAGTTACATCATCTCCACATATAAGGTCTAAGGACAGTATTAAAACTATAATGTGGGGGGTATTTTTTGTTTTATTACCTGCGGCTATTTGGGGTATTATTCATTTTTCTTTAGGGGTTAATTTAGTATTATCGGGTTCTGTATTTTTTGAGTATGACGCTGATTTGGTTAAAAATGGATTTATTATTACTATTTTGACTAGTAAGGCGTTACATCATTTATTAGTGGGCATTATTTTTTCTGTTTTGACTGAGGGTATAATTAACTATATTAGAAAGCAAAGGGTAACCTATTTTGATGGTAGTGCCGCTCTTACTGGTATTTTATTAGCTATGACCTTGCCCCATACTGCACCTTTATTCGTAACTGGGATTAGTTCTGTATTTGCTATTTCGGTTGTAAAACATTTATTTGGCGGATTAGGAAGTAATTTTTTAAATCCTGCTTTAGCTGGTAGAGTATTTGCTGGTGCTGCTTGGCCTGCTATTGTGTATAACCAAGAAAAATATGTTATAGATTCTACGTCATCGGCTACACCTCTTGAGCTAATGAAGAACGTAAAGATTTTGAGTGCAAAAAAAGAAGAATTAACTATGGATCTTAATAGTGCTACTGATAAGCAAGCTGATATTATTAATACTCAGATTAATGATATGACCAGTAATATTAGTGGTTTTGAGAATGAGGTTGCTAATTATAATTGGTTTGATTTAATATTTGGTAATACTGGTGGGTCTATTGGTGAGGCATCAGAGGTTTTATTATTAGTTGGAGCTATTTATCTTTTTATTAAGCATTATATTACATTTGAGGTTCCATTTAGTTATATTGGCACGGTATTTATATTGAGTTATTTTATTGGTGGAGTTGATGTTTTTGATTTAGGTTTTGCTTTGTACAGCATATTATCCGGGGGATTAATTTTAGGTGCTTTTTATATGGCAACTGATATGGTCACAATACCTCTTTTGTGGAAGGGGCGTCTTATATTTGGCATTGGATGCGGTATAATAACGGTTTTTATTAGGTTGTATGGTGGTTATCCTGAGGGTGTTGCTTTTGCTATACTGCTTATGAACCTTGTTACTCCATTTATAGATAGGATAACTGTTCCGAGGATATTTGGTCATGCGAAACAGTAGCTTTTATTTATGTTTTTTTAGTCTGGAGGATTATTTATAATGAGTACTATGACTGATTTTACTAGTCCATTTTTTAAAGAGAATCCTGTATTAACATTGTTATTAGGTTTATGTCCTGCTTTAGCTGTATCCAATCAGGCTATTAATGGTTTGGGTATGGGGATTGCTACTACCTTTGTTTTAATTGGCTCTAATGTTGTAGTATCCTCGTTAAAGAAGTACATACCTGATAAGATTAGAATACCGTCATACATTATAATAATAGCCTCTTTTGTTACACTGGTAAAGATTTTGATGAAGGCGTATATGTATGATTTATCTTTAGCCCTTGGTATATTCATCCCACTTATTGTGGTTAACTGTATGATTTTGGGTAGGGCAGAGATATTTGCTAGTAAGAACAGTGTATGGAGGTCATTTATAGATGCTCTGGGTATGGGAATATCATTTACTATTACCCTTACGATTTTATCTATACTCCGTGAGGTACCTGGTAGTGGAGAGATTACATTTAAGTTAAACTATGGCGAAGAGGTGTTGGGAACGGTTTATGATTTAAAGCCATATTTTACTATGATTGGTTTAGAGATAAAGGGTAAGGCATCATCCATATTGGTATTTATAATGCCTGCTGGAGGGTTTATTGTACTGGGTTTATTTTTAGCTTTATTTAACAGGTTAACCACTAAGACTGAGAGTAAAGGTGGACACTGTTAATTTATACATTATTGTTTGGAGAAAAGTGATATATTAATATAGACGAGGTTATTATGGAATATTTATCAGTTTTTGTTGCCGCTATATTTGTTAACAATTATGTATTAACAAAGTTTCTTGGTATATGTCCGTTTATAGGGGTTTCAAAGAAGTTGGACTCTGCAATAGGTATGGGTTTTGCTGTAACTTTTGTAATGACATTAGCCGCAACAGTTACTTATTGGGTGTATAAGGTTTTGGTATATTTTAATATTGAGGTATTTGATACTCTGGCATTTATTTTAGTGATTGCATCTTTAGTCCAGCTTGTCGAAATGATCATAGAAAAGTTCACACCTCATTTATATAAGAGTTTGGGTATATTTTTACCGCTTATAACCACTAACTGTGCGATATTAGGTTTAGCTCAGTTAAACATACAATATTTACAAGAGCCGTCCTATAGGTTTAATTTTATAAAGAGTGTTGAGCAGGGTTTTGCATCGGGTATAGGTTTTACTTTGGCATTAGTTTTGATGGCCGCTGTAAGAGAGCGTTTAGAGTTTGCCAATATCCCAAGAGTATTTAAGGGAGCACCTGTTACATTTATTGCTGCTGGTCTTATGGCATTGGCTTTTCAGGGTTTTGCTAATTTAGTATCCCTTAAGGTATCTTTAGGGAATTAGCTTTTTTTATTAACTTTATTTATAAAGATAGTTATAATTTAGAAAAGGGGTAAGTTAAGATGATTATTTTATGGTCTGTTTTATCTGTAGCCTTATTGGCATGGTTATTCGGTTTTGGATTAGCTGTGGCACATAAAAAGCTGGCTGTTGAGAAAGATCCTAAGATAAAAGAGGTTGAGGATTCCTTACCTCAGGTTAATTGTGGTGCATGTGGTTATCCTGGATGTGCTGGATACGCTGATGCTGTTGTGGTAGAGGGAGTAGATATTAATTTATGTCCACCTGGTGGGGATAGTTTAATTAAAGTATTGGGGCATATTTTAGGTAAAGAGGTCAAAGAGACTGAAGAGAAGCTTATTGCAAGGATTTTATGTAGTGGTCATCTTGCTAATTCCAGGCAGAAGTATTTGTATAACGGGATTACAGATTGCAATCAGGCTGTTAATATGTTTGGAGGATCAAAGGAGTGTCCTCATGGTTGTGTTGGTTTGGGGAGTTGTGTTAGGGCTTGTCCATTTGAGGCTATTTACATAACCAAGGATTTGGATGTTATTGTTGATGAACAAAAATGTACTGGATGTGAATTATGTGTTCCTGTATGCCCTAAGGATATAATCAAGATGGTACCTGCAAGAACAAAGATTTTTAACTCTTGTAGTTCTACTGATAAGGGTGGGCCTGTAAAGAAGTATTGTAATGTAGGTTGTACTGCATGTAAGTTATGTGAGAAGGCGTGTAATTATGACGCTATTCATATAAAGGATTACTTAGCTATTTTTGACTATAACAAGTGTACTGAGTGTAATGATTGTACAGTTGTTTGTCCTACTGAGTCTATCCAGTCGTGGATTCCTTATGCTGATATGTCTGATAGGTCAAAATTAGCTTTAGACGAAGAGGCTAATAAAAAGAAAGCTGGTTAAAATATTAGTTTATTTGTGTTGGATTTTTATCTTGACGATTTTATAAAAACTGTTATATTCTTGATATTAATGCCGACGTAGCTCAATTGGTAGAGCAAGTGATTTGTAATCACTAGGTTGTTGGTTCAATTCCGACCGTCGGCTAACGGGGAGATACCCAAGTGGTCAAAGGGGGCAGACTGTAAATCTGTTGACAACGTCTTCGGAGGTTCAAATCCTCCTCTCCCCAATAAGATTGCAGCTAATGAATAAATTAGTCTTTTATATTTTTATTATACTCATCATAAATAGTTGCACTGAAGCTATATCACCATCTCTTAAGCCTTCCACTGTTGAGAAAACTATTAAGCGATTTAATTATTGTTTAAACAAGATTGACAAGCCTCACATATTTGAAACTATTGATCAGATCCTTATTGGAAAAGCAGAAGAAGAGCTTGACGAGCTTAATGATATAATTAGTCTTAGTAAGCGAAAACAAACTTCTTATAGGGATAAGCTTTTACAGTATAGGGCTTATGCTAAGGCACTTAAGATCAAGATTACCGATATTCAAATAAATGGTAATGAGGCTAAGGTTTTAGCTATATTTTTTGATACCACCTTCCTTATCGAAGAGCTAAAAGTAATACATCTTAAAAAGCTAAGAGAGATATGGCGAATAGAGAGTATCATACCTGACAATAAAAAGGATATTAAAAATAATGATTGAGGTTTTTAACGCTATAATACTTAGTATTATTCAGGGGTTAACAGAGTTTTTACCTATTAGCAGTTCTGGACATTTAGTTGTTGCTCAGAAGGTTTTCGACTTTAACTTTAAGGATAATCAGTTAATGAATGTTGTTTTACATTTGGGTACTACCTTTGCCATTATAATAGTGTTTAAAGATGAGCTTTTGGATATGTCTAAGGCAGTTTTATCCAAGAGGATATTTCATTTATTTAATATAAAGGTTATTAGAGAGGATCGGTCTTTATGGTTAATTTTTATGATCATTATTGGTACCATACCCACTGTTATAATAGGTTTATTGTTTAGGGATTTATTTAACTTAATGTATGGTAGTTTATTATTTGTATCTTTTGCATTTTTAGTTACTGGTTTTATTTTATTTTCTACGAGGTTTGTAAAGGAGCATAATAAAGATGACTATAATAACATTAGCATTTTGGATACTATTATTATAGGGTTTTTGCAAGGTATTGCCATTACACCTGGTATATCAAGGTCAGGTATTACTATTAGTGGGGGGCTATGGAGAAAAATTAAAAGGGATAAAATTGGTAGATATTCTTTTTTATTATCCTTGCCTGCTATTTTTGGTGCTAATATCATTAAATTTAAAGATGCTAATATTAGTGATCTTGAGTGGATGCCTTTAATTGTTGGGTTTATCGTATCATTTATTGTTGGATATTGGGCTTTAAAGGTATTTCTTAATTTTGTTAATCGTGGTAAATTACATAATTTTTCATACTACTGTTGGACCATTGGAATTATATCCCTAATCACGTATTATACCATTTAACCTATATAGTAGTCAGAATTTTGTTCTTCACACGGGGTTATCTCTCTAAACACGATAACTACCCCTGTAATATTACCTTTGGAGTCTTTCATCTGAGCCGCACTTTTTTCAATATCGCGTTTGATACCATATTTTGTAAGTAACTTACTTTTAAAAACTATTCCAGCAACCAGCCCCTCTCCTATTATCACTTTTTTAGGTGTAGCATCCTTAAAATCTTTTACTTCATCAACTCCTTTAAATATCTCTTTAACCTGTTTACCTCTAACGTCTTTCTCATTCCAATCGGTTAAGTGTGCGGCAACAGGATTCATAAAAATAATCTGACCTTTTATATCAGTAACAATAACTCCATCGCTTATGGCAGAAAGTACTGTTGAAAACCATAGTTCTCGTTCTTTTAGTTTTAAGTCCATTTTGTGGTTATACAGTGCTAGTTCAATAGTGGCATATAATTCTCTATCTTTAAATGGTTTAATAATATATCCAAATGGCTCAGTAATCTTAGCTCGTTCTAATATTTCATCATCTAAGTAAGCGGTAAGATAAACAACTGGTATATTAAATCCATTTTTAACTTTATCAGCCAGTTCAATACCATCTATATCTCCTTGTAGTACAATATCCATAAGAACTAGCTGAGGCCTAGATTTCTCTATTTTTGCTATGGCATTCTCACCAGATGATACAATACCAATAACGGTATAACCCATTCTCTGCAGGCTAATTTGAATGGCATTAGCAATAATCCACTCGTCCTCTACAACCAATATCTTTGCATCAGTCATATTTTATATCCTCTTCATATACTTGGACTTCTTAAAGCAAATAATAAATTCAGTTCCCTTATCTCTTTTACATGTAATACTACCATGGAGTTGCTTTTCAACGAGGTTAGTAACAAGTTTTAATCCTAGAGAATTACTATTTCTAAAATCTAAATCTTTAGGCAGTCCCACACCGTTATCATTAACGATAAGTTGAACCTCATCTTCGGATAATAAATGAAAGTCGACTAAAACATTTCCCTTTAGGTCATTAGGGAATGCATGCTTCATAGCATTAGATATTAACTCACTAATTATAAGTCCACTGGGAATAGCAATATCAATTTCTAAATATATATGTTCCACATTAATATCCAAAGCCACCTTACCAGGGCTAATATCATAAAAACCAAACATCTCATTTCCAAGGTCTTTAATGTAGTCATGAAAGTCTATATTAGCTAAATCCTTAGACTGATAAAGCTTTTCATGGACTAAAGACATAGCCTCAATACGGTTTTCACTATCTTTAAACATATCCACATGCTCTTTATCCTTAATATAGTCTGATTGGAACTTTAAAAGGCTAATAATAATTTGAAGATTATTTTTTACTCTATGATGAATTTCTCTCATAAGAAGTTCTTTTTCTTTTAGTGATGCTTTTATTTTATCCTCATTATTTTTTCTTTCGGTAATATCAGTAAAAGAGGTAACCACTGCATATGGATTTTTTGATTTACCCTTAAAAAGAGGTTTAGAATTAACAGATATCCATTTTAATACCTTATCGGGCCTATTAATGCCCATAACTACATTAAATTTAGCCTTACCTGTTTTCAAACAAGTTATACTGGGATGCTCTTCTTTTTTAAGACTTTCTCCATCTTCTTTAATAATGTTTAGTTTGTTATGGAAAAACTCATCCATTTTATCATAGCTAAGACCTAATATCTTTTCAGAACTTTTATTACATGTTTGTATAGCTCCACTAGCCTTCTGGAAAATAATGCCCTCAGACATAGAAGTTATAATTGTATGATAACGATTTTCACTTTCTAGCAAGGCCTCTTCAGCTTTTACTCGTTGTTTTTCACTTTTATAGGCTTCAATGATATTTGAACACATAATTATGTATGGTTGTATAAAGTTTATAGTTTGTTTATCATAGCCATCTTTTTTATTCGCTAGAACACAAACACCCAATACTTTTTCTCCGCGTAAAATAGGCAGTAAAATAAAAGAGGTAATCTTAGGATGTCCTTGTGGGAAGGCATTATTTATATCTTTTTCCAGCGGATTATTATAAATTAGAGGATTAGTGGTTAATACAACGTTACCAAAAAGGTTATCCAAGTTATGGAACTCAAATTCATCAGTAATGGCTTTTTGATTAAGTTTTTCAGTTTTTCTATTCCTAATGCTGTTTGTAATAGCAATACTTTTTAAAAAAGGTTTGTTATTTTCTGTATAAAGGAGTTCTACAATAAAACCGTAAAAACTTTTTGTTAGGGATATAAGGTTAGTTAACAAATCATTAAAGAGTTCCCACGGATTAGAGCTAGTAATAAATTGTGCCTGAGTTCTATTGATTACATCTAATAAGGCATGACTATTCTCTAATTCTTCAGTCATGCGTTTACTAATGGTAATATCCCTTGCTACAGCATAAATAAGCCCTTCTTCTGTATAGGGAGCCGCAGTAAATGCTAACCACTTGTATGAGCCGTCCTTACAAATAAATCTGGCTTCTAAATATCTTACTGGTTCTCCATTAGATAACTTTCTTAATGAAAAAGTCATTGTAGTAATATCCCCTGTATGTATGAAATCGGTTAGGGGACTGGACATTAGCTCTGATTCTGACATACCAACTATTTTTTCAAATGCGGGATTTATACGTTTTATATAGCTATCTATGCCTATAATACAGAGCATATCCAATGAGAGATTAAAAAACCTATCTCTTTCTTCTTCGGCCTGTTTACGTTTGGTAATATCGTGTAGGGATACAATATAGGCTGGTTTATTTTCCCAAAAGGTTTCTACTGATTTGGCGTCCACCACAGATAAGGATGTATCTTTTTTTATAACGTTTAGTTCGAGTCCGCCGAAATAAGACGGGATACCAACAGATTTTCCTATCATTTTATTTGGTTGTTGCTGGAATATGTTTTCGGTAGCTGGATTAGCAAATAATATTCTTCCTTCTTTGTTCAGGACTAATATACCATCTGTAGTGGTATTAAGTATTACTCTATATTTTTCTTCACTTCTTTTAAGGGCAACAGCGGCTTCTTCACGTTCGGTAACATCCCTAAAACTGCTTCTATAGCCTAACCACTTATTATTACTATCATAGATAGACTGGTATGAAGCGGCTAACCATCTTATGCTGTTATTTTTACGTCTTATTCTAAAGACCATTTCGCTTGCGGATGCACCATTTAATGCCTCAGTAAATGCCCTATTCATTTTAGGCTGATCCTCATGATAGATAATAGAGATAGGAAAGTCTTTCATATTTTTGCATTCTACTGTATTATAGCCGGTAATGCGTTCTACTGCTTTATTTATCCAGACTAGTCTACCATTAGGATAAACCCATATTTCCATATCATAGGTATAGTCAGCTATAGCTCTAAATCGTTTTTCACTTTCTCTCAATGCATTTTCTGATCGTTTACGTTCTCTTATTTCGATTTTGAGCTGATCAACGGTTTTTATAAGGCCTATAGTTCTATCTTTAACAAGATCTTCTAGTTTATTTTGATATTCTGTAAACTTTTTTTCAATATCTTTTCTTTCCAGCACTTCTTGGGTTAGTTTTTTGTTTGAATCAACTAATTCTGTGGTACGTTCTTTAATTCGCTCTTCTAGTTCATCACGCACTTTTTTTAACGCCTCAGATGCTTCTCTACTGCTGGTTACATCCAACATATACCCTTCATAGTTAACAACTTCACCACTATTATTACGATTTACTATTATAAAGCTATATATCCATCTAGTAGTTTTATTTGGTAAAACTATTCTATAATCCTGTTCAAAAGTGTTTTCCGACCTACTATAGTTTATCATACCAGAGGTAATTTTTTTAAAGTCGTTGGGACATATAATATCCGAATATTTTATTTTATTACTAATTAGCTCTTCTGCCTTATAACCGAACTGATCAATATTTGCCGATATATATTCTATTAGCCAATTATCTTTATTATTATAGAGCTTAAATCTTATTACTGGTCCTTCTATAAAGAGTTTTTCGTTTATCATATTCTTTTTATCAGCTATAGAAGGTTGTTTAGGGCTAAGGCGGTCTATTTTTAATAACATTTTTTTAATAAAAAGGGATATGCCAATAGAAATCGTTAAAACTGATAATCTTAAGCATAGCTCTATAACAGCGGGATATATAATTTCATTTAGGAGGGGTTTACCACTAATAGAATAGCTTATTAACGAATCAATGATCCAATAAGCTAATCCGAGTATAATCCCAGCAATGGGGATAATAATATTTTTCATTTTAATGCTAATCCCATTTGCAAAGGTACTATTTTTAGTATATAATAAAGTTGCTATAAAAAACCAACTAAAATACTATAGATATAGTAGTAAAGTCGTAAAAAGGGTGGGATTATAAAGCTGTTCCCAAAAGGGATATACGCATATATTGTTAGTTGGATATAAGGTGTTTTTATTTATTTTGTATAGTGGGCAAAATACCCACTAAGAACATTTAATAACAAGTATCCGGATATTTTTAGCGTTATCATAAATATTCTAAGCAAAATGACAACTTTTAGCATTTTGTTACTTTATTTATATTCTCAATAGCATCCTTTAAATCGGTAAATGTTTTTTTATCCGTAACCTTAATATGATTTATCAACCAGCTTTCTAAGAAAATAAGAACCTCAATCGATAAGTTCACCTCGCCTTTACTAAAATATTCCTTAAACTCCAGCACTTTCTTAGTAAACTCATCATGTTGTTTTTTGTGTTCATCGTAACCAGAATAATCAAGCTTTTTAATTAATTTTTCTTCATATGAAAAATGAATAACTGTATAATCAAATAGCTCGTTTAATATCTTCTCCATAACTCCAAAACCTTTACCAACAACCATATTACTATAAAGCTCATTTATTAGATTTATAAGTCTTATATGCTGGCTATCAACGGACTGTACATCGGTTACTAAATCGCTATTCCATTTAACTAAGCTATCTACTTTTTTATCTTTAAGTTCTTCTTTTTCATAGAAATCTATTTTCTTTTTATCCTTAGGTACAACTTTTGAAGTCTTTTCCTCTTCTTTAACTTTAAAACTTGATATTTCATTATTTAGCATACTAATATTAGTACTATTTATAGAACCAAGTTTTGCAAGGCTTAAAACAGAGCCTTTCATATCATTACTAGTTTTTGTAATCTTCTCTACCGTTGATAATCCTTTAAAGGATGCATTAGTTATCCTTTTCAAAGCATCACTACTTTCCGAAATAGAAATCTTCATTTCTATGGTATCAAATTTTACCTCTTCTGTAATGGATTGTAAATCAGAAACAATAGCCAATATACTACTAGTCTCATTACTAAGGTTGTCCATATTGGTGGATACTACATCAAAAGCCTGTGAAACCTCATTAACTTCGTTATTAACCTCTAAAAAAGCATCCCTACTTTCATGGCTTAGCTTTGTAACAAGCTTAATTTTCTCTACACTAGAATTTAATGTTTCACTTATACTCTTAACATTGGTTGCAGTAGATGTTGCTAGTTTCCTTATCTCATCAGCTACAACGGCAAATCCTTTACCTGAATCTCCAGCATGAGCCGCTTCTATAGCTGCATTCATAGCAAGAAGATTAGTTTTAGTGGCAATGTCATTAATAATTTTAATCATTTCGAGCATATCTTCAGAGTTTTTTGATATATCCAAAATAAGATTATTGGTTTCTTTAATTTTCTCTCCACCAATATAAGTTCTCTCAATCAGCTGGCTTGTTGCTTCACGCTTCTCTTTTGAGATCTTTGCAACATCCTCAATAAATTTAACCAGTTGAGTTATTGAGTTAGAAGACTGCTTTACAACTTTACCTTGCTTAATAATCTCTTTTGGTAAATGTTTAAAGCTTTCAAAGTTTTTATCCGTAACCTCAGACAGCTTACTAATATTTTCTGCCAATGACTTAAAAAGATTATTTACAAAAACAATACTATTACTAATCTCTATTAAAGAAGCTGATGTTTTCTCACTATTCTCGGATAATAACTCTCCAATTTTTTGTCCCTCTATTAATACATGTTTAATCCTTACTATAATAGCTGTTAGTTTATCCATAAAAAGATCAAAGTAATTAGAAAGTAAGCCAATTTCGTCTTTATAAGGATAGTCAATCTTATTAGTTAGATCTCCTTCTCCTTCCGAGATGTTCTTTAATATTTTAGTAGTTTTTCTAATTGGATTAACAACATAATAAACAATAATAAAAAGACTATAAGCCGTTACAAATAGTATTAGGATTATAAAAGAGACCAAAACTCGCCTATTAATTAGGTTTACAACACCTGTAAAATCACTAGAGGATTGTTGATTCATATCATTATAGACCTTTCTTAGGCTTTCGAAAACCTTGATAGGCTCTTGATCTTCCAAAGTAAGCTGATCAAGTATTTCCTTAGAGGTTTTTTGATTGTAGATTAAGGTTTTCGTTAATTCTATTTTATCCCTATAATAAAGTACGATTTTCTTTATTTTATTTAGTATATCTAATTCCTTTTTAGTTATACTATTATGGCTCGAATACTGTTTTAAATCTTTTGTAAAGTTAGTTACCTCTACCTCAAAGCGCTTTTTATGTTTATTATCCTTTGTCAGAATGTAGTTATAAAAGTGGTATATAAAACTATCATAAAAAAAATAGCTTTTGAGTTGACTAAAACTACTTTTTCTTACTTCAACTTCTCTTTGCTTCTCCCAGATAGAAACAGCTTGATTTAATCTATCATAAAGCAAAAACCACATTCCAATAAGAATACCTGCATTAAAAATAGTCAGCAATATAACCTTTTTATATATCTTTATATTTTTAAACCAATTAAACATATACTTCCTCACAAAAACTTGCTATGATAATAGTATTATTTTGAAGATAAAAAGTCAAAATTAATTACGTAATAACCTTATATTATTTTTTTTAATAAAATGTTATAAATATGACTTATTTTAGAAAAAATTAAAAAACTACTTGACAAAACTATAAAATTAGAATAAGTTAAATCCTAAATAAGATTTATACACCCTTAAAAAGAGTATGTACTATAGTAATAAATATACACTTTATTGGGGTTTATATTTGCCAAACTGATTTTTAATAACTTTATAAAAGCCTCTATAATAATTTGTTAATCTAAGAGAGTCAAGATTATTATTTTTTATTTAACGATAGTATTACATATATAGATAAAAATAGAATCTGACTGAGATTACCCAGCTTTGAATAATCTAGTAGATCTATTTTTGTATTACTAATATGCTATACTTAGAAGCAATAAGTTTTTCTTTGCCTTTTATGGAGTAAGGTTTATACAAAAATATGCTTAAAAAATTAAATTCATATAATTTCTAATATTTATTAATTCAGAAAATACCCTCGTTGAGGGTAAAGGAAAACTTTTTGATGGAGTAACGTAATGAATGACACAACTTATGATAATTCGGTTGTGAAGTGGTTTGCTTTTTCGGCAATATTCTGGTTAATTATAGGACTTTTAGTTGGTCTTGTAATTGCTTTGCAAATGGTTATACCAGACCTAAATCTTGCACCTTGGCTCTCTTATGGTAGACTAAGACCTGTTCATACCAATGGGTTAGCCTTTGGATTCGGGCTTGCAGGAATATTTTCTTGTAGCTACTATATTTTGCAAAGGTTAACAAAAACACGACTTGTTTTTCCGACATTAGCTAAAATACATCTTTGGCTTTTTAATGGGGCAATAGCTGCAGCTGCTCTAAGCCTATTTTTAGGCTATAACTCTTCTAAAGAGTATGCTGAGCTTGAATGGCCATTAGATGTTGGTGTAGTAATTATTTGGGTGATATTTGCTGTTAATGTATTTGCTACATTAATTAAAAGAAAAGTTAAGCTGATGTATGTAAGTCTATGGTATTTAATAGCTATGACCGTTGCTGTTGCTGTTTTATACATTATTAATAACTTGGCAGTTCCAGTAACCTTATTTAAATCATATTCACTATTTGCTGGTGCCAATGATGCAAATGTAGAATGGTGGTATGGTCATAATGCTGTTGGGTTTGTTTTTACTGTACCAATCCTTATGATGTTCTATTATTTTCTTCCTAAGTCTACGAACTTACCAATTTATAGTCATAGACTTTCGATGATTGCTTTTTGGTCATTAGTTTTTGCTTATTTATGGTCAGGTGCACACCATCTTATGTTAACCCCACTACCTGAGTGGATTCAAACTATGGCTATGGCATTTACAATATTCTTAATAGCTCCGTCATGGGGTTCTGTAGTTAATGGTTATTACACTATGGGCGGTAACTGGGATATGATGAGAAGTAACTATTTAGTTAAGTTTTTTGTATTGGGTATTACCTTTTATGGTCTTCAGACTATTCAAGGCCCAACTCAAGGACTTAGAACCTTAACTCAGTTTTTTCATTATACAGAATATATACCAGGACACGTTCACATGGGTACCATGGGTTGGGTAACCATGGTTATATCTGCCTCTCTTTATTATATTATTCCAAAGATATATAACAGAGAGATTTATAGTATAAAGCTTGCTGATACTCACTTTTGGCTAATTCTAATTGGACAACTTCTTTATACCGTTTCTTTATGGGTTGGAGGTATTGTTCAAGGTATAGAATGGCAGAATGCTACTAACATACAAGCTTTTATTTTATCAGTTGGAGAAATGTATCCATACTGGTATGTCCGTGTTATAGGTGGAGTTGCCTATTTCTTGGGAGTGCTTGTCTTTGCTTATAACCTAATAAAGACAGCTAAAAGTGAACCTAAAACTGCATAATTTTTGAGGAGGAAATGATGAATGCAATATATTCTAAGCCAATTGTTTTTGCTATAGTAGCAGCAGTTGTAATTTTGATTGGTACCATAGCTAGTACCCTTGCTCCAATGCTTTTTCCATCTACTCAACCGGCAGGGCATGTTGGTAAGGCTATATATGTTCGTCCATATAGTCCTGTGGAACTAGAGGGTCGTGATATTTATATTAGAGAAGGGTGTAATAATTGCCATACCCAAACAGTTCGTCCATTAAGACACGAGGTTATTTTGTATGACCCTATTTATAAGCAATATACTGACCCAAGAGAGTCTGCTTATGATAGACCATTTTTGTGGGGATCAAAACGTACTGGTCCTGATCTTATGAGTGTTGGACGACGTAAACCTGCTGCTGGATGGCATTATAGACACATGGATGATCCAAGATCTATTGATCCTAAAGATGTTTATAAAAACTCCAATATGCCTGCTTATGGCTGGTTAGCTGGTAATGAGCTTGATATTAGTAATACTTATGCAAAAATTAGTACCCTTAGCTATGGCTGTACTGATGAGCAGATTCTTGCTAATAAGGCTTGCACAAAAGAAGAAGTTCAAAAAAAGATTGCTGACTTTACTAAAGAAGTTACTTCTGATAACTACGTTGCTAAAAAAGATCGGGATAAAGTTACTCCAGAAGCTAATCGTGCTAAGTTAACTGAAATGGATGCCATAGTCGCTTACCTATTAAAACTAGGAAGGGATATGGGTGAAGTTTATAAAAAACAACAGAGTAAATAAATAAGATAAAAGCTATAGACTTTAGTCTATAGCTTTTAAAGCTTATTGAGGTGATCGATGAGTATAGAAAAATATATAGCATTTGGTTTTTTGGTTTTATTGGTTATTGTACTTGCTCTTATAATTGGCTATTATTTTGGGTCAAAAAGAAAGAAAAAAGTAGAAGACCCTAAATACCGAATGCTCGATGATGACTAAAAACTTAGGAGGATTAAAATGTCTGAAGAACAAGACTTTGATGGTATTAAAGAAAATAATAATAAATTGCCTACTGGGTGGTTAATTTTTTATATAGCTGCAATTGTTTTTGTGATTGTATATATTCTTATGTATACTGAAGAGCTTAGTGGGTATTCTTGGAATAACGACCACAAAAAAGAAATGAAAGCTGAAAAAGCTAAGCAAGTTGAACAAGATAAAAGTACTGCTACTGCTGCACCAAAGACAGATACTGGTGATGCTAACGCTATTGCTGAGGGAGATAAAATCTATAAGTCTACATGTATGGCTTGTCATATGGCCGATTTAAAAAGTGGACTTTCTAATCTTCTTACCCCTAAGCTTAAATATGGCAATTCTGTTGAAGAGATTACTAAAACCGTTATGAATGGTACTGATAATGGAATGCCTCCTCATAGCTTTTTAGGCAAAGAAAAGATTGCTAATGTAGTTGCTTTTATCATGTCTAAGAGAGAACAAAAATAGTCTTTAGTTATAAAGGATAAGGCAAAGGTGAAAGTTAACTTCACTTTTGCCATTAGCATTTATCTACCTGTTATTACTTATATTAAGTAGATAAATGCTAAGTATACCTATAGTTTTTAATTGTGTTATCCTATTTATAAGGGTTTAATGATAAAAATATATTGGCGTATACTAAACTTAATAAATTTTAATAAATTAAAGGATACTTAAATGTATAATCGAATTAACAAAAATAAAAAGCTACTTTGGATAGGTATGGTTATAGTTAGTTTTACTATTATGTCCATATCGATTGAAAACCTTGTTTTAGCTAATAAGTATGTTGGTAATGCTAAGGCTATAGCAAAAGGAAAAAAAGTGTATATGGCTAGTTGTGCTATGTGTCATATGGCTGATTTAAAAAGTGGACTTTCTAATCTTCTTGCTCCCAAGCTTAAATATGGCAACTCGGCTAAAAGTATTATGAAAGTTATTAAAAATGGTACTAATATGGGAATGCCTCCACAAAGCTTTTTAGGAAAAAAGAAGATTTCGCAGGTAACCGCTTATATTATATCCGTTAGAAAAAAGAAAAAGTAATTTTAACTAGTTAAACCTACTCTTTATTTTTTAGGTGTAGATTAACCATCTAATGGAGCATAAACTATAAACCGTTTTGCTTCATTAGAATATATTTATATACTTAATTTAAGAATTATTATTAAATATTTATCTTCCTAAAATCTTCTTTGCTTTTTGCCTTTTTTTTATACCCTTAAAATAATAACTGCGACAGACTATTACGACTAGTTTATTGCTCATAAATTATACTAGCTTAACTCAAAGCTGATATTTTAGCATATTCTTTATAACACAAATAAAATAAATGGTTTTTAAAGTTTTACTAAAATCCGAATTACAAATAGCCAATTCTATTGATTAATATAAGGCTGATTTTATCCCTGGAGAGACAACATGAAGAAAGAAGAACTTAAACAGACTGTTAAAGAAATTATCTATTGGATAGAAACTTCTAATAATACACAAATAGCTAATACCATACTTTATTTGCACTATGTTGATCTTGCAGAAATTATACACCATCTTTCTGAAAAGAATAGAAAGTATATTTTTGAACTCCTTGACGCTGATACGGCATCCCAGGTACTATCCGAGTTGGACAACTTTGTAAGAAATCAGTTTGTTGAAGACTTGGATACTAATCGTATTAGTGAAATTGTTGATGAGATGGATTCTGATGATGCCACTGATTTTATATCTCAATTACCAAAAGGTACTGCTACTAAGGTATTAAACTCTATAGATGTTGTTGACTCTAGCGAAGTTAGAGAACTTTTATCTTATCCAGAAGATACCGCAGGTGGAATCATGGCTAAGGAGTTCATCGCTGTTGAGGAGAACAGTACTATAAGGGATGCTATTCATACTATTAGAGCCAAATCCAATGAGGTTAGGGATGTTTATTACATTTTTGTTGTAGATAAAAATGGAGTCTTAATTGGATTTTTATCCATTAAAAAGTTAATTCTTACTAGTCGTAAAGAAAAGGTTACTGAGGTTATGAATAGGGAGGTTGTTTCTGTTAACACTAACCTGGATCAAGAAGAAGTAGCTAATATTGTTAGAAAGTATGATTTAGTATCAATTCCAGTTGTCGATAATAATGGTGTCTTAGTTGGACGCATTACTATAGACGATATTATAGATGTTGTTGATAAAGAGGCTACCGAAGATATACACAAAATGGCTGGTATTAATGAGGATGAAGAACTTAGGGATACATCATCAGTTAACATACTAAAAACGCGTTTACCATGGTTAATAACAGGGCTACTTGGCGGAATTGTTGCCGCTGTTGTTTTGAGTAGCTTTGAACATTCCTTTAACCAGATTATAATGTTAAGTTTTTTTACACCTGTTGTTATGGCTATGGGAGGTAGTATTAGTATACAGTCATCAACTTTAGTTGTTAGAGGTCTTGCAACTGGCGAAATAACATTTATTGGCATATATAAGCATATTTTTAAAGAAATGAAAGTAGCATTACTAAATGGTATGGCTTGTAGTTCTATCCTTGTGATAATTGCAGGAATATGGACTAACTGGAATATGGGGATATTACTAGGAGCCGCATTATTTTTAATTATCAACATTGCAGGGCTTATTGGTACAGTTATTCCCCTTATTTTTAAGAAGATTAATATTGATCCCGCATTAGCTACTGGACCCTTTATAACTATTATAAATGACATAATAGGTTTAATTATATATCTTACAGCGGCTAATATATTTATAAAAGATATTGCTTAATAATAGATCTTTGATCAAAAAAATATATATTAAACAAAAATAATTAATACGGAGGATAAAATAATGTCTGAAAGATTAGACTTTCTAATACAAACACGACCTGAGGCGGCTACTGCATATATGACTTTTCTTAAAGAGTCTGGACGTCATTTGGATGATAAGACTCGTTTTCTTATTTCTTTAGTTACTAAGGTGATTTCTGGTGCTAATAAAGGGCTTAAGCAGTATGTACCCCATGCTATACGTGCTGGAGCCAGTGGACAAGAGCTTATTGATGCTGTTTTAATGTCTTTTCCTGCCGCTGGACTTACTAAAGTTCTTAATGCTATTGAAGTATTACAAGAGATGAACTTGCCAGAACTTAAATTGGAAAACCTAAAACGAAAACCACAGTGGATTACCTTAATCTCTGTTAATGAGATTTTAGAAAATAAATTAACGACAAAAAATACTGCCGGAAGAAGTTTTATTATATATAAATCCGATGATAACATAAAAGTCTATGATAGACAATGTCCACACTTGGGTAATAGGCTGCCAACAAATATAGATGATCATATACTAACCTGTAAGGTTCATAAGTGGAGCTTTGATCTTAAAACTGGTCTCTGTATAGGCAAGGCCACTAGAAATCTACGTGAATATAACTCTAGAATAAATAATGAGATGTTGGAAGTTGAAGTAATACCACTAGATTAATTTATTTTAAGTTAGTTAAAATGTTAAATATACTTGTTATACTAATAAAAATAGCTTATATATCACTAAATAAGCATTAGACTTTTGCTCTTTCTTGACAATTGCTGATAAATTCATTAAGTTAAATATATCTTATTATACTACTATAAGTTAAATAGTATTAAGATATTATAATTTTATTAGTCATATAATACTTTTTAGTATTATTTTTATTGAAAACTTATTATAAGTACAAATAATATTAATTGATAAACGGCGATTTAATGTTTAAACTACAAGAGTTTATTAGTAAAGACCGTATATTTTTTAACGTAAAAGGGAATAGTAAAAGAGCTGTAATAAAAGAAACCGTTAGACGTATTTGTGAAATAGAAAATATTACTAATGATTGTGATACCTTGCTTAAACTTATTCTAAAGCGAGAAAAACTTGAAGCTACTGCTATAGGAAAAGGTTTTGCTATTCCCCATTGTAATTTTAAAGGGTTTAATGGTATTAAGATTTATGTTTCTTTTCCAGAAATACCTGTAAACTTTAGAGCTAAATATAATGATTTGGTTCGCGTGATGTTTGTTATTATATCCGATAACAACTCAAACGAAATGTATTTAAAAGCTTTATCCTATCTTATGTATTTTATTAAAAATACCCATTCTATAGAAGACCTTATTAGTATAGATAGTCCTCAAAAGTTTTTAGCCATAGTTAAAAAAAGTGATAATGACCTTAATTACATATCATACAAAAGCTTACACTTATTAACCTCCCTTTTAATATTAGAGGATGAAATTAATACTTATTCTCATGAAATTACCATAGAAAAAGGTAAAAGGCAGGGTAAGAACGAACTAGATAATGACTTACACTATCAAAAACTTTGTAAGTCTAAAGAAAAACTAGTATTAGACATAGATTATCGTCTTATGTCTATTTATAACCAGCTTAAGGCTAAGTATGGTGGATTAATTACCTCAAAGATTAAGGATAAGTCTTGTGAATATTGTAATGTTCAACTTCCTGTTCATATGATAAGAGAAGCTAGTCGTAAGAATCAGATCATCCAGTGTACTATGTGTTCTAAAATCCTTATTATCTAGATTTAGAAATCAATACTTTGATGGAGTTCTTATTGATTTTTTAGGTTTCTTTTATTAAAAAATCTTAACTAAGAGATTATAATGAAATTATATACGTTATTATTGCTAATTATAATAGGTTTTGAGGTTCAACTATTTTCTCAAGAATCAGCTAATATGATGCCCAATGAAAAAAGGCTGTTTATCATTATTAATTCGATGAGAAAAGATAAAAAAATCCCTCCTTTTAGGTTTTCACCTAAGTTATACGTTTTGGCAAAAGAACATAGTAAAAAAGCCTCTTTAAGCAGGAGTATTAAAAATAAAGATAATAAACTTATTTATATTAGATCGATTTTAGCTGATGGAACTAACTATATAAAACAAACAGAAAAAGCTATTCGTAGTAACACTAATCACTATTACACTATTCTAAACCCTAATATTAGAGAATCTGCTATTGCTATTGAATATAACAAAAAGTTGGGTTTATACTATATAAGTCATGCTTTAGGGCGTGGTCCTATTTCTAATGATTCTTACTATCTTCAGGAAAAAGAATTTGATGAGCTTTTATCCATTGTGGACATAAAAAACTCTATGGATCGTACTGATAGAATTAGATTTGGCTTGAACAGGGTATCTATTATAAAAAATCTAAAGCCTTTTATTGATCATCCCAAAAATATATATTATACAAAGTTATCGGCTGGGTCTATTATTATTTATTTAAAAGATAGCCGTTCTCCTGAGAATTATTTAAAGGTTTCCTTTTCTGATATGTCACAGAAGTTTAAGGGGGTTTATAATATAACGTATTATTTTAAAGAAAGGACCTTTTTAAAAGAATATGGTTTATTAAAAGATATTTTTGGACTAAAAAAAGCTATTCCATTGTCTTGGAGTGGCTATCCTTATCACTTTAGAGTTGAGGATAATAAATTAAAATTCTACATTCATAAAATGGATAAAACTAAAAAACAAGCCTACTGGATTACTGATGATAAAATTGTTGAATTTAGATGGCAGGGAACAGAAGGAGTATATGTTAGTATAACTAAAACAAATTATGGTTATCATTATGTTAATCTTTTTAAGGCTCAATATAATTTAAAATATCCTCTTAGAAAGCAGGTTTATCTTAGACTTTTGGCGGAATACTTAATACGAATGGACAACTTTAATATAATTGACTTTCTTAAGAGTTATGCAATAAGGTTTTATGGGCCAAATAAAGTGGAGACTGCTACCTTAAGAAATAATACTTTTAAAATAAACTATTTTTATTATTATAAAGACGGCTTACATATTAGAGAAAATCTTTTAGAAAATAACACTATAAGTAATATATGTAAAACTAGTAATAACTCTAAAGGCAAGCTAATATCAATAGAGCTTAAAAGAAATAAGAAAAAAGGGGGATATAAGTGATTTTAACACCAAATGCTCTTGTAATGTACGCTAAGATACCAGAGCCTGGGAAGGTTAAAACAAGACTAACTAAAGGAGAAAATGCTTTATCCGAAGATGAAGCTGTTAATATATATAGAGCTGTGTTAAGCGATCTAATAGCTCAGTTTTCTAAAAGTCCTAATTATGACTTTTTCATTTGTCCAAAGGCTGAGATGTGGAGACTGCGAAAAGAAGTTGAAGGAGACTATTTTCTTTTAGAAGATCAAGGAAAAGGAGATTTGGGTGATTCTATATATAAGACATTTAGATGGCTTATTGAAAGGGAATATGCCCATGTATGTATTATAAGCTCCGATGCTCCATTTTTATCAACTGGCCTTTTAGATATGGCGTTCAAAGCTTTAGAAAGTGATAGTTCATTTGTTTTGGGTCCTGATCATAGTGGAGGTTGTTATTTGATTGGAGCCAATGAGCCTTATCCTGTATTTTGTGATATTGCATGGAGTCATGGTGAAGATTTTAACATTCTTAAGAATCGCATTAATGGCAATAAAATACCTTTATCTATTTTACCTGTGTGTCATGACTTAGATACAGTTAAGGATTTAGCTTATGCCTATGATATAATAAATAAAAACCCTGGAAGCTTTAAGAAAACAATACCTCAAACGTATGAGTATATTAAAATGTTTCACGTGAAACATCCCAACCTTTTTAAAAAACCTCTATAAAACTAACTTAAAATAAACAATAAATAGTTAACGTAAAAATGATGGCTGGTTAATTTTTAAATAGTTATATATATTATTATCATATTTAAAAGTTAACTCATAAGCCTTTAAAGCTAAATTAAACCTGCTTTCTAATGATACTGCTCCACTAATCTTTATCTCTTTAGTAATCCTAAAGTAGTCATCAGGATTAGTTATAATAACCACATTCTTAAAGTTTTTAGCAGACGCTCTAATAAGAGTAACTCCACCAATATCTATATTTTCAATGATCTCACTATTTGATACGTTTTTCTTTTTAGTTACCTCATCAAAAGGATAGAGGTTAACTATAACCATATCTATTGGCTTGATATTATTGGTTTTAAGCTCCTCCATATGAGATGGATTATCTTTTACAGCTAAAATACCTCCGTGTATAGACGGGTGAAGTGTTTTTACCCTACCTCCTAATATCTCACTAAAACCAGTATAGTCCTCCACAGTAGATATTGGTATTCCATTCTCTTTTATCAGCCTATAAGTACCCCCAGTAGACACCATATTAATAGAAAGGCTATTTAAGTCCCTTGCCAGGTCTACAATATTAGTTTTGTCTGATACGCTAATTAAAGCTTGTTTAATATTCATGTTTTATCCTTAAATAATAAATTATTTTAACTTTTTTAATGCTATCTCTGCATCACTCTTTCTTATATAATTAGGGACTACACTATTATAATTAAGTCTTTTTGAAGGATTATTAATAGATGCCAGTCCAACATATATACCATGGGGTTTATTATATTCCTCAGGGGGGAGTATAATAAGGTTATCCATAGTGCTTTTTAATAAGCTATGGTATAGCAATGCCCCAGTACCACAGATTATCGACTTTTGATTTAAACTCTTAAGCTTATCAATAAGGTCATCCATAGTAATATCCAAATCTTTTTCTAATATATTATTGTTTTGGTAAATGGATGTATATACCCTTTTTTTACGTCCATCAATCATTGGTATAATAACAGTATTTTTATCTAATGCAAAGGGTAAGACAGCTTCTCTTAAAACATCCAGAGAGCTAACAGGTATAATATCACATCCAATAAACTGGGCTAATGCCCTTGCAGTACTAACTCCAACTCTTATCGACGTAAATGCTCCTGGACCTATATCCACAGCAATTATATTTATGGAGTTTTTATCAATATCGCTAATCTTAAGGCTATAGCTAATGATATCCATAATGTTAGGGGAATGGGTAATCCCATTATCAACTTCAAAAGAAGTTATAACCTTATTTTTGTTTAGTAGTGCAACACTTAAGTTATTAGTAGCACTCTCTATTGCCAAAGTAATCATTCTTTCTTCCATAAACCTTATACTACTTTAGAGTTAACTATACTTTGGTCTTTTTCTTTTTCATAACCTGCCAGCCAGAAATAGAATCGTTAAAAGCTATATAATAACGATAACCAGCAGTTTTTACTTGAATCCAAAGATTATCCCTAGTTATTTGACTAAATATATCCCCCCAATCAGGTTTTACCTTATCATCGTTAATAACGTTGTTAAAACTGCTCCAAAGAATATTTAGCTTATTTTGTACGTCATCAGGAAAACAATTTATACTTTGTTTAAATTCATCTATTAACATATTATTACCTCTTTATAAAAAGTTATTTAAAATTAAGATAAACCATTATTTTTGTAAAGTATTTTATAAATAGTAGTATATTTTTAAATATTATTTTTAGTTTAAGGGCTTATTAGGATAATAATAATTAAATATCCAAATTTGACTAATAAAACTAAAAGAAAACTGGAACTTATTAAAAAAATTATTTATATTTTCAAACCATTATAAAAAATTATTATTAATTTTAAAACCTATTTAAGGGTAGTATAAAATGGTAAAAAAGCTATACGACCGCCTTGAGGCTAAGTTAGGGGATATTACCAAAGAAAAATGTGATGCCATAGTAAATGCCGCTAACTCATCCCTAACTGGAGGAGGAGGTGTAGATGGGGCTATCCACTCTGTAGGAGGAATAGAAATACTAAGGGAATGCAGAGAAATTAGAAAAACACAATATCCCAATGGATTACCAACAGGTGAAGCCGTAATTACTGGTAGTGGCAAGCTAAAAACTAAATACGTTATACATACAGTTGGACCTATATGGAGTGGTGGAAAATTATCAGAAAAAGAACTTTTAGAAAATTGTTATAATAATTCCCTTGAGTTAGCGGTTAAGCATAAAATAAGAACAATAGCCTTTCCATCAATATCAACTGGTATATACGGCTACCCTATGGATAAAGCCGCTAAAGTCGCTTACAAAACGGTTATAGAGTTTTTATCCAAAAACAGTTTTATTGATCTGGTAACCCTAGTCTTTTTTAGTCAACAGGATATGGATGTATTTTTAGAAGCTATAACCTAACCTTTATAAATAAGCTAAATTAAACTATGAAAAAACAAATGATTTTAAGAGTAAAAGAAAAGTTCGACTCAGCCCATAAATTGAACGACTATCATGGTAAATGCTCTAATCTACACGGACATACATGGCAAGTGGAAGTTTATATTAAAATAAAAGAAATTCAACCTAATGGAATTAGTATAAAGTTTGAAGAGATTAAATCTTTCCTAAAAGACTTTTTACCAGACCATCAATACCTTAATGATTATCTTAATATGCACTACCCTACTGCAGAGAATCTTGTTATACATTTATTTAATGGAATAAAAAAACGCTATGAAAACCTTTTAAAGGTCGTCCTTTGGGAGACTGAACAAAATGGAGTCGAATATTCAGAAGTATAATATAACGAATATATTTTACTCCATACAGGGTGAGGGCTTTCATAGCGGAAAGCCAGCTATTTTTATAAGGTTTTCCCAGTGCAATTTAAAGTGTAGGTTTTGTGATGAGCCATCCCAACCTACAGTAGAATATGATAGTAAAAAAATTATTAGTAAAATAAATAAATTTAGTCCATGTAAGTTTGTTGTATTAACCGGAGGAGAACCCAGTATACAGTCAGGATTAGAACAGCTTATTACTAAGCTAAAGAAAAATGATTTTTTTGTATCTGTAGAGACCAACGGTACGAATATAATAAAAGGCTATCCTGATTGGATAACCGTATCTCCTAAAACAGATGATTTTTACTATGGGGATGAGTTAAAACTTGTTTATGATAAACAAAATATAAAGGAGTTTGAGCATCTTCCATTTAAGCATTTTTATATTCAGCCTATGAATCTTGAAAAAGATATTGATTTTACGTCTTTAGGAAAATGTATTAAGTTAGTTAAAGATAATCCGAAGTGGAAACTGTCTATTCAGCTTCATAAGTTTTTAAGGATTAGTTAACTTGTTTTCAGTTTAGAAAAATATTATATTTTAGTCTTATAATAATTTTGAGGACACCTATGAAAGAAATTGCTATTATAGGAGCAGGTAGTTTTAGTATGGCTCTTGCTCATCTTCTTAGTAATAAAGGCCATAAAATAACAATATGGTCTCATAGTACTGATATTGCTGAGTACATTAACAAAAATCATAAAAACCCAGTCTTTCTTAAGGATGTTAAACTACCTTCTAATAAGGTAAAGGCAGTTACATCCCTAAGTGAGGTATTAGATAAGCCATTTTTATTAATTGCTATTCCAACACAGTTTATTAGGGATACTTTATCCAAGGTTAATATTAATAGCAAAACTATTATTATTAACTGTGCTAAAGGTATTGAAACTAACTCTCTCAAAACTATATCTGAGGTATTAGAAGAAATATTCCCTTTTGAGTATCATAATAATTTTGCTTTTATATCTGGTCCAAGTTTTGCTTTGGAGCTTGCTAAAAAACAGCTTACAGCGGTCAGTGTTGCAAGTAAAAGTCAAAAAGTTAGTACTATAGTACAAAAGCTGTTTTCTACTAAATATTTAAGGGTATATACTAGCCATGACATAATAGGTATAGAGGTTTGCGGCTCTCTAAAAAACGTTATAGCCATAGCTTCTGGAATAGTTGATGGTCTTGGATTAGGACATAATACAAGAGCGGCATTAATTACCAGAGGACTAGCGGAAATAACCAGACTGGGTATAAAAAAAGGAGCTAATCCGCTAACATTTTTAGGACTTGCTGGTATAGGAGACCTCGTATTGACTTGTACAGGGGATCTTAGTAGAAATAGACATGTGGGAGTTGAATTAGCATCAGGTAAATCGCTATCTCAAATACTCTCAGAAATGACTATGATTGCAGAGGGTGTTAAAACTACTGAGTCTGCATATGAATTATCAAAACAGTTAAAAGTTGAAATGCCAATAATAGAACAAATGTATCAAATATTATACCATAATAAATCACCAAAAAAAGCTGTGGAAGAACTAATGACCAGACATCTAAAACCAGAAATAGACTTTATTAATTAATCTCTAAATAAATAGGACAATGATCAGAACCCATAACCTCATTGAGGTGTCCAACGTTTTTTATCCTATTAACTAAATCGGGACTTATAAAAAAATAGTCTATTCTCCATCCAATATTACGATTTCTTGCCATAGACCTGTAAGACCACCAACTATAACTATCACTTATATGAGGATTAAAATGCCTAAATACGTCAACATATCCCTCGGATATGATTTTATCAAGTTCTTTTCGCTCAACAGGTAAAAAACCAATATTATTTTCATTTTCTTTTGGTCTGGCAATGTCCATTTCAGTATGAGCAATATTATAGTCCCCACAAGCAATGATACTTTTTCCAGTAGCCCTTAAGGAATTTAGGTGAGATAAAAAATATTCATAAAACTTAAGCTTTTTAGAAAGAACATCCTCCTCCCCTACTCTAGGATTACCATTAGGAAAATATATATTCAATAAAACAAAATCATCATATTCAGTTTGTATTATTCTACCATCTTCTTTAAATATATCCACCGTTTTATTAAATTCATAACAAACAGATATAGACTCCATTTTAGAATATGTAACAACACCAGCATAACCCTTTTTCAATCCATTATGCCAATAACTATGATAGCCATGAGGACGCTGTAAAGCTTTGTCAAGCTGATTAGAAAATGCTTTTACCTCCTGTAGGCAGATAATATCACCATCTACTTTATCGAACCAATCAAGAAAACCTTTTTTAACAACAGCTCTAATACCATTGACATTCCAAGAGTAAATCTTCATATTTCTTTACTATACTCCTTTTCATATATTAAAATTATACGAAAGATAAAACTATTAAGCAGTTATAACAGTTTAAAATACTAAATCAGAAGGAATCTTTCTTTTTTCCATTTCATCCATCAATACTTTTGCCTCATCAAAGTTAGTAATCATACTACGAAGCAAGCTATAGGTCATAATATTAGGCGGTATACCTTGTTTTTCCATTTCTATTGTAATATTCTTTGCTTCTTTATAATCGGGAGCTTTATCAAGAATAGTGTAATATATATTCAAATTTGGATGTATGTTATTGTTAGCCATATTATTAAGTAGCTCTTTTCCTTCTTGATAACTAGGAGCCATAGAAATTAAATTACTATATATTGAGGTATTAGGCTTAATATGCTTTTCTAATAGCTCATCCAAAAGAGATCTGGCATTATAATAGCTAGATGATTTAGTAATTAGCAAGTTATAGGTATGAGCATTGGGAATATTATTATTTTTCTCCATTTCTCTTAGCCAATATCTCCCAGTGTTATAGTCGGCTGACTTATCAATTAAAAGGTTATATGTACGAGTAGTAGGCAAAAGATCGCTTTCTTTGATCTGATTAGCAAATCTTACACTAGTATTATAATCTGGTATACTTTCTATTAGATGATTCCACTTTTTTACCAATAATTTTTTATCAATATTAACTCTTTTTGCCAAGTCAACAAACATATCAGTGGCATGCTCTGATAGTCTAATAGCCTCTTCAGTTCTCCCTATGGTATACATAGTATATATAAACCAGTCAGGATATTCAAGGTCTTCACGGATTTCTGGTTTAATATCCTTTAGTGTATGTATATCAAGATCTTCTTCCATTTTTTTACAAAGGCCTTCATTTTTTCTATCTAAAAGGTTTATAGCCTCAAAATCAAAATCTCTAACTACAGTTCTAAGAACGTTATAGTCAACAATAACCTCATTAGTTCTACAGCATCCAGCGGCTCTAACAGATTTTCTTGCACTATCCCCAACCCAATGTTTACTATGATCCGGCAGGCTGACACACATATCTATTCCAGAGTCTATAGCAATCCTTAAAGGAGATATAGACTTTTTACTAAGACCAGTATAGTTTGCCATTTCCTCCTGGAATTTATGAGCCATAATAGTTGCCAAACAACAAATAGCAGGTATTTTTCTTTCTTTACTGGTCATAACAAGCCATCCATCACCTGTAAACTGTATAATAGCATCATCCAGTGATAGTTTTCTAATATGAGGTACAATTTGTTTAACTAAATATTTATTAAACTTATTTTGTTCTTGTATAGTTCGTTTAATAGCGGCCTCTGTTGACTTAATCATATCAATGCTTAAACAATAGATTACACCTATCCAGCCTTCTTCTTGGGAATAATCAATACGCTTCATTTTAAGTAAGACCTCAGATAATCTAATTTTAAAAAAGCTATAACTATAAATTATAGCTTGTTAACACAATATTATTTAACCTTAAAACGGTTATGATAAACAAATCTAATAATAAATACAAGATAAGAATTCTCAAGTAGATAATATATAAAGGCCTAACAGAAATATTCATTATCTTTTACTATATAAGTAAAGCTAAAACAGATAAATAAACTAATATATTATATAGATTGCCAAAAAAAACTAAGCGTGTTCAATATCACAGTGTTGGGATATCTCATTACTAAGGGTAAAGATATCAGTTTTATTTAGTAGGTGAACATCGTTTTTACCATTAATTCTGGCAATATTTTTAAGTTCCTCTTTTGTGGCATTATAAAAGTTTACAAATCTTTTTGTAGACTCTTCTATACTAAACCGTTTTCGTAATTCGTTATCCTGAGTGGCAATTCCAACAGGACACCTACCAGTATGACATATCCTATACTGCTGACAGCCTATTGATATCATGGATGCAGTTGCTAAAGCAATAGCATCAGCACCCAAAGCTAAAGCTTTTGCAATATCACTACTATCCCTAAATCCACCAGTAACACATAGACTAACCTTTGAGCCTATATCATCCATATACCTACGAGCACGGGATATAGCAAAAATAGGCGGTAGACAAACATTATCCTTAATATAATTAGGAGCAGAACCAGTACCACCACCACGACAGTCAATAGTTATAAAATCAGGATTTAAACTCAAAACTCTTTCTAAGTCTTTTTCAATATGTCCTGCGGAAAACTTAATGCCAATAGGCTTAGGAGTTAATTTTCTTAAGTTGTCCATTTTGTGTTTTAAGTCGTCCAAACAATTAATTCCCTTATGTCTTCCTGGAGCAATAAAGTCACTATTTTTAGGGATACCTCTTATTAGTGCAATATCATCAGTAATTTTTTCTTTTGATAAGTGTCCACCCATACCGGGTTTTGCCGCCTGACCAATTTTAATCTCTATTGCATTTGCTTTTATAATAGCGTTTTCGTTATAAGAAAATGGAGCAGTACCTAATTCATAAACATATATATTAGCATTTTCTTGTTCTTCGGGCAGCATTCCCCCTTCACCAGAGCATATCATTGTACCAACAAGGCTAGAACCTTTAGCCATAGCAATTTTAGCCTCTTTTGATAGTGCACCATAAGACATGTGGGATACATAAAAAGGTATATCCAATATTAAAGGATACTTACTACTTTTTCCGATAACAGTTTTGGTATTGACTGCTTCATCAGCGTTTAGAGGCATTCTATAAAGCTGGGCTCCCTTAAATAAAATGTAACTCCAATTAGGAAAGGGTTTTTTTGTTCCCATAGGAGTAGTTTCAGAAGTAGATCCCTTAGCCAGACTTTGTATTTTTGCATAGTTAGGCTCAAGATCATCTTTATACCTAGCCCAATCCTCCAGATACTCATTGCTATGCCTATTCTCAGACAACAGATTTTTATCCTTAGGGATTAGGGATACATAAACATCATCACCATTTATCTTAATATCATAGGCGTCAACGCCATCATCATAACCAGGAGGAGCATCGCCAGTAAAAGGATCAAACTCATACTGATGCCATGGACATACAACATATCCATTTTCAATATTCCCATCAGCTAAAGGCCCATCCTGATGAGAACATACACTAGATATAGCACCTAATTGTCCTTTGTACTTAAAGATAGCAATTTCTTTATTATTTAGTACAAACTTTTTACCTTTTCCTTCTTCAAAGTCGCTAACTTTAGCAAGATAAATAAAATTATCAAGTTTATCCAAGCTGTTTGAGGCATCTTTATTAGAGGGTTTATCATTGGTCATCTGATAGACTCATATAATAGTTCTAATACAGTTAATTGTTATATAGCAACTAAGTTAATTATCTACTTAATATTATGGGCAAAATGACGTAATTAATCTTTTTAGTTATAATTATGTTCTATATTCTAGAGTTTCATGAGTTTCTGATTTAATTATCTGTAAATCTGTTAGTTCCCTAATAAAAATACTAAGCCTATTTACATTACCATTTATATCAAAAATAGGTATTACAATAAGCAATACCTTAATATCAAGAATCTCAGCATTAATATAAACAACCTTTCCACTATGAAAAACCTCTTCTATTTTATCTATAACATCCTTAGGATTATCAATAGATAAAAAGTCATCAATATGAAACCCAATTAAGTTACCTTCTCTTTTACTAAAGAACTCACAAGCAATATAGTTAGCTTCTAAAATAGTTCTTTGTTTATCAACTAAAATAGTAGGATCAATAGGGTTTCTAAGTATAGCTTTAATTGAAGTTTCTCTTTTCTCTAAAAGCCTTTCAACTCTGCTTAAGTCTTTATTATCTTGGATTAAGTTTGCAGTATATAGTTCTAGTTTAGTAGTATAATTATTTAGTTGCTCTTCTTTTTTCTTAAAACTGGAGATATCTCTAATAATAGCAATACCTTCATCAGCTTTATTTTTTACTATTCTTATCTCATAATCATAGAGTTTATCTTTTAGCATAAGTTGATAATCAAAGATTTGTAAATGTCCAGTTTCTAAAGCTATTTTTACATAATCTATAATTTGTTTTGCAACCTCTTTTGGCATAACATCAAAAATCTTTTTACCCAAAAAGTCCGAAGGTGGAACAAAAGGAGATAATGTACTAACAGGCTTTAACTTTAACATAGTACCATCAGCTTTTACCCTAAAAACCATATCAGGCAAAGCTTTAAAAACAGCATCACCAGTGGTACTCTTTGAACAAAGAATCTCTAATAACTTATCATATCTAATTTTTGATTCAAACTTGCTTAACAAGTCTTCAGGGGATAGTGAAGCTTCTTTTATTAAATCCGACTTAAACTTGGACCATCTAATAGGATTACCTTTTTCAAGTTTCTTATCCAAAAGTTTAACAATGCTATGTCCCAAAGGAGTTAAACGAACAGCAACCCTACGCCTTTTTTTTCTACTCTTATATAAAAACCTAAACTTTTCAAGTTTTCTAATAGCTCTAAGATGAGATTCATAGGCTCTAAGACCTGATTCACCTTGTTCAATAATCTCAAAATCACTATCAGGAGAAGGAGCAAGTAATAAAACACGTCTTTCATGCTTTCCTAATCTTACATTAGAAAAGTTTTCAACTTCGAGTTTCACAGCCTTATTACAATAACTACACGGAAGATATTTAGAAATGACTAGTAAAATTTTATCTTTATCAAAAGGTATATTATTAAAAAGCTTTGCTAGCTTATAGGATATTAACTCCATAGGCCTACAGACTTTTTGATCAATATCGCAAAGCATTTTTTCAGTATTAAAAGCGTTTATTTGTGAAGATAGCATCGTAATATGACTCCTTAGGTAAAAGTAACACCTGTATAACTTAGATTTATATTATTATATAACACAATTAACATTTTTATTATCTTAATTTTTAGAAGTCATAACCTAATTTTAAATAGTTAATATAAAACCAATTCTAACAAGTTGTAATTAATATCTTTATTTCTTTTATAGAATATAAGTTAACCTATAAGTAATAATATATCAAATTAAAATAAAAAATAAATGCATATTCTTTAACTAAAATATAAAGTCATATTTATAAAAGGAAATATTCTAGTTAAAAGCAGGTTCTCCATGCATAATTGAATAGGGAATAATCCAGAATAAATGGTTTTCCTTTTTGATATACTAAATTATTTCAAGCTTATGGCTACTTTACTTTATTCTAAAGTAAAAATGTAAAGAAATTTATACAAAAAAGTCAAGTAAAAACTTACATATTATTTAAGTTAACCTTTATTTTCACACATCCAGTAACCGCAGAAATAGCAATCAGCCTTAGAAACTTGAGTTTTAAACGAATTAACGTTTGTAGTTTTTAGTTTACTTTTTAATTCTTCTATAAGAACTTTCATTTCACTTTTCATCATAGCAAAATCAACAGAAGAAATAATATCAACACTCTTATTTATGTCAAGAAAGTGTAGGATAGTATGTTCTACCTTAGTAATCATCTCGGATACTGCAATGTAGTACAGTTTAAGCTGTAAATTATGTTCTGCTATTTTTTTTTCTAGGTTTTTGTTATTCGTAATTTTATTAGTTTTGTAATCCAATAAAGTAAGTCCTTTATCTTTGTCAAAATAGACCTTATCTATTGCACCCTGTAAATAAATATCCCCAAACTTATATATAAATTCAAACTCATTATAATGTTCTAACGGATACGTTATTTCGCTTTGTTTTATTTTGTTATAAAAGTCAGAGTCAATAAACGTTTTTATCATGGATTTAATATAATCCATTATTTTTTGTCTATCTTCTTTTTTGGATAAGGCAGATAGCTTTTGATCGTTTAAATAAGAGAGAACAATACCTTTTAAATTATTACTACTAGCACTAAATTTCTCTAATACTTTATGTACCATATTACCAATAAGATTCATAGGAATATTAACAGATAAATCATCATCCAAACGGCCTCCTAGTTTAGATTCAATAGACTCTCTAATCTGGGAGATAAATTTATAATAAAACTTTCTTTGACACTTCTCATAAACAACTAGGGCTGTTGGTGATAATATCTTTAACGGAGAGGTATATAAAGCATTTATCAACATAGACGATTTTAATACATCAAAATTCAACAGTTTTTTATTTATATTGTTAACTTTTTTAAAGTCACCTTTAACATCCCAAGTAACCCTAAATAAGGTATCACCATTATATCCCTTAAAGTTGTAATCTTTATTAGTATTTATAGCCTCTTCTAATTGTTTATTCTCCTTAGTAAAAACATAAATAAAATAGTTAAGCCAGCTAACACTATAACTATAATCAGACTTAATAGTAATTTTCTTATTCTTAGATAAACTAACTTTTCCAGAGAGAATTAAATAATCCTTAGCACGAGTAACTCCAACGTAAAATAATCTTTTACTTTCTGCAACTTCTTTTCTTTTTTCCAACATCTTTAAATAATCATACAAATATGAGTTAACAAATTTTCTATTTTCATCCGAATAGCATTTTAAACCAATACCCAAGTCTGGATGGATTAATAAATTATTATTATTATAAACATTTTTTTTATCAATATTAGCTAAAATAACTATTGGGAACTCCATTCCCTTAGCCTTGTGGATAGTCATAATATTAACATTATTACTATCATAATGGGATGGGGGATTTTCTTGATAGTCAAAGTTATTAAGGTTTTCTATATAGTCCAACAGCTCTTTAATAGAAAAGAACCTGTTCTGTTCTAATTTTCTGACCTTTGATATAAAATAATCAACATTATGTTTTTTTTGTTCTCCACTAGTGTGGGATAGTAAAACAGCAGTATATCCGGTATTATTTATGGCTAGTTTAAGGAGTTCATGGATTTTAAGTTTATCTTTTTTATTAATAATATCTTCTAATACTCCTTTAAAAAAGATTAGTTTTTCTTTATCTTTGGAGTCAATGTATTCGTTATTATTTATATCAAAAAACCCCTTTAGTAGGCTAGTAGAATTATCTTTATAATTTACAAGCCAAAAAAGGCCATTATCAGAAATACCGCAAAATGGAGACCTTAATATTCCGCATAAGTTAATAGAGTCTATGTTATCAACTATTTTCAAGAAAGTTAAACAATCCACAATCTCTTGTAGTTTATAAAACTCCCTAGATGATACAATAGTATATGGTATACCATAATCTAGTAAAGCTCTTTCGTATGTGGATACATTAGTCAATGCTCTAAATAATATTGTAATATCTCTATAGTTAACCTTTCTATTTAGTTGATTTTCCTCCACGATGGATATTATTTTTTTAGCTATTTGATTCGCCTCTTTTTCTTTATCTTCTTGGTGGAGCATTATTTCTACATTACACGAAAGGTCATTCTCTCTCTCTCCTTTTACAGGATTACAATAGTCTACCTCAAAATCATCAAATTTCTCATCCATTAGCTTAGAAAACAGTATATTGGTAAAATCGACCAATCCTTTTTGACTGCGATAATTTATATCTAAGCTATAATGTTTATTACTGTTAAGGCTGATACTATTTATGAGATTATGAAAAACAGAGATATCCGCTCCTCTAAACTTATAAATGGACTGTTTAGAATCCCCAACAACGAATAAATTGGGATGACTATCCCCTAGGCTGACCATGTTGGATATAATATCCCTTTGGATTTTATCAATATCCTGAGATTCGTCAACCATTATATATTTATACTTATTTTTTATCTCATGTTCTATTACACCCTCGTATGCCTCATCAGATAACAGTTTAAGAGCGAGGTACTGGAGATCATCATAAGTTAATAGTGAATGGTTAAGCCAATTAGAAAGAATAATATTATCCCCACTTTTAGCTCTGACAGCTAAATTGTTATATAAAGAGATTAGGCTTTTTACCGTTGTATAAATACCTAATTCACTTTTTATATTCCCATTGTCGATTAGGAACTCTGGCATCCAAAATTTAAGGGGTTCTAGTTGTATAAAAAAATCATTAAACTCTTTTTCTGTCCAATATTTTTTATCTGTTTTGTTAAATTTTCTGTTTTTGTATATTTTTTTAAAATCGGGATGAATGTCACCATTTAAGAGAGAGTTAACTATACTTTTGATATTGCGTAAGTATTTACTAAAAGGTGCATTACCATAATCTGAGAGATTAATATTACAAATATAGTCACAAAACTTTTTAATAGGTTTTAGTTTGATAATTTGTTTTAGTCTATAGGTTTTTTCATTTTTTATAAAGGTTTTTAGGTAGTTCAGATAGTCATCTTTAGTATTATACTTTTTATATAGCGGAATAATCTTTTTATCTATATCAAAGTGATGAAAAAAAAGATTGCTTAACATATTCCTAAGGTTAGGAAAGCCATATTCCATCAGAAGAGATTTTACGTTATCAGTAAGATTATTGTTTTCTGTACTATCTTTTTCTATCCACTTTGAAAGAGAGTCTTTTATAAATCTATGAAGTTCATATTTTAACTCAGGTTCTTCAATTATACTGAAATCGGGATTTATACCAAGTTCAATTGCGAAGTCCCGTATGATTTTAGAACAAAAACCGTGTATGGTGGATATATTTGCATGTCTAAAGTCTTTTTTAACTTTTTTCCAATATTGTTTTTCTTTTCCTATGGCAATTTTAGTTAGGATAAACTTGATAATTCTGGATTTCATTTCTTTTGCGGCTTTTTCAGTAAAGGTAATGGATAGAATTTGATTAACAGTTGCCTTTTTTTGTTCAAGAATGTGCATATATCTTTGTGTAAGTACTTCTGTTTTACCTGTACCAGCAGATGCACTTACATAAAGGTGTTTATCTATTTCATAAACAGCTTTTTGCTGAGTTAAATTAAGGTTTTTAGTTATGGTATTTTTTACATGAGTCAACATATATACAATTTACTATTTTAAAGTTAGTTTACAAAGTAAAACTGATAGTTATCAGTAAACGTTCCAGGAGTATAATAGAAGTCTATAACTGCTATCTTTTATAGATTAAAGCATAGTAATAAATAGTATTTATTTTATAAAAAAACTGTTTTATTTAAAAAAATGAATATTTTTTACTAACTTTATAGGAGTTAATTAAACTATTAAAGATTTTTTTATATTTATCTTATTATTACAAGACAAGTTATTGATAATAGCTATATACTAAATATCTTTAAAATAAGCTGGTGAAATATGAAAAAACGTATAATGTATTCCTCATTTTTTATAATACTATTTTTATTAGGCTGTAATCATAGTCGTTTTGACCATCTAAGGGATTATGAGGCTCAAAAAGATGTACTTTCTTTAATAGAAGTTCTAAAAAAGGATAAAGATGACTATATTCGTGCTCAAGCGGCTCAATCTCTTGGCAGGCTTAAGAGTCGGAAGGCTATTCCTGCATTAATTGATTGTATAAAGGATAAAAACTGGACAGTTCGGTATTTTTGTGTTCAATCCATCGGAAAGATTAAAGATAAAAGAGCAATTAATCCTCTTAATAATCAAAAGAAGATAGAAAAGGATGAAAACGTCTTTAGGGAAATAGATAAGGTCCTAAATAGTATTAAAAATTCCAAGTAAAGGAGAAAAGGTGATTGAGTTAAGAACATACATATTCACTGATTCATTACAATTACAGCTTGCTTCATTTTTAGCTACGGTATCAAAGGGTTATTTACCTGTTGCAGAACAGGCATCTTTGTATATAGAGATATCCCCTGGTATTGCTATAAATAGGTTAACTGATGTGGCATTAAAATCTACAGGTGTACGTCCTGGTATACAAATAGTAGAGCGTCAGTTTGGTATATTAGAGGTACACTCTGATGATAAGGGTGAGGTATTAGCTGCTGGGGATGCAATTTTAAAGGAGTCTGGTCTTGATCAGGAGGATCGTCTTAAGCCAAAAGTATTAACCAGTCAACTAATAAAGAATATTGATGATTATCAAGCACAGCTAATAAATAGGGTTAGACACGGTAATATGGTTTTAAGAGGGGATACGTTATTCTTTATGGAGATAGATCCAGCTGGATACGCCTTTTTCATAGCTAATGAGGCTGAAAAGGCCTGTCGTCTTAATATAGTTGAGGTGGTTGGACATGGACGCTTTGGTCGTATGTATATTGCTGGAGATGAGGCGGATATAGTAATTGCTCAAAAAGCAGCTGAAGAGGCAGTTAACTCTATAACCGGCAGAAAAATTAAATAAAAAATGAGGTAAAAAAATGGCAGAAGGATTTTCTGATGCTTTAGGTATGATTGAAACTAGAAGTTTTGCAGCTATGGTAGAGGCCAGTGATGCAATGGTAAAGGCGGCAAAGGTTGATTTAGTTGGCTTTGAAAAAATTGGTGGTGGATATGTAACTGCAATAGTAAGAGGAGATGTAGCAGCCGTAAAAGCCGCTACTGAGGCTGGTAGTAAAGCCGCTGAACGAGTTGGTGAGGTTATATCTGTTCACATTATTCCAAGACCCCATAGAAATGTTGACGAGGTACTTCCTCTTGGACGGGAAAAAATTAAAAGTTAGATTTTTTATTAGTTTTATTTTTATATTGGGCTATATATTTATTTGTAATCTGAGTTTTTCTCAGAATAAGGATAAGTTAAACTTAAATATTACTAAAGAAGCGTCTAAGAACGAGGATAAAGATAAAGCCAAGAACGAAAATAGTAATAAGTTAAAATTAGATACTCTTAAAACTAAGAAGTCTAAGGATGATAAAGATAAAGCCAAGAACGAAAATAGTAATAAGTTAAAGTTAGATACTCTTAAAACTAAGAAGTCTAAGGATGATAAAGATAGTAAAGAGTTAAAGCTTAAGTCTGTAAAGCCTAAGAAAGAGCCTTCTTGGATAGAAATCTATGGAGGCGGTGGTTATTTATTAGAGTTAAACAATAAGGGTTATGAGTTATATTTTTCTATTGGGGTACAATTAACAGTTAGTTCTTATTTTGAGTTAAGGTTTGGCATATTCGTCGATGTTATTAATGGTTCACAGCTAATATTAGAGGATAAAGATTCTATTATTTTTTATGGTATAGAGTTTGGAACTTTATTTTATCCTTATAAAAAGTGGTATATAAAGCCGTTTTTAGGTGCAAATATATCACTCACATTATATCCTGGTCTTTTTGTGAAGACTATGGGATTAGTTGGTTTTAAGGTATCCACGGGTAGTTTATTTAATATAAGTTTTAGTTATTCTATTAGCTATACTACTGCTAATAACTTGGATAGTTTTTTTTCTCATATAGGTTTTGTATATTTCTCTTTTGAGTTATAATATATTTATAGTGTTTAGAAGTTTAATTAAATTAAATTAAATTAAGTTAAATTAAGTTAAATTAAGTTAATTAGGAGGAAACATGAAAAATAGACTAGCATTAGGTATTGCACTATTACTAGTTATAATAACAAGTAGTTATAGCTTTGCTGAGTTTGAGATTAGAACTAGTGTAAAAGGAGGTTTAACCTTAAACTGGGTTATAGCTGATATTGATATATCTGATATTACTGGAGTTAAAAATAGCTCTACAAGATATTTTACAAGCAACCCATTTTTTACTGGAAATGGTGGAGCATTTGTTGAATTTTCATACCTATTTTCTGGTTCAATATTCATATATGGTGTTGGACTTGAAATTGGTCTAACGTATAGCGGAAGAGGAATAGATTATGGGGATGGACCAGAAGAAGAGGCTCATTATTTAGGATTACCTGTTATGTTTAAAATGCGAGGTCCTTTTACAGAGTATCTTTGGGCTGGAGTTGGTATAGTCTATCAGAGGTTGTTAAGCTACAAAAGTTCTTTTTTACCTAGTCTTAACAAGAATCATTTGGAGCTTATAATTGGATGCGGATTTCAAGTTCCTGTTACTAATACCATTGAAATTGTTGGTGATTTTATAACACATGTGGGTCTAACGCCGTATGCTCAAGATAAAACCAGAACAGTGGGACTCAATGTAATGCTTGGTGTATCTTTTAAGGTTTATTAGGACAGGCTATAAGTAAGGCATTATAGATTATTAAAACATAATAATCATAGGGTTTACTTAATTTATAACTTTCTATTAATTAGATAGTTTTTTTATTAGATAGTTTTTTTATATTTTTAAATATGATTTAATAGTTATTTCAGGAGTTTATTTATAATTATAAGGAGGTGTAAAATGAAGAAATGGATTATGTTAGGTATTGTCGCTTCATTAATTATAATACTTAATAGTAGTAGTTTTGGAGCTTTTCAATTTAAAGCTGGAGCAAAAGGGGGAGTAGGAGTAGGACTTTTTGTTCAAGCCAATGGACCAGATTCAAATCCTATATTTATTCCTGCAGGTGGGGGATTTATTGAGTTTGCCTTTAAGGGAGGTATAATTGGTATTGGTTTTGAAATAGGTTTTATGTATGAGGGTCGAGGTGGAGAGGCTTCGGATGATACAGAAAAACATAATTATTTTGCTTTGCCTTTGATGGTTAAGGTATATAGTCCTTTTATAGATTGGTTTTGGCTTGGAGTCGGTGTTAGCTATCAAAGGCTGCTAAATTCTAATTATCCTACTATTACTAAGAAAGATAATTTAGAGTTGCTTTTAGGAATAGGAGTTGATATTCCTATTACCAATAGAATTGGTTTTGTCGCTGAGGCAAGGGGATATATTGGGCTTATAAACTATTCTAGCGTTACTAATGTTAAGGTTATTACAGGTGGATTAGAATTTCTTGTTGGTATATCTGTTAGAATTTTTTAAGTAACAAAAAAAGTATAACTTATTTCTTTTTTAAGAAAAGACTATTTATTTAGTATTATCAAAAAGAGTGGAAATAGTTTTCTGAATCTCTAAAGCCTTATCTCGTGGATTTGGAGCAAGTTTAATAGGTCTACCAATAACAATATAATCAGCACCCTTATTAAAAGCTTGCTCTACGGTAACAATACGTTTTTGATCGTCGATAGTTTTATTTTCTACAGGGCGAATACCTGGAGTAACAACTAGAAAACTATTTCCAAAATGCCCTCTAAGTTTTTCTGCCTCTAATCCGGATGATACAACGCCATCACAACCAAGTTTAAGAGCACGTTTTGTTCTGGATAAAACCAACTCTTCCACATTACATTGAAAACCAAGGTCTAAAATATCCCCTTGATCAAGGCTGGTAAGAACGGTAACAGCTAATATTTTTAGATGATTTCCTTTTTCACTAACAGCCGCGGATAGTATTCCATCGTTGCCGTGAACCGTAGTAAAGGATACACCACTATCCTTAAGCTGGTGGACTGCCCTTTTAACAGTTTCTGGGACATCAAAAAACTTTAGGTCAGCAAAAACTTTTTTATTTTTATTAAGAAGCCAATCCACAAGGTCAAAGTATTTACCGGTCATAAATAGTTCAAGCCCAATTTTGTAAAAGCTTACAGAGTCATCAAGAATATCAACTAATTTTTTAGCCTCGTTTATGTTGGGGACATCTATAGCAAAAATAAGACGCTCATTACAGGGAATGTTTTTTTTATTCATACTGATTTACCTCTAGTTAATAGAATACATATAGTTAAACTTTTTCGACAAGACTGAATTCATCAATATATTTTTTAAGAAGTTCTTTTGTATAGTTAATTTCTTTATTAATGATTTCTTCTTCAATATCCATAGCGCCATACTTAAACATGGCTATTTTATCGTTTAACAAAATACATCGTTCTTCAACTTCTTCTAGATAATTCTTAATTTCTTTTTTTTCATCTTTCGGAATAGTTTTTTGTGCATTTTTGAATTCACTATTCAGTTGATATAAATTTGATAATAATTCATCATTAATTTTATTTTCTTTATAGCTCATGGATCTACTACTTTTCTTTATGCGGATAACAATAATAAAAGCTATAATAGCGATTATGGCTATAGCTATCCAGTAGAATATCGAGGTTGTTTTAGACTTACGGATAATATCAACTGCCTTACTACCATTTTCAGCTTTTCTTAGATTAGTTATAAACTTGTCCTGATCGACAAATCCAATATTGTTATCTAGTTCGTATGCTTTTGTGAAAGCTTTTTTTGCAAGAGTGAATTTATTTAGTTTTAAATAGCAAACGCCTAAGTAGTACCAGGTTTCTGGGGATTCATTTTGTTTTTCGATAAGCTCATTAAAATATTTTATTGCCAAGGTATAATTTTGCTGTATGAATGCTTCATATCCTTTTTCATAGTCTGAAAAAGCGTTATAGCTAAAAGTCAGAGTAATTAGGAATATGATAATTAGTTTTTTCATAATTTATTTTATATTTTAGAAAATGATAATTTTCACAAAATGACAAAATTTATCATTTTGATTTATTTTCATGTTATAGAGATAAAATCTATTTTTATTATAACTATTTTAATCAGGATAAGTTAGAGAATAAGCACAAAGATATTATAAGTATAAATGTAGCAAAAAATATGATTTTATCAAGTTTAAAGAAATTTTTTATTAAATTTGCATCAAAAAAACATGAGGAATATTTATGTTAAAAGATTTTTTAGTAGCTCCTGGCCCTACGGCCGTACCAAGTGATGTACTCTTAGAAATGGCAAAGCCGCTCTATCATCATAGAACGCCTCGTTTTAGTAATTTATTTGACGAGACAATAGGATTATTAAAATACTTGTACAAAACCGATAATGATGTATTTATTATAGCATCCAGTGGGACTGGGGCTATGGAGGCATCTGTAGTAAATACTCTTAGTCATGGTGATAAGGTAGTTGTTGTTAGAGGCGGGAAGTTCGGAGAAAGGTGGGGCGAGATTTGTGAAGCCTATGGAATATTACCTATATATCTAGATGTCGAATGGGGAAGGGATATAGCACCATCAAAAGTCGAGGAAATATTAAATAAAGATAAAAGTATAAAAGCCGTATTCACCCAATATTCAGAGACATCCACTGGAGTTATGTATGATATAAAAGGCATTTCCAAGGTTGTTAACAGCACAGATGCCCTTATGATAGTGGATGCCATTACTGGTTTAGGTGTATCTGAGTGTCTTACGGATGAGTGGGGTTTAGATATTGTTATTTGCGGTTCACAAAAGTCATTAATGCTTCCACCAGGACTTTCTTTTCTATCGGTTTCTGACAAAGCCTGGAGAGCCAATGAAAAATCTAATTTACCTAAGTTTTATTTTAACCTTAAATCAGAAAAAAAAGCACAAAATAAAATGACTACCGCATGGACTCCTGCAATCAGCCTTATTATTGGTCTTCAGAAGGCTCTTCTTATGATCAAACAAGAGGGATTGGAAAATGTTATTAGTCGTCATAGTCTTATGGCTAATGCTTGTAGGGCAGGGATTAAAGCTCTTAATTTAGAGCTTTTTGCTAAAACTCCTGCTAACTCGGTTACGGCTATTAAGGTGCCGGATGGAGTTGATGGTTTAAAAATCCCTAAGCTAATGCGGGATAAATATGGAGTGGCTATCGCTGGTGGACAGGGTCATTTAAAGGGTAAGATATTTAGAATTGGACATCTTGGATATATTGATAAATCGGATATAGCAGTGGTTTTTCAGTCTCTGGAGTTTACACTTTATCAATTGGGATACTCATTTAAATGGGCTAACTCTCTACAAGCAGTTCAGGAAATACTTTATAAAGGATATGTACATGAAAACAATTAATATTCTTGTATCAGACTTATTGGCGGATGAAGGCCTTCATATATTGAAGCGAAAAGAAAACTTTAAAATAGATACTCTTTTGACTCCACCAGATGAAAACGAATTAAAAAATATTATAGTCAAATATGATGGACTCATTATTAGAAGCGGAACAAAGGTTACTAAAAACGTTATTGAGTCTGGAAAAAAACTTAAAATTATTGCTCGGGCAGGAGTGGGCATAGACAACGTGGATGTTGAAAGTGCAACTAAAAAAGGAATATTGGTAATAAACGCTCCTGAAGGGAATACTATATCTACTGCAGAGTTAACGATGTCTCTTATTTTAGCTTTGGCAAGAAAAATATCATGGGCACACCACTCTATACTAAATAATAAGTGGGAAAGAAAAAAAGTTTAAAGGTGGACAGCTCTATGGTAGAACTTTAGGAATAATTGGACTAGGACGTATTGGCTTTGAAGTGGCATATAGAGCTAGAGCATTTGGTATGCATATTATGGGTTATGATCCTTATCTTTCTAAGGACAAGGCTGATAGCTTAATCTATTAAACTTAATTCTTTGGAAAATATATATCAAAATGCGGATGTTATTACTGTTCACACTCCCCTAAACAGCAAAACAAAGGGTATGATTGGTAAAAATGAGATTGAGATGATGAAAGATAATGTATTGCTTATTAATTGTGCCAGAGGAGGAATATATGTAGAAAAAGACGTTGCTGATGCCTTAAGTTCCTTTAGGATTGGAGGTGCGGCTTTTGATGTGTTTGAAAAAGAGCCTCCTAAAGGTAATCCCTTATTATCTTCGCCTAATTTCTTATCTACTCCTCATCTAGGAGCATCCACCCAAGAAGCACAGGTTAGTGTTGCAGTTGAGACTGCTGATGCTATAATAGATTTTTTTACAAAAGGCATTACTCGTAATTCTCTTAATTTTCCTTCTATTTCTTTTGAGGCTTTTGAAGCTAATAAGCCATTCCTACTTTTATGTGAGAAGTTAGGCTATCTATTGGCCTCTCTGAGAGAAGGACACATGGAGGAGTTAACTATTATTTTTTCCGCTGAAATGGAAGGAAAACCAACTCATATTATGAAGTTAGCCGCCTTAAAGGGTTTTTTAGAGCCTATTTTGTCTGAGGGTATTAATTTTGTTAATGCTCTATCCGTGGCTAAAGAACGGGGTATACCTTTAAAAGAGGTCTTTTCTTCTGATGACTTTGATTTTCCTGAAACTATTACGCTAAAAGTTAAAACTGATAAAGGATTTAACCAAGTACATGGTACAATTTATCATAATAGTAATCCAAGGATTATGGGGATTAATGGTTATGAATTTGAAATTGATCCATTTGGTAACTACTTGTTAATTAAGAATAAAGACATATTTGGAGTGGTTGGGATTATTGGAACTATTTTAGCTGAAGATAAAATTAATATTGCCACTATGCAATTGGGTAGAAAGGATAAGGGTCGTGATGCAATGATTTTTATCAAAGTGGATGAAAAGGTTAATATATCTACCATCAAAAAGATTAAGTCTCATCATGCCATTATTGATGTTATACCTCTTTTGTTTTAAAATCGCTTATGTTGAGAAAATAAAATATTGGCTGAAAACTTGATTTATAGTATCAGTCATGCGTATGACGTTAATAATTATTTATTACTATACAAAACCATAATCTAACTTCTTAAGTTTATTATAATTTATATAATATAGCTAAGTTAGGCCTAAAGGGGGTTAAAACAATATATAATTAATACTATACTTACACTTTTATTTAATTAAATTTTTATATAGTCAAACTTATATAAAAGAGAGCCTTATGAAAAGTGTAATCTTACAGCTTATCCTCTTTGTATTGTTTATAAATCAACTGTACGGCAAAGAACTTAAGGCAATTATTGTCATTGCGGATAATTATAGAAATCCCATACACAACGGGATAGCAGGATCAGTAAAAAGAGATTGGTTAACAGTTAGATATTTTATAAAACAATTAACAAAATATAAAATCTTAAGGACTAGTAAACTAATAGTACTAAGGGGACAAAACGGATCATTAAATAATATAAAAAAAGTAATTAAAAACATTAAAACTAATAAAGATGATGTTTTAATGTTTTACTTTTCGGGCCATGGAGGACAATATAAAAAAAACCTCTTTTTGGCTCTAAGCGATGGCAGTCTATTATATAAACGTAAACTTGAAAAATTAATTAAAAAAAAGAAAGCCAAATTAAAAATTATAATAACTGATTCATGTAGCACATCAATAGCAGGCCTACCCGAAGAAAGAGCCTTACCACAAACAGATATGAGTATAAAAAATCTAAAACTTCTTTTCAACCAGTATAAAGGATTGTTATATATTACTGCCGCTTCTGAGGGAGAGTATGCATGGGGGAATGACAGCGAAGGGGGATGGTTTACCAGTAGTCTTTTTCAGAAAGTATTACTACAAAATACGCCAGACTCTTGGAAGACTGTTGCAAGACGTACAAGAAATATAACAGTAAAAAAGTTTAACTCTCGTATAACGGGTTATAGAAAAAATAAGCTAAAAGGTAGAGGAATAAGTGGACAACATCCAAAAGTATACTCTTTGCCAATTTTTATAAAGGATAAAAGTTTTAAATTAGTAAAAAAACTAAATGCTCCATATAGCGTTACTGCAACAGAGGGAGAGTATGAAAAAAAGGTTAAGATATTTTGGAGTAAGGTAAAAGGTGCAACAAGCTATAATATATTTAGATGGTATAAGGGTATAAAAAAATGGAAATCTATTGGTAAATCTAGGGGTATTTTGTATGTTGATTACGATGTAAAACCTAATATAACTTATTATTATATGGTTTTGGCCTATAATAATAAGACCTCTTCTCCTTATTCCCTGCATACTAAAGGATGGATAGGATCAAATACCCTTAAAAAACCAACCGGATTAACTGTTTCTAAGGGTATATATTCAAAATACATAAAGCTGAAATGGGATAAGGTGCCTTATGCAAATAGCTATACTCTTTTTAAGTGGAATCCAAAACTAAAAAAATGGAATACCTTTACTAATATACGTGTGAACTATTTTATAGATAAAAATGTTAAACAAAATAATAGGTATATATACGTTTTAGTAGCCAAAAATCAAAGGGGGAATAGTCCATATTCTAGGTATGTTGCTGGATGGGTTAAAGGTGCTAAGAATAAAAGCGATAACGGTACTTTTTGGTAATTATATAGCTAAAACTAAGTTAGTTTGTTTAATATCTTAAGGACAAAATAATGAAAAAAAAACTAATCATAATCTGTATTATAATCCTTATATCGGATGTAGCTGTAGCAAAGCTAAAAAGCATACTTGTTATACTGGATGAGTATGAGAATCCGGGATTGAATTCAATTTCTACTGCGGTAAAGAAAGACTTTGCCAATATTAAATACTTTATCAGACTACTTAAAAAAAGAAAAGTTATCAAAATAGCTAAACCAATAATCCTAAAAGGACCTTATGCGACTAAATCGAGATTAAAGAAAATTATCAAAAATATAAAGCTAAATAAAAATGATGTATTACTAATATACTTTTCAGGACACGGTGGAATTGGTAAAAAAGGTAAATTATATTTGGCTATGTATGATGATAGTTATGTATATCGCCATGAATTAGAGCCAGCTATAAGGCGTAAAAAAGCAAGACTAAAAATAATTATAACAGATGCATGTAGTAACTCTATTGCTGGATTACCCGGGGGGACTACTAGATCAATAAAGTTACGATCTGCATGGGGAACGAAAAACTTAAAAATACTATTCAACAAATACCGCGGACTATATTATATTACTGCCGCCTCTAAAGGAGAATTTGCTTATGGGGACTCCATTGTAGGAGGATGGTTTACGGAGTCTATTATACAGCAGGTTTTAATACAAAATCCACCAGCAACGTGGGAAGAGGTATCAGAACAAACTCAAGAGAATACCCTTATCAAGTTTAAGGAGAGGCTACCTGGGAATAAAAGAACTATCCTAAAAAAAGAAGGTATTACAGGACAGAATCCCATGACCTTTTCATATCCGTTATTGATAGAGCAAAATAACTCCTTAGAAGTTCAAAAATTATCCACTCCCAAGATATTAATGGTTAGTAAGGGCGATTATAAAAATAAGATATTAATATCATGGAAAAAAGTTAAAAATGCAGAAAAATATATAATATACAAGTATTATAAAAAAACAAAAAAATGGAAATATCTTACAAATACAGCCTCTAGAAGCTATTATGATAAAAATATTAGCCCTGATACAATATATGTATACACTGTTATTGCGTATAGGGATAAGACTAAGTCTGGTTATTCTAAATTCACAAAGGGATGGGCTGAGACAATCAAACTTATCGCACCTAAAAAGGTAGTGGTAAAAGTAAAAAAACATCCTAAGAGGGTTTATGTAAGATGGACTGCTGTAAGAGGTGCTGTGGGATATAATATTTGGCGATGGGATACAAAAAGTAAAAGTTGGCTCTTGATTAAAAAAACTAAACAAACTAACTATACCGATAAAAAAGTTAAATCAGGATTAGGATATGGTTATGTGATAGCGGCTTATAGCAATGTTAGACAAGGACCTTTTTCTAAAACTGCTCCTGCATGGATAGGTTTACGTACTCCAATGGGAGTTAGGGCATCACAGGGCGATTATGACTATATAAGGGTTAGTTGGAACAAGGTAAAAAATGCCAAAAGCTATTTACTTTACAAATGGAATAGTCAAACGAAAAAGTGGGACAAAATACAAAATATTAGCAATAATTTTTTCATTGATAAAAAGGTTAATCCGGGTAAAAAGTATGTATATACCATAACTGCCTTTGGTAAAGGTGTATGGAGTCCATTATCTAAGTATACCACAGGGTGGAGCAGGGGTAAAGTAGATGGTTGGGATAAAGAAAAAAGTAATAAAAGTTGGGATTAACATACTAATATACTGTAATACTTTTAACAAAAGCTAAAGCGAGAATCTATTATGATAATATCAAAATTATATTTTAAAAAAATTATACTAACTTTTATTAGTCTATTTATATACAGTTCTCTATTTGGCTTATCCAAACAGCAAACTGATAAGTTGTTATTTTATAATAAAGTTCTACTTGTCATTAGTAAGGCTAGATCAGAAAGTTATGCAAAAAAGGTTATATTGGATCCAAGAGTGAAAATCAACACAAAGTTGATATTATTAAACATTGATCAGCCTAATATCAAAAATTATATGAGGAATTCCCTTAGCAAAAGGGCTGTAGATAAAGGACTTAGATTTTTAAGAAAATATAAACATAAGTTTAACGAGGTCGAAAAAAGATATTCGGTTGATAAAGAAATAATCCTTGCAATACTATACATAGAAACTAACTTTAACCTAAAAAAAGCCAACTATAACGTATTTAATGCATATTTAAATCTTTCATTTGCTGATCACCCATACTACCTTGATAAAGGGCTTAAGTTAATAGGCAAGAAATATAAGCATTTATCCAATAGGAAGTTAAAGGTAAAAAAGGAAAGGTTTATAAGAGTATCAAAAAATAAATCTAAATGGGCATTAAATGAGTTAAAAATTCTTATCGAAGTCTCTAAAAAACTAAAAAAACCTATTCTTAATATAAAGGGATCATTTGCTGGTGCTATGGGTTATCCGCAATTCATACCCTCATCCTATATGAGATATGCTGTGGATGGTAATGGTGATAAGTTTATTGATCTTTTTAATATTTATGATGCCATTGAATCAGTGGCAAACTATTTGCAATCTGTTGGTTATAGGCAAAAAGACCTTAAAAGTAAAAAATTAGCTATCTATGACTATAACCATAACACGAACTATGTTAACTTTGTACTTGAGTATGCAAAGATAGTCAAAAGGATTAAATAGTTGTCTAGCTGGCTATCTTAGAAAGATATTTCTGTGTTTTGCCAAATGAAGAGGAGTTTTTGAATGAGGAGTTTTATATACAAAATGATAACGTGCCACATGATAGCTTGGATCAAAACCGTAAAAGTTTAATTTCATTTGTTCCATTTCTTCTTTTCTATATTCCTCAAGGGGTTTTATGCTTTCATCTTTAGCACGTCTATCAGCCTTATCCTTAATTTTATTTTTCCAATTGGGATCATTAGCTAGTTCGCTTGCTAACTCTTCAACGCTACTACAAAAGGAATTAATATTACCAGAAAAGCTTTTATCAATTAGTCCAAGTTTAATAGCTTGCTTAGCCCCTATAGGCAGGCGTTTTGTTAGTATGTTTTTTGCTTTTTTCATACTCACTCTTTTAACCAGTTGATATGTCCAATACTCTGAACCGTAAAGATTACCTATATTCTTATAATGGGGATTTAAAATTATATCAGACCTTGCCCATACATAATCACTGGCTAATGCTAAAAACACTCCTCCAGCGGCAGTATTACCCTGTAATGCAGAAATAGTAATATGACTTTTTGTTAAAATAATTTCTTTTGCTAAGTCATTTATGGCATTAATATTATTGTATGACTCATCAGCAGGGCTATCACTGGCCTCAATAACGTTAAGATTAATTCCGTTAGACCAAAAATCCATCCCCCCCATAAGAACAATAACTTTAGTGTCTCTTTGCTTTATAAGCCTGTATACCTCTAAGAGACGTCTACACTGATTTGTAGTCATTGCTCCGTTATAAAAGTTAAAATGAAGATAAGCAACGTTAGATTTTTCCTCGTAAACAATTTCTCTAAAACCGCTATAAGGCTGATCCAAACTAAAAGATTCAACTAAAGGAATATTATTAAGCTTATCCCCCAATACCATGGATGCAGGTAGCTTAAAAGTTCTCTCATTCTTAATCTTAGGACGTAAATGACTAATCCACACTCCCCCGTCAACAGTGGCAATGCAAATAGCACCAAAACTCTTAGCAATAACCCTACCAGCCTTGTCATTAATAGAGTAGTCCTCAAAAGCGTTATACAAATAACAGCTAACACCCATAATATTATCCAAAAGACCAGGAAAACCATCAGCAGATCGTATTTTACGTATAATATCCTTAGTAGAGTCTTTAAGCCAATTAATCTTTCTGTGAGCCTGTTTCATAGCAGGTTTAAAACTACCTCTAACATTAGGATTACTATAATCGAGAGGCTCTGGAGTAAAACATTTACTTTCATACCTTTTAACAGCCTCCAAAACGCTGTCTACAGCGGTATTAGTAAACTCATTTCTATATATACTGCTTTTGGATGCCTTTCTCATAAGGAATTCTTTGCTAGACCATATATCACCAGCATCCATTTCGTTATTAGCCTGTAATACAGTAACTCCCCATGTATTTTCAGAGTTAAGTATGGCCCAGTCTAGCGAAGAAATACCTCTATCACCCTTGATACCAGGATGTACTATAAAACAAGTATAATTTTTCCATATAACTTTTGGTATGGCACGTTTTAGATAGGGTGCAACTATAAGATCGGGCTTAAAAAGCTCAACGGCCTCTATGGTAACAGAATCGTTAATGTCAAACTCAATGGATATATTATGTCCTATTGAGGATAGCTCAACAAACAGTCTTTGAGTAAAACTATTAAAACTATGGGTTAAAAAGAGTATTTTCATTTATTTTATGTTTAACTGTCTATTAAAAGGCTAAGCAACCCTATTATAAATATAATATGCGGCACAAGTACCCTCGTTGGATACCATACAAGAGCCAATAGGATTCTCTGGCGTACATACACTAGCAAATAGCTTACAATCAGTAGGTTTTTTTATACCCCGTAAAACTGCACTACAGTCACATCCTTTATGTTCAGGAGAAAATATTTCTTTCATATTAAAGCGGTATTCGGCATCAAAATTAATATACTGCTTTTTAATTCGCAAAGCACTATAGGGAACATTACCCAGACCACGCCATTCAAAGAGCTTTCTAAGCTCAAATATATTAGCGACCATTTCTTTAGCTTTTTGATTTCCATATTTCGTAACCCCACGGATATATTGATTTTCTACCTCATACCTATTTTCATTAACCTGTTTAACCAGCATAAAAATGGATTGCATAATATCCATCAGTTCAAAACCAGTAATTACAACAGGTTTTTGATATTCCTCTGCAAAAAACTCATAAGGCTGAGTACCAATAATAGTACTAACGTGTCCAGGGCCAATAAAGCCGTCCAAAGGTATGGTACCCAGCTTTCTGACCTCTGGCGACTCAAGTATACTTTGTACGGCAGACGGTGTAAGTACATGGTTACAAAATATAGTAAAGTTATTTATATTATTAGAGTGAGCGTGGTTAATAGCCATGGCACTATGGGGAGTTGTTGTTTCAAAGCCAATAGCAAAAAATACAATTTCTTTTTTAGGATTCTCTATTGCAATGTTAATAGCTTCAAGACAAGAATATACCATTCTGATGTCAGCACCTTCTGCTCTAGCCGTTAAAAGACTCTTCTTATTAGATCCAGGTACTCTAAGCATATCTCCATAAGTACAAAGAATTATATTTTTACGTTTTACCAAGTTAATAGCCATATCCAAGCGTCCAATAGGTAAAACGCATACAGGACATCCAGGACCGTGAATCATCCTAATTTGTTTGGGGATTATCTCTTCAATGCCGTACTTAAAAATAGTATGCGTATGTCCACCACAAAACTCCATAAAATGATAATTTTTGTCAATTTCAACTATACTTTTTATTTTATCGGCAAGGGCTAATGCCATCTTACCATCACGATATTCATCCAAATGCTTCATAAATACCTTTAAGAAAATGAACGATAAATAATTAATCCCCCCATCAGCATAACCAATATTCCAGAAACTGTATACAGCTTAGATCTAAGCCATCCGCCTATTAATGATGTAATCTTTCCGGTTAATAGCATTGCAGGCATGGTAGAGATACCAAAAATTAATAAAACCATCATCCCAATAAGGAATCCCTCAACAGGACTGTTAACCCCAGCTCCTTTGTTTAATGCAAAAAGAATAGCCGTATAAACAGCTCCACAGGGCAAAAACCCTAATATAATACCCATAGGATAGTATAGCCCACTAGACTTTGTACTAGATAGAAACTTGATCCCCTTATGAACAGCACTAGAAATAAAGTTTATCTTCTCCAAATACTTAAACGCTGGTAGCCATCCCGATAAAGATAAACCCATAACTACCATCAAAATACCAACGAATAACATAACATAATTCTGATAGCCTTCTATAGATTCAGTGACTATAACCATGGAGCCAATTAGTCCAGCTATCCCGCCTATAAAGCCGTATGTAGTTATTCTCCCAAGGTTGTAAAGTATATGGGGTATAAGCCTAGACTTTCCCAAATTAATAGAATAAGCCATAACTATAGGTCCGCACATGCCTATACAGTGTCCAAACCCCACTAGTAAACTGGCAGTTATAAATAAGTATAACTCATCCATATAATATTACTTTGCATTCTCTACGTCAAAGTAGAACTTACTATCCCCTATACCCGGTATAGTAATAGTAGCCTCCCATAGGGTATGTCCACTTTTACACTTGACAATAGTCCCCTTGCCAGAGTATACATTCTTAGACTCACTATTTAGAGTTACCCTGTTTAAACCCATATCCATAGCAGGCATGTTAAGATCAAGAATTAACTTTTTATAAATCTTATCAGCTTTTTTAAGAGTAACTCTAAAATTAAGCTCCTTCATACTCAAAACAGGCTTTGGAGTTATATCCAGCTCTAACTCAATATTTCCTAATTTCTTACTGCATAGTCCACTACTTATCAAACAGTCAGCAGACTTGTTGGTTTTATGCTTGTCTGCCTTGCCAGAACAGGCATATAAAAATAACATAATTAATAAACATATAATTAATTTACTTCTATAAACCATTTTTTCTCCGTATTAATAATATCCGAGTCCAACTCGACCCTGAATAACCATATACCCTTTTTGGGAATGTCTATATCCGCACTATATACTCCTGAAAGTTCTTTTAGAGTATAAGTTTTATCATAGTTCTGTGTTTTGCTATTCCCAATAAATAGGGTTGCTTTAGCAGATAGAGGCTTATCTTTAGCAGTTATCTCAGTAATAAATTTTGACTTTCCAACTTTTAAATTCTTAGGCTTAGTTATCCACAAACCAAGTTTTTGTTCTTGTTCAAATGTCTTAGTATAATTTTTAGCTTTTTCGTAATAGTTATCAATCACCATACCACTATTATGGTTAATAGCGGATACAACGGTTAATACCAATAAACTACCAAAAAATATGTATAGACCATATATAAATATTTTCATTTATAAGAACTCCTTTTTTTATATAATATATTATTCCTGTTTTTCAAAGCAAAAATAACCTTATCAGGTTTGTCCTTAGGCTTTGTTAAAGCAACTCTAATAGCACCTCTCTTTTTTGAATACGGAGGTACATCAATATTACTATCCCCTATTATAATGAAAGGCTTTTGGACAGATATAATAAAATCTATAGGACTACTTTTACTATTCGTTACAGAATAACTATATACATTTAGACTTTTATGAGGTTGCTTATAATCTCTGGTTATAAGAAAGTCAACCTCAGAAGTTAACATGCTAAGTACAACTAAGATAGCAAAGAAAAGTGCAGTAATACCACTGAGAATATATATCTTGGTACGCCTTACCTTTCCTTTGTAGCCTATAAGAGGCAATATATTCTTAGGCTTTGTCATACTAACACAAGCATCAATACACTCAGCACATGCAACACACTCTTTTTTTAAGCCATCTTTAATTTTAATCCCAACAGTACAAACCTTTACACAAAGATCACACTGTCCACATTCTTTATCCCGACTTTTATCATAAGCCACAACAACAGTATCTTTGTCAAATATAGCATTTTGTAACATAGAGTATGGACAAACAGTTCTACAAAACTTTCTACCCAAATAAGCAAGCTCAGCATATATAATTACCCAATCTACAATAAAGAATCCTAAAATTACATTATTAGAAAACAAGTTTTTCATAGTCTCTAATGGCGGCACAAAATACCATATCAACGACAAAGACGCAACAGCAGATATAATTAATAGTATAAAGTTTTCTATTATACTTTTTTTCTTTTTCGATCTTGTAAACCATCCCGCAACTATAGCGGATATATAAAGAAACACAGTTTGTGGACATAACCATCCACACCATACTCTACCCAGTGCTACAGTAAATAATACGATTAGCATTAAGATAAATATACTGGCAATAAGAAAAAGGTAAAACTCCTCCATCCATATTACAGAACCAAAAAAGTGTAGCTTAAAATTAACTAAATCGAACCTAAAAGCACTTTCGCCATTAATTTTTATAAAAGGAATACCAAGAATAAGTAAGCTCTGAAAAAGCATAGCAAGTTTACGGAATCTCTGCCACAAAACGCTTACCTCAATATAATTTTAACAGTATAAGAAAATTAATATATTAAAAATATAAACTATTGTAATAAAGGCAAGCTATATTATAATTACCCTAAAGCTATTTTCTGAAGTTCTATATAATCGGCACCTTTATAGGTTAACCTGCTCTCCATAAGGCTAAAATAGCTTATGTTAATACGTCCAAAAGACATATCCCTATTGTTATATAAAAAATGGTATAGCTTATTAGGTATGTTTTTTTTTAATCTAGCAGTGGTTAAATGTGGAGAATAGGGTCGTCCTTCCCTTTTAAAGCCTATATTAGCCATACTATCTTCTATTAGCCTAACTAATCCAGTAAGTAATAATAAATTGCCTTCTATGCCTATCCATAACACTTTGGGATTTGTTAAACTTGGAAACCCTCCTAAGCCAACTAACTCTAAGCTAAAACTTGAATGCTTAATATTAGCTAACTCCTCTTTAATACTATTTAGGAAAGCTATATCCACCTCACCAAGAAACTTTAACGTTAAGTGAATGTTCTTTGGAGTAACCCATTTTATATTTTTATAGGTCTTTTTTAGCGGTAGTATAAAAGACTCTATTTTTTGTATTATAATACGATCCAACTGGCAGGCAATAAATAATCTCATTATAACTCTTTTACTGATTCAAAAGCTTAACTGCTTTCTTCTTTACGGATATATTTTTGTAATATAGAGTATAATTAACTAAATAGTCGGATAGCTTATTAAAATCAGCCAATAACTCTGGATGGCTTTTTGTAATATCCTCAAGGCTATTAATCCCTAAGCCTAACTTTAAAACTTTATTCCTGGTTACAGCAAAGTCTTTATAAATAGCAGTCCTTCTGGGAAGTAAAACAAATCGATCAGTGTTAAAATCCTTAGTAAGCAAACTTTGTCCCATAAACGCAGTTCTATTTTCGCTTATACCTAAAAGGGATAAAATAGTAGGAGCAATATCTAACTGTGATCCAATACGGCTTTCTATCATTTTGCTCTTAGTAATAACCTTAGGATTATAAATAATCAAAGGTATTGAACTAAGCTCTATAAAGTTCCTTTTTTTAATACCAGGAAGACCATTTATATTTACAGGAGCGGCGTGATCAGCAGTTATAATAAAAATAGTATTATCAAACTCTGGTAGTTTTTTACACTTTTCAATAAAGTTAGCTATACTCTCTATGGAGTAGTTAAAGGTATTTAAAAAGTTCTTATCTCTAATATTAGGGTCAGTAGTAACTTTTGGAACCCCTGATTTGGGGTAATAAGCAAACGGACTATGATTTATACTACTAACAAAGCTTAAAAAATATGGCTTTTTCTTATCATATCCCTTTAAATATTTATACATAACCTCAAGCATATCATGATCAGGAAATCTATCATGGTATAAAATATATTTTTGATCCTCATTAAGACCAAACTCTTTTTTAAATATAAGAGGATCATAAACAGAGTTATGTCCAATGGTATTTAACATATGCCCAAGGCTAAACCAATACCTCGGAGCAGAACTAAATGCCTTTGTAAAATAGCCGTTTTTTCTTAAAATATGAATTAAAGAAATGTTAGTTTGATACTTTTTATATAAATTCATTATCCTTGGATATGATGAGTAAAATATAGCTTCTAAACCACCAACAGATAAAATACCAGAAGAGTAAAAATTATTAAAACTTAAGCCATCTCTCTTAATTTTTAGGAATTGCTCACCAATAACCTTATCTTTAACTTTAAGTCCTGCAATATTAGAAGACGCTGACTCAATAATAAATAAAATAACATTATACTTTTTAGGTATAGCAATTTTATTATTGATAGAAACAGGGTCTTTTTTCTTCCTTGCCAATAAAACATTTTTACCCAAAGTGCTATAATTACTTGTACTATAGAGTTTTTGTCTTAAAAAGTCAAGGTCAATAGTTTTTATATTAGTAGTAATATCTTGTTGTTCTTTCTTAACCTTAATATAACTATCAACTATATTAAGAATAGGAGCTTGGCTTAATTCTCTAACCTCAAAAGGAAAAGCAAAGACTTTTCCTACACCTTTACCAGCTATAGTTACTATGATAAAAACAGAAAAAATAAATAGCACTACACGCTTATTCAACTGGTTAAACCACTTTTTAAAAAGCTTTTGCCATAATAAAAATAAAAAGATAGTAACTATTATTTCAATCAAAATAAGAAGAAACGGTACCTCCATGTTAATAGCGTTAAAAACATTGGCAATATCAGTAACCTGTAATGCTTCTTCGTAACTAGGTAGTTTACCAAAAAAATTAAAAAAATGGAATATTAAAATGTCTGCAGTAAATACAATGAATAAAAGACTATAGAGAATAATTTTAAATCTACCCAAAAATGACAGGATAAATAATATACTAAATAATAGCGATACATTAATCAAAGCTAAAAACTTTGACTCAAGAACTAACCACAGATAACTAGCCCATGAGGAAGTCTCTACATAAATAGGATAGCCCTTTCCCCAAAAAGCAGGTACCACCATAATAATAAAAAGCTTGATTATATAAATAGCTAATATAGCACTAAATAAATATATAATAAACGGTAATAAAAATTTATTATATCCTAAGATCAGCCTATCTTTAAACTTTGAATCCAACATACCTCTCCTTAATTTAAAATACTCAAGTTATATTTATAACTTTTTACCAATAAATTACTATGTATTATAGTATAAAAATACCTCACCAATTAAAACTGCAGTATTCCATATGGAATGGGTTATTATAGGGCTAACTAAGCTACCAGACTCCTCATAAACCCATGCAAGTAATATTCCAAGACCAGATATAGAGATTAATAAATTAAGATCAAGGTGTACTATTCCAAATAGTAAGCCGCTAACAAATGCTGCACCCATAAAACCCAATCTTTTTCTGAATAAAGAAAAAATTACTCCTCTAAAAAGAAGCTCCTCGAATATAGGGGCGATTATAGACGACATGAAAAAAATCAGTATTACGGATATAATTGTATTATCGTTTGGGAATAGACTAAATATATAGTTAGTTTTTGGATTTTCCTCCATAAAAAATATACTGCTTATAAGTCCAAGTAATATTACAATAGGGAAAGCAAGAAAATATCCTTTAAGCCCTTTAATCACCTTTTCGTAGGATATATACATATTTTCTTTTATAAAACTTTTTATAGATATTCCACTTTTTGCCAAAAAAAAGTTTATAATATAAATACCTGCAATAACAGAGAGTAAATAGCTAATAAATAAATAAAATAAATCCCTTTCTACAGAAGGAAATAACCTATGCAATAAAAATGAAATAGTAATTGATACGGAAAACCATAAAATAAAAATACCATAACCATCAACAAGATAGTTTATATCCCCCGAAATAGGCTTATCTATTCTCTTTAACTTAGTTATCTGTATAACAAAAAGCACTATCCCGATTATAAAGGCAAATAAGAAAAATAAAGAATAAACTATAATATATTTAAAAAATGATACGGCAGAACTCTTTATTTGAGAATCTATAATATCCATTTTGTCAATGTTATTCGTCAATTTGTAGTATTTACTAAGGATATGTTGTCTATACCATTTTTTAGTAAAAGTTTCTTTTATTATATATGTTGGATAGTCCTTAGGTTTAATGTTTTTTTCTTGTATTATATTGCTTAAAAGGGATATTATTTCTTCATGTTTTACTTTTTGGAATAGAGTTTTAGTTTCTTTTAGTTTTTTTATAAGGTATAGAGCCTCATCTTTTTGGTCTAAAAAGTCCAATATAACGGTGAAATGTAAAAGTAATATAGCATTACTAAATGAATCTGGAGGTTTAATAGTATGTTTTAACACTTCACTTAGCTCTTCTACTCCTCTATCATCCGCTTTAAGGAACTCTCTAACTCCCTCTATGGATTTCACTTGAAAAAGTATAAGCTTTTCATTTATCATTTGTTTTTGTTCGGTGTTATAGCCATCATTATCAGACATAGTAATTAGCATAACGATAAGGTATACCGATATTAAAAAATAAGTTATTAGTTTTTTATTAACCATTATAATTCCTCATTTGGATAAATTAAAACAATATAAAATTAATATTTGTTAGGTACTTCATAAAAAAAAAGTTATTTTAAATAGACGTATAATAAAAAGTATAGCTTTTTAAGGGAAAGTTATGATATATAAACTTAAAAAACATAAAATAAAAATTAATAGAATATCCCTATTAGTTTTTGTTATAGCTTTAGTGTTAGGCGGTATTTATTATTGGTATTCTAACTATAGTTATAACAAGCAATTCATTTCTATTTCTCTTTATTTTTCTGATAAACACTTTTCTAAGCTACTATTAGAAAAACGTAAAATTAAAAGACAAAATACTAAAAATAATATATTAACCTCTCTAAATCAACTAATATATGGTCCACTATCCAGTAGCCACAAAAATATTATACCAAGATCAACAAGAATTAAGTCAATGTGGTACTCCAAAGGCAACCTCTATATAAACTTTTCCAAAGAACTAGTTAAAAATATTAATCCCAAAATCAAAAATACTAATCTAGTTATAAGTTCTATATTAACAACCCTATTTACCAGCTTTAAGAAAATTAATACGATAGAGCTGTTTGTGGAAGATAAACCCTTAAAGACAATTTTAGGTAAAAACGAGTTTAGTAAGAGATATAAAAGAAAAACATTTATTAAAAACTTAAATAGTATTTAAAAACTTATCCATAGCCTTGTTATCCCCGACAATGATTAATGAATCTCCTCTATCAAAGACTGTATCTGGTTTAGGTAGATTATGACTATCTGAATTAGCATTTTCTATAGCGAGAATAGTAATATCATAGTTTTTTCTGGTATCTAGAGTTTTAATACTTTTGTTTATAAAATGTTTTGGAACAGTTATATACTCAACACGGTATTTTGATGATAAATCTATATACTTTTTTTGTTCACCATCTCCAACCTTTGATATAAACTTAAATCCTGATAGGTTTTTCTTCATCACCTCTAGATTATAAACTGATAATATATCTTTTCTAGTAAGATATCCAATTAGAGTGGTATCATTATCAGATTTCACAATGGGTATTATATCCATATCGCCTTCAGCCAGCAATTCAGTACAGTATGATAAATTACTGTCTGGAAAAGCATATACATTAGCCTCCACCATAAGATCACCAGCTATAAGCATATCCATAACCTCGTCCTCTTGGATAATAGATCTCATGTGTGATAGGCTTATAGAACCCAAAAGTTTATCATCGTCATCAACAATAAAGGCAACCTGATGATGAACATTTAGAAAACTCTCTATCACAAACCTAAATGGAGTCTTAATATGGAAGATATATAGCTTTTGCTTCATAATATCAGAAACCTGAATAGTAGACATAACCGTTTTTTCTATGCCCTCGTATAGGTTAATACCATGTTCTTTAAGTTTGACAGTATATAATGATCCTCCTAATAAACGTTTTGTGATAAGCGAGGTAATTATGGATACAATCATAACGGGTAATATTATTTGATAATTATTAGTAGCTTCAAAAAATAAAAATATAGCCATAATAGGAGCTTGAGTAGTTCCAGCAATAATAGCCGCCATTCCTACAATGGCATAAGTATTACTATGTAAGTCAGGCACAATATATTGAAATACTACTCCCAATATTGCTCCAACAACGCTACCCAGATATAATGACGGGACAATAGTTCCTCCTGATCCTCCTGATCCTAGAGTCATAGAGGTAGCTATAATTTTTGCTCCTAATATCAAAATAAGACCAAACCATATATCCCCAAAAAGAGTAAAATCTCCACTTTTTAATATGACATGTTCAATGGTATCATAACCTACTCCTAAAACCTCGGGTATACCAATGGCCAATAGTCCTACTATAAGCCCTCCTACAGCAGGTTTTAAAAAAGGAGGTATTTTTAATTTAGTAAAAAAGTTTTCAGTTAAAAATAGTGTTTTTATGAATGCATAACAGACTACTCCAGCGATGACAGCGAGTATTAAATAGAATCCAAATTCGTATACGTGGTTTAGGGAGTAATTTGACATAGAGTTAACAATTTCAGGAGAAAAAATAAATGGCTTATCCCCAAGATAGTCTAAGAGTTGTCTATTAGCTACAGTGGCAGAAACAGATGCAATTATTATAGTACTAAAAGTATTTAAAGCAAAATCACCAAGGATAATTTCTAATGCGAAGAATGCACCAGCAATAGGAGCGTTAAATGCGGCCGCAATACCAGCCGCTACTCCTGCTCCAACAAGAGTTTTTACATGTTCCTCATTAAGTTTTAGCCATCTGGCAATGGATGAGCCTATTCCCCCACCTATTTGTACAACTGGACCTTCTCTACCAGCCGATCCCCCAGTTCCTATTGTTATTGATGAGGCAAATAGTTTACCAATAACTGTTTTAAAGCTAATACCTCCGCGTTTAGTTGCCACAGAGGTCATAACCTCTTCTACTCCCCCACCCTTTGCCTCAGGAACAAAATAATTAAGTAATAATCCTACTATAAGTCCGCCTGTCATAGGTACAATCAAAACGATATATGGAGGTATGTTTTTTAATATTTCGAGTAATTTTTCTCCACTTAGGTCTATATTGATATTATATCCGAGTATAAGCTCACTAAGGTGTTTAAAAGCTCCTTCTTGTACCCACTCAGTTAAATACTTAAAGCCTACACTGGTAACCCCAACGATAATCCCAACTAATGCAGATACCAAAATAAGCTTTGTATGCTTAGAGATTCTTATATTACGAATAGCATTCACTAATTTGAGAAATATTCTTTTGTTACTAGCCATTACTTTACTTTTTAACCCTCTTTAACTCTTCTTCTGTAATACGGGATGCCTTTATGGCACCTTGATATACAGCTTCGATAACGGATCCACGAAAAGCATTTTTTTCTAATATTGATATACCTTCAATCGTAGTACCAGCTGGAGAAGTTATCATATCCTTAAGCTCAGCCGGATGAGCTTTACTTTCTATAAATAATTTAGCGGCTCCCAAAACCACTTGCCCAGCCAGTGCTAGTGCAGTATCCCTAGGTAGACCAGCTCTAACTCCGCCATCAGCCAAAGCCTCAATAAATAAAAATACATAAGCGGGTCCACTTGCTGATAAGCCAGTTACAGCATCCATTAGGTTTTCATTTATTTCTATTACCATTCCAAGGGTTTTTAATATTTTAACTATAAATGATTTTTCATCATGGCTAAAACCTTTAGAATAAGAGATACAGCTAGCGCCCTCTCCAACTAATAAGGGGGTATTAGGCATAACTCTAACAATCTTACTATCAAAACCAATAATAGCCTCTATAAAAGAAACACTAATACCAGCACAAATAGAAAGAATAATTTTATTATATACCTTATCCTTAATGTTTGACAAAAGAAATTTAATATCCTTAGGCTTTACTGCTATAATTATTAAATCAGAAAAGTCGCATAAATCCTCTATTTCCTTAAAAGGAATAGATAGTTGTTCGGCTATTTTTTTTTTATTAGAAATATCATTATAAGCGATATTGGTTTTAGAAAGTAGTTTATTATTTAATATGGAGCTAATTAAAGCATATCCCATATTACCAAGACCAAATATACCAAGCTTCATAATAGAGTCTCCAAATAAGTTATTAAAGAAAAATAAAATATCTAATTAAACTATGAAAGGCAAGTCTTTTATTTATTGTTCATTCATATCCATAAGGTATAGATATGAATTGCTATAGCAATGCAGGTAAAAAGTTATTCTAAGGTAGATTATATACCTAAATTTAAAAAATATAGATAAAATCTATTTAGTAATTGTCTTAGAATAATTCTTTATCTAAAATAACTGGAATAATTAATAATAGAACCATTGTTAATATAATATTACTCTAACCTATCCCTCCTCAACATTAAAATTATTTTTACAGAATTAAAGAAAATAAAAGTTACTAATTATAACAATTTCTTATTATATATTAGTTAGTCCGTTTATCAAGGCCGTTTTATTTTAACTAACTATGTACAACTGAAAAATGCCTTGACAATTAATAAAAAAAGAGTATTTTTTTAACTCAAACTAATTATAAACTCCTATTAATAAAGGAAAAAATATAGTTATCAGAGGTAATAATATGTACGCCATTGTGGATATTAAAGGTCAGCAAATTAAAGTGGAAAAAGGTAGATGGATTAAAACTCCTAAGCTTAACATAAATGATAATGAAAGCATTGAACTTGATAAAGTACTGGCTTTTAATGATGGTACAAATAGTTTAGTTGGTTCACCATACCTTAGTGATGTTAAAGTTAAGGCTAAGGTTTTGGATACAAAAAAAGATAAAAAAATTATTGTGTTTAAATATAAAAAAAGAAAAGACTATCGACGTAAATACGGCCATAGACAGGAGTATTCCAAAGTGTTGATAGAAAACATTGAAAAGAGTTAGGAGGCTTTATGGCTCATAAAAAAGGTGGTGGTAGTTCTAAAAATGGTAGAGATAGTAAATCAAAACGTCTTGGAGTAAAACGCTTTGATGGTGAAATAGTAAAAGGTGGTGCAATACTTGTAAGACAAAGAGGTACTAAGTTTTATCCCGGTTTTAATGTTGGAATAGGCTCTGATGATACTATCTTCGCTAAGGTAAATGGTAAAGTTAAGTTTGAGAAATATAGACGTATTAAACGAAGAATATCTGTATATCCTGTAACAGCCTAATCTATCGGCTTTTGCTTACTCCAACTCTATCGCAGTAAGTGCTAATATAACACTTACTACAAATAGGTGATGTGGGACGACAAATATTTTGTCCATAACTAACTAGTAAATCATTAAACTCTATCCAATACTCAAAAGGAAGCTTTTTTCTTAAGATCATTTCGGTATGATAAGGAGTTTTGGTTTTAACATATCCCAATCTATTGGATATCCTGTGAACGTGTATATCCACACATATACCAGGTTTATTATATCCCAGAGTAACAACTAAGTTAGCCGTTTTTCTTCCAATACCTTTTAGCGTAAGAAGTTCATCAATATCATCGGGTACTATAGAGTTATATTTATTAGTAAGTGTAGTACATATTTCTTTTATGTTTTTAGCTTTGACTTTATAAAATCCGACGGGATAGATTAACTTTTCAATTTTGCTTTCACTAAGCTGGGACATAAGCTTAGGCGTATTGGCAACACTAAAAAGGCTTTTGGATGCCTTAGCAGTAGTGCTGTCCTTAGTTCTAAGGCTTAAGAGCGTGGATATTAAAATATGAAATGGATTTTTATTAGCATTTGCATACTCAGTTACAATAGGCACTTTAAACTCTGATATAATACTGCGTAAAACAAGTATAACTTTATGTATATGATTATCAGTCATATTAAGGCACTATGCAGATTCTTTAGCCTCAACCAGTGATTTAAGATGGCTTAATATAAAATCCTTTGCGTTAGAATAATCCATATTATCTGTATATATAAGCTCATCACAAAGTAGCTGTAAGGCACTATCATAAATCTTTTTTTCACCTTTACTAAGCTCTTTTATTTGATTTCTATGATAAAGATCTCTTACCACCTCTGATATGGATTTTAACGATCCCTCTTTAAGCTTTTCGTTATTAGTGCTATAGCGAATCTTCCAGTCTAACCTTATATTCTCTGTAGGACTGTCTAATACATTAACTACACTATCAATGCTTTTACTATTGGATACCAGCCTTAGCCTAGCTTTACTACTATGTTCCACTGGTATCATAACAACCATTCCAATATTATCCAGCCTTATAAAGTAATATAGCTTTTTATTACCTAATATCTTACGTTCCTCTATTTTTTCAACTTTACCTACACCATGAGTAGGATAAACAACAGCTTGCCCAACTTGAAACATAATATTATCCTTACAGTTTGTTAATTTACTTATTATGTTTTTACATATCGGCAGTCATAGTGTTTTGTGAAGCAAAAAAACTAAAAGATAAAAAATAGATTGGCAGTTCAATCTTATGATATATAAATCAGACTTATAACAATGCACTATTATAGTTAGCAGTTCAATCTTTATGATTTATAGTTTTTAGGGTAATAAGTATAAACAGCTTTTAATTTTACTTGACATTAGAGGTTATAAACTTCTCGTGTAACGCCCTTACAGCTTTATCTGCATAATGATTTTTAACTACGCAAGATATATTTATCTCAGAAGCACCCTGGGATATCATATCAATATTAATCTTATTATCAGCAAGACAACTAAACATTCTTCCAGCTAATCCAATGGTAGACCGCATTCCTTGACCAACCATACTCAAAATAGCGTTATCATGAGAAAATGTAACCTCCCCTAACCGGGATAAGTCTTCAATTAGCTCATTCATCCTATCAGACTTCTCAATAGTAAGTGATATGTTAACCTCAGACGTAGATATAAGATCAATTATTATACCATGTTTTTCAAAAATATTGAATACTTTAGCCATAAAGCCATACGCCATTAACATCCTGTTTGAACATATATTTAATATAGTAATGTTTTTTTTAGCAGTAATAGCCTTTACCAGCCTATTATCCCTATTATCATCGGTTATTAGAGTACCATTAAGCTCTGGCTTAAAGGTATTTTTAATCCTAATAGGTACATCGACTTTAGCGACTTTCTCCATAGTAAAAGGATGTATTACCTCTGAGCCAAAATATGTTAGTTCAGCCGCCTCTTTTGGAGTAATACTAGTTAAAACTCTGGCTTCGCTGATCAGATTTGGATCAGTGGTAAATATACCATCAACCTCTTTCCATATTTGAAGCTCCACAGCCTTTAAATTAGCCGCCAAAATTGAAGCTGTATAGTCGGTATAGCCTCTTCCTATACTGTTTATAATGCCATTTGGTATCTCACCCATAAATCCAGTAACCACAGCTAAGTTTTTTGCCTTAATTATTGGTTTTACCCTATCAGCCAAATTATTCTCCAAGAGTTTATAAAAAGTAGGCGTAGGAACTGAATAATCCTTAGGGGCTATGCTAGACAAATCAACAAAAACAGCATTAATCTCCATAGACCTAAGTATACCACATAAAATATAGGCTGATAGCTTTTCTCCAACACGTATAACGCGGTCGGACGATCTTGGGGATAATTCTTTTATAATAGTTAGTGCATCCAAAAACTGGGTTAGCTTATCCAAAAGACCAAGTACAAAACTACGAACCTCATCCTTTATCAGGCTATTACTAACACTATCATCGATTATGGATAAGTGATGATCTCTAATAGAATTGATTATATGACTATAATCCTTATTGTTAATTGATAGGTTAGCGGCCTCTAAAAGCTTACTAGTAGTGCCTTCTGACTTTACATAACTACTTATGGCCGATACAACCGCTATAATGGAGTGTTCTTTGTTATAATTTCTAATTATATTGGCAACATTAATCAGCCTATTCGCAGTGCCTAAAGATGTCCCACCGTACTTTTGAACAATCATATACTAACCTAATAGGGCATTACACCTTTATCCAGCATCTTTAAGGCCTTTTTTGCAGACAACCTAAGGGATAGATTACTACTTTTTAAAAACCTCTGTATAACAAATCTAGCCCGCTCATCCCCTATCTGACCAAGGGCAAGGATACCCTCTTTTAATACATAATAAGTTTTTTCTCTTTTTACCAAGCGTATTAATGGATTAACACTTTTATAGTATTTTAACTTTGCCAATGCAATACAAGAAAGACGCCTTATTATTGGCCTCTGATCATTAAGAGCATATAATAAAGGTTTTACAGCTTTTCTACTGTTAATTTGAGAGAGCCTTCTAACGGCAGAATATCTTATTGCCCCATTAGAACTCTTTAAGCGCTTTGATAACAATTCAACTTCTTGTTCTATTAGTCTTTTGTTGTATCCGCCAACGTCAGAAGAGTATGTTATAAAAAGAGTAACACTAAATAAAAGTATTATATAATTCACTTTTACACCTAAAATTTATGATTAACATAATTAATATTTTAATGTAATCGACATTAGTCTAAAAATTATTAGGCTTTATTCTTTCACCAAATATAGATGTCCCAAGCCTTATATGGCTAGCTCCCTCTTCAATAGCGATTTCATAGTCATTAGTCATACCCATAGACAAATATTTAATCGAGTCAATATGGCTATTTGCCTTATCCCTCAAAGAACGTAAGAGCCTAAAAGACTGCCTTATACGATTATAATCCTCAGTAAAAGCCGATATAGTCATAAGGCCAATAATCTTAATTGAAGGCAAATCTCTAATTTCTTTAATAAACTCCTCCAGCTGAGGGGGATAAATACCAAGTTTTTGCTTTTCTTCTGTGGTGTTGACTTGTATGAATATAGGCATTATTTTATTAATAGCCTTAGCTCTTTTATTAACTTCCAAGGCAGTGGATAGCTTATCTATAGAGTGGATAACATCAAACAGCTCGACCGCTTTTTTTACTTTATTTTTTTGTAGACAACCTATAAAGTGCCATTTTACATTGCCATTGTTAATTTGAGGTATTTTACTTATGGCCTCTTGTACTTTATTCTCCCCGAAGATTAATTGATCTGCATTAATAGCCTTTATGACATCAGTTATGGGTTTGTTTTTTGATATAGCGATTAAGTTTATGTCATAGTTTATGTTAAGTTTTTCTTTTAACCTTGATATGTTTTGATTTATTAACTCTAATTTGTTTTTAATTGACATATTATATACCAAAGTACTTAGTTTTATGCAAGATATTTTATGTATATCGCATCATAAAGAAACTAATAACATTAAATAGTGTTTAATAATAAAAGTCTATTTACCATGTTTCCTAATACGCTTTGGTATCCTTACAACTAAATATATAAAAGCACCAATAACACCAGCCAAAACTATTACTAATATCCATACCACTTTATCATTACCCTCAGACGGTTCCTTAGTAACACAGTCTACTAGCATCCAAATCCAAAAAGCTAAACCTATTAAAGATAACAAACATATAAATGCTGTAGATCCACCGCCAAGCATAGAGTCATAAATAAGATCATCCATACTAAACTCCTAATAATTATTATCATAATAAAATTAGGTAATTATCCCTTGACATTAGGTAGGTAAAATAATATACTTTACTTAATGATACTCAAGGAGATAAAACCAATGAAAAAATTAAAATTCACTAAAAAAGATTTTGATAAATTCTTTCCTAATGATGATATTTGCCTACAAAAAATATTTGAATTAAAATATAAAAATACTACAACTTGCCCTAAATGTAATAAGTTTTTTAAATATCATAAACTTAATAATCTTAAGCTATATTCTTGTCAATTTTGCGGTCATAATATTGCACCTACAGCAAATACAATCTTTCATAAATCATCTACAAGTTTAAAAGACTGGTTTTATGCTATTTATTTATTTTCAGTATCTAAAAACGGAGTATCTGGCAAAGAGCTTGAAAGGCATTTAGGAATTACTTATAAAACAGCTTGGAGAATGGCTAATAGAATTAGAAGCCTTTTTAAAGATGATAGCTTAAGTCCTCTTGAAAATATCGTAGAAGTTGACAAAACATATTTTGGAGGCAAAGAAAGCAATAAACATCAAAATAAAAAGACTAAAAATACTCAAGGTCGTAGCACAAAAACTAAAACTCCTATTCTTGGTGCGGTTCAAAGAAAAGGAAACCTTAAAGCTCAAGCCGTTTCAGATACTCGTATTAATACTATTTAATATTTTTTAAAGAACAATGTTAAAGTGAATGCGATTATTAATACTGATGAATATCAAGTTTATAAAAGCATTAAAAATCAAGGTTATACTCACAATATCGTAAATCATTCACAAAAAGAATATGTCAAAAATGATAGCCACACAAACACTATTGAGGGTTTTTGGTCTCAATTAAAATGTTCTATTAATGGAACTTATCATCATATCTCAAACAAGTATTTACAAAATTATATCAATGAATTTGCTTTTAGATATAATTTAAGAAATAGCGAAAATCCTATTTTCTTTTCTGTTTTTCCAAAGGTTGCACAGCTTTTTCCAACAAATTAAAAAACTCGTTAGGTAGTTGTTCTTTTTCTTCTTTAGTCCATATAGAATTTATATCATTATTTAAAGATTGCTCTATATTCTTTATTTCTTTTTGCTTTCTTATTAATATTTCTTGTTTTTTCCTAATTTGCTTTTGTTCTTCCATAGGAATTAAAGGGATTTCTAAATTAAAAAAAATGTTTTTATCTAAATGTGGTATAGCAGAACCGTACTTATTAGAATTAAGATATTGAAAATTATTTTTTAAAAAAACAAATAAATACATAGTATCGATAATTTCCTGTTTTTTATTTATTAAAAGATAAAAAGTTGAGCCTAAAACCCCTTTTTGACTTAAAAAAACTAATCCAGATCTTTGTCCATCAGCAACAACTACAATTTCGTTTTCATCTACTATAGTTAGGCTTGCATCTTCTTGAGAGTACTTAATTGTTTTATTTTCAAAAAAATCAATATTTAAATAAGGTAATGTTTTTTGTTTTTTAGGAAGAAACAATTTAGGATTTTTCCCTTTTTTTAAATCTATAATTTCTCTTAATTTAATTGTTTCCACACCACTAATTTTATTTTCTAAATATTGATTAAGCCTTAAATCATAAAAGTTATTCTTTACTTTTTGTAAATTAATAAATTGAAAGCCAATATCTAATATATTTTCATCTTTGTTTTTTTTATTAAAATCAACATAATCAATCTTTTTAATATCATTATCTTTTATAGGTTTTCTTTTATTATTTAAACTAAAACCATCATTATTAACATTGAAAGAATATATTTTATCTTTTGTTTTTTCTTTATGACAACTTGTAAAATAAAGAATGTTTGTTTTAACTCCTGTATATGGGGCAAAACATCCTTGAGGAAGTGAAATGACTGTTTTTAAAACTGCATTATCCATTAAAAATTGTCTAATATTTTTAAGTTCTTTTTTAAAAAGTACACCTTCCGGCACCACAATTGCCATTCTGCCGCCTTTTTTAACCGCCTTAAAACAATGCAATAAACAAACAGCATCACCGCTATTTTTAGCTATTCCATTGCAATATAAATGACTTGCTTTTGTTTTTTGTGAAAAAGGCATATTTGTAATAACTACATCATATTTGTTATCAACTGGATTTTCTAAGCTGTCTAATTGGTTAACCCCACTATGCCCATCTCCATGTAAAATCATATTCATTTTAGCAAGCCTTGAATTTGTAGTGATTTCACTTCCAAAAATAGTTTTTTCTTTTAGTATTTCTTTTTCTTTATCTGTTGTAATTATCGTATTATCTTTGATATGATTAAATGCTTGAGTTAAAAAGCCACCAGTCCCACAAAAAGGATCATAAACAGTTTCTTTGAATTTTGGGTTAACTAAATTGACAATCGTTTTAGTTATATGTCTTGGAGTGAAATACTCACCTAAATCATTGCTTGTTGTAAAAAATATTCAAAGGCATCTCCTTTTATATCTGTATCAATAGTAGATAAAGTTAATTTGTCTAATTTAGTTATAATTTCTCTTAATGTATCAGGCTTTTTTATTTGTAGTTTTGTAAAAACAGATGCACCGTAGTTTTGTTCTATATGTTTTAAAGTTTGATTAACTGTATTTATTAGAATTTCATTATCAACTCTTTTTATGCTATCCCAAACATTATCAGCTTTATTTTCTGTATATAGCTTTAAGAATAAGATGTTTGCAAACTCAGAAAGCCTTTCAATCCCTGCTCTTAGTCCTTCACCTCTTAAAGTATTATTTAGACTTTTAAAAATGCTTATAAGCTCTTGGCGTGAAACTATAACGTTTTTAGGAATTGTATAAATTGAGTTTGTTTTTTCTTTTAAAAACTTTAAGGCTTCTTTTTGCCTTATAAGCTCATTTACTTCATTTTCATTAATATATAAAGGCTTATTTGTATAAAGGTGTTTAGTTTGACAATAGCTATTATTCATTGCAAAAATTAAAGGGGTAATCTAATATTTTTGCATAATCTATTGCTTGGTTTAAAGCTTTGTCAAGGTCTTTGCCTCCTGCTTTTGCCTCTATCACTGCAATAGGTTTTTTGTTATTATCTATTAAAACATAATCAGGACGCTTTTTAAGTTTTTTTAGTTTAGGATTATCAATAATTCTTAATATATCACTCTCAAAAAAAACATTCTTTTGAGGATTATTTATATCTAAAATCCAATTTTTATTTACTAAATTATTATCTATAATAAAACGAGTATCTTGTTCTACCATATTTTTAACTTCCTTATGTCAAGGGATAATTTCCTAAAATTATATATAATTTAACCAATAAACTTAAAAAGGGTTAGTTTTTTTTCTAACTTTTATCAATTGTTAACAGTTTTATAAAAGTGTTTTAGGGGGCTATTTTATAGTTGTCATGGGTTTTATAAGGGTTATACTAAGCTAAGCAAAACCTTATATTATCAAGGTATTTAAAATTCAGTTGTCTTTACCTTATATGTTTTATCATAAGATATTAGGTTATTTAGAGTGATATTATTTAATAATTTAGTTATCATTTTATGATAAAGTTATGATGAGGTATACAAGGTAAAAAGTAAGACATATAGGTTCAGAGTTTGAGTCAGACGAGTAAGTATATTTATTTTTGTTAAGGTTAGGGAGAGTATAGCTTTTCTTTTTTATGATAATTTAGGTTATTTAAAGTGATATTATTTAGTAATTTAGTTATCATTTTATGATAAAGGATAGAGCGTAAAGGGTAAGACATATAGGTTCAGAGTTTGAGTCAGACGAGTAAGTATATTTATTTTTGTTAAGGTTAGGGAGAGTATAGCTTTTCTTTTTTATGATAATTTAGGTTATTTAAAGTGATATTATTTAGTAATTTAGTTATCATTTTATGATAAAGGATAGAGCGTAAAGGGTAAGACATATAGGTTCAGAGTTTGAGTCAGACGAGTAAGTATATTTATTTTTGTTAAGGTTAGGGAGAGTATAGCTTTTTCTTTTTTATGATAATTTAGGTTATTTAAAGTGATATTATTTAGTAATTTAGTTATCATTTTATGAAAGAGTTATGATGAGGTATACAAGGTAAAAAGTAAGACATATAATGTAAAGGCGGATGTTTTTTAGATTTCTTTGTGGAACAGGAAAGTTAAAATATTTATGAAAAAGTTATTTTCCTGTGTCAGCCTATTTATCCCTTTATGCTCTTTAAGTACTGCTTAAATGCCTCAGCAATGAACACAAAATATCACTTTTTATGCAAGTAGTCATCACTACGAGAGCTATTAAGAATCCCTTACTGAGACTAAGAATTATAGACCTTTATTAAGTGACAAGTAATTTGCTGTTCTATAAAAGGATAGGGCGGATTATTAGAATATTCTATATTGACATTATATGTTTTCTATGTGAATTGAAAATAATAAAACAGTTTGTATCTATAAAAATCGATAAACTTAAAACGCTTTTACAATAACCTACTAGAATATTTGATAACAATAAATAAATTACTATATTATATATAAACTTATTATAACGAGGTTATCTATGAAAAAAGTATTAGTGCTTATGGCTCCAGGATACGAAGAAATAGAAACCATTACAGTAATCAATATATTAAGACGAGGCAATATAAGCGTAACTACTGCTGGTACCACAGAAGGATATATTGAAGGGAGATGCAATATCAAAATACTAGCGGATATCACAGTAGATAAAGTAAAAACTGATGAATATAATATGCTGGTTCTGCCTGGTGGACTCGAGGGTACAAATAATCTTAAATCTGATCCCAGAGTAAGAAAAATTATTGAAAATATGCACTCCCAAAATAACTATACCGCAGCAATTTGTGCCGCTCCTACTATATTATCTGCCATTGGT
>CBDBPB010000004.1:0-605233 GCA_965208615.1 Spirochaetota bacterium
ATCCCTTAATTATCAGATATTATTTTTAGGTATGCCAAATTGAAAATATTAAAATCCTTTATTAAAAAATAATTATCCCCTTTAAAATAAATTTAAACTTTTTTAGTCGTACTCCCCCCTGAGATTGTATTAGTAATTATTATAGCTTTTAAATAAAGAATTATTATAACAAATAGTAATAGATTTTAGTAAGTTTTAGAAATATAAATTGCCCTAAAATACTTTTGATCTATACTATTAGAATAGTTACTAACAACAAGTATAAAAATAATCTTATAAATCATTTTTTTTTATACTTGTTAAAACCGTTGTCGACAATATCATATATGCAAAATTAAATATATTTTATATATTTTTTATAAAAATAATACTATATGTTAAAAAATTTTATAAATTTCTTAACTTAATAATCTTAATTTTTTAAAAATTAAACTATTTCGGAGAACTATAATGGGTATTTGGATTGGAAGAGGCCGTAAAGCTAGATATGCATACGGATTCGACGATATTGCACTAGTACCAGGAAGACTAACTATTGATCCCAATGACGTTGAGGTAAAATGGAAAATTAGAAATCTTGAATTTGATATACCCATTATTGCCTCCGCTATGGATGGTGTTGTAGATACCAACTTTGCTATTAAAATGTCTCAGCTTGGGGGTGTGGCTGTACTAAATATCGAAGGACTACAAGTAAAATATGATAGCCCAAAAGAGAAACTGCAACAAATAATAGATACCCCAAAAGACCTTGTTACAAACGTATTACAAGACATTTACAAAGAACCTATTAAAGAGCGTTTAATAGTTAAAAGAATAGAAGAAATTAAAAATGCCGGTGCTATAGCCGCCGTATCCACTACACCAGGTAATGCAGAAAAGTTTGGAATGCTGGCTAAAGAGGCAGGCGTGGACATATTTGTAATACAATCAACTGTAACAACTGTACAACACATTTCTTCACAGTATAAATCCCTTAACTTTAATAACTTTTGTAAAAAAATAGAAGTCCCAGTAATAGCTGGTAACTGCGTTACCTATGAAGCCTCTCTAGAACTTATGGAAACTGGAATTAACGGCATCTTAATTGGGGTAGGGCCAGGAGCGGCATGCACTACCAGAGAAGTATTAGGTATAGGAGTACCACAAATTACTGCTACTGCAGACGCCGCCGCCGCTAGAGACTCTTATTATAAACAAACTGGACGATATGTATCCGTAATAACCGATGGAGGCATGAAAAGCGGTGGTGATTTTTGTAAAGCTATTGCTAGCGGAGCCGATTGCGTTATGATAGGTTCTGCATTTGCCAGATCTAAAGAGGCCCCTGGCAAAGGCTATCATTGGGGCATGGCTACTCCTAATATATTATTGCCCCGTGGAACAAGGATACACGTGGGTATAAGAGACTCGTTAAAAGAAATCCTATTTGGACCTACTAAATATGATGATGGCAGTCAAAATCTAATTGGTGCATTAAAAAACTCCATGGGGAGCTGTGGAGCAAAAAATATTAGAGAAATGCAAATGTGTGAACTAATTGTAGCTCCAAGTATTAGAACTGAAGGTAAAACTCTACAAAGAGATCAAAACGTTGGAATGGGTAAATAAAAACTTATGGATAGAGAAACTATTGCTATACTAGATTTCGGTTCTCAGTATACTCAGCTTATCGCAAGAAAAATTAGAGAACAACGAGTATATTGTGAAATCATGCCCTATAATACTACCCTCCATGACTTAACCGAAAAAGGAATAAGGGGTATAATTTTATCCGGAGGGCCAAATAGTATTTATGATAATAATGCCATTAGCTGTTCGGTAGATATTTTAAATAGCAATATACCTATTTTAGGTATCTGCTATGGAATGCACCTTATAATTAGCGAACTTGGTGGAAAAGTTCAAAAATCCTTAAAACATGAATACGGTAAAACAGAATTAAATATTAATAGCTCTAACGATTTCTTTGGTCATCTGCCTCCCAACTTCACCGTCTGGATGAGCCATGGGGATAGTATTATATCTCTACCAAAAGGATTTAGCCCTATTGCATCCACTGAGAATACCAAATACGCGGCTATTCAAAAAAATAATATTATTGGAGTCCAGTTTCACCCAGAAGTATCCCATACACAGTATGGAGAGAATATATTATCTAACTTCCTTTTTAAGATTTGTTCCCTTAGCGGAAACTGGACAATGCATTCATTTGTAGATCAAACTATTAAAGAAATAAAAAATAAAGTTAAAAATAAAAAAGTTATATCCGCTTTAAGTGGTGGTGTGGACTCCTCAGTTACAACTGTATTACTACACAAGGCTATAGGTGATCAACTAAGCTGTATCTTTGTTAACAACGGATTACTAAGAAAAAGAGAAGAACATACCGTTAGAAGCGTCTTTGAAGACCACTTTGCCATAGATCTTCATGTCATAGACGCTAAAGAACGCTTTTTAAAAAAATTAAATGGTATTACTGATCCAGAAAAAAAACGTAAAATCATCGGACACGAGTTTATTGCTGTCTTTGAGGAAGAGGCTAATAAAATTGGTAAAGTTGACTATCTTGCTCAAGGAACCTTATATCCCGATATTATTGAAAGCAGTCCCATTACAAATCCCTCTAGTACTATTAAATCCCACCATAATGTAGGCGGACTCCCAAATATTATGAACCTTAAGCTAATTGAGCCACTTAAAAACTTATTTAAAGATGAAGTTCGTCTTCTTGGGCTTGAATTAGGATTACCAGATCAGATGGTTTATAGACATCCTTTTCCTGGACCTGGTTTGGCAATTCGTATATTGGGAGAGGTCAATGAAGAAAGATTAGAAATGCTACGAATGGCTGATGCCATAGCTATAGAAGAAATTAAAGAAAATAACCTCTATAGAGACATCTGGCAGGGATTTGTAGTCCTGCTACCTATTAAAACCGTTGGTGTTATGGGAGATTCCAGAACTTATGAAAATGTTATGGCCTTAAGGGCTGTTAATAGTAGTGATGGTATGACTGCTGATTGGTATCCCTTTCCTCATGAGGTTTTAGTGAATATATCAAACAGAATTATCAATGAAGTTAGAGGCGTTAATAGAGTGGTTTATGATATTACATCAAAACCTCCAGGCACTATAGAATGGGAATAGCTATTTCGAATAGATTAGCTTTCCATTACTGTTATACTGCTTTTCTAATACAATATTATCATTTTTATCATATTGGTATTCGCGCCACATTGCCAGTTTACCTTTTTCAAATAACTCCTCTTTTATTGGACGATTTTTTGCATCATAATAAGTCCACCATCCACTCGGCTGACCATTTTTATATCGCTTTTCTTTAATAGAGTATTTATCTACACCATATATATATATAACTGTATTAACAAGTTGTTTATTTTTATAAATGCTCTCTCTAAGCTTTTTATCTTTTGAGTCATACTTAATAATAGACTTTAGCTCATTATTACTATAGTTGAATATCTTATAATAAATATTTCTATTATGTTTAAAATACCCCTCTCTTATTGGATTATCATTTTCACTAAAAGTTACCTTATAATACTCTACCAAATTATCAATCTTATCAATGTTAACCTCATTTACTCTATTCTCTTTCATATAATATTTAACTTTATAATACTGTCCTACATCCTTATTAGCCTTATAAAAATCATAACCCTTACTTTTATCATTACAACCTATAATAATCATCATAAAAATATATACTACAATAAAGCCTCTCATAAAACTATCCTCGCTTTTATACATAAATTATAAATACATAGGTATAAAGTTAACTGAAATATTTTCTCTATAAAAAAAAACTTATATTATTTTAATATATATTGCTATACATTATTAAATTTATTAATAATAAATATAGTTGTCAAACTAAAGTCATATAAAGTCAAAATAAAGCATTTTATATTTTTAATAATATTAAGCTAATATTATTAAATTGCAACTCCAACTGCCTAAAAGATAAAGTCAATAAATATTACCTCGTTTACCTCTTATAGTTGTCCATTATAAAATATTATCTTATATTTATTTTTTAACTACCGCTTGGTTATGGGAGAATATATTTTTGAAAAACATAGCTATACTTGGTTCTACTGGTTCTATTGGCAAGAGTTCCCTTAAGGTTGTTAAACACCATCCCGATCTATTTAATATAGAAGTATTAACAACTAACTCTAATATTGAAGAACTAAAAAACCAAATAAATATATTTAAACCCAAAAAGGTGGTTATTTGTAATAAGATAAAATATACAGAGTTTAAGAAAGACGTTAACTGTGCAAATATAAAAGTGTTATACGGTAGTGAGGGGTTAATAGAGGTTGTTAGGGATGATAATATTAACTTTATTATTAACTCCCTTGTGGGCTTTACTGGGCTTATCCCAACAATAGAAGCTATAAAAAACAATAAAGATATTGCAATTGCCAATAAAGAGGCTATAGTAGTTGGGGGGGACATAATATTACCCCTTGCAAAAAAACATAATGTTAATATAATCCCAATAGACAGTGAACATAGTGCCTTATTATTTTTACTTAGATATAGTAAGAGGAGTGAGGTAAAAAAACTAATTTTAACTGCCTCTGGCGGACCTTTTATAGATAAAAACAAAGAAGACCTCAAAAATGCAACACTAAATGAGGCATTAAACCATCCCACATGGAAAATGGGTAGAAAAATTACTATTGACAGCTCAACCCTAATGAATAAAGGATTTGAGGTTATAGAAGCTCATCACCTTTTTGGCTTCGACTTTAAGGATATTGATGTTATAATACATAGAGAATCTGTTATACACTCTATGATAGAGACTATTGACGGTGAAATATACGCTCAATTAGGACCAAGCGATATGAAGTTCCCTATTCAGAATGCTATGACCTATCCAAAGGTCTACCCTAATGATTATGATAAATTAAAACTTTGGGAAATTAAAAACTTATCATTTGATATGCCTGACCTTAATAAGTTCCCTCTTCTAAAACTTGCATATGAGGTTGGTAAAGAAGGTGGCACAATGCCAACAATACTAAATGCCGCTAATGAGGTTGCAGTATGGGCTTTCTTAGAAGGCAGAATTAAGTATTCTGACATAGTATTTTTAATTAATAAGGGTGTTGAAGAGCATAATAATATCCGATACCCTAATTTGGATGATATTATTGATAGCAACAATAAGGGGCGAGAGTCTACTTATAATCAAATAAAAAAACTAACTTAAAAAAAGGATTAATTATGGACTATATTTTTGGACTATTATGGGCTCTATTAGGGCTTGGAGTATTAGTTTTCATTCATGAAATGGGACACTTCTTAATTGCCCGTCGTACTGGTATAGGAGTAGAGGCATTCTCTATCGGCTTTGGAGGGCCAATCTATCACTTTTATAAAAACGGTGTAGACTGGCGTATTGGGTGGATACCCTTTGGCGGCTATTGTAAGATGAAAGGGCAGGATGACTTTAAAGAGACAACTACAAAAGGTGAGCCTGATGAGTTCTATGTTAGACCTCCATGGGCAAGGCTTTTAACTATTTTAGGCGGACCGGTTTTTAATATTGTTTTAGGCATAATACTCCTAACTATAATCACCTACTTTGTAGGAGAAAAGATAATATTAAATGATAAGATAGTTATTAACCCCAAATATAAAGACGAGTTAAACCTTAAAAATAACGATATAATAAAAGAAATTGATGGTAAAAAAATAACTCTTTGGAATGATATAAAAAAGTTCCTGCTTATGGAGGGTATAGATAAAGAAAGCTATATTTTTACTATAAAGCGTAAAGATAAGATAATTAATATAGAATACAACTTTGATAAAAATCATATGATCAAAGGTAATGTTGGCTTTTCTTTGGCTCATAAAGTTAAAATTAAAAAGGTTAACAATAATAGTCCCGCACAAAAAGCTGGACTCAAAATAAATGATATTATTACCCATATAGATGGTCAAGAAATAAACTCTACTGCTAATATTCATTATATCCTAAATAAATCAAAAGAGAAGACTATAACCCATAAGTTTGCTATAGACAGAAAAGGGAAAAACATCGAACTTGATATAACACCAAAACTAAGCAAATTACCTAACTCTAACGAAAAAAGAAAGCTAATTGGTATAATACTAGGACCTCACTTACTAAATACAAAAACTAAAAACTACTCCATATTAGAGTCCATACCAAAAGGTATAGAAAAAGGATGGAATATTATTACTCTCTTTCCTAAGCAATTTAAACTCCTATCGCAAGTAGATGGTGATACCCTAAAAGAAAGCATATCTGGTCCAGTAGGTATTATTGTACACATTGGTAAGGCTGGTAATAGGGGCTTTGCTGATTTTATAGTATTCATAGCAATAATTAGTATATTATTAGGAATATTTAACTTATTACCAATACCCGCAGTGGATGGGGGACATATAATACTAACCACTGTTGAAATGATAAGAAGAAAACCTTTTAGTCTTAAGTTCATTCAGCGTTTTCAGATGGTTGGCCTTTTTATTATACTGACTATCTTTGTTTTAGCTACTGCTAATGACATATCCAAGTTCATATTTAAATAGTTAATATAAGTTAAGTTGGATAATAACCATTGGATATACTAAGTGAGTCAATAAAGATTTTAAAGATTAACTCAGTCACCCAAACAGGTAATACTGAGTTAGTTTCTTATTTAAAAAGACTTATAAGCTCTATAGGGCTAAAAACTCAAGTTCAAAACTTTAGCTATTGTGGTGCTAAGCAACAAAACCTTATTGTACGTATAGATGGGCAGTCCTCCAAAGAAGTACTGTTTAACACCCATTTAGATACCGTTAAACCAGGAAATTATAAAAACTGGACTAAAACAAATAATGATCCCTTTAACCCAACAATTGATAACGATAAAATATTCGGACTAGGTAGTGCAGACGTTAAGCTAGACTATCTTTGCAAGCTAAAAGCAATTATTAAGTATAAAAATCATAGGTTTAAAAACCCCCTTACTTTTGTGGGTACATTTGGTGAGGAGTTAGGCTTAATAGGTTGTCGTTTTTTTCTTGAGTCCAACTATGTTAGGCCTAATTATGTGTTTGTAGGAGAGCCTACTAGCCTTAATATTGTTTTTGCTCATAAGTCCATGATAACCATAAAGGTAGAACTGCCTATAACTAATAGTATAAACTCTAACTCAATTAAAACCTTAACCTTTAAAGGTAAGTCTGCCCATGGTGGAACACCCTCCCTTGGACAAAATGCCATTATTATGGCGGTTAAAGAGCTAAAAAGCCTTAATCATGGTTTATTATCCATAAACGGAGGGGATAGTTTTAACCTTGTACCAGAATGGGCTAAGATTACTATTAGTAATTCCAAGTCTAATACGAAGGATAAAGTTATAGAGCTCTTTGATATATTCGCTAAACTGGGTAAAAAGCTCTATGAAGATAAAAATACTGATTATGATCCGCCATACTCTTTATTTAATATTGGGGTTATACGAACAGAAAATAATAAAATTATAACTGAAATTACCTTTAGACTATTACCCAATCATGAGTTTATGCCCATTTTTAATGACATCCAAAATAAGCTTAGTGCTATTAATGCTAAAACTTTTATTGAGTGTAATCATCCAGCTCTAAGTACTGATGTCAATAGTTTTATAGTGACTAAATCTATGGAACTTCTTAATGGTATTGGTATACACCCTTGTCTTACTACAAAACCAGCTCTAACTGAGGCTACTCTTTATCAACAATATGGTGCTGAGGCTATTGTATTTGGTCCAGGACACTCAACTAATAATATTCACAAGCCTAATGAGCATAATCTTATCTCTCACCTTAATAAGGCGGTATTATTTTATGAAAAAGTTATAAACTCATTTTGTCTTAATGATATTCCTTAGTATGGCTTTTTCTTGTTGACTAAGCACTTATAATTTAAACAGAAAATATGGCTTATACACATTGACAATTAAATAAGTTTTATTTACCTTAAAGTTTATGAATTCATCAACTATCATTGACAGCCTTCTAAAAACAATAGAACAGTTTGCTGAAACCTATCCCATATTAAGTTATATAATATTATTTTTGAGTGCTATTATTGAGAATATATTCCCACCAATACCCGGTGATACAGTAACAGTATTTGGTGCCTTTCTTGTTGGACGAGGTAAGTTAGACTATTTATTAGTTCTTATATCAACAACTATTGGTAGTACCATTGGATTTATGGGGCTTTTTTATATTGGGTATTACTTTGGCAGGGACTACTTTATTAAAAAAGACTTTAAGTTCTTCTCTGTATCGGCTATTAACAAGACCAGTAAGTGGTTTACCAGATATGGATATCTAATTATCCTACTAAACAGGTTTTTAGCGGCAATTAGATCAGTTATATCCCTTACTGCTGGCATGGCTAAGATGCCCCATATTAGTGTATGGGTTTTGACCTTTATTGGATGCGCTATTTGGAATGGTTTATTGATTTATGCTGGATATTATCTCGGTGAGAACTGGTCAGATGCTGAGTATTACTTAAAGCAGTATAGTCAATTTATATTAGCTATTATTATCCTTATTGTTTTATTTGTTATTATAAAACGGTGGAGGCGTAAAAAAACTGCATGAAATGGGTATATATAAACGATATTGCTAAAAACGGTATTAATCTACTAAACCAAAAGGTTATATTAAAAGGATGGCTATATAACAAGCGTCATAAGGGAAAGTTATACTTTCTACAACTAAGGGATGGCACTGGTATTATACAATGCGTTATTTTTAAAGGAGACGTGCCTAATGAGGTTTTTACTTTAGCGGATAGTCTAACTCAGGAATCCAGCATTGAGATTTATGGTATTGTAAAAGAGGATAAGCGTTCACCTTTGGGCTATGAGATTGGCGTTAGTGATATAAAACTTATTTCTTTATCTAATGACTACCCAATAACTCCAAAGGAACATGGTATTAGCTTTTTGATGGATCATAGACATTTATGGTTAAGGTCGTCAAAACAGCATGCTATTTTAACCACAAGGAATAAGTTAATTTGGGCTATAAGAGAGTATTTTGATCATAATGGTTTTACTTTGATTGATGCCCCTATTTTTACTCCTTCTGCCTGTGAGGGTACAACTAATTTATTTGAAGTGGACTACTTTAAAGATAAAGCATATTTAACACAAAGTGGTCAGTTATATATGGAGGCAGCGGCTAAGGCATTTGCTAAGGTATATTGCTTTGGACCAACGTTTAGGGCTGAGAAGTCCAAAACCAGGAGGCACCTAACTGAATTTTGGATGGTCGAACCTGAGGTTGCTTTTAATACCCTAGAAGATAATATCAATTTGGCCGAAGACTTCTTAGTTTATATTATAGAAAAGGTTATTAACACATGCCATAAGGAGCTTAGCCTATTAGAACGTGATATTAGCCTATTAAAGAACGTTAAAAAGCCCTTCCCAAGACTACATTATAAGGATGCGGTTAAATTACTTAATGAGCTTGGACAAAACTTTAGTCATGGACAAGACTTTGGTGCTGAGGATGAGACCATATTAACAAAACATTTTGATAGGCCTATTATTGTATATGGCTTTCCTTATAAGGTAAAGGCGTTTTATATGAAGAAATATGATAGTGAGCCTGAGTATGCAAAATGCGTTGATATATTAGCTCCAGAGGGCTATGGTGAGATCATTGGCGGTGGAGAGCGAGAAAGCGACTATAATACCTTAGTAAACTCTATTAAGGATCACGATCTTTTGCTTGAAGACTTTAAATGGTACCTCGATTTAAGACGATATGGATCTAGTCATTCTGCTGGGTTTGGTCTTGGTATTGAGCGGTGCCTATCCTGGATATGCGGTCTTAAACACGTTAGAGAGTGTATACCATTCCCCAGAACTATGGAAAGATTAACACCTTAAATAACCCCTTATAAAACTTATAGTTAATAATGTTAAACTACATTATTTTAGTGGGGATCATAATAAAGGGATTTTATTAATCCATTTTAAATATACGGATAAAAATAGTGCCTGAAACAAGCCATAGTATAGCTTTTAACAATGCACAAAATATGGATTTTATACCTGATAACTCTATCCAGCTAATTGTTACCTCTCCACCCTACCCTATGATTAAAATGTGGGATAACTTATTCTCTAAAGATAGCAAAGTCAAAAAAGCTCTTGATAATCATAATGGGAATACTGCCTTTGAGCTTATGCACAAAAGTCTTGATAAAGTATGGAAGGAGTGTTATAGGGTCTTAGAACCAGGGGGATTTGCTTGTATTAATATAGGCGATGCAACTCGTAAGATTGGTGATAATTTTAGGCTATATCCCAACCACTCTAGGATTACAAATAGTTGTAATAAAATCGGTTTTACTAGTCTGCCTATAATATTATGGATAAAGCAAACTAACTTGCCAAATAAGTTTATGGGATCTGGTATGCTACCAGCTGGAGCTTATGTTACTTTAGAACATGAATATATTTTAATATTTAGAAAAGCTAATAAAAGAGAATTTAAAAAAAAGACTGATAAAGATAATAGACAGCAAAGTGCCCTTTTTTGGGAAGAAAGAAATACTTGGTTCTCAGATATATGGAACTTCAAAGGCGTTAAGCAAAACTTAACTAACGCTAAAATACGAAAAAGAAGTGGTGCATATCCTTTTGAGTTAGCCTATAGGCTTATAAATATGTATTCTGTTAAAAGAGATACTGTATTAGACCCGTTTTTGGGTACTGGTACAACCACTATTGCGGCTATAGCTAGTGAAAGAAATAGTATTGGAATAGAGATAGACAAACACTTCAAAAGTGAGATTCTAAGTTCTATCAACTTAGCCTGCAAATATATGAACTCTTATATTAAAGATCGGCTGAATAAACATATATCTTTTGTAAAGCAATATAATAACAAAAAAATGAAGTATAAAAATAAACATCATAAAATAGAAGTTATAAGCAAACAAGAAATAAACCTTAAGTTTAATTTGATAAAAGAGATAAACTTAAAGCATAATAACATTATAGCATATTATCATGAAAAATGCTTAAATTCACATATCCCTTTTATAGATCATAATTCTACTAAAAAAATAATTAGTTAGAGTTTTATAATGAAGCATAAATATAGCATATTTTTTATATTACTTATTATGGTTATGATAGTTAGCCCGACTAAGTCTTTTAGCTTAAAAAATACTATTATCGGCTTATGGAAGTTTGAAAGACAACTTGATGGTAGAAATAAAGATATACCCCTTAGTCACTATATTACTTACGATTTCTATGAAGATGGAGATGTTATAATTAAAGATATGAAATGGAGAGAGCAATCCACTTTAAGATGGACTTTATCTGGCTCTAGGCTAACAATCTATTATATATCTGGTGCTAAGTGGATGTATGGTAAGATTAACTTTATAAATAAAAATACTTTTATATATAAATTACCTGTTAAAGATAAAATTATATCCATGGTTTTTAAGCGTATGTAGTTTAAAATGTTTAAAATTAATAATTTATTCTTCTTGTATAAAATAAGTTAACAACACTAACCAATAAATTACACCTCCTTGCTATAGTTAATAATATTCTCATTTTTAATTTTTTTTAATAAAAATTTATCATCCTTTACCGACATTACTATGAGAAAATCATAGCTTTATGAATAAGGAAATATAATGTTTATTAATACCAGCTTTATGGAAACGCAATCTATGTTATCCAAGTCAATGTCTGCTGAAAACCTAAGATGGACAGTAGTAAGTGATAATATAGCTAATGCAGATACCCCTTATTTTAAACGTTCTAGCGTTGCTTTTGAAAGTCAGTTAAAACGAGCTCTTGATAGTAAAGGACCTTATCCTTTTAAGGCTAAGCTTAGTGATAAAAAACATATACCGTTTTATAAGCCAATAAATTATAATAGCGTTAAACCAAAAGTAATATTAGAGTTTAACTCTAGCTACAGAAATGACAAAAATAATGTTGATATAGACAAAGAAATGGCATTAGCCTCTAAAACCGCTTTACGGTATAATGCCTTTACCTCTATAATGGGGCGTAACTTTAGAAAAATTAATATGTTATTAAGAGGTTAATTATGGGGATGTTTGATGCTTTAAATATTAGTGCCTCTGGCCTAACTGCACAAAGACTTAGAATGGACGTAATAGCAAATAATATAGCTAATGTTAATACCACAAGAACGTCTGAAGGCGGACCTTTTAGACGTAGTAGAGTAATACTAAGACCAAAAACTGAAAGATGGGATTTTAAATCACACTTTTTACCAGAAGCTTTAAAAAAACATCAAGGTGAAGGTGTTAGAGTGCTAAAAGTAGAAAAGGATGCTAGCCCCACTAGACTAAAATATGATCCAACTCATCCAGATGCTATTGACTTTGGTCCTAAAAAAGGCTATGTAGAACTCCCTAACGTTAATATTGTTGAAGAAATGGTTAATATGATCTCTGCAACAAGGGCTTATGAAGCTAATGTATCCCTTATGACGTCTAGTAAAACCATGTTTAATAGAGCCTTAGAAATAGGCCTACGATAAGGAGATAAATAAATTATGAACTTTTCATCATTATACACCCAAAACATTGGATCACCTTTTCAGGTTGCATTTGATAAAGAAACTCAATATAAGGCTCCTAATGTAACCGAGTCTTTTGGTAAAGCCTTAACCAAAGCCCTAGGCGAGGTTAATGACCTACAATTACGTTCGGATAAGGCAATACAAACTATGATTACTGATCCTGGTAAAATAAATATTCACGATATTACCACTCTCTTAAGTCAATCTGAGATGGCATTATCCATGACTAAGGCTGTTACAGATAGAGTAATAAATGCTTATCGAGAAATTACATCCTTAAGGTAATTTATAAAATAAGGTAAATACAATAGTATTTTAAAAAAAATATTATAGTTAAATAATATATGTTGCGATTTATAATAAGGCATATAACTAGAAATGGTTTATAATAAAACTTCTGAGGGGAATGTCATAAATCAGTTAACTAACTGGTATATAATTCCTTTCTGGAAAAGGAACAGTTAAGTTATGCGAGACTTCTTTCAAAAACTTGTCGAGCAAATTAAAGGCATATTTGCTAAGCTAACATTAATACAAAGATTAATTATAATAGGGTTACTTGTTATAGTAGTTGGTGCATTTGTCTTTTTAATTAGCTACTCTTCATCCGAAGAAAAGGTGCTCTTATATAAGGCCAACCTTACAAAACATGATTTTGATAGAGTTACAAAAAAACTTGATGGTATGAACATCCCTTATAGTACATCAGATAGGCTTATTTTCGTTGAAAACGATCAGATTGCCACTAAAACAAGGGTACAATTGGGGCTTGAGGGCGTTGTTAGGGATGTAAAAGGATTTGATTTATTTGATAACCCTAAATTCTCTACTACAGACTTTGAACGAAAAATTAATCTAAGAAGAGCTATATCAGGTAATCTGGTTAAACACCTTGAAGCCCTTGATGATATTGAAAAAGCCGAAGTTAGTATAGCCTTTAATGAAAGAACTCCTTTATATTTAAAAGAAATAACTGATAGCCCTATTACTGCCTCTGTTATAATAACTCCTAGTCCTAATTCTGATATTATGGAAAATAAAAAAAAGATCCGTGGACTAAGGGATCTTATCGCTAAAGCAATAACAGGACTAAAACCTGAAAATATTACTATAGCAGATCATACCGGAACTAACCTAACTGATAAAGTTGATCCTTCAGAAACTGATAACGATTTAAGACTCGCAAAAGAACAACTTAAAATTAGAGAAAAAATGAGAAGGACTTATATAAAACAAGTTAGAACACTACTAGATTCAACATATAAAGACCGATATGAGGTTACAGTCAGTCTTGACCTGAACTGGGATAAAACTAATAAAGTTGAAGAAAATATTAAACCAATTGAAAAAAGAAAAGATAATCCAAATACACCATACGATGAAACAGAAAATCAGGTGGGTGCTGATCTAAGCACTAGAACAACTAAAGAAACTTTTAAAGGTCCTGCATATATACCAGAAGGACCTGCTGGAGTACAACCTAATACCGGACCAGGTATAAAAGAACTCGTAGATAGAAATTCTGATTATCAAAAAACTGATACCATTACTAATAAGGTCCACTCTAAAGAAACTGTAGAAAAACATGAAGCTCCTATGAAAATAGAAAGAGTTACAATTGCAGTAGCCCTAGATGAAGAATTTAACTATGAACATGATAAAGATGGAGAAATTAAGCTTGTTACTGGACGAGTTGTTCCAAAATATAAAAAAATTAGCGGCAATGAGTTAAAAGACGTTGAAGAAATGTTAAAAAGCTCTATTGCATATGATGCTAATAGAAAAGACAGAGTTTCTGTAAAGGCTATTAGGTTTGACCGAAGAAAAGAATTTGAGGAAATGTCAACTAAACTACGAGATGAACGTAAAATGCAAAATCTCATATTAGTTGGAATTATCTCTATTCTTGCTGTTATTATATTATTCTTATTAATTAGAGCCATACGAAAAGAGCTAGCACGACGAAAAAGACTAAAAGACGAAGAATTAGCACGACAACAACAAGCTATGCGTGAAGAAGCTATGAGAATAGCTGAAGAAGAAGGATTAGGATTAGATATTCCAGCCGCAGATAGAGCTAGGCTGGAAATGGAAGAAAGTGCTATTGGACTTGCTCGTGAGCGCCCTGAAGATGTCGCACAACTAATTAGAACATGGCTGGTTGAAGAATAATAAAAAAATAACCACAATAAACATAAACTGACTAATAAAAGACTAATGTTAACTTTTTAAAAGCATTATAATAATAACGTTTTATAAAATTATAGATAATGCTTACTTGTAAATTATAGGAGGTTAAAACCATCTGTGGCTAAACATATATTTAAAAAACTAAAACTTAAAGACCTAGGAAAACCAATAGCCATTGATACTGGTACTATTGAAACTCCTGCTACGGCTAAAGAGCTAGAGACAAAAGAAGAAATAGACGTTGAAACCTCTATTGAAGAGCTAGAGAATGAACTAGAAGAAAAACGAAAACAAGTTGAAAAAGAAATTATAGAAAAAAAAGAAAACCTAGACCAAGAAATAGACTCTACTAGAAATGAAGCTGAAAACTGGGCATTTGAAAAAGTTAAAGAAGCCAATAAGGAATATGAAACTAAATTAACTCAAGCAGACTCTATTGCAAAAAAGAAAATCGCTGAAGCAGAAAAAAAAGCTAATATACTAATTGAGGATACAAGAATAGAAGCCTCTAAAATGGAAGAAGATACTCATCGAAAAGGGTATGAAGAAGGACATGAAAAAGGCTATAACACAGGAAAAGAAGAAGTTGAACGATTAATTACGCGTTTGAATATTGTATTATCATCTGCTATAAAAAAACGTAATGAGATTATTGAAGAAGCCGAATCCCAACTCATTGACCTTGTAATAGTTATTGCTAGAAAAGTAGTTAAGTCTATTTCAGAAACACAAAAACGAGTTGTTTTTGATAATATATCTGAAGCATTAAAAAAGCTAAAAGGTAGAGCTGAAATTACTATTAGAGTAAACTCCGAAGACTTGCAAATGACTACTAAACATAAAAAAGAATTTATAGAAATGGTAGAGGGTATAGAACAAGTTAAAATTCTAGAAGATAATACCGTAGAAAAAGGTGGATGCTATATTACTACTGATTTTGGCTCTATTGATGCTAGAATATCTACTCAGCTATCTGAAATAGAAGAACAAATAAAAAAATTAACTCCCTTAAAAGAGGATGTATAGTGTTTCAGAAGTATACTGAGTCAATTGAACAAATTCAACCCATAAAATATACTGGAAAGGTAGATAGAGTAATTGGTCTCACTATAGAGAGTCTTGGGCCACAAACCGAAATTGGTGAAATGTGTACTATTATAACCAAAGAAAAAAACATATTGGCTGAAGTAGTCGGTTTTAAAGATAAAAAAGTTATTATGATGCCCTATAACGAAGTGGAAAGCATTCAACCAGGGTCAGAAGTAGTAGCATGGGGTAAAACGTTAAAAATTAATGTTAGTAATGACCTTTTAGGACGAGTTATAGATGGTATAGGAAAGCCTCTTGATGGAAAAGGAGAAATATATTCCAAAATACAAAGGTCTATTTATAATCTGCCTCCTACTCCATTAGAAAAAATGAGAATTGATATACCTATATCCACCGGCATAAAGGTAATAGATGCTCTTTTTACTGTTGGAAAAGGTCAACGTATAGGTATATTCTCTGGTACAGGTGTTGGAAAGAGTACTCTATTGGGTATGATTGCAAGACATAGTAATTCTGAGGTTAATGTTATTGCCCTTGTTGGTGAGCGTAGTAGAGAGGTTAGGGAGTTCATAGAAAAAGAGCTAGGTGAAAGCGGTATGAAACGCTCCATAATTATAGTTGCTACTTCTGATAGTGCTCCTCTTATGAGAATTAAGTCCGCATTCATTGCAACCTCAATAGCTGAGTACTTTAGGGATCAGGGAAAAAATGTAATATTAATGATGGACTCTATTACCAGATTTGCAAGAGCTCAGCGTGAAATAGGCTTAGCTATAGGTGAACCGCCAACTACAAGGGGATATACTCCTTCAGTATATAGCATATTACCAAAACTAATTGAAAGGGCAGGTACATCAAAAAAAGGTGCTATTACTGCCTTCTATACCGTATTAGTCGAAGCCGATGACTTTAACGAACCTGTATCTGACAACGTAAGAGGAGTTTTAGATGGGCATATATCATTATCAAGAACATTGGCGGCCAAAAGCCATTATCCAGCTGTTGATATACTAGACAGCATTAGCCGTCTACAAATAGATTTAGTATCCAAGCGTTATAATCAATATGTTAGTAAAATTAAAGAAATTATCTCTACATATAGAGAAGCCGAAGACTTAATTAATATTGGTGCTTATGTAAAAGGTAGTAATCCTAAAATAGATTACGCCATATCTATGGTTGATAGTATTAATGAACTGTTTAAACAAAAAATTGATGAACACCTTCCCATCGAAGATACCTTTAAAAAAGTATTTGAGATGTTTTCTGATAAACAATTTGATCTGAAAATTGATCTTCCAAAGTTTATACCTAAAAAACCTATTGTAAAAAATGATATAAATATTTTAGCAAGCTAAAACCTATATGAAGAAATTTAACTTTAAACTACAAACACTACTAGATCTTAGATGTCATAAAGAAAAACAAGAACAAGATAAATTCTCAAAAGTGTTAGCTGAATATATAACTATAGAAAATATAGTTTATGATGCCATAGAAAAAAGAAACTTGATACTAACTAATAGTCAGCTATATAATAAGCAAGGTAATATACAACTTTTCTACTATAGAGATTTGGCAAGAAAAGGACTCAAAACTAAAATGTATAACTATAATAAGGTCTTAAAAGAAAAAGAGATACCCCTAAATAAGGCTAGGGAAAAGTTAATTGAATCCACTAAAAAGAAAAAGGTTCTAGAGATCTTAAAAGATAAAGCTTTTCTTAAGTACACCGAAGGAATAAAAAAAGAAGAACAAGATGAACTAGACGAAATAGGAACTAATATCTACTTAAAAAAATTAACCTAAGGTAAATATTATGAATAGTTTAAAAAGCTTGTTTGTAAGAATTAACAGCATACAACAAAAAATAAATGGGTTTAAGCCAGAAAAAATTGATCAAATAAATAAACACTATTCTAAGAACAAGTTTAACAATATATTAAAAAATGCTATAAGCAATACCTATAATAACATAAATAATACCTATAATAATATGACTAATAGAGTTCTTTTACCTGCTAATAGAATAAATAATAACAATAAGATAAATAATAACAATAAAATAGATAATAACATACCAACTATAATAAAAAAAGCTAGCAAGGCATATAATGTTCCAGAGGGTCTTATTAAGTCTGTTATTAAAAATGAGTCCAATTTTAATACTAATGCCATATCCAAAAAGGGAGCTATGGGGTTAATGCAGTTGATGCCTAAAACTGCTAAGATGTTAGATGTAAAAAATCCTTTTGATCCGAAAGAAAATATATTTGGAGGTACTAAGTATATTAAATATCTCCTTAAGCGTTTTAATGGAAATCTTCCTTTGGGTTTAGCTTCTTATAATTCAGGCTTATCCAGAGTTATTAAGGCTAATGGCATACCCAATATAAAAGAAACACAAAATTACGTTAAAAATGTTATAAAAAGCTATAATAAATATAAAAATACCAGCCAATAAAGTGGAGTATTATAATGCAGTCTAATAAAATGAAATTATTAGTTTGGGTTTTCTTAAATATATTTTTAATAGCCTCTATACTTTTTGTATTAGATTACTTTAAGATATGGTCTGGATACGACTTTTATTATGACCTTATTGGTAAAGATAAAGTTATTACTAAAGTGGAAGACCCTTTATTGCTAGACAGAGAAAGACTTATGAAAAGAGAGGCTAGCCTTAATGCTAGAGCAAATATACTAGATATGAGAGAACGTGCTTTAGAAGAAGTACAAAAACATCACGAAGAAACAATGATGCTGGTAAAACGTGGAAAAGATCAGATAGATGAACGTGAACAAAGTCTTATCATGGCAGTAAAAGAAAAAGAAAATATTGAAAAAAATATTAAGGATCTCTCAGAAAAAATTACTAATATGCCTCCTGCCAAAGCAGTAGAAAAATTAGAAACTCTTGATCCCATAGAGATAATTGATATATTTAGGCAAATTGATAAAAATGCTAAAGAAGCTGGTATTGCATCAATATCATCAAAATATCTTTCCGATTTAAGCCCCAAAAAATCCCGGGAGGTTATGAGACTTAAACTTAAATCTCCTCTTAACCCTAAGGATAATAAACCTAAAATAAAACCTGAAAATAATGAAAATGAAAATCCTGAAGATGAAGAAAATCCAAAGGATGATAATATAGAAAAACCAACTTCTTAATATTTATTAGCTACGGTTTAATACATAGTTAAACCATCCCAAAATGTTTTTTATTATGTTTAATAATCAATAACAACTTCAGTATAAAGTATAAAACTCATTATAAAATAATAAACCTTTTTAAAGTTAAATTATTAGAAAATGCCTTATTATCTTCAGTAGATCAATAAATAATATTGACTTAAACTATTAATTAAACATATAACCTTAATACATTTTTTTAAGGTTAAGAAAAAATGCTAAGTTAGAACATTGTTTTTATCGAAATAGTAATAAAAAGAATCTGAAATTATACCATAACTTTTATATTCGTACAAAAACAAGCTAAGGGAGCATACCTTGAACATTAATTTGTTAGCAATACCCAAAAATGAAGTTCCTAAAAATAATAGCCCTATTATTAATATCATCAATAACAGCTTTAAAATAGAACTCGATAAAACAGTTAAAAATATAAATAAAGAAAAACAACCTGTAATAAATAAGAATAATATTACAACTAATAAAAAAGTAGATGAACTAAATAATAAAAAAATAACCAAAATAAATAATGAAAAAATAGATGAAAAAGAAAAAATAAACGAAAATAGCCTGGTAGATGATATTAACTCACTAAAAAATAAAATACTAAATATTAACCATATAGAAGTGAATAACCAAAGTAAAATTAATAAAAATACTAATAAAACTAATCCTATATGGAAAGATATATCAAATATATTATCAAGTATACTTAATAAACTAAATAACAAAAATAGTGAGCATTATAAACTAACTATAGAATCTCTAAAAGAATTAACCAGCCTAAGTGGTAAACTAAAACTTAATATAAAAAACATCAATAAAGAAATAGGACCCCTCTTAAAAGAACTTTTTAATGCCTTAACTAATATAAAACCTAATAATGAAAAAATTAATCAAAAACATAAAGCTAAACTAAAAGAACTATTCCATAACCTAAAAACCGTTGTCGATAAGAAAATCAATAACAAAGCTGAACAAAATGAACTATTTAACTCTAATAAAATAACTCAACATGCTAGCTTGTCAAATAGCCTTAAAATAAAAACAATTAAAAATAATACGAAAACAAACTCCCCTAACGAACAATCTAATAAGGAAATAATAGAAAATCAGTCCAATATACAAAAAGTGGATAACAAGCTCCAGCATACTGCAGAAAGTGATGTCAATAATAACCTCGACCTTAAAACTAAATCATCCCCACTAAGTCAACTAAAAAATCCTAAGGGATTTAATATTGATAATCCCAATGAGCTATTTAATCAAATAGTTAATAAAGCGACTATGGCTATTAATAACCGTCGTAGTGAGATGCTAATTAAACTAGAACCGCAAATTATGGGTAATATCCGCTTAAAAATAGTGGTAGAAGGTAAAGAGGTCAGCGGCAGTTTCTTCGTTGATAACAAAGCTGTAAAGTTATTTTTAGAAGAAAATATATCCTCACTAAAAACTAATATAGAAAAACAAGGCCTAGAACTCGATAACCTTAATATCCTACTAGAAGATAACTCAAATAAAAACCCAGAATCAAAAATGACCTATAATATAGAAAATAATACAAAAAGAATAACTAATAACATTCCAAAAGATGAAGAAACAATTACTTCCCAGTATACCATGCCAGACTGGCTTGCTAAAGAAGTTAATCTGGTAATTTAATTAATAATTATGGAGAAAATATGCAGATAAATAATGCTATCCCCTTAACCCAAACAAATATACAAAAGAAAGTTGCAGAGCATGAGGTTCAGAAAGCTAATCAAGACTTAAGAGATAAGGGACTTAAATATAATCAAAAGCTAGGACAAAATGACTTTCTTAAATTATTGGTAACACAACTAAAACATCAAGATCCACTTAGTCCTCTAAAGGATAAAGAATTCATAGCCCAAATGGCACAATTCTCATCACTTGAGCAAATGAAAAATATTAACAAGTCAGTGGAAAAGTTAATTAGACAATCATCAATATCGGAAAACTATAACCTATTGGGTAAGGAAGTTACATGGTTTAACTCCATTAATGGAAAATTCCATAGGGGAGTTGTTAACTCTATAGAAAAACCCGGAGGAATAATAAAGTTAAATATCGGGGGTTATCTGATTGACCCTGCTTCTGTAGTAAAAATTAAAATGAATGTAATAGAAAAATAAATAAAATATAATTTCTATGCTAAATTAAGTAACTGTGGTTACGAAAATATAATTGTTAAATATAAAAAAAGAGGTATTGGCTTATGATGCGTTCATTATATTCTGGAGTTTCTGGCTTACAAAACCATCAGCTCAGAACAGATGTCATTGGTAATAACATTGCTAACATTAACACCAACGGATTTAAAAAAGGACGAGTAAACTTTCAAGATATTATTTCCCAAACAATACAAGGGGCATCAAAGCCTACTAATGAAATTGGTGGTACTAATGCTAAACAAGTTGGACTTGGTATGCAGGTAGCAACCATAGATACCCTTATGACACAGGGTAGCTTACAAACAACCGGTAAAATAACTGATCTGGCAATACAAGGCGAAGGCTTTTTTATCCAAAGAAAAGGTGAAGAGATATTCTATACCAGAGCAGGTAATTATAACGTTGATAGAGACAAGTTTTTAGTTAATCCATCTAATGGTATGAAATTACAAGGCTGGAACTCTGTACAAGATACTCAAGGAAATTGGAATATTGATAACTCACGGAGCTATGAAGATATTACAGTACCAATAAGTGATAAGTTTGAAGCTAGAACAACTAAAGAAGTTGTTTTTAAGTCTAATTTAGACTCTAGAGTTGCTCCTGTGCAAAATCCTGATGCTCCAACTGATATCGAAAAACGAAATGGTCAAGTACATTTTTCCTCTATAGACGTTTATGATCACCAAGGAAAAACTCATAAACTAAATGTTACCTTCGTAAAAATAGGAGTAAATAGATGGCAGGCTAAAGTTGAGGTGCCTGATGCTGTTCCTGGCAGTGTATTAGCTGATGTACCCCATACAAAAAATATTAACCAAGATAGCGATAAAAAAAATACATTCTACTTGGAGTTTGATGACAAAGGTGCTATTAAGGCTGTTAAAGAAGGAACTGAGAATAACCCAGATGAGGTATCTACTGATAATCTTAATGTAATGGTTAGTTATAGAGTAGATAATAATACTGTAAATCCTACTGGACCAAGAAGAGGGGCTAAATTAGGAGACCTTCATGAGTTAAAGGTTAATCTCGGCGATCAACTAAGATTTAATGGTATTACACAAATGGGGAGTGAAAGCACTACTAAAGCTATTTCACAAGACGGATACGGACTAGGATACCTAAAATCATTTGTAATAGATCAACAGGGTATTATAACTGGTGCATATACTAATGGACAAAAAAGAGAATTAGCACAAATTGCAAATGCAACCTTTATTAACCCTCAAGGGCTAGAAAAAGCAGGTGAAAATACATATGTTAGCTCTAATAACTCTGGTATCGCCAATGTTGGAGCTCCAAATAGCCAAGGAAAAGGACAATTAATATCTGGTGCATTAGAAATGAGTAATGTTGATTTAGCTGAAGAGTTCACTAATATGATAGTTACACAAAGAGGTTTTCAGGCTAACTCTAGGATTATTACTACTTCTGATCAGATGCTTCAGGAGTTATTAACTTTGAAACGCTAAGTAATAAATTAATAGTAAAATAAAGGTGAAATATACCAAAGTTATAATTATAGAAAGCCATTGGAGCTTTCTATAATGCAAAAAAACATAGTGATAATCTTAAATAGTATATATTTTGCTTTTAAAAAAGTCAACTATATTGTTAAGTTGACCGATTATAAAGATTATAAATATAAATATAAAAGTGAGATTGATAAAAATGATTCTACTTACAAGATTAAATGGAGAACAATTTTACATTAATCCTCATCAAATAGAATTTATGGAAAGTATGCCTGATACTATTATAAAAATGTTATCTGACAGAAAGGTTATTGTTAAAGAAAACTGTAATGATATTATAAAAAAAATTATTAGCTATAGAAAAAGTATTGGCTTAATAGGGAATGATACAACTGTTTAATTAATATTTAAAACATAGACTAGTATAAATATATTCCTGGAAGGTAAGATTTATGGATTTAGGAACTTTAGGCGGAATTGTTGGTGGGTTAATTCTTTTAACTGCTGCTTTGATTGTAAAAGATGCTGACCTAGGGATGTTTGCTGATATTGGCTCATTTATAGTAACTATGGGAGGAACAACTGCTGCCCTTCTTGTTGCATATCCTTTAGCAAAGCTAAAACAAATTGTTAATATATCCAGACATGCTTTTAGAAAGAAAGAAGAAAAAGTAGGCGAAATGATTAATATGCTGGTGACCTTTTCTGAAAAAGCTAGACGAGAAGGACTTTTGGCTTTAGAAGATGATATTGAAGAAGTAGATGATCCTTTTTTAAAAAAAGGCGTTCAATTAGTTGTTGATGGTACTGATCCAGAACTTGTTAAAAGCATTATGCTAACAGATTTGGATAAAATTGAAGCCAGACATACTCAAGGACGTGATATTTATGATTCAGCTGGATTATTTGCTCCTGCATTTGGGATGATCGGTACATTACAAGGGCTTATTCTTATGTTAGCTAACTTAACTGATAAGTCATCCATTGGTCAGGGCATGGGGCTCGCTCTTATTACAACATTATATGGTGCTATTCTAGCTAATATAGTATTTCTACCTCTTGCTAAAAAATTAGAAACTAGAAATAATGATGAAATATTATTAAAAGAGATAATGTTAGAAGGTACTCTATCAATACAATCTGGTGATAACCCAAGAATAGTTAAAGATAAGCTAACATCATTTCTTGCGCCTTCTGTTAGAGAAGAAGTTGCTCAAAATATAGATTAAAAGGGTTATTATGGCCACGCAAAGAAATAAAAAACAAAAGTGTCCTAGAATTGCAGGATGGATGACTACTTTTACTGACATGACTACATTATTATTAACATTTTTTATATTAATGTTTACAGTGGCTGAAATTGATGGTTATGAACTAAGGTTAATCTTATCTTCATTTACGGGTTCATTTGGAGTAATGGAAGGTGGATTAACTCTTCAGAAAGGGCCTCTTGCAGAAATGGGTATGACTGTTGAAACCTTACCTTCTAAAAAAGCGGCTAATAAACTATCAAAAGCCTTTAATGAAGCTGATAGTGACTTTAAAAGTAAAATTGATAGAAGAATCAAAATGACAGAAAATCTAAGGGGATATATTATTTCTATTCCTGCTCAGGCATATTTTGAACAAGGTAGTGCCTCCCTTACACCAAAAGGAAAAGAGCTTATGGAAAAAATTGCTAAGCTTATTAAAAATATAAAAACTAATACAGGAATAAATTCACAAATTGAAATAGAGGGACACGCCAGTAGAGAACCAGAAGGTAACAAAATGTATAGAAATCTTGAACTCTCAACAGCTAGGGCAATTACTATAGAGAGATTCTTTATTGAAGAATCCGGAGTTAGTCCTACTATTGATAGAAGTGATCAAGGCAAATCACCTTTGGCTAAATTTGTTGTAAAAGGTTTTGGTGAATTCCAACCCTTAGAAACTAATGATTTTGAGGCAGGTAGAGCATCTAATCGCCGTGTTGACATTGTTATAAAACGGGATTAAATTTTAAACTATAGAAGAAAACATTTTTCTTAAGGAGAACTAGTCATGGCTGATGATGTAGATATTATTGATGATGATGATGAAAAACAAGAAGATGAGAAAAAGGAAAAAGTTTTATCTGTAAATATAATAAAGTATTTAACTTATCTTGGTTTAGTGTTAGGAGTAATACTTATTAGTATAGTTAGTTCTATTATAGTCAATCAGTTTTGGGGTACTACAAGTCAAGTTCCTCCGTATCAAAGAAAAATAAGACCAACACCTCCTCCTCCAAGAGCGACTTACGAAATACCAGAATTTAAGTTGCCTTTAGACAAAAAAGAAGATGAGAATATAACTACTATTGTTCAAGTTAAACTTTCTCTGGCTTATAAAAAAGATGATCAACAAACTCTTAATGAAATTATAAACAGAAAAGAACAAATTAAAGATCGTATCCAGTTTATTATCGCTAAAAAAAAATATGAAGATATTAGCACTGCCAGAAGACGAGAAGAAGATCTAAAAAAAGATCTTATTGATAAAATTAATAATATTATGGAAAATCAAATTTTTGATATATATTTTGATGTATTTGTTATTTCAAGAATACCTGGCTAAACTAATACTATTTGCTTCTTGCCTGATTAACCTTAAAAGGAGGGAATATTTATGACAGAAGTTTTATCCCAACAAGAAATAGATGCCTTACTTACTGCTATTTCAACCGGGGATAGTGAAGAAAAAGAAATAGAAGCTCCTGTAGAAAGGCAACGACAAGTTAAAATCTACGATTTTAAAAGACCAGATAAATTCTCTAAAGATCAAATTCGTACCCTACAAATGATGCATGAAACTTTTGCTCGTCTCACAACTACTTCATTATCTGCTCAATTAAGAACCTTAGTACACGTACATGTAGCTTCTGTTGACCAGTTAACTTATGAAGAATTCATAAGGTCTATCCCAAGCCCTACTACTCTTGGGGTAATTAATATGGACCCCTTAAAAGGAAGTAGTATATTAGAAATTGACCCTAGTATTACCTTTACTATAATAGATAGACTATTTGGCGGATCAGGTGAAGCTACTAAAATGAATAGAGAGCTAACCGATATTGAACTCTCCGTTATAGAAGGTATAATTGTTAGAATGCTAGGTAATCTAAGAGAATCATGGAGTAATGTTATTGATTTACGTCCTAGACTAGGAACTATAGAAACTAATCCACAGTTTGCTCAAATTGTTCCCCCTAATGATATGGTTGTTCTTATTACCCTAGAAACTAAAGTTGGAGATGTTGAGGGAATGACTAATTTTTGTATACCATATATTACTATAGAGCCAATTATTTCTAAGTTAAGCGCTCAATACTGGTATTCTAGTATTAGAAAGGGTGCTACCAGAGAAAACTTTAATATTTTAAAAGATCGAATATCAACTATGATGGTAGATGTTATAGCAGAGTTAGGTACTGTTGATATTACAATGAGAGAAGTAGTTGCCTTGCAAGAAAACGATATTATAAAACTTCCATCCACTAAAATATCTGATACCTTAACCCTTAAGGTTGGAAATCAAAAAAAGTTTTCTTGTAGACCTGGTGTACTTGGAAGAAGAATGGCTGTACAGGTCGATAAACCTGTAGAAAATGACTCCAGAGATATTTTTGATGAACTAGTAGAAGAGGACGAAAATGAATGATAGTACTTTATCACAAGAAGAAATTGATGCATTACTAGCTGGTGCAGGAAAGGCATATACTGAACTTCAACCTAAAACTATGGTCTCCACTCAAGCCAGTAAATCTATTAATACTGGCGACCTTTCAGTGCTGCTAGATATAATAAACTATATACTTCAAGCTCAAACAGACTATTTAGCTAATAAACTTAATATTGAGTTTTACTATTCTAATGTAAAGGGGAGAATTAGAGAAAGACTACAAATACAAAATGAATTTACGACTAAAGTTATACAAATTAGAATGAATTTCACTACTGGTGTCGTTGGAGAAAATATATTCCTCATTAAATTGGATGATGCTCTTAAATTTATAGAAATACTAACAAAGCAAAGTAGTACAGAACTATCTGATGTGACACTAAGCATGTTAAGTGATAGCTTTACCCAACTAATGAACACTTCTAGCTCGTTATTACATAAAAGGCTAAATAGGGTTATTTCTGTTGATACTGGACAAATTGAAGTAGTTGATAACCCTGAACAAATTAGCTTTCCAGGTGAAAATCAAGTTATACACATTAGCTATACTCTAAACCCAGAAGATTCTCTACCAATAAATATTAATCAATTTCTTTCTATCCAATTAGCTAGAGATCTTGTTAACATGACAAAAGCTTCTACTAATACTATAAGCCCTTTGTCAGACTTGCCTACTAATATAAATCTACAACCTGGCAAAGGGACTAAATCTAGTGGTACTAGTATTAGTATAAGACCCGTTAGTTATCTTGAGCTAAACAAAGTTGAAGGTCTATCACCAGCTAAAAATAATATTGGTTTACTCTTAGATATTTCTATGCAGTTGACCGTAGAGCTGGGACGTACTAAAATGCAAATTAAAAACATCCTCGGTTTAGGCGAAGGCTCTATTATCGAGCTGGATAAGCTTGCTGGAGAGCCTGTTGACCTTTTTGTTAACGGGAAACTTATTGCCAAGGGAGAAGTGGTAGTTATTGATGAAAATTTTGGTGTTAGGATCACTGAAATAGTTAGTCCACACGAAAGGTTAGATAGTTTATTCTCAGAATAATTTTTTTGCTTTTACTTTTAAAGAATTTGAGTTATATTAAAACATAATAATTGACAAAGACTGGGAGGAATAAAATAATGGCCTTAAATAGAGCTATTAAAATTATTGTCATTATATTTTTACTTCAATACATATCTATAAACATTCAAGGACAAACTCCCACTACTAAACCCAATACTAATTCAACTGATAAAACCACTACTAAACCCAATACCAAAGAAGAATTTTTACCACAAAACCCATCTAAAATAGAGAAAGCTAATCCATCTAAAGAAACGTCTACTTTCAGCTTATTCTTAAAATCATTTTTTATATTATTACTATTACTATTAATACTCTATGCTATATTAAAATTTATACAAAAACGAAAACTAAAAACATTGTATAATCAGCAAGATGGCGTTATACAAGTATTAAAAAACTTTTCTATTGCTCCAAATAAATCTATCCAATTAGTAGAGATTGCAAAAGATATTTATATACTAGGGTTAGGGGATAACTCTATTTCTACTATAGAAAAGATAGTTGATCCAACAAAAATAGAAAATATTAAAAAACTTTGTGAAGATAAAAACATCCAAAGTCCTAAAAGTTTCAGTGAAATATTAGGAAATTACTTTGGAGGTTCTAAAATATCCATTCCAAAGCGAATGACAAGGCCATCTTTTGGAGTTTTTGATCAGGAAAAGACTAGATTAAAAGGATTAGAAAATAAATTCTAATATATATGATTATGTAATTAAAAACAATTCTATATTAACAGTCTAATGTTCTTATATATCTAATTACACTTCTAACCATTTAAATCGGAGGGGGAAATAGTGGTTAAAAAAAGTGTTTATATAATATTTTTATTTTTTACAATTTTTTTACTTAGCGGAGATAGCTTTGCTCAAAAAGGTAATCAAAATGTTATAATTCCAAATGTTAATTTTGGTATACAATCTTCATCCAATCCGCAAGATATCGCTTTAAGCCTACAGGTTCTTCTTTTATTAACTATTTTAAGTCTTGCTCCAGCAATAGTTATTATGACAACTTCTTTTATCAGAATTGCTATTGTTTTTTCTTTTACCAGAACAGCTTTAGCTCTACAACAAATGCCACCTAATCAGGTTATTATGGCTTTATCATTATTTCTGACTTTTTTTATAATGGCTCCAACTTTTAATGAAATTTATGAAAAGGGATATAAGCCATTTCAAGAAAAGAAAATTGATGTAGGCGAGTTTTATGATCGCAGTATAGAACCACTACGTCAATTCATGTTCATGCAAATTACTAAAGATGAAAGACAGGTTATTGCTTTATTTATTAGAATGGGAAAACTAAAATGGCCAAAATCAGAAGCTGATGTTCCTACTTATGTTCTAATACCCGCATTCATACTTAATGAGCTTAAAAAAGCATTTTATATGGGCATAATTATTTTCATTCCATTTATCATTATTGACATGATAGTTGCGAGTATACTAATGAGTATGGGGATGATAATGCTACCTCCTGTTATGGTTTCTCTACCATTTAAGGTTATATTGTTTGTTTTGGTAGATGGATGGGATCTCTTAGTAAGAAGGTTAATCGAAAGCTTTAATGTGGGGTAAAAGATGTCAGAAGCACAAATAATTAAATTAGTTACTGATGCACTAATAGAGACTTTAATTATATCCTCACCTATTTTGGGGATTAGCCTTATAGTAGGCCTTATAATCAGTATATTTCAGACTACTACGTCTATCCAAGAGCAGACTCTAACTTTTGTACCAAAGATTATTGCTATTTTTGGTTCAATTATACTCTTTTCAAACTGGATTGTAAGAAATATGAAACAGTTTACTGAATCTTTATTTAATCTAATCCCATTGTTGGGGCAACTCTAAAGTGAAGTTATTTTACTTTGTAACACAATTTCAACTATTCTTGCTAATAATGATGAGAATGTTTGCTATGATGTCTATTGCACCATTTTTTTCAAGTGTAACAATATCAATTAGAGTAAGGGCTATATTAGCTCTAACCATCACTATTGTTATTTATCCTTTGTTATCAAAAGAGATGCCTCTTGAGATACCCGAAAGCGTTATTGAATACGGTATACTAATTATTAATGAAATTATCGTAGGCATTTCTATTGGGCTAATGATTTCTATTATTTTTACAAGTTTTCAGTTAGCTGGTCAGTTCTTCAGCATACAAATGGGATTTGGGATTAGTGAAGTTTTTGATCCTCTTTCTCAAATACACGTTCCTCTTGTAGGGCAGTTCTTAGCTCTTTTTGGAACATTAATATTTCTAAACATCCACGGGCATTTTATACTAATAGAAGGTGTATATCAAAGTTATACAAACCTACCAGTACTCGATCTTATAAAGTCGGCTAAGCCTTTGTCTAATGCTATGCTAAGCTTTTTTTCTGGTATGTTTATTATAGCGTTAAAAATTAGTCTTCCAATAATTGGAACTCTTTTTATAATAACGCTTTGTATGGGATTATTAGCTAAGTTTGCTCCACAAATGAATATTTTGATGATGGGTTTTCCATTATATATTACCCTTGGATTTATTATGCTGGTTTTGTTGGTAGACCCTATATTAAACAATGGTATATACTTTTTAGAGTTCTACCTAAAAGAAATACTTAGGCTATTCTGAGGAATTAATGATCAACATTGAAAAGCTGAAAAAACAGCTTTATAAAAAGCAAAATAACAACTATTTCATATCCCTAGAGCTTTTTGCATCTGCAGAAGATGAAGGGCGTACCGAAGAACCCTCACAATACAAAATTAGAAAAGCTAGAGAAGAGGGTAAGGTTGCTAGATCACAAGAGTTGGTATCATCATTAGTTTTGCTTATATCGTTTATCACTATATGGTTTTTATCAGATCATTTTTTTGAATCCAGTAAGAAGCTTTTCTATGGAACAATTGATAGAATTGGAGCTTCTCCAATAAATGAAGGGAATATTACAGTAATCCTAAAACAGGCAGTATGGGACTTCTTTATATTAACAAGTCCAATATTAATTGTTACTGTTGTTATTGCTACCTTGGCAAACGTTATACAAGTAGGTTTTATGTTTAGCCTAAAAAGTATGAAGTTTGATGCAAAAAAAATTAGTTTTACTACTAATAAAATGTTTTCCAAGATTTTTGTATCCAAGCAAACCCTTGTTAACCTAATAAAGTCAGTACTAAAGGTTGGAATAGTTATTTTTGTTGCATATTCTATTGTCAACTGGAATAAAGAACTAATACTTAATGCCATAAACATGGATGTTATGAACTCCTTTAGTACAATGACAAATATGTCTTTTTACATTGGAGTTTCAAGTTGCTTGATATTCTTGGTTTTAAGTGTACCTGACTACTTTTACCAAAAACGTGAACATATGGAAAGCTTAAAAATGTCCAGGCATGAAATGAAAGAAGAAAGAAAAGATACCGAGGGTGATCCCCTTATAAGAGGACGACTAAGAGAAAGACAAAGAGAAATTATGGCAAATAGAATGATGGAAGAAGTGCCAAAGGCAGATGTTATTATAACTAACCCTATTCATTATGCTGTGGCTATAAAGTATGATACTGAATCTATGTCTGCTCCTATTGTAGTGGCTAAAGGACAGGATTATATTGCTTTAAAGATTAAAGAAATTGCTATTGAAAACGATGTTCATATAGTAGAAAATAAACCTTTGGCACAAAGTTTATACTCGGCTTGTGAAATCGGAAATCAAATACCAGAAAACTTCTATCAAGCAATTGCAGAGGTTCTGGCATTTGTAATAAGGGCTAAAGAGGCTGTTAGAGTATAATTAGCTAAACCTAACTAGTATTAGTTTATTAACTTTTTGGAATTGATTATGGCAACTCAACAAGAAAAAATTAACCCTATTAATGTTTGGATGAAGCAAAGTGATATTTTAATTGCGGTTGGAGTTGTATTGGTTATTGGTATGTTAATAATACCTATACCTACAACACTATTAGATGTTGCTATTGCCCTTAATCTTGCTCTTAGCCTTGGAATTATGTTAATTGTTATGTATGTTAATAAAGGATCTGAGCTATCAGTCTTCCCTACCCTACTTCTTATAACGACAATATTTCGTTTAGCCATTAACGTATCCTCAACACGACTTATATTAACCGAAGGTAAAGCCTTTGATGGAAAGATCATTAAAGCATTTGGAGAGTTCGTTGTAGGAGGAAATGCAGTTATTGGATTAATAATATTCTTAATATTGATTGCTGTTCAGTTTATTGTGATAATTAAAGGTGCAACCCGTATATCAGAGGTAGCGGCACGATTTACATTGGATGCCCTTCCAGGTAAACAAATGAGTATTGATGCCGATCTAAACGCTGGACTGATAACCGAAGAAGAAGCTCTTAGTCGTAGAAAAGAAGTACGCCAAGAAGTAGATTTTTATGGTGCTATGGATGGTGCTAGTAAGTTTGTTCAAGGAGATGTTAGAGTCGGTTTATTAATAACCATAATTAACGTTGTAGGAGGCGTAATTATTGGCACCACACAACATAATTTGCCTATAGGTGAAGCATTTGACATCTTTTTCTTATTAACCGTAGGAGATGGCTTATCTGCTCAAATACCATCATTATTATTGTCCACTGCTACAGGCATTATAGTAACCAGAGCTGTATCTGATCAAAGTCTTGGTCAAGATATTGCTAAACAGCTAAATTTAAAACCTAAGGCTATTATAGTTAGTGGTACTTTTATATTGTTCTTAGCTGTTCTTCCACTATTCCCAAAAGCCCCCCTTATTATTATAGGCCTATTTATCCTTAGTTATGGGGTATTCCTTTATCGTCACCTTGAATCAGAAAAAATAGCAGAATCTAAAAGAATAAAAGAAACTGAAAGACCTACTAGTCCAGAAAGTGTTGTATCCCTCATTAACGTAGAACCCTTAGAAATAGAAATTGGATTTAATCTTGTCCCTTTTGTAGACCTAGAACAGGGAGGCGACCTATTAGATCGCGTTAAGCTTATCAGAAAAAGCTGTGCCCTTGAATTAGGGCTACTTGTACCACCAATACGAATTAGGGATAATATGAAACTTAGACCAAGTGATTATTTAATAAAAATTAAAGGTGTAGAAATAGGTAAGGGGAGCCTTAGAGTTAAAAAGTTATTAGCTATACCATCAGTCAGTGTAACTCAAACGATCGATGGTGAGGATACTATAGAACCAGCTTTCAAAACTAAAGCCAAGTGGATTAATGAAGAAAACCGTGAACAAGCAGAAGGATTAGGCTATAGTGTTGTTGATCCTCCTTCTATAATAGCAACACACCTAACTGAAGTTATAAAACGTAACTCAAGCGATATTTTAGGTAGGCAAGAGGTAAAACAGCTCATTGATAACATAAAAGAGGGCTATCCAGCTGTAGTGGAAGATGCCTTAAAAGCAACTAACTTAGGAACTATACAAAAAGTTCTACAAAGGCTCTTAAAAGAACAGGTCTCCATTAGGAATATGGTAACCATACTCGAGGTTATCGCAGATTACGGAGAAAAAATATTAAATATAGATACTCTAAGTGAATATGTAAGACAAAGCCTTAGTAAACAAATATCTCATCAGCATATGGACGAAAATGGTAAAATAAAAGCATATACCTTAGATGCTAACCTAGAGGCTATTTTAGAAGAATCACTACAAGAAACCGATCAAGGGTTTGTCTCTACAATAGATACTAATACTCTTAATCTGGTTTTGCAAAAAATCGGAGAAGCGGCTAAACAAACTGCTCAAGTGGGAATAGAATTTATTATTATGTCTTCAAGTTCAATAAGGGTATTAGTTAAGCATCTTACAGAAAGAACTTTTTCTAATTTAATTGTATTATCATACAATGAGATTACTCCACAGGTTCAGATCGAACAAATGGGGATTATCTCTATTGACTCACAATAATAAGGGGAGATTATGGAATATAGAAAATATCGGGCAAAAACCTTTCAAGAGGCTAAGTTAAAAATGCTTTTGGATGTAGGTAATCGTGCGTACATAATATCACAAAAAAAAGTTAAAGAAGGTGGAATATTCGGACTATTCGGAACTCCTATGATCGAAATTACTGCCGGGCTTATGGAACACAAAGTATTTAACAAAAATAAGCCTGATAACCTTATAGAAAAAAATGAGGGCTATATTAGTAATAAACCAATTAATAATAATCCAACAATAAGTAGTTTAAAGCCAAAAGAAAATATTAACCCATCACACAAAGATGAAGCAAATATTAGAGAAGAAGTAGACGAACTAAAATCTCTAATAAATAAAATATTGGCTGATAAAACTAATTATCAAGAACAAATCCAAAATAATAATATAGAGTCTAAACCACCTAAATCACAAACTTCTGATAAAACAAAAGAAATTATAAAAATGTTCTTACAAAACGAAGATTTTGATAGTAATTTTATTAATACATTATGTTCTTTATCTAGTATAGAGTTTGAGCTGGCTGGCGAAACTAATCTAAGTAAAATAAAAGAGTATGTTAGAAAGCATATTTTTGATTCCATTGAATTTAATAAAGGAATATCCATAGACCCTAAAAAGAAAAATATTGTTATTTTGGTTGGACCTACCGGAGTTGGTAAAACTACTACCCTTGCTAAGTTAGGAGCATATTTCGGCGTATTTCAAAAACAAAAAGTTAAGTTTATATCCATAGATACCTATAGAGTTGGTGCCATACAACAACTAAAACTATATGCAGATATTATGGAAATACCATTTGCAAAGGTTAACAACGTTGAAGAACTCAAAATGGAGGCCTATAATGATAACTATGATATTGTACTAATTGATACTACAGGACGAAATCAAAAAAACCTCGATGAAATTAGAACCATTAAAGAATACGCTAATATCCTAAACGGTAAAGTACATCTATCACTTTGTATAAGTGCTACTACTAAATATAAAGACTTGGTAGAAGTCCTTGATAAATTTGACATACTTAATTATACTAGTATTATTGTTACCAAGTTAGATGAAACTAATACCCTTGGTCAAGTTATTAGTGCTATTAGTCCTAAAAAGCGATCTTTAGCTTATATAACTTTTGGTCAAAGCGTACCTGAAGATATTGAAGAGGCTTCAAAAGAAAAACTATCCGAAATGGTCTTAAAGTCATAAAGGAGTAAGTAAATGGATCAAGCCGAAACACTATTAAAAATTATGAAAGAAAAACAGACTAATAACCTTACTCATAGTGACTCAACCACTGGTTCAAGAATTATTACTGTTACTAGCGGAAAAGGAGGTGTAGGAAAAACAAGCCTCTCTACTAACTTAGCAATAGCCCTGTCACAGATGGGTAAAGAAGTTATCCTCATGGATGCTGACCTAGGCTTAGCCAATGTTAATGTTATGCTTGGTATTATCCCAAAATATAATTTGTATAACGTTATAAAAGGACAAAAAACTATTAAAGATATTATCACTGATACTACCATTGGAATTAAAATTATTGCTGGAGCTTCTGGTTTTAGTCAATTAGCAGATTTAACCCATGATGAAAAAACTGTATTCATAAAAGAACTCGAAAAGTTAGATTTCGCCGATATTATCATTATTGATACTGGTGCTGGTATATCTGATAATGTATTAAGCTTTGTTTTAGCCGCAAATGAGATCATTGTTGTTACTACTCCAGAACCCACTGCTATTACTGATGCTTATGGTATTATTAAATCAATTGCCTCAAAAAATATAGATGCAAATATTAAGCTTATAATAAACAGGGTTCAAAACTATTTAGAGGCCAGTAAGGTAGCTGATAGAGTTATTAATATTGCAGGACAGTTTTTGAATATTAGTATTGACTATCTTGGTTATATCCAAGAGGATAGTACTGTATCAAAGGCTGTTGTAAGTCAACAACCCTTTATTCATGTTTCGCCTAAGTCAAAAGCCTCTAATTGTATAAGAAATATTAGTTTGCGTTTAGAAAAAATGGAGATCCCCCATAAAGAGAAAGGGGTTACTCGTTTCATTAAAACTTTTTTTAATTATTACAATAAATAACAGTTGGTTACCATGAACGAAGAAAATAGCTTAAACGAAGAAAATAGCTTAAACGAAGAAAATAGCTTAAACGAAGAAAAACTTAAAGATAATTTTAATAAAAAAGATTTACTTAAAAGTTATAATATTGAGTTATCTATTGGAATAGGTTTATTAGTTATTGCCTTAATTTTAGTGCTATTTATTGGAGTTATTAGTGGTGTAAGTTTTTTTACTGTATTGTGGAAAATGATTATTAGTGGAATTATTTTCTTTATTTTAGGTTTTGGCATTGGAGTTTTATTAAAGAGATTTGTTCCAGAGGTTATAAAAGCTTTTTCGCAAAATGAAAACGATGTTAGTATAGAGTCAGATGAAGAAGTTAAAGAGACTAAAAATATTATTGACTATACCCTGGGAAACGAAAAAGAAGATAAAGAATTCTTGGATACTTTTACCTTAGAAAAAGAAGATACGTCAAAAAGCAATAACAAGGTAAGCAAACAAATAGATAAAAAGTTAAAAGAGCATTCTATAGAAATAAATGATCCAAAAGTCTTAGCTGAAGCAATAAGAACTAAAATGAAAGAAGATAGTTAGTATAATAAATATAAGTGTTATGCTGGTGTCAAGGCATTATAAAAATGGTTAAAAGGTTTTACCACAATAGATAATGCAATTATCAAATTATTAACTAATTTATTTAATAAGTAATTGAGTTTTTAGAATTGAAAAGAATATAAAAAAAAATGCTTTATAAAAGCTTATATTGTTTTCTTTTTACCAAAACAATATAAGATTAATTAAAAGGAGGAGATAGTGATTCATAAGTCAGAAGAGGAGCTCTGGGAGGAGTATAAAAAAACACAAGATCCAACAATAAGAGAGAACTTTATTATACAATATGCTCCTTTAGTAAAATATGTTGCCGGTAAAGTTGCCATGGGAATGCCTCAAAATATTGAATTTGAAGATTTAGTCGGATATGGTATTTTTGGCTTACTTGATGCTATTGAGAAATTTGATCCATCTCGAGATATTAAATTTAAAACTTATGCCGTTACGCGAATAAGGGGTGCAATATATGATGAGTTACGGTCTATTGACTGGGTGCCAAGATCAATAAGGCAAAAAGCCAAAGAAATTGAGTCTGTTATTGGAGTGTTAGAGAATAAACTAGGTAGAACCGTTACCGATGAAGAAATTGCAGGTGAATTAGGAATCCCCGTAGATGACTTTCACCAAACACTATTAAAAATATGTGGAACTTCATTAATATCTATTAATGATGCATGGTATTTAGGTGATGATAGTGATAAAGTCTCTATTATTGAAACCATAGAAAGTCCTAACTCTCTTAACCCTGATATAATGGTAGAAAAAGAAGAGGTTAAAAAAATTATTGTAAAAATTATTGAAGAGTTACCTGAAAAAGAAAAAAAAGTGCTTATTCTATATTATTATGAAGATCTAACATTAAAAGAAATTGGTGAAATACTAAGTGTAACTGAATCAAGAGTTTCTCAGTTACATACAAAAGCAATTATTAGGCTTAGAAGTAAGCTAAGTCATATTAAGGCTAATCTTTCAGTATGACAATATAGGTAGTCTATAACTTTAGTTAATAAGGAGCAAATTATGGCATCTATTAATGATTTAAAAAATAAGCTATCTGAGAAAACTGATAATGCTATTAAAGATTACTCTATACCAGATAACAAAGTTGAATTTATAGCTAATTCTATTGATCAGGCTTTAGAAGAAGCTTGTAAATTCTTTAATACGAGCCGTATTAATTTAGACTACGAAGTCTTAGAAAAAGCTAGAAAAGGCATAATAGGAATAGGAAAAAGACCTAATAAGCTTTTGGTATGGATAACAGGAGATTTAAATACAGCAAAAGATGCTATTGACCTCGAAGGAGAATATGACGAACACTTTGGAGTCATAAATAAAGAAAGTACTGTTGATGACAATGCCCCAATAGACGGCATAACAAAAGTAGTTATTCGTAAAAGCGGTATATATTTAAAAGTTACCCCTCCCAAAAGGAATGGTCAGCCTACTAATCTTGAAGAAGCAAAACTTGTTCTTGCATCAAAAAACATACGTTCGTATGACCAATCTCTAGTCAAAAGCATTATTAAAAAAGCAAATAATGAAGAAGTAAAAATTGGTGAATGGACACCAAATCCTGATTATGACAGTAAGGCGTCTATAGAAATATCTTCTGATGAAATGAAAGGCTATGTTACAGTTAATGCCCCCATACTATCTGGACGAATTATGGAAGTAGATGAAATATTTGATCAACTAGAGTCATATAATATCTCATTTGGTATTATGAAAGAAAAGGTGAATAGCATTTTTGAAAAAGAACTATATAATGTACCAGTATTAATTGCTGAAGGAAAAAATCCTGATCACGGTGTTAATGCAAGTATTGAATATAAATTTAAGACAGATCGGGCTAACTTCAAATTTGAACAAGATGAAACTGGTAAAATCGATTATAAAAATATTGAAAATGTGCAAAACGTTGTGGCTGGACAAGTTTTAGCTGTAAAAAATCCTGCTTCTACAGGAATTACAGGAAGAACTATCAAAAATAATAAAATTGAAGCTAAAGATGGTAATGATATCCAGTTTGAAGCTGGTAAAAATACTATTCTATCAGAAAATACCCTTGAAATAATTGCTCAAATTGCAGGTCAGGCTGTTTTAGTTAGTGGGAGTGTTTCCGTTGAACCTATTTATGAGGTTAAAGGAGATATAAATTTAAGTACTGGTAATATTGTATTTTTAGGAACTGTTATTGTTAAAGGAAATGTATTAGATGGATTTAACGTAAAAGCTGCTGGGAATATTGAAGTAAAGGGTAACATTGGTAATGCAGAGATAGAGGCTGATAACGAAATTATTGTTAGCCAGGGTATATTAGGAAAAGACGGAGGTAAGGTTAAGGCTGGAACTAACATATTTGCCAAGTTCATAGAGAATGCTAAGGTTTATGCTGGTAATGATGTAATAGTAAAAGAAGAGATATTGCATAGCTCTGTGGATGCTGGTAATAGAGTTATATGTCATGGGAAAAAAGGAATGATTGTTGGAGGACTTGTTAGAGCTGGATATGAAATTAGTGCAAAATATTTAGGTTCCACTGCATATACTGATACATCATTAGAAGCTGGGATTGATCCTAAGTCTAAAGAAAAACTACTAAAATTGGAAGATGAGAGAAAGATTGCAGGAGAACAAATTGACAAATTATCTGCAAATATTACTTCATTAGAACGAATTGAAAAACAGGGCAATATATCAAAAGAAAAAAAAATCATGTTAGAAAGACTACGTAGAGCTAAAAAAGAATTTGAACTTCAATATAGTGAGATTAAAGAGGATATTATAGAGCTAAATAACTACATAGAAAATATTGATACAAAAGGAAAAATATCTGCTAAGATAAATGTATTTCCAGGAGTTGCTCTTACTATTAAAAATGCTACTTTTACTGTTAAAAATGATTTTAAGGGAGTTACCTTCATAAGCGAAAATAATCTAATTAAACCTATTGCATATACTCCATTTGAAGGGGATGATAAGTATACAAAACGCTATAAAAACTAAACAATGATTAGGAGGTAAACGTGGTAGAAGGAGTACTTTTCTTGCTTATTGTTATTAACTTCTCTCTAACATTAACTATTTATATACAGTACAACAAAACAAAGCCTTGGAATGTAAAAAAAGACATGACTAATATAGTTAACAATTTCAATAAAAATGCAGAGAGAAATATACAAATCCTAGAAGACCGAATTAATAAAACAAAAATACTATTAGAACAGTATAAACAACAAGAAAAAAGAAGAGTTATAAATAATAATCAAGGCAGTATAAATTCTTCAAAAGAAAAGTTAGATAATATTATACATACTTCTACAAAGCAAATGGAGGAGTATACTAAATCTTTAAAAGCAAAGCGATCAGCAAAGATAAGAAAAAATACTAAGGCAAAGACATACATACAAAAAGCATATGGCTCCCCAAAAGAACAACCCATAAAACCTCTAAAACAAAAAGACGAGTTTAAACCTTTTGTAGATAATAATACTATAAATTCGGATCTATTTAATAATCAGGTTAAAGATGATATACAAAATACTTTTGATGAAAATAACTTATTTAGCTCTAAAAAAGATACTACTCATAAAATAGCCAAACTAATTGGAGAAGGCAGATCACTAAAAGAGATATCCGACATACTTGGTATAAGTCTTGGAGAGATAAAATTATTTACCTCACTTTTCAGGAAGAAAATTTTAAAAACAGATTAATAAGTTAGTCAAAACAATCTTATAGTCTCCTTATCAACAAGCCGTTTCAACTGATAATTAAAAACATAAATATTAAGTTTTTTAATATTTATGTGTAAAGGGATTCTAATGTACAAATAAGTATAGTAAAAATGACATTTCATGATAATTTAATTATTAAAAAGCGGCAATTATTTTATAACACATAACGTAAAGGCAAGTGAATTTTAGATTTCTTTATGGAACAGAAAAGTTAAAATATTTATGAAAAAGTTATTTTCTTGTGTCATAGTGTTTATCACTCTATGCTCTTTAAGTGCTGTTTACTTGAGTTAGAAATTAACACAAAAAATGCTTTTTATGCAAGTAGTCATCACTACGAGAGCTATTAAGAATCACTTACTGAGACTAAGAATTATAGACCTTTATTAAGTGTTAAAGGTTTTTCTGTTCTATAAAGGCATAGAGCGAATTCTTCAAATGTCATATATTGACTTTATGTGTAACTTTCTATCCGAATTAAAAATAATAGAACTGTTTATAGCTATAAAAATTAGACCGCCTTAAAGCCTTTTACAATAATTTACTAAAAATCCCTTTGATAATAAAAAATCTATCATACAGAACTACCTTAAAAATAAATATACTTTTATTATAGATCATAACTATGATAACAACTTTTTACTTAATATGAAGTACCACATCTTCCGATATAATAAAAATCTTTTACAAAGCATATTTAAAACTAATGTTGAAAATTAAAATGTTATTTAATATATTTAAAAATAAACTTATTTTGCTTTATTATATTAATTATATATTTTACCTCCGTAGTAGGTGAAAATATTTTGTTAGAAATATTATATAAAATAATAGCTAAATACTGTTATATATACATCTTTAAACATTTAATAAAAAATCTAACTTGCTTTAGTGTTATTATACTTATTGGCAGAAGGGTTTGAGATATGAAAAGAATATTAGGTATTGACTTAGGTACTACTAACTCCGTTATGGCCATAATGGAAAATGATAAACCTATGGTAGTCCCCAATAAAAGAGGACTAAGAGTAACTCCCTCTGTTGTAGCTTATAACAAAGAGTGGGAAGTTATGATAGGACAAATAGCTAAAAACCAATCCATAATAAATGCGGAAAGAACTATTAATTCAATTAAACGTAAGATGGGTTCTAATACTAAAATACAAATTGCTAGTAGAATATTTACTCCACAGGAAATATCTGCAGAAATCCTATCCAAGCTCAAAGAAGATGCAGAAGACTATTTAGGTGAAAAAATTACTAAAACTATTATAACAGTACCAGCCTACTTTAATGATAATCAGCGTCAGGCAACTAAAGAAGCTGGAATTATTGCAGGACTAGAAGTAGTTAGAATCATTAATGAACCTACTGCTGCTGCCCTTGCATACGGCTTTGGCAAAAATGAAAACCAAACTATCCTAATATATGATCTCGGTGGTGGAACTTTTGATGTATCCATCTTAGAAATTGGAGACGGCGTTTTTGAAGTAAAAGCTACCAATGGTAATAATAAACTAGGTGGTGATGACTTTGATAGACTACTACTAGAGCTTGTTCTAAAAAAATATCGCCAAAATAGTGGTATAGATTTATCACTAGATGCTATGGCTATTCAAAAACTAAAAGAAGAAATAGAAAAAATTAAAATTAATCTATCAGAAACTGAAACTTCGGAGTTAAATATACCATTTATATCCGCAAATGAAAACGGTCCACAACATATAAACTTTGAAATAAGAAGATCAGACTTCGAAGAACTTATTCAGGAATATATAGAAGAAACTTTATCCGCTACAGAAAAAGCTATCCAAGACGCAAACCTAACTAAAAATAATATTGATAAAGTAATACTAGTAGGAGGATCTACTAAAATACCCTTTGTACAACAGGAAGTATCAAAACTTATGGGTAAGGAAATTACTAAAGGGATTAACCCTGATGAATGCGTTGCTATAGGTGCCGCTATACAGGCTAGCATATTAAGTGGTAATAAAAAAGGAATGGTGCTCGTTGATATAACACCTCTATCATTAGGAATAGAAATCGAAGGAGGTGTCTTTATACCAATTATTGATAGAAACTCTCCTATACCAATTACTGAAAATAAACTATTTACCACTATATCCGACTTTCAGAAAAACGTCGAAATTAATATATATCAAGGTGAACGAATACGGTGCATTGATAATATTCCCCTTGGTAGATTCCAACTTGAAAGCATAAGACCTGCCAAAAAAGGCGATCCCAGAATAGAAGTTACATTCTCAATTAACGTAGACGGCATATTAGAGGTAAAAGCTAAAGATTTGGATACATCTAATTATCACAAAATTAAAATTACTAATCCCAATACACTTAACGAAAAAGAAATTAATAAAATTATCGAAAATGCACAAATAAATAAAGATAAAGATAAACAGTATATTGAAAAAGAAAAAATAAAAGAAAAATTCGAAACTGAGTATCAAAAACTTAAAACTCTATATCAACAAAATATAGATAAAATAGATAGCACCTTAGTTAAAGAAACTAGAGCTTTAATTAAAAATGTTGAAAAGAAATCTAAAAACTTAAATACTAATCAGTACAATGAACTAATTGATAGTATAGAATTTATAAACGGAGAACTTAAAGCCGTATGTACTGAATAATAATATAATGAGAGTGTAAAGTCTTATGTTACAAAAGAATACATTAACTTATTATCAAATACTAAAAATAGATGAATTGGCCTCCAATGAAGAAATAAAAAAAGCATATAGACAACTAATGCTTCAATATCACCCCGATGTTGCTAAAACACCTCTGGCAAGTGAACAATTTGAAAAAGTAGTACAGGCCTATAAAGTATTAAGTAATTCTGAAGAAAGATCAAAATATGACAAAAATAAACATGCTAAATTTGTCAAAAATACTATCTCAACCCTAAAACCGCGTAATATAAATTATAAAAACTTTAGAACATCAATATCAAAGAAATTAAAACTAAAAAACCTCATCAACATATTAAAAATAAATAAAAGTCTAAAAGAAGATAAAAACTTCTTTGTAGTCCCAGAAGAAATATTAAACCTACATCCAAAAGATCTAAAATTACGATTTTTAGAAAGCTCTAATAAATACGTTAGAGCAGAAGCATTAAAATCTCTAGTTATTAACTGCGGAACACGTTGCTATAAACTTATTGAAGCAGGATTTCATGACCAAAGTAAAGAGGTTAAAGAAGTAGCAGTTCATGCAATTGGAAAACTGAAAATTAGACAAGGTGTACTACACCTGGCTAACTTATATAAAACTAGTGGACCGCATATGCGAAAAACTATTATTAAATGCCTTGCTCTAATTAATACTAAAAAATCCAATGACCTTGTTGCACACTCTTGCTTTGATAGAAACGAATCAGTACAACTTGAGGCATTAAAAATTATTAAAAATACCAAACTATATGAATATCTACCAAAAATTAAAAGTCTTATCCATCACCAAAATAAGGATATACATTTATTGATAAAATCTATGTTAAAGTAAGTCCTATTATAAAGCTATGTATAACCTGTTTAAGCCTTAACATCCTTAAAGCAATTTATATGATAAATAAAAATACTAAAACCTTAGCAAATATTATATATATTAAAGAAAATTATGACCTAATAAATAACCTATGTTATAATACCTTTATACAAAATAAATTAGCTGTAATACCAACAGATACTGTTTATGGAATATCAGGTAATTATTTTAATAGCAACGTTAGAAAGAAAATTATACAAATAAAAAATCGCCCTTCTAATAAAGGGTTTATAGTATTATTACCCAATATTGAAACCCTTTTAGAATTTACTAATCAACATATACCTTCTACAATAATAGATATGTTACCTGCTCCCCTAACCCTTATTGTCAAAAATAACTTTAATAACCTATATAACGAAAAAACCATTGCAGTTAGAATCCCTAATGACCCATGGATAAACAACTTATTAAATATTATAAAAATACCCCTAATATCTACAAGTGCTAACCTATTAGCTAAAGCAATCCCTAAAACAACAAAAGATATAATAAATAACTTCAGCGATAAAGTTGACTTAATAGTACTAAAAAAATCCAAGCCATTAACCTTGTCATCCACTATACTAGATATATCCCAAAAACCATATAGAATATTAAGACAAGGCTCCCTAAAAATAAATCTCGACCTAATAAACAATAAATCATAATAAAGACAATATTATTTTATCCAAAAGTAGAATACCACTAATACTAGCATAAACCCTATCACCCTCTATACAAAGAAGATCCAAATCAACATATTTGAATAGCTTACTCTCAAAAGATGAGTAATGCTCATGCCCCCGCAACTCCTTAATAGATAAACCCTCCTTAGTACGTAAGGATAACATAATCTTCTCAGTCCAAAGAGTATTATAATCGAGCTTCTCATATGAACTAATAGGTAGTCTATTCTCATTAGTCATAAGCAAATATTTTTTAAGGTCAGAAACGTTATTCCGTCGTAAAGAATTAACAGTTCCAACAGCAGATATACCTAATCCAAAATAGTCTTTCTGCCTCCAATAGTTTAAGTTGTGTATGCTTTCTTTACCCTGCCTTGCAAAATTGGAAACTTCATAATAATGTATACCACTAGCAGATAAAACCTCATGAGTTAATAAATATTCTTTTCTAATAAGCTCTTCATCAGGTATATTATATGCCCTACTCTCAATAATCCTCGATAACCTCCTATTTATACTAAGACTATAACAAGAAATATGATCAGGAGAAAGCCTAATAAGTTCAGCTAAATCATTAGCATAATCAGTATAATTCTGGTTAACTAATCCAAATATAATATCAAGGTTAATATTATCAAAGCCTATCCCCCGAGCTAAATAATACTTATCTAAAATATCCCTTTTATAAGTAATACGACCCAATATCTTTAATAGCTTATCATTAAAAGTCTGACACCCTAAACTAAGCCTATTAACTCCATAAGCTTTATAACATAAAAGCTTTTTTCTATCAATAGATTCAGGATTAACCTCTATGGTAAACTCAAAACCCTGCCTAAAAGAAAATGAATAAAATAAATGATGTAATAACTTATCAATAGCGTATAAGGGAAGTATAGATGGAGTTCCACCACCTATATATAAAGAGTGGAAAACACTATTAGGATATTTCCTTTTATATAAATCAATCTCCTTTATAAGAGCATTAATATACTTATCAAAAATATCCTCATCTTTATAAAGATCAACCTTTATAGAGTGAAAGTCACAATAATAACACCTAAGCTTACAAAAGGGTATATGAATATATAATCCATAAATCACATTATATTGTCCTAATTAGGAGAAGTCCAAAGTCGCTCAATAGGCCAAAAAATTATAAGAGGTTTTCCTATTATATACCTTTCGTTAACAAAACCCCAAACACGACTATCATGACTACTATCCCTATTATCCCCCATCATAAAATAATAATCATCCTTAAAGTCATACGTTATAGTTTTATCTAGTTTTAGCTTAGCCATTTTATCAAGTAAAATATTACTGTAATACCTTGAAAAATTATAACTAGTAAGACTACCTAAATACTTAGCATTTACTTTAACCTTAACCATCTTATTCAATCCAGAATCAGTAATTAAACTAAACTCAGCTTTATCCCCTTCTTTTGGAACGTATATAAATGGAATATTCTCACTAATTAAATCTTCAATTTGAACAATATGTTCAATATTAGCCATTTTAGAAGAATAAAGAAGTTCATCATTTTTTCCATAGACCTCGCCATTAGCTTTCTCAGTATAATAACGAGTATCAGAATCAGCATAAAATGAGTTACTGTTTGCCTGAGGATTATTTATTGCTTCAATATCCTTCATAAGCTCCAAACTTATTTTCTTTGAAAGAGTTATCTGTTTTCCGTTTATTAGCAATGTCTGATCCTTAAAAGAAATAACATCACCTGGGAGTCCCACAGCTCTCTTTATATAATTCTTAGGATGATCATGCGTATTAGTAAGCTTAAATATACCAAAAGTAATAAGGTCTATAAGCTCATATGCCCAACCCGGAGATCGGTAATTCGGAAAATGAAAAACTACTATATCCCCTCTATCTGGAGAAGTAAACTTAGGTAACTTCCAACCTAAAATAGGTATTCTAACTCCATAAATAAACTTGTTTACCAAAAGCCTATCCCTTTCTATAATTGTTGGTATCATGCTACCAGTGGGGATCTCATAAGCTTCTATTATTAATATTCTTATAATCAAGGCTATCACTACAGCAGAAAAAATAGTTTCAATATTCTCTCTTAACTTGCTTTTCTTTTTATTGGCTTTATTACTACTTATACGGTCTTTTCTAAACATATTTCCCTCAACTAAAAACAACTCTTATAGATTAAAATAATTATATTGTGATTCACTATTCTTATGGAAAGTGTTATATAGTAGTTAACTACTTTAATTTTACTTAAAAAAAACTATTCTACAATATTACTAATATTATACATAGTCTTAATAAAAGATAATCATTTTTTCAAAAGAAATCCTTTTTTCGCCTTAACTAATCTTAAAACATTAGCTATCAGCATCTTCTATATCAATAAATTGAATTATATTACTAACTTCAAGAGTATTACAATTACTTTTAATATCATCCATAGAGCTTAATATAATTTCTTTAAACTTTTTAATATCCTTATCAAATAAAAATATAGAAAGCTCTATACGAGGAAAAAAACTTTTTATATTTCCATCATTAAGCTTAAAAGATTTAATCTCTTCAAGATAAACCTCTTCGAATCCATTATTTTTTAAGCTTTCTAGTATTTTAGAAAGTTTATAAGGCTTTATTATAGTCATAATTTTCTTCATAAAAATATTATAATATAACCTATTGAAACAGTAAATAACTTTTTCTTAGTAAAAAGAAAAATATAGACCCGTTTATGTAAAATCATTAATTTTTGCTTTTAACCCAAAACTAAACAATATTTAACCTTATTTAATCTAACTAGCATAGCTTAACACACTTTACTGATTTATTAGACCAATTTTTAACAGCGAAAATATAAGAAATGAAAAAAATATTTTTCGCTTTAAGCTATTCTAAATTTGTCGATATAACCAAGTATATTTTATTACTTTTGGAGGGAGGGTAAATGGATTTTATGTCAATCCTTCACATGTTCTTGCCTTCTATTATGGCATTTATTATTATTCTATTTTTTAGAAAACATGATAAAGATAAATTTCATATATCAAAGATAAAAAGGTTTAGTGATTCTGTTCTTAATCAGCTGGCTAAGGTTGTACAGGATAAAGAAAAAGAGATACGCAACCATATTATTGGCCTAAATGATTTAATAAATGAATCAAGATCATTAAAAGAACACCTAAGAGATCAAACCACTAAGGCAGATAAAAAGTTAAGTGAACTTTGTGATAAAGATGGACTAATTGGACAAATAGATAAGCGAATAGTTGAGGTAAATCACTCATCTAATAAAATTGAACAAAGTCTAACTAGCCTACAAAATGAAAATAGCAATATAAAACTAATTGCTAAACAAGTCAAACATATAAAATCTTTCCTAAATGAAATAGAAAATAAGCTCCCTCAAGTAGAAAAAGATGTTCTAACAAGTACAGAAAAAAAAGTTGAAAAATTAAAGGACGTATTTGAAGAAGACTTAGGCATTATTATAAAAAATAGTGAAAATAAAACTAAGCAGTTAAACCTTTATTATGAAGAAAAGTTAAACAATCTCTATTTAGACAATGAAAATAATATACAAAAAGCTAACAAAGAAATAGATAACGTAAAACAAAAAATCTATCTCTTAGAAGATGACTTCATTGAAAAAGCTGATAATAGAATAAACCTTAGACTAGAAGAAAGTGAAAAACGTCTGGAACAATTTAAAGATAACCTAAATGAAATAGAGCAGAGTATGTATAATATGCGGGATACTGTTACCAGTGAGTCTAATGAGCGTTATCAAGAATTCTTTTCTAAGTTAACCGATAAAACTATGGAATACAATAGCCAAATTAAAATGTTAGACGAAAAAATGGGCTATATAGAAAGAGATTTTAAATTGACGACTGAACGATATATACAAGACGTTCACGGCCGTATTGACGGATTTTCAAACTTCTTGGATAAAATTGATAAAACTGCTCAGGATTTAGAGGATAAATTACTAAGTGAGCTGGATGAAAAAATATATTCTATAAGTGAAAATGCAAATAGTAAAATTGAGGTTTTAAGGGATAACCTTAGGAGTGCAGAAACTCAAGTTGAAGAGTTTATGAAAGCATCATCAAATAACATAAGCGAAAATATGAAAGACTTAACCATTGAAATAGAAAAAAAAGGCCATTCCTTAGATCAGAAAATTACTAATATAGAACTAACTGTTGCAAACATTGCTAGTAACCTGAAAAATAAGTTTAATAAAGATATTGAGTTCTTAACTAGAACCGTTGAAGATGAACGACAAAAAATACATAAAAACGCAAGTAATATAAATGTCTATTTAGACAACTTTATGGAAAGTGAACGAGAACGTGTGTCAACAGAAATTAGTACTATTGGTTCTAAGCTGTCCGAAGAGCTTAAAGAACTAGAAAGAAATATTAGTTCACTTCATAAAAATAAAAACGAAATAAAAAAAGAAATTGAAAAACATGCTAATACTATAAGAATAAACATGGAAAGCTTAACTAATAACCTTAAAGAAAAGGTCACTTTAGATTTTGAAGATCTACACTACAAAATTGAGGATGAGACTAAAAACGTTAACCGAATATACGAAAATATGAAAAATAGTATAGAACATCTACATGGTGCTTCTAAGGATCGTATTCTGGCTGAATCTGAAAGTCTTAGCTCTCAAATAGAAGAAAAAAAGGACGAAATTAACCTATTCTTCGAACACAATAAATCTATCATACAAGAAAAAAATAAAGAAATAGACTATATCACTAACAATATAAAAGACTTCTATAACTCCGAACTTGACCTGATCATTCAATCGATTAAGGCCAATTATGAAAAAACTGAACAAGAATATATATTTAATAATACCAGAGTACTAAGAAATACTGAAAGCCAGGTTAAAGAAATTGGAAAAGAATTAAACACTATCCAAGAAAACTTTAAACTATTATCTGATAGATCACTTATAGAAGTAGAAAACCAGATTGGCGAATACAAAAAAGACTTTGTTGCTATGATGAATAACCTTGATTCACATGTAAGAGAAAAAGAAGAAAGAATTATTCATAGAATAGACGACAAAACTAATGACCTAGGCTCTAAAGTTAATATAATCGAAGCTAAGGTAGTTGAGATAAAAGATCACGCTGTTAGAGATATGAATAAAAAGGCTGATGATATGCATATTTCTATTTCTAGATTAGAACAGAAATTTACTGAGCAGTTTGATATAAAGGTATCCGAATATAACAGCAGGATTAATGATATTTCTGGGCAAGTTAGCCAATTAAAGCTTTCATCGCATAAAGAATTTGAAACTACTGTTCACGGTTTTAGAAGTCGTATAGAAAAACTTGGACAAGAAATAGAAAATAAGATGGCTATTAAATTAGATAAGTCATCCTTTAATATTCAACTAAATTTTGAGAAAATAGAGTCTGAGGTAAATACCAGAGTTAAATCCTATATAGATAAAACTGAACTAAAGGTAAATAGTTTAGATGCAGAAATTAAACGAATCAAAGACTATGACCTGGCAGTAGAAGAATTTAATCAGCGATTCGACAATGAACTACAAGGAATTAGTGAAGAGTTAATTAAACTAAAAGAAAAACTAAGTCAAGAAACTAAAGAGGAGTTTATCCACATAAACAAAGAACTCAAGCTAATCGATGAAAGAATAGAATCCTTTACACGAGATTCCAAAGTATTTAAAAAAGCTGATAAGTTTTATGATAAGCTTAAACATGAGATTCTGCTTGCTAATGACCAAGTTAAACGAATCAAAGAAGAAAAAAATTATTTTAATGATTTTGAAAAAAAGTTCAAAACCATTATGAAAGAACGTAATACTCTTTCAACCGAGTTAACAAGAATTGAATCTAATAAAAATGAACTAAGCTATCTAAATAAACGAGTTGAGGAACTTTTACACGTTTCAGCTGAGGCCGAAAAAAGAGTCGCTAAACTAGATGATAATGCCTCACTATTAAATCAACTAGAAGATAGACTTTCTGAACTAAATAATATGTATAAAAAAACTGAAGAGAGAATTGCAGAAATGGATAGTAAACATGATGCTTTTGATGAATCTGTCCAATTCTTAACAAAAGCTAAAAACTTTATCGATAACTTAAGAAGTCAGCTAGAAACTAGCAAAAATGACTTTGAAAACTTCGATAATAAAAATAAGCAGATGAAAGAACAGCTAAAAGAGCTTGAAAAACGCTTCCGAAATACACATAATACAGAAAATAAAATTGAAAAGTTCATAGAAAAGTTCAGCCAAATGGACTCTCTTATAATGGATGTAGAAAAAAGAACTGATCAGTTGGAAATAGCAAAAAAAACGATTAGCCGAAACTGAGGAACGTTTTGAAGATATACAAGTGAATGCTGATAATAAAATATCAGAACTAGCTAACCTTGTATCTATAAATAATGGAAATGGACAAAATCATACTTCAACAAATAATGATAGGCAAAGTAAGCCTAGTACCACCATTATGACTAACGTTGCTACTCTACAAAAAAGCATATTAGATAGCGATAATCGTCAGGAGTCTGTAATTAAGTTTTATGAAAAAGGATTCGATATCGATAGAATTAGTACACTCCTTAATCTTAGTAAGAGTGAGGTTAAACTGATTATTGACGTTGATAAGAGTAAAATCAAAAACGACTAATAATATGATCTAACTTATAAACATTATTACCACTAAGACCGCAAACCTTCTTATAGGTTTTGCGGTTTTTTTATATATTGCAATTCCTCTAGTGTAATTGTTAAAATACTTTCTAACATTTTATAACAAGAACTTTTGCTAACAAATACTTTAAAATCTAAGGCTTTCCCTAATTATTATAGAACAATCCATAAATATTATCTCTAAACTAAAAAAAAATATTATTATTTATACTAAAGAATGTTAGCGAATTAGCTATTTGCTAACAATTAATGGATAAATTAATTATATGGACAAAGAAAAAATTAATAAGCAAACTGAACAACAATATGATAAAAAATTGCAAACCGACTTAGATGTCTATTTGCACTTTGTAAGCCTATATAAAAAAAAACGTCCTAAAAAGTTAATGCAGCAAATTGAACAAATTATTAACAAAGAAAACTCAACTATTAAACGTATAAAAAAAATCGATGAACTAGATAAACAATATATAAATACAGAAAAAACTGAGAGTAAAAAAATAATCAAAGAAAAATATAGTGAAAATAATACTAAAACAAAAAGTTATAACATAACTTCCCCATCCAACTTGATAAAATCCAGCTTAATAAACTACCTTTTCTTTGAACGAACTAAACTAATTAACTTCGCCAGAAAAACTAAAACCATTGACTTTAAACTACTAGGACTAAAAAAAGAGCTATCAGCTTATGCTATTGTATTCTGGAATAAACTTATATCTGACAGCATAGAAATACTATTACCGCAAATAAATTACGTTATTATAAACGGTTGGCAAACTCTAGAACCTATCGAGTACAACCTAATAAAAGCATTTAGAGAATTCCTCAATAAATTCTTAAAATCGGCAGGATCTTTGGATCGTAACAACTCTAACTTTGCTAACCTTAGTATAATTGACTCATTCATAGATAGCTATATAAGGCTTATATCTAATACCTCATACCCCAATCTAATTGAAACATCATTTTATAAAATAATTAATAATAGTAAGAGCCATAATCAGAAATTAAAAAAGTCTACGAATATTATAAAAAAGTTTACAAATATACAAGCTAATGAACTATCCTTTTTAAATATCTCTATAAGTTGTTATGCAGTATGTTATAACAAATTAATAACGCTAAATAATATATCTCATTCGTATAAAATAAAGCCCATTAACTCAGAATATCACGAATTCGACCATAAAACCCTTAATGACGTAAAAAAATATATGAACAAAGTAAATGAAAAAATAACTGAAAGAGAAGATGCACTATTTTTTATAAACTTTATTGATGAAACCCTTGATTTTAACTCTGATAAAACAAATAAGTGGGTAAACCTATTTTATAAATTTATATCCCATAAAAATGCATTAACCCATAAGAATAATAAACAAAATGGCCTTGAACTAGAACATTTTCATAACGATATATTAAAATATCTGTCCAAGCTAACGGATGGCTTTTTAAAAAACCATTTAATTATACTAGAAGAAAATATAAAAGTTATCACAAATGAACGGTATAAAAAAGTATCAATATTTGATAACTCACTATTTATAGCCGAATTAACAGTATTAAAAAATATAACCAAAGACTATCAGTTTATGCATGACAGCGGTAAACTTATGGCTATACCATTTGAAACATACAACATCTTTCAAATAGAAGGGCAACTAGAAGGTGAAAAAGAAAATAAATTATGTCAAATGATTTATAATGCCTTACTAGCCTATAAAAATATTAGTTTAACCCTCGAAAAGGTATTATTACAACATAATAAGGCCTTACAGGAGTCTAACACTGAATTGTTAGAGAAATATAAAGCACAAAATAAACCCATAAGCATTATAAAAGATAACGAAATAAGATTTATCCCCCACTCATTCGATGTAATAACCCATTGTGCTCCTCTAGAAAAACAAAAAATTATAGATATTATAAATCAAACTGTATTTTTTTGCCTAAGTCTATTATATTTACTTAAAGAAAAAGATATTATTCAAGCCATATCTACTAAAGAACAGCTCATAGCAGAAATAGAAGGATACCTCAAACTAAAAGCCAAAATTAGATAGATAAAATTTATGATCAATAAAAATATTAAACTAATACAAAAATATAAAGTCTTTGCTGTTATACGTGCTGAAAATACAAAGCAGGCTTTGGACTTATCATATGCACTACTAGAAGGGGGGATTAATATTATTGAAATATCACTATTAACTCCCAAGCCATATAATGTCATATCCAAACTAAAAAAAGATGATGTGTTTATTGGGGCTGGTACTGTTATGGATAGCAATATGGCAATACAAGCAATAGATGCAGGAAGTCAATTTATAATATCACCTTTTACGGATAGGGATATAATTAAAACTGCTATTAAACAAAATATAATAGTAGCCTCTGGATGTCTAACTCCAACTGAAATTATATATGCAAATAAACTTGGTGCAAACTTTATTAAAATATTCCCCGCACACAGTCTTGGAGGTGTAAGCTATTTAAAATCCCTTATTGATATTTTCCCTCATATTCCCTTTATGCCAACAGGGGGAGTTAATCTAACTAACTTAAATGACTATTTTAGCGTTGGAGTAATGGCTGTGGGGATGTCTAGTGCATTATTAGATAAGGATACCCTTGCAAACTATGACTCCATAAAGAATAGGGCCAAACAATGTACATCTATAATAAACCAGCTAAGTAAAAATAATTAGAATTTTAATATCCCAATTTAAACCACTTTTTAGGCATAAAATATTTTTCATAACACCTTATAGCAAAGCTATCCGTCATCATAGATATGTAGTCCACCACTCTAGACTCTAACGAAATAGTTTTATAATTTATAAAGTCAGTCTTTTTCATAATAATATCTGGATTAGTTAAAAAAAAGCTGTACAAATCAGTTATAACCTTTTTAGCCTTAATAGACTCCTCTAAAACTGCCTCATGGGTATATACCCTATTATAGAGATAATCTTTTAGTTTTTCGCTTTCACCAAGAATAATAGAACTCATAGTTATATATTCGCTATTCTTGCTAGCCTCAATAACGTTCTCTACCATGGTATTTATCCTCTTAGAATAGCTATCCCCCAATACCTTAACAACCGACTTGGGTATATCTGAATTCTTAAGAATACCAGCTCTAACAGAGTCATCAATATCGTGGTTTAAATAAGATATTCTATCAGCAATTCTGACTATTTGTCCCTCTAGAGTTATGGCCCTATCCTTATCCCTTTTTGCTAACATATCCCCCATACTTTTTGAGTGCTTTAAAATACCATCCCTAACCTCATAAGTAAGATTTAAACCCTTTCCTTTTTTTTCCAGTCGATCTACTATCCTAAGACTCTGAATATTATGACGAAATCCTTTTGAATAAATCTCATTAATTGCACTCTCTCCAACATGACCAAAAGGAGGATGTCCAAGATCGTGTCCAAGAGATATAGCCTCAGTAAGGTCTTCGTTTAAAGATAATCCCCTTGCAATTGTCCTAGCGATGCCTGAGACCTCAAGAGTATGAGTTAATCTTGTTCTATAAAGATCATTAAGTGAAATAAAAAAAACCTGTGTTTTATGTTTAAGCCTTCTAAAAGCCTCTGAGTGCAATATTCTATCTCTATCACGCATAAAAGCAGTACGAATATTACTTTCCTTTTCATGGCGGACTCTACCTCTTGAATTTATGCTTAACTTTGCTCTAGAAGATAAATAACTTTTCTCATTTTCCTCAATTACATGGCGTATAAACATATTGTTAACAAAAGTACTAATATTTTATATAAAAAAAGATTTTAATAAAAGTTAACTAGTTTAGGTTAAAAAGTATAGAGACCGCCTAATTCAATATAAGTTAATATAAAGTTCTTTAGCGTTTAATAAAAAAATACTATGTTTTGCCATCTTTATTTTTTTGCAATTTACTTTTTTATTATTTTTTTAATAAAAAGCTTTTTTTTTAGTTCTAAACTAATATAAATTTTAAGTACATTTTAACTAGTTTTAAATACTTAAATTACCTAATGGTTTTTAATTAAAAATTATAATAATTTTGTATTTAATTCTTAATAAGGAGGTTTAATAAAATAACTGATTAACTTTATGCTTTATCTATTTAAAGTTTTTTAAATAAATTATACATGAAAAAAAAATAAAGTTAGCATATAATTTAAATATAAAAATAACCTATATTTTATTCGATAATATATTTGTTAATAACATAATAATAAGGAAAAAGATGAGAGCATTAACTATCTTTATAGTACTTACAATAATAACAGTTTTCTTTATATGGAAAAGTATTAATGGACATATAGAAGAAGGCTTTAACCGGAATAAAAAAGTTGATATTCTCCTTATTGACGAAAAAAGAAACATGAAAAATATGGATTATGTCATTGGAGATCAACAATTCCAAGTGAGGGTTAGGTTAGATGTTCCATCTTATGTATATATATTTAATCTTGATACATATAAAAGACTTTATGACATATTCCCAAAAACAAACATTGCAAAGCAAAATCCACTGCAAGAAGGCGAACATTATTTTCCCTCTCAAAATACTGTTTATCAATTTGCTTCTGGTAGAGGTATTGAGATATTCTATATCTTTATCTGTAAAAAGAGAATAATGGCATTAGAAAAGCTACGGGAACTTATTTTACCAAGGGGATATGATATTGATAAAAAAGATAAGAAGGCTTTAGACTTTATATCTTTTTATGTTCCAGGGGGAAAAGGAAAAAGTAATTTTTATTATGACAAACTAATATTACTGTATAGTCCAAGAGAAAGAGGTTCTTTAAATAACGAGATCTACAGAAAAGCTGAAAAAGAACTTAAAACTATTAAGATTTATAGATCTAGGCAAAAACTCTAATGCATTAGTTAACAAACTAATAACAGATGTCGAGGTAGAAGTAGGATATTTAACTATTAGAAGTTACAGTAATAAAAAAAACAAGGCTGTTTAATAAAACGAAAAGACATTTAATGTTTATTATTAGGATTTAGTAATGAGGTTGTTAATTCCTTCAATATTAATTTTTTTTGTATTAGCTGTACCTCTTTTTTCAGAGACCCACAAATATAATTATAAGCTTAAGGTTATAGTGGCTCCTAATTATCGCCTTATTAGTTATTCAATAAGCAAGTATGAGTGGGATGAAAAAGAGAAATTTAAAGTTAAGGAGGATAAGTTTAGTGATAGTCAAAAGCGTTTAAAGTCATATAATTTTAAATATAAAGATAAAAGGCTAATACTAAAGACTGAGAATGATGGTATTGCTAAACCTATTAAGTTAACACAATACTATTATAGGTTTGGGAAGCTTATAAAAAAAGTTGAAGAAGATAAAAAGCTAAATTCTATTTTAGCTATTAATGTTAACCAACACTATTATAAGGATAATATCTTGAACCACCAAGAAATTATCCCTATTAAAAATGGATTATTAACAAAAAAAACTCTATATACCTATTCACTTCATCAGACTAGAGTGGATCATACAAGAAACACTAAAATAGGACTTAAGGAAAGTTTTTCACGAGATTACACTGAAATACACCATTATAAGACTAATGGCAAGCTAAATATAACAGTCAAGTTAGATGGTATGGACTCCCCTATTAGTTATACAAAGTATTTTTATGATAATAAATATAGAATTAGCAAGGCAGAAGTTTACAAAGTATCTGAATGGCTTTCAACTTGGGATCGTAAAAACTTTTCTTTTCCTCGTAATGTAAGATCCCTTATTAAGATTATTTATTATCATTATTCGGATAGCTATCCAGATATTTCAAAAAGAGTTGTTATGTCTTCCAAACATCCTAAATATTATATTTATCTTGATAAGTTAAAGCTAAAGCCTAAGAAAAAGATAAAGCCTGTAAAGCTAAAGCCTAAGAAAAAGATAAAGCCTGTAAAGCTAAAGCCTAAGAAAAAGATAAAGCCTGTAAAGCTAAAGCCTAAGAAAAAGATAAAGCCTGTAAAGCTAAAGCCTAAGAAAGACATAAAGCCTGTAAAGCTAAAGCCTAAGAAAGACATAAAGCCTATCCAAAAAAAAGACTACCGTATAGGAGACTATCAAAAAAGATGGTATGAATATTAGTTAACTATTTTTTTATAGTTAATTCTAAGGTTGTATTGTTACTAACTACTCTAATGCCTCTTTTAGATTATTAGCTTTAAAAAAGTTTTTATTATATCCGTTAGAACCTTTGCTAATACCTATCTTATCTCATAAAATGCTTTTTACGAAAATATTAAAATCTTTATCAACAAATACAAAAAATATTTAATTACCTAACCCAAATGACGACTTACTAATTATTACTATCCCTTTTAACTAAATTCTATGAGGTCATAGTGAATACTAATAAAAAATTATATCCCAAAATCATAATGAATGAAGTAGATATTAAAAATACCATTATGAGAATGACATATCAAATCGTAGAAAAAGAAAAAAATCTTATGAATATGGCCTTCGTTGGTATAAAAACTAGAGGCGAATTTTTAGCTAGACGATTCGCTAATGAATTTGAAAAACTCGCTGGCTATAAAGCAAACTTAGGTATACTAGATATTACCCTGTATAGAGACGACTTTAACTCTCTAGATAACCTTTCCATCGGAGAAACCCACCTTATTTTCGATATAAATGCTAAAAGAATAATCCTAGTGGATGATGTTATATATACAGGAAGGACTATTCGCTCTGCCATAGACCAACTCGTTGACTTTGGTAGACCTGCCGAAATAGAACTAGCTATCTTGGTGGATAGAAAAGGTAGAGAACTGCCTATTTCTGCAAACTATATTGGAAAAAGTATATCAACCAAAGAAAATGAGCATATTATGGTAAAGTTCTCCGAACTCGATAATATAGATCAAGTTGTTATAATAAAAAAATAATCTTAAGGATAAGTATATTGAGACTGGATAATAAAAATCTCTTAGGGCTAGAAAGCCTAAGCAAAAACGATATAGAATTAATTTTATCCACCGCTATACCCATGAAAAAGATTTTCACCCGTTCTGTAAAAAAAGTCCCTGCGTTAAGAGGAAAAGCTATATTAAACTTATTTTATGAACCGTCTACCAGAACAAGAACCTCATTCGAAATCGCCGCAAAAAGCCTTAGTGCTGATGTAATAAATATCTCCACATCAACTAGTAGTATCCTAAAAGGAGAAAGCCTAGTAGATACTACTAAAACTATTGAGGCTCTAAATGTTGATGCAATAGTACTTAGACATAATGCATCCGGTGCTCCGCAGTTTTTAGCCCGTAGAACCTCATTACCCATAATAAACGGAGGCGATGGTATCCATGAACACCCTACACAAGCTCTCTTAGACCTATTTACAATAAAAGAAAGAAAAAAAAATATAAAGGGATTAAAAGTAGCTATAGTAGGTGATATCCTTCATAGCAGGGTGTCTAGATCCAATATAATCGGAATTACTAAACTGGGCGGAGAAGTTAGAGTAATAGGTCCTCCAACACTAATTCCTAAAAATATAGAAAAACTGGGGTGCAAGGTATACTACACTTTAGAAGAAGGATTAAAGGATGTTGATGTCATTTATTGTCTTAGAATACAGCTTGAACGTCAAGCTAAAAACCTCTTTCCTTCTCTAGAAGAATATATTAAACTTTTCTCTATTAATGAAAAGAGGCTTGCCTTAGCTAAAAATGATGTACTAGTCATGCATCCAGGCCCCATGAATAGAGGTGTTGAACTATCCGCTAAAGTGGCTTATAGTGATTTATCCACTATTAAGGATCAGGTTACTAATGGAATTGCTATTAGGATGGCTGTTTTCTACTTGATCTTGGGAGGAGGTGATAATGTTAAAGAAATTACTGATTAAAAACGGATTAGTAGTTTGTCCAGAACAAGGTATAGTAGAAAAATTAGACGTATTAATAAAAAACTCCAAAATTATTGAACTTAAAAAAAATATTACTAATAGTGATGCCAATATTATTAATGCAAAAGGGAAAATAGTAATACCAGGTTTAGTCGATATTCACTCTCACCTGAGAGAACCTGGTCGTGAAGATGTGGCTACAATTAAAACAGAAGTAGAAAGTGCTTCTGCTGGTGGATATACCTCTATAGCGTGTATGCCTAATACAAATCCCCCTATCGACGATAAAAGAGGTGTTATTTATGTTAATGCCAAAGGTAAAGAAGCTGGACTAACTAATGTTTATTCTATTGCCTCTGCTACCAAAGGATTAGAGGGTAATAACCTTACTAATATTTCCATGCTTGTGGAGGCTGGAGCTGTTGCTATATCAGATGCCGAAAATACTATTATAAACTCATCCGTTATGAAGTGTGCATTAGAATATATCCGTATGTTTAATATACCAATTATAAGCCATTGTGAAGATAACAGCTTATCCGAAAATGGATGCATAAATGAAAGCTATGTTTCTACTTCCCTCGGACTTAAAGGTATTCCTTATGTCGCTGAAGAAATTATGGTAGCTAGGGATATTGCTCTTACAAAATATACTAACTCTATATTACATATAGCACATATTACTACTGCTTCATCAGTTAGGCTTATAAGAAAGGCAAAAAAAGATGGTATTAGGGTTAGCTGTGAGGTTAGCCCTCACCATTTTACGTTAACCGAAAACGATATTATTAACTCCTCATATAATAGTAACTTTAAAGTAACTCCTCCGCTAAGAACAGAAAAAGATAAAGATGCCGTTATAGACGGACTTATAGACGGTACTATTGACTGTATTGCAACTGATCACAGTCCTTGGCTAGATAACGAAAAAGATATGGAGTTTATTGAGGCTCCATCGGGTATTGTTGGCTTTGAGACTGCCTTACCTTTAGTATTCACTAACCTTATTAATACTAAAAAACTTTCTTTACTCGATGCTATTTCAAAAATCACCTTAAACCCTGCTAAAATAATTAACTTAAATAAAGGAACCCTCTCTATAGGCAGTACTGCAGATATTACCATTATAGATCCAGAATTAGAAATTACTATCGATCTTGACTTCTTTCACTCAACAAGTAAAAACTCTCCATTTATCGGAAAAACTTTAAAGGGTTATGCAATATATACAATTATAGAAGGAAATATTATTTATGACAGAACTAAAAATATGTTTTTTCCTAAAAAAAAATAAAGTTGTATTTCTTTAAAAAAACTTGTTTTTATTATTAATAGAGTTAAATTTTAGTTTAGTTATTAAATTAGGAGGATTTGTTATGAAAAAATGTTTATTCGTTATTACATTATTGATAATTATGTCTTTTACACTAACTCTTTTCGGAAGAAGTAATGGAAAAATATCCGTACTATTAGGTAAAGTATATATAATGGAATATAGAAAAGCATATAAAAAGTCTTTGTTAACCGCTAACAAAACTATTTCTCCAAAAGATATTATACTTACCACCTCTAATGGAATTGTAATAGTTCGTTTTCCGGATAAATCTAGTATTATAGTTCGTCCTAATTCCAGAGTACAATTTTCTTTTATGTCCACTAGATCACAAATGATAAATCTAGGGAATGGCGGAGTTATGGCAAGAGTAAATAGGTTGAGATACAAAAAAGGTTTTAATGTAAATACCCCAAACAGCTTGGCTGGAGTTAGGGGAACACAGTTTATCGTCGAATATAATGAAAATTCTAAAGAATATAACGTTGATGTTTATAGCGGACGCGTTAATTATAAACCAAAATCTAAAAAAAATCGTGTTACACTTAACCTAGATAAAGGAAATGCCCTTCACTATGATAATAAAAAGCTATCATCTGTCAGAATCTCTAATAAAGAGACTCTAAAAAAGTACGAAGAGTTTATGAAAAAGCTATCAAGTAATATAAGCGGCTGGGAATTTAATTAACTATATAAATAAGGCTTAGTGATTTCTACTCCTTAAAAGTACTTTTATTACAGAATAAAAGTACCTGTTTGTTGGAACAGCTATATTAAGCTTTTCAGCTCTATTTATAATATCACCCAATATACCGTCTACTTCAAGGGGTTTATTTGCCATATAGTCTTGCAACATAGACGTCTTAAAAGAGTAGAGGTTTTTAGGTAAGTTAATTTGCTTATCTATGAAGTCTTTATTAAAGTCAAATCCGTATTTATTAGCTATACTCACCGTCTCAGTCATGGATGACCTTAAAAGCTCTATACCATATTCACTTGATAGTATATCCCCCAAATTTAGCTGAGTTATTGTAGACAAAGGATTATAAGCCGCATTCCAAACCAACTTGCCCCACTTAACCCTCATAATATTCTCCGATAAATGAACGTCTATTTGTGATGACCTTAAAATATTATTAACCTTGTTTAGAAAGTCCTTTGAACCACTTTTATTAAAAGCTCCAAAGTTAAACCTTCCACCACCTGTATGCTTAACTATATTAGCCTTTTGTTTTACTAACCCTACAAAAGCACTCACCGGATATAAACTCCTAGAAGTTATCCTATTCAAAATAATGTCTTCACTCAATACTCCATTTTGCATAGTCATAAAACAAGCAGAATTATATAAAGACTGAGGCAAACTATCTAATAAGCTAAGTACATCATAGTTTTTTGTAGCTATCATTACCAAATCAAATTTAGCATTAAGATCTATTTTATCAATTATATTTACGGATATATTAAATGACTCCTCTATATCACTATCTATTTTTATTCCTTTACTTTTAATTATATTATAAGTCTCACCCTTACTCAAAAACGTTATATCATTACCACTACGAGCAATCTTAGCACCAAAAAAACATCCTATTGCACCTGTTCCTATTAGTAATATTTTCATTTTATTTCCCTAATCAAAGTATTAGCCATTACCCCTATTCCCTCTATCCTGCCAATAAAGCCTAAGCCCTCTGTAGTAGTAGCTTTAACACTAATAGAATTAAAAGGAATATTTAAATTATGGGATATATTATACCTCATATCATTAATATAGGGCAATAACTTAGGCTTTTCGCATATAATTGTACTATCTATATTTACTATATCATATTTTAAACCTTTAACTTTATCATAAACCTGACTAAGTAGACTAAGACTATCCATACCCTTATATCTAATATCAGAATCCGGAAAGAATTTACCTATATCACCAAGAGCAAGACATCCCAAAAGACTATCCGCTATTGCATGACAAAGTACATCAGCATCAGAATGACCATCCAAACCAAAACTATATGGTATTTCCACTCCACCTAGTATAAGCTTTCTGTTTAGCACAAAGGGGTGAACGTCAAATCCGTTACCTATGCGTATTATACCCGTATAAGTATTACTTTTTAACATAATTTATAGTCATCAAGTATTAAAGTTGCTTAACGCATTATTTCTTACTTTTGAACAATGGTATAAAGTAAAATTAACATATTAAAATAAAAATACTATTGGTTATCCAGAAAAAAATTACTATTTTCCTAATATAGCCAATTAAAAATAATTCTTTTGGATAACTTAATTAGCTATAATAATATAAGATGAAGGAATTAAAATTGCTTAAAGCATTTATTATAAAACTAGCTGTTATTGGCATACAAAGTTATGAATAAGAAATATATCTCTATTCATTGTCATTTTTATCAACCTCCTAGGGTTAATCCATGGCTTGATCACATTGAGGTTCAAGATTTAGCCTCCCCCTTCCATGATTGGAATGAAAGAATAAATACTGAGTGCTATGGACCAAATAGTGCCTCTAGAATTATAAATCCTGATAAAAAAATTGTGGATATAATTAATAATTATAGCATGATAAGCTTTAATTTTGGCCCTACTCTTTTATCGTGGTTAGAAAAATATGATAAAATAACCTATAACAATATACTAGAGGCTGATAGGGTTAGCGTTGAAAAACACTCCGGACACGGTAATGCTATTGCACAAGCCTATAATCATATAATACTGCCCCTTGCTGAATATAATGATAAGGTTACACAGGTATTATGGGGTATAGAAGACTTCAAATACAGATTCAAACGTGAACCAGAAGGAATGTGGCTACCCGAAACCGCCGCTAACTCCGAAACCTTAGAAGTTCTTGCACAACATAATATAAAGTTTACGATTCTATCCCCTTTTCAGGCAAAGAAAGTTAGGAATATAGAGGGGGATGAAAACTGGTATGATATACATAATGGTCAAATTGACCCCTCGCAAGGGTATATCTATAAACTGAAAAATGGACGTACTATTACTTTATTTTTTTATGATGCTCCAATATCACAAGCAGTAGCTTTTGAGGGCTTATTATCTGACGGCTTAAAGTTTGCAAATAGACTGTTATCTGGCTATTCCAGTGAAAGACAAAAAGATCAGCTACTCAATATAGCAACAGACGGTGAGACTTATGGACATCACTTTAAGTTTGGAGAAATGGCTCTAACTTATGCGGTTAGAGACTTGGTTAATAATCATAATGTACTCCTTACAAACTATGGAGAGTTTTTATCCCTTAATCCCCCAGAACATGAGGTTATTATACACGAAAATACCTCATGGAGCTGTTTTCATGGTGTTGGCAGGTGGAATAGTAATTGTGGTTGTAAAGTTGGTAATAACCCCGGCTGGGATCAACATTGGAGAAAGTATTTAAGAATTAGCCTTAATAAGCTTAATGACCAACTAAACAACATCTTCGAAAAAGAAGCATCTAAATACCTTAAAGAACCATGGATAGCAAGAAATAGTTATATCTCTTGTATATTAGATAAAAAAACCATTGATCAGTTTTTTAATGATAATCAAAAAAATGAATTATCAAAAAGTAATAAAGTAGACCTTTTAAGACTAATGGAACTACAACATCAGGCAATGCTCATGTTTACCAGCTGTGGATGGTTCTTTGATGATATCTCTGGTATTGAGACAATTCAGATCCTAAGGCATGCGGCTAGAGCAATACAACTTGCCAGTCAGGTGGGGTATACCATAGAAAAAGACTTTATTAAAAGTCTTACCCTTGCAAAAAGTAATATTGCTAAAGAAAAAAATGCAAAAAAAATATATTATAACTTTGTAATCCCTTATAAAGTAGACCTTAAAAGGGTTATATCTCACTATGCCATAACTTCCCTTTATCTAAATAATAGCCACTATGATAGTAAAAAAAAGGTAATATACTCCTATACCATAGAACAAGAAGACTTTGAAAGATATAATAGATATGAAACTTCAGTAATTGCCATAGGTAGAGTAAAAGCTATATCCAATATTACCCTAGAGTCCGAAGAGGCTGTCTTTGTTGCCTTATATTTGGGAGAACATGACTTTCAATGTAAAATTAATGGAATGGTTTCTGATTATCCTCAAATAAAAAAAGATATTCTAGATACCTTTATGAAAGATAATATAGCACAGGTAATTCGTAAAATAGATCATTATTTCCCTAAAGAGTTTTACTCCTTAAAAGACTTATTCCTAGAAGAACGTAGAAAAATCTTAATTGGTATATCAGAACAAATATTTCTTAAATTTCAAACTGGATATCTTAAACTATATAAAAAAAATAGACGTCTTATGGACTATCATATAAAAATAGACGTTCCCATTAATGAGGAGTTTAAAAAAGCCGCTCAATTTGTGCTATCCAATAGACTAAAGAATAAAATAATAGAAGAAAGCAAATCAATAGGAGCTATTAACTATTCTGATGGTATATCTAAGGTATTTAATGAAAGTCAAAAATGGGGTATAAAGCTTAACTTATTAACAACTACTAAAATAGTTAACAAAATAATTAATTCTAAGATAGCCCTATTAAAAAAACGTATAACTAGTTCAAATCTAAAGGATATTATAAGGTTTTTGTCTATTAGTAAAGATATTGGCCTACCCATTAATATCTGGAACTTTCAAAATAGCTATTTTGATATTTATAAAAATCCGCCCCTGCTATTGGATGAAGAAAAAGATAATACATTTAAACTTTTAAATGAGTTAGAGCTTATGTTAAACTTCCAATTAAGTAATAGTTTGGATAGCTAAGTCATACCTAAGCGATTTTAATATAATTTTTCTATTGGTTTAAAAAGGTATTTTAATAATTTATGATTTTTTTTTGTTATATTTTTATTATTCTTGTGTTTATTAATTAATACCTTATACCTTAATTATTCGTTAATAACCCTTCTAAATAATTTAGTGAGAAACACTGTTATACAGATTTCTAATTATATATTTAGTAATTTATATTAAATAAATCCTAGGAGAGAAATACAATGAAGTTAAATAATTTATACAAAAATAAAATAGGAATTTCTATATTAATATTATTGGCAATATCCTCTATATTTTTATTGTCCTATAATGAGATAATTTATGGTAAAAGTACAAATATTATTAAAGAAATTAACTCTAGTAAATCTAACCCAATAGTCACCAAAGATAAGGATTCTCTTAGAGTTGCTTTATCCCTTCAAAAAGCCATTAGAAACGTAGCTAAATCAATTAGTCCAACTGTAGTCAATATTAGAACTGAGCTTAACCTAAAAGGTAGAAAAAGTAATAATTTTTTTAGGTTCTTTAATAGAGGACAAAAACTTCAACATCTTGGCTCAGGATTTATAATCAGTAAAAAGGGATATATAATCACTAATAATCATGTAGTAAAAAATGCTGACCAAATTACCGTTTTATTTTCTGATGAAAAAGAATATGTAGGAAAAGTAATTGGAAAAGATAGTAGAACAGATATTGCAGTAATTAAGATTAATGCTAATGAAGATTTACCGGTAGCACCCCTTGGAAACTCTGATAATGTTAGAATAGGAGATTTTGCAATTGCTATTGGTAACCCATTCGGCCTGAAAGGTAGTGTAACATTTGGAGTAATTAGTGCCATAGGTAGGGATAATATAGATTTAAATGCCGGATTAAAAAATTATATTCAAACTGATGCCTCAATTAACAGAGGAAATAGTGGAGGGCCTCTCTTAAACATACACGGACAAGTTATTGGCATGAATACTGCTATCTACTCTACCACAGGTGGATCAGTTGGTATTGGTTTTGCTATTCCCGCTAATATTATTAAACGTATTGTATCTAGCCTTATTAAAAAAGGTTTTGTAGAACGAGGTTATTTGGGTGTAACCATAGCTCCTATTCCTAAAAATATTGCAAAATATCTTAAGATAAAAAAGAAAAGTGGTATTTTTGTCAATGATGTTATGCCTGATGGACCCGCATATAAGGCTGGTATTAAAGCAGGTGATGTTATCCTTGAGGTTGACGGTAAGAAAATTACTTCTGTTAGTCATCTTCAAAGAGTCATTAGCTTAAAAAAAAGAGGGCAAAGAGTTAATATTAAGTTATTTAGAAAAAATAAAGTTATTACTAAAAAAGTAATTATTGGTAAGTTAAAAAGTGATCCAATAGCAAGAAATGGTAAAGAAAGTAAGAAAAAGAGTAGTAATTTTATGGGTATCACTGTTGGACCAATAAAAAATCATTATAAAAAATTCCGTTTATCAAAAAAGATTAAAGGAGTAGTAATAATTAATATAGAAAATAACTCCACAGCATATAAAGCTAATATTAGAGCTGGAGATGTTATACAGTTTATTAATTATGAATATATTAACTCAGTTAAAGGTTTTAATAAGTTTATAAATAAAAATAAAAAGAAAAAGAAGTTTTTAATACAGCTTAAACGAGGCAAACAAAACTATTTTGCCTTGCTGGAAAATAAATAATTTATTCTTATACAATTTTAAGATTTCTATAATATTAAAGACTGGTCTAAAACAACTTTAATCTTAAGGTTATAGCCCTTTTAGGTCAGTCTTTATTTTATGTTAGATAGTGTTTTGGTTTTTAGCTCTTGTTTTGTGGTATATTTTATGCCCCCTATTATATACAGACTTGCCTTTTTATTTATTAACCTGTTATAGCTATTCTCACAAATTAAATATACCGATTATAAAACTAAAACATAGTTTAGGTAAATATACATCTAAATTATCTTAAAGTATTTAAAATAAACTATAGTAACGGTTAATATTATACTATCCCATAAGTTAACCCTTGTGTATAATACTTAGGTTTTTTATCTTTTTCCATCTTTATTCAGAAAAGTAAATTTTAACATTCTCTTATACGATTCTATATAAAGATTTAATAAAAAAAATAATTATTTAAACTCTCTTTTCAATTACATATAAATAATAAAGCTTAATAATATAACATTCAAAGAATGGTTATAAACAAGCTAATTTTAAATAAAAAGGTGTTATAGAGTGTGTTTTATTACGTAAATAGTATAATATTAACTATTTTTTTATTTATAACATCCTTGTCTATTTCGGCTTATGGAGATAGCTCTAAAATTGTTAGTGTTAAATATTATTCTAAATACTTTTTTAAAGAAGATCATAAAGATATTCTACATAAAATAGAGGTATCACAAGATAAAATTAAATACTTAAAGTCTTTTTGGAAGGTTTACTATAATTTGGATAACAGAATTATAGGAGAAGAGTACTACAAAAACTGGAGACTTTTTTATTATTATCTTTATAGGTATAAAAATAACAAGATTTATAAAGCTGGCTTTTTTTGGCATGGTATAATCGACAGAGCTCACTTTAATATATTTAAACGATATATATGGCAAGGGTATTTTTATAAAAGAATACCACATACTTTGTGGGTATATAATAAAAATGGGCAACTAATTATAAAAGCATATTATAAATGGCAAAACAAATATAATATTGATTATACCGATAAATATATATATAACAAAGCTAAGAAGTTAGTTAGGATAAAGAGGTATAGAGAGGGTATTATGGTTAAAGAGTATTTATTAAAATAAATATTTAGTTTTAAAAGGAGCGCTGTTTTGAAAGACAGTAGGCATGTTAATAAGGTAGAATATTATAATAAGTTATTATCTAATTCAGAAAAAAACGAGATTATAATTGAGACTATTGCAGATAAAATTGCCAAATCAATGGGGATGCAACTTATTGACTTTAGCAAAAATAAAACTAAGGTTATATATATTAATCGAGTTAGAAATGAAAAAGATATTCTTATGTTAAATAAACCAATTAAGATTTATATTAAGAAGTTTATAGGAGGTTTTTCTGTTTCACAGAAGAATATATCACTAGTTATATTTGCTCCTAACTTTAGAGAGGCTTTAACAAAGTTTCAAAAAACTTTTTTTGATGACTACCAAAAATATCTTTTGTTAGACCCTATTAACGGTGAAGATGTGGCATTTAAAAAGTTTTATAGTTCTTTAATGATTGCCAGTAAGGATTAACCGGCTTAAACTTATATATTTAACTTTTGCTATACATATAGGAGAGTCCATTCTACAAAAAAGGTCATCCGTGATCCATAGTGTAGAATGAGAGCTCTCTAATATTTATTTTTCTTTCGACATATTAAAAAAGATAGTTAGAACATTTTTACTAATATATTAAAAAAAGATTTATTTTATAATAAAGTTACTAAAGTACTGCCGTAACTACTTTTTATATCTTTAAGCTATAAAGTAGTTATAAAGTTATAATATGATTATCTATCTACTTAATCCCTCATTTTACTAGACTATAAATTATATGTAAGAGATTTATTATGAATAATTTAAAAAATCCACTTATTATTCAAAGTGATCAAACAATATTTTTAGAAGTACATCACCCTGACTATGAACTTACTAGAGATAAACTATCCTCATTTGCAGAGCTGATAAAATCTCCCGAACATATACATACATACAGTATTTCACAAATATCTTTATGGAATGCCTCTTCTGCTGGAATTACAAAAGAAGATATTTACGATTTTCTTAAAAAGAAGTCAAAATATGAGATTCCAGATAATGTCTTCTATTTTATAGATAAGACTCTCTCTAAGTTTGGCAAGGCTGAGCTTTATAAGTCTGATGATGAAAATTACTTATATTTAAAAATATCTGATCCCGACATCATAGAAGAGCTAAAACATCATAATAACATCTGGAAACTCTTTGTTAAACAAAAAGACTTTAATACATTTTTACTAAACTATATAAACAGAGGAACTATAAAACAGTTATTTATTGATATAGGCTATCCTATAAACGACTACGTAGGGTTTAGTGAGGGAGAAGCTTTTCCAATAGAACTTAGAAAGAATACTCTAATGGGTATTCCTTTTGAGCTTAGGGAATACCAAAAAGAGGCGTCTAATATTTTTTATTCAAACAACAGTAAGCTAGGGGGACATGGTGTAGTTGTTTTACCCTGTGGCTCAGGAAAAACAATGGTTGGTATGAGTATTATGGAAAAAATACAAATGTCAACTTTAATTCTAACTGCTAATGTAGCCGCTTGTCATCAATGGATTAACGAGCTTATAGACAAGTCTTACGTTGATAGCAAAGATATTGGAGAGTTTTCTGGTGAAAAAAAAGAAATAAAACCTATTACTGTTGCCACTTATCAAATTGTTATTTATAGAAAACGTAAAGGAGATGATTATCCTCATTTTTCTCTTTTTAGAAAAAAAAACTGGGGATTAATTATTTATGATGAGGTTCATTTATTACCCGCTCCTGTATTTAGGGCTACTGCTGAAATACAGTCCAAAAGAAGATTAGGCTTAACTGCTACTCTCATAAGAGAGGATGGTAAAGAAAAAGATGTCTTTTCATTAATTGGACCAAAACGATATGATGCCCCATGGAAAGAGCTAGAAAATAAGGGCTATATATCTGAGGCAGTTTGTTATGAGATTCGTATTCTTATGAAGAGAAATTTACGATTAGAGTATATGTCCTCTGGTAAAAGGGCTAAATTTCGTTTAGCCTCATCCAATGAAGAAAAGCTTAATGTGGTAGCCAGTCTTTTAGAGCGTCATACTGATGACCAAGTATTAATAATTGGTCAATATATTGATCAGCTTAATATTACTTCTAAACGTTTTAGTTTTCCTATTATCACTGGTAAAACTAATAACTCTGATAGGGATAATCTTTATCAGGCATTTCGTAGTGGACATATTAATGTATTGGTGGTATCTAAGGTAGCCAATTTTGCTATTGACCTTCCTGATGCTTCTGTTGTGATACAATTATCTGGTACTTATGGCTCAAGACAAGAAGAAGCTCAACGTTTAGGACGTATACTAAGACCAAAAAGAAAAACCTCTTATTTTTATACTATCATATCAAAAAACTCTAGCGAAGAGGAGTTTGCACATAAACGTCAACTTTTTCTTACCGAACAGGGTTATAAGTATATTATAGAGGACTGGGATAAAAATTAAAAAAAGGGATAATATAATGCTAGGCCAATTACTAAAAACTTTAATAGTTATAGAAAAGCAAATATCTGAACACTGGAGGTCTCTTTGACCTTGACTCTAAGAAAGCCAATATATTAGAAATCGAAAATAAGATGGCTCTGTCAAGCTTTTGGAATAACAAAGAAGAGGCTAATTCACTAACTGCCAAGCTCGCAAACTTAAAGCGACTTGTAAAACCGTGGATAGACATAAAAAATGACCTTATTGATTATAAAGACATTGCTAAAATGCCTGATGTAGATAATGATCAAACTTTAATAAAAGAAATTGATGATGGTATAGCCTTGTTAAAAAAGCGTCTTGAGGATTTAGAGTTTAAGTTGATGTTTAGCGAGGATAATGATATTAATAATTGTTTTTTGTCTATAAATGCTGGTGCTGGGGGTACTGAGGCATGTGATTGGGTTGCCATGTTGTATAGGATGTATATTAGATGGGCTGAGAGTAAAGGATTTCTTTGTGAAATTATTGATTATTTGGAGGGTGAAGAAGCTGGCATTAAAAATTTAACTATTTTGATTAAAGGTAACTATGCTTGTGGAATGTTAAGGTCAGAGTCTGGTGTACATAGGCTAGTTCGCATTTCGCCTTTTGACTCAAACAAGCGTCGTCATACATCTTTTGCATCTGTATATGTTTTTCCTGAGGTTTTAGATGAGATTGAATTAAATATAAATACCAACGATATTAGAATTGATACTTACAGATCACAAGGAGCTGGTGGACAACATGTTAATACTACTGATTCTGCTGTTAGGATTACTCATATTCCTAGTGGAATTGTTGTTCAGTGTCAGAATAACCGTTCTCAACATAAAAATAAAGATAATGCTATGAAAGTCCTTAAGGCAAGGTTATACCAGTATTACGAAAAACAGAGGATAGAAGAGATTGAAAAGGTTACTGCAGAGAAAAAAGAAATTGCATGGGGTAGTCAAATTCGTTCTTATGTTTTTCACCCGTATACCATGGTTAAAGATCACAGAACCACTTTTGAGATTGGTGATGCTCAAGGAGTTATAGAGGGAAGACATCTGGATGAGTTTATACACAGCTTTTTAAAGTGGAAAATAGCTAATTAATATTACTAGAGCAACTTTTAAAGTTGCCTTTATTAAAAACTAAGATAATATAACTCTTTTATAAAGTTATTATTTATGGTTTTTATTCTTACCTATTAAAGCACAAATACTTAAACCAAACTATTTAGTTTAACATAAAAATAAATTATAAAAATATACAAATTGATAACTAGTTGTATACCAATAGGTATATAAAGTCTAATTTAGATAATTTATTGTATAGCAGAATATAAGAAACGCAATAAGATCACTGTAAAAAAACTTTTTTCACTTGACTTAAATCAAATTTGTAGATAGATTAATAGAAGAGTCGGTAATTTATAGCTAATCGCCTTTAACTAAGTGTTATTTTTATATTTTAATGACCAATTTAAAATTAACTAAAATAATTCTACAATATTTATTAAGACATTAGTTCATACCTTTTTAACTGAGTCTTAAAACTTATTTATTATCACTCTTAACTAGACTGGGCTATAACTATCAATACCTATATAGTCTAATAATACATTGTATTTGGTGTTTAAACTAGACTGGGAGGGGAAAACACCAAATGCAATTTACGTTTAAAATAAGTCCTATGGTTTATTTTAAACGAGTTAATTATAATAATCTAAAACACACTACTTTTCTATATTACTCCTCTATATTTAAGCGAAAACTTGATACATAGTTTAATTTATCCTTTATGCCATAGTCTTTTGACTAGTAATAAACCTATATAAAATAAATCTATAGCTTCTAAAATTACAGGATATACTACCCTAATATTAATAAAACAAATTGTTTGTCTCTAATCTTTTATAAGACTCGTAAAAAAAAGTTTTTTTGCACCTAACCTGAAACAAGAGTAGTATATATAGGTATAAAGGGAATATTTTAACTATAATTAACTTGCTAACTGTTTATTATTAATGCAATAATAGGTATTTTTTTCTTATTAAGAATCTAAGTTTTATGCAATAGCTCTTGTTTAATATAGTGAGATACTATAGTATAAAAGGCAAGAGGTAAAAGATGGGCAAAAATAAAAGAGAAAAAGAAGTGCTTAGGATATTTAAGACCGTCAATGAAGAACAAGAAAAGCTAAAAGAAAAAAAAGAAAATGACTCAGACATAACTAATATAAATATTAACATAACTATAAACAAGTAAATAGGGGTATTTTCTAAAGCTAAACTACTGATCGTTTAATTTAATAAAATGTTTTGCTACAGCTTCATAAAACTAAACTACTGACTAAAATATAACTTTTTATAAAGATAAGCTATAGTATTAATTCGTTGCTAACTGACTTACTAATTTTCATATTTATGCATAATTATCTATCCCAGCCTTCTAAACCTTATTATATTGCCTAACCTTATAAAATAATCGAGGATAAAAAGATTATATTTTTTTTTATTTCATAGCTTTTATCAAAAAAAATAATTTTCTTATTTTTAAAATTAAGTAAATTTTAGGGATATCTTAAATGCTTAAACCCTATTACTGCTTTTTAATTAATTTATTAAAACACTTAGCCTTAATCATTGGCTTTGTTAAGGGTATAAAGTTAGTTAATGTCGCTATTTACAAATAGAATGAGAATTACTGAACATGATTAAAACTCGTAGTGCCTTATCTGTAGTTATGGATAATATAGATGTCAGTGTACTTATTATAGATATTGATAATAATGATATTTTATTTTCTAACAATTACTTTAATAAGTTATTCGGTAATATAGTAGGAAAAAAGTGTTGGGAAGTTATCTCTAACAAGAATCACGGCCCTTGTAAGTCTTGTAATAAGGATTTACTTGTAAAAAGGTTTTCAGAAAAAGAGAGTAAAAATAAAACTTTGGTATGGGAGTTTTTTAATACCTCATTAAATATTTGGTTTGAGGTTCGGGATAGGCTTATTAATTGGGCCGATAATAAAGTTGCTAAGTTACAAATTGCTGTTGATATTACCGAACGTAAACAAATAGAGAGTAAGCTGAATAGCTATAAGTTACACTTGGAGGACTTAGTCAAAGAAAAGACTAAAGAATTAGCTTATAGGAACACAGAACTAAGTATAGAGATTTATGAACGTAAGCGTAATGAGATGGCATTAAAAGAGGCTGAGACTGAGTTAACTTGGTTAACTAGTGAAATTCATAATTCTATAAAGAATAAGTTAGAGTCTGCCAAATTCTTTATTCAGCAGGGTAAGTCATTAATAAGGCGATCACCTGGAAAAGCCATCGATTGTATTAACAAGGTAGAAAAGCTTTATTCTTTTATTAATAGTGTTACAAGAAATATTTTATTTGTTACTCATCATAGACACTGTGATTCAAAAACTCTTTATAAAGAAATTGACCTTAGAGCAAGGTTAACATTAACTAACTCTTATATCTCTTATACAATAGACAAAGAAAACATAAGAGACTCTGATATTTTACGTCCTAGTTCGGTGCAATACATTTTAGAGGTTATATCTGAGCTTTTTAACAATATTGCAAAGCACTCTAGAGCAACTCATACTAACATTACCATGAAAAATGACTATAATTATATTGTATTGGTGGTTGAGGACAATGGAATAGGATTTTCTTATGAAAAACAAAAGCATAAAGAAGATGCATACGGTATTGAGATTATAGAACAACTTTCTAAAAATTATAATGGTACAGTTGATTTTACTACAAGCGAAGGTAACGGCGTAATTGTAACCATAATAATTGATAAGTAAAGTAGTTTATTCAACATTCTTATTTTGTTTAAGTTGTTCAAAAGCATTTTGAAGGTTAATAGCCTCTTCGTCTAATTCTTGCTTATTATCTATGGGGTTAGATTTTGTATGTCTAAAGGCTAACCATAAACTTATAACTAAAGTTATTATTATTATCGCTGTAATGATTTCAAACATATTATTTATCCTAATTGTATTTATAGTTCAATATATTCTAGTATAAATGGTAGTTTAAGTTTTGATAATCCTCTTTCTATGTGGCTAGTAACAGTATTTGGGTTCATATTAAGGGTTTTAGCTATTTCGTTTATTGTTTTACCTTTTTGTTTTAATATTAACACTTTTTTTTGATTATTCGTAAGACTTTGGACCTTTGATTGTGCATTATCCAACCTATTAGATAGTTCTATAGTTTTTTTACAATATTTGGTATAAGTCTTTTGCTGAAGAGATAATAATTGATCATCCCTTTCTACACTAGTAACTATTTTATCTATTAAGACTTCACCTAGTGTACCTTTTTCTATATAGTCAGCTTTAAGTTGTTTAGCCTCTAACATTGTCTCTGAGTCAGGGTAGGCAGTTAGAAATATTATGTGAATATTAGGTGCTACTTTTTTCAAGATTTTTGCACAGTCCACACCCGACATCTCTCCTACAAGTTTAATATCCAAAAGGCATACATCTGGTTTAAAGGGAGAGTTTAAGCTATTAATAAAGTCTATTCCGTATGCATACTCTCCAAAGATAGATATACGCAAGTCTTTTTCCATAGTTTGCTTTAGTACTTGCCTATAAGACTTTTCATCATCTACTATAGAGACTTTTATCCGTCTTTGCATTTTTATTATCCTATTTATTGGTAAGTAATTATATATGTATTGTGGTTATATTTTTATGTTGTCCAAATCATAAGATAAATTAAATCATGGAAAAATTAATATAAAAATATTAACTAGTTTAGTGGTAAATTTCTACATAAGTTTAATATTTATCCAAATTCTTCTATAAAAGAACTTAATTGCTATCACATTAACGAGTTTTTCTAATATTTAAACTTTTACTAACATAATATGTTCTTTATGTTACAATTCAACTATCTAATATATAGCCTTGTTAATACGAAAAACCATTTTCTCTGTGGCATATTACTACTTGATTAATTCTATCAATAAAAGCATCTTAAATTAAGCAACCTTACTTTTAAAGCTATCAAATCATATTTTAAAAAGGGGGAATTATGACAGAGTCAAATGATGTTTTATTTTTTATGAAAATAGTATATATGACATATTTAACTATTATTTTCATTTTATTTGGATGGTTTGGTTGGAGCCTTCAGAGAGAGGGTAAGCCGCCTGTTAAGTTAAAGAAGATTTTTTATAGTTGGATCATACTGCTTGTTATAATAGGTGTTGGGATTCATATAACTACTTATCTAACTCTACCTTGGATTAAGTGGGATCTAAATCGGCATGATAAGGATTTTGCTGTAGATAAAGAGTTTAAGATAAAAGTGTCTGACCATAAGTTTCATTTTCCTGATAACAAGAAGGTCCTACATATAAATAAGGGTGATATGGTTAGGTTTGATTTAATATCTAGCGATTTGATGTATGGGTTTGGTCTTTTTAGAAAAGATGGTACTATGCTCTTTCAAATGCAGGTTAATCCCATGAGTCGCAATGATATAGTTTGGAAGTTTGATAAAGAAGCGGTTTATACTATTAGATCTACTGAGTACTCAGGTCCAAGGGGAGGGAGTATGGTAGTGAGGGATTCAGTAATTGTTAAGTAGTTTCTTAGTTGATAAAAACCATTAATTATGGAGGAAATATGTTAATAACCAGAAACTTAAGTCCACTACAAAGGGTAGGCCTTCGTTTTGCTGTTGTATCCTTAGTATTTTATTTAATAACCATATTAGAGGGAATGTTAATGAGGGTACACCAAATCTCATGGGATATGTGGAGTGCAGAACATTATTACTCTATTATGACTGCCCATCCGTTAGTGGGGATATTTGGTAGTAGTTATTTATTAGTATTTGGGGCATTTTATTTTTTAGTGCCTACTCTTATGAAAAAAGAGATATATAGCCAAAAGATGGCTGAGTTTACATGGGTCATAATGACTATTGGGGTAGCTGTGGTATGGGGGGCAGGCTTTTTCTTTAATTATGGTGCTCTTTATACTAGTTATTGGCCTTTACCTGTTGATTTTAAGCAATTTGCACCTATTGCCACTGCATCCTTTTCGGTGGGTGCGGCTTTTATAATGGTGGGGGTAATTGTATTTTGTTATAATTTATTTGCTACTGTGTTATCCCAAAAAGGTGTTGAGAATAAAAAGCCGGTTGGTAAGTTACTTATGTCTGCTTTGGGAATAGATGGCTTTATAAATATAGTTCGCAGGTTAAGGGGTAAGGAGGTTGAAGAACCATTACTTAGCCTACCTGTGGTTGCTATTTTCAGGGGTACTGTGGATACTATTTTAGACGCAGCAGTTCTTACAGCTTTTGGGGTTGTTTTTTTAGTACACGCTGTATTTTTTATGGCAACTGGTAATATTATACCCTGGGAGTGGTTAGACCCTCTTATTGCTAAGAATGTTTTTTGGTGGGGGCTTGATTTAATTGCCGATGGGCTAGTGTTAATTTATGTAGCTGGAACATGGTATTTATTAGCAACTTTGATTACTGGTAAAAAGTTATTTATGCAAAATATTGCAAGGGCCGCATTACTAATTGAATTAGTTGTATCATGGAATGTATGGGGCCATCACTTATTAGCTGATCAGGGTCAGCCTAATATGATGAAGATCTTGTCTGGTGAGATGGTTACAGCATTTGAGCTAGTTACTATGGGAATTGCTATTTTCATAACTCTAAAAACCTTATGGGATGCAAGGCCATTAAAAATGACTCCTCAGTTAATGTTTTTATTAGGGGGTATACTTGGTTTTTCTTTGGGTGTACCAGCTGGTATTATCCAAGCGGATATTGGTATGAATAGGATTTTGCATAATACTCAATGGGTAATTGGTATTCATGCTCACATGCAGTTATTAGCTGGGCTTGGAATGACATTATATGCCGCTCTTTATGCTCTTTGGCCTTTATTGACTAATGATGTTAAGATAAAGTATCCATTTTTAACGGTCTTCCATTTTTGGGGTCATTTAATTGGATCTATTGGTATGGCTATAGCAATGGGTTATGCTGGTATGAATGGAATGTTAAGAAGGCATAATTATGTTGGTGACTCTACTTTTAGCACTGAGTTATGGCTTACCTTATTTTTTGGTATTTTAATGGTATTGTCATTTTTGGCAATGTTGTTTAATTTAGTTAGTTCCATGGGGCTTAGGGGAACTATTGAAATCTTCATAAAACTACCCGGAAGAATAAAAGAACAAGTAGCTCCATCAAAAAGCTAACTTTACTTTAATAGCCAGTAACATTAATTTTGTTATTGGCTATTAATATCACAAACAGAGTTAAAATTAACAAAGTGATTTTTTGTATTTTTATCAGGATAAACAATTTTCGTTTTACCCAATGATAGAATATATTTTAAGCTATGATTTTTCACTCTATTATTCATTAACCTTGTTATACACCTTAACCCCTGCGTACTATACAAAGCACAAAGAGGTTCTAGTTGTTTATTATTTTGATATACATAAAAGTCATAGTTATTTTTGATTGAGTTTTTATAAAGAGTTTTAAGGGTATCGCTTTTCATATTTATCATATCGCAGGCAAGGACTAATAAATCTTTATTAGGAAACGTATTATGAACACTTAATATACCTCTTAAGGGGCCGTTAACGTTTACTGAGTCAACTATCAACTGGTTATCGGGGAATATAGTCTTATATTTACTTAGTTGGCTTTGATTAATGGATATAACGCTTGTAGGAGTTATATTATCTAGTACATTTTTTATTATTTGAGCCCATAATAGCTTATTATGCTTTATAAGTCCTTTATCAAAGCCCATTCGCTTACTAAGGCCTCCACACATAACAACGCCTATTATATTACTTCCAATTAGTTGTTCCATCACTAAAGAACTCTTTTTTCCATATAGGTACATCTTCTTTTAAAGTGTTTATTATAAACTGATTCGCTTCATAAGCCTCTTTTCTGTGGGATGAGCCGGTAACTATACAAACAGAGCATTCACCGGGATTAACCTTGCCAATCCTGTGTATACATATTGCATTATGCAAGTTCCATTTTTGTTTAGCTTTATCGCATATTTCTTTTATCATTTTTTCTGCCATAGGTATATGAGCCTCATATTCTATATAGTCTACAGCTTTATTATTGTGATGATTTCTAACATCTCCGCTAAAAAGTACTATAGCACCAGTTTTTATATTGTGTGTACTATTTAATATGTCTGATAGGTTAATGGATTCATTGCTAATAATTTTCATATTTTCAACCATGTTATAATTTATCCACCGCTAGACGGTGGGAATAGAAATATAGTCTCACTATTTTTTAGGATATAATCCTCATTTATAAACTCGTTATTAACGGCCATTTTAGATACTGATAATACACCTTTTGAGTCGGGATTTATTTTAATTAGTTTATTTTTTAGTTCTTCCACATTAGCATTTTCTGATATATTAATCGTTAATTTATCTTTAAAGAACTCTTTTAACTTAGCGTATACATGTACATTAACTTGCAATCTACCCCCCTATTGCTTTCATAGATAGCGAACTACCTAAAAACTTATTTCTCTGTTTTTGGTGTAGTGCCTTTGTCAATAGTGATCTTAACACATCCTCATCTTTAATATTTAGTATTGGAAAACCAATATTACTGCTAATACAACCGTATAACACACCTTGTTTATCCATACGTAGTCTATTGCAGTCATGGCAAAAGGGTGAGGAGTAATTAGCTATAATACCAAAAGTTATATTATTATTTGTTAGATAATAAGTGGCTGTAGATGACTTATCCCGTTTAAGCTCAGTAGAAGGATATTCTTTATTTATAACATCAAGTATTTCTTGTTTAGAAAAGAGATAGTTATTAAAGTTATTAAATAGGTGACCCATTTTCATAACTTCTAAGAAGCGTACAATAATTCCATAGTTCTTAGCATATTTTAGTATGGGCATAATTTGGCACTCATTAATATTTTTTATTATTGTACAGTTAATCTTAACAGATATACCATTATTAACAGCACACTCTATCCCAGACAGGACGTTATCAAGACAATTTTTCTTAGTAATCTTAGAGAATATATTATGATCAACAGCATCCATGGATATATTAATGGAGTTGAGTCCTGCTTTTTTTAGTTTGGGGATAATATTAACAAGGTTAGTAGCATTAGTGGTCATACTGACATTTTTTATACCCAATTGTTTAACGGCTGAAATAAGAGGGATAATATCCTTATACAGTATAGGTTCACCACCGGTTAGTCTAACTGTTTTAAGCTTAGTTAGTTTATGTATTTTTGATATAGCCTTTACATAGTCTTTATATGGAAGATAAGATTTATTATTTAGCTTATTATCTTTATCAGATGGATCACAATATAGGCATGATAGATTACAGTTATTAGTTAGGCTAAGTCTAAGAGTTTTGAACTGTCTATTAAGGTCATCCACGATCATAGAGGCCTCCATGGATAGAACTCTATTATAGAGTTTTCTTTTATGGCATTAATATTATGTGGATGCTTAGCTAAGCCATCGGAGTTTAGGGTGGATAACACATCTCCACTACCTTTAAAGCTAATTACCTCAATAGAAGACGGTTTATTTATAATACGGCATGGGAAGTACTCTTCACGATCACCTTTTTTAGTACGACTGGATATAATGGGTAGATATAGGGTTTTAAGTTCTGTTAGATGCATATACTCTCTAATATACGCTTCAATAAAGAGCTTAAACCCGACTTGGCATGACATATTATTACCAGGTAGTCCAAATACAACACCTCCCTGTGGGTTAGTACCAAACCATATAGGCTTACCAGGCTTAACTTTAACCTTATGAAATACCTTTTCTATCTTCATTTGTGATAATATATCTGGAATGAGGTCTACATCACCCATGGATACGCCGCCTGATATAATTAGTATATCGGATAGTAGGCCTAGTTCAATGGAATTAGTCAGTTCCTCTTTGTTATCCTTTACTATACCAGAGAATTGGGGAGTAATATCGTAATTAGCCAATAAACTCCTTATTGTATATGAATTTGAATCCCTAATTTGATGGCTTAGAGGAATACTATCTGGACTTACTATCTCATCCCCTGTTGATATTATACTAACAGTCGGTTTGGGGTATACTTTTACGTTATGATGCCCTGTACTAGCCAATAGGCTTATTACAGCAGTATTACAAAGGGTATTCTCTTTTATAACGAGTTTATCCTTAAGACAGTCCTCACCTTCTTTAGCAATGTTTAACCCTGATTTTATGTTAGTTAAACTAAATCTGACCTTGCCGTTATGTTCAGTGCTATCCTCTACTTTTATGACTGAGTCAATATCATTAGGTAATGGGGCTCCAGTCATAACTTTTATACACGATCCAGATGGTATGGGCTGATCAAAGGTTTGTCCAGCTTGCAGATGGCCTATAACGTTAAATTCATTTATTTGCTTTTCGTTAATATCACTTGCTGAAAGACCGTATCCATCCATAGTAATTCTGTTAAAGGGTGGATAATCTCTATCGGCAAAGATATTCTGAGATATTGCCAGACTTTTAATATCGGTTATTGATTTTTTTATAGGACGATTTGGTCTTATTGTTGATAGAATTAATTTTTGTGCATCAGAAACGTTTATCATAAAGGACTCCTTTTCAAGTATGGAAGGCATACTTATTTATAAGTATACCCTATCGTCTACCATGCCATAGAGTTAATCCTTAGGCATCGCAGATCGGAGTAGTTATTTTAGTTATAAGTTAAAAATTATTAATGGCCTTCCCCTATTAGCATTTTCCTAGCATGAAATACTCCCGGTAATATAGCCTCTAATCCCTCTCTTGCTCCGTTAGAGCTACCGGGTAGAGTTATTATTAATGTATTTGCAACACTGCCACTAATTGACCTGGACAGCATAGCAAGGGGAGTTCTCATACCGCCGTAAGTTCGTATTGCTTCACTTATACCATTGGCATCTCGTTCTATAATATTTTTAATAGTATCAACGGTTTTATCTCTTGGACCAAGTCCAGTACCGCCAGTGGTGAATATAAAGTGTATATCATCTTTTATCCAGTTTTTTATTTGCTGTTCTATTAAGTTTGGTTCATCAGCTACAATTTGATAGTCTACTACGTCTATTTCGTATTTGGACAGCATTTCCTTAATGATTAAACCAGATTTATCTTTTCTGGTACCTTTAGCAGTAGAGTCTGAGCATACTAATATGGCGGCTTTAGTACCAGACTTTATTTTAAGCTTTTTATCTGTTCTACCACCTGTTTTACCTATTAGTTTTATGGATGTAATTTCCATATTTTTATCAATGGGTTTTAGTAGGTCGTATATGGTTAACGTACAGGCCGATACAGCTGATAATACTTCCATCTCTATACCAGTACGCCCAATAGATTTACCTTCTACACTTACTATTACTTCACCTATGTCGTTTAGGTCAAAGTTTATATCCATAGAGTCAATAGACACAGGGTGACAATGTGGTATAAGGTTTGAGGTGTTTTTGGATGCTAATAGTCCTGCCGCTTTAGCTATGTTTAGTAGATCACCTTTAGGCAGAGACTTATTTTTTATTTTACTTATTGTATCACTTGAGCAAATTACTTTACCGGTGGCTTTAGCGGTTCTTAGGCTAATTTGTTTTTTAGTTATATCAATCATTTTTCTTTGGTCTATTTAGATAGTTATAATATTTTTTATTTTAGGATAGTAATCTATAGTCAAATCTAAAAGAAAGATAATATATACTACATGAAATGGCAAATAAAAAACTTATAAAGTTTAAAGAAATCATAGGTATGAGTTCTATGATCATTTTAACAATATTGTTATTAAAGGTTCTATTGTATTATTATAAAAGCGTTCTAAAATAAGTTTTGAGTAATTTTAGGAAATAAGGTTATTTCAGGTATTTGATTATAATATTTACCATCGAGCTCTCTACCAGCAAGTTTTTTATTTACACCACCCCATTGTTTAAAGAAAAAAGGTATTCTTTGCTTTAAACAATGATCCCGGATATTTCTTATCCATTTGGCATTTATAGGTCGAGCTTTAGGTCCGGATTCACCACCAACAATTATCCATCCAATATTATTTAAATCAATTTTATTAACTAGACCAAGGAGCGGTTCAAACGATATAAATTTTAGTTTTGCACCTGTCTTTCTTAAGTAATCAATACGACTTATGTATTTTTCATTTTCAACACTTACACCCATCCATATATTATTACTCCAATTTAATTTATGCGATAACTTAGCAAGCCTATCAGGTCGTTTGGTTAAAAGCTGAAATATGTGCCAATTAGCTTCATTCATAGTTTTGAAAACTTTAAAGATAAAGTCATCTGAAACACTATCATGGAATAAATCGCTCATAGAATTAACAAAAATTATTTTTGATTTCCTCCATTTAAACGGAGAACTTAACATATGTTCATGAGTAGTTAACTTAAAACCGTTATAATACTTCTTTTGTCCCATGGCTTTTAATCTATTAGCCATACGTTCTGCATAGCAATTTCTACAACCTTCGCTAACCTTATCACACCCAGTAACTGGGTTCCAACTTGACTTAGTCCATTCTATGCTATAAGTTAAAGCCATAATTATTACCCTTTATATTTAATTACTGGCAAATCTTTATTCCAATTACCATAATTTGCAAGTATTTTTTTTATCTTTAATATAGTTTTGCTAAAGCCTTTTTTACAATATTCATAATTTTTAGACCATTTAGAAGGATCAAAAATTACTGGCTGTCTAAACTCTTTCACTCTACCAACAATACCATCATTACTATACTCCCAAATTAAATTGTTCATTAGGATCATCCCTAGTAAATGTTTTGCAAGGAAAAACAAAGCATTTTTCTGTCCCCCACTATCTATACAAATCGACCTAACATACTTTAAACTAAGATATTATAGCAAACCTATTCGTATTTCTTCATTAAAATCGTTAATATCGCTATAGTCTATACATCCTTTATTTGTAAGATCATTCAAAAACTTCTTTAATTTTCCAGTAAGATTTTCATTAGCAAAACGATAACTGTGAAATGTATTGTTAGTAATTGTTCTAGAGGTGTAGACCAAAAGTATTCTAAGTTAGTTTATCTTTTTAAACTTCCTAAAGTGCAGTTAGTAATTGTTCTAGAGGTGTAGAGCAAAAGTATTCTAAGTTAGTTTATCTTTTTAAAGCTTAAAAAACACAGATTATGAAGTTATAGAAAGTGTTCTGATGAAAGTAAAAAGGTTGTTGACAATGGGGATAAATATAAACGTGTAGGTTTAGACTTTGAGTTAGTGTTGGTAAGCATATTTATTTTTTTGTTATAATGTTAAGGGGATATTATTTAATAATTTAGTTATCATTTTATGATAGAGTTATGACTAGTCATACAGGGTAAAAAGGCAATACATATAACGTAAAGGGAAGTGAATTCCAGATTTCTTTATGGAACAGGAAAGTTAAGATATTCATGGAAAAGCTATTTTCTTGTGTCAAGCAGGTTATCCCTTTATGCTCTTTAAGTGCTGTTTAAATGCCTTAGCAATGAACACAAAATATCACTTTTTATGCAAGTAGTCATCACTACGAGAGCTATTAAGAATCCCTTACTGAGACTAAGAATTATAGACCTTTATTAAGTGATAACGGATTTGCCGTTCCATAAAAGCTTAGAGGGGATTATTGGAATATTCTATATTGACTTTATGTGTAATTTTCTATGTGAATTAAAAATAATAAGATAGTTTATCCCTATAAAAGTTCATAAGCATAGAGCCTCTTTACAATAACATACTAAAACTTTCTCTAACAAAATCGCCCAATAAAACCTTTTTTGTTATATTTGCTAAAACGTTTGTTAATGGATTTTATTATATATTGGCATAATAATTATATTTAAATACTAACAAAATACTATTTTTTTATAATTTTATTGCTTTATCATTTTTTTTAACCTTAAAAGTTTATAACTTTTAAATATACTCTAGTTTTTACAACCATATTAATGCTTTTACTTGAATAATATAGTTTAAGCATAATAAATACTATATAGGAAATTTAATTATGAGCTTTGATGTAGGACATGGGCTTAGCAATTTAGAAGATGCCATAAAAGACTTTAAACAAGGTAAAATGGTCATATTAGTTGACCGAGAAGATAGAGAAAATGAAGGAGACTTAGTTGTAGCCGCAGAATTCGTTAATAAAGATGCCATTAATTTCATGTCTAAAGAGGGTAGAGGACTTATATGCGTTCCTCTTACAAAAGATAGACTCAATGAATTAGACTTAGGCCAAATGGTTACACAAAATACTGAACATCTACAAACAGCTTTTACAGTATCAGTTGATGCCGCTCACGGCACTAGCACTGGAATATCTGCCAGCGATAGAGCTAAAACTGTTAAAGCATTAATCGACCCAAAAACTAAACCAGTAGACCTTTCCAGACCTGGACATATCTTTCCTTTAAAAGCAAGAAAAGGTGGAGTATTAGTACGAACTGGTCAAACTGAAGGCTCTATCGACTTGTGTAGACTATCAGGCCTTTATCTGGGAGCTGTGATTTGTGAAATTATGAATGATGACGGCTCTATGGCTAGAATGCCCGATCTTCAGAAGTTCGCAGAAAAACATGATCTTAAAATTATATCCGTAGCTCAGATAATTGAGTATCGTAGAAAAAAAGAAAAATTGGTACACAGAATATCTGAGGCAAAACTACCTACTAAATACGGTAACTTTAAAATTATAACCTATGAAAATGATGTTGATGACTTAATCCATATTGCTTTGGTGTTCGGGGATATTAAAAGTAAAGAAAGTGTTTTGGTTAGAGTACACTCAGAATGCCTCACGGGCGATGTGTTTACTTCTTTACGCTGTGATTGTGGTGAACAATTACAAATAGCTTTTAAGATGATCTCTGAAGAAGGTAGAGGTGTCTGCCTTTATATGAGACAAGAAGGTAGAGGAATTGGCCTTCATAATAAAATTAAAGCCTATGAACTACAAGATAAAGGAATGGATACTGTTGAGGCAAATGAAAAACTGGGATTTAAAGACGATTTAAGAGACTATGGTATTGGTGCCCAAATGCTTAAGGACTTAGGATTAACCAATATACGCCTTTTGACAAACAACCCCAAAAAAATTGTTGCAATAAAAGGCTATCATTTAAATGTTACAAATCGAATTCCGATAATTTGTACTCCTAATGAACAAAATAAAAAATATCTTACTACTAAACAAAAAAAAATGGGACATTTTCTCGATATGTAAATTAATACCTTGGGTATACTATCTTGGATAAACCTGCTATAAAAGAGAAAATACTAAGAGAGTTCTTTCGCTATCTTACCATTGAAAGAGGATTAGCAAAAAATACTATTTTATCCTATAAGAACGACTTAAATAAGTTCTTTGAATATATAAGTCTTTACAAAATAGACTTTACTAACGTTAATCAACAAAATATTGTTAACTATTTTATTAAGCGACTGGACGAAAAACTCTCCCCTAAAACAATTTCTAGGATATTATCTAGTATTAGGTTATTTTATAATTTCGCTGTTATTGAGGGTATTATTAAGGTTAACCCTACTATTCATGTTAAAAATCCTAAAACTATTAATAGCCTACCCAACTTTCTTAGCGTAAAAGAAGTAAATATGCTTATATCTTATCCAGATATAAATAGTTATGCCGGATTTAGGGATAGAACAATTATGGAGCTTATATATTCCGGTGGACTTAGGGTAAGTGAACTAGTAACCTTAACTGTTAACGCTATTAATATTGATGAACAGTTTTTAATGTTACTAGGTAAAGGCTCCAAAGAACGACTAGTTCCTATTGGTAGTATTTGTACCAAACTCATTAAGGAATATTTAAACATAGTACGCCCCATCTTAATGAAAAGGCAAATTCATCCATTTGTATTTGTTAATGTAAAACACGGTAAACCCATTTCAAGAAAAGGTATTTGGATGCTAATAAAAAATTATTCTCTAAAATGCGGCTTAAAAAAAGAAATAAGCCCTCACTCTTTAAGGCATTCCTATGCAACGCACTTATTACAAGGAGGTGCAGACTTAAGAACCATTCAAGAACTATTAGGCCATAAAAATATAACTACTACTCAAATTTATACTCATTTTGAAAAAAAAAGAATTAAAACGCATACACCAAAACTTTCACCCTTATGAAAATTAAAATACTATTTAAATATTAACATAGTTATGGCTTAAGCATAATGCTTTAAAAAAATAAAGCTATTTAAATGCATTCATAAATAAATATCTTACGTTTATTCATAACAAAACTTAAAACAATTACTGATAAACTACTCTATAGAAAAGCAAAAATATTAATATCTTAAACAAACTATTATATATTTTTGTTGACAAAATAGATTAATATTATTATGTTAAAACCTAACTTATACTAAATATAACATTATCTTGCTGATTAATAATAGACTAAAATTAACTATATTAACATATAAATATTAAATATACTCATATACCAATTGGAAAAACATATGAAAAAAATATTTTTTATACCAATAAGCTTTATACTTCTTAGTATTTTTACAACTTTAACCTATTCAAATGACCATAATAACCCAAAAAATAATAAAAAATATTTTAGTGAAAAAACTTCAAATAAAAATAATATAAAAAAACAAAATGCTATAAAAAAACCTAGAAAAAGATATAGAAGGTATTACAAAAAAAGAAAAAAATACTCTTATAAATATAATAGGCGAAGGTCGTTTAGAAGAAGGTCACTTAGAAGAAAGAAAAGAAATAATTCTCGAATAAGAAAAGAATATATAGAAAAACTTATAAGAAAAATTACTCTTAATAATAACTCTAATAGCAAAATAAAAAAAGTTGAACTTAACTATAATCTTGGCGAAACTAACAAAATAGAAAAACAAGATTTGCTTAATAATATCAACTTTAAACTAAATAATATTGAAAAGGCTGTATTTAGTAAAAACTATTTGAACAGCTCATCTAATAAGCTGGCCAGTATATATATAAAAGCTTCCCCAAAACAAGGAGAAACTATAGCATTATATATAAAAAGCCCGTATAAAATAGAAAAATGCTTTGGGAGCATTGCCGGAAAGAAAATCCAGTTTTTTAATATAAAAAATCATAATATTTTTCGTGGATATGTTGGCTTTGATATACAACATCACTATAACTCCATAAAAGTAGTTATAGGTGTTTTATTAAAAAATGGAAAAATTACTTTTCTTGAAAAAAAGCTAAATATCGCTAAAAGAGGTGCTAATCGTTATATTTGGGTGCGACGTTATGGCTATAAACGGATTACTGTTAAATATAAAAAAAGAGTAAAAGATAATGGTAAATTAGTTTGGAAAACCTTTTTTAAGAAAAAAAGAATACGTTATAGAAGGCTTGTTAAAATATTACCTCCAACTTTAGTTAAAAAAGCTAAACCTAAAGATATTATAAAAAAAGAGCTTGCTAATAAATTTAAGCAAAAAATAGAAACTAAAACACCTACTAATCTTTATACTAATAAAAAAGATATTGGTTTTTATGCTTTAGATAACGAGCCTGACTCTTCTAAAAAATCATATACAAAAAATAACTATATATCTAAAACTGAAAATAGATCATTTAAATATTACTATAAAAAGTCACTTCCCTATAAGCTTTGGAGTGGGGCTTTTTTGCAACCAACCTATCCCAATAAAAGAGGTAGGATTTCTTCAAAGTTTGGTGTTTATAGAGTTTTCCGGCTTAGAAGAAGACTTCATAGAGGCTATCATAAAGGATTAGACATAGCTATGAAAAGAGGTGAGCCTATATATGCCCCTAATTATGGTGTTGTTGTTGTAGCTAAGTACTTTAAAACAAGGGGTAACGTAGTTATGATTGATCACGGACTCGGAGTTATGACTAGTCATCTACATTTAAGTAAGATTAACGTTAAAAAGGGTATGTTTGTAAAAAAAGGACAGCTTATTGGTAAAGTAGGCTCAACCGGTCGTTCTACTGGTCCTCATCTACACTGGGAAGTAAGAGTTAATGGAGTTAGTGTTGATAGTACTCAGTGGAGAAATAATAAATTTACAACAGAATAGGTGAATAATTATATTAAACCTTATAAAAATGGAATAGCTCTTGTAATTAGGGCTATACCAAATAGTTCTATTAACAAGATATCTATTGATAACAATCGTATAAAAGTCTATATTACAGCTTCTGCAAGAGAAGGTAAAGCAAATAAACAAATTATAAAGTCTTTATCTTCATACCTAAAATTAAGAAAAAAGCAAATTGAAATTATTAAAGGAAAAAAAAGTAAAAATAAAGAAATTTATATTTCTGATTTATCTGAAAAAGATATTATTTTTAAATTAAATGAGGTTATTTAATGAGTCAAGTAGAACTAGCTATTATTGGTGGTAGTGGAGTCTATAATATTGAAAAAATAAATATTGTAGAACAAATATCAATAAAAACTCCTTTTGGATATCCATCGGATAGAATTGCTATTGGCAATGTTAAAAATAAATTAGTTGCATTCCTTCCAAGACACGCTAAAGGACATACTATATTACCATCAGAAGTACCATCTAGAGCAAATATATACGCTTTAAAGAGTTTAGGAGTAAAAACTATAATATCTATTAGTGCCGTTGGGAGTCTAAAAGAAGAAATAGCTCCAAAAGACTTTATTATTCCTAACCAACTAATTGATATGACCAAATATAGAGAATCATCCTTTTTCGGAAAAGGAATAGTTGGTCATGTTAGTTTTGCTGATCCTTTTTGTAAAACTCTTTCCGACTATCTTTATAATACTATTAAGTCAGAAAATATTGTTAATATCCATAAGGATGAAACCTATCTTTGCATTGATGGTCCTTTATTCTCTACTAAAGCAGAAAGCAACCTTTATAAATCATGGGGATGTGGAATTATTGGAATGACCGCTGTACCTGAGGCAAAACTAGCTAGAGAAGCTGAAATATGCTACGCTACTATTGCTATGAGTACTGATTATGACTGCTGGCATAAAGATCACGAAAATGTTACTATTAACATGATCTTGGAGAATATGAATGCTAATGTTAATAATATTAAGTCGTTTTTGATTGATCTTATTAGTAATATTCCTAATTTAAAAAGCTGTTCTTGTAGAAAGGCTGTCGATAATGCTATTATTACTGATTCTTCTCTACTTAACAAAAATATTAAAGATAGGTTGGAAGTGCTTTATGATAAATACTTATAAGGTTTATAGGCTAATAAGTTATATTATAGTGATCACTTTTTTTATTAATATTACACCTTTGTCTTTTGCAAAAAAAGAAAAGAAATCAGATAAATATCATATTATTGATCTAAGTGATGATATTAAACTATCCGAGGCTGAAAAATATAATAAAAGGCTTTTACCTCCCGAAAAGTTGGAAAAAGAGTATGAAGAGTCCACTTTTAGAAGGTTTGAAATAGTTTTTTTTCTTGCCATTCCATTTATTATAGCCTATCAGTTTTTATTAAATCAGCTAATTACTAGTAACTTCGCTATTAATGGGCAACGAGGGGGTAAACTCTCTGGTCAACAGTGGGTTTATATGGGTATGAGTTCTATTTTAGTTGCTTTAGGCGTTGGAGTTAGTGATTATTTATCTATTTCGGGGCGTAGTGATAGTTATAGTCCTTATAGCTCTCCTGTTGGAGTTATTAATGGTGTAAATATTGCTTTTAATTTTTACTTTTAAGGTGCAACTAATTATGAAATCAAGTATATTTATAGTTATCGTTTTGTTGTTGGATCAGTTAACAAAGTTTTTGATTGTTAAATATCTCAATTTGTACGAAACCATAAATATTATTAGTAATTTTGTTAGACTAAAATACGTAGAAAACTATGGAATTGCTTTTGGTATTGGTTCTAACTTAGATAAGCCTTTTAAGGATTTATTATTTACCTCTTTAACAATTATTGCTATTGGAATAGTTATTTACTATTATAGGAAAGTTCCCCTTAAGAAGACTTTTGTCCGTAGCTCTTTTGCATTAATTTTGGGGGGTGCTTTAGGAAATATTTTTGATAAACTCTTTGGCTATATTATATTCCATGGGCAGCTTAAGCTTTTTTATGGAAGAGTGGTAGACTTCATTGATATAGGCTTTAAATCTTATAGATGGCCTACTTTTAATGTAGCAGATATTGCTATTACTTTAGGTGTTATTTTTTTGTTTATACTAATTTTACGCTCCGATGATAAGGATCTATTTTCTAGTACCTCTAGTTAACAACATTAAATTAACTCAAAAAAATAAAAATATGTGACTATGGATACATTAAATAAAAAAGCCAGAACACAGTTTGATAACTTCATTAAAAAGAAAAAACTTAAGGCTACTAAAACAAGATATAAAATCCTAGAAGAGACCTTATCTATTAATAACCACTTTACCGCTGAAGAAATATTCATCCAAGTTAAAAAAAAGAAAATTAAAGCCTCCAGAGCAACAATATATCGCACTCTAGACCTATTAGTTGAGTCTAAGTTATTAATAAAACTTAATCTTGGTACCCTCGAGTCTAAATATGAACACATAATAGAACATGGACATCATGATCATCTTATTTGTAACAATTGCGAAGAGGTTATTGAGTTCCATAGTCCAGAAATTGAAAAGCTACAAAATATGGTTTGCCAGGAACATAACTTTAAAGAAGTTGATCATAGTTTAAAGATATTTGGTCTATGTAGTAAGTGTCAGCTATGTTAGTAATTGTTCTAGTGGTGTAGAGCAAAAGTATTCTAAGTTAGTTTATCTTTTTAAACTTCCTAAAGTGCAGTTAGTAATTGTTCTAGAGGTATAGAGCAAAAGTATTCCAAGTTAGTTTATCTTTTTAAACTTCCTAAAGTGCAGTTAGTAATTGTTCTAGTGGTATAGAGCAAAAGTATTCTAAGTTAGTTTATCTTTTTAAACTTCCTAAAGTGCTGTTAGTAATTGTTCTAGTGGTGTAGAGCAAAAGTATTCTAAGTTAGTTTATTTTTTTAAACTTCCTAAAGTGCAGTTAGTAATTGTTCTAGTGGTGTAGAGCAAAAGTATTCTAAGTTAGTTTATCTTTTTAAACTTCCTAAAGTGCTGTTAGTAATTGTTCTAGTGGTGTAGAGCAAAAGTATTCTAAGCTAGTTTATCTTTTTAAACTTCCTAAAGTGCAGTTAGTAATTGTTCTAGTGGTATAGAGCAAAAGTATTCTAAGTTAGTTTATCTTTTTAAACTTCCTAAAGTGCTGTTAGTAATTGTTCTAGTGGTGTAGAGCAAAAGTATTCTAAGTTAGTTTATTTTTTTAAACTTCCTAAAGTGCAGTTAGTAATTGTTCTAGTGGTGTAGAGCAAAAGTATTCTAAGTTAGTTTATCTTTTTAAACTTCCTAAAGTGCTGTTAGTAATTGTTCTAGTGGTGTAGAGCAAAAGTATTCTAAGCTAGTTTATCTTTTTAAACTTCCTAAAGTGCTGTTAGTAATTGTTCTAGTGGTGTAGAGCAAAAGTATTCTAAGTTAGTTTATTTTTTTAAACTTCCTAAAGTGCTGTTAGTAATTGTTCTAGTGGTGTAGAGCAAAAGTATTCTAAGTTAGTTTATCTTTTTAAACTTCCTAAAGTGCTGTTAGTAATTGTTCTAGTGGTGTAGAGCAAAAGTATTTTAAGTTAGTTTATCTTTTTAAACTTCCTAAAGTGCAGTTAGTAATTGTTCTAGTGGTGTAGAGCAAAAGTATTTTAAGTTAGTTTATCTTTTTAAACTTCCTAAAGTGCAGTTAGTAATTGTTCTAGTGGTGTAGAGCAAAAGTATTTTAAGTTAGTTTATCTTTTTAAACTTCCTAAAGTGCAGATAAAATCTATTTAGTAATTGTGTTATAATAATTTTTTATCTAAAAGCTATAGTAATTAGTAACTGGGGAGGATGGCGTTTTTTTTTTGATATTAGGTTATTTAAAGGGATATTATTTAATAATTTAGTTATCATTTTATGATAGAGTTATGACTAGTCATACAAGGTAAAAAGGCAAGACATATAACGTAAAGGGAAGTGAATTCCAGATTTCTTTATGGAACAGGAAAGTTAAGATATTCATGAAAAAGTTATTTTCTTGTGTCAAGCAGGTTATCCTTTTATGCTCTTTAAGTGCTGTTTAATGCCTTAGCAATGAACACAAAATATCACTTTTTATGCAAGTAGTCATCACTACGAGAGCTATTAAGAATCCCTTACTGAGACTAAGAATTATAGACCTTTATTAAATGATAACGGATTTGCTGTTCCATAAAGGCTTAGAGGGGATTATTGGAATATTCTATATTGACTTTATATGTAAAACTTCAAAAAGTATACCTAATCCTATATGAGTAAATAACAAACAAAAAAATAATCTACTAAAACCTTCACTAACAAAATCGCCCAATAAAACCTTTTTTGTTATATTTTCTAAAACGTTTGTTAACAACTCTAGACCTATTAGTTGAGTCTAAGTTATTAATAAAACTTAATCTTGGTACCCTCGAGTCTAAATATGAACACATAATAGAACATGGACATCATGATCATCTTATTTGTAACAATTGCGAAGAGGTTATTGAGTTCCATAGTCCAGAAATTGAAAAGCTACAAAATATGGTTTGCCAAGAACATAACTTTAAAGAAGTTGATCATAGTTTAAAGATATTTGGTCTATGTAGTAAGTGTCAGCTAAGCTAACTTATTAAAACTTAATAATATAAAATTAAATAAGTATATAAAAGCTTAAATAATTATTAAACAATAGTTTTTATTGCATTACTATATAATTTTAACTATCTTTTTAAAATAAAATACTCTATTCTTAGGAGATGATAAAATGCAAACTAATGCAAGTGAGGTTTTTCAATTCGCAATAAAAATAGAGGAAAACGGAGAAAAGTTTTATAGAGAACTAGCAAATAAAATTAATAATAAATTCATTAAAAACATCTTTAATATATTAGCCGATGAAGAGGTTGTCCACGCTAAAATATTTAGCGATATGTTATCTCAATTTGAATCGTATACCCCAACAGATTACTTTCCAGAAGAATACTTTGTCTACTTAAAAACACTTGTAGATAATGAAATATTCAACACTAATAAACTCGATGAAAAAATAGATAGTATAACAACTGGCGAAGAGGCAATAAAACTGGCAATTAGAAAAGAACTCGACTCAATACTATATTACCAGGAAATGAAAAAAATGCTCCCCCCTGATCAGTACTCCCTAATAGATAAAATACTAGAACAAGAACGAATACACTTCATGAGGTTAACCAATATAGAAGTATGAAAAAGCTTTATAGAAAATAATATCAAAGTTTAATTAATAACTATTACTTTTACTTAATAAAAAACTCAGTAACACCATATCCCCCAGCCTCTGGTCTGGCTAAGTTATACGACTCAATATGTGGATGAGCTTTTAATAACTGTTCAACAAGTGATCTTAATATACCACTACCCTTTCCATGAACTATACGCCCCTTTAGCATAGCCGATGAATATAACCTGTCAATGTATAACTCAGCCTTTCGTATTGCCTCATCCCCGCGTAAGCCAATAAGATTAAGTTCAATAGGTATTGTCTCTTTGGGTAACTCATAAGATGCAGACGGCTCATCCTCTAATGGTGTATCAACTGGCACTCTAAGATCATCCAAACTAGTGCTAACCTTAATATCACCAACCTGAACAGTAACCGATGACTTTGATATATTATAAACCTTGCCAGTTTTGTTTAAACTGTCTATATAAGCAGACTCCCCTACTTTCCACTCATGATCAGTATTTATATACGGCTTTTTAACCTCAACCTCTTTTAACATCTCTTTAGTACTAAGAGCAAAACCCTCTATATCCTTTAAACCATCCTTCAATACCTTTTCAGTAGGCTCAACAGAACGAATCTCCTTGTATAAAGCAAGTACCTTTTTTCTAATATCAGTTATCGTATTAATATTATCCGTTAACTTAAGACGCTTTATTTCTGCTATCTCTTTTTTAATAAGATCCTCTCTAACAGTAAGCTCAGCCTCCTTACGACTTAAAGTACTAAACTTATTAGCATAAGACTCGGTCAACTTAGCAACCCTATCCTTTTCCTCACTAATATTACTAATAAGCTCATCAGTCTTTGTATGGGTTTTTTTAAGTATACCCTTAGCCAAGTTAATAATATTAGTCTTTATTCCCAAAGTCTTTGCAATGCTTAAAGCATTACTCCCACCGCTCATACCGTAAATTAACCTATAAATAGGCTTAAGTGCCTTTATATCAAACTCACAACAAGCATTCTCAACACGATTATTAAATAGTGGATAGCCCTTAATCTTTGCATAGTGAGTAGTAATAACCGCTTTTGAACCAATAGACCTAAACTCATCCAAAAGTGCAATACCAAGGGCACTACCCTCATCAGGATCAGTGCCAGCTCCAAGCTCATCAATTAATACAAGACTATCTTTAGTTGTGTTAGCAAGAATATCAACTATCTGCTTTATATGACCAGAAAATGTAGATAAACTCTGTTCAATACTCTGCTCATCACCGCTGTCAATAAAAATGTTATCCACCACAGATATAGAACTACCCTCATTAACAGGTATTAATAAGCCATTTATAGCCATCATAGTCAAAAGACCAAGAGTCTTTAAAGCTACAGTCTTGCCCCCAGTATTAGGCCCAGTAATAATCAGTATATCATAAGCCTCACCAAGAAAAAGATCAACAGGGATAACATCACCATGCAATAATGGATGGCGTGCCATATATAACTTAAAATACCCTCTATCATTTACGTCAGGGAGTATAGCATTCATCTGTATGGCAAGCTTAGCCTTAGAGTAAATAAGATCAATAACAGATATATTGGCAAGGGACTCATTAATCCCCATAAGATTATCCCTTATACCCTTAGTCAGAGCCTTTAAAATATTAATCTCTTCTGCCTTCTCCTCCCTGAATAAAGCTATTAAATAGTTATTATCCTCAACAACCTGTTCAGGCTCAATAAATAAAGTCTCCCCACTAGACGACGTATCAGTCACTATACCCTTAAGCTTGCCTTTGTGATCCCTCTTTATGGGGATAACATATCTATCGTCCCTCACGGTTACAATATGGTCCTGTATTACATGAGTATAATCTGTGTGTCTTAGAATAGCCCTAAGCCTGGTCTCTATATGCTTTTTCTTTGAACGAATACTACTACGGATTGTCTTTAACTCAACACTAGCAGAATCAACTATATTAGCCCTGTTATCAATGGCCTTTAATATAGTGTTTTCTATCTGATCAAAGTCATAGATAGCTAAAACTAACTCCATAAGGCTAGGGGTAAAATCCCTATACTTAACTATATGCCTCTTTATTAGTTTTAATCCCCCTAAAGTAAAGGCAACCCTTAATAGCTCATCAGCAAATAAAAAACTATTATCAAGCCTAGCACGATGAAGCTCCGATGATATGTCGTGAATAGCTAAAGCTGGAAAGTCATGTTCCCTAATAATAGATGTCATCTCAAAAGTCTTGTTAAGAGCATCCCTAACCTCTGATAGGTTAGTACAGTGAGTCATGTTATCCACCTCCATAACGCCCAATGGAGACATGGATAAGCCCTTTAGCTTTTCTTTAATAACATCCCACTCAAGAACCCGCTCAGTATGAGTCATAAAAAAACCTAATCATTAAACTCCTCTACCATCCACTCCTTTATCCACTTCTCAGCAATCAAGCCATTCTTAATAAACGGATCATCAAGTATAACCTTTGTTGCCTCCTCAAGAGAATCAGATAAAAAACTAATTAACCCACCTGACCTATCAGCAAATGGTCCACCAGCATAGTCCTCTAAACTAAGGGTTACCCAATAACTAATGTGAGACGGAATAACCTCTCTTATCTTTTCTGGATCGTTCTTCATAAAATAAAAATAAATAAATCTTGTCTTCATAATAAATAGTCCCTTTTGTAATCAATAAAAATATATACCCTACTTAATAACTATATTAACCAACTTATTAGGCACCACTATAACCTTAATAATAGTCTTTTCATTAGTCCACTGCCTAATACGCTCATTATCAAGAGCTATAGCCTTAACCTCGTCCTTGCTAAGGGATACAGATAAATCATCTTTTGCCCTAACCTTACCATTAACCTGAAAAACATAAGTTATAGTATCATCCTTAGTCAACTCATGAGTGTAAGACGGCCAACTACCCTCATACAACGACTTATCATAACCAATAATCTCATTAATCTCCTCAGCAACATGAGGTACAACAGGTAATAAAAGGTATGATAACTTAGTCATAACCTCCTTTAACACCACATAATCACTCTCAAGCTTAGGACTAAAGGCATATATACCATTAAGCAACTCCATCATAGCCGCTATGCCAGTATTAAAATGATACCTATTAATAAAATCCTCAGTAACCTTTTTAATAGTCTTATGCAACTTCTTTCGTAAAGCAATGGCACTATCAGACAAAGATAAACTATTTATACCGCTAATACTAGTATTCTTTAGCCTATCCCCATTATCCAAAGCAATGTTATAAACCCGCTTTATAAACCGAAAGCATCCATCTAAGCCCTGTTCATTCCATTCTAAGTCACGCTCAGGGGGAGCCGCAAATAACATAAACAATCTAACAGTATCAGCACCATACTTTTTAATAATATAATCAGGATCAACACCGTTATTCTTCGACTTAGACATCTTATCCAACTTTTTAATTAAAGGCTCTCCAGAATTAGGACAAATATCTTTATTCGCTAACTCACTAGGATTATAATACCTCTTAAGCCCCCTAGAATAATAGGAATAGGCAATAACCATCCCCTGAGTAAGCAAATTGTTAAAAGGCTCATCAGTCTTAATATAACCCAAATCCCTAATGGCCTTGTGGAAGAACCTCGCATACAATAAATGCAGTATGGCATGCTCTATACCACCAACATATTGATCCACATTCATCCAATAGTTAGCCTCTTCGCTGTTAATAGGGCTATTATCCTCATTAGGCGAGCAAAACCTTAAAAAATACCAAGACGAACAAACAAAAGTATCCATAGTATCAGTCTCACGAGTAGCTAACCCATTACACTTAGGACAATTAACCCTCTTAAAACTATCACTAGTCTCCAAAGGATTACCTTTATCCTTAAACTTAACGTCAATAGGCAATTTTACAGGTAACTGATCAACAGGTATAGGCTGTGTACCACAACTATCACAATAAACTATAGGAATAGGATTACCCCAATAACGTTGCCTCGATATTAACCAATCCTTCAGCCGATAATTAATTTGTCCCTCGCCAATAGCCTTATCCTTAGCGTAGTCTATTATTTTAGACATGGCACTTTTATTATCTAACCCATCAAACTCACCCGAGTTGATAAGATAACCCTCATCTATATAAGCCTCAGTCATAGTATTAGCAGATAAATTATTTTCTTTATTCTGAATAACAACCTTTATCGACAAATCATACTTCTTTGCAAATAAAAAATCCCTCTGATCATGAGCTGGTACTCCCATAAGTGCACCAGTACCATAACCCAATAATACAAAATTAGCTATGTATAACGGTATTTTATCCCCATTAAAAGGGTTGTCAATATACTTACCAGTAAATATACCCAGCTTATCACTATGCTCAGACGTTCTCTCAATATTACTTTCCTTTTTAACCCTATCTATAAAAGACCTTATACTCGCCTTATTATGACTATTATCAATAATATCCTTAACTAAATGATGCTCAGGAGCAATAGCCATAAAAGTTACACCGTATATAGTATCAGGCCTTGTTGTGAATATAGGAAAGTCCTTATTATCAAGCTTAAAATTAGCATAAAGACCATAACTCTTGCCTATCCAGTTCTTCTGCATGGCAATAACCCTGTCAGGCCAACTGTTAAGCTTATTATAATCAGATAATAAACTATCAGCATAGTTAGTTATCCTAAAAAACCATTGGGACATATCCCTCTCTACAACAGCATTACCACAACGCCAACAATTACCATCCTCAACCTGCTCATTAGCCAAAACAGTCAAACAATCATCGCACCAATTAACAGGTGCATCCTTTTTATAAACTAATCCCCTCTCATAAAACTTTATAAAAAGATATTGCTGCCACCTATAATAACCCTCATCACAAGTTGCAAGCTCCCTATCCCAATCATAAGAAAATCCCAAACTCTTTAACTGCTTTTTCATATAACTTATATTATCATAAGTCCACTTAGCTGGATGAACCCCCTTATCTATAGCGGCATTCTCAGCAGGTAAACCAAAAGCATCCCACCCCGTTGGATGGAGTACATTATATCCCTCTAACCTTTTGCTAATAGCTATTGCATCCCCTATGGCTAAGTTCCTAACATGGCCCATGTGTATCTTACCAGATGGGTATAAAAACATCTCAAGACAATAAAACTTCTTCTTTTTATTATTAACATTAGCCCTAAAAATAGAACTGTCTTCCCAATACCTCTGCCACTTCTCCTCAATCTTAGTAAAATTATATACTTTATCTTTCATTCACTTTACCCTATCAAAATATATAGTAATCCAGTTAAGCTAAAGTAAGCCTCGTAGTCAAGATTAATAATATAATAAACTAAATTAAAAATGCCTTAACCTATTTAAGTAAACATGGTAAATAGTAAACTATTAAGAATAACCCTTTATACCCTATTTGTTAACTATTATTCTAACATTTAAATAAAGGTGCAAACCACTTTTTATTTGACACCTTAGAACGTTTAATTTCATCTCCCATACCTAATATCCTTTTTCTGTAATTATCTATATCGTTAAGCTTAAATATTATAGATGGGATGTCAGATTATTAATAGTCCTTGTTTTGGAAAGCTATGATGTCATATACAAACTCACCTTTTGGGTTATTCATAGTTTTGTTGTTAAAACATTATATACCGAAACACGGGACGCGCAGAGGCAGTCTTTATTTAATCGATTTTTCAATAATTTCATCAATCATCATTCTTTCGCTTTCAATTTTCTTCTTAATTTCTTTTTGCTTGTCTAATTCTGTTTTGATTTCATCAACGATTTTTTGTTGAGTTTTCAAAGAAATATCAATCATTGGAAATTCTTGTATTTGGCTTGGAAAGATATTTGTATTATTTCCTAATCCTTTTTTGTTTACTTCTACAAGATATTGAAAATACTCTGTTCTGAAATAGTAATATGCAAAAAGAGGATTGTAGTTTTGCAGTCTTATTCTCATAGTAAAATCGGCAAAAATACCTTGTAAATCTTCATCAACAATTAAAGCAACTTTTCCAATTGTTCCTTCTCCTGAACGAGCTATCAAGATGTCATTTTTAGAAACTGTTTTTTTTTGTTTTGATCTGAATATTCCTTAGAAATAAGTTTTGAATTTTCGCTTTCAAATTGCCAGTTTTTAATGTTCGCCATTGAGATATAATAATAGTCTCCGTTTTCATCATAATCTTTTGGCGATACTCCTTTACCTAAAACGATTGGCTCTGAAATAAAATCTTTAATTTTTTTTCTTGTGACCTTTTTAAGCTGTTGGATAACAAAAGTTCCTGCTTCTCTGTGGAATTTAACGCTTTGTCTTATATCTCTATTGTTTCCAAAAGCAAATAGATCAAGATAATAATTTCTAATTTTCTTCAATTCTTCAAACTTTTCTAAATCAAATCCAAACTCTCTTACAAAAACTTTATTAATAACTTCTTGCGGTGGGGTGATTTGTGTTTTTAGTCCTTTGATTATCTTTTCAATAGATTCTATTTGAGCAACGATTTGGTCTTGTTTTTGTTTTGGAATTAAAGGTATTTTTATTTTTAGTAAATCTTCTTTCTTATAAGCAGAAATTCCAATACCCCTATAAATATGATTATTAAGAATGCTCTTTAATTTTTTTGTTCTCAAAATGTAAAGGGAAAATTTATTATTCCAATCATCATTTACTTTGAAAATATAAAAACCATTTGAAAAGACATATTCAGATAAATCCTCATTTTCAAAAAACAATGCTGGAGATTTTGCCAATCTTAAACTTGAAATAAGAATATTATCATTAGAAACTTTATATTTTAATCTTCCCGGGTGGTTTTCTGCGGTTACGGTTTGAAATTCTCTTATATACCCGTCTTCATCTAAATAAGCTTCCCCTGTTGGTATTCCTTTATATTCTCCGTCATCTTGATAATCAAAAAGAGTATAATCATCACTCAAAATATCTTTAAGCGGAATAAGTTTTTTACTTGGAGAATCAAACAAGTTCCAACCTGATGAAAACAAAAAACTATGATATTTTTCATCATTTCTTAAATAAACATCTTTTGCTAGTTCCATAAAATCAATTGTAAAATGTTTCAATCCCATTTTATGTCTCTCATATAATCTAAAGCAGTTTCAAAGATTTTATCCTCATCTGAAAGTAAGAGTTCATTATCCTTATTTACACGATAAAGTTCATTAGGCATTTGTTTTTCACCTCTTTTAGTTCTCTTATAACCTACATTTTCCACTTCTGCCATAAAGATTTTATAACTAAGTTCTTTGGCAACTTCGCCAAAAACCCACCAAGTATTTACAAAACCAAAAACATCTTTGGTGTCTTTATCATATTTGCAAAGGTCTTTTAGTTCGTCTTGATACTTTATAATCAATTTGTTTACAGATAGATTGTTATCATCTTTTTCAATATAATTTTTCAACATCCTTGCTAATATATCTTTTTTTTCCTGCTCTGATAAATCTTTAATTGATGGTAATTTTTTTTTATCTTTATCTTCTAAATAAACTTTCATCAAATTTTCACATTTGGTTTTAAGACTACTCCATTCACTTGAATACTTGTCCCAAAGTTTATTCCATTCATCAATTTCTTCTTTAGTTTTCTTTTGAGCAAAAAGTAAACTAGTTTTAGTATTGGTAAAAGGAGCAAAAGTAAGTTGTGGTAAACTCACAACGGCTTTAACTTTAAAATATTTGTAAATAAAAAGTCTGATATATTTATTTTCTGTCGTATCAAAAACACTTTCTGGTAAAACTACACCCATTCTACCATTTTCTCTCAATAACTGATACCATCTTTCTATAAATAAGTTTTCAGAGTTCTTTTTCCCACCAAAAACGAACTCTTTATTTACATTCTTTTTAGTTTCATTGTCTAAATCCACACTAAAAGGCGGGTTTGATATGATTATATCAAATTGTCCATTCACCTCTTTATCAAAATACAAACTATCTTTTTCGTTTGATTTCAAATAATTTGGTGCTGTTGCTTTGTCATAAAAATTAAATGGTAATAATCCATCTTTGACAAAAATCTTGGTTGAGCCGTCTCCGTGCAAAATCATATTGACTTTAGAAGCTGTACCAAGATTAAAATTAATTTCTACACCGTAAATATAGTATTTTGCCCATTTGTTTTCCCTGTGGTCCGGCGTAAACCATTGATAAAATTTATCTTCTACATCTCTTGTTTCATTTAGTTTATCATTGAATCTTCTTTTCAGGTTTTCAGTGATAAACTTCATATACTCAATAAGAAAAGTTCCACTACCAGCACTTGGATCAATCAAATATGGAATCTCCAAATCTTTGTTTACTCTTTCAACTGCCAATTTATCAAGCTGTAACCCCCAAAGCAGAAATTTAACAACATTGATATGAGTAAAAAATTGACCTTTGGTTTGCTTAAATCCTTCCCTGATAATCCCTTCAAAGAAGTCTCCTAAAATATCTTTTCCGTTAAAACTATTTTTACCATCCACAAAACTAAATCTTTCAAGTTCTGAAACAGTATATTTTAGCTTGTTAAGTGAAAACTTGTTTTCATCAATAACAAAAGATTTTTGAAGTTTTCCCTCATCAAAAATATTTAATCTTTCTTTTAAAGCCCTTCGATACAGTTCATTGATACGTTCAAATAACTGTTCATTACTCTCAAAATTATCACCATCTCTATATGAAAATATTTGAAAATCATATTTTTCACCTAACTTTTTTTCACTCTCATCTTGTATTTTAGCTAAAATAATATTTACCAAAGACGAAAATACATCATTATCATCAGTACCTCCACCACCCCACAAAACATTATGAAGATTTTTTCTAAGTCCGTCTAATTGTTCATGTGTAAAACTTGTTTCTAAATCCTTCTTGCCATCTTTGATATAAGATTCTTTTTGCGCCTTACCATAATTTTTAGGTAAAGCATCAACAAAATCTCTTATTTTACTCCAACTATCAAAAGAAGTAAATTTTTCATAATCTATAACTAAACATTTATCTTTTATTTTATTTTCAATAATTTCAAAAGTATAAAGGACTAAATATCTAACATTTACTCCTTGACCTTTTTCCTGAGATGCCATGTTAAAAAGCTGTTTTTCAATTACTTCGTCTTTGTCCTTTTCATAATCTTTCGGACTTTTTAGCTCAATATAAAGGAAAGCATCATCTTTATCATCCCTGACAATAATATCAATTCTTGGCTTGTTTACTTTTGGTCTTCCAATATCGTATTGCTTTTCAAGTTCAATTTTTTCAGGCTTATAGCCTAATTCGTTTACAAGCCTAGCAAGAATAAAAGCTCTGACGATTTCTTCATCGCCTCTAAATTTATAAATCTTCCCGCCTTTTATCTTCTCAGAATACTCTACTATTCCCTAATCAAAATCATATTCTTTAACAGCTTTGACTTTTTGATTATCTAAATAATTCTTTATAACATTACAATCCACAATTATCCTCTTTCACTTAATATTTCTTTTCTTCGCCAGCCATGGACGACTACGTCTTAGGACAGGATCATTTTATCAAGAATCAACTATTTTAAAACTATAATACTATATGAGCAAGTTTAAGATTTTGCGTATTTCCGTTAAGATCAGTGAGTTCTGTTCTATCCTTTTCATTTAATACCACCATGAGTGCATTAGGACAAACCTCTATGAGGTGTTAACTATTATTCTAACCTTTAAATAAAGGTGCAAACCACTTTTTATTTGACACCTTAGAACGCTTTTTAATTAAATCATTAGAACGTTTAATTACATATATACAAACTATTTTAGCTAATATCCTATTCTAAAGCCCTCTCAGGAAGCTGATTATTACTCTTAACCCCCATCTTCTTAAGCTCCTCTACCTGCCAGGCTAAATTACCCTTACCAGACATTAACCTTTTTATAGAATCATCATAAATATACCTAGACTTATCCAAACTCTTACCCAGCCTTTCTAACTCATGATAAAACCCAACAAACTTATCATAAAGCAATCCACCACGCCTTGCAATATCTATAGCATTCCTATTTTGTTTTTCAGTCATCCATATATTTGCAATTGTCCTCAAAGAAAAAAGCAAAGTAGACGGAGATACCAAATGAATCCCCTTATTAAGTGCGTAACCTAATAAACTTTTCTTATTCTGGAACGCCAGTATAAGAGCAGGCTCAATAGGAATAAACATCATTACAAAATCAGGGGTGTTAATATCATGAATGTCTTGATAACGCTTACTAGATAAATTATCAATGTGTCTTATTGACGATTTAATATGCTCCTTAAGATAATCAACCCGCTTATGATCTTCACAATTAAAATGCCCCTCATAAGCCACCAGTGATACCTTAGAATCTATAATTAACTTTTTGTTTTCAGGTAAGTTGATTATTACATCAGGCTGTAATCTATTGCCCTCATCATCCCTAAAAACCCCCTGAACACTATACTCAGTACCCCTAGATAAACCAGATAACTCTAAAATCTTCTCCAAGATAAGCTCACCCCAATTACCCATAGTCTTAGACTCACCCTTAAGTGCATTTGTAAGCTTAATAGCATCCTCAGACATTCGCTTGTTGAACTCGGTTAACTGCCTTATCTGCTCCCCTAACCTAACCCTCCCTTCAATATCTTCCTTCTGAGAGGCCTCAACCTTGTTTTTAAAATCTAGTATATTAATCATTCTTAAGCCTGGCAGTGGTATAGTTAAGAGCCTTTAATGAAATGTTCTCAAACTCCTTAGTAAGCTGTTCTTTTATATTAAGAAAACTCTTTTCTTTAGAATCAGCATTTTCTTTTAACTCCCTTATAGTCAGCCTATACCTAAAATATTGAAAAAGTAAACCTAACACAAATCCAACTATTAAACCCAATAAAATAAATAGTGTAATAGAATAAATCGTCATTAGATAACCTCCCAATAAATTTAATAAACCATAATAATTATACCCAAACATAACCTATAAAATTATAGGCATAATGTCAATAAAAAATTATATTAACCATACACTATTAATACCCTAATTTAGCACTACAACCCGGACCACTAATTGTACTAGTTGCCCCGCTAGGGTTAACAGTAATTTGAGTGCTTATCCACTCCTTCAAGGCGGATACATGGGATATAATACCAATAAGCTTTCCATCCTGTTGCAAGTTAGATAAAGCCTCTAAAACCGTGTTTAATGATTCCTCATCCAAAGTACCAAAGCCCTCGTCAAGGAATAGTGAATCAACACGTACTTTATGGCTAGCCATATCCGAAAGACCTAATGCCAAGGATAAACTCATAATAAAACTCTCACCGCCAGATAAGTTCTTTATAGACCTAACCTCTCCAGCTTGGTAGTTGTCAATAATACTTAACTCAAGAGGCTTATTATTATCGCTAACAAGTAAATAGCGATCAGTCATTTTCTTAAGCTGTCTATTAGCATAATTTATCATAAAGTCAAAAGTTAGCCCCTGAGCAAAGTCTCTATACTTTTTACCATCAGCCGAGCCTATCAAAGAATGAAGTAAAGCCCAATTATTAAACTCCTTTTGCTGGCTTTCAACTAAAAGCTCTTTAGCCTTGCCAAGCTCCTTAGCAGAGTCATTATCCGATAGCCTTTGCTTTATAGCTCCAATCTCCTTATGAAGGTCTTCTAAAGAGTTATTAGTATCATCCAAGTCCTTTTTTAGACTATCTAAGGACTCTTTAGTAAGGCTTTTACTTAACTCATTAGCCAAACGCTTTTCTCTATCACTTTTACGCGACTGAATATCAGCTTTCTTTTTTTCAAGGTCATCAGCTTTTTTAGCTAATCTATCCCTATCCTTATCACCCAGCCTGGCTAAGGTAAAACTATCCTCATTATCAAAACCAGCCTGCCTATAACCCTCAATAAATAATGACTCAAGCCCATCAAGCTTAAGCCTATTATCCTTAACATCATTATCAAGAGCAGATATACGAGCATTAAGATCATTTAACTTATCCCTTATAGCATCCATATTCTGCCTATACTTAGCCTCACACTCTTCTGCACCCTTAACCATACTCTCAAAACGCCTCTCTTCATCATCCGTACTCTTTGAACCGTATATCTTATTACGGCTAGTATTAAGCCCCTCATACTCACCTTTTAAGCTGTTAATGTTATCCTCTTTTGCCTTAAGTGAATCACTAAGAGTCTTAATAATACCATCAAGCTCCTTTAGGTTAAGAGCTATCTCACCCTTCTTATCCTCAATCTCCGCTTTCTTATTTTTGTATTCCATCCACTTCTTAAGTCTATTTTCTAACTCTAAAATAATAGTGTCAAGATTAGATAGATCACTAATCCCAAATGGACTAAGCTCTGATAGTAAATCAACCTTTAGATTATTAACCCTATCTGATATACTATTATTCTCATCCTCCAAACGCTTTAAGTTAGACTGAGACTCCTTTAACTTATGCTCTATATTCTTATAGACCTCTTTAGCCTCAACTAACTTATTATTAAGCTGGTCTTTTTCATCCTTTATAGCTTTAATATCATCTTCCAGCCGTTCAGCCTTACTAATTAAGGCAGATAGCTTATTAAGTTCTATCTCGCTATCATCCGCCTTTGGAATATTATCCCTTGCAAAAGGATGATCCAATGAACCACATAATGGGCATGCCTTGCCATCCTCTAACCGCTTACGCTTATTCTCAAGACTCTCTATCACCTTTTGATAAGACAGCTTTTTTGAAAGCCTATCACGCTCATCTCGATAATCCTTTAAAATATGATCCTTCAAATGCCTTTTTAACAACCCCTCATTTACTGTCAACTGCTTTTCTATACTCTTATAATCACTCTCAAAACCACTAAGGTGCTTATACTGCCTTTCATACTCAGCTGAATATAGGTCTTTTTGCTTTTTACAGTCCTTAATTTGACTTTCCTTTGACGACAGCTCACCATAGAACTGTTTTAAACCATTAATTTGCCCTTTTATACCCGCAAATCCAGTAAGTAAACCCTCATCACAGCCATTAGATAAAATATAATCCTTAACCTCTTTTAAATCTTGTAAAAAACCTTCCTCAGCTTTTAATAGCTCAGACCTCGTAATATCATTATCATTAAGCTGACCCTTAACCCCCTCGTAGTCATTAGTGGCAGAGCTTATCTCTTTGTTTTTAGAAAGTATTTGTGAATCTAATATCCGTACCTCATTTATTAGTTTAAGCTCATCAGCCTGCTCATCCTTACGTCTTATGGTATTAGTCACACTAGTTTCATAAGCTTTTTTGGCCTTGTCTAAGTCCACTTGTAAGAGAGGTAGCTGTTTATTATATTGACTTAATAACTCTTGGACATCCTTGTACTCCTGTCGCTTTGAAAATAAAACCTTATAATCACCCTCAAGATCATTAGCCCTAATAGCCCTATCAAGCCTATCCCTATCAGGCTTAAATAACTCAAGCTCCTTTTGTAAATCCTCATACTCTATATCCAAATTAGAAAGATCATCTTTTATACTATCAATCTCATTAAGCCATGCAATTGCCTTGCCTAACTTATTAGCCTTATTCTTAAGACCCTCCTCTAAGCCGTTCTTATCCTTAAGCTCAGCTTTTAATAAGGTCTCTTCCATCTCCTTAAGGTAAGTGACCCCTCCTAGCTCTGCTTTTAACTCATCAAGCTTTAGCTGTTCTGCTCTATAACGCTCATGAACATGCTTTGAAATATCACTATAAACCTCTGTACCAGTAATCCGCTCAAGGATTGGTGATCTATCACTTGGCTGTGCCTGAAGAAAAGTAGAGAAACCTCCTTGAGCTAAAAAAATAGAACGAGTAAACCTATCAAAATCCATACCCGTCTTACTCTCAATAAGATTAGCTACATCCCTCTTTTTTGACCCAAGTATCTGACCAGTATTTGCATTAGATAACTCATGCTTTGACTCACTTAGCTTAGCATCAGCCTTTTTACCCGTTCTACGCTGAGACCAATGACATCTAAACTTATTAGTCGCCACTTCAAAAGTAACCTCTGCAAAACACTCTCTAGTAAGACGGGACATAATCTCATTTGTACTTTTACTAATTGACTTAAGTCGTGGAGTCCTGCCGTAAAGAGCTAAACAAATCGCATCAAGAATAGTCGACTTTCCCGCACCAGTAGGACCAATAATAGCAAATATACCATTATACTCAGGCCTAGTAAAGTCTATAACAAAATCACCAACTAATGAATTAAGATTCCTAAACCTAAGGTTAAGTACCTTCATAAATACTACCCTGCATTAATATCCCCTTCATGCAAAGATTTAAGGGTCTCTTTATATAAAGCCATAAGAAGATTGCCCTCATCCCCAGACTTGTTATGACTTTCTAAACAACGATTAAATACCTCTAACTCATCTAAATCACCTAAAGCCTCACCCTCATCCAGCCTGTTAATAGCCCTATTGACTACAGAACTATTCTTTATACGACGTATCTCTATATCAGTGCCAGGTATTAACTCATATAAATGCTCCCTCAAATTAGACGGTGCATTAGTACCAGTAAAGTCTACCTCCAACCATACATTAGCACCCTTAAGCTTAAGCTCACAAATCCTCTTTTCAATATCACTAAGCCCGCCAGATAGCCTCTCTAAAGACTGAAAGCAAGGAACAGTAATCTCATCAATAATAGCTTTCCTACTGTTAAACTCAACCCTTATAACCTTCTTTTTTTGATTAGCCTCACCATATCCCATAGGTATAGGCGAACCAGAATAACGAAAATGATTAGTCTTAGCAACAACCTGAGGTACATGTAAATGTCCTAATGCTAAATAATCTATAAAATCTGGAAAAGTATCCTTAGGTATATGAGATAATGATCCAACCTCCCTTACCCCGTCATCTTGAATAGTCTTTCCACCAAGAGTAAATAAATGCCCCATAACAATAATAGGTATATCACCATAAGCCTTTCGCCTATCCTCAGCAATACTACAAACATTATGATAATGATCCCTAATACCCTCAAGCAACTTAATATCCTTATCCTCAATAGTCTCTCCAGGGTCAACTCTACGTATATCACGATCCCTTAAATACGGTACAGCACAAATAATAGCCTCTGGCTTATTATCACTACCAGTAAGAGTAATAACCTCATCCTCTAAACTGTCAGTAATATGACTAACCACATGAACATCCAATCCCCTAAGAAGGTCTTTTGGTGCATTCAAAAATGAAGGAGAATCATGATTTCCCGCTACCAAAACAATATGACGACAACATGACCTTGATATCCTATCTATAAATCTATAATATAAACCCTGCGCACGGTTACCCGGTGTACTATTATCAAATATATCTCCAGCAACCAATAAAACATCAATATGCTCATCCTCAATTAGCTTAGCCAACCAATCAAGAAATAACTGAAACTCCTTATAACGACTTTTGCCATATAATGACCGACCAAGATGCCAGTCTGATGTATGGATAATCTTCATTTTCTGACCTATCCTATAAAAATATATATCAAACTTAATATAGAGAAGTAACAAAGGCAAGGTGGCAAGCCACTTTTTATTGAACAGGCATCTTAGAACGGTTTTTAGTTAACTTATTAGAGTGTTTAATTACAAGGCTACAATAGTCCCAACATAGTGTGACTTTGCATAATGATCATCTACAAGAGAGTCAATATCCTCAATAAGATCATTACAATGCTTATCTTCCCAAGCATCGCCCCTCTGATATTAGAGACAGACTAGGAAAGGAGTCAACTTTTTTAGGAAAGAGGTCATCTTCTGTTAGATAACCCCCTGGCTCTTTTTCTATATAACCCCCTTCCTTAAAGCCTTTTTTTAACGTTTCCAGCACTTTTAAATAGTCATCTGCATTACAGCTTTCCTTGGGACCATTACGCCCGATTTTGATCTTACGCCCTGTTGTGGTCACCAGTCTCTGTTCGATATATCCATGAGACCAATTATCAAGGGTTAAGAAATTCCATGGACGAATCCAGTACAACCCAATTGTCAAATTCCACTTAACATTGTGCCTCTTAACTGCATTGTCATAAGCAGAAATGAAATTAGCTCTAGCATCAGCGTTGTCAGAGCCTGAAAAGGTTATAGCTTGGGCAAATATCTCCCATAGAGCATCAATGTCATCCTCTTCCCTTTCGTAAGAACACCCAAAAAACCATGAGTTCGTATTGTGAAGGACAGGTATTCCTTCAAATGAATTCGGCACAACTTCTTCCACCCCCAAAAAAGCTGCCAATTCAGTTGCGACATTTTTCCTGGTTATATTTACCTTGTCGAACTTGGTATTACCACGGTTGAAAAAGCCCATAGCTGTAAATGGACAGATATCCTCCAGCGAGAATTTAGTATCATCTTTACGTCTATCCTTAGGACTCGAAAAGCCTTCAACTCTTGATGCAATTGAATGTATACATTCTATCAGCTCCTTTCGCTTGTCCCTGTATAAAAGGAGTTTGTCTGCTATAGCTTCATAAAAACTAGTCCAGAGAAATTCTTCTTCTATTGCCATAATAAAATCCCCCTAAATTAATATGTGTTATATATCATCTATTATTGGCTTTCCATAAACTATGGAAAGTACTTTACGCTCTTAATTGTTAACAAACGTTTTAGAAAAAATAACAAAAAACATTCTATCAGGCATTTTGTTAGTGAAGGTTTTAGTAGATTATTTTTTTTGTTTGTTATTTACTCATATAGGATTAGGTATACTTTTTGAAGTTTTACATATAAAGTCAATATAGAATATTCCAATAATCCGCTCTAAGCCTTTGTGGAACGGCGAATCCGTTATCACTTAATAAAGGTCTATAATTCTTAGTCTCAGTAAGGGATTCTTAATAGCTCTCGTAGTGATGACTACTTGCATAAAAAGTGATATTTTGTGTTCATTGCTAAGGCATTTAAACAGCACTTAAAGAGCATAAAGGGATAACCTGCTTGACACAAGAAAATAGCTTTTCCATGAATATCTTAACTTTCCTGTTCCATAAAGAAATCTGGAATTCACTTCCCTTTACGTTATATGTCTTGCCTTTTTACCCTGTATGACTAGTCATAACTCTATCATAAAATGATAACTAAATTATTAAATAATATCCCTTTAAATAACCTAATATCAAAAAAAAAACGCCATCCTCCCCAGTTACTAATTACTATAGCTTTTAGATAAAAAATTATTATAACACAATTGCTAAATAGATTTTATCTGCACTTTAGGAAGTTTAAAAAGATAAACTAACTTAGAATACTTTTGCTCTACACCACTAGAACAATTACTAACAATGAATGAAAATATTAATTATTGAAGGCGGCGGAGCCTTACCCCAATTCGCCCTCCAAACCGAAAAACATCCATAAGACAATTTTATTCAACAACTTACACCACATCAAACCCTTTCATAAAAGGCTGAAAATTCCTGATAACGTTTCCGCCTATAAAGAGAGCGACCTAAATGCAAATCTAATGTGTGGAGGATCTTCATTTTCTGGCCTATCCTATAAAAATATATATCAAACTTAATATAGAGAAATAATAAAGGCAAGGTGGCAAGCCACTTTTTATTGAACAGACACCTTAGAACGCTTTTTTGTTAAATTATTAGAACGTTTAAATGCCATAAAACTTTTTTATTTTATTGACCACAGTCTATCACAAAAGCTATAGTAAAAATCTAATGATACCAACATTCATACATAAAACTAAATATCAATTAATCAACCTTTAACGAAATATTTCGACTACTTGTTTCTCATCATTTTTATTTTCTGCCTGAACATCTTTAACACTCCAACGATCTATAATCCAATTAACTAACTTTTCCCTGCGTTTTTTAAGTGAGTCCACTGTCCAATCGTCAAAAGCTGCTATTTCACGTTCTTGGCGAATATCTGAATTGGCATAACAAATACCTTCTCCACTCTTTCCTTTCTTACACTCAAAGGTAAAGTTACTATAAGCAGAGTTATTATTTGTTAGAACCAGATTTCCAATATCATGTAAGTAGGTATCTATATGTTCTTGATTCCACTTCTCTTTCCATTCCTTTGTTTGGGTTTGAGGGAGAATATGCCCAATACTTGCTTCTTTAAGCTTAGCCCAAACTATTTTAGGGCTATGTTCATGACCATCCTCATGAAGCAAATGCTTCTCATATTCATAAAGTATATGCTTTAGACGCTTCCTATAATTACTACTACCATTAGCATACCACCAAGTTCTTGGGTTTTCTAAAAAGCGAATAAATTTTTCCTTTGGCGAATACCAATGGGTCAACTCATCAATTTTATTAACAAGGTCTTTAACAAAGCCTTTTTCATAGCCTTTTTTACTAAAAAGTTCATTTCCATGACGATAAAAATCTGCTTTACCTGTATTACCACGCTTGTTTACTATTAAAAAAACTCTAAACGCAAAGCGTTCAAGAGCTTTTAACAAATTAATATAATCATCTTTAGCCTGGTCATATACCCGTATACGAGCTGCAACCATTAATGGCAAAAAACTAGCAATAATGTTTATGTTCTCAAATTTAGTTAACCATTCAAACTCATCCTCACATAGATTATTAGCCTTAGAAGGATTTATAATAATAGAATAGTGTTTCGAAACCTTTACTAGATTATCAATAAATGTAGATAGGAACTCTTTTACTTCTTCTTTAGTTTTTTTAGAAAAATCACGGAGTGGAATGTACTTCTTAAAACTATTATAACCATCCCAATGTTTAGCTTGATAACTACAGAAAAGAGTCCAAGCAATTTGAAGGCATTGGTCATCACTACCTGAATTAGCAAGATTAGAGTAAATATCTTTCCATGCACTGTTTATCTTCTCTGTTAAAGTATTTCGTTCATTATTGTCAGTATTACGAAATAGCCAATGCTTAAAATAGTTTTTAAGTAACTCAAGAATACTAAGCTTCTTACCACGAGAATTCATTAGCTCAAAAGTCATTCCAATCTCACACTCTTCGTCAATAGCATAGTATGTGAAAACGAGCTTGTTGGTAATAGCATTAAAAAGCCCTTTTAAATACTTAGTTGACTCTTTCCTCCTCTTTTTTACTTGCTCTTCAATATGTTTTGAGAACTTCTTAGTGGCATTAATTAGTCGCCCTTGGTGTGGAGTGGTCTCTTTGTTAGTTCTAGTATCACCATTTTCTAGAAGGTGACGGAATAAGCGTAAGTCACATTCATTATTTAAAGTCAACCTGCAAGTTTCTCCGTTATATAAGTATATAGGAGTCTTCTTTTCATACTCACTTTCTTCTTTTGCAAGCTCTCTAATAATTACTGAAAGATATAAACTGATAGATGCAAGCCTCTGTTGTCCATCAACAACATCAAAGACTTCAACACTTTCTAGGTTATAATCTTTATTTTCTTTTGTTGAGTAGGCTACAATAGTCCCAACATAATGTGACTTTGCATAATGATCATCTACAAGAGAATCAATATCCTCAATAAGATCATTACAATGCTTATCCTCCCAAGCATAGCCCCTCTGATATTCAGGAATAACGAAGACTTTACCGCTAAATAGTCTACCTAAAGTTTGCTTATCCATTGTTGCCCTCCATATAATTATATTTTTATATTAAGAAAATATATAAATTAGCACTTTATATTGGAGGCGGCGGGAGTCGAACCCGCGTCCTAAAATAAATCAACTTATGCCACTAGCATGCTTAGTCTGCGATTCTTAACTTCAGGATAACAGCCCTTGCACAGACACAGGTATATCATCCCTAACCTGTATTTGTCTCACTAAAAAGTCCAGGTCCCCTTTTAGCCAGCCTTAAGTAGCTTAACGCCCTATGACCAGTCCTTAAGACAAAGCCAGTCTAAGACGAGCAGCAATTATGCTGCTAATGCCAATTCTTGATTGTCGGCAATTAAATGTTTAGAGCATTTACGGGATACCCCAACCCGACATACCAACCTAAGCCTTTTTATCCCAGTCGAAACCGTGTCGCCCCCTTTAAAATTAAAATAGAATAGCTAAATTAAAAAAAAACATAAGTATATAAAATAAACAATACCTAATTAGCCCTAAGCAACTTCTTTAATATAATAAACCTTGACCCAAAAGCAATATTACTCTTCTTAAACCATCCCCTATTAACCTCTAAAGCATATTTAGCCCTATTAGATGAAGAATAAACCCTGTTAGACTTAGGCTTCATACTAAAAACCTCAAATAACCTCTTATTCTCATCAAAAAAGCCAATATCCAAAGGTATTAAGGTGTTCTTCATCCAAAAAGATAATATTTGGGGATAATCAAAAATAAATAACATACCCCTGTCTTTTTTAAGGCTCTTCCTAAACATAAGGCCGACTTTATGCTTAACAGGTGTATCAGCAACCTCTACCAATAACCTCTTATTATTTAAACCAATAACAGCCTTATCAAAAGTAATCTTGCTGTCCCCGCTAACGAATAAGTTAGGAATAAGTAAAAATAAAATAGCAGGTATAGTCTTAAAAATATTAATACCCATAAGACTATTATACTAAACTATTACAAAAAGTAAACAGATTTATTAAAATAAATGATAGACTAGTCTCTCTCCACCACATTTAAACGACATCTATCATCACCTGCCGCCAACCTATACTCAATAGTAAGCTTAAAACCCATACCCTCATACTTACCATAATCAGTGGCATTAGCAATCTCACACATCTTATTAACCTCTGATGATGATAAACCCATATCCTGCCAAGCCTCTACCAAAGGACATCTCTCCATGTCTATAACCGCTGATCTATTATCAACACTATGTATAGATGGCTTAAACAACTCCCCACCGCAAACAGATGACTTAATAAACTCATCAGCCACACCTTTAAAATCCTTATTCTTAGCCATACCCTCATAACGATGAGACTTTAACCCTCCCCACCTATAAATAGCCTTAGCCATAATCTTAGTAGCTCTCTCTTCACCAAACTCATTAACTAACTCCTCATAAAATAAACGGTAAAGTATAGCCCTGCTCTTATATGCTTCGTATGTTTCTTTATAAGCCTTTTTAATTTCATTGTTCATAGTTATCCCCCATGTTAACAAACGTTTTAGCAAATATAACAAAAAAACGTTCTATCAGACATTTTGTTAGTGAAGGTTTTACTATGTTATTGTAAAAGCATTTTAGGCTTGTCAAATTAATTATAATATATAACCTAAAAAAAACGTTTTTAATAACATATTTAAGAATAATATTATTAGTTTTATTAACATCCATTATTATATTCATAGTAACACATTTTAAAATGTATCAAAATGAAACTATATATAACTATATTAATCCTATTCCTAAGCCTTAATAATTACGCAAAACAAAATGAAAAAAAACTACTTTATTTCGATGATAAAATCGGCGATGTATACAAAATTAATAGACTCTCAAATAAAAAAATATTTCTAAATAATAAACATATTAAAACATTAAATTATAAATATATAGGTAAAAAAGTAGTCGGAAATAATAAAAAAAGTAAAATAATAACCGAACTTAATAACCTATATAAAAACAATAAACTTATTATGAAACAATATAGCAAGTTTATTAGAGAAAAAAACGGCAGTATTAAAGTTAAAAATAATTATATTTATCCCCTGATCAGAGGTGTACCACAATTCCCTGACTTTAAGGTATCCATTGGAGACTCCTGGCAGGCTAAAGGCTTTTCTGTACTAAATGTTACTAAACTAGGCTTTAGAAAACCTATACTCTCCCCTATAGATGTTAGGTATAAGTATGAAACCATAAAAAAAATAAATGGTGTAGAGTGTGCTGTAATATCAGCCTACTTCATAGATAACCTAGATAATAAAATCCCTGCTGGACCTATGTACAAAAAACTATGGGTTAGTAAAAGTGGATTACTCCCAGTAAGGTGGATAGGCTTCTCTAATGGACTATATTACTACTCTCTAAAAGATAACTATATTATACGCTTTAAACTTAACTATATCCATATATTTATACTCGAAAACGGCCTTATACAAGAAATTACCGGCTCTGACTACGCAAATATAATAAGAAAACGCTAACTCAAAACATAAATAATATCGGAGATAATTAATGAGAGTCTACCTCGACAATAATGCAACTACTCCTATACATCCTAAGATTATCAATACTATAAAAGAAAACCTTTCTCACTACGGTAACCCGTCCAGCCTGCACGAAATAGGTAAACAAACTAAATTATTAATCAATAATGCTAGAACCTATGTCGCATCACTATTGGGTGCATCCAATAAAGAAATTATATTCACCTCAGGGGCCACTGAAGCAAATAACACCGTAATAAAAGGTATAATAAATAACAAAGAAAATCACATAATAACTTCTAAGATAGATCATCCTTCTGTTATTAATCCATGCAAACATCTGGAGTCTATGGGCTATAACGTTAGCTATATCTCTGTGGATAAATACGGTATTATAAATTTATCAGAACTAGAAAATGCCATCTCTAACAAAACAAGGCTAATATCTGTTATCATGGCTAATAACGAAATAGGGACTATACAACCAATAAAAGAAATAAGTAGTTTAGCTAAAAAGCATAATATCCTATTCCACACCGATGCTGTACAAGCTATTGGCAAGGTTAACGTTAACGTGGATGAACTGGAAATTGACCTCTTAACCCTATCTGCACATAAATGCGGCGGTCCAAAAGGCGTTGGAGCTCTTTATATAAAAAAAGGTATAAAAATTAATCCCCTATTATACGGCGGCGATCACGAAAAAGGCCAAAGATCTGGTACAGAAAATACCCTAGGTATAATTGCTTTTGGTGAGCTTTGTAAAATATTAAAAAATAATATCTCCAACAATGCCAATCAAATGCTTAAACTTAGAAATAAACTGGAAAAAGCTATTCTTAATAACATCCCCGATGTTGTTTTAAACGGTCATCCAACTAACAGACTCCCAAATACCTTGAATATTAGTTTTAGCTTCTTAGAGGGTGAGGCTATTCTACTAGCTTTGGATATGATTGGTGTAGCAGTATCCACCAGTTCTGCGTGTAGTAGTACACATCCTGAACCTTCCTATGTCATAATGGCACTAAACAAAGGCTTTGAAGTAGCACATAGCTCTATTCGCTTTAGCATAGGCACTCAAAATACTGATAAAGAAATAAACTATGTTATTAGTAGGTTCCCAAACTTAATTAAAAACTTAAGGAAAGTTTCTCCGCTAAAACTAGATAATCCCTTCCTAAAAAATAATATATCATAAGGTAATAAGGTTTTAAGCTCTATTTAATTTTATATTTTTGTTTAAACTTCTCTACTCTACCTGCAGTATCCAATATTTTATGCTTTCCAGTATAAAATGGATGGCAACTCGAACAAGTCTCAACATGAATGTTTTTAGCAGTAGACCTCGTTTTGAATGAATGTCCACATGCACAAGTAACCGTTACTTCTCCATATTTTGGATGAATATTCTTTTTCATTATTAACTCCTTTTATCCGTTACTCATTGACTTTAAAAAAGCGTTATTTGTTTTAGTTTTACCTATCTTATCAAGTAATAACTCCATAACCTCCGAGTTAGTCATGTTATTAAATACCTGACGTAATATCCACATCTTTTGAATCTCTTCTTCAGATAACAATAACTCCTCTTTTCTAGTTCCTGACTTTTTAATGTCTATAGCTGGGAATAGCCGTCTATCAGCCATTTTTCTATCAAGGTGAATCTCCATATTACCAGTACCCTTAAACTCCTCAAATATAACCTCATCCATCCTACTACCAGTATCTATTAAAGCAGTAGCAATTATAGTAAGGCTCCCACCCTCTTCTATATTCCTGGCAGCACCAAAAAATCGCTTAGGCTTTTGAAGGGCATTAGCATCCACTCCTCCAGACAGCACTTTACCACTAGTAGGAACAACCTGATTATATGCCCGTGCCAACCTTGTTATACTATCTAATAATATAACAACATCTTTTTTATGCTCCACCAGTCGTTTTGCCTTATCTATTACCATTTCCGCCACTTGTACGTGTCTTTGTGCTGGCTCATCAAAAGTAGAACTAATAACCTCACCCTTAACAGTTCTCTGCATATCAGTAACCTCTTCAGGCCTTTCATCTATTAATAGCACAATTAATAAAACCTCAGGATGATTAGTAGTAATCGCATTGGCAAACTCCTGTAGTAAAACAGTCTTACCAGTCCTTGGAGGAGCAACTATTAAACCTCTTTGTCCTTTGCCTATTGGAGTTAGTAAGTTTACCACCCTAGTTGACAGCTTAGTTGGATCAAACTCAATGTTCAGCCTTGACTCGGGGTATAACGGTGTTAAATTATCAAATAAGATTCGCTTATTTACGGTTTCAGGATCTTCAAAGTTAACCGCCTCTACCCTTAATAAAGCAAAAAATCGCTCATTCTCTTTTGGAGGCCTAACCTGACCAGCAACTGTATCTCCAGTTCTAAGCCCAAATAACCTTATCTGAGAAGGAGATATATAAATATCATCAGGACCTGGTAAATAATTATATACAGGCTGTCTCAAAAAGCCATATCCCTCTTGTAATACCTCTAATACTCCATTAGCAAAAAGTAGTCCATCTTTTCTGGTTTGAGTCTCTAATATAGCATAAATAAGATCTTGCTTAGTTTTACTGCTACTACCCTGTATACCAATTGATCTTGCAATCTCAGTTAATTCAGATATATGCTTTTTACCAAGCTCTGATATATCCAGCCTATCCAAAGAAGATGGACCTGGCCTATCAGAAGGTTTTGAACGAGCTTTAACAGCTTTGTTAGACGACTTTGACGCATTAAAACCATCACCTTTATGACTATGACCAGTTTTTATATCTTTTTTAGTAGTTTCAGACATGATCTCTCCAAGTTAATTTAGTGATTTAGAAATGAATAAACATTAAAAAAATAAGTTGTGTATATAATAAGCTTAAACCGAGTTAAATGAATTAGTTCGTTTGCCTTTAAGGACAGAATAATAATATGACTGATATAATTAATTAACACTCAAAATCATTAATACTATATTTTATTTTTATCATCTTATTTTTATATAACTACATATTATCTGTTAGATGGTCATTTTTTATTTACAAATAAGATTTATTTTAAGTTTTTTTATAAGCATTACCCGGTATGACTAATATAAAGAAGTAATTCTTTTTAAGTATAGACCGCAGTAGGTTAGATATAATGCATAGATTTTTATATACATAACTATAACTTACTTTTTACAGCTATATTATAAATAATCTTATCTAGTCGTAGTAGATTAATTATAATTCTTTTTTTCAATAACGGCAAATAATTCTTTAAAAATTCTTTTATAAATATTTAATTTATCTATAAGTTCATATTCAAAAAGGTCTCCAACTAGAACTATATCGTTGTTCTTAATGGCATCAGAAAGTTCACTTAAAAGATTATAAAATTCTTCATTAACTTTGTCAACAGTTTTATCATCAATCTTAATATTATCATAATTAACGTTAAATAATTCCTTTAATTTTCTTAGGTGATAGTTTATACTTTCCATTAGCCCAAGAACATTTTTAATTTCTACATAAGCCTCAACCTCTTTATCTGCCTGTAGATTAGTTCCTATGTTCTTTATAACAGGAAAAAACACATCAATTGTATCAGTTAAATCCTGCAAACAATTGCTAATATTTGTTAAATCGAAGTTCTCACATTTAGAAAGATGAAATACTCCCCTTTGTAATACCCTAGGTATAAGCTTTTCTAACTTTTCTATATTTGGAACAAGTTTAATATTTATAATTTCACTAAATACCTTTGAATCATGCTTATATACCTCAAGATCCTTTAATATATTAGAATTGTTAGCAATAATATCAGAAAGAGGTGTTGCATTAGAAAAAATAGTATTAGTATCTATTCCAATTATCCTACAGCTATTAGCAAAAATATCCTTTAGCCATGTTAGCCCTTCAAAAATATCATCTTTTTGTTTGTTATTATAGTTAGCATTACTTTTTGATACCATTAGCAAAAAACGAGTTATATAGTCTTTTGTATCCATTAATATATTTATAACATATTCTTCATTATTAGATGTTGTTATCTCAAGTTTTTCAGTATTAGATATAAGATAACTTTCTAGTTCTTTTCGTTCAGTTGAGTGGATAAGCTTTCCATCTATTTTCAACTCATTAATAATCTTATTATGCTTACTAAGCCATCCCTCAATTGAGTCTATTATTTCTAACATATTTCTTTCTTTTTCTAAAGTAAAGTCCAACTTATCACCGTGAATTAATATTTCCACTTAGCCTCCAACACCTATAGCTATATAAATACACTTATCGATTATTGCTGTTACCAAAATTAAGACGTTTTAACCTTTCTTCTCCATCGATTCTTGCATTTTCAGCTTTTTCTAGCTGTGCCTTTAATCTAATAATTTTATCCATATTTCTTTTTTTAATTACTTCAAACTTCCTTTTTAATTGTTTAATCCTATTTTCAACAGCTTTAATCTTAATTTCAATAATACCTATTCTTAGTGATCCATCCTTAGCCCTAACACTTTTTTTTGCATAGTGGTTAATAAGGGTAACCATATTAACAGCAATTCCATTATTTTTAATTAGACTTCCTACTTTTGCATGGGCAAATAGAGCCTTTATATTATCAAAGTTAGTTTTTAGTTTATGTTTTATAATTTTTTTATCTAGATAAATATATCCCGCTTTTAAGTTTTCACTATCCTCTCTACCCCCTTCTCTATCAGGATTCTTAAATCCAATCTGAAATATGAATTTAATATTCTTTTGTTCATATCTTTTATAAGGAGTGGATGTGATTTCCCTTCGTAGTTTAATCCTAAGGTTCTTAGCAGAAAAGTCATTATTCATAGTACCAATAAAAGTCTTACCGGATAACTCATTAAACTGTTTTTCTTCATAGCTCATTCTATCAATTTTTTCTTCTTCTTTTTCAAACTCTATAAGAGTCTGTCTTAGCTTATAAAAGGTAGTATTTTTTAAGTATAGCATTACGTTATTATACTCATCAACAAACTTTTGTAGCTGTTCAACTATTTTATCATAATCCCATGTAATTTTTAACTCTTCCTCAACCCTAGACGGACTCTTTAAACTTATTGTTATACCCCTAATTAGATCATCTATATTATTTTTATCTCTGGTAACCTCAACTCCATTATAAAGTAACCTTGCGTCCTGAGCTTCGCTTATATAATTATAACCCTTTTTACTCTTACTAGGATTATATATTTTTATTTGTTTAAAATATATATTTTGATCACTAAGGGTATTTACAATAGCAAATTTATTAAACTTTTTTATGCTTGTATTATCTAGTCTAGTTTTAATAGTAGTCCATTTTTTTACTTTTGGTATATCCTTTTTTATAAACTCTTTGTTATTGTCATTTAATACAGCCATATACTGTATAGGTATTTCTTCTTTTTGATCCTGCTTATCAGTAGTTTTTTCTGTCTTTTTTTTATCTTTTATTTTTTTTATTTCCCCGATTAAAGGTTCACCATATAGCTTTATTCGCCCTACTTTAACCTCTTCTATACTACCAATTTTATGTTTAAGCTTTTCCTTAGTGTCTTTCTTTTTATCTTTTTTGTCATACACTCTTTTTTTTATTTCTTTCTTATCAACCTTATCAATTTTAGTATTAACCTCCAAATAGCTGTTTCTAGTTATCCTAATAGGCCTTGGACTAGTTAATATTATATGAGAATTGGGATATACTATTAAAATATTTTTATCTATGGCATAATTTCCTTTTAACACATCCCTATAAAGACCATTAAATTTATATATACGATCTTTTTGTTTTTTTATTTTTCTGTCTATAAAACCGAGCTTTTTAAAGAACTTTTGATTTCCAATTAGTTCAATTCTATTTTTACTTCCCTTTTTCATACCGCTAATAACAAGCATTTCATTATCTTGATCAACTTTTGTAGTTCTAGCTTTTGCAACCTTATTTTTTGGCTTATTAAAGGCATCAGCAAGGTCTAGAAGAGTACCACCCTTAGTAAAATCAACTTTAAAAGTTTTATCACCAGACTTTATAACAAAGCTAATACCCTTAAATTTCTTAGTTGGACTAAATGGTTTAGAAGCTATTTTATCAGCTCTAGCCAGCTGTATAACTTTAATACTATGATTACCCTCTTTACTTCCCTGAGTAGATGTAGCAGTAAAGCTTTCTGAATTTGTTGATTCAGTTTTGGTTGTATTGAACGCAGATACAGTAGGATCGTAGAGATTTTTAGATGCCTCTCTAAGCAATATAAGTCTATTTTTTAGTCCTTTCCAGCTTTTTTTTTCTTTTTCTGATAGTTTACTGTTCAGGACAATTGGGTCTTCATATCGACTTTTTAAAACATTTCTATATTTGTCTATTTGTTTATCTATATCAATCTCTTTTACGGCGTATATTGAAAAGCTAAACAAAAGGATCAATGAGGGTATAAATACTATTAATTTATTTTTAGATATTAATTTCATTTTAAACAATATTTTTTATAAAAAGAATTTCTTTATTAGTTATCGATTAATAATATCGACAAATTATCATATAGTAATAATGTTTAAAATTAAAAGTCTTCAATTATCCGTTATTAACCCTTATAACAAAGGCTATTACAAAATAATAAGCTTTATTAAATAGTTAAATTATCCTAAAGTTTTTTTATAAGGTCAGCTAACACTATAATAAATATTATGAATCCGCTTTTATAGACTAAAATTATTAAGCCAATTAAAATATTGTCTTTCAAAGTCCGAGATAGAGTCAATAGTATATATATTTTTTTTATGCTTATTATCGATTTTTTGCATACGTCCAACGTGATGGCTCCATCCGTTAACACAAGTATATGCAAAAATTGTTTTCTTAAACTGCCACGCATATGCTATCTCAGAAAGAGTACCAGCTCCCCCACCAATAGCGATAATAAGATCACCGGCTAATACATTAACAAGATTACGAGCATAACCTATACCAGTAGGGATTACCACATCATTAAATTCATGAGTATCATCAAAATCATGGTTAGGTAAAATGGATATAACAAAACCACCCGACTCTTTTGCCCCCCTACTAACATGCTTCATAACGCCATACTTACCACCAGTAATTAAGACAACACCACTTTCACCAATGATCTTGCCAGTTTTATAAGCTATTTCTTTTTCAAGTTTTTCTGCTAAGTTGTTTCCAATTACAACAACTTGTTTTTTTCGTTCCATAAGTTTTCCTTATCTAATATGTTACAAACCCAAATAAATATGAGTAGCAAATATATAATGTTAACAAATGAAATGGCTAATATCTTAGATTTATATTAATAATTGGAAAATATTATATAAATTTCTAAAAAATACTTTGTTGTATTAGCAATTTATTATTATTCTATTATCTTTTATCTTAAAAAGTAAAGAAAGAATTACATTAACAAAATGTATTTAAAATTGTAAAGTTTTCTCTATATAAACTAATTGTACTCTATTCAATTTTAAAACATTATATTAACTCTTTAAGTAAATATAAGTTAGGGGGGTATAAGCAGTGGAAATAAAAATCCAATTGTCAATATTTATGGAAAATAAACCAGGTAATCTGTCAAAGTTTTGTGGTATATTAGAAGATGGAAATATAGATATTATAGGAATATCTGTTACTGATGCAGTAGATCATAGCGTTATAAGAGTAGTGGTTAGTGATTCTGAAAAATGTTCCCACTTGCTTGGTAATCATGGTATGGTGGTAATAGAAAGTGAGGTCATAGAGTTAAAATTAAAACATCATCCCGGAGAACTTAGAAAAATAGCACATATACTATCAAAAGAAAGCATTAATATAGACTACATATATGGTAGCGGAGTAGGTAATAATGCTAATGCACTCCTATTTTTAAAGGTCTCTGAGCCTTTTGTTGCTAAAGACCTATTATTAAAGTTTAAACTTTAACATCTTTAAACTTTAATAAATAATTAAGGAACTATTTTTAATATTTATACGTTATAAATACAACTTAATCTAGATTAGAAAAATAAAATTTTATTTAATTAATAATTAGGGAGAAGATACTATGGGATTTGAAAAAATAAAAATACCGTCTGATGGCCAAAAAATTACTATGGGAAATGATGGAGTATTAAATGTCCCAGATAATCCTATTATCGCCTTTATTGAAGGTGACGGAACTGGACCTGATATTTGGAAAGCCTCACAAAAAGTATTTGATGCCGCCGTAAATAAGGCTTATGGAGGTAAAAAAAAGATTGCATGGATGGAGGTCTTTGCTGGTGGAAAATCATGGAATATGCACGGTAAAAGCGATGAAGGCTGGTTACCACAAGAAACCTTAGATGCAATAAATGAATATATAGTTGCTATTAAAGGTCCTATGACTACTCCAGTAGGAGGGGGAATAAGATCTATTAATGTAGCCCTAAGACAAAAACTCGATCTATATGTATGCCTTAGACCTGTTAAGTATTTTAATGGAGTACCATCTCCTGTTAAAAGACCAGAAGATGTAAATATGGTTATATTTAGGGAAAATACTGAAGATATTTATGCTGGTATTGAATTCGAAAATGATTCTGCAGGTGCCGCCAAAATGAAAGACCTACTAAAAGAACTAGGTGTGTTTTCTAAAGTAAGATTCCCTAAGACTGCCTCTTTTGGTGTTAAACCTATATCCATTGAGGGAACTGACCGTATAGCAAGAGCCGCTATTCGCTATGCCATTGATAACGATAAAGATAGTGTTACCTTTGTTCACAAAGGCAATATTATGAAATTTACAGAAGGTTACTTTATGAAGTGGGGTTATGAGCTTGCCAAAAAAGAGTTTGGTGCTACTGAACTCGATGGTGGTCCATGGTGTACTATTAAAAATCCTAAAAATGGTAAAACTATTACTATTAAAGACGTTATAGCAGATGCCTTCTTACAGCAAATCCTAACTAGACCAGCAGAATATAGTGTTATTGCTACTATGAATCTAAACGGAGATTATATATCCGATGCTTTAGCCGCAGAAGTTGGTGGAATAGGTATTGCTCCTGGAGCTAATATTAATTATTATACTGGTCGTGCTATCTTTGAAGCTACCCATGGTACCGCTCCAAAATATGCAGGTCAAGATAAAGTTAATCCATCATCAGTAATACTATCCGGCGAGATGATGTTCAAACACCTTGGGTGGGACGAAGTTGCGAGTCTTATTGTTAAAGGCATTGAAGGTGCTATATCCAAAAAGGTAGTTACCTATGACTTTGCCAGACTAATGGATGGAGCAAAGGAAGTTAAATGCTCAGAATTTGCTGATGCTATTATAGACAATATGTAATATCACTTTTTTATATAGCAGGTCAGGGAATCGCTAGTTAATCTAGAGGAAAGTCCGGGCTACATCAGGAAAAAGACCGGATAATACCCGGGGGGAGTGATCCTACGGAAAGTGCAACAGAAAATATACCGCCAGTAATTTGCTGGTAAGGGTGAAAAGGTGGGGTAAGAGCCCACCGCTTTTTTTGGTAACAAAAAAAGGCACTGTAAACCCTCTTTGTAGCAAGGTCAAGAAGCAAGTAATCCTGATAATATTCTTGCAGGTAGGCCGCTAAATAGATTGAGTAATCAATCTAATAGATAAATGATTCCTTAAACAGAACCCGGCTTATGACCTGCTATTATTCCCTGTTTCAGAAAAGCATAAACTAATTAGTAAGATAATCTTTAAGCTGTCTTTTCTTACTAAGCTCTTTTAACCGTTTTAGAGCTTTAGATTCTATTTGTCTTGCCCTTTCCCGTGTAATATTAAAAAAGTATCCCGCTTCTCTTAGGGTATGATTATGGCCATCAATTAAACCAAATCTCAATTTCAAAATAGTTTGCTCCCTTATAGGTAGTGTAGAAAGAATCTTATCTAACTGCTCTTTAAGACTATAGATAGACTGATCAGTTACGCTATACGGATCTTCTATAAAGTTAATTAAACTAACATCTTCATTGCCTACAGGGGTTTCTAATGAAATAGGCTCCATAGTAATTTCGTAAATATTCTTTACCTTTTCCAAAGCCCAACCTAATTTTTCACTTAACTCCTTAAAAGTAGGCTCACGACCAAGAACCTGTAATAAATAATTTGACTCTTTCATGAGCTTCTTCATTTGATCAACAATATGGCTAGGCAGCCTAATTAATCGCCCTTGATTAGAAATACTTTTTGTAATAGCTTGTTTTACCCACCACGTAGCATAAGTAGTAAAACGGAATCCCTTTTTATAATTAAACCTATTAACAGCTTTAATTAACCCAACATTACCTTCTTGGATCAAATCAAAAAAATGTACGTTAAAATGTATATATTTTTTCGCAATGCTAATAACCAGCCTTAAATTAGCATTAACTAAACTATCCTTAGCAAGGGCAATTTTCTCTTTTCCTCTTATTATGTTTTTATACCATAAAATGGCATCATTAGACTTAATGCCTAATTTATTTTCTAAAGTAGAGTAGCTCTTCTTTTCATCTATATACTTTTTTAAGGAATCCTCTAACTCAGATGATAGCTTTATCAATTCCTTAAAAGAAAAGTCTGCATTTCTAATCCGTTTTAAAGTACTTTTAATAATATTTTTTCTTTTGCTTACAAAAAACTCTCTTTTTAGACATTTTACATAATAGTGGGTTAACTCTTTTTCTATATCCTCTATACTGTTAATAGCATCTTTTAATGTACTATATAAACCATTTAACCTATTACTAAGGCGTACTCTTTCATCATGAGAAAAATGGCATGAATCATTATGAGCAAATAACTGAGCAACATCAGATTTATTTTCTATAAAGCACTTAACAAGTTTCATGGTAGAGTAAATAGTAAACTTTGATGAGAATAAACTTTCTTTAATAAGATTTTCTCCTTCTATCATCTTATTAATAAGCTTTAACTCATCCTCAGAAGAGAGTAATGAAACCTTAGAAATCTCTTTCAGATATAAGCTAACAAGATCTTCATTATTACTTTCCTTATTTTGAGTTAAATCCTGTTCCTTAGGGTTATTAGGCTCTTTAGAAGGCTTATCAGGCTCTTTGGATAGTTTTTTATTTAAAAAAACTTTATTTTTATAACTTTGTTTATCGCCAGATAACTTACTAACTATTGGAATATTCATATCATCCAAAACAATAAATAAGTTATCTATTATTTCACTATCAATACCATCAATAGGAAGATGGTTATTAATATCATCATAAGTAAGTCCACCTTTACTTTTACCTAATTTTACCAATTGCTTAATCTGAGGTATTGATGTTATCTCTTTTAACATATTGACATTCCATTAAACCAAACCACTTTGTTTTAATTTGTTTTCTTCATTAATAAGAAATTGCTTTTCTTCGAGCAATTCATTAATATTTACATAGTTAGTATTACCGGCCTCTTTAATTTTTTTAGATATCCGACTTTGTTGATTCTTAATCTCTTTTAACTTTAGTCTATTAAAACAATCCTGTATCATCTTAATAGGCTCATATATATACTTTTCATTAAATAATTCATCAAGAACAAGCTGTCTATCCTCTTCAGTAGGCATACTCTCAACAACTTTATATACATCCAGCTTGCCAAGCTCCAAATCAACTTCAGTCATAGTCTGGAACAACTTCATAGAAAAGCCGTCACTAAGCATGGTTAACATTATTTTATTTTTATAATTACAAAACAACTCTGGATTATTCAATATAGTAAACAATAAAGTATAGTCTGGATTATTCTTTTTATTATAAGCCTTTTTTGGAACTAATATTACTTTATCTTTCTTATTAAGACTACGAGTCTTCTTATAATCAGCATATATAGACTCCTTAGATAACTTTAAAATCTCAGAAGCATTTTTTATTACCTCTTCTTTTTTTATCTCACTATCTATGTTATCTATAAATGCAAACAAGTCAGCAATAAACTTGCCTTTTTTATGAGGATCATCAGGATTATACCTTTTAAGTGCCCATTTAATACGATAATTAATCCCTGTTTTAGCACTATTAACGTATTTTAAAAAACTATCACTTCCGTTTCTCACAAGGAATTCACATGGGTCTAATTCATTAGGTAGCTCAACTACAAAAACCTCAATATTAGCTTTTAACGCTAGGCTAAGAGAACGTATAACAGCTCTTTGCCCTGCCTCATCGCCATCAAACACCAAAACAACTTTATCGGTATATCTCTTTATTTTTTGTATATGCTTTTCAGTAAGGCCGGTACCTAGCAATCCAACTACATTATCAATACCCATTTGATGAGCCATAATTACATCAAAATATCCCTCTACCAAGATTACCAGTCCATTTTTAAATATGCCGTTTTTAGCAAGGTTTAATCCATAAAAAACCTCTCTTTTTTTAAAATAATAATTTTCAGTGGAATTAAGATATTTTGGATTAGAATCATCTAATACCCTTCCTCCAAAAGCAATAACTCTATTACTCTCATCGTATATAGGAAAGATTATCCTATTTCTAAAATAATCATAAGGCTTATTATTTTTACCTTTAACAATTAAACCACTCCTATACTGATTTTCTAGTGAATAATGATCATTAGTTAATTTGCTATTAAGAAGAGTCCAGTTATCCACAGCATAACCAAGACCAAATTTATCTATAGAAGGCTTAGTAATAGAACGCTTTTTAAGATAAGCTAAGGCAGTTCTACCATACGGCTGAAAAAGGTAATAATTATATGCTTGTAAGGCTTTTTTAAAAATATTAATAAGAAATGAATATTGTTCTTTTTTATTATTTGAATAGCTGTCAATATTAAGTCCAACATACTTAGCAGTTTCTCTTAGAGCGTTAACAAATGGAATGTTTTTATATAACATAAGGAATGTAAATATATTACCACTCTTTCCACAGCCAAAACAATGAAAAAAGTTTTTCTCTTCGCTAACCGTAAAAGATGGAGTCTTTTCGCTATGAAAAGGACATAATCCAACATAATTACGTCCCTGTTTTTTCAGGGTTACATACTGCTGTATAATTTCTTTTATGTTAGCCCTTTGCTGAACCTCATCAATTATATTACTCATACAATCTAAATGTATCCCTATACGGTTTATTAATGTTATAAAAAAAATAAGTTAACATTAAAATAATAAAAGTCAACTTTTGCATTTTAATACATTAAAAGTAGTATTTCTATTTTTTTAATACCTTTGTACGTTAAACTGTCTTGTTCAGCACACTAACTCTATTAAGAGCCTTTTTAAGTTCAGCTATGTTAAAATCTATTCCACTTAGAATATGTTCATATAAGCTAATGGAGCGTTTAGCAGTTTTAAGCTCATTATTTTCTTTTTCCTGTTTATTTAATTGGCTATCCTTATCAGAGTCAATATCGTGTATTATACTTTGTATAGTTATACTTATTAAGCCATTTATAGTATTATCCTTAGTAATTAATTTATCTATTTCATTTAGCTTACAATTAATTTCCTTTACTCGTTTAGGATAGGGCTTTTTATGTGTTATACTTTTAAGTATAACATCATAAAGTTCTTTTGCAAGATTTTTTCCATACTCTACTTTTTTTTTCAGACCAGAAAAAGTTATTATAACCTCATCCAAAGCCTTTAGGAGCTCAGTTAAATTAATATTATCGCAATTGGTATTATCTATATCTATATTGAAGTTAGAATGTTTAAAATATTTATCTATGACTTTTTCAAAGGACATAGTTATACAGTTTTTTTTAACTGCTCCACCTTCAGTAGCATCTATAACTGTTTGATCGGTTTCAGCAAACTTACTCTCAAGCCACTTTTGGAACATATAAAACTTTCTATCACTTTTAACATACTGATTATTATATCCTTTTACATTAAAGGTATTAGACTTTTCTAGCAAGTTCCAGTTAAAGTAATTTATATTTTTAAAGCGAGTTGATAAATAAAAGCAATTTTCTTCAAAGTAAGTTCCCTTTAGGTGAGTTTGATTATCAGAATAGGCTAAGTCCAATCCTATAAAAACGATAGGATTACATCCCATTTTTTTAGCAAGGCCATAAGCGGCGGTAACAACAGAGCCGCCAATTTCTATTTCGCCCTTTTCGCCAGTAAAGCCTTCAAGCCACTTGACTAAATGAAATGCTGAACCAAGTATCAACTTTTTATTACTATATGCATTAAAAATATTCGGAGAGATAGAGGATTCACAAACCAAAACAGTATTACTATCTTTTAGATTTTCAAAATACTTTTTATTTACATATTGGGGATCAATGGCTATAGCAAAGTCAGGTTCTATTCCGTAATATTGAAGTACTTGTAGAGCGGTATCAACGGCTATTATGATAGCTTTTCCTTTAACCTTTTTTAATAGATTAATATTTTTATTTAAAGACGGTCCAGCGGCCACTATAACACAAGGATGCCTATATTTATCAAAGGTAATGTTTACGCCTTTGTATAGGATAAAAGGTATAATATTTTTTAATATATTTCTTGACCATAACCTCTGAAAACGGTTTAATGTGGCAATATTAATACCCTTACTATTGTTGAAGTTTCTAATCGCCTCGACCAATTTATCATAAAAATCTGGATACATCTGCTTTGAGGGCTTATGAACTATAAAACCTATATTAGAAGTTTTAAACTCTTTTATATAATCTATTAAAGTTTGTGGTGAGCTATCAAATACAAAGTGTATTCTAGGGTTAGTAAAAATCTTACTAAGGTTACGATTTTCAAGGGCAATCTTCAAAACAACCCAATCAAAGTCAAAAATAATAACCTTACAGCTTTTAAAAATAGATAAGGCGGCCTCAACAAGGTAGCCCAATGCAAACCCTGCGATTACTAATATTTGTGGTTCTTTTGGAATAGTGGTTTTAATTAAGCTTTCAGCCTCTCTTACTGGGTTATACTTACTATGATATGAAATATATTTATCATTTTTTTTACTACCAAGGATAACATCCCCTGATTTAGCTTTATCTATCTTATAATCAGAGGATATATCAACCTCATTGATTTTTTCAATCCACTTTGGATAATACTTATTGAATATAAAATAGTTCTGTTCTATCATAAAGCAATTATCGACAACACTTTTATAATGGTTTAAAAATAAAGCAGTTTATATAAGCTTAAAAAGAAGGAGTTTTAAGTTAGTTATTGTTACTAGTTGCTTTAGTAATGTAGAAAGCATTATAACTTAGCTTATATATTTAAAACTTAAAACATAGATAAAATCTATTTAGGAGTTGTTAATAATTGTTCTAGTGGTATAGAGCAAAAGTATTCTAAGTTAGTTTATCTTTTTAAAGCTTCCTGAAGTGCAGTTAGTAATTGTTCTAGTGGTGTAGAGCAAAAGTATTCTAAGCTAGTTTATCTTTTTAAACTTCCTAAAGTGCAGTTAGTAATTGTTCTAGTGGTGTAGACCAAAAGTATTCTAAATTAGTTTATCTTTTTAAACTTCCTAAAGTGCAGTTAGTAATTGTTCTAGAGGTATAGACCAAAAGTATTCTAAGTTAGTTTATCTTTTTAAACTTCCTGAAGTGCAGTTAGTAATTGTTCTAGTGGTGTAGACCAAAAGTATTCTAAGTTAGTTTATCTTTTTAAACTTCCTAAAGTGCTGTTAGTAATTGTTCTAGTGGTGTAGAGCAAAAGTATTCTAAGTTAGTTTATCTTTTTAAACTTCCTAAAGTGCTGTTAGTAATTGTTCTAGAGGTATAGAGCAAAAGTATTCTAAGTTAGTTTATCTTTTTAAACTTCCTAAAGTGCTGTTAGTAATTGTTCTAGTGGTATAGAGCAAAAGTATTCTAAGTTAGTTTATCTTTTTAAACTTCCTAAAGTGCTGTTAGTAATTGTTCTAGTGGTGTAGAGCAAAAGTATTCTAAGTTAGTTTATCTTTTTAAACTTCCTAAAGTGCTGTTAGTAATTGTTCTAGAGGTATAGAGCAAAAGTATTCTAAGTTAGTTTATCTTTTTAAACTTCCTAAAGTGCTGTTAGTAATTGTTCTAGTGGTGTAGAGCAAAAGTATTCTAAGTTAGTTTATCTTTTTAAACTTCCTAAAGTGCAGTTAGTAATTGTTCTAGAGGTGTAGACCAAAAGTATTCTAAGCTAGTTTATCTTTTTAAACTTCCTAAAGTGCAGATAAAATCTATTTAGTAATTGTGTTATAATAATTTTTTATCTAAAAGCTATAGTAATTACTAACTGGGGAGGATGGCGTTTTTTTTTTGATATTAGGTTATTTAAAGGGATATTATTTAATAATTTAGTTATCATTTTATGATAGAGTTATGACTAGTCATACAAGGTAAAAAGGCAAGACATATAACGTAAAGGGAAGTGAATTCCAGATTTCTTTATGGAACAGGAAAGTTAAGATATTCATGAAAAAGTTATTTTCTTGTGTCAAGCAGGTTATCCCTTTATGCTCTTTAAGTGCTGTTTAAATGCCTTAGCAATGAACACAAAATATCACTTTTTATGCAAGTAGTCATCACTACGAGAGCTATTAAGAATCCCTTACTGAGACTAAGAATTATAGACCTTTATTAAGTGATAACGGATTTGCTGTTCCATAAAAGCTTAGAGGGGATTATTGGAATATTCTATATTGACTTTATATGTAATTTTCTATGTGAATTAAAAATAATAGAACAGCTTATATCTATAAAAATTGATAAATCTAGAACGCTTTTACTATAACCTACTAGAACATTTGATAATAACTTTTATATATTAAACCCACTCTTAAATATATTAGTAAATTTTATATGATATAAATATACTAAAAAGTTAAAAACATAAAACAAAATATCATAATTATAGTCGGAATAATAGCATATTGTAGCAACCTAGCAGGTGATACAGTATTATCAGGAAAAAACTTCTTTAAAATAGACTGTCCAGCAGGATTAGGTGCATTAGCTATTACCGTTAATCCTCCACCAGCTACCGCTCCAGCAACTACTGCATACTTTAAACTAGGACTAAAATCCTTAACAAGTGTACTAAGTAAAGTAATAGCCGCGTTATCATTAAATGAAGTCAAAATAGTTGCACCAAATAATAATACCGTTTCGGATAACCTTGTTAAAATAGGCTCTATCCACCATTCCTGTACTCCCCCATGAATAACTAAACCAGCTAAAAAAAATCCCACTAAAAGAGGCGGCTTTAAGTTAATCCTATTCTGAAAATTAATTGTTACACGACTAAAACCCAAAAATAATAAAAATCCCCCAATAAATAATGGTGGATGATGAGCGTTTATAACAGTCCATATCAAAAAACCTAAGTGAACAATCATAACCCAAGCAGGTACCCAACCCTCTCTACTATCCCAATAAGGATCAACATATATAGCCCTTTTGCTAATAGGCAAAAGTCCAGGAAGAGTCTTCCTTAACTCATTAAGACGTGCCTTTTCAAAACTTTGATCAAATGCCTTTTCAACTAATGACTTGTTTATACCCTTTTCTTTAATCTCACTCAATATCCTTCCTTTTAAACCTATCCTTATCTTTTCAAACTCCCTGGCTAACTTATCAGTAAATCCTAACTCCTCGCCAGCAATAATCTCTGTCCTTTCAAATATTTCCTCTAACTCATCCTCTTTAATATACTTAGCCTTAAGCTCTCTCTGTAACCTAACAATAGCATATTTCTCTTGTAACCGCTCCATCTCTTTTCTAAAAAATAAAAAATATATAAAATTACTAATAATTATCCCCATAGCGGCTTTCCAACCAAAATTACTAGCCATAAATACTAAACCCCAATCCCACTTATCAGCTACCATAAGAACAGGAGGTGCCGCAAAATGAGTAAGAGTACCACCAACAGATACATTAACAAATAATAAAGCTAATGTGGCATACTTAAAACTATTACTAGGCTCAAGATTATAAAACTTCTCCCCCAATAAAATAGCGGCTATAGTCATAGCCGCAGGCTCAGTAATAAATGAACCCAAAAGAGGTCCAAAAGTAAGAATAGTAAACCACCAAGAAATTAACATTCCCTTAGCTAAATTAGCAATCCGCCACATCAACATCTCTGAAAACTTTAAAACAGGCCTGCTAGAGGCTAAAGTCATAATAACCATAACAAAAAGTGGCTCGGTATACTTAACCTCATAGTTAAAATAATGAATAGCCGACTCCCATCCATAAATACCGCATATAGCCATGCCTAATACTACGCTCCATAAACCAAATACTACCTCTATCTCACCTAAAAAATGAAATACCTCTACCCCAAAATGATGAGAATGCTTATGAACCCTCCCCTCCTTTTTTAAAAGATCATGCTCATGAGCCCACTTATGAGAAATACGAGTAAACATACTACTCAAAAATGTATGTATAATAGCAAATAAAAATATTATAGTCCCAATCAAATAAAAAGGATGCTTTATTATCCTATTATATAAAATATCAACTAAACTATCATCCTTACTATAACTATCCAACTTTGGTGGAAAATCTAACTTACTGCTTGCATTATCCATAGGTGAACTATCATCACTAACAGCAGAGTAAACTATAACAGCAATCCCAAAAGTAAATAATAATAAGACTATAAGCTTTTTTACAGAGCCTTTCATTCTATTAACCCCTTTTTTCTCATTGTATAAATAACTAGATCAGAAGCGTCTTCCAAAGATATTCTCGACATGTTAATAATTAAATCATAATAATGAGGATCAGAAACATCAGTAAAAAAATAATCCCGAATAAAGGCATCTCTATCCTTCTGCATCTTAGTAATAAATTCTTTGCTTTCTATAATAGAAATACTCTTCTGTTTTGCCATCTGATCAATCCGCCAGTCCATAGTAGCTATAACTCGTACATGAAAACCATTTAATAACTCATGGGTAATAAAACATCCTCCTCTACCAACAATAATACTATTACCAGCAATGGAAAGAGACTTAATCACCTTTGCCATCTTACTAAAAATTACAAAACGTTCAGGCTTATTAGTAATAAGTTTATTAAAAAACTCTGTAATAGTACTATCAGCAGGCTTGTCTAAAGACTCAACCAACTCCTTAGATAACTTTTCATCCTTTTCAATTTTAGCTAAAATCTCTTTATTATAGCTCTTCCACGGCGGATCAGACTTCTTAGTATTAAGTTTATCCTCAATCTTCTTAGCCAATACCCATCCTTCTGAGCCAAACTCCCTGGATAACGTAATAAAGGGCTTTTTATCATACATATTATAACTACCTTTCATAACTTTATAGTATACATAATGTAAAAAAATATTAGTCTATAAAATAACAACAAGTATTTCTTTTAGTTTTCTTGAACTGTAACAATTTTCATCCAATCAAGAAAACTAAGAGTTTCACCCTTTTCTTTAACTGCTATTACTGGTACATTAAGATTATGTATTAATTTCTCCGTTATACTACCAAGTAATACCGATGTCATAAAATTTCGCCCCCTTGCTCCAACAACAACAAGGTGGATGCCTAACCTATCAATTTCTTTTTGGATCGCCTTAACAGGCTTTTCATCAAGAACAAAATTAATCTTTACATCTATATTATTAAGATCAACCGTATTAATAAAATGGCGGTATTCATTTTCAGCATTATTTTTCATCGCATTAGCAAATTCTTCTTCGTTCTTCCCAGTCTTATAATATCCAGACGGCAGACTAAATGTATGTATAGCGTATATTATAGACTGACCCGATGCTAAAGCATACCTAATAGCTATTTCCATAGCCTCATTAGAATGTTTAGAAAAGTCTACTGGAACAAGTATTCTTTCAATATTAGCCTCTATATTAACTGGGACTATCAATACAGAACAAGGAGACTTTCTTGTTAACTTATCTGGAATAGTCCCCCCACTATATAATAATTTTTTTCCAGTTATAACTAGGTCAATCTCCTTTCTGACAGTCATACGAAGCAAGCCCAATAACCTTGAACCCTCTCTCACCTCACATCTAACCTTAGTAGTCTTTGGCCCAATAAAGTGTTTTTTTATTGAGTCCTGCATCTTATCTTTAATAAACTCGTCTATAGGCTCTAAAAATGTATCATGATGCTTTTTAACCTCATCAGGTAAATCAAGAGTTTTGCTAATATGACAAAAATAGACCTTATCCGAGCAAGCCAAGTTAGATATAACTGATGCCATTTTAATGACATATTCATCCCTATCGCTAAAATCAAGACAAACTAAAATTCGTTTATATCTATACATTAAAAAGTTCCTCAAACATACTATTTATATAATAAGTCACATAATAGCCAAGAATTATACTATTTACCGCCAAAAAGCAAACTAACAAGTTGAGGCCTTAAGTAAAACTGAAAAAAACAGTTAAAATCGTCATCAGTAAAACTAATATGGTAGTTTCCGTTTTTAGGATAAATTTTAAATCCCGCATTAATCTTATCATCAAAATTAACTTCTAATCCAGAATTAAGAATGTCAAGAACCTTATTACTAAAATAGTCTTTTAAGCCTTCTTCATCCTTTTCAGAAAGCAGTATACCAATGGATACCGGCTCAGAACTTTGTGTATTCCAATTTGTTATAATAGTCCCAATTATCTTTTTTAAAAAACTATTATCTTTAAAAACTTCTCTAATTGGCTCTTCCAATACTTTAACCTTTATAAGATTATCTATTCTCTCTCTAACAGCATTAATAGCCTGCCTTATTGACAGGCTCACTTCAGCTTTAGTTGAGCCTCTTAGCTCATCACCATGTCTTTTTGCATGTAATATAATCTCCTCTGCTTTAATATTAGCGTTCTTGATAATCTTTTCTGCCTTTTTTTTTGCGTTAGATATAATTTTGTTTTTTTCAACCTCAGCTTTTTCGATGCTTTCTTTATAAATTTTTTCTGTCAACTCATCAATTTTGCTTTTCATAGTAAGTTAACACCTTCTAATAAAAAAATAAAATTAATTCTCTAAATTAAAAAAACAGCTTTTATTACATAGTTAAAACCCCTATTAACACTAAGAAATACATGCTAAAATTAAAATTATCCATATTAATTGTTATTAACTTATAGTGATAAAAATTAAACGAGGTATAATCATATTTATAAAGCTATATATTAAAATTTATGGAATTATTCCTACTTTAGTATGGAAAATTTGGATAGTTTTATAGAAAACTTTTAGATAGTCCCAAAAACTTAATTTTTAAAAAGCCTGTAACTTATAACACAATAAAACGTTAACAATAATAGTAATTAAAAAATATTTTTATTCTTATTGGCATGATTATTGATTGTATAAAAATACACACTTCAAATTTAGGAGACTTTCTATGAACAGAGTTAATTACTCTTTATTAATTACTTTCCTATTAGTAGCACCAGTAATCAGTTATATACTATACAAGAAAACAATTTATACAAAAGAATATGCTAATTATGCAAAAGCTATTATCAAAAAGTGTCAACCTTTTGTAAATACGCAACCTTCTCCCAAAAAATCTGTAAACTTTTTTTCAACGAAAGAGCTAAAACCTAAAAGAATTACAATAAAGTCTCAAACAAAGAGAGTATCCATAAACAATAACCTATGGAAATTAAAAGAGAAGGTTATAATAGAAATTGAAAATCATAAAATACAATATAAAGCTATTAAAAAAAGTTTTACCGTTAAAAAAAGTTTTAAGAGAAAAAAACCTTTTAAGTTAATACATTTTCCATTAAAATTATATAAATTTTAAACTATAACCTATAATATAAAATCAAGCATACTTATTTTAAGCTTCAGAATACTTATTAAGGTAGCTATAAAAACATGTGTACCCCATAATGGGTACACATGAAACAACTATTAACTTGCTTTGCAAAAGAAAAGAACGGAAATTAATTTGATAGGCAATAAGCAAACCAAAAAATGAATAGTTTGTAGTGAAGGATTAATAAAATTTTAAAACTTTCTTAATACTCCAACAACCTTTCCACAAACTTTCAAGTCTGACTTAGCAGTTATAGTTATAGATTCATACAAGTCATTTTCTGGTTGTAAAGTAATTTTATTAGAATCAAAAAGTATTCTTTTAACAGTGGCTTCGTTATCGATTATGGCAACACATATTTCTCCATTTTCTATGCTTTCCTGATATTTTACAATGGCATAGTCACCATCTAAAATACCAGCATTCCGCATAGAATCACCTTTAATTCTAATAACGTAGCATCCTTCTGCATCAAAAAGCTCTTCTAGCCTTAGGTTACCCTCATTAAACTCATCTGACATAATAGGATTCCCTGCGGCCACTCTAGCCAAAATAGGAAAGTAATCTTTTCTTAAAATAACTATTCCCCTACTTCTTTTAAGCCTTTTAATATATCCCTTTCTCTCAAGAGCTTTTAGATGGTCAACTACACCTTGGTTAGAAGCAAAGCCAAAATGCTTTTTAATATCCACAAGTGTAGGAGGGCGGTTCTCCCTATTAGTATACTTATAAAGAAAATCGAATACTTCTTTTTGTCTAATAGTAATTTTTTTCATTTTATATTCCAATTTTTCTATCTTTATTTTAATAAAACAAATAAATAATCGATTTACTTAGGTAAACGAAGAAAATATTGTTATTAAATATTCTAGTATTTTAAATAAAGAACATTATAATATAACATAACTATTTAAAATGTATTAAAATACACCTAAAAGGCATCTAGTTTTAGGGAGATAAAAAAAGTTTTTTTAATAGATAAGATAAACAATATACAAAAGAAAATAACTTTTCCATCAATATTTTACTTTTCTGTTCCACAAAGGAGTCTAAAATACATTTATCTTGACGTTATATGTTTTATCTTAAAGCGATAAATACTAAATTAACAAACCTTCCTAACTATATCTGGTGAACACTTTATAACACATAAACTAAAATAAAAAAATATGACAACTAATAAATATTAGTGTACTTCTTAACCTAAATTTATTAACTTTTCTTTAAAAATTCCTTGCTTAACTATTTAAAATATAGAACTTTTAACATTTTCTGTATACTATCTATGTTATTATTATATTTTATTAATAATTGATCGATTTCTAATATTAAATTCCGTTAACGAACCAAAGGTAATATATATTGCTAAACCTTAAACTAATTTTTTTACCTTACTTAAAAATGAACACTACTTCAATCTACCTAACTTAATTAAATGAGGGTGGTTATGCGCTATTCACTAAAAATTATAATAATAATTTTTCTTATTTCTATAGTAACTCTAGCACTTTCCTTAATTTTATTAAAAGAAAATCTAGCCTTTAGACAAGCTCTAATAGCCTCGAGTATAGCTTCTACAATAATCTTTCTCATTGGCTTGTGGATAACTACAAAACAACAAAAAACATACAGAAAATATCCCCTAAAAAATAGAATAGAAGAAATCCTAAATAATACATGGAACTTTTTTCCAATTACAAGTAAAGTAAAAAATGAACAACTATCCGATGAACTAATAAGCTATAATAAATTATTTAATAAATTGGCTAAAAATGCCTCCATAACGCAATCAGTTGCCAATAGACTAAATGACCTAGGAGGTTTTTTATCTTCCTCTTTAAATACTACTACACAAAATATGGATAGTATGATAAGATCTATTGAAAGAGTGAATCAAACAGTCATTGAGCAAACAAATATTGTTAACAAGACCGACTCTACTATTGGTGATATAATCTACTCCTTAGAAGAAATGATAACGCAAATTGAGTCCCAAATTAAAGAAGTAGAAAAAAACTCAAAAGCCGTAGAACACCTTACAAAATCAATAACCTCTCTAAACCTTATGACTGGTAAAGTAAATAGCGTTGCCACTAATCTCTCAGAAGTCGCCAGTGAAGGAGCTAACTCTATACACAGTGCTATAGAGGCTATTAAAGAGATTGAGTCTGCTAGCCATAGAGTGAGTGAAGGTGTTAACGTAATAACCAATATAGCAGAACAAACTAACTTATTGGCTATGAATGCCTCTATTGAAGCTGCACATGCAGGTAAATATGGTAAAGGTTTTGCAATTGTAGCCCATGAGATCAGAAAATTAGCTAATAACAGCACTCAGTCTGCCAAAGAGATTAGCGGTCTCAATAAAGATATGTTAACGAGAATCGAACATGGTGTTAAGTTGGCTGATCACGCAGAAACATCTCTCACTGCTATTATAACCGATATTAGTGAAACAACTACCCTAATTAATAAAACAACTTCTACTATATCAGAACAAGCTAAACAAACTAAATCTCTTGTAGAGTCAATGGAATCCTTAATGACCATATCTAGAGGGATTATGAAGGCTATTAATACCCAGCGTACTGAAATAGAGGATGTTAAACAAGTTCTTAAAAGCCTTCTTCTAATCACAAATAGGGTGGTATTAACAACTTTTGACCAGAGTAAAGATGGAGAGCTAATTAGCCATAAAATAAATCTGATTAGTGGTAGCATTAATAATGGTAAATCACTATTAGATAATTTGAGTACTATTACCAATGCTTTTATAATTCCCAAAAAACAAAAAGTCTTAAAAATCGGCTTTATAGCTGATCAGAGTGCTAGTGGAGTTGCTGAATTCGGTATTTCTGGAGTACATGGGTTTGAACTGGCTATTAATAACATTAACTCAAATGGAGGCTTACTCGGTCATACAGTAGTTGGAATTAGTGATGACGATAAAGCATCACCAGATTTAGCCAGAGATAAGGTAACTAACCTCATTGAAAAAGAAAATGTTATAGGTATAGTTGGTGGTGGTACCAGTGGTAGTACATTAAATTGGATAGATATACCACAAGAAAAAAATATTCCCTTAATAGTGCCTATAGCTACGGCAAGTGAAATAACGACTAGGTATAGCGATGAAGAGCAAAATTACATTTTTAGAGTTTCTAATACTGATTTAGACCAAGTAAAACTTCTAATTGCTCAAGCACTTAGGAGGTCTAAAACTGGTAAGATTGCTGTAATGGCTGACTCTACCTCATACGGAGAAGGTGCTCTTATAGACATTAAGCATATTTTGATGCAAAGCAAAAGAAGCCCTGTTGCTGTAGAAAGGTTTAAGCCTGGTGATGAGGATATGACTCTACAACTTAAAAAAATACAAAATAGCGGTGCAGATATTATACTTGTATACGGACTAACTACCGAAAATGCCAGAATATTAATAAACCTACAGGTTATGCAAAACTTTAAACCTGTACTACTTGGAAGCTGGGTAAATATGATTTCTATGGTATCAAAAGTCATAAATATTAGTAAATCTGAATTACTATTTACTGCCTCATCTATATCTGGGACCAATGAGGTATCCAAAAAACTGCAAGAACAAATTGAACAAAACTATCGTTTTACTCCTGTATTTTCGGTAGCGGCTCAGGCCTATGATGCTACCTTACTGCTTTCTCAGGCTATTAGTGACGCTAACTCTACTAACGGAGCTAAAATAGTTAAGGCATTAGAGAGTCTTGGACAGGTAAAGGGAGCTATTAAATTATATCATAAGCCCTATTCCGAAGATAATCATGAGGCACTAAGCAAAGATGACCTATTTTTAGCTCATTGGGACTCAGGACAAATAAAACCATATAGGCTATAATCACCCCTAAATTTATGGTACTAAAAAATAAAACTGCTCTCATTACAGGCGGAGGAACTGGTATTGGTAAGGCTATAGCCAAAGAGTATGCCAAAGCTGGTGCCTCTGTTATTATTATATCACGAAAAGAGTTAAACTTAAAAAAAACCAAAATAGAAATACTAAATGAAATCAATAGTAAAAATATAGACTATTTCGTATGCGATATAGCTAACAAAGAGCAAGTAGACAATCTAGCAAACAAAATAAAAAAACAATTTGGTCATCTTAATATTTTGGTAAACAATGCTGGAGTACTAGGACAAAGAAAAACTATAGCTAACTACCCAAAAGACGTCTGGGAAAAGGTAATAAACATTAACCTTAACGGAACTTTTTATATAACAAAAGCTCTTATACCTCTAATGACAAAAAGTTATTCCTCTATCATAAATCTATCATCAGGAGTAGGCATAGAACCAAAAAAGGAATGGGGAGCCTATTCAATATCTAAGTTTGCCATAGAAGCCTTTACTAAAATACTATCCCAAGAGCTATTAGCCTATAATATTAGGGTTAATGCGGTTAACCCCGGAGCAGTTAGAACCGATATGCGTGCTAAAGCCTATCCTAATGAGGATCCAAATACAATAGCTAAGCCTGATGATATAACTAAGGTTTTTCTATATTTGGCTGAGGACAGTTCAAAACATATTACAGGAAAGTCTATAAATGCCAAAGAATATATAAATAAGTAATATAGCAAATTGTTTTATGTTACAGGATAAGAACTGTATAAATAATCAAGGATATTATGAAAACTAAAACTATGGAACTAGCTGATGGATGGTATCCCAAAAATAAAAAGTTGTGCTATAAAGAAATTAACTCTTTTTTAAACCAATATCCTAACATATCACTAAAAAACAGCCCTGTTGGGGGAATAGTACCTCATGCAGGATGGTACTTCTCTGGTAAACTATCCTGCAAAGTAATTAGCCTGTTAGCTGAAAGCAATGTAGATGTAATAGCAGTATTTGGCGGACACCTAAAAATAAATGACCTAATCACATATTATGACTACGACCTCTTTGAAACACCATTTGGTAATATTGAACTCCATAAACCCCTTTTTGACAAAGTTATAAACGAAATTAAAAATAACTCCGAACCAAACTATCTAACCGATAATACTGTAGAAATACAACTACCCTTTATAAAATACTTTTTTCCCAATACAAAAATAGTTGCCTTTCGCTCTCCACCGTCTAATCTATCCGCTAACTTAGGGCAACTCATTGCCAATAAGGCAAAAGAACTAAACCTAAAACTAATTACCATTGGCTCAACCGATCTAACCCATTACGGTCCCAATTATAGCTTTATGCCAGCAGGACTAGGTGAAAAGTCTATAGAATGGGTAAAAAATATAAACGATAATACCCTAATCAACTACCTAAGCAAAATGGATGAAGATTTATCAATTGAACATGCCACTCAAAACTCAAGTGCATGTAGTGTTGGAGCCGCTATATCATGTATATCCGCCAGCAAAGCCTTAGGAAGAACTAAAGGAAATATCATTGATTATTATACAAGCTACGACGTTATGAAAAATGACAGCTTTGTCGGATATGTGGGTATGGTCTTCTAATGCCCCTTTTAACTAGCTATGTGGATAATAGCTCCTTAGAAACCGCCATAAGCTTAGGCTTTGATAAACTATTAATAGAAGATCAACAGTTCTCAATCCTCGCAAACAATAAGAGTGAAAATATCACCCATAAAATAAAAAACCTATACAATAAAGCTAAAAAACTTAATCCGCAAATAAAACTGGTCTTCAATATAGATATTATAACCCACCAAAATAACGTTAATATCATATCTAACCTAATAAACAGCCTATACACCATAGGTTACGACGGAATAAGAGTACAGGATATCGGACTGGCTTGGCTCATCTATAATAAATATCCAAAAATTAACTTGGAAATAAATACTCAAACTGCTAATCGTAACTATAAAGCTATAAACTTCATGGAGAATAATTTTAAACCCTCTCTCAAAACTATTGTACTCTCCAATGAAATACCAAAAGATCAGCTTAAAACTATTATAGATAAGTCTTCTACACAAACAGAAATATTAATACATGGTCCAATCTTGATGTTCCAAAGTAAACGACGGCTAATTGAACAGAGTAACTTTATAAATAAAGCTATCAAAAACCAAAATAACTATGAAATATACCTAAAAGAACAAAAAAGAGAAAACGACTGGTTCCTGTTTAAAGATAATCCCCACGGTAGCTTTATGTTTTTCAGCCGTGAACTATGCCTCATAAACCAAATAGATGAAATACTAAAATTAAAAATACCATCCCTACTCTTTGACTTTAGAAATAAATCATCCGAAGTTATGATAAACGTTACCAGAGCTTATAAAGATAAAATAAATAATCCAACTATACCTAATAACCAAAACCTATTAAATAAAATAAATAAATACTATCCCCAAGGACTAACAGAAGGCTTTTTTAATAATAATCCGACTGATAATATCAATATTAATATGAATCAACCAAACCCAATAGCAAAGGTAATAGGTCTAGTAAAATATAAACTAATAGCCGTTGAGGTATACTCCAAGTTTAACAACGAAAATACTCTAAAAATTAATACCCCAGAAGGAAAAACCTTTGTACTAAATAACTATACTATCAAAAATATAGAAGGTGATCAAATCACACAAACAACAATAGGAGATGTAGTCCTACTAAATTGGCATAAAGGAATTACACCAGAAAGCCTTTTATATATAAATAAATAAACTATACCTTTTTAATCCTAATTATAGATTGCTCTCCATTTAAGTCCCACTCTTTGCCTTCGCCGTCAATGGACTTATTAAAAATAATATCCACAGCCAAAGTCTCATTCTTTATATAATCACTAAGCCAAGTTATAGAGTCCCTCACAGTATTAGACGAAGAATAATCCACCCTAATCCTGTCAAGAACATCAAAGTTATACTCCTTCCTCATATTCTGTACCTTGTTAACAAACTCCCTTGCAAAACCCTCTTTTCTTAATTCAGTAGTAATCTCAGAGTTTAATGCCACTGTAACATCATCTGATACCTCAATAACAAGACCAGGCCTCTCCTTTCTCTGTATTAAAACATCATCCAGCGTAATATTAATAACTTTATCATCATAACCTAACTCAATACCATTACCACCCTCAAGCTTTATTATGTCATCCCCAGTGAGAGCAGAAATAATAGGAATAACCTTCTTTAACTCCTTACCCAACATAGGACCAAGCTTCTTTAAATTAGGCTTTACCGTTAGAATAACTAAATCCTTATCACTCTTAGCCAAAACAACTGATTTAACATTAAGCTCCTCACAAACTAAATCACTCATGGCTGATATAACCCTCTCATCATCACGATTGTGACATACAACTATAAGCTCACTCAAGGGTTGACGTACCTTTATACCATACTTATTCCTCAAAGAACGACCCAGAGATACAACCGTACGTATAAGGTTCATCTCATGTTCTAAGGTTAAACTTCTATCTCCGTCATCAGCAACAGGATAATCGCATAAGTGTATGCTCTCTTTAGCGTCCAAATTAACCGACCTAACAACCTGTTGGTATATTTCCTCAGTAATAAAAGGTAAAAAAGGTGCCAATACCTTTAACAAATCAACAAATACACTATACAGCGTATCATAAGCCTCTTTTTTATCATTATCACTCTCCGACTTCCAAAAACGCCTTCTACTCCTTCGTATATACCAATTAGAAAGCTTATCAATATACTCAAATATATGTTGACATGACCCAGAAGAGTCATAACTATCCAATGCCTTTGTTACCCCAGTAATTAGACCTTTAGTCTCTGATAATATCCATAAGTCCAATGGATTAGATGAATTATGTATATCGTCAGGCTTGTAGTTATCAATCCTCGCATAAGTTACAAAAAAACTGTATATATTCCATATTGGTAAAATAATCTGCTTAAGATTATCCTTTAGTGCATCCTCAGAAAAGCGTATTGAATTACCAGGACTGGTATTCAAAAATAACCATCGCATAGCATCAGCACCATATTTATTAACCATATCCGCAGGATCAACTACATTACCCTTAGATTTGCTCATCTTATGGCCGTCTTTATCCAAAACCAACTCTGTACATATAACATTCTTATAACTAGACCTGTCAGTCAACATAGTAGATATGGCTAATAAAGCATAAAACCAACCCCTTGTTTGATCCTGACCCTCACATATAAAATCAGCTGGATATTGACTGTTTAATAACTCTGTAGAACCATCCTTAGAAGGATAGGCAAACTGACCCCAAGGCATTATCCCAGAATTATACCAACAATCTAGTACATCAGGCTCCCTTGTCATATCCGACTTACACTTTGGACAAGTGCATATAACCTTGTCTATCTCTGGGATATGTAAATCAAAATCATCATCAATCTTAACTTTAGAATAGTCATTTAGCTCTTTAATAGACTCAACACAAATCTGATGCTTACAATCACCATTAGTACATGTCCAAATAGGCAAAGGTGAACCCCAATAACGCTCACGGGATATACACCAATCCACATTGTTCTCAAGCCAATTACCAAACCTACCATCCCGTATATGACCAGGATACCAGTTAATATCCTTATTAGCCAATAACATACGATCCTTATAAGCAGTAGTTTTTATAAACCAGCTCGACTTTGCATAATACATAAGCCTCGCACCAGTACGATAGCAAAAGGGATAGGAATGCTCCAACCTCTCCTTAGCAAATACTAAACCCCGTGATGACAAATCCTTAAGTATATTAACATCCATACCATCTTCAGTAAAGTATTTACCAGCATAGTCCCCACACTCATTAGTAAAATAACCAGATAAATTAATATGCTGTACATAAGGCAAATCATACTTTTTAATTATACGATAGTCATCCTCGCCGTATAAAGCTAAATGAACAATACCAGTACCATCCTCAGTGGTAACATAATCATCGTTTATAGTAAAATGCTTTCGCTTATCAAAACCACTATGAAACCCCCATAAAGGCTCATAGTCTATATTAACTAAATCAGAACCCTTATAACGTTCAATTATATCATAATCGGCAAGAAAACCCTTATCCTCTAAAGGCTTAAGCCGTGCCTCAGCCAGAATATACTTCTCATTGTTAACCCTAATCTTAACATAATCAATATCCTTAGCAAGGGCTAGAGCTACATTACCTAATAAAGTCCATGGGGTAGTAGTCCATGCTAAGAAAAAGGTATTATCCTCATCCCTAATAGCAAACTTAGCAAAAATAGATATATCTACTACATCCCTATACCCTTGGGCAACCTCATGATTTGATAATGACGTTCCAAGCCTTGGACAATGTGCTATAACCTTATGACCCTGATATAAAAGACCCTTCTCCCATGCACGCTTTAATACCCACCAATCACTTTGAATAAAATCATTAGTAAGAGTGGCATATTCATCCTCAAAGTCTAAAAACCGCCCAATACGCCTAATAGCATTAACCCACTCACCCTTATACCTAAACACCGTTTTACGACAATAATCTATAAACTTACTAACTCCATAATCTTCAACATCCGCCTTAGAGTTTAAACCAAGCTCCTTCTCAGCAGTAAGCTCAATAGGTAAACCATGAGTATCCCAGCCAGCCTTTCGTATAACACGATAACCCTGCATAGCCTTATACCTAGGCCATAAATCCTTTAATACACTTTGTAACATATGCCCTATATGAGGATGGCCGTTAGTACCCGGTGGTCCATCATAAAATACATAGTCTTTATTTTTATTCTCAAGACTTTTGTAAAATATCTTGTTGTCTTCCCAAAACTTAAGTATTTGTTCTTCCAGCTTAGGAAAGGATACACTGGATAATGGCTCTCTATACATAAAAATCACCTGCTTATAATATTCAACGGATAAAGCAATAAAAATTCATATATCAAGAAAATATAGTATTTCTTAGAAAATTAAAAATAATCAAAACCCTAACTTTGTCAAGGGAATACTAAGTCTTTAAGCTTATCCGCTAACTTAGAACAACTCGATAGCTTAAAACCTTTTTACAATAGTATACCAAGATATTCACAACTGTATACCAATAAAATATAATTTTTACCACTTAAATAATAATTCTTAAACTCTATATACCGAATAACTTCAATATAGAACATAATAAGGAATAAAATATGAAAACTAAACTCTTACTAATAATAACTATCCTATTATTTGCAACTAATAGCTATACATATAACTGGGAAAAAGGAACTAAAATATTTAAACTCAATATGAGCATCCTAAATATAGAAAAAATATTAGTTAAACATAATCCATCACTCAAAGTCGCCCAAAACTACTATAGTAAAAACTTTTACTTTTTTACCGATAACAATATAATAAATAGCAGGTTCTATCATGATGACCCAAATATTAGTATTGGTTATAATAGCAATGAAATAAATAAATCCCTATCTGCAAAAATAACACTAAAAAGAGTGTTTGGCTATAAACTGGGTAAACTTAATTGGCTAACTAATAGTAAAGTACTCTCATCAGCTAATAAAACTCAACAATATAAATTAACCATCAATACTAAAAATGATAAACTGCATAAAAAAATTACTAATATACTTAAGAATAACTTATCAAAAAACAATATGACAAAAGAAGGCAACACCTTTATCATTGCTAGTATTAGTACAGCTAAGGCAAAAACAATAAAAAATAAAATCGAAAGCTTAAACAAAAATATAACTATAAATATAGAACTAGACTTTAATCCTGAAATAGTTTATAGCTACCGTAGTTTTCCAATTGAAAAGTTTAACCCTTTAATTAACTCTATAGAGCTTGGTTTCATCGATAAAAGCCTGTTTAGGATTATGTATGAAATAAAACTATCACCACAACAATATAAGATCCTAAAGGAAAACCTTAATACTAATTATGCCAAATATAAAAAAACTATTAATAAAAATACAATCCACTATCAAAACGATAAGCAAAGTATTAAACTATTATCCAAACAGAATAATAATATCTATAACGTCCAACTTACCTATATACAAAAAGATAAACATAAACAACTAAAAGACTATAAACTTAAATCTAAAATAATGCTATCAAAGCTCATTAGGCATAGTAAATACAAATACCTTAGCAAGTTCTAACCCAATAGACTAAGATTATCCCTTAGCTTATCCAAATTAATACTAAACTCCTTTAGCTTATCCTTTTCCTTTTGGATAACTATATCCTTAGCTTTGTTTATAAAATCATTATTCTGGAGTTTTTTATTAGTTCTAGTGAGTTCTTTTTCGAGCTTATTTATTTCTTTTACAGTTCTATCCTTTTCTTTATCTATATCTATTACGCCTTTTAGAGGGATGTATAACTCATAACCACTACCAATACTATATGCACAACCAGAATCCATACTAAACTCGTCTCTAATGCTCATCGACTCTAACTTAGCAAGACTATTAATATATTCACTATGATTATTTAATAAAGTTATTACGTTGTTATCAGTGGCCTTTACAACAATATTAACCCTTTTATCAGGAGGTATGTTCATCTCACCCCTTATATTACGAATGCTATAAACAATCTCCTTAATTATAGCCATGTTCTTTTCTGCAGTGTTATATGAATATTCACTGTTCACCTTGGGATAACTGCTAACCATAATACTATCCCCATCATGGGATAGCTTTTGCCACACTTCCTCTGTGATAAAAGGCATAATAGGGTGTAAAAGCTTTAAACTCTCTGATAACACATATACCAAAATGGATAAACTATTCTCTTTCTCTTTAACAGACTCACCATACAGCTTAATTTTGGATAATTCAATATACCAATCACAAAAATCATGCCAGATAAAGTCATAGAGAGCCATAGCAAAATCATTGAACCTATAAGAACTCAAATAATTATCAGACTTAAGAATTACATTATTTAAGCTGGTTAATATCCACTTATCAGCCAAGCTTAAACAGTCTTTATCAATAGGGTTTATACTATAATTCTTTATATTCATAAGTATATACCTTGATGCATTCCATATCTTATTGGCAAACCTTGTACCCACTAAAAAGTCATTTTCTTTATCAGAAAAGGATAACTTAATATCAAGTCCCATAGGAGATAAACTGGTAATAGTAAACCTAAGAGCATCTGCACCATGCTTATTTATTACTTTTAGTGGATCTATACCGTTACCCAATGACTTACTCATTTTTCTACCCAGCTTATCCCTCACCGTTGAATGAAGGTATACCTCAGAATATGGTATATCATCCATAAAGTACAGCCCAGCCATAATCATTCTGGCAACCCAAAAGAATAATATCTCCGGAGCAGTGGATAAAACATTAGTAGGATAAAAATAACTAAGCTCCTTAGTCTTGTCAGGCCAACCCATAGTAGAAAAAGGCCACAACATAGACGAAAACCATGTATCCAATACATCATTATCCTGTTCCAAAGGGCAATTACACTTGGGACAGCTATTAGGATCCTCTCTGGTAACTATAATCTCATTACAATTAGTACAAGTCCAAACTGGTATTCTATGTCCCCACCATATCTGCCTACTAATACACCAATCCTCTATGTTGTCCATCCAGTGTATATATACCTTTTTATGCTTAGACGGATAAAAACGTATTTCATTATTCTCAACAACCTCCTTAGCCTTTTTAGCAAGGGGTTTCATCTTTACAAACCACTGATCAGATAAATAAGGCTCCACCATTGTGGAACATCTATAACAATGTCCAACATTATGTATGTGATCAATCTTTTTAATAAATAGTCCCTGGTTAATAAGATCATTAACAACCTTCTTTCTGCACTCAAAGCGGTCTAAGCCCTTATAGTTATTCCCTGCATCCTCACTCATAGTGCCATTGGGGTTCATTATATTAATCTGTTTTAGATTATGCCTCTTAGCAATTAAAAAATCATTGGGATCATGAGCTGGAGTAACCTTAACAGCACCAGTACCAAAATCCATCTTACTATGCCTATCAGCTATTATAGGTATCTCTCTGTTTACCAGTGGGAGTATTAAGGTTTTACCTATAAGATGTTTATACCTATTATCATTGGGATTAACAGCTACAGCGGTATCCCCAAGCATAGTCTCTGGACGAGTAGTAGCAATCTCAATATATTTATCGCTATTTTTGATCATATATTTTATGTGATAAAAAAAGCCGCTTATAGACTCATAATCAACCTCTTCGTTGCTAAGAGCTGTCCCACACCTCGGACACCAATTTACTATATACTTACCCTTATATATTAATCCATCCTCATATAAGCGTACAAACACCTCTCTTACAGCTTTAGACAGTCCAGGATCCATTGTAAACCGTTCTCTATCCCAATCGCAGGAACATCCCATAGCTTTTAGCTGATTTATAATTATACTACCATATTGTTCTTTCCACTTCCAGACTTCTTTTATGAAGTCCTCTCTTGTGTAGTCGTGTCTGGACTTATTCTTAGCGGATAATTCTTTCTCTACCACGTTTTGAGTGGCTATACCCGCATGATCAGTACCAGGCATCCAAAGAGTATTATAACCCTGCATTCTTTTCCAGCGGATTAGTATATCCTGTATGGTATTATTTAGACCATGTCCCATGTGTAAATGAGAGGTTATATTAGGTGGAGGTATAACAATGGTAAACGGCTCTATCTTATTATTAGGACTGGCATTAAAATAACCTTTCTTTTCCCAAAAGCTAAACCATTTTTGTTCAAAGTCTTTTGGATTATAAATCTTAGGCAGTTCAGACACTATAAACACCTCATTATTTTATAGGGATTTAGTTGTTTTGGGGTTATATTTACGGCTAACTATTATCTATCTTTCAAAATAACAGTTAAATATACTGGTTTATAATTTAGTAAAAAAAACATTAAGGGTGGACTATTTTTTTTTATATTTTAGCTTTCTTATCCAAAATATAGATGTTAATGATAGTTCTAATGCCTGCAAGCCAAACATAACTATGATAAAAATAATAAGTTAATATAAAAAAAGCTAAGAAGTTAACTTCTTAGCTTTAACTGTCATAAACAGCCCTAGCTCTAACTAGGGAACTGTTTATTTATTAATTTGTGTCATCATCTTTTTTACACTCTTCAGCCTCTTCAGACGTATTAATCCAACTAATAGCTTCATAACCTCCTGTTTCACATTCTTTAGCACTCTTTCCACATCTTATAAGCTTATGGGTTCTCCTGTCGGTAATTTTACATAGTTTATCACCAGGAGTACATTGGCTAGGACCCCAATGACTACTAGTATAGTTAGGTTTTTTTCCTTCTTCATCACAATCCTCTTCAGTCTTAAAATCACATGTCCTGCTCACATAAGAGGGCTTACCTCCTAATTTAATATCTTTATCCAACTGACACAATTTCGTTTCAGCTGTTTCAGACTCTTCACATTTAGTATCCACAACCCACTCAGCTTTACTAGCACTAGTTTTTTTAATAGATCCATCATCATTACGATCTATAATTTCACTAAATTTATTAGTGTTACAATCTGAGTTTGCTTCGACTGTACTATCACATGTAATTTTAGATTTCTTAGCAATCACTTTAGCCTCAGGCTTATTACTATCGATAATAGTTTCAGTCAGTTTTGTAACCTTACATATATGTTTTATTGGAATACACGTATTTGAACCCGTCAACCATTTAATTGTTCGTGGATTACCTTGCTTCTTATTATCATTAACCTTTTTCTCAAAAACTGATCTTGGTATTTTTAGACATTCTACATTTTTAGTGGCACCCGTTTCAACACTAACTACATTCTCACCATCTCTACAAACTACCCCTCCCCACTTAACTTCAACGCCAGTTCCAGGACCATCCGTATTCTTAGCATTACAAGCGGCTTGAGTTATATAATTGTCAATACCCCTTTTCCCACATGCCGTAGTAACATCAGTAATTTTACCACTAGCATCCTTAGTCGCAGTAATAGTCCTACATAATCCAATCTCCACAGTCTCTACTTTACAAGCAGCTCTATCAACCCATTTATTACTACTAGTACAGGCTGATTTTGTTACGTCAGTATTACATTTAGTGGTAACTTTTCTCTTTAGGGGCGAATTGCCAATATCATTAGTAGTAGAACTCTCACATGCTCTCTCAGCAGTCACTGGGCTAGGACATGTAGCAGACTTAACAACCCATTCCTTATCTTCACCAGTACATGTTGATTTTAGTGTGCTCTCACATTCAGTATTGATTGTTGTCTGACCCACTTTAGTATTATCTTCAGTTCTAATCAGACATTCTTTAGGACCTTTTATACACTTACTTGCTTCAACCAACTTAGCTTCAGCATTAGGAGCCTTACCCTTAGCAGTACAAGCGGCTTCATCAGCTACCTCTTCACATGTTGTTGTAACATCAGTAATTTCACCATTAGCATTCTTAGTCGCAGTATCAATCTCACATAGTTGTGTTGCAGGGGCAGGTTTCTTATTTCCAGAACCAAGGACTTCGTTCACCTGATCCTCCCCACAGCCTTTAGCCCCTATTGAAATAAAAAAAACCATAGCTGATAACAGTACAATTAATAGTTTTCCCATATTTACTCTCCTTAATTTAATATAAAATTTAAAATTTAGTGCAAAACACTATACTTTATTATAACTATTAATTTATAAATAACCAAATAAAAAGTCAATTTTTACTTAAAACTTTTTAAGCTATATAAAATATACAAAACAAAACCTTATAGGGTAGACTTATTACCTGAACTATATTTAGAGTATTAGAGTAACAAAAAACAGAAGGTTATTAATGGTTTTAACAGATATTGTTATAAATTATTCAGCGGGTTATTATAAAAACGTTCTAAGGCGGTTTAGAACTTCTAAGTTTTTAGTATCAGGATATAAAGTTTACTCTAATTTATACATACTTGTACAGTGCATATAGTAAAATAACGTTTGCTGAGGCTAAAATTATATACTTATTAAGTCTTAAAGCATTTGCCTTTCCATAAAGACATATAGCAGATTAATAGAATATTATATGTTGGTGTTATCCATAAAACTTTTGAAGGCTGTCTGTAATACTTTATAACATAATATGTAACTTAAGCAATATAAAAAATAACCCAATATTGTTAGTAATTGTTCTAATGGTATAGACCAAAAGTATTTTAAGTTAGAGTTAATAGCAAGCTGGTTTTAGCTAATACGATGATTTTAAAGAAAAACATTGCTGATAGTATTAAAGAGGGGCTATTTATAATGCTTATAACTCAAGGATAACGGCTTCTCATAAAGTTGAGGTTGTTGACTATGGGAATACATATAAACATGTACGTTTAGACTTTGAATTAGGGTTTATAATTGTTCTAGAGGTGTATACCAAAAGTATTTTAAGTTAGAGTTAATAGCAAGCTGGTTTTAGCTAATACGATGATTTTAAAGAAAAACATTGCTGATAGTATTAAAGAGGGGCTATTTATAATGCTTATAACTCAAGGATAACGGCTTCTCATAAAGTTGAGGTTGTTGACTATGGAAATACATATAAACATGTACGTTTAGACTTTGAATTAGGGTTTATAATTGTTCTAGAGGTGTAGACCAAAAGTATTTTAAGATAGAGTTAATAGCAAGCTGGTTTTAGCTAATACGATGATTTTCAAGAAAAACATTGCTGATAGTATTAAAGAGGGGCTATTTATAATGCTTATAACTCAAGGATAACGGCTTCTCATAAAGTTGAGGTTGTTGACTATGGAAATACGTATAAACATGTACGTTTAGACTTTGAATTAGGGTTTATAATTGTTCTAGAGGTGTAGACCAAAAGTATTTTAAGATAGAGTTAATAGCAAGCTGGTTTTAGCTAATACGATGATTTTCAAGAAAAACATTGCTGATAGTATTAAAGAGGGGCTATTTATAATGCTTATAACTCAAGGATAACGGCTTCTCATAAAGTTGAGGTTGTTGACTATGGGAATACATATAAACATGTACGTTTAGACTTTGAATTAGGGTTTATAATTGTTCTAGAGGTGTAGACCAAAAGTATTTTAAGTTAGAGTTAATAGCAAGCTGGTTTTAGCTAATACGATGATTTTCAAGAAAAACATTGCTGATAGTATTAAAGAGGGGCTATTTATAATGCTTATAACTCAAGGATAACGGCTTCTCATAAAGTTGAGGTTGTTGACTATGGAAATACGTATAAACATGTACGTTTAGACTTTGAATTAGGGTTTATAATTGTTCTAGAGGTGTAGACCAAAAGTATTTTAAGTTAGTTTATCTTTTTAAACTTCCTAAAGTGCAGATAAAATCTATTTAGTAATTGTGTTGTAATAATTTTTTATCTAAAAGATATAATAATTAGTAGCACATAGGCAAACATAATAAGAAGGTATTTTTTGTGATAATTTAGGTTATTTAAAGGGATATTATTTAATAATTCAGTTATCATTTTATGATAGAATTATGACTAGTCATACAAGGTAAAAAGGCAAGACATATAACGTAAAGGGAAGTGAATTCCAGATTTCTTTATGGAACAGGAAAGTTAAGATATTTATGAAAAAGTTATTTTCTTGTGTCAAGCAGGTTATCCCTTTATGCTCTTTAAGTGCTGTTTAAATGCCTTAGCAATGAACACAAAATATCACTTTTTATGCAAGTAGTCATCACTACGAGAGCTATTAAGAATCCCTTACTGAGACTAAGAATTATAGACCTTTATTAAGTGATAACGGATTTGCCGTTCCATAAAGCTATAGAGCAGATTATTTAAATATCACATATTGACTTTATATGTAATACTTCAAAAAGTATACCTAATCCTCTATGGGTAAATAACAAACAAAAAATAATCTACATAAAACCTCTTTACAATAAAAAACTAAAACCTTCACTAACAAAATGCCTGATAGAACGTTTTTTGTTATATTTGCTAAAACGTTTGTTAACAACAATGTTGAAAAATTAACTTGTTTTGTTATAATATACATTAAATACTTTATTCAATCTAAAATTAAATACTTTATTCAATCTAAAAGGGGATAGTAATTTGAAAAAAAATGAAATAAATGTTGGCGGACAGGCTCTAATAGAAGGCGTCATGATGAGAGGTAAAGATGACTACTTTCTTGCACTATTAAAAGAATCCGGAGAAATAAAGGTCATTCATAAAAAAATTAAGTCTATTACAAAAAAATATAAATTTCTAAAGCTACCATTCTTTAGAGGTATAATAGCCCTATTCCAAAACCTAACCATAGGTATGAAAAGCTTAACCTTATCCGCAAATGAAGCTCTACCAGAAAAAGATAAAATAAAATCTAAAAAAACAGAAGGTATAACCATCTTCTTTATGGTATTTTTATCCATCGTATTTGGAATGGGTATATTCGTTGCCATACCAAATATAGTAATAGAGGTAATGGGTGTAAAAGAGACAGCTGAACCTATGCTATTCCACCTTATATCTGGTTTATTAAGGCTTATTATGTTTGTATTATATGTTTATGGCATATCCCTAATGAAAGACATAAAAAGAGTATTTCAGTTCCACGGTGCAGAACATAAAGCCGTTAACGCATACGAGGCAAATAAAGAACTAAACCTAAATAATGCTAAAGAATGTAGCACTTATCACCCTAGATGCGGTACCTCATTTTTATTTTTCGTTTTTTTTATTTCAATATTCATATTTTCACTCGTACCAATAGCTTTACTATGGCTATTCCCATGGTTTGAACCACTACATATTATATTCCAAAAAATCATCTTAATAGGAAGTCATATAGTTCTTTTGCCTGTGGTAGCGTCAATCTCTTATGAGCTAATAAAACTAGCCTTTAAAAAACAAGATAATCCAATACTAAAAGCCATGAACCTACCAGGCTACTACATACAAAAATTAACCACTAAAGAACCAGATGATAAACAAATAGAAGTTGCTCTTACTGCCTTAAAAGAAGTTGTAAAACTAATTAGTCCTGAGTCTAATAAAGAACTAAATAATATAGTAGACCCTAAACCTGCTATGGTAAACTAATACAACTTTATGCCAAATGTTTATGAGCCATATCTACTATTAGTTTAAAGTCTATGTTAACAGGGGGTTTTTGATCAGTTAAATAAATAAGAAACTCTATATTACCTTTAGGACCCTTTATAGGAGAGTGTATAGCCGAATAAGTATACAATCCCAATGAGTTAGCGTATATGTTAACCTTTTCTAAAGCATTAATATGATAAATAGACTGCTTAACTATACCCTTAAAGTTGCTTATGTCTTGTCCTACCTCAAACTGAGGCTTAACTAAGGCAATAATTCTTTTATCGTAAATAGAGTTAAAAATAGGCTCTAACACCTTAGTCAGGGATATAAATGAAACATCAACCACTGCTAATTGTATTGGATGATTAAACATATCCCCAGTAAGGTTTTTAGCGTTAACCTTTTCTAAAACAATAACCCTAGGATGAACCCTAAACTTATAATCTATTTGATTGAATCCAACATCTATTGAGTAGACTAATCTTGCCCCATTCTGAATTAGACAATCGGTAAATCCACCAGTAGATGAACCTATATCAACGGTAACAAGATTTTTAACGTCTAAAGAAAAATAGCTTAATGCTTGCTCTAGTTTATATCCCCCTCTACTAACATACTTTTTAACACTTCTAAAGCGGATATTAACACTATCATCGACTTTAATACCAGGTTTTGTTATAACTCTATTATTTACAATAACATCACCAGCAAGTATATGGCCTTTAGCTTTTTCGCGGGAGTTAACTATATTACGTAGTACTAAAAGACTATCCAGTCTAAACTTCATTAATCATTATGTTAATATATCTATAGTTCATGTTTTATTGTTTCTCTTGGCATGGAAGTTAATATATTGGATTATTTAACATAGATAGATTAGTTATTATATAGCATAATTAGTTAAAACTTATCCTAAAATTGTAACATCTTGAGCCTGAGGCCCTTTTTTACCTTCTGATACCGAGAACTCTACACGTTGCCCTTCTTCTAATGTACGAAAGCCATCACCTCTTATTCCACTATAGTGAACAAAAATATCCTTGCCTTCATCTCTAACTATAAAGCCATAGCCCTTTGTTGCGTTAAACCACTTGACAGTCCCTGCTTCACGTTCTGTCATTTGTATACCTCCAAAAAAAGAAAAAAATTACCTTTGGCAAAAGTCTTAGAAAAGCGTTTATGTTAAGATGAGTGCCAAATTGATCAAAGTATAGTATAAACTTCTTAACTTGTCAAGCTAAATTTATTTATACTATAACATTTTATACGCCTCTATATTATAAAACTAGACTATATAGTATTATAGCGAGTTTAAATGCTCTATAGCTCTTTTAGCAATAACTACTATATTTTTATCCTTAGAACTCTTTATATAGCTTCTTAATATAGGAATACTATCTTTAATTCTCTTTCTCTTAAACAAGTTTATAATATATAGTATTAAGTTTTTATCCTTTTCAGCCAATAGAGCCTTAAGTATAGCCTTTTTATCAAAACTTATATTATTGCTTATAAGTCCATAATAAATATACTTCCTTACACGAGGATTCTTATGAGTAATATATTTATTCAAAGTAGGAATACCCTTTTCACCGCGAATACTATAAACCTTATATAAATAATACGTCTGAAAATTGAATAAACTATTCCCTCTTTTAGAAGCCATAATAAGCTTATCTATAAAGCTATCCACTTTTTTATCGTTAAGGTTAATAAGCTTTTCGATCATAAGCTTTTTTAATTCGACATTCTCTTCTTTATGAAAAACATTTTTTATAACAGAAAATGCTATATCCTTGTTCATATTGCTAAGGGATTTAATAATAGCAAACTTAAGCTTAGTATTATTAGCCTTTAACTCCTTAAGCCATAACCTTATAACCCTTTTACCACCAATAATACTTAATACAAAAATAGCCTTTCTTCTTACTTTAATATCTTTATCATTATATGCCATATAGCTAAGTATATCAAATGCCTTTGCAGACTTTAAATGCTCTATCCCCAAAAGACCAGAGTATCGTATAGCTTCATTATCATGCCTAAGAGCAGAAAAAATATAAGGATATGCTTTATTACTTTTAGTCTTGCCAAAAGCCTCAATTACAGCTTTTAATACAACAATGTCTTTTTCATCAGTATAGAGTTTTAGAATATTAACAGCCTTTTCTTTTCCCAGCTTAGCTATAGACGAAGCCGCAAATACCCTTACATACCTCCCAACCGCCTTACTAGATAAAACATCACTTAAAAACGCTATGGAAGACGGTTTATTAATCTCTCCTATAGCATTTACAATCCCTATTTTTGTATCATCATCAGTATTACGTTTATAAAATATTTCGTGCATCAGCTTAAGGCTTTTTTTTGACTTAATCTGTCCCAAATACCATATAGAAGCTCTAATTATCCATAAGTTTTCACTTTCTTTAAGAGTATCCATTATAATACTCTCTTTTGTCTTATCCTTAAAGTGACCCAATGCTCTAATAGAGGCGGCTTTTATATCATCTTTACTAGAGTATAGCCTTTTACTAATCAAGGATATAAACTCTTTAATATTCAGATTTATTGTAGCATATATACCCTCAATCACAACACTGTTATTATCCTCATTTTCCAGTACCCGCTTTATAAGGGGATAGTACTTCTTATCCTTCTTAACAACAATTTTTTTAATGGTATCAATTCTATCTTTAGATATACCATAGTATAATATATCCCTAAAATGATTATACTCAGACTTATTGTGTTTATTAATGTTATCCTTTTTAGCAAATAAAGAAGGTGTAATGCTAAAAAATACTATTAAAAATACAGATATTATCCTCATAACTACCCCATAAGTAAAAGATAAACCCTTATACCTATTATTAAAAAAATACATAAATAGAGTCGACATGCTAATAAATATCTTTAGGGGATCAAATAATGAAAATCTAATATTTAGCGGTAAGATAAATTATACTTAATAAGCCTAAGCCTAACTATTAATTAAGCTTAAGCTAAACCAAAAAAAATCTTAAGTTTAAAAAACTTTTATTTTGCCTTGCGTGACTTAACAGAAGTTAACCTCATACTCTTAATCTTTGGCCATCTTGGCTCAACCCAACGATTAGCTTTATAAATCCAAACCGGACCTCTATCACCAACTACCTTTATAAGTTTAATACGACAATATTTATTTATCCATTTATTTATGTTAACCTTATAGCCCTTTGACTTTGCAAAAAGAACTACTTTATGCATACCCTTTTTATCCCGTCCAAGTCTTACATAATAAAGATCAGCCTTATTAATCATAAACCTATCATAGACTTCCCAATAAAAGTTTGGTTTATAGTAGTATTTATTAGTATCAACTCCGGCTAACAGTACATCAGCAGTAATTTTACTATTTACGATAATTGTAACCTTATCCGCTTGATTATAGTATTGTATATATGCCCTACCCCTTTTAGGAAATAGACCAGAACGATTGCCATAAAAAAACTCTCTTTCTTCTTCTCCAGCAGTAATAGATGATTTATCACCAGCCTTTCCGCCGCCTCTTATTGTCTCTTTATCTTCATATAGCTTAGTAGATAGGCCTTTAGCAAATATTGTTGAGTTAGTTTGAGTTATAGCAAAGACTAAAGTAATAATTACAATATATTTTTTCATATAATGTCTCCTTAATTTATTAGCCAAAAACTAGTATTGTTTACTCTTTAAAGTTAACACAGTTAAATGAATATAATCATAGTATATAAGAAGTGTCAATTAAAAAAATATTTTATTTATGTTAAAAAAAATAAAATAATTAGGCTAGCTTATTATCTTTAAATAAGGTTGATAGTTAACCAATATAAGTGAGGTGTTAATTATGGATAGAAGAGAATTTATAAAAAACTCTTTTGTACTTGGTTCTGGAACAGTAATCCTCTCAAGCTGTAGCCTTATAAATAAAGATAAACAAAAAAAATATATAAGAACAATTAATCCATCTAATTATGTGTCTTACGTAACAACAAATAATATTAACAATGCGGCATCCGATAACATAATAGGCAAAATGACCCAAGAGGCTGTTAACATTATTGCTCAGTTAAGCCATAACAAAAAAAAGGGGATGGAGGCTTTTGTCAAACGAGCCGATAAGGTAATAATAAAACCAAATATTGGATGGGCAAGAATACCTGAGCTGGCCGCTACTACTAATCCCATTGTAATAAAAAAGATTATTGAAATGTGTTATGATGCAGGTGCATCAAAAGTTATTGTTAGTGATCTACCTGCTAACTCGGTCAATATAGCCTTTGATAGAACCGGTATTAGTAAAGCGGTTAAGTCTGTGGATGGTATTATAAGTTATCCCAAATCCCATAGAATAAAAGAAATGAAACTTGAAAAACCCATTTATCTACCCCTTGATAAAAAAGAAATAAAAAAATGGCCTATATTCATAGACTTTATAGAAGCAGATGTAATAATAAACATCCCCATAGCAAAACATCATAATCTATCCAAGCTCAGTATTGGTATGAAAAATTGGTATGGTGCAGTGTCAGGAAGAAGGAATCAACTTCATCAGGCCATTAACGAGAGTATAGCTTCTTTAGCATACCACTTTAAACCGGATTTAACTATTGTTGACTGCATAAGAATACTATTAAGAAATGGTCCAACAGGCGGATCAGTAAAAGATACCAAAATAACAAATACCATAATAGCGAGTCAGAGCCAAGTCGCCGCCGATAGTATAGCTAGTACACTTTTCAATATAAAACCAAGTGATATACCATACATTAAAATAGCGAGTCAAATGGGAATGGGTGATTATAACTCTATCAACATAATAAAAAAGACCTTAAATAGCTAAAATATAGCCTCTTTAAAACTGATCCATTATCATCCATGGAATACTTTTTACTTAGCATCTTTGACAAAGATAGACTATAGTATTATATTTTTTTATTGTTTATATGGAGAAGCCTATGTTAATAAAAATTGGCAAACATTTATCCCTATTGTTATTCTTACTAACAATAACTATAACATCATTTGCTAGAGACAGTATAAAATTCTATAACAATATATATGTAAACCATAAGGGTAAGCTGATTGCAGAAAAACCTTATAACCTATATTTGGCTTCATACCTATTTAACGTCAAAAATAGGGCTGTTATTAAAGCTAAATTAAGAGATGGATATATAATAGAGTACAACTCAAATAAAACTGCATATTACGTAGTATATAACGATAACTCTAAGGTTAGAGAACTAGGAGAGAAAACAGGATCAGAACATGATATTGCCCATGTATATAAGTATAATAAAAATGGATATGTTAAAGAGATTAGTCATTATCATGTGATAGAGGGTAGAACTACATTTAAGTATTATTTGTTATATACAACAAAATTTATATATGATAAGCAACTCATCAAAAAAGTTGACTATAACAAGTCAAAAAAGAAAATAGCACATACCATTTATAAATACGACAAAAAAGGCAAAAAACTATATACCAAAACATACTCCAATAACAGTCTCAAGTCTATTATAGCTTATGATTACAAAAATAACAAATTAAGGGCCATAAACCTATATGATCCTAATAAAACACTAATAAAAAAAGTTAACTACTATTATAAAAATAATAGTATAAGCTATATTAAACCAATAATATATAATATAAAATACTATAAAAACCCTTCTAAAAAGGATATTATAAAACTACCATATCAAAAAGGTATAGAGGTTAATGGTTTTAGGTTTAATAACAATGAAATTGTTAGCATTAAGGGTACCATAGCAAATATACAAAGTTATATTGTTTACAACTTTAAGTTTAAACCAGTAAATAAAGAGTGGAAGGCTGAAATAATCGGAACCTTTAAAAGCTATAACATAAAAAATAATCAATTTATGAACATGGTTAAAGTTTATAATACTCAAACTGGTAATGAGATTAAAACTGAGTGGTATAATCATCAAGGAAAAGAACTATTTCATAAAATACCAAAAGACATTAAACTTACTAACATTTTTAAAATTGAAAATATATTGAATACCAAACATCTAATATATGGCAAAATCATGACTGAAAATAAACATAAAATCAAAAGAGAAATTATTATAGAAATATATAACAAATCAGGAGATAGAAGCTGGTGTTATGTATCCCATGGATACTATTTTTATTTAATAAGCTATCATGATAAAAAACAACCCGTTAATAAGATCCACATTCTAAAAGCCGGATATAATTATAAAATAATTAATTTTAATTTAATAAGAAATAAGTCTCTGTTGGCTCTCCCGCCAACCTTTTTAAAATCTGTAATAAAGAAAAACTAGTTGTTTAGGCGATAATATGTATTCCTTTTCCACAAAGTATATTGGTAAAAAGCTAATATTACTAAAAACTGTAACATCAACAAATAGCTATCTTCTTAACTATAACGGCACTCTAGAAGAAGGTACTACAGTTGTTGCCGAAGAACAAACTAAAGCTAGAGGCAGGCTTAATCGAAAATGGTTTTCTACTGCTAATTCCCTAACTTTTTCTGTATTGCTTAAGCCTAAAATTAATCCTATAAAGCTTCCTCAGCTAACACAGATTTCATCCCTTGCTATTGCTAAGGCCATAGAAAATATGTGTTTTTTAAATACCATGATAAAGTGGCCCAATGATATTTATATTAACGATAAAAAGTGCTGTGGTATATTAACTGAGACAAGGTTTAATAGTATTCCTATTGTTGTTTTGGGTGTTGGTATAAACGTTAACGCAAATAAGAATGATATTCCTTATGAGATAAAGAAAAAAGCTAGTTCCTTATATATAGAGACAAATAAAACATGGAACTTAGAAAAATTACTATCTGCCTTGCTTAGTGAGATAGAACACCATTATGAACTCTGGCTAAATAATTCTTTTAGCACATTCGTTAGTGAGATTGAACATAGGTTTTATCTTAGGAATAAAAAGGTTATGGTTAACTTGACTAATGACTATGTTTTAAGAGGCAAAGTACTAGGCATTAATTCAAATGGATATTTAATTATAGCTGACCAAAATGACAAAGTTCATCAACTTTCATCGGGGGAAGTTATATTGTGCTCTTAGCAATGGATATAGGGAATACTAATATAAATATAGGTCTATTCTCCTTACAGACAAAAGGAAAGCTAATTAACAGTTTTAGCCTGACTACAAAAACAAATATAACTGCCGATGAAATGGCTATTTTTATTATATCCATTTTAAAGAATAGTTCTATAGAGCCTTCTAACATCCATTATATAGTTTGTTCTAGTGTAGTCCCCCGTTTAAATGGATGTATAAAGAGTATGTCCAGTAAATATTTTAGTGGTAATATTATATTTATCTCAAGCAAAATGAATACTGGATTAGTTTTTAACTATCCCAATCCCGATGAGATAGGCGCTGATAGAATTGTAAATGCCGTAGCAGTAAGTAATATATACGGTGGTCCTGCGATAATAGTCGATTTTGGTACTGCTATAACTTTTTGTGCATTATCAAAAAACAAAGAATATTTAGGGGGACTCATATCCACAGGGATAACTACAAGTTTAGAGGCATTAATTCTCAAAACCTCTAAACTCCCATATATTAGTCTTAAAAAGCCAAGTTCTATTTTGGCTAATACCACTAAGGATGGAATGACCTCTGGCATATACTTTGGGACTATTTATATGTTAGAGGGTATTATATCCCACATTCGCAGAAATCCTAAGCTTAAGAGTGCAAAAGTCATTGCCACTGGTGGAGACCTTCATCTTATAGCTGATACAAATATTATCGATATTATTGACTATAATCTTACTCTAAAGGGTTTAGAACTATTATTTTATAAAAACCATAACTAAAAAATCATCCAACATCTTGATACGTCTATAATAATACTTAAACTAAATATACTGACCTATATGTATAACCGGCTTATTATTATATATTATTGTGTTATACGGATCCCTTGAACTATTTGTATATACGGCAATTAGATAATGATTATAACCTTTTTTTATTATACCTAATCCGTTATTCAGCTTGAGTGCCCTTGCTCCATTTATTGTAGCAAGGTTAATAACCTGTTCTGGAGTTAATTGACAAAAGTTTTCTTTCACTTGTCTTAATTCCTCAAAGAAGTTTAGAGAATAGTTACTGGCAAGAGAATCAGTACCTAAAGCTATATTTATACCGTTTTTTATTAGCTTATCCATTTTAAACTCAGGATGACTAAAAAAACTATGGCTACGAGAACAATGAATAATAGACAGATTTAACCTTTTTATTATACTTATCTCTCTATCATCTAATATATTTAGGTGTATTATAATACTGGATTTTGTTAAATATTTTTTTATGTCCAGGTAAGAAAGTGGATAAGTATTATTAATATCCTTTTCAACAGGATTATAACTATTTATAAAGCTGAAAAGCTCTCCACTACGACTATTAAAAAAACTTTCTTCTTCACTACTCTCCCCTAGGTGTATGGCTGAGTGATAACTCTTTTGTCTTATATATGATGTAACCTCCCTAAATGCCTTACTACAAAGAGTATATGGTGAATGAGGAGATATTCCATGACTAATATTATCTGCATAGCTATAATGGCTTATCTGTTCATCTATTTTATTGAGCTTTTCTTTTACCTCATTTGGTTTTAGGGCTATATACTCCCAATATACCCGTCCAATTAGATTAGAGCTAATAAGCTCCTGAAAAGCTAAACCATTAGAACATATATCTGCTACTGCCACTACTCCGCTCTCCCACAGCTGGCTTATACCATCTCTAATAGCTAAAACTATATCATTTTTAGACAGCTTAGCTTTTAAAGTAATTACTTTCCTGATCCAGTCGGCGAATGAACCATTATATTTAACCTTATCTTTTAGGGCGGAAAGCTCAAGATGGCTATGACAGTTAACAAATCCGGGTAATATAATATATTCACTAAGATCAACCTTCTCAACAGAAGGATATTTCTTTATTATGTTAGAATAGAGGCCAATATCCAAAATCCTATGTTTGTTAATAAGCAGTGCACCATCAACAATTGGCTTCTGGATAATAGGTAAAATACATTTTGATATAAGTATTTTCAAGATAGTATTTTATCAGTAGTTTTGAAGTGTATTTTAGCAACCTCGTTAAGGATGTCTTTTCCATACAGCTTAACCATACTCTTACCAAAATCAATGACTTTTTTTGAAGCACCTTTTACTACACTAACTCCATATTGCTTAGAAAGACGATCAATATACTGTAAAAAGGCATTCCTTGCTAAAATGGATGAAGCCGCTACAGCAATATTATTTTCAGCATGAGTTTTTTGCCTAAGACATATTTGTTTACCCTTATCCATTAAGGCATTAACAATAAGGCTCTCATGGCCAAACTTGTCAGATAAAGCATAATTACAGTCAACCATATCTAATATGTTCTCAAGTACCCTTGCATGACCCCATGCTAATAGTTTATTTAGATTGGCAATTTTATTATAAAGTTCATTATACCTCTTAGGGCCAATCACTACCACAGAATGAGGACAACTAATAATATCCTTAGCAATACTTATAACCTTTCCATCGGATAGCTTTTTACTATCCCGCACTCCAATATCATATAGCCTATCTTTATTATGGTTATCTACAAATACACCGGCAATCACCAAAGGGCCAAAGTAATCCCCTTTACCAGACTCATCAATACCAATAATGGGATAATTATCCTTTTCATTTTCGCTATTATAAAGATTTAATGATTTTTGCTTATTAATTATTTTACTACACCTTTATTTTATTTATTTTTAGTAGCTATATTCCTTTATATTTAACAATAGATGTTTGTTCTGAGGGAATATCACTAGATTTAAATACCTTTACTAACATCTTAAGGTTTTTACCAATAGCTTCATTCTTATTGGCAGTACCCTCAAGCTCTACTACTGAATTACTAATTTTTTGAGCATCAACGGTTTGACTCTCAATAGCTTTATGTATTTCCAAAGCAATTTCTGATAGCTCATTAAATGCCTCTATAACTCGCTTATTGTCTTTTTGAAAGCCAGTTAATGATTCTTTAACAACCCGTGCATTATCTACAAGAGAGACAATAGAGGTTATTAATTCATTAATTCCCTTAGACTGGCTTAAAGTAGTCTCTGCTATTTTTGAGTTAACATCTCTTGCCTTATTAACGTCAGATAATATTTTACCTAAGCCTTTATCAGCTTCACCTGCAAGGGTATCAGCGTTATATATTTTCGAGATTATTTGTTTAAGCAAATTGGATATATTCCTAGCATTATTTCCACTATTCTCAGCCAGCTTTCTAATTTCATCCGCCACAACAGCAAAACCTTTACCAAAGTCTCCAGCGTGAGCCGCCTCAATAGCGGCATTCATGGCTAAAAGGTTTGTTTGCTCAGATATACCGTTAATAACCGTTGCTATATCCCCTACTTCTTTGGATGACTCCTCAATATCCTTAATAGCCCCTATAACATTTTGTACAGACTCAGCACCCTGCTTAGCCACTAGTGATAGATCTTGAGTTATAGTATCAGCTTTTTTTGCAGTATCAACAATCTCCTGAAAGGTATTTTCCATCATCTCAAGGGAAGTAGAACTTTTATCCATAGACTTGGATTGCTCATTAGATATACTCAAAATATTATTTATCTTTTCGGATAGCTCATCAATACGATTAGATGTTACAGTTTTAATACGCTGTTGAGATTCAACAAGCTTTTTTACCCTACTAGAATTACTAGCAACAGTCTTAAGGGAGTGGGATACGTTTTGTATAGACTCAAAAACCTCTGCACCTGACTCATTAACCTTTACAATGGTCTCTTCTAATTGATCCACGCCATCACTCAGCCTTTTCATCAACTTGTTGAACCAGTGAGTTAACTGACCCACTTCATCCAAAGAGGCTACATCAATACGCTGTATCACATTACCAGTGCCCTCAGCAATATCCTTAAGACTACGAGTTAAGATTTGTGTTCTTTTAATAATATCCCCAGAAAACAGCAGGTAGATAATAACAGATATAACCATTAATGAAAATACGAAAATACTATCATTTAGTTGTATATTATCCAAAGCCATATAAACTAAATAGCGTCTCATTATTTCAATAATAAGCATATTAGTTCCTAAAGAACCTAAAAAGAACTTCCACTTAAATGAAAAGCCTATCTTTCTCTCTGAGACATCTAAAAACTCCAAACTTTTTTCTACATTAAAGGTTAATACATAAATCGATGGAATAAACCCTACAAGCATAGACAATAACATTGGCTCACCACCAAATAAGTTTAAAATATAGGTAATACCATACGATGTTAAAAAGTCTACTTTAGTAAAAGTTGCATAACCATAAAACCACCACCAACCAAGAGGTAATAATGGCGCTATAATAACAAATAAAAAAACATAGCCTAAAAGCCAAAATGGAAAACGATAAATATGATATTTAGACCTATCACGTTCTTCATAAGTACTCCCTTCTCTAGTACCAATATCAATTATAGCAAGCCACTTTTTCATTCTAAGCATCACAAATAGAGAATAAATAAAGGTACCTAAAATAGTAAATAAATTAAATGAGGTACTTAATATAAGGTCTAAACTTTTCCATTCTTTTTCTTTAATAGTTAACTTACCATCGTTTAACCTTTTCCATTCTTTTTCTTCAAGAGTTAAAAGACTCTCTAATTTTTTATCCCCTAAAACACGGTCTAAAGCACTAAGAGGATAATGCAGCGGCTTAATAAACGGAGTTAGCCCAAAAATTACAAATAATAATAAATATATTAACCAATTCTTTCTCATCTTTCCCCCTTAATATTTGGCAATGTTTATTATTGATAGCATTATTTAATATTAGCCAGCTTAAATCATATACCCTTTGTTAATCTAACAAATAAGCCTACAGATAGTTAATAACACTACTTTTTTAATAAAAACACTAAATTTGATTATACTAAAACTATAAAACATTATAAATCTATCTACTCAAATAAGTTCTGCCACATACTATCAACTTTTTTCTTTACGGAATCACTCATTTTAATAGTCTCGGGATAGTTTCTCATAATACCTTCATTCTCCCAGCGAGTAGTAGCATCAAAACCCATCTTAACCCCTCCCATAGGATAAGGAGAAGAGTGATCCAGCTGATCTAATGGTCCTTCTGTAAGTAATACATCCCGTTTTGGATCAACATTATTCCCCAGCTTCCACATAACCTCATTAACACTTTGAACATTAACATCTTCATCAACTATTACAATAAATTTAGTTAACATCATTTGTCCAAGCCCCCAAAGGGCATTCATTACCTTCTTACCATGATAGGGATAGTCCTTTTTTATAGATACAAAAACAAAGTTATGGAATACGCCAAACTCAGGAAAGTGCATATCAACAATCTCAGGCACTATCATCTTTATCATAGGTAAAAATAACCTTTCAGTAGCCTTACCCATATATGTATCCTCCATAGGAGGCTTTCCAACAATAATAGAAGGATATATAGGTTTATTCCGTCTTGTAATGGCAGTAATATGGAATACGGGGAACATTCCTGCTTCAGAATAGTAACCCGTATGATCACCAAAAGGTCCCTCTATCTTAAGATCTTCATTGGGATCAACATAACCTTCTAATATGATCTCTGCATTGGCAGGTACTTTAAGATCAATAGTCTTGCATTGAACCATGTCAATACTGCCTTTCATTAAAAAACATGCAAAAGTTATCTCATCAACAAAAGGTGGACAAGGTGCAGTAGCAGAAAAAATAAGACTAGGCGGTCCACCTAATACTACAGCAACCTCCATTTTTTTTCCAAGACGCTTATGCTTTCTATAGTTAACAGCACCATCATGATGTTCGTGCCAATGCATTCCAGTAGTATTTTTATCAAATACCTGAAGTCTATACATTCCAGCGTTAAGCCTATCATTCTCTGGATCTTTGGTAATAACTATTGGCAGTGTAATATAGCGTCCAGCATCATGAGGCCAGCACTTTAATATGGGTATACTAAATAAATCAATATTACTTTCTATAACTTCCTGACATACAGCTTTTTTAACCGTTTTACTGTGATAAGAAAACAGCTTTCCATATTTAGGAAAAAGTTTAATTCCTTCCATCAGGCTCTTAGGAGGAGAAATACTAATAATATCCTTGATTTCATAAGCCAGCTCTTCAATATCACTAACACCTAATGCCATAGCCATACGCTTATCAGAACCAAATAAATTCATTACTACAGGAATATCACTATCCAAAGGATTCTCAAAAAGAACTGCCTTTCCACGATCCTTACAAATACGATCAACTATCTCTGACATCTCTAATATAGGATCAACGGTTTTCTTTATGCGTATAATTTCATTTTTACTTTCTAATAAATCAATAAAATCCGATATACTACTAAGCTTCAAAATTATATCTCCAACTTATTGTTAGCTAAGATTAGTTTTTCATAAAAAATATTATAAAATAGTAAGATTTTATATAACATAAATAAAGAAAATTAACCATAATATAGCTTTGTAATATAACAAGTCCCTAAAGTATAATTAATGGTCTTTTTTCAGTTATATTTCATCAAAATATATTTTAAGTTTTAAATATATTTAGAAAATATGCTTTTTACAAGTATAAATATTATAATTTATTACTCTTATCGTTTATAAGGTTCAGGAATATTAATAGTCAAATCTTTAACGGAATAAAGTTGGCAAGCTAGTCTCCAGTTTTGCTTAATTTTAACTTCACCTAAACGGAATTTCTCAACATCATTAGGAGGCAGTAGAAAGTTATTATTTTTTAATATCTGTACTTTACAAGTACCGCAATTACCCCGTCCTCCGCACATAGACTCAATATTTACATCAAGTATTTTAAAGTTGTTAAGCAAGCTAATTGCGGGATTATACTCAACTGTTAGGTTACGATTTTCAATAGTTACTTTGGACATATTATAACCACTATTAATTTATTCCAGATGGCTATAAGTTTGATTTAGACAAAAAAATAAGACCTTTTTATAAACCTTAGTTTTTTTGTCCGTTTCTAATGGCACGTTTTCGTTGTTGCTCTTTTATCTCTTCTTCTTTATTTAACATTTGATTCCAGCTTTCAATGGTTTTCTTACTTGTTCCCACTTCTTCCTGACTACCCAAAAGAGAGTTAATTTTTCTAAGAGCTTCTTGGAAATTAATAGCCTGTTTAATATCCACAACTTCTTTAGTCCCCAACATATACTTTTCTCTAAATTTATGACTTATAGCTTGAAGGTCAATTTTAATCATATTAAGGAGTTCAACATTTTCTGCAAAATAAGCATCCGTAGGACTATTTATTGATAAACGTTTATAATCCAGCAAGTTTTTAAATATAGTTACGTAGCGTCCGTACATATCAACAAAACTCCACTTATATTTGCTATTTTCTCCATAGCCGTCTTCAATCATTTTTAATATGATTTGAAGTTTTTTAATTATATTCAATACACGCTTTGGATTTAGCTTATCCAAGGACTTAAGGATTTCTTGTTTTTCATGCAAGGGTTCATCCACAAAGTTTCCGAGAAACTTTTCAAACTCTATTAGAGCTTTAAAGTATGTTTTTCTGGCATCATTTAAAAAATCGTCATTTTTCTTTTTCATATATACTTCGGATGTTTTACTCATCTCACATGATAACCTGCATATTTCAAGATGTTCATTACTTATGGCTATATGATAGTAGTTTTCAAAGCTATACGAATCTTCATTTATATCCTTTTCAAGCTTAGTTAGTCTTGCCATTCTATTAACTATTAGCCCTTTGATACGTTTTATTTCCTCTTGATATTTTAATTTGTCTTCTACGGATATCTTTTTAGCCATAAATATTTACCTTAAGGTTATTTTATAGTTATTGTATTTTTAATAATTTGATTAAGCCATTATACCTCTAATTAATTTTGTGTTAATTAAGCTTTATCTTAATATTTATCGATCATTTAATAATAAAAATAAATAAAATAAGAATTATATATTAACAAGCGTTTTAGCAAATATAACAAAAAAGGTTTTATCGGGCGATTTTGTTAGTGAAGGTTTTAGGAAGTTATTTTTTTATTTGTTATTTACTCATAGAGGATTAGCTATACTTTTTGAGGCTTTACATATAAAGTCAATATGTGATATTTAAATAATCTGCTCTAAGGCTTTATGGAACGGCAAATCCGTTATCACTTAATAAAGGTGTATAATTCTTAGTCTCAGTAAGGGATTCTTAATAGCTCTCGTAGTGATGACTACTTGCATAAAAAGTGATATTTTGTGTTCATTGCTGAAGTATTTAAGCAGTACTTAAAGAGCATAAAGGGATAACCTGCTTGAGACAAGAAAATAGCTTTTCCGTAAATATCTTAACTTTCCTGTTCCATAAAGAAATCTAAAATCTATCTGCCTTTACGTTATATGTCTTCTTTTTGCCTTGTAGACTTTGTCATAAATCTATCATAAAATGATAACTGAATTATTAAATAATATCCCCTTAACCTTAATAAAAAAATAAATATACTTACTCGTCTGACTCAAAACCTAAGCCTACATGTTTATATTTATCCCCATTGTCAATAACCTATTTCACTGCCTTTTTACTTTCATCAGAACACTTTCTATAACTTCATAATCTCTATTTTACTAAGCTTTAAATAGATAAACTAACTAGAGTACTTTTGAGCTACACTACTAAAACAATTAGTAACACCTAAACCTACATGTTTATATCTATCCCCATTGTCAAAAACCTATTTCATAACCTTTTTACCTTCATCAGAACACTTTCTATAACTTCATAATCTCTATTTTACTAAGCTTTAAATAGATAAACTAACTAGAGTACTTTTGAGCTACACTACTAAAACAATTAGTAACACCTAAACCTACATGCTTATATCTATCCCCATTGTCAAAAACCTATTTCATAACCTTTTTACCTTCATCAGAACACTTTCTATAACTTCATAATCTCTATTTTTTAAGCTTTAAATAGATAAACTAACTAGAGTACTTTTGAGCTACACTACTAAAACAATTAGTAACACCTAAACCTACATGCTTATATCTATCCCCATTGTCAATAACCTATTTCACTGCCTTTTTACCTTCATCAGAACACTTTCTATAACTTCATAATCTCTATTTTACTAAGCTTTAAATAGATAAACTAACTAGAGTACTTTTGAGCTACACTACTAAAACAATTAGTAACACCTAAACCTACATGCTTATATCTATCCCCATTGTCAAAAACCTATTTCATAACCTTTTTACCTTCATCAGAACACTTTCTATAACTTCATAATCTCTATTTTACTAAGCTTTAAATAGATAAACTAACTAGAGTACTTTTGAGCTACACTACTAAAACAATTAGTAACACCTAAACCTACATGCTTATATCTATCCCCATTGTCAATAACCTATTTCATAACCTTTTTACCTTCATCAGAACACTTTCTATAACTTCATAATCTCTATTTTACTAAGCTTTAAATAGATAAATTAGCTAGAATACTTTAGTAACACTATCCTAAAACATCGTAGTCGTTAATTATATTAAGTTTGAGTCGATTATATCGATAATATACCCTAATTCTATAAACTGGTGGTATAATTTATGAGACTAGGTATAGCTGTAATATCTACGCTGAATACAAAATGGGCAAAAACTAATATAGTTGATAATATGTCCTCTGTTGACTACGTTAAAAACCTTGTTGATAATATATATGCAGAAAGGGTATGGCATTTTATAAATGAAGATGAACTTGATAAGCCATTTTATGAGTCTATATTTAATAGCTATTCTATGGTAAAAAAGGATGTATATTCATTTTTAACAAAGTGTATAGAGGTGTTTAACAAACAGGATACAATACTAATTATATATACAGATTCCCCCTTAAACAGTATAGACCTTATAAAACACCTATTAGACCTACACCAAAAAGAAATGACCGAATATACTTTTACAGAAAACTATCCCAATGGAATTGGTGCTGAGGTTATATCCTATGCTACTTTGGAAAAACTTAAAAATATATCATCGGGGAATAATAGTACATTTACTAAAAACTCCATATCAAAGCTAATAAACCTTGATATTAACCACTACGATGTTGATGTATTAATATCCCAAAAGGATGTTAGAAAAGAACGTCTTAGTCTAACTTGTGATAGTTACTTAAATTATATGGTTGTTAAGGGTTTTATTGACAAGCTCTACGAATTAGGTTATGATATATCTACTGATAATATATACTCTATAATTGATGACTATCCACAGCTTATGAGGACTATACCTGCATACGTTGAGATTGAGATTACTAATGACTGTAACTCCAGCTGTGATATTTGTCCAAGAACTAATATAATGGATAGGCCTATACGCAATATGACTTTGGATGAGTATAAGCAAATAGTTAATGGTCTTAAGGATATGTGTGATGAGCTTACTATTGCATTAACCCTTATGGGTGAGCCTACTCTACACCCTAACATAGTGGATATTATAGACTTTAGCTTATCTATAAAGGGTATAACTCTTATATTAGAGACTAACGGCTTATTATTAGATAATGTTATGGTAGATAATATTATGAAGCTTAAAACTGATAATCTTATAATTATAGTTGCTTTGGATAGCCCTAATGCAGAGTTATACAAAGAAATTAGGGGTATTGACGGCTTTAAGACAGTAGAGGATAATATATCATATATTTTAAATAAGTTTGCTAAAAACACTTATCTTCAAATAATAAGGCTAAGGGATAATAATGACCTTTTAGACCTCTACTACAAAAGGTGGAACCAATATAAAGATCATATTATTATGCAAAAGTATAACTCCTATAGAAATGATCTATCAGACCTAAAGGCTGTAGACTTATCCCCCCTTAGACGATTCTCATGCTGGCACCTAAAACGGGATATGCTAATATTAAGTAATGGTACTGTGCCTTTTTGTAAGCAGGATATTAATGGTATTAAGGCTGTGGGTAACGCTTTTGAAGAAGGTGTTAAGGTTTTATGGCAAAACTTAGAAAAGGCTTTTATAGACGATCACAACGACAATATAAATGACTTTTGCAAAAACTGTGATGAGTGGTTTACATATAATTTTTAGTTTAACCTAAAACTAATATATATTTTGACTTTACTATTATTATTTGTTAGTTTTACTTAAAATTATTAATACTTTTATAAATTAAGATAAGGGGAATATATTGATATCAAGTAAATTAGCTAAAGAGTTAAACATACAACTAAAAAATGAATATTACTCAGCATACTTTTATATGGGTATAGCTTCATATTTTGCCTCTATAAACCTAGACGGATTTGAAAAGTTTATGCTTACTCAAACAGAAGAAGAACAATTTCACTGTATGAAGTTCTATAACTATCTTAAGATGAGGGGTATAAAAATTGAGCTTTATAGTTTGGATCAGCCAAAGTTTGAATTTGACTCCCCAAAGGATGCCTTTAAAGCTGCCTTAGATCATGAAAAGGCGGTATCTGGGTCTATATATAAGCTTATGGACATTGCAACTACAGAAAAAGAATATGCTACTGTTAGCTTTTTAAAATGGTTTATGGATGAACAAGTCGAAGAAGAAAGTGTTTTTGAGTCATGGCTATCTAAACTAAATCAGGTTGGTAATGATGGTGCGGGTTTATTAATGCTAAGCAAAGAGGCTGGAGAGCGTACTTTCACTCCTGATCAATAAACACTTATTACTACTACTTTGTATTTTAATATAAAAATTATAATGGAGGGCTTGTGAAAAAATTATTGCTACTATTTAGTATATTTTTAATAATTGCTTGTACTAGTCAAAATGTTATACCAAACTCTAGTGAGGTTCTAAATAAAGGGGGTAAAATTGATATAGTATCGTTTTATAAGGATAATCCAAAGTATATTGTTTATTATGATCTAAAAATGAGAGCTTTTTATGTAAACCTTATAAAGGCTGATAAAAAAAACTCTGATAAAAAAGGGAGTATAAATAAGCCTAAAAACTCTCAAAGCCTATCCCAACTTGGGGGTAGACCTATAAGTATAAAAAAAGGTTCTAGTAAGGTTGAGTATAAGGATGAGTATACTATAAAGGCTAGGAGTATGCTTGAGAGGTTTAATATTAACAATTATTTAATGAAGCATTTTATACTTAAGTTTAAGCAGAGGGAGTCTAATATTACTCTAGGTTTTAATTTGGATGCCTCTAAGAGAGTTGCTCCTTTTGTGAAACATAGTTCTATCAGCTCCGACAGGGATTTTGCTAATATTAAGGATTCTTTAAATTCCAACTTGGTATTAGAACTTCGTATCCTAAAACTTCTTATAGAGGAGGATGAGCAAAGGTTTTTATCTACGTGGAATATTACAATGGTTGCAAAGGGCATTCTTTATAACTTAGATACTAATACAAGGCTTTGGGAGTCTAGTCCTATAGAGTATCAACTTGAAACGCCTACTTTTTCAAGCTTTAAGGAGTCGAGGAAAAAAAGCTTGCAGGAAAACTTTGAAGATTTATCAGAAAAGATTGCAGATAAGTTAGTTGATGCCTTTTTTGATAAATAGTTATTTTATTTGGATAACTCTTCTTTTAAGCTATTAATGGTTTTATTCTGTTTAATTTTAAGTATTATCATATAGATATTTAATATAGTGGCTTCAAATATAAGAAATAGGTCTATTCGGTTAAATGCTGCAAATATCATAATATATGTAACATGATTTGTAGACCCTATAAAAGACCACAGTCTTAGTAGACCACTATTTTTTGCTTTATATAGCTGGCTAAAGTTTTCTGATATTTCATACTTATCACTTAGATTATTTTTTTTATTGAGTTTTTGTTGAACAGCTGTATAGGCCAAATATATCCTCAATAAAAGCTGATTAAACCACTTATTATTTTCAATAGAGTTAAGTTCATTTTTAATTAATTCTATTGTAGTACTCTCACTTTCATAGCTTTTCGTTGTATACTTTATATATTCATTACGATAGTAGTCAAAGAATACTGTTTGAAAGTAGTGTCCAAGTGATGCCGCTATTGCTATTATCAATATTATTAAGCCGTAGTTTTCTAGTCCTTCTATCATTAGTATAGGTTCACTATAGAATTTTAGTACAGAGGCAAGATAAATACTAGTAAAAACTAAATAGTCAGAAAGTCCATCTAGTATTCTACCTGCCATTGACCCTCCTGATGGTCTGGTTCTGGCAAGCTGTCCATCACTACAGTCAAATATATTGGATAGCATTAATAAAAATATACCAGTTATTATATAAGCGTATTCTGAAAAGTATAAAAACCCACCGGATGCTATACCTAATAACAAGGATATAATGGTTAGATGATTTGGCGTTATTGATGTATTAACAACTCCTTTTACTATAAGCCATGCCGCTGGTCTATAAAAGAAGTAATCTAGGTGTTCTTCTGTATCATAGGGTTTAAAACTGTGCTTCATTTATTTTAGTAAGTAGGCATTTTTTTAAGGGTTAATTTATTCACAATACTCAGAACAGTCTGATTATGTATTTCTGTTCCCAGCGATATTCTTGCATAGCCAATAAAAGACGGTTCAGTAAAGAATTTAATTATTATACCTTCTTTTTTTAGTTCACTGTCCAAAGGCTTTTGTATTTTATTTGGTATTTTAACCAGTATAAAGTTTGAGCTAGACTTATATGCAGTTATACCATCTATTTTATTTAGTTCATGGAATAGCATTTCTCTATCTTTAATAATAGACTTAACCACTTGACCATAATATCCGTTAGAGTTAAGGGCAGCTACTGCAAGACGTTCAGATATTCTATTAAAGCCTAAAATCTTATTATAAAACTTCATTCTATCCCTTACTTCAGCCTTAGAAAAAGCGTATCCAATACGCACTCCAGCAAGGGCATAGTATTTTGAGAAAGAACGTACTACAATTAAGTTACTATATTTTTCTAATAGTTCTATAATTTTATTAGTTGTATCCTCATTAGTGAATCCCCAATAAGTCTCATCAAGACAAACTATTCCATCTTTATGTACTTTTAAGAGTTCCTCTAGTTCATTTAGGTCTACGTAATTACCAGTTGGATTATTGGGAGCACAAACTAATATTAATTTTGAATTATATTTTTTTTTATATTCCAGTATAGTTTTAATATTGGTTATAAACTCTGTTCCTTTTTGATCAAGGGGATAGTTAATTGGATTAGCATTTCTTTGTTCCACAAGGGTATTATAGTACCACCATGACTTAGCAGGTAGAAGTACATTATCTCCCTGGGATATATATAGAGTGAAAAGTGTTTTTATAATATCTTCAGCTCCATAGCCTAAGATTATATCCTCAACGGATATATTAAATCTTTTAGCTATTTCTTGTTCTATAACCCCGATACTACTGCGAGAGTAATAAATAAAGTCATCAATTGATATATTTTTTACTACATCATAACAATCTGGTGCTGGACCGTATAGATTTTCATTTTTATTTAGTTGTATCATATTTTGACCAGTTTTTTTCATTAAGTTAGTCTCCATATTATAAATCTATATTTATTTTCTAAAATACAAAATAGTTATCATGCTAGCTTAAAAGAAGGCTAAAGTTTATAATAAGTATTTATATAAATAATACAAAACTTTTAAAAGTCAATTTACTATTTTTTGCTTATTTTTTTATACTATAAAGCTTCGTTTAAAAAACAATAATAACAATACTCTAGTTTATAGTTATTGTATAATTCCTGTTAAACCCTATGACTAATACTAAAGAAGAAAACCCAGACTACTTATCAAAGCAGATTATTACTTATATAGGCAGTAAAAGGGCATTACTACCCTTCATTGGAAAGGGGATTAATATTATATTAAAAAGGCTTAACAAAAAAAAGCTAAAAATGTTTGATTGTTTTTCTGGCTCTGGCATTGTAGCAAGATATTGTAAGCAGTTTTCTGAGAAAATTATAGTTAATGACATTGAAAAATACTCTGAGATAATTAATAAGTGTTACCTAACTAACAACTCATCCTTGGATATAAAAAGCCTTAGAGACTTATATAATACAATTAGGCATAAACTTAAAGAGTTCCCTCTTGAAAAGGGTATAATATCTGAGTTTTATGCTCCAAAAGACGATAAACATATTGAATATGGAGAAAGAGTATTTTATACCACAAGGAATGCTGGATATATTGACTCAGTAATAAAATATATTAATGACGTCCCAAAGGATATAAGGCATTTATTTATAGCCCCTTTGCTATCAGAGGCCTCTATACATGTAAATACTGCTGGTACATTTAAAGGGTTTTATAAAAACTCTTATGGCATTGGACAGTTTGGTGGGAGCAATGGTGATGCATTATTCAGGATTAAAGGCAATATAGACTTACCATTTCCTATTTTTAGTAATTTTGATTGTGAGTTTAAAATATATAACGGACCTGCTAATGACATAGTAAAAATAGCTGAAGAGACAGATGTAGCATATATTGATCCTCCTTACAACCAGCATCCTTATGGTTCTAACTATTTTATGTTAAATATATTATGCGATTATAAAAACCCTAATAAAATTAGCAGGGTATCCGGAATACCCTCAAATTGGAATAGATCACCATATAACAAAAAACCTGATTATTATAAGGCTTTTTCTAATTTGTTATTTGACATAAAGGCAAAATATTTATTAATATCTTTTAGCTCAGAAGGCTTTATTGAAGCTGAATCTATGTTAAGTCTTCTAAAAAAGATAGGCAGGGTTAAGGTTTTAGAGAAAAAGTATAATACTTTTAGAGCTAGTAGAAATCTTAAGAATAGACCCACACACATAAAAGAGTACCTTTATATACTGGAAAAGGCTTAAATCTTATCTATGCTTTTTAGTATAAATTAATATTGGCACTCCACTAAAACTAAATTCCTGTCTTATTTGGTTAATTAAATAATCTTTATAGTTTTTAGTAAACAAGTCTTTTCTATTTATAAACAGCAGAAACTTAGGAGGTGAACTAGTTATTTGAGTACCATAATATATTTTTAACCTACCACGTTTAGTTGAGGGTATATATTTATGTTGAGCTTTTTCCAATAAGCTATTCAGTTCACTAGTACTTATACGACGGCTAGCCTCATTATATATATTAATAGTTTTATCTAGGAGTTTATTAATATTAGCACCAGTTTTTGCGGATATATTAATTACCGGTATGAACTTAGATATAGCAAAGCGGAATCTTAAATAATCTACATATTTGGGAAAGCTGGCATTTTTATCTAAAACATCCCATTTATTTACTGCAATAATAAGGGTCTTACCTCTATTTACTGCTACTGCTATTATTTTTTTATCTTGTTCAGTTATGTTATCACAGGAGTCTATAAGATGAATGGCAATATCACTTTTTTCAATACTCTTAATAGCCCTATTCACGCTGTAGTATTCTATACTATCTATAACCTTAGTTTTTTTTCTTATACCTGCAGTATCAATAAAGTTAATGTTATAGTTTTTATACTTTACGACAACAGATATAGAATCCCTTGTAGTACCTGGTATATCAGATACAAGACTTCTTTCCCAGCCAATAATTTTATTAATAAGAGTGGACTTTCCTACATTAGGCTTACCTACAATAGCTATATTAACTAATTGTTTATTTTCATTTATATTATTTACCATTGGTATTTTTAGGATTATATTATCCATTAGCGCATCAAAGTTAGTACCATGGCTTGCAGATATAGGTATAGGCTTACCTATATTAAGTTTATAAGCCTCCACACTGTTATATTCAAGGTTTATGTTATCGCATTTATTAACTAGTAATATTAATTTTTCAACATATTTTCTAAGTATATCGCCAATTATATAGTCATCCTTAGTTAGTTGAGATTCCACAACTAAAAGGATTAGGTCAGCTTCTTCAATGGCAATCTCAGTTTGTATTCTCACGATATTGGAAAAGTCATCCTCATTAATATCCTCAGTTATACCCCCTGTATCAATTATAGTAAAGTTATAATTATTATAGTTAACATTATGGTAATGACGATTTCTGGTAACTCCAGGAGTTGGGTTTATAATAGATTCTCGTTTTCCAATTATTCTATTATAAATAGAGGATTTTCCTACATTTGGTCTTCCTACAATTGCGATTTTTGGTATACTGTTTAGTTTTTTCAATATTTTTCCTAAAAAAAGTTATAAAATTATAATATAACAAAATTATAGGCAATATATAAAATAGATTTATATAGATATTATATTAGCAAGGGTTTTATAGGGTATAATGTTAATAAGAAATCCCCTAATAATGTGGATTAAACATTATTAATAAGATAGAAATATTTAAAAAAAGTTAGACCTTAAAAAAGGTCAACTTTAGTAGGTTTTTTAATAGACTAGTTATCTATAACGTGTACCTTTCTTTCTTTATCCTTAAGGCTATCATCTATTATATAACTATCTTCGGGTTGAACAGACCTTCTTGTTCGACTTGGTTTTCCATATACATAAATCTGCGGCTTTGTTTTTATACGCCAGGGATGATAATGAGTCCTATAAAAATATTGATAATAAAAATCTTTGATAAATACATTTATATTATTAATAGGTTTATTAATATTAATAGTTTTATAACCCGGGTATTGTGTATAACCATTACCACCATAAACTCCTTTTATTGCTTGAAGTTCGTAGTCATGGGGTTCATCAGGGCTAGCTGGACTTAAATGGCTATACATAATAAGCCTTCTAAGGTCTATTAGGCCAGATAGTGACTCTAAACTAGGGATAGGGGTAGGGCTACGGGGAAGCTCTGGCCTGTTTGGGTGTCGTAAACCAAGAAGATGTCCTATTTCATGAGTCATTACTATTTGATTTTTATTTCTATTTTTATTTTTATTTTCAAACTCTTCAAACTTTGCCTTATTTATTATAACAGTTGCACTGTCTATTATGTTGCCGTAAGTGGTTATTATTGTTATCCCCAGTGTCTTAGGAGTAAAGTTACAGTATTTTTTTTCTAGCTCTGATATTCCATAACCATTACAATTATAATCTGCTAAAGTAACCCAAAAGCTTGGCCTTAAATACATATTATTACCTTTTTTTATAAGTACCCTTTTTGTAGTATATTTAGCGTTAGGTATATTTGATTTCCATTTGCTAACAGCATTATTTGTATAGTTGTATAGTTTTGTTTGTTGAACTTTATTTTCGCCAAGATTTACCTTGCAATCTTTTGGGTCCCACTCACCATTACACTTAGCCTTAGTAGTCTTATCACAAGTAACAACGCCGATATAAGTAGTTGTACCTTTTTCTATCTTACAAACTTTAAGGAACTTATCTTCTAAGTATTTTAATCTTTTTTCTGCTTCTTTTAATCTTTTTTCTGCTTCTTTTAATCTTTTTTCTGCTTCTTTTAATCTTTCTTTTGCTTCTGCTGTTTTTGATTCATCAGAATTTGCGTTTTCAACCTCTTTCTCTGCATCTTCAACCTCTTTCTCTGCATCTTTAACCTCTTTATCTGCTTTGTCTAACAGACTTTCAACATTTTTATCACAATTACCCAGAGCCTCACAGGATATATCATCCTCTCCGCATCCTATTAGTAAAAGTAAAGTTAGTAAAATAAAGAATATCTTTTTCATGATTTCAATCTATTATATTTGTTAGTTAGATTTGAACTTTTATTATTAAGCTCATTAAAAGTATATAGTAACAGTTTATTTATAATATTCAAGGAAAAAAGCTTAAATTTATTTCAAAAGGTATAACTATATTTTAATAATAGGTTTTAATATTCTCAATTTGGCATATCTAAACATAATGTTAATAATTGTTCTAGTGGTATAGAGCAAAAGTATTCTAAGTTAGTTTATCTTTTTAAACTTCCTAAAATGCGGATAAAATCTATTTAGCAATTGTGTTATAATAATTTTTTATCTAAAAGCTATAGTAATTAGTAACTGGGGAGGATGGCGTTTTTTTTTTTTGATATTAGGTTATTTAAGGGGATATTATTTAATAATTTAGTTATCATTTTATGATAGAGTTATGGTTAGTCATACAGGGTAAAAAGGCAAGACATATAACGTAAAGGGAAGTGAATTCCAGATTTCTTTGTGGAACAGGAAAGTTAAGATATTTATGAAAAAGTTATTTTCTTGTGTCAAGCAGGTTATCCCTTTATGCTCTTTAAGTGCTGTTTAAATGCCTTAGCAATGAACACAAAATATCACTTTTTATGCAAGTAGTCATCACTACGAGAGCTATTAAGAATCCCTTACTGAGACTAAGGATTATAGACCTTTATTAAGTGATAACGGATTTGCCGTTCCATAAAAGCTTAGAGCAGATTATTGGAATATTCTATATTGACTTTATGTGTAAAACTTCAGAAAGTATACCAATCCTCTATGTGTTAAATACCTTAAGCTGACTCCTATAAAAAGTAACTTGCGTCTTGAACAACATAATAAAACCTCTCGTAATATCACTAAAATATTCCATAATAACTAATAATATATAGCAAAACTACTTATATATAAATATTGACAAATTAAAAAAATTATTTATATTTTTAATTTTTATGTTATTATAACTATTAGGTTATTAAAAAAAAATACTAACCCTTATAATGACTAATATATATTAACTCCTTAGCCTGTTTTATAATAACTTGTTAAAAATATCTAATAGAAATATCACTTGACAATATATACATAAATACCTTAGCTAACTAATAAAATGAAAAATAAACCATCAAAAAGTATACATAAATTAAAAATAAAAAACCTTGTTAAAAATAATAAAAAACTCTTAAAATTAATGATCATTAGTTCCTTATTAATACTACCTATAAGCTTATATTACTACCTTAATACTCATTCGCAAATTAATAGACTAATAAAAAATAAAAACTATACGAAAGCAATCAAACTAATAAATAACCTTCTTAAAAAAAATGCAAATGATCCATTTGCACTAAAAGCAAAAGGACAAGTCTACTTTATCACAACTCTATATAATTTAAATCCCAATGATAATGAAAAATTACTTGATCAATCCATAAAGTTTTTATTACTATTACAAAAAAACAATAAAGAATATATAAAAAGTGATACCTACTTTTTTATAGGATGCCTACACTTCATTAAAGCACAGTTATACCAAAATGAATACTATTATACAGATGCCCTTAAGTATCTTAAAAAAAGCTATAAGCTAAATCAAAAAGATAAAGAAACTAAAAAATATATAAAAGAAAACGGATTTAAACTCCCTCTTAATGAAAAATTATACTCCATATCATTATTAGGGTTAATAGGATATATATCCTATAATACCGGGGATTATAATAAAGCAGTCTTATACTTCGAAAAAGCCGTTAAAGAAAAAAGCTCCCCTTATATATATTATCTCTATTTAGCTCTGGCATACAAAGAAATGGATAATTATAATAAAGCAATTGAAAATATGCTAATTGTTATTAATAATGAAAAAAAGACTGATATTTTAGAACAAAGTTATTATATTCTAAGTAAAATATTTATACTAAAAAAAGAGTATTCAAAAGCTGAAAAATATATTAAAAAAATACAACAACTCTTTTTAACAGCTGAAAGCTATTATCAGCTCGGCCTTATATATGAAGCTAAAAATAATCTTGATAAGGCTATTGGCTTTTGGAAAAGTGCAATCAAAAAAGATCCTAACCATAGTGGATCAATACAAAAATTGTTGCAGTTTGTTAAAAAAAAGCAAATAATTTTAAGGTAATAAGTAGGTAATATGTTATTCGATAATCTATTAGGTGTATTCTCCAACGATATGGGTATTGACTTAGGTACTGCTAATACCCTTATCCATGTAAAAAGTCATGGTGTGGTTCTATCTGAACCCAGTGTAGTAGCCGTTCACGTGGGAAGTAGAAAAGCTTTGGCTGTTGGACGAGAAGCTAAATATATGCTCGGCAGAACTCCAAAAGATATTGTTGCAATAAGACCTATGAGAGATGGTGTTATTGCTGACTTCGACATTGTAGAAGAAATGATTCGTCACTTTATCAAAAAAGTACACAATAGACGTATATTTATTCGTCCCAGAGTAGTAATTGGTATTCCATCTGGTATTACAGAAGTAGAAAAACGTGCTGTAAAAGAATCCGCAGAACAAGCCGGAGCAAGAGAAGTCTATCTTATTGAAGAATCATTCGCCGCCGCTATTGGAGCTAATGTACCAATTCAAGAACCTGCAGGAAATATGGTAATGGATATTGGAGGCGGTACTACAGAAGTTAGTGTAATATCACTTGGTGGAATGGTTATATCAAAATCCATTAGACTAGGGGGTAATGAATTTGACGAAACCTTAATAAGTTACGTTAAAAAAGAACACGGACTTGTAATAGGTGAACGAACTGCTGAAGAAGTAAAAATTAGATTGGGTGTTGCATATTTAGAAAGAAATAAAAAACATGATGTAATAGAAATTCGAGGTAGAGATTCTGCCAGCGGACTACCAAGAGTTTTAGAAATGGATAGTCTTGAAATACGAAATTGTTTTGATGATCCACTTAATCAAATTTTAGATGTCCTTAGAAGTACTCTGGATGAGACTCCTGCAGAGTTAGCCGCAGATATAGTCGAACGTGGTATTACTATGACAGGCGGAGGATCCTTACTTAGAGGTTTTCCAAAATTAATTTCTAAAGAAACTGGTGTCCCTGTTATTCTGGCAGAAAATCCTTTGCACTGTGTTGTTTTAGGAACAGGAAAGTTCTTAGAAGAAATGAATAAGTTTAATTATTCAAACTTTCAGCAATAGTAATATCAAATAGCAAAAAAGACTAATTTTACCTTATTCTTTACTACTTAATAATAAAACATTTTTACATACCTAATATTCGTTTTATATATATTTAATGTTCCACTATCAAAAAGGCTGACTTATGTTTACTTTTTTTTTACAGAAGAATAAAAATATCTTAGTTTTTATTCTTTTAATTTCTATATCCATGTCATTTATTTCATATAAAACAAATATAGTACATACTAATATCTCTGGTATTCTGTTAACTATTACTGCTCCTATATATAATGTACTCCACTATGTTTATGCCCCAATTAAATCTATAGTAAATGGTATAATTAACTTTACTGATAAAATAGAAGATATGAAAAAAGCACAGATAGAAATCGAAAAAAAACAAAGACTTTTTGCTGATTATGAACTGCTGTTAGAAGAAAACCAAAGACTTAAAAAAATATTGGACTATAAAAAAGACTATAACGCAAAAGGCGGATTATTTGATAAAAATTATTCCATCAAAATGGCAGAAATCATAATGAAAGATCCCCAGTCTCATTATAAAACTTTAATTATAAATAAAGGCTCATCCCATGGTATTTACGTTAATATGCCTGTAGTGGCTATTCAGAAAGTAAAACAAATAGACAATAAAGAAAACTATGAAAGTGTTGTTGTTGGAAAGGTTATTCAAACTAGCCTTTTTGCATCTAAAATAATTCCCATAATCGATAAGAGATGTATTATATATGCCACACTTAAAAAGTCTAAATACCCTGGAATTATACAAGGAAAAAATGAACTAAAAAAAGAGTTGGCTATGACACATATTGATAAATCTGCTACTATTGTTAAAAATGATGAGGTTATAACATCAGGGGGAAAAAGTATATTCCCAAAGGGGCTTAAAATAGGTTATGTTAAAAAGGATAGTTCTACGACTTCTAGCTTTATGAAAGAGATTATTGTTATCCCATATCTTAACTTGTCAAAATTAAAAACTGTGGTATTAATTAATAAACCTATACCAAAAGACTTACAGGAACTTATTAAAGAAAAATGATAGGCTATTTATTTAGATTTTTTATAATACTTATAGCTGTATTAATACAAACAACCATTCTAGAAGATATTAAAATTATTAATGCAAAGCTTGATCTAGTTTTAATATTAACCACTTATTTCGCTTTTATAGGTGGTATTATGCTTGGACAAACTTCAGGGTTTACTGGGGGTTTATTAGAAGATATTTTTGGCAACCCTGATCTTACTGGTATTTCGACTCTTATTAAGACTATTATTGGTTTTGGAGTTGGAAACTTATATAAGCGTGTATATACGGCAAATTTTATTTCAATCTTCACTATTATTTTGATTGTAACAACAGTTAAGGCAATTTTATTTATTTTAATAAATCATTTTTTTAGTAGTCCTTGGACTTGGATAGATATATACGGATATTTTAAAGATACCTTATTGATAGAGCTTTTATTGAATTCTATTGTAGCACCGTTTATTTTTTCTGGTTTAAATAAATTAAACCTAAACATAAAAAAAGAGGATTAGGAATACATTTTGAAAGATATATATAAGCCTAATATTAAAAAAAACTTTACAAGGCGTATTTACGCTTTAGTAGGAGTTTTCTTATTAATTCTTATTTTATTAGTTTTAAAGATAGGCTATATTCAGGTGGTTAAAGAGGACTATTACCAAAAGTTTGCTCAAGGACAAGTAGAACAGAGGGTGCCTATTAGAGCTACCAGAGGGCTAATTTATGATAGAAATGGTGAACTAATCGTTGATAATAGACGCGGCTATTCTGTATTTATTATACCAGCATACTTTCCTAAAAACAAAATAAAAAGAGAAAAGTTAATTAAATATTTAGCTTCTACACTAAATATAACCATTAATGACATTAAAAACAAGATTGAAATTAAGGATAGATATTTACAAAATAAATATACTCCCGTTCTTCTTAAGCGTGACATAAATAGCAATATTGCTTTTATTCTAAAAGAAAATGAAGACTACTTTGAGGGAGTAGAAGTTAATGTTATCCCCATGAGGCGATATTTAATGGGTAATAATCTTGCACATATCCTTGGTTATACTGGTATTATTGACTCAAAAACATGGTCAGCCTATAAAAAGATATATAGTGATGAAAATCCTTATGAGGATAAAAACATTGCTATTGGTAAGCGTGGTCTTGAAAAGGGTATGGATTTACAATTAAGAGGAAAAGATGGTGTTGCTGTTAGGTTAGTTGACTCCAGAGGAAAGCCTATAGACGCTAATGTTGACTCTAGAGAAAAACTAATAATAGAGTCTAAAAGTGTTATAAAAAAGCCTTTTGGTGGTAAACAAATATATTTGACTATTGATAAAAAACTCCAAAGTGTAGCAAAAGATTCTTTAAACGGAAAAAGAGGCGTAGTTATTATATCTAAGCCTTCTAATGGTGAAATATTAGCTTTAGTTAGCAATCCTTCATTTGATCCTAAAATATTTATTAAAAGACAAGCTAGGTTAATTAAAGAGTTGGATGAACGACCTGATACACCATGGTTTAATAGAGCCATTAATGGAGCTTATGCCCCCAGTTCTGTTTTTAAGTTAGTTGTTGCATTAGCGGCTCTAGATGGTAAAGGTATTAATCCTAATAAAAAGTTTAATTGTACTGGTATGGTAGCGGCTGGAAATCGTTATTTTAGGTGTCATGCAATACACGGTAGACTTAATATGATACAGGCTATTAGAGATTCTTGTAATTCTTATTTCTATCAGCTGGGGGATGAAATAGGATGGAATATTATTTATAAATATGCCACTATGTTTAACCTCACTAAACCTTATGAACTATTTAAAGGAATGAGGATTACAGGTTTTGTCCCCAATGCTAAACTAAAGAAAAAAAACTATAATGAACCTTGGTATAAAGGAGACACTTTTAATCACTCTATAGGACAAGGTTATACTTTATTACCTCCTTTAAAGGTTCATAATATTATATCTGCAATAGCAGGTGATGGAGTTTTATATAAGCTTAAATTAATAAAAAAGATAGTTGGCCCAAATAACAAAGAAGGAACTATTGAACCAAAGCCTATTCTTTTGCAAAAAAAGTTTATCTCTGACTCAACACTAAAAACTTTAAAACAAGCTGTACTAAGCGTAGTAACCCACGGAACTGCTAGCTACTATGGAAAGTTTTCAAAAACTTATTTGATTGCTGGTAAAACAGGAACTGCCCAAAATGCTAATAATCACCCCCATGCATGGTTTAGTGCTTATGCTCCATATAATTCAAAATCTCCAGATGACAGAATTGTAGTTACCGTCTTAGTTGAAAACACTCCAAAAGGTGGAGGTGGAACAATAGCAGCTCCTATTGCTACTGCCATTATTAAGTATTATTTTGAAGGTACCTCTTTAGCTCAAACTCAAAAAGAAATGGGCAGAATCGACCTTTTTAATATTAAAGTTAATAACAACGAAAATCAAAATGATAATAAGAAAAAAGATTTATTAAATAATTCCTTAAATAAAAAATACCTCAAAAATACTACTAATAAACCAAAACCTAAATATATTAAACCTAAAAGGATAAAAAAATATAGACTAAAAAATATTAAAAAGAAGACTAAACATAAAAAAAATAAAACCTTAGCTACTAAACAAAATCAAAAAACCAATACAAAAAATGAAAAAAATAAGATAGCTAAAGATTCTTAATTTTTTATTTATCCAAAAATAGATATAAATTAGACTGGAATAGCTATTAATTAATTTACTACTTTTATCATTAATACGGCGGAAAAATGACTTTTAACAAAAGTAAAACCTTTAACTTTAGTATAGATGTCATACTCATAGGAGTTATGGCTATTCTTATTGTAATAGGTATTGCTTTTATATATAGTGCAGAGAGTTATCATGATCAAAATAGTTCTATTTTATCGCAGTCATATATAAAACAGTTGATATTTTTAATACCAGGCATTCTATTATTTATTTTTTTCGTATTTATTAACTATCAAAAAATTACAAGGGTTGCATTACTTAGTTATCTAGTTATAATTACGTTGCTTATTTTAGTACTTCTCATAGGTAAGAGAGTTCATGGAGCAAAAAGCTGGTTTAACTTCTTTGGATTATTTGCTTTTCAGCCTTCTGAAATAGCTAAGTTATTTTTAATATTTATCCTCGCTAAATATATAGATAAGATTGGTAAGGATATTACCAGACTCCATCATTTTCTTATATGTGTAGCAATATCTTTACCTCCTACTTTTTTAGTGATTATCCAGCCCGATTTAGGGACTGCTTTAGTATATATCCCCATTACCTTGGCTATGTTATTTATTGGTGGAGCAAAAATACGCCATTTAATAGTAACCATTGCTATAGGACTGATTGCTATTTCTATTGGAATATTTAGTAATTACCAGCTTAAACTCAATGAAAAATATATTCCAAAAGATAAAATTGATGCTATGGTCAAAAATAGCTATATATATTCCAATATTTTAAGTAGCTCTGACATAAAAGAACTTAAAAAAGTAAAAATTAATAATATATCTAATATAAAAGCCCTTAGAAAAGCCGTTAAAAAAAAGATAAAGGTACTAAAGAAAATTGTTATTTATAAGACCGTAAAACTTAGTATTATATTTTTACTTGCTGGTATAGTTGTTTTCACTTTTGCTAACTTATTAAAGGTTAAGATATTAAATACTATAACCCTGGTATTATTAGTATTTGCTATAGGCTTATTAAGCTCTATTATTTCCCAGTCAACGTTAAAACCACACCATACAACAAGAATATTAAGTTTTATCGATCAAGACAAGGATCCAAAAGGAGTTGGCTATAATCAAAGACAAAGTATTATTGCTATTGGTTCAGGAGGTGCTACTGGACATGGTTGGCTTCAAGGACCACAAAATCGTCTTAATTTTATCCCAGAAAAGAAAACTGACTTTATCTTTGCTGTTATCCTTGAAGAATTAGGGTTTTTAAAAGGTACTATTCTTATTATTTTTCTCTATTCGGTCTTAATTTATAAGGGATTTATTATTGCCTATAACTCAAAAGACCATTTTGGAACCCTTATTGCAACCGGAATAACAACAATGTTTTTCATTCATATATTCATAAATATAGGTATGTGTATAGGTATTCTCCCTGTAATGGGTATACCTCTTCCTTTTCTTAGTTCAGGAGGGTCATCCCTTATCACAAACATAATAGGTATTGCATTACTAGTCAATATAGACAATAGAAAATATGTTCATTAATTAAGTTCAGTTAACTAAGAAGTTTTTATGATAGTTAGTTAAGTTTTTATATCCTTTTTCCGTAACTAAAATAATATCCTCTATTCTGATCCCCCCATGCTCAGGATCATATAATCCTGGTTCAATGGCAATAACATTACCCGGTTCAAGTTTGATATTCTGATTAAAAAGTTGAGGACTCTCATGAACATCAAGACCAAGACCGTGTCCAATAGAATGAATAAAACCATACTTCATCATAGGCTCATAAGGTTTTTGATCCATTAGTGTAGGAAAACCATATTCTCTAAAACACTCACAGGCAGTCTTATAAAGATAAGAGCCGTTTATTCCAGGTTTAATCTCGCTAATAACCTTTTGTTGAGTTTTTAATACAGCCTCATACATTTTATGAATATGCTTACTAGCCCCTCCTTTTATTAATGTACGAGTCATATCTGAAAAATAACGGTTTTCTTTGTGATATGGATACATGTCAATCAATATAGGCTCATTAGCCATAATATTGTTTTCACCGATATAGTGGGGGTTAGCGGCATTTTTACCACAGGCTATAATTGTTTCAAGTATATGGCAGTCTTCTTTCAAAAGCGATAGTTCAATGGCTTTTTTGAGCTTGGATGAAGTTAAAGGTGAATTATCATACATCAAAAATCCATTTTTTATTTTAGAGCTTTTAATCATATTTTCAACTATACTCATTGTATTTTCTAATGATTTTTGTGTTTTTCTAATGAATAAGATTTCCTCATCTGTTTTAATACTTCTTTCTTTGACAAAGAGTTTACAGTCTATTATTATTTTAATTCCAAGTTTTGATAATCCGCTTGCATAAAAGACCGGAAAGTTTTTTGGTATAGTTATTGTTTTGACTTTAAAGTAGTCCATTATTTCTTTTAGCATCATTACAAAAGCCCAATCTTTGTGTTTAAGTAGTTTTACTTTTTTGGGATAACCAAAATCCTGATAAGAATATATATTTTTTATCTTTGATTTCTTTATACACATAGCCGTTGCAACAGGGGATATAATATTACCTATACCATTGCAATACAAATATACAAATGGTACAGAACTTAAAAATCTTGTTTTATAAAAGAGATTGGTATTTTGATAGCTATCGTCAAAAATAAGAATTGATCTATTTTCCATAAAGTTGCACCTTAATGTTTAACTATCGGATAGCTTATAAACTAATTATAAGCTCATAAGGAAGAATTCGAATACTAGGAAAGTTGACTTTTATAAAAAAAATTTATAACTTTATTTATAAATAAAATACCTCTATAGGGTAACTATAATGGCACATACTGATATACTATATGAAATTACTAGTATGACAGAAAAACAAGAACTACTCCTAAAAAATAAACAAGTATTTAGCGAAATAATCCAAGAACTCTCTAAGCTTATTGACTACGATAAAAATAATAAAGACCTAAAAGCCCTTTTAACACATACAAAAACATGGAACAACATCCTCAATTTGTGGACAGAACTAAAATACAAAACAAATCAAAGAATTACTAAAATACAAAAACTCATAAATAAAGCCGAAGATAACGAATTCCTCGAAATTAAACCCTTTGTCAATGAACTAAATTCTATTATTAATAACATTGGCTATCGCTCTCTTAATGCTTTTAACGTTGATAGATTTGAAGAGTTAGTAAATAAACTGTCTTATAAGGGAAAAATCTCAGACGACTATATCAAAAAAATAAAAAATACTATTTCATCCTACGATAGAATACTTAACTTCTTTGAAGAAACTCAAAAAAGCATTCCTAAATATAAATACTACCACGTAAAATATGAACTACAACTCTCCACTGAAGAACAGTTAAAAGAAATATACTCCATAGAAGAAGAACTTAATAACATTAAAAATGGTGAATATAAACTCCCAGAAGATAGAGTTATTCAAGTTGTACAAAGACTTTTAAATGACTTCCCCGGCAATAAAGAAGCTCAGAAAAAAATTATTGACAAAGTTAAATTATATAACCCGCTGACTAATTATCCCATTTCAGATAAGCCAGAAAAAGATACACCAAAAATAATAGACTTTTAATCATATAAAGATAAGCCTCCCCTTAACAAAGGAAGGCTTATAAACAGGGTAGTAAAATAGTTTTTGATGGAGAAGTAAATTAACTCTAACTTTTTTATTTTTAAACGCATTATAACAACCCAAATAGTTTAATTTTATTCCAAAAGTATTATTTTTTTTTTAAATTATCAAAAATATATTACTGTATAGTTAGTTTTTTATAAAATGTTGGTTTTTCGTGGAACCTAAAATTATATTCTAAGTGTTATAAAATTGAGTTTCTAATATTTAGAAAAAAATAGTTAATTTTAAAATATTAGAAGCTGTACAATAACCTATACGCCAAACTTAAAAAAAATTAATAAACTTAAAACAAGGAGTGTATTTATGGAAATTAAAGCAGATGATTTATTAGATGCCAGAGGACTAACTTGTCCTATGCCAATTATTAAGGCTAAAAAAGCCATTGAAAAATTAAAAGAAGGTAATATCCTTGAAGTTTTGGGAACTGATCCAGGATCAGCGGCTGACTTTAATGGATGGTGTAAACAAACCGGCCATATCCTTGAAGAGGCTAACGAAATAGAAAAAGACGGACAAAAAGTTTTTCAGTTCTTTATACGACGTAAATAATCCCTTTTAAAATGGGTGTATACAACTTAAACCTTTATAATTATTAAAAAGCTAGTACAGCCTTTTTTGGGTATGCAATATAGTAGGATTTAGATTATCCTTCCATAATAAATTATTTTTCCTCGTAAATATTATTTAATTTATTATATATATATAATCGTATTTAACTGAAAATAACTATCCCTAGTCATTGTATACCTTAACACATATTAGGAAGACTTTTATGAGGTTTTATATAATAGTTTTTCTTTGTATAATATTAAGTCAGTTGGCCTGGACAAATAATAAAATAAAACCTTATACCATTACCCCTTTAGAAGGAGTACGGAAAATAAGAAAGGCTAACCCTAATATATTTAAATATATATCATATAAAGCTTTAATGGTATTAAGCAGGTATATTAGGAATAAATCCAGCTTAAAGGGTATATCTCCAATTAAATATTTGTTGGGGGAAAATGATAAATGGCATAAAGGTATTATTAAAGCTTCTGTAAAAGGTCTTATAAACAAAGATCCGAGGGTTAGACTGTTTTGTATGCACCTTTTATTTAAAATGTCCATAAAAAGAGAGTGGATAGAAAAAGATATACTAAAAACTATAGAAAATGAAACCGTAGATCACTATTACTACTTTAAAAATATATACGGCAATACCCAATACCAAAACATAAAAGATTGGCTATTCTTATTTCTAAATATAGATAACCAACTTATACTCCTTAGCCCTAAACCTAATTCTTCTACTTATAAAAACTCTATTGGCTTCGACTGGATAAACATTTATGACGCATATAAATACGAACTATATATTAATGATATACTATATTACAGCGGAAAGGATTCTTTTGTAAAAAAGGTTAACCTGCATAATAATAAATCATCATACTCCCCGTATAGGTGGACTGTAATTGCTAAAGATGTAAACGGTAAAATTATTAAATCAAGCTATTCTCTTTTTGACATAAAAAAACTTAATAAACCCAACTTAATTATTAATCAAAAAAACCCTCCAAGCTTTAAATGGGAAAAAATAAAAAGTATTACTTACTACAAACTATACATATATAAAAAAGGTGACAAAAAACATAAACTTTTGTATAACGGTAATAAAGTGTATTATAACCATAAACAACCACTAGCAAAAGGAAAGTATTTATGTTATAATAGTTGCCGGTAACGAGGATCAGACTATAAAAAGTGCGGAAGTATTATTAAATATAGATAAATCAAAAGTAATGGATAAACCACTAAAACCAGATAAGCCTAAGGAAACTGATGAGCTATACTTCGATATTGACGAATTTAAAAAACTAGAAGATGATCCCCTTAGTGAATCAAGGTTAAAAGAGCCTAAACCTGATAAAGCTAAGCCTGATAAAGCTAAGCCTGATAAAGCTAAACCTGATAAAGCTAAACCTGATAAAGCTAAACCTGATAAAACTAAGCCTGATAAAACTAAGCCTGATAAAGCTAAACCTGATAAAGCTAAGCCTGATAAAGCTAAACCTGATAAAACTAAGCCTGATAAAGCTAAACCTGATAAAGCTAAACCTGATAAAGCTAAACCTGATAAAACTAAGCCTGATAAAGCTAAACCTGATAAAGCTAAACCTGATAAAACTAAGCCTGATAAAGCTAAACCTGATAAAGTCGATTCTATTCAGTAGGTGACTTTGGGATAAAATTAAAAATCAGTCCTATTATCCACAAAACTCCGAAAACAATAATAGTAAAGGCGCATAATAAAGCAACATAACGAGGATCAAAATAATTAATAGCTAATCCGGCTAATAATGAAGATAACATTAAAAATAAAGTAGATATACCTTCATCATGAGCAAAAACTCTTCCCCTTAAATTTGGTGGTATGGTCTTCTGTAGTGTTACTCTGGTGAATAGCCACAAATTAGAACTGGATATAGTAGCAAAAACTAATACAATAGCTCCTAAAGATATTATAGGCATTATACTAAAAATACCATAAAAAATGCCATACAAACAAAAGGCAAATCCAATATACCAAACTACACTAACTTTACTCTGTCCAACTATAGCCTTCCCAACAAAGCTCCCTAACACTACTCCCAATCCTCTACACATATACAAAATACCAATTCCAAAACTACCAGCATCAAACACATCCCTCGCAAATACCGTATGTAATGTAAGTATAGCTCCGCCTCCAATAGCCCATCCTGGTTTAACAAGCAAAATAGCAATAATAAACCTATCCCTAATTATATAAGAAATACCGAGTTTAAAGTCAGTCCAAAACTTCTTAAGAAAAGAGATAGACTGGCTATAATCACTTTTATTATATTGAGGCTCATCCACGGCTATAAAGCTAATCAATATAGCTGACATAAAAAAGGTAGCAGAATTAACAACTATAGCTATATGAAAACCAAATACCGTAATAGCAATACCACCAAGTAATGCTCCTAATGAAAGCATTATACCCCAAGTCATTTGTCCTAAGGCATTAGCAGTACCAAGCTCATCAGAAGTCAAAATAACCGGCAATATGGATAGTTTTGCAGGTAAAAAAAAAGAAGAGGCCGAAAATACTAAAAACTCAACTATAAACAATAACCACAATATATCAGGACTAATAAATAAAAAAACTAATACTAAGTATCCTCTTACTAAATCGCTAATTATAAGAATGCTTTTCTTGCTAAACCTGTCAATTATAACACCAGCAAATGGACCAAGAATAAACTGGGGAAGTAAAGAACAAACTAAAACTACACCAAGATAAACTCTATTATCCTCGTGGATAGCAATATAGTCAAGTAAGGCGATTCTGTTAAACCAATCCCCCACCAGACTAATAGATTGAGCTATCCACAATAACCTAAATAAAACATTACCTTTAAGCACCTGTCTATAAGATAATAGCATAAAATGTTAAACTAAACCCTCTATAAACCTAACTAAACTACTAACCATTATCCCAGTTCCACCCTTAGAATAATATTCATCCCTATTAGACCATGCAGTCCCTGCAATATCAAGATGTATCCACGGTTTATTATCCACAAACTTCTCCAAGAATGCGGCCGCAGTAATAGCACCTGCTGATCTATCCCCCACGTTTGCGACATCAGCAATATCGCTCTTAATCTGATCATGATACTTTTTAAATAGAGGTAACTGCCATACTCTTTCTCCAACATCATCACAAGCCTTTTTAAACTTATCCATTAACTCTTGATTATTCCCCATCATCCCAGTGGTAATCTCACCCAAGGCAACCACACATGCACCAGTTAATGTAGCCAAGTCTATTATTTTAGTTGCACCATGCTCAACAGCATAACAAAGAGCATCAGCTAAAATTAATCTACCTTCTGCATCAGTGTTCAGTATTTCAATTGACTTACCATTCATAGCAGTAACAACATCCCCAGGCTTATTGGCACTACCAGACGGCATATTCTCAGCAACAGGAATAACAACAATAACCTCAACATTAAGCTTAAGCCTGGATATAGCTACCATAGCACCTATAACAGTTGCAGCACCAGCCATATCACCTTTCATTTCATGCATATTTTTAGGAGGCTTAATAGATATCCCACCAGAATCAAATGTAATACCCTTACCAACCAAAGCTATAACATCATCAGACTTTTTATTTTCAGGCTCATAGTACATTGTTATTAGCTTCTCAGGCTCAACTGATCCCTTTGAAACAGATAGAAATGACCCCATACCCATCTTTTCAAGCTCATAGTGATCAAAAATATTAACCCTAATATCATTACCTCTGGCAAACCTAAGAGCCTCATTAGCCAAAATAGCTGGTGTACACTTATTCCCGGGTTGATTAACCATATTCCTTGCAAAACCCATTGACTCACCTATTATCCTACCTCTATCTAACATATCACTGCTTATAGGCTTATTAGAACAAGAAATGATTTTAATTGTATCAACATTAACTTTGAACTCTTCATTATCATCCCTATTTTTATATAAATCAAAGGAATAATCCCCAACCATAATACCCTCTATCAAACAAGGTATCCTAAGAATATGCTCGTCTATACCCCTTATAAAGAAAGACATATTAATAAATCCACGCTTTTTAGCCTCACGAATGCCTTTAGCACCAAAAGACTTATGCTCCTCTATAGTGTATTCAGCTTCTTTGCCGCATCCAATTAATAATAGGGACATTTTAGAGTTAGGCATAAATATTGTATTACCTATATTCCCTTTCATTTCTTTTCTGTCAACACTGGATTGTAATAAACCTGCTGTTAGTGAGTCAAGCTCAATAAGGGTTTTATTAGTTAATTTATTATCCCTTATATCCTCTTTGAAAAAGTTAATGATTATAAGGTCAGTCTTAACCGACTCAAAGGATTCATTAGAAGCCTCAAATTTCATACTACTCCTCCTTAACAAAAAATACTATCTTTAATAATAAGTAGAACATAATTAAAAGTCTTTTACTTGCTAATATTTTTTAAATAAAAACAAAAATATTTTGACCATTACAACTTATAAAGCTAACTTATAGACCTACTAACAACGGAGACCAAAATTGAGCTATGACTTTATTCAGCTTATAATTTTAAATACTGGTATTCTTCTTATACTGGCTCTTACTGCTGGTAAGTTTGTCTCACTAATGAATATACCAAAAGTTACCGGATATTTACTTGTTGGAATATTATTAGGTCCTTCTGTATTAGGATATTTTTATCCGGCTTATGGTAATTTCATACTTAACAAAAAGATACTTGAGACATATAACATTATTACTCAAGTTGGACTCGGATTAATTGTATTCAACATTGGTGGAGAGTTTAAGCTGGAAAACGTTAAAAAGCTTGGTAAAAATGTATTTTGGATATCTATATTCGAAATTATCTTTACCACACTAAGTGTTTTAGCCCTTAGTTTTATAGCCTTAAAGCTATTCTATCCTAATTTTGGCGACTCAACTTTTATATACGCTATTTTATTTGGCGTTATTAGTATTGCCACTGCACCTGCTGCCACTCTTTTAGTTTTACGGGAATATGAATCTCAAGGACCTTTAACAAATCATATTTTGGTATTAGTGGGTCTAAACAATATTATATGTATTGTTGTTTTCAAGATTATGTTTTCTGGCTTTATTAGTGAGGGACATAGTTTTATTATGCCTATTTTAGAGGTGTTAGCCTCTATGTTAATGGGAGTTATTATCGGGTTAATAATTAGTTTTATTGAGAAGTCCGTAGAAAAGCCTGTCGAACTCATTATGCTCGCAACAGGCGGGATTGCTTTTAATATTGGAATAGCTTTTATTATTGAAGATATAATTCACATATCCAATATTCTATCCATTTTGTTTATGGGTATTACTATGGTTAACTCATCCACAAAAGGAGATTCTACATTTAAGGCTCTAAAAGAGGTAGACTTACCCATATACGCCATATTCTTTGTATTAGCCGGTGCAAACCTACATATTGACGAGTTTTTAAATGGAGGTATACTATTTATTGTTTACGTTATAGGAAGAGCATTTGGTAAAATATACGGTTCTTTTTTTGGTGTTAAGCTTTCTAACATGTTCAAAAAGCTTGGAAACAATATAGGATATGGATTACTACCCCAAGCTGGAGTAGCTATTGGTCTTGCGTTAATAATGAAAAGGGACGATCCATATATGGGTGGGATTATGTCTTCGGTTATATTATCTGCTGTTATGGTATTTGAGTTAATTGGACCTTTATTTACTCGATTAGCAGTAATACGCTCGGGCGAGGTAAAAGAAATATCTTTATCAAAAAGGTTATCCCATAAGGCTAAATATAGGTATTTACGAGTATTGGCAAGATTAAGGCATTCCCTTGGTATTCAAAAGTGGAAGAAAAAACGAGATAAGACTATATTATGCAAAGAGCTAATGAGAAGTTCTGTTGAGGCCATACACTCAGACCTAGCATTTGATGAGGTATTAAAGTTTGCATCGGAATATAAATATGATCAGTTCCCCGTTATTGATGAGGATAATCATTTTATTGGAACTATATCCTATCAGGAGATTAGAGATATTCTATTAGATATAGAGTTTGCTAATCTTATTATAGCACAGGATATGGTTGATGAGAATCCACTTGTTGCCTATCCAAGTGATAGTTTGAAAAAGCTTTTAATGTTATTCCACGACTCAAAAGAAGAATTAGACTATCTCCCGGTAATTGACGAACATAAACCACCTCATCTAATCGGCATGGTAACACAAAAAGACGTAATTGAGGTATATAGGAGCCTTAAAGACAGTAACAGCCTAAAAGAGTTTGACTTATGATAAAACCTAGAATATATGAGATAAATATCTCCCAGGCATCCTAAAACGCATAACCGATAATGGCTTTAGAAACTTATCGTAGTTTATTAGGTCATAGGCTATAAGACTACGTTTATCGTCGTAATAGCTTATTTTATGCAGTATATCTGACATAATACTATCCACATTACCATAAGAATAAATTGCATAAGCTTTTAGACTATTCTGTTGATAAAACTCATACCTATCTATCATCTGGGACAGGTTAGAGTAATACACTTTATAGTAGCTATCTTTTTCTTTATTCAAGGTTTTTAGCTTTTGATCTATCTCATAAGGGGAACCATGTATCTCTTTATCAAATCTGATATTAACATATTTGTAGTTATTCTTCGATGTAATATTTTTTTCTTTAAAATACTTAATATAATAAGTCGGCTTAAATACTTTAATCTTAGGTTTCTTATCAGAACAGCTAAACAGGCTTATTATAACTAATATAAGAATTAGAGCTTTAATCTTTGTCATATTAATACCAATATATTTAAAAGTTAGTATCCATTTTCGGATCAATACCCCAAAGCACATTAATCAAAATTAACATTTTTATTATATTTGTTAACCTTATAATTGCTAAGTTATTGTTAGTAACTGTTCTATTGGTGTAGATCAAAAGTATTATAAGGTAATTCATCTATCTAAAGCTTAAAAAATAGAGATTATCAAGTTATAGAAAGTGTTTTGATGAAAGTAAAAAGGTTATAAAATAGGTTGTTGACAATGGGAATACATATAAACATGTAGGTTTAGACTTTGAGTTAGGGGTTTATAAGCATATTTATTTTTTTAATGTTAAGGGGATATTATTTAATAATAAAGTATTATAAGGTAATTCATCTATCTAAAGCTTAAAAAATAGAGATTATCAAGTTATAGAAAGTGTTTTGATGAAAGTAAAAAGGTTATAAAATAGGTTGTTGACAATGGGAATACATATAAACATGTAGGTTTAGACTTTGAGTTAGGGGTTTATAAGCATATTTATTTTTTTAATGTTAAGGGGATATTATTTAATAATTCAGTTATCATTTTATGATAGAGTTATGACGAGTCATACAAGGTAAAAAGCAATACATATAACGTAAAGGGAAGTGAATTCCAGATTTCTTTATGGAACAGGAAAGTTAAGATATTCATGAAAAAGTTATTTTCTTGTGTCAAGCAGGTTATCCCTTTATGCTCTTTAAGTGCTGTTTAAATGCCTTAGCAATGAACACAAAATATCACTTTTTATGCAAGTAGTCATCACTACGAGAGCTATTAAGAATCCCTTACTGAGACTAAGAATTATAGACCTTTATTAAGTGATAACGAATTCGCCGTCCCATAAAGGCTTAGAGCAGATTATTGGAATATTCTATATTGACTTTATATGTAAAACTTCAAAAAGTATAGCTAATCCTCTATGAGTAAATAACAAATAAAAAATAACTTCCTAAAACCTTCACTAACAAAATTGCCCGATAGAATGTTTTCTTTGTTATATTTGCTAAAACGTTTGTTAACATAGCCCAAGGGGTACATGCTCTGGAACTATAAAAGAAAACGGGATAGATACTAATGATATATGCTTTAATACTTCTGAATTAGAGTGTGATGATCTTAATAACAACCATAGGCATCAAATAGCGTTAACTAATAATAATAAATTTACGTATAAGCTTAAAACAACTTTTCAAATTAGAGTCTTTTATCTTTAGCAGTCCACCTAACAACAGCAACTCCCCATGTAAGACCTGCTCCAAAACCAACCATTGTAATATTAGACGGCACTTTAACCGTTTTACGCTTAAAAGCTCTGGTAAGAGCAATGGGAATAGATGCCGAAGATGTATTACCAAAGTTCTCTAGCTTTGCAATAACCTGTTCTTCTTTTAGCTTAAGCTTATTCCTAATTGCATTTATAATCCTAATGTTAGCCTGATGAGGGATAAGATAGTCCAACTCAGATAATGGAAGATTCGCATTTTTTAATGTATCCAATATTGCATTTGGCACAACCTTTACAGAAAACTTATATATTTCTTTCCCGTTCATAGATACAAATTGCTTCTTAGACTCATTAGCCCCAACAAAAGGAGAATTATTACCATGAAGAGGTATATAAAGCTCTTTAGCCTTAGAGCCGTCAGAATGTATATCTATTGCCAATATCTCATCCTCACCCTCATGCCTTTCGACTATCATAGCACCAGCACCATCTCCAAAAAGAATACAGGTATTACGATCAGTCCAGTCCAAAAACCTTGAGTGTATATCCACACCAATAACCAAGGCTTTTTTATATACCCCGCTCTTAATAAAAGAATTGGCAATGCTTAAACCATAAACAAATCCACTACAAGCGGCTACAACGTCAAAACCAACTGCATTATCTGCCCCTATTTTACCCTGAACCTCACAAGACGTTGATGGATAAAGATGATCAGGTAGTGAAGTGGCTGTAATTATTAAATCTATATCCTTTGGTAATAAGCCTGCATATCCCAAAGCATCCCTACTAGCCTTTACAGATAAAGAAACAGTTCCCTCATTAGCACTAACAACCCGTCTTTGTTTAATCCCTGTTCTGCTGGAAATCCATTCATCGTTTGTATCCACAATTTTGCTAATATCATCGTTTGTAACAACCCGATCAGGGAATGCCGCACCTACTCCAGTAATTTTAACAGGATAACCTTTAATCTTATCCACAATTCACCTCTACAATATAATAGGTTTAATGTTAGCTAAATGTAAACAAGACGTCAAGTAAAAAATAGCTAATAACTATTATTATTTTAACTGGCCAATTAATAAATATACAACTAATCTGTTAATATACTATATTATATAAAAGTTAAAGCTGTAATGCAACATTATATATAGCTATATTTAAATATATTTTAACTTGATTAAAGTTAACAAATAATAATATTTAACATAAACTTTTTTTAATAATAATTTCTTGTTAACGATTTTTATATTAATTTTGTACTAATTAAAAGATAACTAATCTATAAAGCCGAGGTAGCTTTGAATAAATATATTTTCGTACTAATAATGTTAATATGCTCTAATACATTTGGAGCAAAAAAACAAACCTTTTGGTCTCTCACAATAGAAGGAATTATAAAAGATAAAATTAATAACGTCCCTCTTTTCTATGATATAAGAAATAGAAACCTTCAACCTATTTTAGAGTCCATTAACAAAGCTAAAAGTAATCCAAAAATTAATGGGATTATTCTAAAAATTAACTCTCCAATAACTGATTTCGCCAAACTCCAAGAAATAATACAGGCTATAAAAAACTTTAAGGCTAAAGGAAAAACTGTTTATGTTTACAGCGAAACCCTTTCTAATAACGATTATCTTTTAGCATCAGCCGCAAATAAAATATTTATATCCCCACAAGGTGGAGTGGAAATTAAAGGTATAGCTATTGAACTGCTTTTTATGAAGGATACCCTTGATATGTTAGGAATTGAACCAAACTTCTATCAAGTCGGAACCCATAAATCAGCCGCGGAAAACTTTACTAGATCAAAGGCATCAAAATATCAAAAGGAATCAATTAACCTATTATTAGACGGCATACACAATGAAATGATAAAACTCATTTCTAAAAGCCGTAGCCTACCTATATCAAAAGTAAAAAAACTAATTGATAAGGGATATTTTACGCCTAAAGAAGCTAAACAATCTAAACTGATAGATGGTTACCTCTATGAAGACCTATTTCAAAGCTATATAAATAAAAAAGGAATTATAGTTATACCCCAAAAACAAACTAAAAAAAGATTCTCTATTTATCAGATATTTAAAGGATTAAGAAAAAAAACTAATAAAACCAATAGTACTAATAAAATTGCTATTGTTTTCGCCCAAGGAGCTATTATATCAGGTAAAAGTAGAATTGGCTTATTCTCAAGAGACTCTATTAGCTCCGATAACTATATAAAAATATTTAGAAAACTAAGAAAAAACAAGTCTATTAAGGCGGTTATAGTTAGAATTGATAGTCCTGGTGGTTCTGCTCTTGCATCAGACGTAATCTGGAGAGAAATAGTCTTACTTAGCAAGGTTAAACCTGTTATAGCTAGTCTTTCTGGTATAGCGGCATCTGGAGGATATTATATTGCTATGGCTTGTCCTACTATTGTTGCTAATCCAACCAGTATAACAGGTTCTATTGGTGTAGTCGGCGGTAAGTTTAACTTTAAAGGACTCTATGATAAAATTGGCTTCAAAAAAGAAATCTTTAAAAGAGGAAAAAAAGCTGACTTATTTAGTGATTACCGTAGCTGGACCAAAGAAGAAAGCCAGTTAATAAAAAAACAAATGAAATATGTATATAACTCCTTTGTGAGCAAAGTAGCTAAACAGCGTAATATTCCTTATAAAAAAATGCTTAATCTGGCTCAGGGAAAGGTATACACAGGTAGACAAGCTCTAAAAGTCGGCTTGATAGATAAACTCGGAGGACTTTATAAAGCCATTACTATCGCTAGACAAAAAGCTAAGGATGATAAAAATCAGTTTAAAATAGTTAGCTATCCCAAAACCAAAAGCTTTATAGACCTTCTTAAGGGCAATATAAATATGCAAAATAAAACCGCTATAGAGCTCTGGAAAATAAACTCTACTTTATCAAAGGCTTTTAACTATTATTTACTTGTTAATAAAATATTCCAAAAAGAACGAGTTGCACTTTTTATGCCTTTTATTATTAGCTATAAATAATAAGGATTATGCTTTGTCAAAGGGAAAAGTATTAGTTACCGGCGGCAGTGGCTTTTTGGGAAGTCATCTTATAAATAAGCTCTTAAGTGAGGGATTTGAGGTTTTTGTTGCCACTAGACAGTGTTCTAACCATAACTACTTATTAAACCTAAATATAAAAGAGATAGCTGTTGACTGGAATAATAATCAGCCTATTAAAAACCCTTTAGAAGTAGATTATGTAATACACTGTGCCGGCACAACAAAAGCCCTTAACTATTATGAATACACTAAAGGGAATATATTACCCACTATAAAACTTCTAAAAGAAATAGACAAACAAAGACATCGTATTAAACAATTTATTTTTATATCCACTCAGGCGGCGGCTGGTCCGTCTCCATTTTGTTATCCCATAAATGAAACCCATCAGCCTAAGCCTATTAGCGATTACGGGCTTAGTAAACTAAAAGCAGAGATTGAGGTTCTTAAATATAAAAATCGATTTCCCATACTAATTTTAAGGCCATGTTCTATATATGGTCCAAGGGATTATGAGTTTTTACCTCTTTTTAGACTAATTAAAAATAATATTTCTCTTATAGTCGGTGACGGCACTAATCAGGTTAATATGATATACGTTAGCGACTTTGTGGATATTATTATAAAATCAATTGCTAAGCTGTCAAAACCAATATACTTCGCTACTGACGGACATATTTATAACTGGAGCAAGATTATAAGTACTGCACAGGAGGTTTATGGTAAAAAACCTATTACAATTAAGCTTCCGATTTTCATACCCAAAGTGTTAGGTTTTATAAATGACTATATATCAAAGCTTAACAAAAAACCCAGTCTTCTTAACTCTCAAAAGATTAGGGAAATGATTGAGAAATATTGGCTTTGTGATCCTTCTATGCTATTTAGAGAAATAAACTTTAAACCTAAATATACCCTAAAACAAGGTTTTGAAAATACACTATCATGGTATAAGAAAGAAAATTGGTTATAAGCCCTATAAATAAAGGGATAACTATGTTAAAACCAATAGCTTATAGCATTTTAACAAATAAGAAAAGATATTATCGTCATTCTATATAACAAATATTACCCTATACCGCCTAATAAAAAAAATATAAATATTCTTTGTATCACACTGCATATAAAAACCTTATTCCCTTATATAAACAAACTAATAATACTTTGTTAGCAAATTATTTTTTACTTAAACATAGCCTTCCTAATCTATTATCTTGCAGAGTAAATTTAATCTATCCCCACGTCGAATAATAAGATTATGGCTATAACTTTATTGGTGCTACACTTAACATTTTAAGTTGGAGTTAATATGGTTGATGTTTTATCTCAAGAGGAAATTGATAGTTTATTAACAACAATTAGGCCAACTAAAAATAAAGAAGAGCCTAAAGATATTAGTACTACACGGCGTATAAAAATATACGATTTTAAAAGACCGGATAAGTTTTCTAAAGATCAAATTCGTACCATACAAATAATATATGAAACCTTTGCAAGACTAACTAGTACTAGCCTTTCTGCACAGCTTAGGACTGTAATAAGTATGCATGTTGTCTCAGTCGATCAAATAACCTATGAAGAGTTTATAAGGGCTATTCCAAGCCCTACTACCCTAGGACTTATTAAAATGGAACCTTTAAAAGGAAGTTCTATTTTAGAGATTGATCCAAAAGTTACTTTTAGCATCATTGATAGGCTTTTTGGCGGACCTGGTACTGGCTCTAAAACAAATAGAGAGTTAACAGATATTGAATTAGCCGTTATGGAAAAGATTATTATATATATTGCTACTAGTCTTCGTGAAGCATGGGCTAATGTAATCGATATAAGTACAAGACTTCAGAATATTGAAACTAATCCACAATTTGCTCAGGTAGTGCCTCCTAGTGATATGGTTGTTCTTATAACCTTGGAGACCAAAGTTAATAATATTGAAGGTATAACTAATTTTTGTATTCCGTATATAACCCTAGAACCGCTTATTAATAAGCTAAGCGCACAATATTGGTACTCTAGTATTAAAAAAGGAGTTACTAATAAAAACTTTAACATGCTAAGAAGGGGAATATCTATTATGGAAGTAGAACTAACCGCTGAAATAGGTAATACTAGCATTAGTATAGAAGAACTTATTAGCCTGGAAGAAGGTGATATTATCAAGCTACCACAGTCTTACCTAAATGGCCAGTTAAAACTAAAAATAGGTAATAAAAAAAAGTTTTCGTGTACTCCTGGATTAGTCGGGAAAAATGTTGCAGTTAAAATATCCAATGTTATTGAATACGGCTTAACTAATATATATAACAACGTTAATAATATTAAATAGCTATCCAGCCATCATTATCAGTTATATTATAGGTTTTAGTATTTTTTTCTAGTCTAAATGAGGATGTATCCTTTAAAACGCTTTCAAGTTCATTAAGATATTTAATAAAGCGTTCTTTGCCCTCTGATGTTATACGACAAATAGTTTGAGGCCTTTTATTCCTAAAGCCCTTCCATAGTTCAACAAGTCCTTCTTCCCTAAGATGTTGAATATGTCTACTAAGATTACCGTCAGTTAGGGAGCATAGTGATTTTAAGTCATTAAACAGCAATCCTGAACCATTTACTACAAGGGATGACATAACACTAAGCCTAGCTTTTTCGTGTATAAGTCTATCCAAACCATTATATGCATATTTACCATCTTTAGTATTACTCACAATATCACCTCTAATTAATTTTACGAGCTATCTATACTTTATATTTCATTTTACACAAAATATATTAATACTTTTTAAGATAATAGTTTACTTTATATTGTCAAGCAAAACTGCATAACCCTTATTAAGAAGGTATATTATACATAAAAGTAATAAAATTGCCTAAACCATAATTACTATAGCAAAAAAGCTAAGTTTATACTCTATATAACTTGTTTTTCCCCGTATATTGGCTATATTTTCATAATACATTTAAGGCTCACCCATAAAAGGGGGATATAAAATGAAAAAGTTATTTGTTGATGCAATTGAAAAAGGTGACTATAAAGAGGTTGAGAGCTTAATATCTAAGGAAGCTAACATTAATGCAAAAAATAAAGATGGTAAAACTCCTTATGATTTAGCAAAAAATAAAGAAATAAGGCAGTTACTTAAAAAATAGGTTTATCCTATAAGGCTTTTAGACTATCCTAAAGTGCTTTTTATTACAATATATTTATTAACGTATAATGTCCTTTCATTGTTGCCAATTTATGTTAAACTTCTTATTATTTATATTCGCAATTAGTCTTAGGCTATTTACTATATTTATTACTTAGTATTTTATGGTGTAATATTTATTTAGCTTAGCTAAGGCTTTCACATTGGAGAAGTACTATGGAGAATAAGAAAGATAAAAATAACCTTTTTAAAAGGGAAGAGTATAAATATGGTTTTGTAACGGATATAGAGGCTGACGTATTTAAAAAAGGCTTGAATGAGGATGTTATACGAGCTATATCCAAAAAGAAGAGTGAGCCTCAGTTTATGTTAGACTTTAGATTAAAGGCTTATAAGAGTTGGCTTAAGATGAAGGCACCAAAATGGGCTAATTTAACCTATAAACCAATTGACTATCAGAATATATCGTATTACTCGGCTCCAAAGCAAAAGGAGAAGTTAGATAGTCTTGATGACGTGCCAAAAGAGATATTAGATACATTTGATAAACTCGGTATACCCCTACAAGAGCAAAAGCGTTTATCTAATGTGGCTGTGGATGCTGTGTTTGATAGTGTTAGTGTTGCCACTACTCACAAAAAGAAGTTAATGGAACAGGGTATTATATTTTGCCCTATTAGTGAGGCCATACAAGAGCATCCAGACTTAGTTAAGAAGTATATAGGTTCGGTTGTGCCTGTGGGGGATAACTTTTATGCCGCTCTTAATAGTGCGGTATTTACTGACGGTTCATTTGTTTATATACCGCCAAATACTAAGCCTACAATGGAGTTATCCACTTACTTTAGGATAAACACTGAAGAAACTGGACAGTTTGAAAGAACATTAATTATCTGTGATAATAATAGTTATGTATCATATTTAGAAGGTTGTACTGCTCCTCAGTTTGATACTAATCAACTTCATGCCGCTGTTGTAGAACTGGTTGCCCTTGATAATTCAGAAATTAAGTATAGCACTGTACAAAACTGGTATGCTGGTGACCCTGAGACTGGATTAGGGGGTATTTATAACTTTGTTACCAAAAGAGGAAAGTGTATAGGTAATAAGTCCAAAATATCTTGGACCCAGGTTGAGACTGGATCTGCTATTACCTGGAAGTATCCAAGTTGTGTTTTATTAGGGGATCACTCAATTGGTGAGTTTTACTCAGTGGCTCTTACCAATGGCAAACAGCAGGCTGATACTGGCTCTAAAATGATACACATTGGAAAAAATACTAAATCTACGATTATATCAAAAGGTATATCTGCTGATCACTCCAGTAACAGTTATCGTGGACTTGTTAGGGTTAATAGACCTTCTGATAAGGCAAGGAACTATACTCAATGTGATAGTATGTTAGTTGGTAACAGTTCTAGTGCACATACATTCCCTTATGTTGAGGCTTTAAACAGTTCTGCTAATTTAGAACATGAGGCATCAACGTCCAAGATTAGTGAGGAACAGTTATTCTACTTTCAGCAAAGGGGTATATCAAAAGAGGATGCCATTAGTACTATTGTAAATGGGTTTTGTAAGGATGTGTTTAGGCATTTACCTATGGAGTTTGCTGTAGAGGCTCAGAGGCTTTTAGCTTTAAAGCTTGAGAATAGCGTTGGATGATTTTATTAGGAGTATAAAATATTATGTTGGAGATAAAAGATTTAAAAGCTGGATATGAAGGGCTGGAGATTCTTAAGGGTATATCTCTTAAGGTTAAAAAGGGTGAAATACACTCTATAATGGGTCCTAATGGCTCGGGTAAGAGTACTTTATCCAAAATACTAACTGGACATCCATTATACGAGGTTATGGGTGGCTCTATAGTTTTTAATGGAGAGGATATTATAAACATAGAGGCTGATGAGCGGTCTTTAAAGGGGATTTTTTTAGCTTATCAATATCCTGTTGAGGTACCTGGGGTTAATAACGCTGAGTTCATTAGAATGGCTTATAACGCTAGATTAAAATATGAGGGTAAAGAGCCTGTTGACCCACTAGACTTTGAGGATATATTAAATGATAAAATGAAACTTTTGGCTATGGATAGCAAATATAAAGAGCGATCTGTTAATGACGGCTTTTCTGGTGGTGAAAAAAAGAAAAATGAGATACTACAAATGGCTCTACTAGAGCCTAAGCTTACTATCTTGGATGAAATAGATTCTGGCTTAGATATTGATGCCCTTAGGATAGTTGCTGAGGGGGTTAATTCATTAATTAATAGTGATAATGCCCTAATTGTTATAACACACTATCCCAGACTCCTTGAGTATATAAAACCTCATTATGTTCATATTCTTAGCGGGGGACAAATAGTTAGGTCTGGTGGTTTTGATTTAGCTTTAGAGTTGGAATCCAGTGGATATGACAAGATAATCGCTAAGGCTTAAAGGGGGTATAGTGTCTAATAAAAATGAGATAGAAATAATAAATAATCACAACCACTTCATAAGAAACCATGCTGACTCAGCTATTAAGCCTATTAATGAAAAGGCAATTGAGCGGTTTAAGTTATTAGGACTGCCTAATACAAAGCATGAGATGTATACATTTGTTAATACAAAAGATATATTATCTAGGTCATTTGATATAGTTTATAAAAATAGAGAAGCCGCTGATCCTGAATGTGTTAGGTTCCACACTTATTCTGGGTGTGAAAATAGTCTTATAGTTTTAGTAGATGGCTTTTTTAATAAAAACTTATCTAACACATCTGCTATAGATAAAAATATTAATATAAGCTCATTAAATAATATTATCAACCATGAATATATTGATTATGCTACTGACTATATTAATAAAGAGAATGATATTTTTGCCTTATTGAATATCAGTTTTATTAACAAAGGATTAGTACTTAATATAAATAGTGATTTAGATATACCCATACAGATTTTAAATATATCTCTTGGCTCTAGTAGTGACCTGGTAACTAGTAATACTAACGTTCTTATTAGAATAGGTCACGGGGTTAAGGCTAAACTAATAAACAAGTTTGTTAGTGCTTCTGGGAAATACTTTGTAAACTCTTTACAAAATATTGACCTTAGTTCTAATGCGGAATTATATTATACTCAAGTACAAAATGATCATAAAAACAGTTGGCACTTTTCTAAATCTGTTATCAGTCTATCTGATAATAGTAAATTTATGGCCACTAATACGTCTTCTGGGAATAGGCTGACCAGACATCATTATGATATTAGCTTTATGGGAAATAATAGTAAGCTATCCCTTAATAGTTTGGCTATTCTGGAGGGTGAAGAACAGGTTCATAATTATGTTAGAGTTAACCATGATGGTTTAGGTTGCACTTCTAACCAGAACTTTAGAAATATACTTAACAATAAGGCTAGGACAAGTGTTGATACAACTGTAGTTGTTAACAAGGATGCAAGGCTTACTAAGTCGGATCAGCTTATTAATAATCTAATGCTATCCGAGAATGCCAGAGCTGATGCTAAACCTAACCTTATGATATTTAACGATGATGTTAAATGTACGCATGGAGCCACTGTTGGACAGATTAATGATGATCAGTTATTATATTTAAAATCTAGAGGGCTTTCTGATAGAGAGGCAAGGTCATTACTAACTACTGGTTTTGCAAAAGGCATTGTAGAGTATATACCCCATAAACCTGTGGCAACTAATATTTATAATACACTGTTTAGAAAGTTGGAGGGAACTTATGATAAAAAATAGTCTTATTGATGTGGATAAGATTCGTATAGATTTCCCTATATTGTCGAGGGTTATTGGTGATAAGCCATTAGTTTATTTGGATAATGGGGCTACTACGCAAAAGCCTTTACAGGTTATAGACCGTGTTAGGCAGTTTGACACAGAAGAATACGCTAACATACATAGAGGATCATATAAACTTGGGGAACGCTCCACTGAGTTATATCATAGCACTAGAGAGAAGGTAGCTAAGTTTATTGGTAGTTCTAACTCTAAAGAGATAATATTCACTAGTGGGACTACACAATCAATTAATTTAGTTGCACATAGTTATGGAAGGTCATTTATTAAAGAAGGCGATGAGATTATTATATCCCACATGGAACACCATGCTAATATTGTACCATGGCAGGTATTATGCGATGAAGTGGGAGCTATCCTTAAAGTTATACCTATTAACGATGACGGTGAGATTATTATTGAGGAATATAAAAAGCTATTATCTAAAAAGACTAAGATGGTGGCTATTACTTATATATCAAATTCCCTTGGCACTATAAACCCTGTTAAAGATATTACGGCTATGGCACACTCAGTCGGGGCAAAGGTGCTAATAGATGGTGCACAGTCTACCCCTCATACAAAGGTTGACGTTAAAGATATTGATTGTGATTTTTATTGTTTTTCTGGTCATAAGATGTTTGCTCCCACTGGTGTTGGAGTTTTATATGGAAAGTTTGATCTTTTGAACTCTATGCCACCTTATATTACTGGTGGTGATATGATAAATTATGTATCCTTTGAAAAAAAGACCACTTATAACAAGCCTCCAAGCAAGTTTGAGGCAGGTACACCTCCTATATCTCAGGTTATTGGGTTGGGTACTGCTATTGACTATCTTAACAATATTGGCATGGATAACATTAGTCTTTACGAAAGAGAGTTACTTAAGTATGCCACTAATACTTTATCCAAAATACCTGAGCTAAAGATTATTGGTACGGCAAAGCATAAGGCTAGTATAATTTCTTTTGTATTGGATGTTGTTCATCCTCATGACGTGGTTACCTTTTTGGATAGTGATGGTATTGCCTGTAGAGGCGGACATCATTGTACTCAACCTCTTATGCAGCGATTTAATATTCCTGCAACTACAAGGGCATCTATGGCTTTTTACAATAAGTTTGAAGAGATTGATATTTTAGCTAAGAGCATAAAAAAGGTTATTGAGGTATTTAAGTAATGTCATATACTAGTGAGCTTTATCAGCAGGTTATTTTAGACCACAATCGTAGTCCAAGGAACTTTAGGTCTATGGATCATGGTGATCATTGTGATGGTAAAAACCCATTATGCGGGGATGAGATAACCGTATTTATTGATGTGGACGGTGATGTTATTAAGGATATTAGTTTTCATGGTTCTGGTTGTGCAATATCAAAGGCGAGTTCGTCCATGATGACTATGGCTATTAAGGGTAAGAGAGTTAGTGAGGCAAGGCTTATGTTTAGCGAGTTCCATAAAATGATAAAGGATGAGTTTGACCCAAATAAGACTGACAATCATCTCGGAAAGCTAAAAGTATTTATGGGCGTTAGGGAGTATCCATCAAGGACTAAGTGTGCAACCCTTCCATGGCATACTATGGTATGTGCGTTAAATAAAGAAGGAGAGATATCTACTGAATAAATACATAGGGAAATTAATTTATGAAATCGTTAAGTGTAAACATTGATCACGTTGCAACATTAAGGCAGGCAAGGCTTATTAAATATCCATCTGTGGTTTTTGCTGCTGGGATATGTGAATTAGCCGGTGCTGATGGTATTACCTTTCACCTAAGGGAAGACCGAAGGCATATACAAGATAATGATGTTAGGTTATTAAAAGAAAGTGTTAATACAAAGTTAAACTTTGAGATGGCTGCTACTGATGAGATGCTTAATATTGCTAAAAGTATAAAGCCCTTCCAGGTTACTCTTGTGCCAGAAAAACGTGAGGAACTTACTACTGAAGGCGGACTTAATGTTATTAGTAGGGTTAGTGAGCTTAAAGGTTATGGTGAGGCTATAAAGGACTCAGGTATCTTTTTATGTTTATTTGTTGATCCTGACTTACGCCAAATAGAAGCCTGTAAAGAGGCTGGCTGTGATTATATAGAGATTCATACTGGTACATATTGTGATAGTACAACATTAGAAGGTCAAAACATAGAGCTTAAGAAGGTTATAAAAGCCGCTAAGTTTGCTAATGACCTCGGAATGGTTGTTACTGCTGGTCATGGTATAAACTATCACAATATAAATAGGCTTGCACAGATTAACGAGATTAAAGAATTTAGTATTGGTCATGGGATAATATCAAAGGCCATTTTTGTTGGCTTAGAGAATGCAGTTAGAGAGATGAAAAGTCTTATACAGTCCGATTAACTTTGTTAGTCCATTATTAAATAGTATTATTTATCCCCGGCATAAAAAAGCAGGTCTAAACTTAAGATTAAAGTCCTTATAATCCCAATAGAATAGCTTTTAATTTATTATAAAGTGTATAAGTTTAGTATAGTAATAAGAATTTAATCATTTAGTTTTTCCCACTCATAAGCACTTTTACATATTAAGTCAAGGTTTTCATATTTAGGTTTCCAGTTCATTTTATCTTTTATTTTGCTATTATTAGATATTAACTCCGCTATATCACCTGCCCTTTTTGCTGCAATATCAACTCTAAAGTCAGTATTAACAACTCTCTTTATAGCCTCTATCACCTCTTTTACGCTATACCCTTTTCCATAACCTACATTAAATATATCATTATCATTAAAATTATAAATAGCATTTATGTGAGCATCAGCCAAGTCATCCACATGTATATAATCTCTTACCCCTGTACCATCTTTTGTATTAAAATCATCTCCAAATATTAGCATTTTTTTTCTTTTGTTTGCGGCACACTCTGAAGCAACTTTTATTAAATGGGTTGCATTTGTAGAAGATTGTCCAATTCTAGGAGTTAGCTCATTTTTAGCATTATAGTTTATATCTGCACCTGCTACATTAAAATACCTAAAGATTACAAATTTAAAACTGTTATAAGCCTTAGCGGTATCTTGGATTATTTTTTCACTAATAAGTTTGCTCATTCCGTATGGATTCATGGGATTTGTTGGATAACTTTCATCTACCCCATTTTTTGGAATATTAGATGGTTCCCCATAAACAGCTGCCGTAGAAGAAAATATAAACTTTTCAACTCCATTTTCAACCGCAGATCTAACTAGATTTGTAGTATTTACAGTATTATTCATATAATATTTTAACGGATTCTCTATGGATTCTGGTATAACAGTATTTGCAGCAAAATGTATAATGATTTTTATATTGTTATCTTTAATAACTTTGTCTATCTCATAAAACTCTTTTAAATCGAGCCTTATAAATTTAAAAGGTTTTATCCTTTGCAATGTATTTATAGTTTTTATTTTACCAGTAGAAAGATTATCTATAACTACAAGGTTTATTTTTCTTTCGAGTAGCTGTTTAACTACATGACTCCCTATATACCCAGCACCACCTGTTATTAAAATAATATTAATCTCCTTTTCTGTTTTAACAATTGTATTTAATAATATACTTACAAAATACTCTCATAAACTTTTTTCATATTATAAGCAGTTTTTTTCCAAGAAAAATACTTTAACCTTTCGGTTCCTTTAGATATAATTTTTTTTCTTAATTCTTTATCTTTTAAAACTTTGTTAATACTCTCTTGCATAGACTCAATACTATAAGGATCAAAATAGACTGCACCGTCAGTAGCAATTTCTGGAAAACAACTTGTATTACTACATACTAAAGGACATTTACAAGCAAAAGCCTCTAAAATTGGAATACCAAAACCTTCATACAAAGAAGGGAATACAAAAAGTTGTGCATTTTTATAAAGATAAGCTAATTGTTCATCATCTAAATTATAATGATAAACTCTTTTTGATAGATTCATTGAATCTATTATTTTTTTTTCTTCATCATTAAAGCCATTACCGCCAGTACAAACTAAAGATAAGTCTAAGTGTTCCAAAAAGAGTTTTTCTAAAGCATAAAGAAATCTATTAAAGTTTTTATACATATGTCTTGCACCAACATATAAAATATATTTTGAGGGGATTTTTAGTTTTATATTGTTTAACATACTCTTATTACCAAACATACTCTGCCCATGATATACAACTTCAATTTTCGATTGATCAATCCCAAATATTTGTACTAAATCTTTTTTTGTATTCTCTGATACAGCAATTATTTTTGTTGCTTTTTGTGTTAAATATTTTTTATATTCTGTTGTTTTGTCATCTAAATTAAACATATCTTTAAATTTTTCATGGATCATATCATGTGCAGTGAATACAAATGGTTTATCTGTGTATTTTGTGAAATACATATCATAATAAGTTGGGTGGAAGACGTCAAATTTTTGTCTTTTTAATTGTAATATTGAATAAATTTTATTTAGAGGATTAGTTATATGGTGATGTTTAAAATAGTTAGGCAAAAAAGAGTTTATTACTAAGTTCATTTTTGAAATATAGTAATTGTTAGATAACAATAATGATATACTTGTAGAGATATTATCAATATCCTTAAATTCTTTATTTAATTCATAAAAATACCTTGATATCCCCCCGTACGTTTGAGCAATAAATATTTGATGATCATAAAGTATTTTCATTATTTATAACTCCTTAGATTCTATTAAAGACTTAAGTTTGACTTTTGTATTTGTTTCCATATTTATAAGTTCCATTTCTTTAATTAGATTTAATCCTTGCTTAGCTCTAATATATGTAAGATTTCCTTCCTTATCTCGTGATTGTCTTGCCTTTAGTTCAACAAATGAATCTACAGGTGTAGTAATTAGTTCTTTAATATATTTTTCAGCATATTCTTTCTTAACAAAAAAAGCATCATTTCCTGCTTCTGTACAACCTATATATTCATAGCCTTTGCTTTTAGCAAGAGAGTATAAAGCTTGGATTGAAGCTCCAAAGTATAAACCAGAATAATGTTTTTTAGTTCTTAGAAAATTGTCATCATATGGTACTGTTAATTGTAGTTTATTTCCAAATATCCAATTATATTCACAAATAACTATCACTGGGTTAATCGATTTAATAGACTTCCAAATATAGTAATCATTACCGTCAATATCAATACTGAGTAATCCTATCTCTTTATTAAACCCACTACAATTAATATACTCTGAAATAACAGGATCTATATTATCTTTTGTAATAAAAAGTTCTCTTGCTAATAAATCATATTTCCAGTAAAAGTCGCTATTTTTTATATAATATATATTATTAGCTGAGCTGTCTAAAACAAAACCAAACCAATTGTCATTTTCAAGTAAAAACTTTGTATTAGCCTCCTCATAATTAGATACACCAAACTCTATAAATACCTTATTTTCTATTGGTAGTTTATTAATAAGATATTGAATAATGCCATCTTCACCCCATTGTGAAAATATTTTAAATTCTATTTCTTTTAAAGAATTAATCTTTTTCTTTCTAAACATATTAGAAAGTATTTTTCCCTGATTAATTAAAATTTGCTTAGTATAGTGTGTTTGGTTTAAAAATAATTTATTACTAACTTTTTTTTATTATACTTAGCATTTAGTACCCCTATATATTTTATTAATAAAATATTTGATGATCATAAAGTATTTTCATTCCTGACTCATTTTTATGTGGTCATCCCAGGTTTTACTTTTGAGTTTTTTTATAAACAAACTATAAAAATTAAATCTATCAAGCCTTAAAATATATTTTGTATAAATTGCTAAACGCTTTTTTGTTATTAAGTGAAAACCATTTAAATTGTAATAATAAAGTTTATACTTATTTGCTATAAATCTTAAAGCTTTTTCACTATAAAAAGAAATATGCTGTCCATGTTCAAGTCCGTAATACCACCAGTCTTTTGGCTTTGGTATAGGATTTGCTAAAAGCTCAGTTGTAAAAATAATATTATCAGAAATATCTAATAATTTTTCTATTTCTTTTATAGGATTTACAAAATGTTCAAAACTTTCAAAAGTTGTTATAGCCTCTATAGTACAACCTGTATTTACGAACTCAAAGCCTTTAGCAAAAAGGTTTTGAGTATATAAATCATCCCAATAAAAATCAAACCCTATATCTCTCATTAATCTAACAAACATACCGTATCCACCAGCATAATCTATATATTTTCCATTTTTATTAAAAAAAAGAACTAATAAGGTAGCTAATCCTTTAGATAGCTCTAAATTTCGTCGTATATAACCAGTATCTGATAGATTTATAGATTCACTATAAGCCTCTTTAAGCCAGTATGGTTCTTCAGTTTGTAAAAAACCACAATCCCCGCAATGAAAGTATTTTATATCATACTTATTTAATATCTTTCCATCAAATATATAGTTGGTTTTTTTAGTACATACTTTGCAATTCATGTTATTATTTCTTTAACTATGTTCATTAGCTTTTCATAATATTTCTCTTGTGTATTATGTTTTAGAACATATTGATAATTTAAATATTGTAATTTAATTATTTCATCATTTGTTAATTTTAATGCATTTTTTACAGCCATATCTATTCCCCTATTATCATAACTATCTATCCATATCTCACTACCTGTTGAAATACTGGTCTCTTTAGTTATAATTGGTATAAGCCCTCCATTGCCTATAGCTGTTAATACGGATGGAGCACCACCTTCTGAGCAAGAGGGAAGAATAACAAAAGAAGAGCTTTTTAATATATCACAAAATGTATCGCTAGCAATATCTATAAAACCGTGAACAATTATATTGGGAGTATTAAATAACTCATTTTTATATACATTAACAAATTCTCTTTCATTATTTATTAGTCCGCATATATGAAGTGTTAAATCAGTGTTTTTATAAAAGTAATCCAAGAGCAAATCTAAACCTTTATGAACTAATCCTGCACTACCAAACCAAAGAAAACTTTTATTTGCTTCTTTTGATCTATTTTTTATAATTTCTTCAGCATTTTGAGTTTTAAAGAATAGACATGCTAGACTATAGACTCTACCATCATAATACTTTCTATAGCTATCTGCGCATACATTATTACCAAGTGCTATTATTGCATCAACTAAAGTTGTTTGATGTGACCATGTTTTTTCAACAAATCTTGCAGATTTACCAAGCCAAACATTTCTTTTATGATAAACATCTTTAACTCTATTTAAGCTAGCATGGTTTTGATGGCAAACATGCATTCCTCCGCCATAATAAATTGTAGTAATATGTTTGTTTATATTGCTTTCAAAATAAGTTTGGAATACATCACCAAAACCCAATATTAAATCATATTTTGCTAATTCTAATTTTCTTTCACGTCTAAAGTCTATAATATCAACATTATACCCTAATTCAAAAAGTATTTTAGCCCAACTTCTTGCTTCATAACAATTAGTATGATAAATATATTGTTTTTTAAATGGCAAAGTTATATACGATAACAATGCATTTTTATCATAATTTGTACTGTAATAATTAAGAATAATTTCTCTATTTATTAAGTATTCATCAAAGTACCCCTTAATATTGCTCAAAATATAAAATAGACGTGGGAAGTACTTTTTTATAAATAACTTTAAAAGTTTCATTTAAATATTTTTTTAAAAAACCTTATAGTTCTGTTAGCAAAAGTTCTAATAAAGATAGCAAAAAGTACTCTAAAAGTTTAAGTATTTTTACATTTATCAAAAAAAGCAATTTAACAAATACATTATAGCTATGCCAACTTAGACATAGATAATTCTAATATATCACATACTTTGTCTATATCAGCCGGGGTTATAATAACAGGTACTAAAAAACGTATCCTAACAGGATTAGAACCAGCAATAAAGCAAATAATACCGTCGTCAAACAAGGTCTTTGCCAGTTTAGTAGCGATATTCATGGTTCCATCAAAGGGAGTAAAGGCTATCATTAAGCCAAAACCAAAAGGTCCAGCTATCCAATGAGGATGCCTATTTTTAATATCCATAAGCCTCTTTACAAAATAATTATGCAGTATGGCTATTTTACCATTATCCCCAAAATAATTATTAGTAGAAAGCTCATCCAAAAGCATATTAGCCACCCTAATAGCCCCTGTACTAGACGTATACGTTTGACTAACTAGTCCAGGTTTAGGCTTTAAATCATCCGTAAATAAAGTGGCACAAACTTGAGTCATTTTTCCAACAGTGATAACGTCAACATAATCATCCAAAGCAAAGTGCTGAAAAGCGAAAGGTAAATATGTCCTTGCAAAAGTTTGTATTTCATCCACCATGACAATTATGTTATTCTCTTTTAATACTTTAATTAGCTCAAGGAAAAAGTTATGGTCACCAGGATAAAACCCACCCTCACCCTGAACCATCTCAAAACACATAAGAGCATGATCATTAGGATACCTTTTAATACAATTCCTCAAAGCCTTAATAGCCCTATCAATAGAGCCCTTAGGATCACAATAATCAAAAAATGGGATATAATCCACATCCAGAGTGTGGGGTAATCCAACTCTGCTCTTAGGCCTGTCTGTAAGCTGAGATAAAGCTAAAGTCCTACCCATAAAGCATCCCTCAAATGCCAGTATACGCTTTTTAGGATACTGTTTCTGAAATACAATTTTTAAGGCATTTTCATTAGCCATTGCACCACTAGTCGTTAAAAAACAATGACTAAACCTATGATTCCCGCGATTAGCCAGCCTAATAAACCGTTTTGATAGTTCATAACTAATAATATCCTGCTGTAAATTACCCTGCATAACCGTATCAGAAACAGAAGAGTCAAGCATAGCCTCTATAACCTTAAGATTACTATGACCAAAATAATGAACCCCAATACCCGTTATAAAATCATATTTAACACTTCCATCAAGAAGCTCAACCAATGAACCACTACCAAGACCACTAGTAATATACGGATAATAAAGTCCTGATCCGCGAATATTAGAAAAATCATCTATAATATTAAGATAATCATCCACTAAGTCGCTCTCAGAAGGCTTAATATCGACTATCTTAGCTGAGTAGTCCTTCACAACGGATAATATAAGCTCCTTAGCCCTAATATACCGTTGGTCAGACAGTATAAGCTCCAAACTATTCATAGTAATCCCTTAAAATCTCCATTGGCTAACCTCGTCAAAAATATAGTAGTTAACTTAGTCCGCTCAACTAAACTGTCTATATAAAGAAACTCATCCCCGCTATGAATGCCGCTTCCCATAGCTCCCATGGTATCCACAACGGGTATACCCATACTGGATATTATATTACCATCACATACCCCACCAGTATGAGTCCAAGTAATGCGTTCACCCAAGCTATTAGCGGTATCAGTTATAGCCCTTTGCAAGTTTTTAGTTTTTTCATCAATATGCTTAGGAGGACGTAAAAATATACCATCCACTTCTATCTTAACAGACCTATTTTTATAATCCCTAATTAGACCATCTAAAAACGACTCCACATAGCTAACATCATCAGAACTTCCCACCCTAATATTAAAAGCACATCCAGCTCTATCAGGTACTACATTAGTCACTCCCCCGCCTTTAACTGAACCTACATTCACTGTTAAGCCATCCCTCTTACCCGTTAGACTGGACAATTTTAATATAATCTCAGATAAAATATCTATGGCATTAATACCAAGATGATGTTCCCTACCTGCATGAGCAGATTTACCATGAACTACTAAGGTAAAATTAGCTGATCCTTTTCTGGATATAACCATTGATCCGTCGGATAAACAAGGCTCATAAACCAATGCCAATAAAGAATCCTTAGAAAGCTCCTTAAAAAACTTTGCACTTCCAATTGAACCTATTTCTTCATCAGGGTTTATAAATATGTCCCAGCCTAAACTATTAGCATATTCACTATGCTCAAATGCCATTAGGGACATTAACATGATTATAATACCCGACTTTGCATCCAGTACCCCAGGCCCCCTTAATATATCTGCGGACTCGCTAACAGGAAAATCGTAAGACTCCAAAAAAACTGTATCGTAGTGAATGGATAAAAATATCCTCTTAGGACTATCTAATCGCTTATACCCTCTAATAGCCCTACCCAGCTTAATATTATGACGCTTACCATCCATACCAAGACTATTAAAACTATCCAAATCCAGATAATAACACTTATCACTAATCTCGCTAATAAAACGATACAGCAACTCAGCTAACTTGTTAAGACCAGATATATTAAAAGAATGAGTGTTAATATTAGCCCACTCTTTTAACAAATCCAGCATATAACCTTTTTGACCGTCAATCCAATCTAATATTTTATTCTTCATTATAATCAAGCAAAATGATAAATTTTATCAATTTGTATTCCAAATCCAATACCTTATACTTTACTGTCATCCTGTCCTCCGTAACTATAACACAAGGATAGCCAACGTCATAGAAATACATTTATTTTGTTGACATATCTATTTTATAATGCTACTTTTAATAAGTTTACATATTTGTTACCCATAATCAACAAATATATAATAAATAAAATCTAAAAAAGAGATAACATGAACTATAACGGATACCACATTAGCAAAGATACCCTTAAGGATATTATTAAATCACAAAAAAATGAAATTACCGAATTCTTATTGTACTCAAAACTTGCCAGTACTACTAAAGATCAACAAAATAAAAAAGTATTAATAGAAATAGCCAAAGATGAACTTAGACATTATAGATTTTGGAAAAAAATATCAAAGAAAAAACTAAAACCCAATAACATAAAAATATTCATATATTACTGGATAGCTAAAATATTTGGACTCACCTTCGGTGTAAAACTAATGGAAAAAGGTGAGGCTAAAGCACAAATATTATACAATCACATCGCAAAAGAAATACCAGAGGTAAAAGAAATAGCTAAAGAAGAGGATATCCACGAAAAAGAATTGCTAAAATTAATAAACGAAGATAGACTAAAATACGTAGGATCAGTAGTACTAGGCCTAAATGATGCCCTTGTAGAGCTAACAGGTACACTAGCAGGACTAACCTTTGCACTACAAAAAACTAAACTAATAGCCATAATAGGACTAATAACAGGTATAGCGGCTTCACTATCTATGGCGTCATCAGAGTATTTATCAACCAAATCAGACGGTGGAAGTAAGCATCCTATAAAATCATCTCTCTATACAGGAGTAGCCTATATAATTACAGTATTCCTTTTGATAATACCGTATTTACTACTAGATAACTACCTATTATGCTTATCCATAACGGTTTTAAACGCCATATTAATAATTATTATATTTAACTTTTACATATCCATTGCAAAAGACCTTCCATTCAAAAAAAGGCTAACAGAAATGATCCTAATCAGCATAAGCGTAACTATAATATCATTTGCCATAGGCTACCTAATTAGACTAAATATAGACCTATAATCTAATATATTAACGGTATTAACTTATACTTAACCCTTTTCTTATATTCTACATACTCTTTATGCTTAGACAAAAAAGATTCTTCATAATGAATCCTAAGCAAAAATAAACTAAGAGCAATAATAAATATTATAACATTTATTAAACTAAAATATGCTAATATAATCCCAGTGTCCATAACCATATAAGACAAGTAAACAGGATGCCTTACAACCCTATACATATATTTTGTTTTGATCTCCCTATAACTAACCAATATACCAAAACTTTTATACAGGGATAATAAAGATAGAATAGTAAGTACGGCACCAACTGATACCAATATTAACTCAGCATCCTCGGATATAAGGTGTATGCTTTTATCAAAACTAAAAAAATAAAAATACATTACTGATAAAATAGACACTATATGAACAAGTATATTGTTTGATGTATCCTTATTAGGCTTTCTAATAAGAAATAGAATAGCTACAATAAAATGTATGAAAAACCATAGCATAACAATAAAATAATCAGTCTGTATAAAGTCTTTAAGAAAACTATATGCTAAATAAAGGGCGTCAATAGCAAATATAATGTTATATACATAAGGTGGGACAGCTTTTAAATAAGTAAATAATACCCTAAAAAAATACACGATAACTAAAATACATAAGATGCACCAAATTTAAGTATTATCTTAGGAAAATTATTAATACCTGTTACAGCCGCATCAGTAAATAGTATTGCTGCAAAATTATTTGTACTAGCTTCTACTCCCGCAACAATTGAGAATCCTCCCCAGAGTCTAATGCCTAACTCAGTTTCTATATCAACGGTAGTAACAGAAGAGACATTATTATTAATATTAGCTATACCTACACCAATACGTATTCCAAATACTATTAACACAGGATCTAAATTTAATTCAATACGATTCCTAATACCTAATATATCCTTTAACCCAGGATCTCCTTGATAAAAATTAGTACTAAGCCAAGAAGTAAAGTTAGCTATACTACCACTATAACCAAAACCAAGCCCTACTTCTACGTTTGAGTCCTCAGATGAACTCTTTTTAATATTTCCCTCAACATAAGGGGAGATAAAACTAGCAGAATAGTCATGTGTATGTCTAGTACTAAAATAAATCTGAGGCCATGCCCTTATCCTTATATCATAATTATACCACTGAAATTCTACCGGTAAGTATATATAACTAGAGTCAATAACGAATCTTAATTCAGCCCCCCATTCACTACCTATAGCGGGGTACATTCCAATAAGACCTAAAGCAGTTAACTTAAAATTAATAAAGCTTTTATCTTCATCCTTTAGCTCTTTTTTTTGCTTATCTTTATCTTTTTTTTCTTTATCATCTGTATCCGGCTTTTTATCAACCACTCTCTCAACCACTCTCTCAACCACTCTCTCAACCGGCCTTTCAACTATCCTTTCTATTACTCTCTCAACCGGCTTTTCTTTTACCTTTTCCACAGGCTTCTTTATAGGCTTTTCTACTGGTTTTCTTTTTATAGGCTTTTCTACCGGCCTTCTATCTATTTTCTTTTCTGCCGCCTTTGGATCCCTTACATTTACTGCAGAATAAACATAACAAGGAACTATATAGTAACTTATTAATATAATAATAAATAAAGAATAAAATCTTAACATATCAACTGCCCTATAATTGACTTTTTTTATAAAATAAACAAACTATTTTTTAACTTGTCCCTAATTCTAATTTAACACAGTTTTTTTATATAAACTATAAAAAATACTAATTCTATAATAAATAACTAATAACATTATAGGTTTTTTAGTAAAAAGCTATGTTGTTATTAAAAATAATCTAATATAGTTTCGGCTTTATTTTATGAAATTTTTTCTTTATTAGTAGATTAATTTTTTTTTATATAATATAGGCATATTATATTTAATTCTAAGCTTTTGATTACAGCATTAAAAACTTTTAGGGCTATTCCTTTAATGATAAAGTAAAATAAAAAGTTGTACCCTCATTAACCTTACTCTCTGCCCATATACGTCCACCATGCTTATGTACAACTCTTTTTACAGTTGCTAAACCAATACCCGTACCCTCAAAGTCCTTTTCGGAGTGTAGTCTATGGAATACACTGAAAAGCCTGTTTGAGTACTTCATATCAAAACCAACACCGTTATCCTTAATATAATATACAAGTTCATTATTTTTGTTAATTTTTCCCATTTCAATTAAAGCTTTATCCTTATTCTTTGTAAACTTCCAAGAATTGCCAATAAGGTTCGAAAGCATAGTCTCCAACAAATACTTATCCCCTAATACTCTCATATCCCCCTTACAAATACACTGAACATTCCTATCGGGATAATTAATTTTTAACTCTTCCATAATACCCTTTCCAAGCTCATCAAGCTGTACACTAGAAATCTCCAATTCTCCTTTTCTAACCCTAAACAGCTTTAACAAGTTATTGGTAAGCATCTCCATACGAGCTACACCGTTTTGTATTCGATTTATATAATCCTTACCAAAATCATCTATAATATCTTTATAATCCTCTTCTAATGCACTAGAAAATCCAGAAATACTCCTAAGTGGTGCCCTCAAATCATGGGATACAGAATAAGCAAATGCCTCAAGCTCTTTATTAACTGTTTCCAGTTGCTCAGTACGCAGTTTAACTCTACTTTCTAAATCTTCGTTTAGCTTTTTAATCTCTATTTCATTTTTTTTATGCTCGGTTATGTCTATAGAAATAAGGTGTATTGCCATAAGCCTATTTAAACTGTTATATATAGGAAAACCATAAGCTAGCCTCCAAAAGCTTTTGCCATCTTTTCTTTCAGTAATAATCTCTATGCCATTAGTAGTAATACCTTTACTAGCCTTAGCAAAAATTATATCCTTTACTTCAATATCTGTACCATTTTCATAAAAGTCCTTCCATGTTTTCTTAAATTTAGATAAAGGTTCACCTATCTCATACTCACCTTTCTCAATACCAAACATCTCTATATACGCTCTATTAAAAACTTCAATTTTCATATCTGGTGCAGTAATCAAAGACATGGGAATTGGGGATTGTTCAATAACACTATTTAACAAGTATTTCGAGTTAACCAACTCTTTTTGCATTTTTTTATAGTTCTGTCCTTCTATTAGCAGTTGATTATTCACTTTAAGTAATTCTTCTTCCACCTTATAAACACGCAATGCAACCTGGATATTTGAATATAGTACACAGTTATGGAATGGTGTTATAATGAAAAGTTCATCAGCTTTTATCTTATTGATAATTCTATCATCATTATTAACAATATAAATAAATGGTACCTCAATAGTATTTCTAATTTTATCAGCTATATCTATACTATCTGACCTTTCAGTTATAAGAATTATAATATCCGGTCTATTTCCTTCTTTTATCGAAGTAATGACCTCTTCACCTTGTGAAAAAAGCCCTATAACTTCATAGCCTCCATTTTCTAATATACTCTTAATACTATGGTTTGTTGACTCTTTATCCTCAATTACCAGAACCTTAGCTTTTGTGAACATTTAGTTTTCCTTATTAATATACCTACATTTTTAGATTTAATAATAACGAAAGTGCTTTTTTTATAGTTAATCCCGAACAAAAAAAAAACGATTTTATAATTAGAAATTATGGTTAAAATCATGCCTATATTATGTTAACATATTTTAACTTACTTATATAAATTGTAACACCTATATGTTATCAATCATTCTCTTGGCTATTGTAAAAACATTCTTAGGTAAGAATCATTTTTCTTAGAAAATACCTTTTTTATTGTATCCTGAATTCAAATTCAATTATAAAAATTGACATATCTATAATAAAATGTTAGCTTTGATTAAAAAAATAATAATAGACTATTCTATCCTATACATTAATAATTTTTATACCTTAATTTAGCTAACTAACTTTGTTATATAGTAAATTTTGATTATATTTTCTTTAACAAATAAACATAGTTAATTAATTTATTAAATAATTATAGAATGTAATATGGTATACAAAGATCATCCAATACTAGACTATCACGAAACTAGTAAACATCATTATCATAAACTTGCTAATGCTCCACAGTATATGGACTGGGCTAATCAACCTAATCCTTTTAGACAGTATAAAGGAACAAAACAAATCGAACTCCCCTTACTAAAAAATGATCTCAATGTAAAATATTTAAACCTATATAACCGTAATAATAACCTATTCCAAGAATTCAATATAAAAAATATATCATCATTTTTAGAACTATCCCTAGGCATATCCGCTTGGAAAGTTTTAGAGTCCTCCAAATGGTCTCTACGTATAAACCCATCCAGCGGCAATCTGCATCCAATAGAAGCCTATCTTTTACTACCCCAATTAGATAAAGGTGATCCAGGAATATACCACTATAACGCTTTTTCTCACTCACTAGAACTAAGAGCAAAATCCTCAACTAATTCTAGTAAATGGCTGTCCCTACACTTCGAAACTAATGGCTTCTTTATTGCCCTATCAACAATATTCTGGAGAGAATCATGGAAATATGGAGAAAGAGCATTTAGATACTGCCAAAACCGATGTAGGCCATGCCATAGCCTGTATATCATTTTCTGCCAATATCCACGGGTGGAAAGCCGTATATTTAAATGCCTTATCTGATGACGATATAGACGATATGTTCGGACTAAAAAAACATCACTCAGTAGAAGAAGAAAAAGAACATCCTGCATTGGCCTTTTTTATACATAATCCAAAAGATAATACTTCTAAACGAGGCGTTCCAAACTACTTTATAGAAAAATGTTCTAATCTTATATTCCATGGTCAGCCTAACAAACTTAGTAAAACTCATCTAAAATGGAACGGTATTAATTCAATAGCATCTGCCAGCCGTAAAAAAAGATCACCCTCTAAGATTATTACACTCACTGAAAAAAATATAATAAATAATATAAAATCCGAACTAACTGCTATACAAATTATTCGTAATAGACGAAGTGGTATATCATATGACTGCAAAACTTATATTACAAAAAATCAATTAATATCTATACTAGATAAAACCATCCCTAGGTATAACCATGCTCCCTTTGATGCAGAAATAATTGAACCTTCTACCCATCTTCTTCTATTCATCCACAGAGTCAAAGACCTAAAAGAAGGATTATACTTTTTAATAAGAAATCCTAAACATCTTGACTCTATTAAAACATCTAGCAACCCCAAGTTTAAATGGAGTAGTATAACAGAATTACTCCCCTTATACCTCTTAAAAGAAGGTAATTATCAGGAAGAAGCTATTAATATATGCTGTAATCAAAGTATTGCCGGTGACTGTACTTTTACAGTTGCTATGCTATCCAAATTTAGCGATAATATAAGACAAGGCAATGAACTATATCGTCATCTATTTTGGGAAGCAGGTATGATAGGTCAAGTGCTATATTTAGAGGCTGAGGCAAATAAACTTAGAGGTACTGGTATTGGATGTTATTTCGATGATGCTATCCATGATATTATGGGTCTAACAGGATATGCTTATCAATGTCTTTATCAATTTGCAATAGGAGGATATATCGAAAAAGCCCAGCTTAAAACTATACCTCCATACAACCACCTTAATAAGATAACTTAAATATCATAATAAATTAATACCTCTATAGCATAACACACTAATTTAGACACTTTTTTTAGACTAACATAAAATACTACTATACTTTATAAAAAAATAAAGTTATCTTAATTTTAAGTGAACTACGTTATGAGGAAAGAATATGAAAGTTAGAGTACCTATTACACTTAAGAAAAAACATTCTCTATCTGTTATACTTGATGAACCTATGGTATTACAATCCCATTACTATAATTCTGGTTTGCAAAACCTTATTTTGAACAAAACCAAAAATGATATGTCTTATATACTGATTGACTCTGCTCACTCTGTCGCCTATGATCAGCTTATTAAGCTTTATGAATATAATAATACTACTGCTTTCGAAGAAAAGCTTACTATCGCGGCTGGTCTATATAAGATCCTCGGTTTTGGACGCTTGGACTTCTCTAAATTAGAAGATGAGAATATTGTTACTGTTCCCTATAGTAATTATAACTTTTCTTTTGATGGATCTATAAATAAAAATAGAACTAATTGTTATTTTACTTGTGGATTCATAGAGGCAGTTATATCCTCTGCTAAAAATGAACCTATGGGATCTTATGCTGTTATCGAAAAAGACTATTCTTATACTAGTGGCCATAGGTCTATATTCCAAGTAACTAAGTTATCTCTACCACGAGCTATTGTAAAAAGTCCTTATATAGGTTCCCTTTATGATCCGCCTATTAAGCGCAACCTCCATAATATGCTGGGAGAAGAAGATATTGTTAAAAGCATTACAAGACTTAATATGTCAAGTAATCAAAAGGGACTTATTTATTACTTTGGTATTTACTTAACCCGTCACTATGCCAACTATTATAACTTAGTTTCTAATTTATTTATAAAAAAACTGGAAGACTCTAAAAACAATATAGGACTATTATTTTATAACTTGGCAGAAAGATCCTCCTACTATACTTTCGGCTCTATTATGAAGTCCAATGAGTGGAATACTATAGTCACTCCCTTTGTAGATAAAAAAGAGGACTTAGTATACGCTACCGTTGCATGGATTAACTCCCTAAGTTGGGGTACATGGAATATTAAAGAATTAGTTGCCGAAGAAGGTGCTGTAATAAATATTTTTGGTAGTTATGAGTCTAACGGATATATCGGACTTTTTGGTAAAAGTGCTATTAACTGTTCATGTCATACTGCGGTTGGTACGCTGGCTGGTCTTATGAATCTTATTTACTTAAATAACTTTCCATTATCTCCAGAGACTGATTATGAAAATATGATTATAAATAATAAATATTCCTTTATAGCAGAAGAAACCAGATGCCGTTCTAAGGGCGATTCTATCTGTGAAGTCGTAGTTACACGACGATAGATCTATTAAGTTGGTGGTAATATAAATATGAGTAAAATAGAGGCTAGGAACTTTAAAGGCACTAGAGATTATCTTCCTGCTGAGATGATAATCCGTAATAGCATGATTAATAGTATTAAAACGGTTTTTGAGAAATATGGATTCCTACCGTTAGAGTCTCCTGCAATAGAATATCTAAATGTATTAATGGGAAAGTATGGAGAAGAGGGAGATAAGTTAATATACCGTCTTGATTATAAGGGTGGTAACGTGGCTGGAATGAAATATGATCTTACTGTCCCTCTAGCAAGGGTTATAAGCCAGCATTCAGAATTATTATTTCCTTTTAAGCGTTATCAAATACAACCTGTTTGGCGTGCTGATCGTCCCCAGCCTAATCAGGGACGTTTTAGGGAGTTTTATCAATGTGATGCTGATGTTATTGGTATTAGCTCTCTTACTGCTGATGCAGAAATAATAGCTCTGACTTATGAGATCTTGTCCATATTAAATATTGGTAAGTTTGTTATTAGGATTAACAATAGAAAATTACTTTCTGGAATTATGGAATACGCTGGTTTATCTACTGATAAAGAAGTCGATTTATGCAAAGCTATAGATAAGCTTGATAAGATTGGCATAGAGGGCGTTAGGGGTGAGCTTGACAAATATGGATTTTCTACTAAGGTAATAAATAGGATTTTTGATTTACTCTCTTTAGAAGGTGAATATCCGGATATAATTAAGGATATTAAAAATATTATGTCTAAAAGTGTTTATGCCTCTAAAGCCATTGACGAGTTAGTTGAGGTCTTTAATTATCTTAGCTATATTGGCATACCCAATCATAGTCTAAAGCTTGACCTATATTTAGTTAGGGGGCTGGATTACTATACTGGTACTATTTATGAGTCTTCATCTATTGAGCTACCCCATATTGGTAGCCTGACTGGTGGCGGACGTTATGATAATTTAATTGCTTCATTTGGATATAAAAATACGCCTGCTGTTGGGGTTACTATTGGCCTTGATCGTATATACACTGTACTAAAGCAACTTAATGCTATTAATTATAGGAATTCTATATCGGATGTTCTCGTTGCTATTTTTGATAAACATGCCATAAAAAGATCGTTTAGGCTTACTTCCTTGCTTAGGAATGCCGGTATTAAAACTGAGATGTTTTATGAGCCTGTTAAATTAAAGAAACAGTTTTCTTATGCCAATAAGAAAAACATCCCTTATGTTGTTCTGCAAGGTGATTCTGAGTTAAGTAGTGCTAAGATTAGGGTTAAGGATTTACAATCTGGAAACCAGAACTTAGTCGATGAAAATAATATAGTTAATTATTTAAGGTCTCTATTAGGTGAATAGATTAGCTGTTATGACCATCGCTGGATCAGATAGCGGTGCTGGAGCAGGTATACAGGCTGATCTAAAGACCTTTTCTGCCTTAGGGTGCTACGGCACATCCGTTATAACTGCTGTCACTGCTCAAAATACTAAAAAGGTTTACTCAATAATGCCTGTTGAACCCTCTATTGTTGGGGATCAGCTTAAGGCTATACTCGATGATTTTTCTATTGCCGCTGTCAAAACTGGTATGCTATACTCCAAAGCCATAGTGGAGGTATTATTACATAATATTAAGGGTATATCTAATTTAGTTGTTGACCCTGTTATGTTATCCACTTCTGGTATGCCTTTACTGTCTGATAACGCAATAGAGTATATTATTGATAATCTTTTCCCTATGACAAAGCTTATTACCCCTAATCTCTATGAAATGCAGGTTATAGTTGGACGTACTTTACTTAGTCATAGCGATATAGAACTAGCATGCAAAGAGCTATTTAATAAAATAGCTACATCTATTTTGGTTAAAGGCGGGCATTTTGAGGGCGATGCTTGTGATATATTATTCGATGGAAATAATTTTAATTATTTTAATACCAAGCGTATAGACAATATTAAAACCCATGGTACTGGATGTACTTTATCATCGGCTATTGTTTGCTATTTAGCAATGGGATATTCACTTATTAACTCGATCAGCAATGCAAAAGACTATGTTACCAATGGTATTATTCACTCTTACCCTGTGGGAAATGGATACACTCCACTAAATCATTTTTGGTCCAGAGATATTTAGCTTGACTAACAATAAAAAGTCAATACTAACCTATTATAAAACTATATAACAGTTTACATGTAAAAATTTATTATCCTTTGACTATTAACTGTATATTTAGTATATTAAAATAATATGTCTTACATTAGAAATTAACTCTTTCTTCAATGTTATATTTTCTTGCTCTACAAAGAGGTCTAAAATAGGTTTATTTTGGCGTTATATGTTTTTAATATAAGCTAAAACTTATTATAAAGTAATACTACTTATTTTTAGCCTTATCAATAATAGCTTTTTATTATATTTATGTAGGCTTGCCCTTTAGAAACAGGTTGACACGTTTACTAACAAAGAAATAACTCTATAATAATATAAATTAATTTGTTTTTTTTTTAATAGTCTGTTATAATTACGATTGCTCTAAAAAGTCATTATAAAAGATACTTATACTTTGGAGGACGTATATGTCGTTTAGTATAAAGGAACTTATAAGCTCCCGTATGAGTGAAGGATATGACCTTCATAAAAAATATATTAATCCTCAATTTGTTAGGGTATTAAAAACTATTGGATTTGATCGAAACTATGTTAAAGGAAATGGGTTATTCCTCTATGACAAACTGGGGAATAGATATTTAGACTTTTTAGGGGGTTACGGTGTTTTTAACCTAGGTAGAGAACATCCTAAAATTAAGGATGCCCTTAAGGAGATTTTGGATATAGGCCCTGCTAACCTGGTTCAGATGGACTGCTCTTTATATAGTGGACTACTGGCTGAAGAATTAGTTAAACGGTGTAAGCCAAATATCGATACTGTTTTTTTTACTAATTCTGGGACTGAGGCAGTAGAATGTGCAATTAAGTTTGCAAGATGCTATACCAAAAAAGACTCTATAATACATTGTAATAATTCATTTCATGGTCTTACAATGGGAGCTCTTTCTGTTAATGGAGATAATCATTTTACCGATGGCTTTGGAAAACTATTAAACGGGATGATTAATATTCCATTTAATGACCTCGAATCCTTGGATAAAGCATTAAAAACTAATAAGGCAGCTGCATTCATAGTTGAACCTATACAGGGAAAAGGTGTTAACATAGCAAATAATGACTACTTTTATGAGGCAAAACGTCTTTGTGATAAATATGGTGTATTATTTATAGTTGATGAGATACAGTGTGGACTTGGAAGAACTGGTAAATTCTTCGCATACGAACATTGGAACATTGAACCAGATATAATCACTATATCAAAGGCACTTAGCGGAGGATATATCCCTGTTGGTGCTGTTTTATACTCCAGGGATATATATAACAAGGTATTCTCTAGGATGGATCGCAGTGTAGTTCACTCATCCACCTTTGGGGGCAATATTATGGCAATGGTTGCTGGAATAGCTACCCTTAAAGTAATTGATGCAGAAAACCTTATTGAAAACGCTTATAACATGGGAAAACTATTTTAAAAATATTATCACCCTTAAAGAAAAAATACGAACTCGTTAAAGATATAAGGGGTATGGGCCTTATGATTGCCATTGAGTTTGGTAATCCCAAATCGCTAAAAATGAAAACCGCATGGAAGTTCATTCAGGGGGTAAATAAAAATATCTTTTCACAAATGGTAGTTATACCCCTTTTTAACAAATATAATATTCTTACTCAGGTTGCAGGACATGAAATTAACGTTATTAAATTACTCCCCCCTTTAACTATCACAAAAAAAGAGCTTGAGTATTTTTCTATGGCCTTAGATAATGTTTTATCCGAATGCCATAAGTTTCCAGGAGCTTTATGGGATTTTGCCGTCGATCTTGTTAAACACAATATTAAAGATAGACAAATGGAATAATCATAGATGAAAAACCGCTGTAACTGGGTTACTAAGGATGATATTTATATATCCTATCACGATTATGAGTGGGGTGTTCCTGAATATGATAGCTATAAGTTATTTGAACACCTAATATTAGATAGCCATCAAGCCGGACTATCTTGGTTAACCATATTAAAAAAAAGGGATAATTATAGAATGGCTTTTGATAATTTTGATCCTAATAAAATCGCTCTATACGATGATTATAAAATCCTTAGTTTGCTTAATGATAAAGGGATTATCAGAAACAAGCTAAAAATTAATTCTACTATTCATAATGCCAAAGCATTTTTAAACATCCAAAAAGAGACTACTAGTTTTAGTAATTATATATGGTCATTTACTGGCGGTAGAACAAAGAATAGTAGTTATTCTTCTAGTGAGGATATACCAACAAAAACTCCAGAGTCCGAGTCTATGGCTAAGGGGCTTAAAAATTGGGGATTTAAATTCATTGGACCAACTATTTGTTATGCTTTTATGCAGGCCGTAGGAATGGTTAACGACCATACAACTGACTGTTTTAGATATTATGAACTTTTGGAGTAATCTTATGGATAGGGATAGATTAAAGACTATATTTAATAATATTGATCTTATCATTTTTGACATAGACGGCGTCTTGGTAGATGTTAGTACCTCCTATAGAAAAGCAATTAAAAAAACTGCTGAATATTTTAATGCTGGTGAGATTACTAAAAATGACATACAACTACTAAAAGATGAGGGTGGATTTAATAATGACTGGGATCTAACTTATGAATTACTTAAACGCAGGGGTATATCTATACCTATGAATGATGTTATTACTCGCTTTCAGTCATACTATTGGAGTAATAATGGTGATGGACTTATACTTAATGAAAAGTGGCTCCTTAATAAAGACATTTTGGATAAGCTATCCAAGGTTTATCGCTTAGCTATTTTCACTGGTAGACCTAAAATAGAGGCTAACTTTGTGTTGAAAAAAAACACGGCATCTAATTACTTTAGCCCTGTTATAGCTATGGAAGACGTTACTAATGGTAAACCTGATCCAGAGGGTATAAATACTATATGTAATTCCCTTGATATTGGCTTTGAAAAAGTTTGTTATTTAGGGGATACTCTTGATGATATTAACTGTGCCAAAAGTGCTAGAGTTGTTCCTATTGGCGTTATCCCCCCTGAAATTAACTACGATATTACTACTAGGTTTTATAAAGTGGGAGCATTTGGTGTTTTAAACAGTGTTAACGATTTAATTTATTATCTTAATAAAACTTACTAAACAAAGTTTTTTTTATCAATATGTTAGAATATTTGTTAACTTTATGGTATATTAAATATTAGTATACAAGTTAAAAAGGGCAAATAAAATGAAAAAGCTATTTATTACAACATTCTTAGCTTTACTACTACAAAGCGATGTTGTACTGGCATATATTAATAGCGATCTTTTTTATTCGGTAAAAAAAGGCTACTACAGAAAAGTAGAAAGCCTAATAAAAAAAGGGGCTAATATTAACTCCAAGGATAATAATAATGATACCCCCTTACATTGGGCGGCCTATAAGGGTCATAGGGAAATAGTAAAACTCTTGATATACAAAGGTGCTAATGTTAAAGCAATAAATATCTACGGTAATACTTCCCTACATTTAGCTGTCAAAAATGGTCATATAAAAGTCGCTGTCATACTGATATACAAAGGTGCAAGCGTTAGGGCTAAGGCTAATAATGGTGATACCCCACTACATTGGGTGTCTAAATCTGGAAATATAGAGTTAGCCAACTTATTACTATATAAAGGAGCTAATATTAAGGCTGTAAATATTCATGGTGCCACTCCTTTGCACTTTGCCGCACGATGGGGTAATATAAAAATAGTAAAACTATTACTATCAAAGGGTGCTAATATTGAAGCACTAGATAATAACGGTAATACCCCTCTACACCTAGCCGTCAATATAGACCATATAGAGTTAGTCAAATTACTACTATCCAAAAAAGCCAACACTAAAATAATAAATAATTACGGTAAAACTCCGTATGATCTAGCTAAGTCCGAAAAGCTTAAGAAATTACTTAAATAATAAATATAGCATTTTATGACTTTTAGAGAGTTTATTATACATTTATGTTTACCATTGCACTAAAAACATTTTATGTTATCTCCCCTATTTTACTAATCGTATTTATGGGTTATTTAGCTGGTAGAATAGGCTGGATAAAAGAATCAGGTATAAAAAGTTTAACTAAAATTGTTTTTTACATAGGCTTACCCGCACTACTCATAGATGAGATATCCCGTATTAACATGTCAGAACTGCTAAACCTAAGAGGACCTATTGTATTAGTTATAACATCCTCTGTTATGGGTACTATAGGCTATATAACGGCTGTTTTAAAAAAGCTTCCCCCCAGTCACAGAGGAGTATGGGCATTATCCTCATTCAGGGCTAATATGGCATTCATAGGCTTGCCAGTAGCCTTAAATGCCCTTGGACAAGAAGGACTTAAATATTGTGCTCTAGTCTTGATGGTAGGGGTAACTATATTTAATATTCTAACCATATTTTTTTTACTGTTAGCCAACAAAAACACAGTCGGCCGTTTTAGCTGGTGGACTATTATAAAAGAAATACTTACTAACCCCCTTATTATAGGATCAGTCATCGGATTCCTGTTTTCTTTTATAAGACCAAATGAACTACCCATAGTTGACCTTACTCTTTCTACCCTAAAGAAAATCCCTTTACCACTGGCATTAATAGCTATAGGTGCAAGACTAAAGATCAAAAAAAGCATTATTAATTTGCCAAAACTTTTCATACCAGTTATGTATAAGTTATTGCTTACCCCTATATTAGGAGGTATACTCCTTTATTTATTTGGAGCTAAGCCACTAGACTTCGTATCCACTATTTTATTACTAAGTTCACCTGTAGCCATTATTAGCTATGTTATGGTGCTAGAGATGGGTGGAGATAGTGAATCATCCGCTAATATCATATTGACCACTACTTTTTTAAGCTTTTTTTCACTGAGTATAATATTATTTATACTGGGTTTACTCGGAATATGGAAACCTCTTATTTAAGAATATTGACATATTATACATAATACAAATATACTTATTAGTTATAACTTATTGTATATATATTAATAAGCTTATAATCATCTTGGTGTAGTTTATAATAAAGCTTGACTTTTTATTATAGTTATATTATTATTTTCTTGATATATACACCTTAGGAGATAGGCATGAAATTAACATTAACTATATTATTTAGTTTATTTTTTACATTTTTTGTTCTTACGGGCTTAGAAGCTAATAAAAAAACCGTAGCAAAAGAAGCTGGTATAGCTTTAGCCAAAGACATTATTAAGTAAAACCTTAACTATATTAACAATCAAAGGCATAACAATTTATACAATTAGTAGTTGTATGATAATAAATACTAATTATGTTAACCCATAGACTCTATAAGTTAAAGAGCAAGATGATTAGGCTATTACCTATATTTATTGTTACTTATTACTTCTTCCAACATTGTGGATCTGGAGAAAAATAATTATTATTATGCCCGTATGATACAGCAGGACATCCTCTACAATAGTTTAGCAGTTCACAATTAGCACACTTTTCTAGTAGATGATGTTCTCTATATTTATTCAGCTCTTTCGAGTAGATAAATATATCATATAGGGAATTATTATTAACATTTCCTATCATGCTTGGGAACCTCCTACAAGCATATACCCATCCATTAGCCAGTATTACCATAAAGTTTATACCTATACCGCATCCACCCATCACTTTTTTATTATGTTTATCTATAGTCATAATTCCGAGTTCATAGTGCAGAAGTTTCCACAGGTGATCCTTTAGAACTAATTGAGTTTTAGTTTTATTAAGTTTATGTTTTTCATTTATTAGGTGTATATCCATTAAAAGTTGTCTATACTCCTCCGGACTAAGGGATAGTTCAAGGTTTTTACCTTTGCCTACTTCGCTTATTCTGGCGAATATAAATTTATCCACTTTTCTTTCAGTCATTAACTCCATAAGGGGGATTAAATCATCCTTATTACTCTTTGACAGGGTAAACATTATATGGGTTTCTATATTGGCGTTTTTAAGGTGATCTATTGCCTTAATGGTTTGATCAAAGCTCCCTAATTTCCTTAGTTTATCGTGGGTATTTTTTAGTCCATCCAGACTAAGCTGATATTTTTTAACTCCCAGTTCTTTTAACTTATTGGATGTATGTTTATTTATATGTGTTGGATTGCCCAATATGCCTATTCTTATATTATTTTTATTAGCGTAGGCAAGTATATCAAAGAAATCTGATCTAATAAGCGGATCACCACCAGAAAAGTTAATCATCGGCAATATATTCTGATTAAACCTCTTGGATAGCTTATTAGTAAATATTATAAAGTCGTTAATAAGGTCTATACACTTAGTCAGGGGTAAGATGTTATTACGTTCTGAGTTATAGCTTTCACTTTCGTGCATGTAGCAGTGTTGACAGTAGTAATCGCATTCAGCCGTAATATGCCATTGTAATATAAACCTTTTCATTAACTTCCGCATCCACCACAGCTTGAACAGCTACTACAGCTTGAACAACTACTACAACTCGAATCAGAAGAAGAATTACTATCATCAAAAAAAGATGTATTATCAAGCCAGCTTTCTCCTGAGTCATAAGATTCAGCAGTATCATCCATTGATTCACTATGATCGCTCCAAATACCGTCTGATTCAGGATCAACCGATTCACTAAGCTCTCCAGACTCATCCATAGTACCAACAGAATTACCATTATCATCCATAACACCAACACTTGATGGGGGATAATAATTATGACTAGTCATCATATCCAAAAACATAAAAGTGAAAAATACATCCATAGGGCTAAAGCCATAATAATATGCGGGTACATGCTCCATAGGCTCAGACTTGCGGGGATATTTAACACGGTATGAAGATTCAGTATCATCAACCTTAAACCTTTTCTGAAAAGACTTTTCTATATTCTTTGTAAAGTCATCCATAGTATTTTCCATTTGCTCTTGAAAGCCTAAAAACTTATCCTTACTTATGAATATCTCTTTTTCAATACGACTTTTAAATGCCTCATCGCTTTCATTATTCGCTCTAGACAACGACATAGGTAAACCCTTAATACTAATCTCAAGAGGCTGCTTACCCTTACTATGAAAACGGTCTAAGTAAATAGTTATGATATATTTAAGGTTATTATCAAAATGCTCCAATATCATTATAATTTCGTCTATCTCTTCTCTTTTTTCGAGATGGGTTAGGTTATCCAGTGCTATTTGGAGATCATTATCAATTCCATCAAGATCCTCATAAACCACCTGATCGTCAACACTTAGCTTAACAATATTTGTAATATTATTTTTCCTTAAGGCTCTGCTTACCTCGTTTATAAAGGTTAGTATTGTTATATTCTCTCTTTCTTCTACTCTCTCTAAAGAGCCTCCAGTAAGCTTATTCTCTAACTTAGCAAAAAAACCTTTTGGTTTATGAATCTTAATTTCTTTATCTTCCAGGTGTACCTTAATTTTACCTTCTAATACCATACTATTCTCCTTGTTAAGGATATTTTATAAATAAATATAGCAATAATTCTTAACAAGTATTAGAATATCATAAAAAAAGTTATATATTAACGACTTATATAGTTATTTTTATAAATTAAAATTATAATCCATAATTCGGAGGCTAATATATGGATAATTGTATATTTTGTAATATTGCTAAGGGAAATATACCCTCATACAAGCTTTATGAGGACGATTATACCCTAGCTTTCCTTGACGCATATCCAGGGGGCAAGGGACATACTTTAATAATCCCAAAAACTCATTATAAAGACATCTTCGATACCCCAGATGACATATACCATAAAATTATAACCGTTTCTATTAAGATGGCTAAAAACTTAAAAAAAGCACTAAATTGTGAGGGAGTTAATTTATTACAAAATAGTAAGCCTGCATCGGGTCAGACTGTATTCCACATACATGTGCATTTATTCCCAAGGTGGATGGGCGATCATACCCTGGGATTATGGACTCCATCTAAAGGGGATAGTGAAAAGTTAAAGGCTATACAAAATACTATTTTATCCCATATATAAAAATATTAAAAAAAAGCTATGATTTTTAATCATAGCATTATTTTGAAGGAGAAATTTATATTTAAGAGACATCTCACATATTAAAACACATAACAGGATTAGTTATTCCTAATTATAAAAGATTATATAAGCCATTTATCTTAGGATTTTTATAATCTTATTTTTAATTAGTCTTACATGGTTTGAGGCCTCTTTGAGTAAGGATAAATGACTAATTTTAATTAGAGTTTTATAACCCGTTCTTTGAGAGAACTTATTTATTGAGGGATAAAAGTTATATTCCACATGGATCTTATTATTTTTCCACACAAACCTGTTGAAACCGTTATATCGGATCTCTTCTTCGATTTTTGCTTTTCCAAGATGCCTTTTCAAGGCCGTTAATATTATAAGGGGCTGGGCTATAAAAGAAAAATGCCCTTGGAGTTCTTTGTTATAAAGCTTATCCCTATAGAATAAAAACTTAAATGCTTTTATTGATAGGTTTTTTATATTCGCCTTATAAGAGGGATATAGATAGTACTCTTTTATTTGAGTCAGGCTAATAAATATATCATTAGGTTTTGGACTTATATAAAAATCTTGATCATAGATAGTTTGCTTATTTTTTATTGTTATTGCTTTGATAGTTAGCTTGAGTTTCTTTTCTACAGAGCCTTCTATTGCTTTTATTAAAGTCGGATTATATATATTATGAGATAAATGCTTTAATATGTCACTAGGCGATTTATGCAGTGGAATAGATAGAAAGTCGTTTATTAGTTTTCGCTCTATAGTGTTGGAATATACAAAATTAGCGGTTATAAAAATATATATTACTACTAGACTTATTATATAATTCATGATAGGTTAGTTTATAGTATTAACTGGACTTTTATGTCGGTATAAATTGTATTAGCTTAAGATTTTTTTATTAATTTGTATTAGTCAATATTCTAAACTATGCTTTTTAAACTACGGAGAATATAAATTCTTTTACCTTTAAAACCGATAGCATAGATCAAGTGTCGTATATAATATACTTTTTTATTTATAATTATGATTGTGGTTAAATAACAAAATAGAGATGACTTTAAAGACCTCTAAGCTATTGACAGACGGACTTAGTAAACTTAACATTAATTATAATAACAAGATGATAGAACAGTTTTATGATTATCTTAGTTTATATTATGAGTGGAATAAAAAAGTCAATATATCTTCTATATTAGAAGAGGAGCAAATAATTACTCGTCATTTTCTTGATTCTATCTCTCCATTGGCTTTTCTTAAGGATATAAATATTAAATCACTGCCGTGTGTTGACCTAGGGGCAGGTGGAGGATTCCCAGGTATACCTCTAAAAATTATAGAACCAAAAATGGATTTAGACCTTGCTGAAGTTAATAAAAAAAAGATTTGCTTTTTAAAGAAAGTTATTTTAGATTTAAATCTGAGTAACGTTAATATTATTGATAGTTCTTGTAGTATTCCAAATAAGTCTTATCGATTATTACTTACCCGTGCTTTTGGTTCATTGAATAAAATATTAAAAGAGGCTAAAAATTATATTACTAAAGGATATATAGTAGCTTATAAAGGCAGAATAAATAAAATAAATAATGAAATAACTGATCTGCCTTCAGAAGTTAGTGATAAATTGTTTATAAAAAGGATTATCTCTCCTTTTTTGAACGAAGAAAGACATATCGTTGTTATGAATATTTAACTGGGAGTAATAAAATGGCTAAAATTATTACAATTGCTAACCAAAAAGGCGGTGTAGGAAAAACTACTACAGCTATTAACTTGTCTGCTTATCTGGCTCAGCAGGGTAAAAAGGTTCTGACTGTTGATATTGATGCACAGGGTAATACGTGTAGTGGTTTTGGTATTGATAAGCAAAATGAGGATAATAGTATTTATGAAGTCCTACTAGAAGGTCTACCTATTACTGATGTTATTAAACCCACTATATATGATAATTTATTTATTGTTCCAGTTAACATAAATCTTGCTGGTGCAGGGGTTGAGTTGATTGATCTAAAAGATAGAGAAACTCGTCTAAAAAAAGCTTTATACAAAATAAGAGATGATTATGATTATATATTTATTGATTGTCCTCCATCCTTAGATATTATGACTGTAAACGGCCTTGTTGCAGGTGACTCTGTATTAATTCCATTACAATGTGAGTTTTTTGCTCTAGAGGGCTTGGCACAGCTTCTTAAAACTATAAGCCTTCTTCAGAAGGGATTTAACCCTAATCTAAAAATAGAGGGCGTACTTTTAACCATGTATGATAACAGAACTAATCTATCTAATCAGGTGGTGAATGAGGCTATTGAGTATTTTAAAGAAAAAGTATATAAAACTATTATTCCAAGAAACGTAAAGCTGGCTGAAGCCCCTAGCCATGGTAGGCCTATATCTGTATATGAGCCAAACTGTGTTGGGGCTAATAGCTATAAAAAGTTAGCTATGGAGTTTTTGAATTATGGCAACTAAAAAAGTATTAGGTAGAGGATTAGGAGCTCTTCTTGGCAATGATATAAATACTCCATCCGTAGATAGTGATATTAAAATGATTAATATTACTAATATTAATCCCAACAGTTATCAACCAAGAAAAACTTTTGATGAAAAAAAACTTAATGAACTTGCAAATTCTATTAAAGAAAAGGGACTTATACAACCAGTAATTTTAACTAAAAAGGATATTGGCTATGAGATTATCGTTGGAGAAAGAAGATGGAGAGCATGTAAGAAAATAGGTTATGAATGTATTCCTGCTATTATAAAAGAGGCATCTAGTTATGAACTTTTAGAACTTGCATTAATAGAGAATATCCAACGTGAAGACTTAAACCCTATTGAAGAGGCTAAGAGCTATAAAGAGCTAATTGATAACCTAAATCTTACTCAGGAAAAGCTATCTGAAAAAATCGGTAAAAGTAGAGCTTCTATAGCAAATACTCTAAGGCTTTTAAAGTTACCAGACAACGTTCAGCACGATGTTAGTAATAATTTAATATCCGAAGGCCATGCTAGAACCTTACTTTCTTTAAAGGATAGCAATTATCTTCTTGATGTTAAAGAACTTATAATATGTCATAATTTATCTGTTAGGCAAACAGAAAGACTTGTTAATGCTATAAATGGTGGTGCTGTGGTTGATAATAACATTATAGCAACACTTTTTGAAGAAGATACGGATAAATTAGCTCACTTATTAGAAGATAGCGTTATTGAAAATAAAAAGAAAGTATCTAATATAGAAAAGGATATATACGACTTTGAGCTTGAAGGTATTGGAAAAGTAAAAGAAATGAAGTTTAAACTTGAAAATATATTTAATACTACGGTGAATATAAAGAATAAGCCTTTTACTAATAACGGTAAGATAGAGATAAAATATAAAAATAAAGATGATCTAAGAAGGATTATCAGCAAACTGGGTATTAATTCATAATTATTTAATAAATATATTTATTTTCTTCTTTTTCTTTTTTCTTTTACGACTTTCAGACCTGGTTCTTTAGGTTCTTGATAGGGTAAAGGTTTAACTTCCCCTCCTTCTATTATAAATGTAACATAGGTAAAGTCGTTTTTAATTTTTAATAGGGCATTTCTTATAGTAATCTCTGAACCAGGATAAACTTTATCTTTTGCAGATATCTTTCCCTGATTACTAAGAGTATTTAAATATGTTTTTAGTTCATCAATATCAAACTGAATTTCTTTTAGTTGATTTTCTAGTTCACTCCTAGCCTGGAGCATTCTTTGAAGCATAACCTCACGTTCAGGTGGCAGTGATTTTTGAGCCCTTTTCTGATTTTGTATAGTAGTTAAATTAGGGATTATTTTATTTAGATTTTCTTCTATAGCCTCTCGTTCTTTATCAAACTTAGCTAACTTTTCTTTTGCCACAGGGTCTACCCCTGTTTCAACCTTAGTTTCGGTATAACTTGCAGAACCAATTGTTTTAGCATTTACCTCTTCTACAGTTCGTATATGCCCTCCTGTGATAGTGCCTCTTTTTCCTAGACTAAAAACTTTTTTAGCATCTACCTGACTATGAAGTATTCCTTCACCAGCAACCACTTTAAGTGCGGCTATAATTTTTGAGTTTTCTATAAATTTAGCATAAACATTCCCCCCAGCTCTTACTAGTCCTTCTTCTTTACCCAATATACCTCTTTTTACTACTACATCTCCATCAGCCTCTACTATTGCCTTACCAATGGTTCCTCCTATATGAATGTTACCAGCGGCCTTAATACTAAAACCATCTTCTACATTACCAAATACGCTTACATCCCCCAAAAATGTAATATTACCAGTTTTAAGCCCTACATTACCTTTAACCTCATACATGGGTTCAACTTCAACAATATCTCCATCAATAACGACTCTACCTGGATGCTGAGCAATTATTTCAAGTCCATTATCTGATAAGGCAGTATTTTTACCAGCATTAAATTCAATATCTTTACCATTTTCAACAGGAATCTCTTTATTAGTAATAGTTTTACCAGGTGTTCCAGAAGTAAGATTAACTTTTGTTGCAAGAATCTGACCAGCAACAACATTTTGTATTAATCCAAAGTCAGAAAAGAAATCAACCTTACCAGACTCATCTTCCTCAAAGTGTATTTCATTATCTGTTTTAAAATGATATTCAATATAAGCGTCTTTTCCTCTTTGTGGAGGCAATCCTTCTGCAATTAGTATAGGAGTATTATAATGCTCTTCTTCTATGGTTTCTTTAATGCGATTATTTTTCACGTTAAATACTATATTATTACTGTCTAGTAGCATAAGAACTTCTTCTTCTTCTAAAATACGCCCTGCTAAAATTGGTTTAGTAATAGTAATGTATGCTTTCATTTCATCTTCGCTAACTTTTAGTTCTACACGACTTTCGTGATTAGGGCTTGGAATATAATCACCTATTCTAGCTGGTTTATCTGTTGCTTTTTCTACTATTCCCTTAACCTCGGTACTATTATAATCACGATAGCTTTTAGAATTTAATATAATTAAGACATCTTCATAATTAGCAGGGTTACCGTTGTTTTTAGGAGGACTAACTTTTAAAAAAACGCCTATTTTTCTAATTATTATTCTTACCTTTCCATCTATTGGAGTATTTTCTTCTTTATTTTCCTTATCCAGCAAAGCAAATGGAGACCCTTTACCATCATAGGAATCTTTGGATACTTTAAAACATACTTTATATAACTTCTTACCTATTCCTAATACACCCTTACCTCCTCTTTCTATTATTTCATATTCGAGGTCAGATTCTGGTACTTGAAATAGAATTTCTGCTTTTTTAATACACTCTTCAATAGTATATCCACTTATCTCTTTTGAATAAGTAGCTGCATTTTTCTTAAGATTAAGGGATAGTTTTTTTTGAAGGTCATTTAAAGATGCCATATTATTTATATCTCCGCTTCATTTTCTGCATATTATTAAAATAACAATCAAAATTAAATTACCAAATAAAAAAAAGATCAACTGTACAAAATAAATAGCTACATTACTAATGTTAATAAACTATTTTAGTATTTTAAAGACATTATTATCTTAATACATAATTCATAACTGTTGTCTTGAGTGTTATAAATTCTCGACACTTTTTTTTAATAATAAAGATAATTTATACATACTTAGAATAGTTAAGATAAATAGTTTTTTTAGGAAAAGTAAAAAAAATATTATAATCTTTAATTTTTTTAAGAAATTATGAGCCATTTAGATAGCTGTTTATTACCTTATATAATGATATTAGATTAATGAATATTTTAAGCTTATAAAATTGCTATAATAAATAAATATGGGGTAATGCAATGAAACTTTTTAACTCTGCAAAACAACTTATTGATAGTTGTAATAAAGCCGTAGAAGTCAAAGAAAATAATATTAGTATAACCAATCCTAAACTACTTAGAGAAACGGTTATTGATACTATAATCTATAACGGTGTGCTAAGTAAAGATGCCGATATTAAAAATACTGCTTATTGGCTTATATGGGAAATTGCTCGCAAATTAAATATTAGAAGTGCATCAATTCAGTCTCTATATGAGGCAAGGGGTAAAAAGCACTATAATGGAAAAACAGTTCCAGCCGTAAATATTAGAGGACTAACCTATTATGTTGCCAGAGGAATATTTCGTTCTGCCATCAAAAATAATGTGGGTGCATTTATATTCGAAATTGCTAAGTCAGAAATGGCATATACCTTTCAGAGACCAAAAGAATATACCATGAATTGTATTGCTGCTGCTATTAAAGAGGGCTTTAGCGGATCAGTATTTATTCAGGGGGATCACTTTCAAGTTAATGCTAAAAAATACAAAGAAAACCCTCAAAAAGAGATTGAGGAAATTAAAAACCTAATTAGAGAAGCCATTGAAGCTGGATTTTATAATATTGATATTGATACTTCAACTCTTGTTGACCTTAGTGAGCCAACTCTAGATAAACAACAATTCTTAAACTATTCTATTTGTGCCTCTCTTACAAAGTATATAAGAGATTTAGAACCAGAGGGAATTACCATTTCTATTGGCGGAGAAATCGGTGAAGTAGGTGAAAAAAATAGTACTGTAGAAGAGCTTAAAGCCTTTATGAATGGCTATTTTATACACCTTAAAAAAGAAGGTAATAATATTAAGGGTATTAGTAAAATTAGTGTTCAAACTGGAACAAGCCATGGGGGTGTTCCACTGCCTGATGGCTCTGTTGCAGACGTTAAGCTCGATTTTGATACATTAAAAGACTTGTCTATAGTATCAAGGGATAGTTATGGTTTATCTGGTGCTGTTCAACATGGCGCCTCAACTCTTCCAGATGATGCTTTTCATAGATTCCCAGAAGCCGAAACTGCTGAAGTCCATCTTGCTACTGGTTTTCAAAATATGATTTATGAAAGCTCACACTTGCCAGATAGTCTTAAAGAAAGTATATATAAGCACTTAAAAGATAACTTTATTGATGAGAAAAAAGAACAAGACTCTCACGAACAGTTTATTTATAAAACACGAAAAAAAGGTTTTGGTCCATTTAAAAAAGAACTCTTTGACCTCTCTGACAACATAAAAATAAATATTAGTATAGAAATAGAAAATAAGTTTGACTTTCTATTCAAAAAACTAGACGTTATTAATACTAAAAACCTGGTTGATAAACACGTTAAACCAGTTGATATTCCTAAAACAATTAACTAGTAATATACACCAATATATTTTAATATATTGGTGGTCAAACGATTTTACTTTTTGATTTTATTTCTTTTAAAAGATTTTTTCGTTGTTCCTCATAACCGGGCTTATTTATAAGTGCAAACATATTATTTTTATAAGCCTCAACACCTGGCTGATCAAAAGGGTTTACTTTAAGAAGATAACCACTTATTCCACACGCTTTTTCAAATAAGTATATAAGTTGTCCCAAATAATAAGCATTAAGTTCAGGCACTCTCAAAGTCATATTAGGAACTCCACCTTTTAGATGTGCAATGGATGTGCCTATTGCAGCCTGTTCATTAACATAGTTCATATCTGTATTAGCCAAAAAGTTAAGCTGATCAAGGTTATCTATATCCTTATCTATAGTTAGAGAAGCTTTATTCTTTTGAACTTGAACTATAGTCTCAAAAATAGACCGTTCTCCATCCTGTATCCATTGTCCCATAGAGTGAAGATCAGTTGTAAAGTTGCAGGTAGCGGGAAAAATAGCTTTTCCATTTTTTCCTTCACTTTCTCCATAAAGTTGTTTCCACCATTCTCCAATGTATTGCAGTGATGGTAAATAGTTAACAAGAATCTCAATCTTTTTTCCTTTTTGATAGAGTAGATTTCTTACTACTGCATAAAAATAAGCTGGGTTATCCTTTAAACTAGGGTTATTACAAATATTCATCATATAAGAGGCACCATTAATCAGCTCTCTAATATCTATCCCCGCTGCCGAAATAGGTAATAGCCCTACAGGAGTTAAAACAGAATATCTACCTCCCACATTATCATCTATTACAAAAGTTTTATAGCCTTCTTCATCGGATAACTTTTTTAAAGCACCTTTACTTTTATCAGTGGTAGAAAAAATTAGTTCCTTAAGCTTTTCCTTTCCAACATTTCTCTCTAAGGCCTTCTTTAGGATTCTAAAAGCTAATGCAGGCTCAGTAGTAGTTCCTGATTTAGATATTACATTAATAGCAAATCTTTTTCCATCCAAAAGCTTAATTAGATCGTTATAATAACTAGGATCAATATGATGGCCTGCAAAAATAATATGTGGAGTAGTTTTGCTCTCTCTTGGTATAAGATTATAAAAAGAGTCACTTAAGGCCTCTATAACCGCTTTAGCACCAAGATAAGAACCACCTATTCCTATTACTACAAGAAACTCTACTTCTTCTTCTAAAAAGTGAACAACACTTTCTATATCATTTATCTCTTCATTCGATATTTTATTAGGCAGATCCATCCACCCAAGATATTCACTACCTTGTCCTGTTTTCTGGTGCAGCATTTCATGGCATACTCTTACATCATCTTCTGAGCTAAAGATTTCATTTTCTGTAAGAAGGTCTAAAATATTATTATAATCTAAGGTAATTCTTGAGTTAGTCATACTGTTCCTCGTATAATAGTTTTAGTATAAATTATAATATATAATTTATAGATAGGTATATCAAATTCCTTTTCTTTTTCTATTATGCTAAAATTGTTCGTATTATTAAATAAATCTATGGTGCAGGGATTTTCTTTCTATAAGTTATTATTGGTTTTAATGTGTAAAAAATTGTAGTTATTAATAAAAAAAACTTAAACAATAAAACTATAACTATAATAGTTAGGATACCTAATACATTTCTCAACCTATCATTACCTTTAGCCCAGCTAGCAAGTTTTGATGGTAGTTTAGGAAACCTAAATTTTGAAACCATTAAAACAGAATAAAAAATAAATAGAATTACTATAGCCCACCACGGAAAATATATTTTAAAATTCGACAAATACGGAATTAGTGGAACAGGTAATAAGTCAAAACTTAATATAAGAGCAATACTACACCCCGCTACCGTTGATGGAATACCAGTAAAATAATTAGACGGTTCAGCGATGTTAAACATTGCAAGCCTTAATGAGGTAAAAAGTGGAAATAAAAATGCTATAAAGGCTCCAATTATATAATGCACTGGAGACGGATATAAAGGTTCTTTTCCGTATAACATTACAAAAAACATAAACCCAGGAGCTAAACCAAAAGTAATGAGGTCTGCAAAAGAGTCCAGCTCTTTTCCAATTGGATTAGGTCTATTAATTTTCCTAGCAATACGCCCATCTAAAACATCAAACAAACCAGCTATTAAAATAAAGATTGTAGAGTAAATAAAATAGGAGTGATCACCAGTTGCAGAGCCTTTAGCAGATGCGATTATTGATAAAAAGCCAAGAAATAAATTTCCTAAGCTTAAGCCATTTGGTATCCAGCTTAAATTCATATTTTTGTCACTTAATTAATTTGTTTTTTTTAAGTTAAAAAAAAATACCGCTTAAGTCAAATCAATTTTATTTTACTTTGATTATACATAAAACATTATAAACAAACTTAATAAAAAGTTTTTTTTATTAAGTTTAAATAGTTAAAAAATATATTATTATTTTAATGCCTTATTAATTAACATATAACGTCAAAATAAAGTATTTTATCATGTTTACTTACCTCCCCTAGTATATTAAAAATCGTTAACCTTTTAATATTTATTGACTATGAATATAATTGTATTATATTTATCCTACATTATATAAGAGTTATTGGAGGCTTTATGATCGGTGGATTAGGAACTGGAGAAATAATATTAATTGGAATCGCAGTACTTGTACTCTTTGGTGCAAAGAAACTGCCTGAAATTGGTAAATCATTAGGTAAAGGCTTAAGAGAATTTAAAAAAGCAACTAATGAGATATCCGCTCCTTTAAAGGATAGCATAGAAGATAGTAATAACATTATAGAACATCCTACTGTTCAAAGTGATAATACAGATAAGAAGGATAGCCCAGATAAAAAGTCTGACAACTCTCCTAATAAAACATAAAATAACAAATCTAATTATATATTATACAATAAAAAAAGGGTTAATATTATGCCAGGATTTTGGGAAATACTAATTATAACGTTGATAATATTTGCTTTGTTTGGTGCTAAAAAACTACCTGAAATTGCAAGGTCTATCGGTAAAGGAATACACGAGTTTAAAAAAACTAAAGATGAGATAAGCGAACCTTTAATTGATGAAGACCCTTTACAAGCCAAAGAGAAAAAAGTTGAACAAGAACATAAAAATACCAAAAAGTAAACAAAAAAAAAACTATCTCATTTTTAGATCACCTTGAAGAATTAAGAAAAAGAATCATTATTGTTATAATCTCCCTTTTGGTATTTACTATTTTATCATATATCTTTAAAGAAAGACTATATCAATTTATTGTTTTGCCTTTACAGAACTTGGATGTTAAATTAATCCACCTAAAGGTATATGATAAGTTTATGGCTTTTTTAAAAATATCCTTATACAGCGGAATTATACTTTCTTTTCCTATTATACTTTACCAGCTTTCTCTTTTCATATTGCCTGCCTTATACCCCAGTGAACGAAAATGGTATTATACAGGTCTTTCTGGAGTAGTTGTTCTTTTTTTTATTGGTACTTTTTTTGCCTATAGAATAATGACTCCCATTAGTCTTGAATTCTTAATTAACTTCGGAAAAGAAAACCCTCCTATAAGCATAAATAGTAAGGCTAAGAAAAAGAATAAGGATGCTCTTACTAAAGAGCTTCTTTCCATAAACAATAACCTATCATCCAGCAACAAAAACCTCCGTGAGCTTATTATAAAGGGTAATACAAACAATAACATGGTTGAAGTCAATAAAAACTTTGCCTTAATATATAAAGATTTTTTAGAACTAAATAAAAAGATTAATAAACTTTGGACTAAATCTAATAAAAATGCAATAGAGTCAACATTAAGCATATCTGACTATATAGACTGGCTACTTTTTTTTATATTTATGGTTGGTGTAGTCTTTCAACTCCCTCTTGTTCTGACTATTCTGGCGAGAATAGGTATAGTTAATGCTAGGTCTCTTTCTAGATTTAGACCTTATGCGGTTATAATAATATTGGTTGTGGGAGCTGTTATAACTCCCCCTGATTGGATTACTCAATTAATGATTGGAGTACCTGTATATTTATTATATGAAGTTAGCATATTAATGGCTAGGTTAATGCAAAGGTATAAAGAGAAAGCAGAAAAAGAAGAGACAGTATAAAATTATTTTCCTTTCTTTTTTTTATAGATTATTTTATTTAATGCGTTAATATTTGTTTTTTCGCTGGACTTACTTGCTTCAATATTTGCGGCTTGGATGTCGTCATATATTTCTTTTCTATGAACAGATACCTTTTTTGGAGCAGTAATACCTATTTTTACCTGATCTCCTTTAATATCAACAATACGAATTTCTATATCATCACCTATCATAATACTTTGGTTAGGTTTTCGGGCTAAAACCAGCATATTTTAGCGTCCTTTTTCACTAATATTATTTTGCTTAGTACTTTCTAGCTCCTTAAGTATACTATGTCTAACTGAGTATTCACTATTTAACGATAGAGCTTGTTTTCCTTGTCTGGTTTTTTTGTTTATTATAATTGGACCTAATAAATTGGCAGTCATATTGCTGGGGTCATCAGGAGGGATAGTTACAATAACAAAATGAAGTAAGTTTTCTTCAATATCTTTTTCATTAGCAAGTCCTATAGCTAAAAAGTCAGCAGGATCAAGGTCAAGCATGTAACCAGCCTTAAAATAAAGGGGATTAACAACAACAAAAGCCACCTCTATTATATTAACCGACTGTAGCCAATAAAAAGGTCCTTCATTACGATCGAGTAAAAAATAATCTTTTAAGTTCTCAAAACCAAGTATACCTTCAGGAAAGTATATTCTTTGTTCATTTGAGACTTTAATTTTACCGTATGGCTTAGATTCAATTTCGAGTAGGTTTAGCACATATCCCCCTTAGTACACTTTCTTAATTAAAATATAACATTCAATAAATATAAACAAATAAAGATAAAGATACCACAATTTTAGCAATATTATTATAATTATCGTATAAAATCTAATAAAGTTGGCAACATTATCCTTGCACCAACCTGCAGTGCCGCACGATGAGAAAGCTCAACATTCTTCAAGTCAGAAATAGCCTTAGACATATCTGTAGCCTGGATCTTTGAATAAACCTCATTTGCATAAACTACACTAGTCGAAATTCGGTTATTAGCAGTATCCAACCTACTCTGCCGAGTACCAACTAAAGCAATATAATGCCTTAAGTTATCCATAGCCTCATCCATCTGTCCTATACCCCTGTTAATACCATTAATATCATTGCTAAATAGTGAATTCCTAAGTTCTATGATATTATCAAACATACTATTACCCTGAACTATAGCGTTAGGAGCATAGTTATCAGGGGGGTATGATCCACCTTGAGCAATAAGGCCTAAATCTTGTAATACTGTTCCACCTTTATCATCCTCCAACCACAGCTGATGAGGTCTTGTTGTCTGGAGTACAATAAAGTCATTACCAGTGGTATTGTCAATGGATGCCTTAACAGGTACATTAGCATTATTTATTTTATCAACAATGGTTTTTAAGTTATCCCCGTCATCTATACGTATACCCACACCGTCTATTTTAATGTTCTGATAAGGCTTAGAACTATCCTTGCTAACAGCCATATAACCAGTAGAGGCGGTTTGAGAAGTAATCCTTTGATTAGCCGCCCAAAAAGTCCTATTACCAGGTACATTTACTGCCATATATTCACCACGATCAATTTCACGGTTCTGAGTACCAATATCGCCCTTATAAGTCACTTTAGAAAGAAGAGGTTCACCCCAATCCAAAATCTTGCCATAGGATATATTATATGCCTCTTTGTTAGTCTGGTAACCAGAAAACATAGACTCACCCTTAAACTTACTATTAGCCACCTGTACAACTTGTCTTAAATACTGCTCAATTTGAATGCCGATCTTTTCTCTATCTTCTTTTGTGAGTATGCCATTAGCTCCACCAACAGCCTGTTCCCTTATTAGTTGTAAATAGCTATTCACCTCTTGGAGTTTAACATCCACCAGGTTTAACCTTGATATGCTATCACCAATGTTATTTTGATAACGTTGATATTCCCCTATTTTAGCCTTATAGAAGGCAACCATAGCCGAAGATGATGGATCATTATGAGGTAGTGATATTCTATTTTGACTGGATATTTGTTTCTGTAAGGTTTCTATTTCTTTATTATGTCCTTTTAGGCTTCTCATAAGGTTATTAGTTAAATAATTATTAGTAACGCGTATCATAATATTCTCCTATAGCAACATTAATATAGTTTAAAAGTTATACTCCCATTCGATTAATAATGGTATCAAGCATCCTGTCAATAAAGGTAATAAACCTTGCAGATGCACTATATCCATGTTGATAAGCGACAAGAGCAGACATCTCCTCGTCAATATTAACCCCAGATATAGATTCACGGGTATTTAAAAGGTTATGCATAATAGCCTCTTCTTTTTTCAGTTCAAGAACAGCATTTTGAGTAGTACTAGCCAAAGATTGCAAGTTATCATCCAAATATGATTTAAAGCTTTTTGAGTTCTTATCCAGCATAACAGCGTCATGATCAATAGACTTTAATACTCCAAGTTTATTATGTTCATTCTCACTAACCAAAGCGGCCAATATCCTAAGGGCATTAGTACCATCATTCTCGCCAGTAACCCTATCAGCTATACCATCCCCATCGTTATCCTTAGCACCAGCAGCAGCTATATTGTTAACCTCTATTTTAATGGCCTCATCCAGTGCAATCCAGCTGGACGGATGTGAAAAAGGTGATCTTGAATAATTTTCCTCAAGACCTTTTAATTTACTAACCTCATTAGTCCTATTCCAGTCAAAGGCACCTTCTACACCACTATTCTCGAGTAGACCTGTAAAACCGGTTAAGAAGTTTCCACTATCTTCCATATGCCGTATAACAAAGTCCTTGAACTGCGGATCAGATGACTTAGTCGCCTTTAAGGTCAACTGACCCTTATGATTAAGATAGGCAACAACATCTGCACCAGAATTATTAATCTTATTGATAACATCACCAACACTATCACTATTATAATAGTTCACCACAATGTCAGAGCCTTTATTAGTCCCAAGATTAATAATACCGTTAGAGCCGACAATATCATTCTTTTTCAGAGATAGTGTACCACTAACTTTATATATTCCAGTTGAGTCATAGACTCCATCGGCGTTTTTATCAAAGTCACCGTTTATACTGGCATTAGTAATATAGTTTTGCTTAAAAAAGTTAGTCTTGGTATTATTATTAAGTCCAAAGCCGTCCCTATGTATCTCATTAACGGTTTCAATTAGGTTTATAGCAAAGTTATCCAGTTGGACTATCTGACTCTTAATATCAATATCTCTAATATCCATGAGTCCAGCGATTTCACCTTTTTTTATCTGTATATCAGAGCTATCGCTTTCCCACACGATCTTAGCCATACCATCATTATTATAATTATCCTCAACTTTAAGGTTATAATACTTATCCCCCTGAACAATTCTCTCAGCCCCAATGTATACAATAAACTCATCCTCATCGCCTCTAGCAACACGAACATCCATTAAATCAGCCATTTTATCAACAAGAGCATCCCTTTTATCCATTAGATCATTGGGATTATCGCCAACAGCCTTAGAAGTTCTTATTTCTTTATTTAAATCGGCAATTTGTTTTATAAAATTGTTAACCTCTGTCACTTTAGCCCTTATTATATTATCAGCATTATTCCGTAGAGTATGTAGGTTATCATATGAGCTACGTATATCATGAGTTAGTGCATTAGCTTTTTCTCTAAGAGCCTCTCTTGAACCGCCTTCTGTTGGATAGTTAGCTACCCTATTCCAGGAGTCAACAAACTTTTGGAATCCATTTTTTAAAGAAGCTAATGACGGCTCATTATTTAGTGATTCTATCTGTCTAAGAAAGAAGTCTTTTTGCTTCCAATAGCCTAAGGAGCCTTTTTCATCAATAATTCGATTATCTATAAAACTATCCCTTACTCTCAATATCTGCTGAACATTAGCACCACTGCCAATCTGTCCAGCAGTCTCATCTCTATTTAGGGATGGATTATATATAGGTAAAGTTGCCTCAATAGAAACCTTTTGCCTTGAGTAATTAGGATTATTAACATTAGCGAGGTTATGTCCGGTAGTATTAAGAGCAGACTGATGTGCAACTATACCCCTTTTACCTAGTTCTATACCGTGAAAAGTTGATATCATAATAAAAGCTCCATAATGCAGTTTTTAATAAGTTAAATTACAGCGTTCACAATTAAGGATTTACACCTTTTAGAATCTGACATTTTACTACCATAGTTTGTCTCTAGGTTTTGCTCTTTGGTAAAGAGGTCTATGGAGTATCCAACAATCTTAATAAGGTCATTTAGTATAATTTTATTTGTATCAGATAAACTTTTAATATCCACAGTTATTTTTTTTAATATTTGTCTTTTTTCTAATAAGTTACTCTTATCATCATGAGACAGGTTATTAGCAAGCTCCCTTAGAGTTATAGACCTATTATTATAGAACTGCCCGAATTGGTTTAATATAATTTCTCTTTTTTGTTCAAAGGATGCCTGTTTTATAAGTAGCTTTTCCAGGCATTCATTTTGAGGACTAAGATCAATTAGTTTTTTTGTACTGAGAAGGTTAAATTTATCCTCTTCTATTTTTTTAATTTGTCCTAGATTTTCTATTTCTTTATTTAGTATATCAACAAGGGAGATAACTAGTTTTTCAAAGCTGTTATCGGTCATAACACCTCACTTTTGGGGTAATTATTTTATACCAGGCACGGAATGTGCAGACAACACTTATTATGTTAGGGTTATCGGTTAAGTTGGCAATGGATTTAATGGATTTAAAAAAAAACAAATATTAAATGATAACGTAGTATAAAAGCCATTCTTAGATGTTATAGGCTTCCTATTAGGTTTTTGTAAAGGGGTTGCGAGATGCTGTTATTTTTTATAACAGTTAACTTATTGATCAAGCTAAATAGTGAAATTAAGAATCCTCACTATTATATCCATTGAGACAACAAATAATAAGCTTTTTTAAAAAGTCAAATTATCTCCAAAGCTCTTTTTATTTTATAAAAATTGAACATAGTTAATATAATATAGTTTTTATGTTTAGTAATTGTTATATGTTAACATTGGGTTATAATTATAAATAGAAAGGTATCTTAAGCGGTTTACAAGTTTAAAAAAATTGGATTATAGATAGTTATTATAAACAAGAAAATACCTAATAAGCTAAAATAAAAAGCAAGGAGAATATCATGAAACTAAAAATATTTACAATCCTTATAATAGGGAGTTTTTTTCTTGTAATTGGCTGTGGTGGCAATAATAGCGTATCCCAATAATGGGGAAACATGGGCTACAAAGTCTAGCGGTATAACTACTTCTCTCAATAGCATAGCCTATGGTAATAACACATGGATTGCAATAGGGAGTAATGGTGTGATCTTAACATCCCCAGACACTGAGACATGGACTCAAAAAACTAGTGGAATAAGTACAATCCTCCGTAAAATAGCCTATAATAATAATATGTGGGTTATAGTAGGTGATGGGGGAGTTATTTTAACCTCTACCGACGGAGATACATGGACTACACTTACTAGCGGCACAACTCAAGGACTTTATAAAATACTATGCAATCCAAGTTTATAAAAACTATTTTACCTTAAAAAATATTTAAATATTAATAAAAAGCTTTCTTTTATATTAAAAAAGAAAGCTTTTTTTTTTACCTTATAACTATGGATAATTATTACTTCTGGTTCGAAACTAACCAAATTGATGATCATAATTATTTGTCATATTACTTTTATAATCCCGTTGAGGTTATTGTACTCTGGCATGAAAAAGATTTAGTGGGTTTTTTTGGACTCTTAGAAAAACTAACTAAAACTTATTATGTTGCTGGTTATCTATCCTATGAAATGGGTTATCTATTCGAAAAAAAGCTGTCTCACAAACAGACTAACTATCCACTCGCTATTTTTTGTGCCTATGACAAACCTATTATATATGATCATCGTAAAAAAAGCTTTACAAGAGGATCTTTTAGTTATCCTCAGGCCGACTTGCATTATAGCCTTAAAAACATAAAATGGAATACAACTAAAAAGGACTACTATAAAAACATCCATAAAATAAAGAGCCACATTATAGCTGGGGACGTTTATCAGGTTAACTATACCACAAAGTATAGCTTTGACTTTGAAGGCTCAGCCATTGGACTATATCTAAACTTGAAGCAGAGGCAAAAAGTATCATATAACGTTTTTGCTAAGCTCGATGATTTTTATATATTATCGTTATCCCCCGAGTTATTTTTCTCTTTGGATGATAATATCATAAAGCTAAAGCCCATGAAAGGCACTATAACACGGGGTCGTAGTTTAAAAGAGGATAAAAATAACATAGACTTTCTTATTGGCGACGAGAAAAACAAAAGTGAGAACATAATGATTGTTGACCTTATCAGAAACGACATAGGACGAGTTTCCGATTATGGTTCTGTTAGGGTAGACAGTCTTTTGGATGTTGAAAAGTATAACACATTATTCCAAATGACATCATCCATTGAGGCTAGGCTTAATGACATTAGTTATTTTGATTTATTTAGGGCTATATTCCCGTCTGGTTCTATAACTGGTGCACCTAAAATACGCAGTATGGAGATTATAAAAGAGATAGAGCATAATCCAAGGAATATATATACTGGTTCAATAGGTTTTTTTGAGCCTGGGCATAAGGCTATGTTCAACGTTGCAATTAGGACTTTGTTAATAAGGGATAATAGGGCTGAGTTTGGTGTAGGAGGGGGTATTGTTTACGATTCTATAAGCGAAAATGAGTTAAGGGAGTGTAGGCTTAAGACACAGTTTATAAAAAAAAGGAATACCATTAATTTTAGTTTAATTGAGACCATTAATTTTAATAAGGGATTATATGAACATCTTGATTTACATTTAGATCGTTTATCAGAGTCGGCTTTATACTTTGATTTTAGCTATAACGTTGATAGGATAATGGATGAGCTTATTAAGAGAAAGTTTAGTTTAAAGGATTATCAATATAGGATTAGATTTTTGCTCCATAGTGACGGCAGTTTTGACATTGAATCTCATAAAGTGGATAATTTACCTAATGAATACAGGATTGGTATATCCAGCCATATTATTGACAGTACTAATTTATTTTACTTTCATAAAACCACAAACCGTAAGTTATATAATGCTGAGCTTAAGAGGGCCAGGGATAATAATCTATTCGACGTTATTTTTCTTAATGAGAAGTCTGAGCTTACTGAAGGTACAATTAGCAATTTGTATGTTAGGCTGGATGGGATTATATATACGCCGCCTATTAGCAGTGGTCTTTTGGATGGGATAATCAGACGGATTATGATTGACAAAGGTAAAGTGATAGAGAAAGTTTTAGTTAAGGATGACATTTTAAAAGCTGATGATATTTACATATCCAATTCTATTATAGGTTTTAGGTCTGCGATTTTATCCTTGTGATTATTTTTTCAGTGGAGTTTAAAATCAAAATGATAAATTTTGTCATTTTGGTCTACAATATACTAATTATTTAATGCTTTTTTAAAGCGTCTTAGGCTATTGTTAAAATCTTTGTTATTGGGTTCCATTTTAACCACCTTTTCTTGTATCTCAACTGCTTTTTTATAGTTTTTATTAACGAAATAAGCTTCAGCAAGGGTATCCAAAACAAAAGGATTATTATCTGATAGGTCCACCGCTTTTTTAGCGTACTCCAACGCTTTTTTGGGATTACGATATTTATAATCCTTTGCAGTAGCATAAAGCCAAGCAAGAGCATTATAAGGTAAATAATTATCATTATCCTTATCCACAAGGGTTTTAAGGTAAAAAAGAGACTTTTTATACTCTTCAATCTCGTAATATATTGATCCAATAAAGAAATAAGCTCCTTTATTATCAGGATCATAATCTATTACCTTGTTAAAATGGTAAAGAGATAGACTAAGACTATTTTGCAAAAATAAAAACTGTCCCAATAAATAGTGAGCCTTAGTATTACTTTCATCCTCTTTCAATGCCTCATTCAGATAGGACAACACTATATTTTTATTCTCTTTGCTAATGGGAATATGACCGCTTCTCATTTGCTTAATATAGGCCTCAGCTATATATATATTGGACATCACCCTATTTTTTGAACAGCCTATTATGAATAATACAAATATAATTAATATTAGTTTAACTTTCATATTTACGTTATTAGTGATCCAATAAGGGATTTAATATCATTAAAGCTATGCTTTATGCAGTATTGTTTAATATCCTCAATTATCTGTATAGAACTAAGAGGATTAATAAAATTAGCTGTTCCAACCTGAATAGCAGAGGCACCTGCAATAATAAACTCCATAGCGTCATTACCGTTCATAATCCCCCCTATCCCTATGACTGGTATTTTAACGCTATTAACAGCCTCCCAGACCATCCTAAGGGCAATAGGCCTAATAGCAGGGCCAGATAAACCTCCTATTTTATTAGCCAATATAGGTTTTCTGTTTTCTATATCTATAGCCATGGCGGATATAGTATTTATTAGTGATAGTGCATCAGCACCCTCATACTCGGCTATCTTAGCCATTTCACTTATGCTGGTTACATTTGGGGACAGCTTTACAATTAGAGTAAGATTAGTCATTTTTCTTATGGACCTAACTAATCCCGATAACACCTCTGGATCAGTGCCAAAAGACATCCCTCCAGCCTTTATATTAGGACAGGATACATTTAGCTCTAACCCAGATATACCGCTAATAGCATTTAACCTCTCACAGGCCTTTTCGTACTCATAATTAGACCTACCCCAAAAGTTAACTATTATAGGTACGTCATATCCCCTTAGAATAGGCATCTTATCCTTTTCAAAACTGTCTATACCTATTCCCTGCAAACCTATAGAATTTAACATACCACACGGAGTCTCAACAATCCGTATAGGCGGATTACCCCCTTGTGGATCAATATGCAGTCCTTTTACGGATATAGCCCCTAATTTACTTATATCTAATATATCTATAAACTCAGTACCATAGCCAAAAGTACCAGAAGCAGATATTACCGGATTCTTTAAATTAATCCTGCCTATTTGTATACTTAAGTCCATATCAACCCTAAAAATATACCATTACTAAACGTTAAATCTAAAATGTACTATATCCCCATCTTTTATGATATAGTCTTTGCCTTCTATACGCAGTTTCCCATTTTGTCTAGCGTTATTGTATGAGCCTTTAGCATTTATAAAATCGTCATAACCTATAACTTCAGCCCTTATAAATCCTTTTTCAAAGTCGCTGTGTATTTTACCAGCCGCTTTACTTGCAGAAGTACCCTTTTTTATTGTCCATCCTCTACACTCTTTTTCACCAGCAGTAAAAAAACTTATTAGTCCTAATAGGCTGTATCCTTTATTGATTAACTGTTTTAGACCAGACTCATCTATACCCATATCTTCTAAATATTCCTTAGCCTCACTATTTGTTAGGCTGGTTAGCTCTTCTTCGATTTTAGCCGATAAACTAATAAGTTCAAAGTTTTTATCTTTAGTATAAGATAACAACTTATCATAAAAGGAATAACTATTAACTGATGAAATCTGATCCTCTCCTAGATTAGCAACGATTATCATAGGTTTAAGGCTTAGTAGTCTATATTCCTTTAAAAAGCCCTTTTCAGAATCGGTAAACAACATATTATTAGTAGTTTTTTCGTTATTAATTAGCTCTTCCAGCTTTTCGACAAGTCTAATTTCTTTATCAGCCTCTTTTTTACCCACTTTTCTATTTTTGTTCAGCCTAACTTTTCTATTATTCAGCGTATCAAGATCTTTAAGGCGTAGCTCGGTTAATATAATTTCTATATCCCTTATTGGATCAACCTTATCTATGTGAACAATATCAGGATCATCAAATAATCTAACAATCTGTGCAATAGCCTCTACATCTTTTATATGAGCAAGAAATTGGTTGCCAAGACCTTGTCCTTCGCTTGCACCCTTTATTAAGCCAGCTATATCTGTAAAGTTCATATAAGTGGGAATAACACTTTTAGGTTTAACATATTGTGCTATTTCATATAGTCTATTATCAGGTAGAGCAACAACTCCAATGTTAGCATCTATAGTGCAAAAGGGATAGTTTGAACTCTCTACCTTAGACTTAGTTAGAGCATTAAACAAAGTTGACTTTCCAACATTGGGTAGTCCTACTATTCCGCATGAGAATCCCATAAATTACCTCTTAAATATATTTTATATAGGTTAACGTTTTATTTTGATTTAAAGGTTTTTTTTAGTAGCTTTTAATAAGGATTTTTATTTTGCATAAAAATAATAAAGTATACAATTTAATAACATAATAAAATTAATCCCACATAAAGGATTATAATTTACTATAATTATAATTTACTATAAAAAGAATAAACTGCCATATCATTATGGTATTTTAGCTTTTAACAAGGGTTTTATCCTTAGACTTACTATTTACCAAGCTCTTTTTTAGTATCCTCGCAACAGTAGGCCTACTAACACCGGTTACTCTAACAATACCTCTTTGGGATAAGTTTTCTTGATACAGCTTTTCAATTAACTTGGACTTTTCTTCTAGTTCCTCTTTTTTTAGGTTAAGGGTACCATAAAAATTACAGTCCTTACAGTGGTATTTCTGCCTTCCCGATTTAGTATGTCCATTTCTCCTTATGTTATAACCCTCGCACCTTCTACAAATCATACTGATCATAGCATTTAACCCTTTGTTTATTTAAAAGGAAACACCAGTCATGTTAATTTCGTTATTTATTATTCTTATATATGTTAAAATTTAGAATAGGAAAAGATTAAGTTGATATGCTCAAAGTTATAGCAAAAAGACTGTATAATTAGTTTTTAACCTTAAAAAAATTATTATTATTTAAAATAAGTCTATCGTTATCAATAAAATTATAGTTTATAACATTATCCTTATCGACAAATATAAGTTTTAAACTTTCCTTCTCTTTTGATATAATATATTTCCCTTTTCTAACAACCGGAAGAGGCTTTCTTCTTGTGTTTTCATCTGTCAAAGAAGAACCTATCTTATTATAAACCTTAATATAATTAAAAGAACCGTCATCAAAAAAACTATATTGTTCTTTAAACTCCGATACAATATTTCTCCACTTGCCATATATTCGCTTATCCCAATCCCTTAGTCTATTTAACTTTTTAGCCTCTTTAAGCCGTCTAACTTTTTCTTTTTCTATCCAGCTATCAGAGTTAAGACTATTGGATAAAAACATATACTTATTATTATGGTTATCAGCCAGGTTATTAAACATTATACCAATTTTCAAAATAACTATAATATCATTAAGATTAGCTCGTTTTTCTAGTAATTTATATGCCTTAGTCAAACTATATATAGCTTTATCCTTAACCGTATTATGTATTTCTTTATTACCTAGACTTTTTGTAACTATATTCTCTATTGCTTTTAAGCTCTCAATTCTTTTTTCTATATTGGAATTTGCGTTGATAATATTATTATAATGGTTTTCTATATTTTTATTATAGTCAACCTCTTGGCCGCAGGACAATAACAATAATATATAAATAATTGATAAATATCTCATTTGTACTACTCTTAAATTTGTATTTATTAAGATTTTTAATACTAATAAAATTACTTTATTTTATCAAGTTCATCAATAACAATGGATTTTGTTAGGAGTTCGGGCAGTATAACAGGATCATTATTTTTACCGCCAGTATATAAAACATACACTGGAACAGATGCACGACCTAATTTAGCTAGTTCTTTAGTAATCACAGGGTTATTATTTGTCCAGTCAGCTTTCATTAGAGTTACATTATATTCTCTAAACTTATCCATAACTTCTTTAGTATTTAAAACAGTTCTAGTATTCCACTGACAGCTTAAGCACCAGCTTGCAGTAAAATTAATGAAAATAGGAACCTTATTTTTACGCAACTCCTCTACTCTTTTAGGTGAAAAGATCTCCCATTTGCCTTCCTTGCTCTTATAAGAGGAATTAATCTTATTGATATTAGTTTTATTATCATCAATTTTAGTTATTTCTGCTCTCGCATAGACAAATCCGCCTACTATAAAGCTAATAGTCAAAACGTATGATAATACTCTTGTTTTTTTGTTATGGTTAATAGTACCCCAACGACCATATATCCAAACGCCAAAGCTCATAATTAGTAGTGCCATTAACATTATAACTACTGAATCTGGATTCCCTAGCTTATCCAATACCCATATTAGCCAAATAACGCTTGCCATTAGCAAAAAACCCAAAAATTGTTTAAATGACTCCATCCACTTGCCAGCCGGCGGTATTAGCCTTATGAGCCTAGGGAAAAATGATAAAAGTAAATAAGGAATAGATAAACCCAAAGCCAAAAAAGTAAATATTAATAGGGATATTACACTGGATTGGGATAATGCAAAAGCAAGAGCAGTACCCATAAAAGGTGCTGAACACGGTGTTGCAACTACTACAGTTATTATACCTGTTAAAAATGAGCTAAGATAGCCTGATTTGCTTATTTTGCTGTCTATATTGGGCGTGAATATTGATATTTCAAATAGTCCAAATAGATTGAGGGCAAATAAAAAAAATAGTGCGGCAATGACTATAACAAAGGTTGGCGACTGAAGATGAAAACCCCAGCCTACTTCCATACCTCCTTTACGGAGAATTATTAGTATAATTACTAGTACCCATAAGGATATTAGTACACCAAAAGTAAAAATTATACCATGGAGCCTTAGTTTAGCCTTATCTTTTTTTGACTTTTCTATGAAGTTCAAAACTTTTATGGATAATACTGGAAATACACATGGCATTAAGTTTAGTATTAGTCCGCCGATTAGAGCGAATATTAATATTGTAAAAATGCTGGTTGTATGTTTATTATTTGCTATTATAATTGGCAATGTGGATAATGGAATATCTATATACAAAGCAGGCTCTGAGCCTTTACCACGCCATCCTGTTGAGGATACTAAAACACCTTTTAGTCTTTTAGGCGGTTCTTTAATATTTTTATATGCTTTAACTTCTAACAGGTGATTGGGCTTTAGGACTTGTTTTGCGTTATAGTCAATAAGGTTATGTTCTTCTGGGTAGAAGTATAAAGAGTTATGGCTATAATTATATTCAGCATTAGGGCTAAGCTTAATTTGTATTTTATTATTGTTATAAGATGCCTTAGTCATCCACTGGGACTGCTTTATAGGCAGTTTAGCTCTTGCCTTAGAAAGGGCTATGATCCATTTTTTTATAGGTTTGGGATTATTATTACTTACTGGTAGAGTTATTTTTAAGTTTTCATTATCTTGTATACAAACGGTTTTGCAGATGAGCCATCTAGCTTTAGCTATGATTGTTATTTTTCTTTGTTTTACTATTTTTGGAGTTTGTATTTTTACTAAAAGAAAAACTTCATTGCTGTATCCATAGTTTATTATTTTTTTACTATCTGATAAAGGCGTTTCAAACTCAGTTGGATACGGCCATTGTATTTCATTTGCTTTAAAGTTTTTGGGTAATATCCACTTTATAGTTGGAGCCTGACCTATTGGAGGCTGACCTGATATACCACCTGGATTTTTCCAATATATATGCCAATCTTTATCCAGTTTAAACCTAAGTGCTAACCAGAACGACCTATCCGCCTTAATATGTTCGACCTCTGATATAAGTTCTACTTCTGAATGCTGTTTTTTAATTGTATTAGCAAATATATTTTCTGATATAATTACTAGTAGTGCTATAACTATAATATGGTTAAGTCTTTTCATTTTGAACCTTTAAATTGATTTATAAAAGTTTAATAAAAATTATTATATTTGCATAAATAAATCTTTTTTTATTTATTTATTTACAATTGGTATTAGTTTGTGAAAGAACCTTGTTATGAGCATATTTACGTTAACAAAGAGGTGCTGGATAGTCGGCTAACTAAGGATATACTTAATAGAACTAATCTTCCTTACAGTATAGTTAATTCATCTGAACTTATTGAGAAAGACATACATAGAACTTATGATCCTGTTGCTGAGGGAAAAAAGTATATTTATTTGACTAAGAACAAGGGTAGGTTTATAAAAAAGTGTCCTGGTACTAGTGGATTTATTTGTTGTAATTATTATGTTATTGATCTTGTTGAGAATTGTCCGTTTGAGTGTAGTTATTGTTTTTTACAGAGCTATCTCAATAAGAGGATGATTAGGGTATACGTTAATATTGACGATCTTTTTCATGAGTTGGACATACTCTTAGCCGATAAGACTAAGTTTTATCGTATTGGTACTGGTGAGCTATCAGACTCGCTGGCTTTGGATTATATAACTAATTTTTCTAGTTTACTTATAGATTATTTTAACAAAAAAACTAACGCTATCCTTGAATTAAAAACAAAGTCTAACTTTATTGACAGGCTTATAAAAATTAAGTTAGAAAATAGAGTAGTTATTTCTTGGTCATTAAATCCTAATAGAATTATAGAGTCCGACGAACATAAGACTGCTTCATTATCTGAGAGGATTAACTCTGCTTATCGCTGTCAGGAACACGGATATTTATTGGCATTCCATTTTGATCCCATTGTTTATTATGACAATTGCTTAGAGGATTATTCCAATTTAATTAATATGCTATTTTCTAAGGTTAATCCAGAAAGAATTAGTTGGATTAGTCTTGGTGGATTTAGGTATAACCTACCTTTGGATAAGATTATTGATTATCGTTTTCCAGATAGTAATATAATATATAATGAGTTTTTTAAGTGTTCAGATGGTAAGATGAGGTATTTTATTAGAGTTAGAGAAAACATATATAAAAATATGATTTATATGCTAAAGGCAAAAGACCATAACTTACACATTTATTTATGTATGGAGGCTAAATATATGTGGAAAAAAATATATGGTTATCCGCCAAAAAGTGATAATAACCTAGACAACCTATTTAAGCAAAGGTTAGATTATATTTCCTTATTAACGTTATAGACGAAGTAATATTAAATTTTATTAGTTTAGTTTGACAATAAAGAGATTATTTATATTTTTATCTTATTATATTTTATAGTTGTTAGATTAGTTAATGTTTTGGAGTTTTTTAATGCTAAGTACAAAAGAATTTGCTAAGAATAAATTATTTAGGGGTGTAGCTTATGCCATTGTAATAGGTTTTGCCCTTTTGATGTTTTTACCTGGTAGTTATAATCTTTTTGACGTTATCAGAGGAGGCGGAGGACAAAACTTTATTACTGTAAACGGTAATGAGATATTTTATACTGCTGGTCAAAATAATAATTTAGCCAATATATTTCAGGATTGGCTAAGTAGAGGAACTCAGGCAAAAGGAGTTAAGGCATTTACTCTTAACAATGCATTAAATAGTTGGAAAAATCCAGTTGATTATTTATCTATATATTTACGTAATGCAATTGTTCAGCAGATGCAAAACGAGTTAGCTGAGGACTTAGATATAGACATATCCAAAGAGAAGCTTAGACATTATATGTTCTTAGTATATAAAAGGGAAAAAGAAAGGCATTTTAATGATCCTCAAAATAAAAATACTCCTTTTCCTGAGCTAAACTCCTTTAGAAGGAACTACGGTAAAAACTTACCAAAACAGTATAAAGTTCAAGCGATAACTAATACTTTGCAAAACGGTATTTTATTTAGTGTACCAAAGTTAGTTGAGGACTATAATACACAAAATCATGAGGTAAAGGTAGATTTTGCTGTATATACCTTTGATAATTACATAAAAGATCCTAATGTATTTTCTAAGCTTAAAAAAGCCGACTTAGAAAAGTATTATCACGAGAAAATTGAAAAGATGACAATTTTGGAAGCCGTATTTAAAACCAAAGAAGAGGCTGTTCAGGCCAAGAGTGATAAAGACTTTTTTATACAAAAGAAAGATAAGTTTACCGAAAAGACTATTAGAACAAATGATAAGCTTTTTAAAGAACTTAAAAGCTATAAGGATGGTGATATTATATCCAAGGACAAAGAGCATTATCTTTATAAAATTAAGAGCATGGATAAGCCTTTTGACAAGCTAAAAGAGGGTTCTTCTGAATATAAAAGCGTACTAACTAAATATGCAAGTGATCATTATAACGATTTTAAGTTGGATTATGAAAAAAAAGCAAAGACTATATTAAATGCCTTTTTGACTAAGGCAAAAAGTGGAGCAGTATTTAGCTCTATTTCAAAAGATAAATACTTAAAAACTGGTAGAACTGACTATTTTAAACTTGATGCCAATAGTGTTAGCTCAGAAAAGAAAGCTAATAGTAAAGGATTACCTGATAACATTGATGAGTTTATTTATAGTAAATTAAAATATTACGATGAGGATAAAGAGATAAACGAGGCTTTTTTTACTACTTCGTTCTATTTAAAAAAAGGTGACATAAGTTCTATAAAGTCCTATGTTATGAAGAATAAGGACGTTTACTTTGTAATAAAGAAGGTGAGTGAACGTTTAGGGGATTCTAAATCCATTTTATCTGATACTAAAAAGCAAAGTGAACTTGTTAATAATACAAAAAATGACTATCAAAGAATTATTAACAAGCTTTGGGGTGATTATCTTATATCTAAGTACCCTGTTAAGATATATACCTCAAATATATATGCACTTTTTAACATTGAGGAGCCTAAATTACCTGCTAAACAAGAGGATAAATGAACTAATTTAAGATATGATAAATAAGCGACTTTGTACTACAGCTATTTTAGCTATTTCTATAGTATTTTTTTCTTCTAAGGCATTTACTAGTGTTGTTGATGTCAGCATAAATTGGGGAGCTAAAATAGGTTATGGTTTTGCTAGTGCCTTTGTAAGAAACCATAATTCTGTATCGCCTAACTTTTTTGGTAATAGTTTTGTTAGTGGAGGACTGTTCATACATTTTTCTCACGTTGAATATGTTAGATTACAATTTGAGATTTTATATATTAGAAGGGGGTTTAAGCGTTCTGGTTATATAGCTAAGCTTGAGGGATTATCTTTTCCTTTGCTTGTTAGGTTCCAAATACCTTATGGTATTTATTTTAACTCTGGCTTTGGCATAGGCTATACCTTCAAAGGAGAGGTTAATGACGCTAATAGCACTTCTAATAACATAGATGACTACTTTGAAACCCTTGAATATGATCTCATTGCAGGAATGGGATGGCAGTTTAATATTTATAGAGAGCATAAACTCTTTATAGAGGCAAGGTTTATATATTCCTTGAATAACATTAGTATAAGGGATCCTGAGTCAGTAAATAATTATGCTCTTCATTTTTATTTTGGTTTTCAGTATTAAATGTTATTCAGCAAATAGACTTTTATTTACTAGGTTTGGGGGTCTTTCACCCCTAAGGCCCAATACAATATTATTAGCTAACATTAATGACATCTTATTCCTTGTCTCAATACTGGCACTAGCAATATGAGGGAGTACAACAACATTATTTAGGTTAATTAGTCCTTCTGTAATTTTAGGCTCTTTTTCAAATACGTCAAGTCCAGCACCCCATATTACTTTTTCTTTTAGGGCAGTATAAAGGTCATGTTCGTTTACAACAGTACCCCTTGCTGTATTTATCAAAATAGCGTTAGACTTCATAAGTGAAAGCTCTTTTTTGGCTATTATATGGTGAGTCTCTTTGGTATTAGGCACATGTAGGGATATAAAGTCTGACTCTCTTAATAAAGTGTTTTTATCGACATAAGTTGCATTATACTTATTTTCAATTTCTCTACTAAGACGCTGTCTGTTATGGTATATTATATTCATATTAAATCCACCAGCTTTTTTCGCAAAAGAACGACCTATATTACCCATGCCTATTATCCCAAGGGTTTTGTTAGTTAGATCAAGCCCTAAAAACATATTAACTTCCCATCCTGTAGTCCATTTTCTTTCTCTAACGAATTTATCTGCCTCTATAAGCCTCCTGGATACACTTAGCATCAACGCAAAAGCCAGTTCTGAAGTGGTATTATCTAATACACCAGGTGTATTAGTCACCATAACTTTATTATTAGTCGCAGAACTAATATCAATATTATCATATCCAACACCAAAGTTGGATACTATTTTTAAATTAGTATTATGAAAGACCCTTTCGCCAATTCTATCGCTTAACAAACAGGCTAAGCCATCACAATCTTTAGCCCTTTTTATAATTTCATCCTCAGTTAGCTTATGATCCCTTTCATTAAGAAATACATTACAATGCTTGTTTAGATAGTCCAAGCCTGGCTTTGGTATTGTTCGTGTTAATAATACTTTTGCTTTCATTAGGCTGTCCCCTAAAAAATAGTTATTTTAGACATTTATAGGGTCTATTTTTAGATTTACACATCCATAGGCCTTATAATATCGTTAATAGTCTCTCTCTTTCTGATTAGACGATGACCATTATTACTAATTAATACTTCTGCAGGCCTTGGACGACTATTATAATTAGACGACATACTAAATCCATAGGCCCCGGTATTGAGTATGGCTAGAATATCACCCTCTTTGACCTTTGAAATGGGGCGATCCTCAAAACCATTTTCGCTCTGAGTGAATATATCCCCGCTTTCACACAGATTACCAGTAACACAAATACGCTCTATCTCACTAGACGACGAAGATAAATTAATAATCTCATGATAACTACCATAAGCCATAGGCCTCATAAGATGATGAAAGCCAGAATCTGTTCCAGCAAACCTATGAGAAGGCGTCTCTTTTAAATTGTTAACCGTAATCAATAAAATACCAGATTCAGCAACTAAAAACCGTCCAGGCTCTAAATAGAGGCTTAAATCTTTACCATAGTCCCTGCAGAACTTAACAAACCTATCACTAACCCTACTACCAAAGTCAGCCATATTTAGCTCTTTATCACTAGAACTATATGGAATACCTAAACCACCACCAAAATCTATAAATTCAAGGTTATCAAAGTGCTTAGCCACATTTAGGGTAACATCAATAGCTTTAATAAACTCATCCACCTCTAAAATACCAGACCCTATATGAGAATGAACTCCAGTTATATTAATGCCATACTTTTTAGCAAGGGACTTTATATTGCCAACCCTATCAAAGTATATGCCAAACTTACTATTAGGCCCTCCAGTAATGGTATGGCTATGATGACCAGCTCCACAATCAGGATTAATTCTGATAGATATACTTGAATTAGGATTTATCCTTGCATAACGCTCAATCTGAGATAAAGACCCTAAGTTTAATTGTATACCCCTATCTATACAAAAGATCATTTCTTCATCTGTAACGTTATCACCGGTATACAATATCTCATCGCTGTTAAAACCAGCCCTAAAACCTATCTCAAGCTCGCCAGGAGACATAGCATCAAGCCATGCACCCTCTTCTTTAAGTATTTTCATAATGGCTATATTACTGTTTGCCTTGCACGCATATAGTATTTGCTTATTTGGATAGACAATATGCTCCTTTAGCTTTTTAATTTGCTCTCTAATCTTGTTTTCGTCATAAACGTAAAGTGGAGAGCCAAACTCCTTAATAAGCCTATCAGCATTAATTAAATCTAAATTACTCATTAATAAAATCCTTTAACTTTTTAAATATAAAATATACGAGGAAAGTTCTAATAGCAAGCAATAAAGCTAACTAAATAATATTAATTATCTGTTTCCACCAATAGTAAGCCAGAAAACTTCTGAACTACTTTCTTAGTCTTATCAGGTAATTGCTTTTCTGAAGATTCATCTACGGATACCTTTTCTGTGACATCTACTACACTTTTAGGAGTACTATTTTTTAGTTTAATTATTTCTTGTTCCCACTCATCAATCTTCTGTTCAATTTGTTTAACATCATTTTCTGTAATGACTTTATTGTTATGGGTATTTATATAGTCCAAAATAAATAAGATTAAGTCAGCTATCACATTAGTCTTTGCAGCGTTATTATCAACATAATAGTTAGTTAAAACTTGTGAAATCTTCTTAAAATAAGGTATAAGACTGTTTAAATTACCTAAATTAACTTTTAACTTAGCTAATTCAATATTCTGCTGAACTAACTTATTCTGTAGCTCGTTGATTAACCCGTTTTGTTCCAAGACATAATTCTTATGTAAAGAAAACATTATATTATCCCCTAAAATATATTATAATAATAACTAATTATACCGGCTTTTAAAGCCTCAAACACCTTGTTATAGCTTAATCCAAAATATAAGAGTTTATCTATGACCTAATCTGACCATCACCCATAACAATAAACTTCTTTGTAGTAAGCTCTTTAAGCCCCATAGGACCCCTTGCATGAAGTTTGTTAGTACTTATCCCAATTTCAGCACCCATACCAAACATCTGTCCATCAGTGAACCTTGTTGAAGCATTAACATAAACAGCTGATGAGTCCACCTCATTCAAAAACCGCCTGCCCAATGAAAAACTATTAGTAATAATAGCATCAGAATGATGGGAGCCATAATGATCTATAAAAAATACGGCTTCATCATAAGAGTCAACGATCTTCATAGACAAAATAAGGTCTAAATACTCAGTAAAATAATCTTTCTCATTAGCCTTTTTCACTTTATCATTAATAGAACAACTATTATCACATCCCCTAAGCTCAACTCCATTAGCCAATAAACCCTCAAGCAAGTCCTCTATATAAGGGTAGTCCTTGTGGATAACTAAATTCTCTATAGCATTACATACACCAGGACGTTGAACCTTAGCATTAACACTAATACTCTGAGCCATGTTTTTATCAGCATCCTTGTGTATATATAAATTACAAACTCCCTTGTCATGCTTTATGACAGGTATATTAGAATGCTCAACCACCATGTTAATAAGTCCCTCTCCGCCTCTTGGGATAATTAAATCAATATACTCCTTTAATTTTAGCATATCCATAACCGCAGAGCGATCAGTAGTGTCAATAAAGCTAATAGCACTCTCAGGCAGGCCACTTTTAGTTAATGCCATGTTTATAACCTTAACCAATGCCCTGTTAGAGTTAATACTCTCACTCCCACCCCTTAATACGGTAACATTAGACGTCTTTAAACATAAAGAACTTGCCTCAGTAGTAACATTTGGCCTAGACTCATAAATAATCCCTATAACTCCAATAGGCACTCTCATTTGCCCTATGTCCAGCCCATTAGGACGCCTATACTGATTAACCACCTCAAAAACAGGATCACTAAGAATAGCTACCTCATTAAGGCTCTCACATATATTATTAATTCTTTTATCATCCAGCTTAAGCCTGTCAATCATAGCATTAGATAAGCCTTTCTCATTTGCACTATCAATATCCTTTTTGTTTTCAGCTATGATCCAGTCTTTTTCTTGATTAACTAGGTTAGCCATATTTCTTAAGGCATTATTTTTGTCATCCGTAGATAAACAGGATATAATTTGTTTTACGTCTTTAGCCTTTCTACAAATATCCCTAACATAATCAGTAGTACTCATAAACCTCTCCCCTTATATATATTATGGAACATTCCATGAACTTATAAGCTTACCAGTTGATAAATTCCATATCTTAACGGTATTATCTTGCGCACCTGAGTATATCCTATTACCGCTAACAGTAAGCGCCTCTAAACCCATGTTATGCCCTTCTAATGTGTTAATTAGTTTACCGTTTTTAATGTTCCATATTTTTATATTATTATCCATGTGTCCACCGCCGGATACTATTCTACCCCTAATAACCTCCAAACAAGTTACCTCACCGGCATGAGCGGATAATTTTCTTATAAGCTTAGCAGTTTTTAGACTCCATATACTAATGGTACCATCTGCTGAAGCGGATATTATCTTATTAGCATATCCCCTAACTGATAGGACTCCCTTTTTACCAGCATTAATAGTTTTGATTAACTTACCAGTTTTTAGGCTCCACACTCTAATAGTATTATCCCAAGAGCCAGACAGAATAAATCCTTTATATATACTAACAGACTCAACTCCATTAGTATGACCTTCTAGAGTCATAATATTCTTAGCAGAGTTAATATTCCAAACTTTTATCGTTTTATCCTTTGATCCTGATACTAAAATATTACCCTTAATAGCTAATGAACGTATCCAATGGGTATGTCCAGTTAATACCCCCTTATGATTACCAGTATTAAAGTCCCATATTCTTATTGTTTTGTCGTTAGAGGCGGATATAATACTATTACCATGAACAATAACTGACCAAACCTTGTCACTATGCCCTTTTAGAGTTTTAATGAGTTTTTTATTCTTAAGATTCCATATTTTAATTGTACCATCCCACGAAGCACCAATAAGCCTAGCTTTTTTAACTGCAATACTCTCTATAATACTAGGTGCTAAGTGTAGCCCTTCTTGATTAGCAAAACTATTTAGACTAAATAATAATATTAAAAGTAATAATAATTGTCTATACATAAAAATCTCCCTATTTACTAATTAATTTGTATTTAATTTACTAATTAATTTGTATTTAATAATAAATACTGCATTTTGGTAATAGTTTTTTTAAGTTACTAATACCAAAATAAGTTGCTCTAGTGTTTTGAATATTTATTTCTTCCAGGTTATAAAGCTCTTGTAGATGGGTTAATCCATTATCTGTTATAGCAGTTCCCTCTAAAAATAATATTCTTAGACCTTTTAGCGGTTTTATATGGGCTAATCCATCATCAGTGGCCTTAGACCTACCTAAAAATAGTACCTCGAGACTAGAAAGACCTATAAGATAAGATAAACCCCTATTACCAATTTGAGTATTCCTTAAAAACAGCATCCTAAGGTCTTTGTTATTACTAATATTTTTAAGCCCCTCATCAGTTATCATTGTACCACTAAGATCTAAAAGCTCTATACCATTAATACCGTTTAAATGTATTAATCCATTATCACTAATGAAGGTATCCACAAGATAAATCTCTTTAATAGTATTAATTGCCCTTATATAAACTAAATCTTCATTTTTAACCTTAGTATTACGTAAGTCAATTTGCTTAATTTGTTCCAAATCCTCTAAGCTATAACTTATTCCAAGACCAGTTAACCAGTTCTTGACTGCATTTAAGTCCAATACAAAAACCCTCTTAAGCCAGATTTTTGTTAACTATATACTGTTTACTCAAAAAGTAATACTAACGTTTATTTTATATAACCCCTATTAAAAATATATACTCTTATATATAAATGTGTAAAGCTATAAGTTTATTTAAAATAACTAAAGTACTTTTATTTAACTGATATTATGTTAATAGTTTTGAGTTACTTATTTAGTTATAAATATCTCAAAGGGATAGGAAAAAAGCAAGAAAAATTAAATACAAATATATTTAATAAATTTCTCTTAAGACTTTTACTAAGTAGTCAAACTATTCTTTTAACCACTTAGCAACTTGTTTAGCAAAGTAACTTAGTATAATATTCGCTCCTGCACGCTTTATAGCAGTCATATTCTCTATAACCATACTTTTTTCGTCAATATAACCAAGTTTAGAGGCGGCTTTTATCATGGAGTATTCACCACTAACGTTGTATGCCGCAATAGGACAATTAAAGTTTTCTTTAATATCTCTAATAATATCCAAATATGCAAGGGCAGGCTTTATCATAAGCATATCAGCACCCTCTAATATATCCTCTTTTGCCTCTCTAAGCGCCTCTAACCTATTAGCAGGATCCATCTGATAACTTTTTCTATCGCCAAACATAGGGCTTGATTCTGCCGCATCCCTAAATGGACCATAATAAGCAGAGGCATACTTAATAGCATAGGATAAAATTGGTATATGTTGAAAATTATAGTTATCCAAAGCAGTTCTTATACTATTTACCATTCCATCCATCATCCCAGAGGGAGCTATAATATCAGCACCAGCCTCACAGTGGCTTATAGCCTGCTTATCCAATAAATTAATTGTACTATCATTATCCACAATACCATTTTTAATAGTACCACAATGTCCATGATCAGTGTATTCACAAAAGCATAGGTCGGTAACCAGCAAAAGATCAGAACCAAACTCCTTTTTCAATTGTCTTAGAGTTCTTTGAATAATACCGTTATCAGAACAGGCAATACTACCATCACTATTTTTAGAGTCTGGTATACCAAATAATATTATAGACTTAATCCCTAATCCAAGACAGTCATAGCAGTCCCTAATAATATTATCAATGGATTGCTGATATACCCCAGGCATAGACTGAACCTCTCTTTTTATACCATCACCACTAACCACAAATAAAGGATATATAAAATCCTCTATTCTAATATGTGTTTCTTTAGTAAGATCCCTAATAATAGGGTTTAAGCGAAGTCTCCTTAATCTGGTATTAGGGAACATAATAACTCCTTTAAAATTGTTATTTATTGTCCTATTAAACATAAGAAAAAGCATTCAATTTAACTCTTTTAAAAAAGAGTTGTTAATAATCTATTTATTTCGTTATAAAAAAGAAATATAACGTTAAAACAGCTTAGCTAAAGTCAAAAAATAGCTCTAAAAACTGCTTCAGTATTAAAGCAGTGGCACCCCAAATAATATGTTGTTTGTAATAAAAAAAATGTACAAGATTATGGGAGTCAGGAATATCTAAAATACTTTTTTTTTCATATTTCGATTTCTTCGTTAAATAAGATATCGGGATGATTATTAACTCTTCTATTTCTGTTTTGTTTATCCTAAAGTAATACGGATAAGGTATAATAGCAATAAATGGAGTAATAATAAAATGAGTTTTTATAGTTAGAATATCATCCAGAATACCAATAAGCTTTATATCTTTTTTCTCAACACCAATTTCTTCATAACACTCCCTTAATACACAGTCAAAAAGACTATTATCTTTTTTATCCATTGTTCCGCCAGGAAAAGATATCTCACCCTTGTGATATTTAACCATATTACTGCGTTTAGTAAAAAGTATATTAGCCTGGTTATCTTTATATAATATAGGTAGTAAGACAGCTGATGGGATTAGTCCATCTATATTGTGAATCTTACGAACTCTTTCCGACAATACCTTTTTCATTTTATTAATCATTTATCGACCTCGTCGATAAATATAGTATATTATAAAAAAATGCCCTTGACAAAAAAAAAAAATCAATTATATTTAACTTTTATGTTGGGCCGCTAGCTCAGTTGGTAGAGCAACACCCTTTTAAGGTGAGGGTCGAAGGTTCGACTCCTTCGCGGCTCATTTATATGTCTCCTTCGTCTAGGGGTTAGGACACTGGGTTTTCATCCCAGCAACAGGGGTTCAAATCCCCTAGGAGATGATATAATTTATACAGCCTTCCACTATTCAATAATTATCCTTAAGATTTTTTAATTTTCATCGACAATATTCTATGTAGCTAATCTACATGGAGGTTTATAAATGCTTGATCCTAATGTAGTTAAAAGGATTATGAACTCATTTCATTGTATGAAGGATCATATCAACAATATAGAAAAAGAATACTCTAAACTTATTGAAAAAAGAAAATCCTATTGCAAAGAAAAAGAAAGCAATAACTTTGTAAACCTACAAAGTGAATAACATATAATAGTTATTTAGCTAAGAATATATACAAAAAACATTGTTAAAAGTTAATTGCATAAAACGTCTTAGTAATTTATCAAAGTGGTAAGCCTTTAGCCTTAAGAATATTTAAGTATTTTAACTATAGAATCTCAAACTGTTTACAGAATAACTCATAACTAGGATTACCTTTTAGAAATTTAACATCATCTATATTTAGCTGACTCTGTTTTATAAACATGTGATGTATGTTTTTTTTGGAATCTGTTAACTCTATTTTTAATAGTCCTAGTGAACTAACAGCTCGACTCCGCTGTTCTTTTTCTATTCCTTTAAAGTCATTTAGAGTATATATCTTTTTATCAGGCAGTCTTGAGGAATATTCTTTAGAGTCATGAACTACAATACCATTATATTTACTTTTTTTAGTACCACGTTCTTTTCTTTTTATCAGCATCTTATAAACTTTACTTTTTGATAAAATACTTTTTACTTTATTATAATCCTCTTCTTTGGCTTTTAGCTCTAGAAAAACTTGTTTAACATCCTTAGCTTTAGACTCCAGGATATAAAAAGCTTTTGATAAAACATCAAATTGTTCTTTACCGAGTTTAGTCTTATTATAAAAATTACCATTATATAAATATATTATAGCATTTATAAGTTGCGACTTTGCTATTAGGTATGTATTATTTAGAGAATGGATTAACATAACCTCATTGGGAATAGTATTTATAAAGTCATCCACAAATTTACGTTGTAGACCTTTAGACTTAAAAAAGTAAATAAGCTCTTCTTTAACAATAAGCTGTGGAAGATTGTGTATAAAACCTTTTATTATATTAAAATTGTTTTTTAGTAAAGATGGATCCTCTAAGTAGTTTGTTATTATAGGATTTAAAAAGTCATTATCCAGCTCTAATATAGAAAAGCGTTTTAAAGCAAGAAATGGATCCTTTTCTAAAGAAAGCCATATATTTAAAATTAGATTAGCTAAATTAAAGTCATCTAAAGATATTTGTTTACCATGCTTTTTAGCCTCTAGGATAATAAAACATAAAAAGTAAACTCTTTGAGAGTTAGAATAAATTATTTCATCTTCTAGAATCTTAAATTCATATTTATTAAAAAGAGCTGTTAAGTTCTTAGATATTTGAGGAAAACGATATTTTAGATAAGGAATTAGCTTGTTAGAGCTAAAAGCCTTCATTATATTTTCGCTGACCTTTCCGAGTATAAGGTAATCGTTGTATCTTTCTTTATTGTTTATTTTTTCTAAAAGAGGTACTTTAGCAAGTTCACCGCTTAAAATTAGTAGGTGTATCAAGTTATTTAGCCATGGATAGTAATCTGGCATATTGGATAGGGTTTCTTTTATAGATAATATATTTGAATCCGGATAATTATAATCTTCAATTTTTTTTATGACAAGCTCTTTAATGGTTTTTTTTGCATTATCAATTATATTGTTTTCAAGGTTTGTATCAAGCTGACGAAGATAGTACTTTTTTTTTACTTTTAGAGTATCATCCTTTATTCTAACACAGGGTACAGTTCTTATAATATTTTCTTTTATCAAGATTTTTATATTATCGTCGATTAGCTTTTTTGTTTCTACGCTAATCTTTTTTAGTGCATCATTTTTACTATTTTCTGTTTTATACCAGCTTATAGTATTAATATACTGTTTATATTTATCATATCTATATTTTGGTGTTATTATATTTTCATTATTATTTATAAGCTCTTCTTCTGTAAGATATAGCTTTTTCTTTATGGAATGATTAACAAAAACTGATAAGGTTGCCTTAATTAATTTTTTATCAAAAGTTGATGGATACTTAAATGCAAGAAGATGAAAATCAATTTTTGGATACTTTTTAGATATAACATATATTTCTTTTTCCATGAGATAACTATAACCTTAAAATCGCCCAATAATAGCATATTTGTATACCTAATATGCCTAAATTAATTAACACCTAAAGCTAAAGTTTAAAATGTAGCAATTATTAGTTATTTTGCCTTACTATTTAAAAGTAAAGTTACAGGTCCCCAATTAATCAGTTTTATATTCATCATGGCGGCAAACTTACCTGTGGCAGGAGTAATATTATACTTACTTACTCTTTCTATGAATTTGTTATATAATATTTTTGCTTTAGCAGGCTCCATTGCAATGGAATAAGATGGTCGTCTTCCTTTACTAATGTCTCCGTATAGCGTAAACTGAGATACGATCATAAGTTCGGCAGAAATATCCAAAAGGGATAAGTTCATAATATTTTCTTCATCGGGAAAAATACGAAGGTTTATCATTTTATCTACCAAATAGTTAATATCATTTTGATCATCGTTATTAGCTATTCCAAGTAGTACTAATATTCCTTTTCCAATGGTCGAGTAGCAATGTTCATTTATCCAAACTTCTGCACTAATAACTCTTTGAATTACTAACCTCATATAACTCCTTAAAAAATTGGTTTATCACTTAATAAATATTTACTATAATTATAATATGGGCAATATAATAATCTTTAAACTTTTTTATAAAAAATTAATTGAAATATATAACATATTATTTAACATAAAGATAGATAACTTTATTGAAGTATAAAAAAATTAGTCAACCTAACAAGTTAATATAAATAAGGAGACCCTTATGTTTATTAATTATCTAATATTAAGTATATCAATCCTTCTCCCGCTAATACCAGTAGTTATATACTGGAAAAAGATTCTTAAGTTTTCTAAAAATAAAAAGATATTAACTGGATCATTAATTGGCCTTTATATTGGAGTAATACTCGCTCAACTCCATATAAATGGACTTTTAACAAATTGGGAATATCTATTAACCAAAAATATTACCGTTAGCTATACCAATCGTTTTGACAACCTAAAACGAAAAGAAAAAAGTAAAAATACTAAAATTAATAATAGTAAAATCGTATACGGTATTATTAGTCAGCGGTCATTAAACACTGCACAAGCTGAGTTTAACATGGGATGGCCTTGGAGAAGAAAAACTTATGCCTTCATAATTGATTTTCTAAATCAAAGTGGAGCAAAACTATTTATATTCGATTTTATATTTTCAGAAAAGTCTGTTTATCGTACAGCTGAGTATCCTAATAACAAAGGGCTATATCCACCAGAGGATGACGATCTTTTTTTTAGTCAGGCAATAAGTTCTATTGATAATACTGTTTTAGGCTTTACCCTTGGAAAACCTGAAAATAAAACCCTAAAAGATATGGAAAAAAAGCTTTCTGAACAAAAGACTTTCATTCGCTATGCAAAAGCTTTTAAACTGCCTTATAACAATGTGGATAAGAAATCCATAATTAAACAAATAACAGAAAAACTTTATATGAGAAAATATAAAGACGATATCAAACACTATACCGTTGACCTAGTCAAAAGCAAGCTTAATAGTCCTAGCATATCCTTAAAGAAGTATTATACAATACAGCCTCCTTATAAAAAATATATACCAAATGCTCCCTATATAGGCTCTGTAGTTGGAGTGGATGCCTCTGAAGGAGATATTGTAAAAACTCCATTAATAGTAGAATACAATAAAAAGTATTATCCTACTTTACCCTTTGCATCATATTTGGCAATTAAGAAAACTAAAAAAGTCACTCTAGAAGATAGATACCTTATTGTGGGGAATAGTAAAATACCTTTGGATAAAAATGCTAACCTAAGACTAAAATATTATGGATGGGCTAATAAAAAAAACTCCTCTTATGACGACTTTAACTTAATTGATATTTTAACCTTACAAAAAAAGGCCTTTTATATATATGACAAATACATAGAGCTAATAGGCAAGGTTGACTTCCCGGTAGAAGACTTATATCAAAATAAAAAGAAATACGATAAACTTTTTAATGATTTAAAAGCTAAAATGCCTAACAGTAAGGTATTTATAAAGAACTATAAACTAAACAAATATGAAATAAGGTTAATTAACGCTGATCTAAAAAATAAGTATGTTATGTTTGCTGGTATTGCTCCTGGACTACTTGATTTAAGGCCTACTCCTGTAAACCAACAAGAAGCAGGTGCACATATTCATGTTACGGCTTTGGATAACCTTTTGCAAGAGGACTTTTTATATAAATGGCCTAAACTTTGGACTGCTGGACTAATCCTTATTTTATCTGTAGGAACAGGCCTTCTAACCGTTGGATACTCTATGTTAAGGTCTATTATTATGTGGTTATTCATTACTATAATTGTTATTTTAGCTGGAATTATACTATATACTAATTTCAATTATGTTGTGGATATACTTATACCTATAGTATCTGTATTTTTGGTATTTCTTTTTGGTTTAATACTGGGTTATATCGCTGAACAAAAAGAAAAAGGCTTTATTAAAGGAGCTTTTGGACAATATCTATCCCCTAAGGTAATAGATATTTTAATAAAAGATCCCACTAAGTTGGGTCTGGGAGGGCAAGAAAGAGAGATTACTGCATTTTTTTCCGATGTTGCTGGATTCTCCACCATATCCGAAAAACTTACTGCTGAACAGTTAGTCTCACTGCTAAATATATATTTAACTGATATGTGTAATGTTGTAGCCAAATATCACGGAACTGTGGATAAGTTTGAGGGTGATGCTATTATTTCTTTTTGGGGTGCACCTCTTGATGAAGAAAAACATGCTAAGTTAGCCTGCTACTCTAGCATTGAAATGCAGGAATCCCTTGTGGAACTGAGAAATAGGTGGACTAAAGAAAAACAACATGAGCTTATTTGTAATATGAAAATGCGTGTGGGACTAAATACTGGTCTTGCTGTCATTGGGAATATGGGGTCAAAAACTCGTATGGACTACACTATGATGGGGGATACTGTTAATCTAGCCGCAAGATTAGAAGGGGCAAATAAGTTTTACTCAACATATAATATGATCTCTCAGTCTACGTATAACCAGGCAAAGAATTATATTGAAGCAAGAGAACTTGATAAAATTATGGTGGTAGGAAAAAAAGAATCTGTTGTGGTATACGAACTCATTGCAAAAAAAGGTCAGTTAAACCCAAAAACTGCCGATGCTCTTGGAATATACATAACTGCAATAGAACTATATAAAAAACAAGACTTTACAAAAGCAATATCAAAATTTAAAGATGTCCTTAATATTATACCGGATGACGGCCCATCAAATACCTATATCGAAAGATGTAAAGAATATATAAACAATCCCCCTAAAAATGACTGGGACGGTATATATATATTAACTTCAAAAGGTTAAAAATAATAGGTTTTTATTTTAAGTAGATAAAATTAGCGAGTGAAGGGAATCGAACCCTCATGAACAGCTTGGAAGGCTGTCGTTCTACCATTGAACTACACTCGCATATTTAAAATTTAAAATTAATTAATTTAATTAAAAAGTCAATCTTTTTTAAAGAAAAGCCATTTACTTAAAAAAAATATACGTTATTACTTAAATTATATAAAATGTTATTAAATAAAGCATTTCTAAATATAATAACTTTGCTATAACAATTTTTAGTAATTTTTGTCATTGACCATTGTATAGGTTTATGTTATTCTTTTTATTAAATTTTAAATATAATTTAGTGTGTTCTAATAAATTATAAAACTAAAATAGAGGACGATTAATGAAAAATAGCAATCCTATTATTAACTTCTTTTTTGGGAATAAGATTAAAATATTATTTATCACTCTTCCATTACTCATGCTAACTATTGGAACTATATTATTTTGGTTTTATTATCAATCTGCATATAAAAAATGGGATAATGATAAAGAAATACATATAAGCACATTAGTAAATTATTATAGAGAGATAGATAGAAAAGTTAATCCTGTTCACTACAAAAAACCTATATATAGTAAACTGACCGTTGACTCTAACTCACATAGGGTGAATTTTACAACGTTTATATATGATATAAAAGGAAGGCGAATAGGTCGATTTTCTTTAGAAGATAGAAGTATGATAGGACTAAAAAATGTATCCAATAACTTTATAGATGCTGTTTTGGCTACTGAAGATAGAGGTTTTTATCATCATAATGGAATAAGTTATAAGTCATTATTAAGAGCTATATTACTTAATATTAAAAAATTAAGACTACACCAGGGTGGGAGTACAATAACTCAACAATTAGCTAAGGTCTTGATTAGAATGGAACTTAGAAAACGAGAGAGAACTATAGAAAGAAAACTATATGAACTGTTTATGGCAAAGGAAATTGAAAGACTATACGGTAAAAATGACATCCTAATGATGTATATTAATAAAATTTTCTTTGGACACAATGTTTATGGTATAGAAGAAGCATCAAAGTTTTATTTTAATAAGTCTGCTAAAAAACTAAGTATAGGTGAAAGTGCATTATTAGCTGGCTTAATAGCTAATCCAAGTGCCTTTTCTCCTATTAAAAATTACGAAAATGCTAAAGCACGACATCTTAGAGTATTAGAGGGTATTGCTAAGTTTACTAAACTTGATAAGGATTATAAAATCATACATAGTGAGTTTTGGAAAAACCATGATTTTAAAAATAAAAAAAATAGAAAAGTGTTTGTTAGATTCAAAAGAGCGCCTTCAGTTGGATACGTTATAGAAGAAGTTCGTAGAGAAATGATACAAAAATTAAAAAAAATGTTTAATGGTGACGTTCAAAAAGCAGCTAATTTATTATACACTAAAGGATGGCATATTACAACATCGATTGACATAGATATACAAAGAATTGCTAAAAAACAACTAAAAATGGGCTTATTAAATTACAGAAAGAAAATTAAAGGTCTTAAACGCTTACGCGGCTCCTTGAATAAGGTGCAAGGGGCAATAGTTGTATTAGACCCTAGTAATGGACATATAAAAGCTTTTGTAGGAGGTGAGGAGTTTAAAAGAAATAATCAATTTAATCGGGTGTATCAAGCTTATCGTCAACCAGGATCAGCATTCAAACCTATTACATACCTAGCCGCTTTAGAAAGACGAGCTAATAGTAGGCATATAACTCCTTATACTATGGTTAAAGACTCCTTTGAGCCTATAGAAATGCAAAATGGAACACTTTGGAAAGTAAGAAATTATAGAAATCACTATACAAATAAATATCTTAATCTATATAAAGCATTAAAAATATCGAGTAATCAAGTTGCTGCAAGATTAATAAAAGAGATTGGCGTAGAAAAAATAAGAGAAATTGTCAGACGTTCTTTAGGATGGGATGAACAAACTGCTATAAAAAAGTTGCCAGATGGTCAATATTCCATAGCACTTGGCTCTGTAGAGATGACTCCGCTAGAAATTGCACAACTTTATGCAATGATAGCAAATAAAGGTGTTGCAATAAAACCTAAATTGATCCTTGGAATTAAAGACGTAGTTGGAGAAACAATTGTTCTTGGAGATGATAGTCAATCATCTGATAATAATAATATTCGTGTTGTATCAAAAGAATCTGCTTATCAAATTACCGATATGATGAGAGGCGTCCTTGAACCAGGAGGAACCGGTGGACAAATTAAAAAACTCGCTGGTATAAAATTTGATATTGCTGGAAAAACTGGTACCAGCCAAGAACATAGAGATATGTGGTTTGCCGGTTTTACACCACAGATGGCTACAGTAGTTTGGATTGGTCATGATCAAAATAAATCCCTTAGTGGAGGCGGAGGTAGTGTAGCTGGACCTATCTTTGGTCGTTTTATGAAAAAGGTATCCCAAAAAATTAAATTTACTCAGTTTAATTATGATAAAAGCTATAACCTTAGAAAAATAAAGGTTTGCAGAGACTCAGGAAAAGTTGCCGTAGAGGGTAGGTGTACCAATATAGACTATTATGCCGTATTTAAAATCGGAAGAGAGCCAAGAGATTATTGCGAGCTTGAACATAATGACTCCATCGATAGGGCTGAACAACTTTTTAATCCAGAAACTGATAAACATCATATTGATTATACTATATCAAAAGATAAAAAGAGTCCGGTAACTAATAACAGCGACTTTGATGACCATGAATCAAAAAAAAACGATAAACTAATACCCAAAATAGATGATAACGAAACTAGCCTTATAGATTTAGAAAGTAGAAAAAAAACTGATGGTGGTGATATTAAAAAAACTCATCCTATGTTCTTAGAAGAAGAAGAACTTAAAGAGAAAAATTAAAACATTTAATAAATAATTGTAATAAGCTCCAATATTATTGTGTATATAAAGTAGCAACAACAAAAGGAGTTTATTATGACTTTAAATGATCTTCAAAAAAACGACTTTTATAAGGGCTTAAAAAAAACTGCTGAACTCATCTCTAACAATATAGGATATCTTGATATAAAGACCGTTGAAAATCGTATTCAACAAACAATAGGTATATTAAACCTAATAGAAAAACTAAACGTTAATGAAAAACACTTTAAAAAAATTATTATAACCTCTTTAAAATTACTTTATAAAAGAAAAAAAGAGTTGCAGTTTGGATATATTGAAAAAAATCTGTATTGTTGTGTTTAACTTGACCTATTAATTGTATAGCTTAGCTAATACTTTTTTATAGCTCTAATTTATTATTAACAAAAGGAGTAAAAAATGAAACAATACATAACTAAAATGAGCTTTATGACTAAAAGATTTATATGGTGGGGCTTTGCTATTATATTCTTTCAGTCCGGATTAGACTTTACTATTTTAATCTTTGAGGCTAATAGCTTTCAAGGAGGCTTTCATTGGCTGTTTGCATTAATGTTCCCTTTTTTAGTACCGGTATTTTTTATAGCTGGTAAATATTTAGGATGCTCTAGTAAATACTGTAATTCTGAAGGATGTAATACACCATCCCTTAACAAAAAGAATAATAATATCATTAGCTCATATAAAATGCCAAATATTTAACTATCTAAGTAAAAGAAGATGCTAACAACAAAAAGGACCTATCAAGGAGAGTTGCTAACACCTTCATGCTTTTACCTTTAATAAATTATATCGGCAAAACTAAAGTAAAACATAATAGCTACTAATAAATATAGTCAATATGCTAATAATATTTTTATATTCGATAGTAAACATAATAACAGGTATTTTACATTTCTTTGTAGAAAAAGAAAATACTTAAAAGACTTGCTATTCCACAAAGAAATAAAATTACTCATCAGCCATAAAAAGTGCCTGTCTAACTTAAAACGCTTTTTATTATATTTATCAGAACGCTTTAACAGTTAACAACGAGGAACTCATGGTTAAAAAAATTGTAATAATAATTATATCCGTAATAATAGGTCAACTAATATTATATGGAAAAGATAATAAAATAAAATTACCGTATAACTTCTTGCCATCTGTTAAAATAGCTACCATGAACCTAAAAGCTTTAATAAGCCATAGAGCAGAAGTCCTTGGATCAAGAGGATATACCTTTAAAAATACATTCCTAAATAAAGAAATGCTAAAAAGACCATGGTATAAAAAACAAGATAAACCCTTAAATAACTTTTCTATTAAAGAAAAAAAATATATTAGCAGACTAACCAAACAAATAAAACAAATAAAAAAACTACTACTAATCAAAAGAAGAATACAACTAAAAAGATTACTAAAAAACTCAATGATTATCAAATTCGACCTACTAGCCGACCTCAATGCCAATGGCTATCACGAATATATTGCCATTTGCTCAACCAAGTTTAATAACATATCCAAAAAAAAACTTAGGCAAAGTGAAGGATATCAAACATATTACACTAGGTCAAATAAGCTTTATCTTATGGTATTATTAAAAAATAACAATAAAACAATACTCTCGCATATTAAAATATCTAAAATGCCTTTTGGTATAGCAGAATATATAAGCGACTTTCAAACAGGCTATTACCTCGATAATGGCATGGAACAAATTAAAATAATTGTCCACACTTTTCAACTCAAAAATCAAGTGAATAAAAAACACTTTCAGTTTATGTATTTATTCTCTCTTAACAAAAAAAGACTAGCCAATATTTTTTCTTATCCAATTTACTCCTCTCATATAAAAGGAGATCAAGAAAAAATAATTGAGTATAACGTAAAATTTAAAAATATTGAAGGTAGAAAACAAAATGAAATTATACTCTCTAAACAAATTACTAAAAGAAATTATAACTATAATATCTCACCACAAAAACCAAATTATCAAACAAAAGTATACAAAGGAAAACAAATATACTTTGTATATGATAAATTTATAAACGCTTATAAAAAAAAATAAAACTATTAAAAATAAACAGGATAATAAAATGTTGGATATAAACTATATAATCGAAAACTATAAAAAAGTTAAAGATGCCGCTGTTAATAAAAATCTAACTGTTGATATAGAAAAAATAATATCCCTAAATAACGAGCGGAAACAACTTATTAAAGAAGTCGACAAACTTAGAACTAAACGTAATAACATAGCAAAAGATATTCAAAAATTAAAAGGAGAAGAAAAAAAAGAAAAAATTGACTCCGGAAAAGAAATTAAATCTATGCTTTCATCACTAGAACCTAAATTAGATAAACTAAAGCTAAAATTAAAAGAACTTATGTTAAAAGTCCCAAGCGTACCCCTTAATAGTGTACCCATAGGTAAGGACGATAATGATAACGTAGAAATAAAAAAATGCGGTTCACCTAAAAACTTTGACTTTAACTTTAAAGATCACGTTAAACTGGGAGAAATACTCAATATTATAGATATACCAAAAGGAGTTAAAATAGCAGGTAGTAAAAACTACTTCCTTAAAAATGAAGGCTGTCTTTTAGAATGGGCTGTATGCCAATATGCATTAAATTATCTAGTTAAAAAAGGCTTTACTCCTTTAACCGTACCCCTAATGGTAAAAGCAGATGCTATGGTAGGTACCGGGTATTTTCCTGGAGGAGAAGAACAAACATATACCATAGAAAAAGATAAGCTATACCTTATAGGAACATCAGAAGTATCATCCTGCTCATACTATAAAGACGAAATCCTTAATGAAAAAGACTTACCTATAAAATTAGTTAGCCTATCAACCTGCTTTAGGCGTGAAGCAGGTACATACGGTAAAGATAGCTATGGATTATATAGAATACACCAGTTCCAAAAAGTAGAACAAGTTATAATATGTAAAAATAGTGTTGAGGAATCTGAAAAACTACACGAAGAACTACTAAACAATGCAGAGGAGTTTTTACAATCTTTAAACCTAGCCTATAGAGTGGTTAACGTTTGTACAGGTGATCTTGGTATGGGACAGGTCTTTAAAAAAGATATAGAAACCTGGATGCCATCAAGACAAAACTATGGTGAAACTCATTCCTGTTCAATGTTCCATGACTTTCAGGCAAGAAGACTAAATATTAAATATAAAGATAAAAATGGCAACTTAGAATACGTTCACACATTAAATAATACCTGTATAGCATCCCCTCGCATACTAATACCCCTATTAGAGAACTTTCAAAATAAAGATAACAGCATTAATATACCTATACCACTACAGCCATACCTAAATGGACAAACACAAATAAAACCTAAAAATTAAGAAACTATACCATCATCATCATGAGCCTCAACCAGCATACCAGGAAAAAGACTCCTTAGCTCATTAATAGCTTCTAAAAATTGAGGTTTATCTTTATTTTCATCAATAGCTAGCTCTTGAAAAAGAGTAATACGCTTTCCATCTTTTCTAGGCCCTTCATCTTCATAAGTCTCAGCCACGTTTTGAAACTCATTAGACCTACTGTCAATAGGTTTATAATTATCTTTTAACAAAGACGAATTCCATTTTGCAATATGACTATCAAGTTTTACCTGCTCTTCTTGGGTAAAATCATTTTCACGGAATCCTAATAGATAAACACGGTAATCCCTCATACTTCCTCCGGGATATTGTCCATTTATATAGACTAATATATTTTAAAAGAATTATCAACTGCTTTTTAGTTTTTATACTCTTAACATAAAAAAATATTTAATAAATCCGCCATATTTAGGCTTGCTATTCTTTTTTAATTAACTTTCCTTTAATAGAATAAGTATAGACCTTAATCCTACCCTCTTTATCATAGTTATATATTTCATAAAAATCTGGTTTTCCGTTTTCTTTATAGAAAGTAGTTTTCCACTTTTGCCCGTTTTTATATTCATCTACATACTTAAATAACACAGAGTTTAGCTTATACTGCTCAACTTTAACTTTATTTTCATTATCGTCAAAATATGTTTTTGAAGAAAGAAAATTATTATTGTTATAAACAAACATAAACTTAAGAATACCTTTTTTTGTGTATTCTCTTTTCATATAGTAAATTAAAGAGTCCTGATTGTTTTTGATTATATAATAACTTTCTTTTATTAATCTATTTTTATTGTCATAAATATATTTTTTTTTAACCTTTTCGTTATCAAATAATGAAGCCTGCTTTTCTTCGATTATATTACCCTTTTTATCATAAAGAAAAATGTGGTATCTATCTGGTTCACCTAACTCATTATAAAACTGTTCCTTAGCCAGTTTTCCTTTATTATAAAATCTAGCAAATATACGTTCACCATCATAGTTAAAGCCCTCAGCACGTACCTTATATTTATCCTTATAAAAAAAGTTAACATAGCTATTACGTTTTCCATATTCATCATAACTTTCCTGCTTAATACTACGCCCATTTTTATCATAATATACCCTAATATGATCCTTATTTTTAGCCTCATCCTCAGTTAACAAGCCTAAATAAGTAACACTGCTATCCATGGCAATGCTAAGATCTTTATAATATAAAACTTTTACCCATTTATCCTTTTTTTTAGCAGGAGGTATAATGGTACTATCATCCTCATCCACACTGCAAAATGAAAATACTATTGTCAATATACTAAATAAATAACCTAGTCTTTTCATAGTTAACCCTTTGAAGAAATTGAAACCTTATCCAAAAGGGCATAGGGATAAAATCCACTTGCCTCTCTATAAAGCTTATCACCTATAGCTAAAACCTTAGTCAATGCCTTAAATACGTTTCCACTCATCATAACGTCCTTAACCCTACCGAGAATCTTTCCATTTTCAATCTTAAACGCTAAATCAAGATTCATAGAAAACTCTCCAGCTAATACATTACTCTGTCCAGCACCAATAAACTGGTCGACCAATAAGCCCTCATCTACACTAGATAATAAAGCCTCATAACTATCACTACCAGGCTCTAAAACAATATTCCTAAATCCAGGATATGGAGTGCTAGAATATCCCCTTAAACCATTACCAGTAGAGCTCTTATTCAATAAACCAGCTGTTTGGAGGTCATATATAAAACCATTAAGCACCCCTTTATTAAATAATATATTCCTCTTAGTTTTAGTACCCTCTCCATCAAAAGGTGCACTAGCTAAACCATCCCTTATAGTACCATCATCAACTATAGTAATATCCTTAGATATAAGCTTTTGATTAAGCTTGTTAGAAAGGGGAGATATTCCCTTTTGAATACTTTTTCCATTTAGACCGCTGGTAAGAATTGTTATTAAAACTCTAAATGCCCTTGGCGTAAAGATAACCTTATAATTACCCGTCTTAATATTATAATTTTTAGAAGCTAAACTAAACTTATCTAAAATATCAAAAATAAGCCTATCAATATTATAATCATCTATAAAAGGACGTAGTCTAACCTTTGAGCTATATATAGACAGTAATTGATCATCCTTAGCAATAATACCACTTATACCTATAGAAAAAAATGACTTTTTATAATTATGAAAAAAACCCTCGGATGTCTTAAGATATACTTGATGTATCTCTTTAGTAATCTCAGTATCCACCTTAATATTACTATTATATTCTTTTATTTTGTTAATAATATATTGTCCAATATCAATGATGGTATTAGTTTTTAACCCTTCTACTTCGGAATAGTATAAGGTATTATTATTTAGATTATTATTACTTTTAGCAAAAGTAAAACATGCCTTTTCTCCAAACTTAGCACTCTCTAATGCCCTTTTTATTAGCCTATCATCGCTTAGGTCGTTTGAAAAAGAAAAACCAATTTTTCCATTATGAATAACCCTAAGCCCAATACCCTGTGAATAACTATTCTCAATCTTTTTAAAGCTACCCTGCTCAAATATAACAGAGAGTTCTTCGCCAAGACATTTAATAATTTCAATATCCTTTTGTTTATCAAAGCCTATATTAAAAATATCCATTTTATTTACCAGTTTTATTTACCAGCTACTACAACATCCCCAACTAAAATATGAGGAGCCCCAATAGTAACAGGAAGTCCATTTTGTCCCGCTTTACCACAACCACCAAGACCTCCAAAATGCCTTAGATCATTGCCAATAGCCTTAATATTCTTAAGAGTATTAAAAACATTTCCAGTTAAAACCACATCACGTAATAACCTTTTAATTTTACCACCCTTTACTTCATATGCTCTTCCAGCAGTAAAAGTAAACATTTCTAAATTAGTCATTCCTCCAAGAAAGTCAATACAATAAACTCCATCGCCCATAATACTTAAGAGCTGTTCAAAGGTATAGTCCCCTTTATCAATAAAAGTATTAGTCATTCTTACAATAGGGGGATATAATGGATTAATTGCTCTTGCATTACCAGATAAGCCTTCTCTTAGCTTATAAGCGGTTTCCCGGGAGTTAAGTCTTCCAAATAACCTACCATCCTTAATTAAATAAGTTTTTTTTCCTTTAATACCCTCATCATCATAAGGCGTATGCCCAGCTAAACCCTCTATGGTAGCATCATCTATAATATTTAGCTTATTAGAAGCAAATTCTCTTCCTATAGTCATCATTTTTTGTATATCTTCGTTCTCATAAATAAAATCAGACTCAGATAGATGTCCAAATGCCTCATGAGCAAATACACCAGCCATCTTAGGGTCAAGAATTACATTATAAACTCCCTTTTCAACCTGTTTAGCGGATAACAAATCAATAGCGTTTTTAGAAACCTTATCACAATAAGACTCTTTATCCTCTACCACGTCAAAGCCATAATAACCAGCATCAGAATAAGATGAATGTTGAATATTCATATCATCCTTTGCCATGGCAGATAATGATATACCAGTAAAAAGTTTTTCTATCTCAATAGAACTGCCTTCAGAATTAACAAAATACGACCTTTTAAGTTCATCTTTATAGCTCACCCTAGAACTATTAATTTTGTTATGTGCCAATATTCTATTGTTATACCCCTCCATAAGATTAACCTTCTCATCCAGGGGGATTTCATTAGAGTTTTTTTCATTAGAATATTTAAGTGATTTTTTTATAACTCCCTCAGACTTTAATAGAGAGTTTTTTTTGCTGTTAAAATATTTAAGATTATCCAGGGCCTTTTTAATATGTTTTTCAATATCTTTATCGTTAAAAGATATAAATGACCAATCCCCATTCTTAAACACCCTAACATTACCAGAGGATACTTTAGCAGATCCAACATTATCAAGTTCTTTTCCGAGATATCCTATATAGTTAAATTCTTTTTCTTCAAAGTGAATTTCTATATAATTATCCGAATATTTATTTATTACCTTTTCTAATAGTTCTTTCATAATCAACCCTGTTAAAAGGTATAATAGTTATACAAAAACATACAAAAAAAGAGTTTCTTTGTCAACACGTTTAACAGCTATAGTAAATAATATTAGAAATATACTATTATAATTATAACTAACTAATTAATAACTTATTTTATAAGTTATCCTTATATTACTATGTTTTATATATACTATGTTATGCATATAAAGTCAACATGTTGTTAATCAGCCTAATAACGAAAATAACTATCGTTAACTAAAACTTGCATAATAGTCTTATCTTATAATATTACTAACAAAAACAGCTTGAAAATTGTTGTAGTTTTTATTAATATGTAGATTGCTTTATAGTATCAACAAAAATGGCTTAAATATAGTATCAACAAAAATGGCTTAAATATAGTATCAACAAAAATGGCTTAAATATGGAAATTATTAAACGTGGTACAATATTACCACAAGAAGAAGTAGTTGCTAATAAAATACGCCAACTACCAAACAACTGGTGGTGTATTGCAGGAGATAGTAATAGGTTTACCTTTAAAAAAGGTTATGGTAGTCAAATAGATTTCTTAATTATATCCCCAAAGGGAGTTTTTTTAATTGACTCCAAAAATGTTAGTACCATAGAACTTAGTGAAGGTAATCTAGTAAGTTTTTATAATTCATCAGGCAAGCAAATTAGAAAAAAACGAGAAAATCCTGTTGAAGAAGTAATAGAAAATAAATATAATGCAAAAGACTGGCTTAGAAATAAAGGTATTAAAGACCTATTAACCCCCGATAACAAAGATTTAAAAGTATATATACACGGATTAGTTGTTATCTCTAACGATAACGTAAAATATAAAAATTGTAGTCTAAAACAGTTAAACTATTACTCTCATAAATATAAAACATTAATCCCAATAGAAGAGCTAAATAAAGACTTTTTTGAATCTATTGATCTCCCTCCAAACTGCAAAAAACTAACCAAAGAAGAAATGTGGACTCTATATAAAATATTTTATAACCCCGATATGAACTTTTCTCAAATCCTTACAGAGGTTAAGCGTGAGGCTGATTCTTTAGTACAAGAAAAATATGTCTTTTTTGAGAAGGTACGTATTTTAGAAAATGAAAACCTTAACCTAAATAAAAAGGTTGATGAGCTTGAGGGTACTAGGAATAACCTTATTACAATGAACCAAGACCTTAATGATAAAACTAACCTACTAGACAATCAAGTAAAATCTTTATCCAAGGAAATAGCCTTATCTAAAGAGTTAAACAAAATATTAAAAGAAGGAAATACTAAATATGAAAATATTGAAAATGACCTAAAAATAACTACTGATAAAGCTAATACCCTTAGAGCAAAAATAATAATATTAGAATCAGAAAATAAAAAACTTATAAAAAAAACAGAAAAACAAAAACAACATAATCAACTAACCATTTTTAAAATTACATCAGTAATATTAGCCAGCTTATTAAGTATATGGGTAATATATTTCTTTGTAAAAGTACCCACTAATAACGGTATTATAGAGGTTTATGGCTCTAGAAAGATATTTTATAGATTAGAGAAATACTACCCCTCCATTAGAAAGCTATATGAAAATAAGAACTATAATAAAGCAATTCAATTTTGGCAAAATAATGTATTAGCCGGTAAAGATTTTAAATCTCAGGATATGCATGGCTATGATAATATTTTTTTCTATTTGGCAGTATCTTATCAAAAGAAAGGCTCTTTGGATAATGCTATAAAATATTATGATATTTTTACTGAGCTTTCCCAAAATAGAAACCATAAAAAACTACTAGAGGCATACCTTAATAGAGTAGATATACATAAAAAAAAGAAGGATATACCTCGTGCTATAGGGGCTTTACAGGATGCTAAAGAAATTGTAAAAAATATATTTAAAAACTCCAATGAAAAACCTTTATGGGATATCCGTATTTATAACTCATTAGCAGGAGTTTATAGGCTGGTTGGGAGTTTACGCCTTGCTGAGCAAAAGGACCTGGGTATAAAAAATCCATATGAGTTGGCTATGACTAATTATTATAATGCTATTAGAATAGCGTCTAGGGTTAAAAATTATATTGTTGAATCAAAGGTTCTTTTAGAAATTGCAAATATGTTTTTAAAGGATAAAAAAGACTATAGAAGAGCCATTAAAAAGTTTGATGCCATTATTACCTTTTTAAAAAAAAATAAAAACAACTTTGACAAGGCTGATAAAAACTCTATAGATAGAATAAGAATGACCGTATATCATGGTTTGGGAGTTGCTTTCGCTAATATAAATAATAATATTAATGCTGAACAAAACTACTTAACCGCTATTGAGATTAGTGAAAATTATAAAGATAAAATATATGAGGCCACTTTTAGACTTAATCTTGCTAATTTGTATAAACATCTCAAAAAATATAGTAAGGCACAATATCAGATTGAAAAAGCATATAGTATTGCCCAAAAGCTTTATAAACAAAAAAAGCTTTCACAGCCCTACTTTGATAGATATGCTGATACGCTTGATCAGCTCACTAAGTTATATAAAATTAACAATAAGTAAGCCTTTATAAAATATAATGTTTATTATTAGTATATTAAAACTATTATATATATGGGGGATTTTATGCATAACATTGGTGTTGTCTTATCTGGATGCGGGGTATACGATGGGAGTGAGATTCACGAGGCTGTATTAACCCTTTTATCTATTGACAAAGTTAATGCTAAGGCTATTATTATGGCTCCTGATATTGATCAGATGCATGTGATTAATCACCTAACTGGTCAAGTAGCTAACAACGAAAGTCGAAACGTTTTAGCGGAATCTGCACGAATTGCCAGAGGAGATATTAAAAATATTAAAGATATTTCCCAAAAAGACCTAGATGCTCTTATATTCCCAGGTGGATTTGGTGCGGCTAAAAACTTGTCTAACTTTGCTGTTAAAGGAAATGAATGCTCCGTAAATGAACAGGTCATAAGGCTCTTTAAAGAAATGGTTAATGCTAAAAAGCCTATAGGTGCTGTATGTATTGCTCCTGTTATTACCGCTAAGGCCTTTGAGAGTACTAATACTAAAGTCAGCCTAACCATTGGCAGTGACAAGGATACAGCTTCTGCAGTAGAAAGAATGGGAGCTAAACATATTAATTGTCCAGCTAAAGAGGTTGTTATTGATAAAGAAAATAAAATTATATCTACTCCTGCGTATATGTTGGACAGTAGAATATCTGAGGTTGCAGAAGGAATTGATAAGCTGGTAGGTGCAATAGTTAATATGATATAGTATTTAGGGCGGATAATGCTGTTTGAATAAGTTTTTTATGAGCTTGTTTAATTGCCTTGCCTTTAAAGCAAGGTAGCCATTTATTATCTATAATTAAATCACTTACTGCGAAAATAGATGCTATATGAACTTTATGATATTGTGCTATTGCAAATAATGATGCTGACTCCATATCAATACATATTGCATTTTTTTGTTTATAAAAATTAACTATTTTACTAGTCTCTCTATATGGAGTCGAGATTGTTAATGAATTTCCTGTTTTATAGTTTAGGCTATTTTTGATTAATGTATTCTCTATTATATTTGTGAGAGTCTTTGAGGAAGATATTTTATCTTTATTTTGTGTATAGAGCTTTGCTATACCTTCTTTGCTATAAGATGAAATAGGGATTATTATATCATAGTGGCATAACTTATTAGATATTCCACAGGCAAGCCCAATAGATATTATAAAGTTAACACCACAAAAAATAAGTTCTTCTAATACCATGCTTGCAAGGTTTGCACCAAAAGGAAGACTAACTAATAATATGGGCTTATCGTTATAATTAAATATGCTAAGTTTAACATAATCCCCTAACCATAAAATATTTTTCTCTGTAGAAAACCTTTTATTTATGTAAGAAGGTGATTGAACAAAAAAAGATAATATTGCGTACTTAGGAATATTTTTTAATAGCTGGTTATATCCTTTACCCAGCCTAATAGATAGAATATCCTTAGGATTAATTATTGAACTATCATTATTAATTTGTTTTTCAAAATGCATTATTATATCCGATTAATATTATCCTTAGTTGTTAAATATAGCAAATTAAAAAGATTGTAGTAAAATAGACTCTTAGGACTACTTATGAAAAAAATAATTTTATTTATACTAATTATACTAAATACTGGGCTAATTCTTAAATGCGAAGATAATGACTATCCTAAATACTATAAAAAACGAAGGTGGTGCAAAAAAACTAAAGAATTTAGTTATAGAATGCCTATAGAAGAAACTAAGGCGAAAAAAAACTTCAATAAGCTGTTTAAAAAAGGGAATTATATTGTTCACGGACAATTTAAAGATCCAGAATATCCTATTGGAAACTGGTTTTACTATGACTCAAAAAATAGAGTGGCTAAAGAAGAGGCTTATAAAAACGCCTATATAGCTGATGAGTTCGTCTATGAGTATGATAGTAATTCTAATAAGCTCTCTGAAACACATTATGTTTATAGTGATAAATCTGAAAAGAGGCTTCGTATTAAGTCTGAATATAGTTATGACTACAAGATTAAAAAAAAAGGTCTATTAATTGAGGCAAGGCACTACAATGCGGCAAGACTGGATGAGGTTATAAGGTATGAATACTTAAACAATGGACTCCTAAGAAAAAAAAGTCTTTACTTATATGATAACAGACTAAAAAGTTATAATTTATATAGCTATAATCCAAGTGGACTACTTAAACAGGAAAAAATATATACAACAAAAGGCCTAGAGAAAAATGCCGTATATAAACTTAATCTAGTTATAACCTATAGTTATAACAATAAAAATAGCTTAGTTAAACGAGAAAAATATAAGCCTAATAAAGGCGATTATAATAAGCTGGTTGATATTTCAGAATATACCTATAACAAAAAGGATAACCTTATTAAAAAAGTAGATCTTAACTCAAAAAAAGAAAAGTTATCAGAAATCCGTTTATACTACGATAAATATAACTGCAAGTCTAAAGAGGAGTACTATAACGGAAAAGGTGAATTAGAAGATATAAAAAACTTTTAATATAGCCTTTTATAAAAATAAGATTTTCTATAAAGTGTTATCTTGTTTTTTTAAGAAATTAAATTCTTTTGATAGAAGGTTGCCAATAGTTTTTGCCGCGGCCTCAGAATCCTCGCCAATAGCCTCTATAGTAAGTTCAGTGCCATAGCTTGCGGCTAATGTCAAAAGGTCTAGTATACTTTTTCCGTTTACTTTTAAATCACCCTTTTGAATATAAATATCGCTAACAAACTGATTTGCTACTTCTATAATCTGCATAGATGGTCTAGCGTGTATACCATCATGATTTTTTACTATAACCTTAACCAAAAAACTATTTTCCATATAAAAAATACAGAGAATTAAACAATTTTTTTTTAAAGCTAATTTTTTATAACTAAAGTGTCAAGATTATATAGTAATATTTTTTTTATTATTAGCTCATATTACAAAAAATAACTAAAAATATTGGCTCGAAAATAAAAATAGCTTCTCTTAGCAAATATTTTAGCACTATTAATCGATTTATGAAAAATAAATTAAATAATAAAGGCATCTATAGTAGATTATTTTATAAATAGCCTGCCCTATTTGTTAATAAGGCTAGCTATATTATAAAATATTATAGTTAATATAACTTAGCTATTATCGATTAGATTGTTAACAAATGACCTATTTTAGCATCTAGCTTTTTTTTAAGAAAGTCAAAAAGCATACGACTAATGGCAAAAATCAGCTCATAATCGGGTACTCTTTTGTCTAGCTCCAAAAAGCCAATACTCCAATACTCATTATAATCATATACGCTAAGATAAACACCTTGATATTCTAAAATATACTTCCATGTACTTTCTTCAGTCCTAAGGCTATTACCATTTGGTTTACCAAATTTTTCTTTCATGATAGTAAATAAAGCACCAGCATTATTATTATTAATAAAAATGCCTCCGCTATCTTCCAGAGCATATTTGGATACCAGGACTTTTCGAAATCTCCCTTCCATGGTTTAGACTCCTGAAAAGTTATTCAAAATTGTAATCGGTATTAAAACAAAAATATTTAAGCTTTCAAAAGAAGTAATATTTTTTTTTATAAGCCAACGAATATGATAAAGCCATTTAGAGATAGCATTAATAAAGGCTTTATTTAACCTTATAGGTATTGTTAGATACTAGTATTTTAATTATAACTTGTTCTATATTTTAACTCAAAAATTAGCTTTTTTTAAAACTTTTAATTTAACTAATGAAATACTTATTTTAAAGTAGTGTTAATATTATTAGTATTATATTAAAAAAACGCTTATGACTAGTTTAAAAGTTTTTATCTATAATACCGTGCCATTACAAAAATAAAAGACTTTTCAAGGAGAAGTTATGTATCACCCTCCTATCAAGATATTAAACTCTGATATAAAAACCCTAACAAAAAACATATTAAAAGATTATCTTATATACGGTCCAGTACTTAAATCTGAAGAAAAAAATGCAAAACAAAAAGAATACTTTTCTTTTGAGGAAATAAAAACTGCCGATGCTTTAAAGCTCAATTACGATACCTCACTACTACCCCCAGTCAAAACCTTTTTCCCTAATGATGAAAAACTAATAAGCTTTAAAGTAAAAGATATAAGCCAAACAAAAAAGGTATTAGAAACTAATTCTAAAGTTCTTTTTGGCGTTCACCCATGTGATCTATATGCCATAGAGATTATGGATAAAATATTTAGCGGTAATCCTGCCGATGAGAATTATATTGCAAGAAGAAAAAATACTATAATAATTGGACTAAACTGTAGTAAACCCTGTAGAGATAAATGTATGTGTTATGACAAGGGTACATACAAAATTAACGGCTCACAACTAAATAATAATAATGAACTATGTGATATTATAATGTGGGAGAGTGAAGGATGCTATATCTTAGAAGTAAAAACTCAGGCAGGAAAAAAACTCATAGAAAAATACAATATTTTTAAGCCCTTTGAAGAAGATTTTAAAAAGTTTACCTCCGACTATAATAGTAAACAAGAAAAAGTCTTTAAGCGTAAATTAGTAGATGACATTGGCGATCTCAAAAAAGCTATAGAACAAAGCTACAACTCAAATATTTGGAATGAAGAAGGTAAAAAATGTCTCTCTTGCGGATCATGTAATTTTGTTTGTCCCACTTGCTACTGCTTTGAGACTTATGATAACCTTGACATTACATTAGAAGAGGGATATCGCTGTCGTAAATGGGATGCATGTCAGGAACAAGAATTTTCTTGCATTGGCAGTGGGGAAAACTTTAGAGAAAAGTCATCCCAAAGAAACCGTCATAGAATATTTAAAAAAGAAGTTTATATTCACAACAGGCTTGGGGTTTCTGGCTGTGTGGGATGTGGTCGCTGTAATAGTGTTTGCGTAGCAAATATTAGCCTTATCGATATTTATAACCAAGCTTTTGTAAAGGAGATTATATAGATGAATGAAGCAGTAAAACTTGAACAAGACTATATACCAATGCCTGCTAAGCTCATTAGTATAGAAAATATTACAAGATATGAAAAACTTTATACTCTTAATATAGAAAATGGGCAAAAAATATATTCTAAGCCATGCCAATTCGTTATGGTATCGCTTTTTGGCTTTGGAGAAGCTCCTATTAGTATATGCTCTGGCCCTGATGATGATAAACTACAACTATGTGTAAGAAAAGTGGGAATGCTTACAAGTAGACTCCATGAACTAAAAGTGGGAGACCTAATTGGAATAAGAGGTCCATACGGTAATGGCTTCCCTGTGGATGTCCTTAAAGATAAAGATGTGCTACTAATTGGTGGAGGCTTAGGCTTAGCACCACTAAGATCATTAATCAGATATACTATGGAACATAGAGCCGATTTTAAAAAATTAACTATACTATACGGCTCTCAAAAACCAACCGATAGACTCTTTGTTAACGAAATTAACCAGTGGAAAACCGATGATAATATTGAATACCATGAAACCGTTGATACTGCTGATCAAACATGGAATGGTAATGTGGGAGTAATAACTACCCTGTTCAACCATATAGACCCTGATCCTAATAAAACAATTGCTGTAATAGTTGGGCCACCAGTAATGTATAGATTTGTTATTCATGAACTCCTCGATAGATATTTTAACGTTAAACAAATATACGTTGACCTTGAAAGAAGAATGAGATGTGGTTTAGGAAAGTGCGGTCATTGCCAAATGAATGAGGTATACGTTTGTCAGAGTGGACCAATATTCTCTTTCAATGACATTGTAGACCAGAACCTAAAGGAGGCACTATAATGAAACCGCGATTAGGATTATTTTCTTTTACAAGTTGTGAAGGCTGTCAACTACAGGTGCTAAATCTAGAGGCTGAACTCTTAGATATATTGAATGCCGTAGATATTGTAAACTTCCGTGAGGCAATAGATGAAAAAAGTCAAGATTATGACATTGCCTTTGTAGAAGGCTCTATAACTACTTCGGCAGACCTAAAAGAAGTTAAAGAAATAAGACAAAATGCCAAAAAACTCGTCGCATTAGGTGCATGTGCTTGTATTGGTGGAGTTAACGCACTAAAAAACTCCTTTTCTATGGACTTCTGTAAAGACCATGTATACAAAGATAAGGCCTATGCCTTTGATACCTTTCCCACTAAAAAAGTCTCTGACATTGTTAAAGTAGACTTTGAGATACCAGGTTGCCCAATTAGTAAAAAAGAATTTGTAGAGGTTACCAAAAAACTATTGTTTGCTATACCTATTAAAATACCTAATTATTCGGTATGCACAGAGTGTAAGATGAATGGGAATCTATGTTTATACGAAAAAAATGAGGTTTGCATTGGACCAATCACCAGAGGTGGCTGTGATGCAATATGTCCAACTTTTAAGGACCCATGTCATGGTTGTAGGGGGTTTATGGATAATGCCAATTTTAGTGGTATGATTAAGGTCTTAGAAGATAATAATATTAGTGAAAAACAAATAAAAAACTTATTCTCGCATTATAACGGCACTAAAACCCTAGAGGAGTATTTAGCATGAAAAAACTCGATATTAACGTACACCACTTAACCCGTGTAGAAGGACATGGTAACATTGTCGTTAATTATGAAAAGGGCAAAGTTGAAAACTTTAAATTAGAAATAGTTGAATCTCCAAGATTCTTTGAGGTCATGCTAAAAGGAAGGCATTTTACAGATGCACCACAAATTACCTCTCGTATATGCGGTATATGTGCAGTAGGACATACCATTGCATCACTAAAAGCTTGTGAGAGTGCAATTGCTATTACACCATCTAAGCAAACACAAGAAATGCGAAAAATAATACTCAATGCAGAAATGATGCAAAGTCACGTTCTTCATGTATATTTTCTTGCTTTGCCAGACTTTTTAAATGTTAGCTCTGTTATCCCTCTTGTAAAAACTAATCCTGATGAGGTAAAGCGTGCATTAAGATTAAAAAAGCTTGCCAATGATATATGTGAGGTATTAGTAGGTAGGCATGTACATCCAATATCTATGGTAGTTAACGGCTTTACAAAAATACCTGATGAAAATGACCTTCTTACAGTAAAAAAAATGCTATTGAATGCTGAAGATGATATTAATAAAATGATAGGTCTTTTTGGCTCAATAAAAATGCCAAAGTTTAGCAATAAGACTAATAATCTAGCAATCACCAATAATAACGAATATGCATTTTATGACGGCATATTAACGACATCTAACGGTAATAAGCTCCCCGATAAAGATTATTTGAATCTTATTAAAGAAAACGTAGTTACCCACTCTTCGGCTAAGCATGTGGGTATAAATAACTCAACTTATATGGTTGGTGCATTGGCTCGTCTTAATTTGTCTTATGATAAGCTTCATCCAAAGGCTAAAAAAGTTCTAGACAATTATAACATCCCATTACCAGACTACAACTCCTTTAACAACAACCTAGCCCAGGTTATAGAAACTGTACACAGCTTTTACGATTCCCTTGAGCGAATTGACTATATATTAGATAGCAAAATTAAAAATGAGGACTACAAAGACTATAACATAAAAGCTGGTCGTGGTATTGGTGTATGTGAGGTTCCAAGAGGAATACTGTTCCATGAGTATGAGGTTGATAATGATGGGATGATTACAAATGCTAACTGCATTATACCTACAGGACAGAATCTGGCTAATATTGAAAGTGATCTTAAAAAACGTGTACCTGAAATTATTGATATGACAAAAGAAGAGATTACCCATGATTTAGAGATGCTTGTTAGGGCCTATGATCCATGTATTTCTTGTTCTGCCCATTTTTTGGATGTCAGCTTTATATAAAACATGGGAAAGTTTAATTATTTACCAGAAAAACCATTATTAATAGCGGGGTTCGGTAATATTTTAATCTCTGACGAAGGTGCTGGTGTTTTAGTTATACAAGAACTTAAAAAACTCGATATGCCAAATAATATTACCCTATTAGACGGCGGAACAATGGGAATAGATTTTATATCTTTTCTTAATAAATATAGTCAGGTTATTATTATAGATTGTTTAAAAACATTCCCTAATGAGGGTAATGTTATACAGTTTACCTTGGATCAGGTAAAAGTTAATGATAATAATAATATCTCTATTCATGGGATAGACCTTAATACTGTTATAAATTTGATGTGTTCACTAAATATGAAGATCCCAGAAATTTTAATATACGGTATAAAACCTTATAACCTAAACTATGGAATTGGTGTTAGTGATAATGTATTAAAGTCTATTAACCAGATTACTAGGCAAATAGATAGTTTTATAAAAATAAATTGTTAAGGAGTTATTAATATGGCATCTATTGCAGAACTTAAGGCTATGAAAATATTTAAGGGAATAGAAGAGGCATATTTTGATAAACTGCTCCCTATGTGTTCTATCAAAACTTTATCAAAAGGAGAGTATCTTGAAAAAGAAGGGGAAGAAGCAAAATATTTTGCCATTATAAAATCTGGAAAGTTTGCATTTGAGTCTGAGATGTTTAGCGAAAAGATTGTTAGACATACTACCTCGTCAAAAGATGACTATTTTGGTGAGTCATCCTTAATACCACCATATAAAACCACTACATCCAGAGTTGCAGTTGAGGATTCAGTTGTATATCTTTTTAACGGGAAAAAGCTTAGAGAGCTATGTGATAGTGATCATCATTTAGGATATGTAATTATCAAAAAGCTTACTGAAAAGCTATTCAACGACTTAAGAGAAAGTAGACAACAATTAATACAATGTCATTGGGGTTAATAGCCTCTTTAACATTTTAAAAGTTAGTGCATATAAAATTATAGGATACAAGTTTTATAAGACTTTGTTATTAATCATTAATAGTGTAGGTCAAAAGTATTCTAATTTATTAACATCCAATTCCATAATAAGTAAATCCAAGCTCCTTGAGCTTAGCCGGATTATATTGATTTCTACCATCAAAAATAATAGGTGTTTTCATTAACTTTTTCATTTTATCAAAGTTTGGATGCCTAAACTCACGCCATTCAGTTAATAATGCCATAGCATCAGCGTCTACTAAAGAATCATAACAACTTTTGCAATACTGAAGCTTATTACCAAACAACTTTCTAGTGCTAATTATAGCCTCTGGATCAAATACCTTTATATTAATATGGTCATTCAAAAGCTTAGTTATAACATTAATAGCCGGAGACTCCCTAATATCATCAGTCTTAGGCTTAAAAGCTAGTCCCCATACAGCAATAGTCCTATTTTTTAGATCATTATTAAAATGCCTTTTTATTTTGTAATAAACAATAGACTTCTGTTTTTCATTAACCTTTTCAACAGTATCCACTATCATAAGAGGACTATCATGGTTTTTAGCAGTATTGACTAAGGCTCGAATGTCTTTAGGAAAACATGATCCTCCAAACCCTACCCCAGCATATAAAAACTGATTACCAATTCTTGAATCACTTCCCATACCCTCTCTTACATAGGAATAGTTTGCACCTACTTTTTCGCATAAATTGGCTATCTCGTTGGCAAAGCTAACCTTTGTAGCTAAAAAAGCATTACATGCATACTTAGTTAATTCAGCGGATATATTATCCATAAATATAATCCTATTTTTTCGCATCATAAAACCTGAATATAGCTCCTTCATAACCTCAGCCGTTTTTTTATCCTCGCATCCAATAACTACCCTATCAGGCTTCATAAAATCCTCAATAGCGGCACCCTCTTTAAGGAACTCTGGATTGTTAACAATATTAACCCCATAACTAGAGTGCTTTTTAATAATATCCTTAACCTTATTAGCAGTCCCAACAGGAACTGTACTCTTTAAAACAACTATCTTTTCTTTATTCATATAATTTGCAATATCTTTTGCGACCTTTAAAACATAGGTTAGATCAGCAGTACCGTCATAAGAAGAAGGAGTGCCTACGGCTATAAATATAATATTTGACTCAACAATTCCCCTTTTAACACCACTAGTAAAAGTTAATCTATTTTCCTTTATATTCCTGCGAACAAGCTCAGATAAACCCGGCTCATAAATAGGTATAATACCATTATTAAGCCCCTCTATTTTATCTTCATCAATATCAACACAAATAACGTTATGTCCGTTTTCAGCAAAGCATGTTCCCACCACTAGCCCAACATATCCAATACCAATAACACAAATATTCATATATAATATCCTTGTTTTATATATTCTGGTTATACTATTTATAATTAGCTGTTAGTCAAGAGGAGCAAGCATAATACAAGTATTATAAACTACATCAATACCATTATTCTTACAAAATTCAATAGCTTTTTTAGATTCTGCACCAGGCTGAATCCAAATCTTTTTAATGCCAAGCTTATGACACTCAATCACTACTTTTTCTGTAACCTCTGGAGGTACTACAATATCCACAACTTCAACTTTTTCAGGTAAATCAGTAATAGACTTATATACCACATCATCATCTATAGTCTTAATAGCCCTATGAATAGGATAAACACGCTTTCCAATCTTTTTTAGATATTTATAAATCTTATATCCATACTTATGTGGTTTAGATGAGGCTCCAACAACAGCAAACACATTTGCATCCAAGAAGTTATCCATATTTCCTTAACCTTCAAGATAATATTTTATAATTACTTAAGCTTAGTAAATAACACACTTTCCTTTTGTAGTCCTACCATTTGATCTACAATATCCCCATTGTTGAAAATCATAAGAGTAGGAATAGACATAATATTATATTTTTGAGCAAGAACAGTATTCTCCTCAGTATTTATTTTAACAATTTTATATTTTCCATCCAGTTTATTACTTAAGCTCTCCAAAATATTGGACTGCATACGACAAGGCATACACCAAGATGCCCAAAAATCCACTAAAACGGGAGTATTAGACTTTAATACTTCTTTATTAAAGTTTTTTTCAGTTACCTCTAAAATTTCTTTCATAGTAATCCCCAGCCTATCTATATTATAATTAATTTAATATTATAATCTATTACTAAAAATATATTATAAAAATAACAGATATTTCAAGTATTATTTTATTTTATAATACATTTATTTTTTATTCTAAAAAGTGATTATCCTATAGCTTTTTTTAGTATTAAAAAAAGCCTTGTCAACCAATAAACTGCAAATATTAATACACTTTTTAACATGAATTTGTTAACTTTTATTCAACAACTTTTTATCCATTATAAGCTTTATTAATAAATATATATAATAACAAGGGTAACAAATATGAATAGCCATATAGCAGGATCAAATAACTTTATAAGAGAACAATTTTTTATTAATGATATTAAAAATGATATAAAAAAACTAAAAACTTTTAACACTATAGATACAAATAAATTATATAGTAATTTTCAAAAGTTGACTAGTAAAGTAATGCTCCTAAACAAAGAAGTCGATAACTTAAATAAAAAAATAACTTTGGTAAAAGATGAGGTTAAGAACAATATAAAAATAACACAAAAACGTATAAAAAAAACGTATAAAATATTACTTATTATATTTTCTATTTTTACCGCACTAACCATAGTAATTTTGACTTTATAAAGTTATTCTGCATTAAACAATACCTCAGATGCCCTATTATAACTAAATCCTAATACACTATCATAAACTACTGAGCCTAGTACAATAGTTTTAATAACCTTGCCCATCACCTTATAATCGTTAAAGGGAGTCCATTTAGATTTGGAGAATAACTTATTAGAGCTTATGCTATACTTTATTATAGGATCAACAATAACTAAGTCTGCATCATATCCGAGTTTAATTATGCTTTTATTTTTTATAGAAAAAATATTAGCAGGATTCTCACTTGTATACCTGACTATCTGAGATATTGTTAGTTTATTATTATTAACTTCTGTTAACAGTAACGGAAGTAGAGTTTCCAGTCCTGGTATACCTGCTGGAGCATTTAGATAATCACTATCTTTTTCTGAGATTAAATGTGGAGCATGATCCGTACCTATTGTGTCTATTAGGTTGTTAGACAGAGCATTATATAAATATAATCTATTTTCCTCACTTCTTATTGGAGGATTTACCTTTCCTAAATTGCCTATTTTATTTAATATTGTTTCATTTAGAAAAAGATGATGAGGAGTTGCTTCACAGTAAACCGTCATAGCAGTTTTTGCTTTTTGAATAAGTTTAACTTCTTTTTCTGTAGATACATGACAAAAGTATAATTTAGGATTATAGGGTTTTGCAAGGTCTATAATCTTTTTAACCGCTGAATATGCCACTTCTTCATTGCGGATTTGATTATGTATACTGGGATTTAGGTTAGTTTGTTTTAGGTTTATAAGGTTTTTTTGTATTAAAAGTTCATCTTCTGCGTGTATGGTTAGAGGAACTTTTGTATATTCCATTATTTTACTAATTACTTTTGGATTTTTTACTAAAAGGTTACCAGTAGTTGATCCAAAGTATATTTTGATGGAGGCAATATTACTTACTTTTTGGAGTTCTTTTAGGTTATTGATTGTTGCTCCAAAGTGAAATCCATAATTTACCAATGAAGATTTTTTTACTATTTCTCGTTTTTGACAAAGTCTTTCATAAGTGGTTGTGGGGGGATTGGTATTAGGCATATCTATAACCGTTGTTATACCTGAAGATACAGCGGCTTTAGACCCGCTAGTCCAGTCTTCTTTGTGTTCTGATCCAGGACAACGAAAGTGAACATGGGGATCAATTAATCCTGGTAATATCCATTTACCTTTGCAGTCTATTATTTTATTTGCCTTAAAGTTATTGGGTGATATGCCAGCAATTTTTTTATTTTTTAAAAACAAATTAAGTTTTTTAAGTTCGCCGTTTATATATATTAGTCCATTAGTTAACAATATAGTATTCATACTTTTTCCAATGTTTTATTATATATTCGTCTTATAAGAACTTTTAACAAAGCAAAAATACAATTATAGTCTAATATTATTAGGCTATATATAGAGAATTATTAATATTACAGTTTATTGTGCGGTATCCAAATGGATAATATGGTTGTTGCCACATCCAAGATTCTAATTTCCACGGGGGAGTGTTTTTCCCTTAAAGAAAAAAGAAAGATTATTAAAAGCATAAAGGAAAAGATAAAAGATAGGTTTAACTTATCAGTAGCTGAGATTAGCCTATTATCAGACTATAAACAAGGATTAATAGGTTTAGCAGGGGTATCCAACGATATAGCCTATGCTAATGGTGTATTAAACAAGGCAATAGATTTTTTAGAACAAAGTTTTCCTGGTAGGATAATAGATTATCAGTTAAAAATAGAGTTATATTAAATAGTTTTATTTTATTTATTAAGCTATTATTTATTAACTAATATTATTTGTTATCGAATATTATAGAAAGTTTAATAACTACTTATTTTAACGGTGGAACAACTATTAAAGCATTTAGTCATACTATAGTTATAATTGTCTATTTAAAAATAAATAAGATTTTCTTGATATTTAACTGTTTTTTTACTATTTTTTTATTTAATTTTTATACTAAACTATACAAATAACTATAATAGAAGGTTAAATAAATTATGGCAGTACCTAAAAAGAAAAAATCAAAATCTAAATCAAGAAGTCGTAGAGCTTCATATCTCAAGCTTAAACTAACTAATACTGCAAATTGCTCTAACTGTGGCGCAGTAAGACTACCTCATACCGTTTGTCCTACTTGTGGATACTATAAAGATAAAATTGTAGTAAACTATTCGGACTAAAATATACAATGAATATTGCCGTAGACGTTATGAGTGGAGAAAATCATCCTAGCATACTTATAAAAGGCGCTATAGATGCTATTATTAACTCTAACGTCAGCCTAGTTTTTGTTGGAGATGAAAAGGTGATATCCAAAGAATTGGATAAATATAGTACTAATATAACCAATAGGATATCAATAGAACACGCTCCAGAAGTTATAGGGATGAATGAGTCGCCGGCTAAAGCATGCAGAAAAAAGAAAAAGTCTAGTATTATGGTTGCTACTCAACTGATTGCAGATAAAAAAGCCGATGGTATGTTCTCCCCTGGAAATACTGGTGCCACTATGACAGCCTCATTATTTAATATTAAAAGAATAAAGGGGGTAGTAAGACCTGCCATAGCTGTTATTCTCCCAACACTAAAAGGGAGTACTCTCCTATTGGATGGTGGAGCCAGCGTTGATTGTAGTCCACAAAGCTTGGTGCAGTTTGCTGTCATGGGAGAAATATTTATGAAATATATTGTGGATATTAAGTATCCTACTATTTCCCTTTTGAGCATCGGAGAAGAAGATCATAAAGGTAATGATGCCTCCCAAAAAGCCTTTAAAATAATGAAGTCTGTAAACTTTAACTTTGTTGGCAATATTGAAGGACACAACGTTTTTGAAGGTGATGTGGATGTTATTGTATGCGACGGCTTTATAGGTAATATCGTTATAAAACTATCTGAGGGACTCGGGTCTGTATTAATGCGTTTAATAAAAAATGAAATTATGGAAAGTTTTAGCTATAGGTTAGGTGCCTTTATGGCTAAGGGTGCCTTTAGAAATGTTAAAAACAGGCTCCACCCTGCTACTTACGGCGGAGCCCCACTATTGGGGGTAAACGGATGTGTAATTATTGGTCACGGTTCAACGGGAGAGCTTGCAACTAAAAATGGAGTATTAACAACAATAAAATTAGCTAAAACAAAAATAAACAATTTGATTGCCGATAGAATAAAGAGCTATATAGAAATTTAGTTTTCTAACCGGTATATTTAAAGTTAATAAATAGGGAGAAACTTTGAAAAAAATAGGATTTATCTTCCCAGGACAAGGATCTCAGCATGTTGGTATGGGTAAAGATTTTTATGATAATTTTCCAGAAACAAAAAAAATATTTGATTCTGCTAATGAAATTTTAAATATAAATTTAAAAGATATTATGTTTAATGGTCCAAAAAATGTTTTACAGAAAACTGAAAATGCTCAACCAGCACTATTGACCATGAGTACTGCAGTTTTACAGATTTTAAAAAAAAAGAATATTAGTCCTGTTGCCTGCGCTGGACATTCTCTTGGTGAGTTTTCTGCTTATGTTGCCTCAGGGGTGCTTAGTTTTGCCGACGGACTAAAAACTGTACGTAAACGCGGTGAACTTATGAGTAATGCCGATGTGGATAAAAAAGGTACTATGGGAGCCATTATTGGCTTAGAGGATAGTGAAGTAGAGGAAATTTGTAAATTAGCATCTAATGGTGGTGTATTAATACCTGCTAATTATAATTGCCCTGGTCAATTAGTTATATCTGGGGATAGGGGTAGTGTAGAAAAGGCTATTGCTATTGCTAAAGATCGTAATGCCAAAATGGCGATAGTATTAGATGTTAGTGGTGCATTTCATTCTCCTTTGATTGAGTCAGCGGCTAAGAAGTTTAGTCACTTTTTAGATAGCATTGAGCTAAGTAAACCAAAAATATTAGTTATCTCTAATGTTACCGGAGATGTTATTGATTTCGCTAATATGAGGTCTTTGCTGTATAAACAAATGTTATCCCCTGTGTTGTGGAGAAAGTCTATAGAAAAAATGATTAAAATGGGTATAAATACATTTATTGAGGTTGGAGCCGGTAAAGTTTTACAGGGGCTTGTAAAGAAAATTGATAGACGTTTAACTACCTTTGGTATAGACAGTATAAAATCTCTAGATAGACTTTTATCAATGACTAAATAGATAAAGTTACAGTCTAATATAAAATTTATTTTAAGAGGAAATTATGATATCATTAAAAGATAAGATTGCCGTTATAACTGGTGCCAGTCGTGGAATTGGTCAGGCTATAGCTATAAAACTTGCCAGCCTTGGTGCCGATTTAGTAGTTTGTGATATAGTAGAGGCTCAGGAAACTGTTAAAAAAATTGAAGAGTTAGGGCAAAGAGCTATCTCCGTAAAAGCTGATGTATCAAGCGAGGCTGAAGTAAAAGCTCTTATAGACAGATCAGTTGAAGAATTTGGAAAAATAGATATTATGGTAAATAATGCTGGAATAACTAAAGACGGCTTAGCGATGAGAATGCCAGAAGAAGACTGGGATAAAGTAATCAATATAAATTTAAAGGGTGTATTTATATGTACTAAGGCAGTTTTAAAGCCAATGATAAAACAAAAATCGGGTCATATTATTAATATCGCCTCAATAATAGGTCTAGTTGGAAATGTTGGACAAACAAACTATTCTGCTAGTAAGGCTGGTGTTATTGCTATTACAAAGTCTGTGGCACAAGAGGTGGGGGCTAGGAATATAAATATAAATGCTGTAGCACCTGGTTTTATTGAAACTGCTATGACTAAAAAGCTACCAGATAAGGTTAGAACTAGTCTTTTGGATAGAATACCATTAAGGCGACTTGGTTCACCTGATGATGTTGCTAATCTTGTTGCATTTCTTGCATCTGATAAGGCTAATTATATAACTGGGCAGGTTTTTGTTTTAGACGGCGGAATGACTATGACTGGTTAGGGAATATTTATGGAGTCAAAAAAAGTAGTTATAACTGGACTTGGGATTATATCTCCCAATGGCAATTCTATAAATGAGTTTTGGGATAACTGTATCAATGGTAAGTCAGGGATTGATAAGATTAAGCGTTTTGATGCTAGTAAGTTCCCAACGCAGTTTGGTGGAGAAATTAAACTATTTAATCCTCTGGATTATATGGATAAAAAAACTGTACGCCAAATGGATCCTTTTGTTCATTATTGTATTGCGGCAGGCCGACAGGCGTTGGATGATAGTAATCTAACTCAGACTAATATTGATAAGTTGGATAGAAATAGAATTGGTATATTGGTTGGATCAGGGATTGGGGGAATATATACTTATACCGATAATGATATTAAGTTTGATGTTGGCGGCTGGAAAAAGGTATCTCCTTTTTTTATCCCCGGTATTATTACAAACATGGCTAGTGGGATGGGGGCTATTCTTTGGGGGCTTAGCGGACCTAATTATTCTATATCAACTGCTTGTGCTACTTCTAATCATGCAATATTAGAATCTATGCATATAATAAAACGTGGTGAGGCAGATATTATGTTAGCTGGAGGTAGTGAGGGTGCATTAACTCCGCTAGGTTTAGCTGGTTTTTGTGCGGCTAGAGCCTTATCAACAAGAAATGATGATCCTAAAACTGCCTCTCGTCCTTTTGATAAAGAAAGAGATGGTTTTGTGCTAAGTGAGGGATCTGGGGTAATCGTATTGGAGAGTGAGGAAAGTGCTATAAAACGGGGAGTTAAGATATACGCTGAAATGGCTGGGGGTGGTATGAGTTGTGACGCTTTTCATATTACACAACCATGTAGTGATGGTGCCGGGGTAATTAACTGCATGAACATAGCTTTAAATAACTCTAAGGTTAAACTGGATGAGGTTAATTATATTAACACACATGGTACTAGTACTCCTCTTGGAGATAAGGCTGAACAATATGCCATTAAGCGGGTATTTGGTAAGCATGTTAAGAATATCAAGGTTAACTCTACAAAATCGCTAATAGGACATTTACTTGGTGCCGCCGGGGGAGCTGAAGCTATTGCTGTTGTTAAAAGCTTTGAAACTAATTCTCTTCATCCTACTATAAATTATAATACTCCTGATCCTGATTGTGATATTGATTGTATACCAAATAAGGCTATTGACTATTCTATTAATGCGGCCATGTCTAATTCATTTGGATTTGGTGGTCATAATTGTTCTATTGTGTTTAGGAAGTACTTTCAATAAATTATGGACCAAAGAAGATTAGCTCATTTATTAAAGCTTGAAGAGAAGCTTGGGATTAAGTTTCAAGACATGCGGCATTTTCATAATGCTTTAATTCACAGTTCTTATGTTAATGAGAACAGAAGTGAGCCTGAAGATAATGAAAAGTTAGAGTTATTAGGGGATTCTGTTTTAGCTCTTATAGTTAATGAGTATTTATATAAAGAGTTAAACTATTGTTCTGAGGGAGAATTATCCACTATTAAGTCTATTGTTGTTAGCGAACACTCCTTAGCCGTAATTGCTAGAAAGCTTAGTATTGGACATGGTTTACTCTTGGGTAAGGGTGAAATAATTTCTAATGGGATGAATCGTCAGGCTATACTAGCTGATACTCTTGAGGCTATTTTAGGAGCTTATTATTTGGATAGGGGTCTAAGTGCCGTTAGACAGTTTATAGAGCCATTTATTGAAGAAGAAGTTGATAAGGTTAAAAAGGACAAGCATCAAAAAGATTATAAGACATCTCTTCAATTATATACTCAACAGCTTTATAAGGTATGCCCAATTTATAAGACTATTAAAGAAGAGGGGCCTGATCATCAAAAGATATTTTATGTTAATGTATTAATTAATGACAAGGTAATTGGTTCTGGTTTTGGCCCTAGTAAGAAGCTTGCTCAACAGGATGCCGCACATATAGCGTTAAAGAACATGGATAACTTAAGTTAATTAATTACCTACTAGTTATTATAGTTTTTAGATAGATATTATTTATACTCTATGGAGTTTTAGAAGTATATGTTAACCTAAAATACTTTTGATCCAAGCAACTATAACGATTAATAGCAGAACTCTTAATAAGATTACATATACCAAAACCCTTTTCTAAACACCTATCCTAAAATATTATACTCTAACGCAATAACCTAAGAACTAACTGAGATTTACTATTTGCCTGTGCTAACATCGCTGTACCACTTTGATAAATTATTTGATTCTTAACAAAATCTACTACCTCTTCCGCCATGTCAGTATCCCTAATACGAGATTCTGAAGCTTGTAAGTTTTCATATCCCACTAACAACCCTTTAGCCGTAAACTCTAAACGATTTTGATAAGCACCAAGATCTGCCCTTTGCTTGGATACCCTCTTTAATGCCGCATCTATTACACCAATATTTTGATTTGCCTTTTCAATATTAGATACACTAATAAAAGTCGCAAATTGAGGTAGTCCACTGGTATTCTTAAGCCCAAGAGCCTGAGTATTCATTGTCCCCACATAAACCCTCTCCCTTTGATCCATATTAGCACCTATATGAAACCACATACTCGCATTGGGTAAGTGGAGTGCTGTACCCCGAGAAAAACGTCCTGTTAACATGTTTAACTCATTAAATTGGGCATGACTAGCTATTCTATCAATTTCGTCTATCAATTGGGATACTTCTACTTGTATTTGCATCCTGTCTTCCGATGTATATATGCCATTAGCTCCCTGAACAGATAATTCTCTTAGCCTTTGTAAGACCGATTGGATGTTTTGCAAATATCCTTCAGTTGTCTGGATAAAAGATATATCATCCTCAGCATTACGCTCAGCTTGTCTTAGCCCTCTAATTTGTGCTCTCATTTTCTCTGATATAGCTAAACCTGCCGCATCATCCCCAGCTCGGTTTATCCTCATACCTGATGATAGCTTTTCAAGATTTTTATCAAGTTCCCAGTTCTTAAACTTAGTAACTCTATGAGCATTGATAGCACTTAGATTGTGGTTAATAATCATATAAGCACCTCTTTTTTTTTATAGTTTTATAACCATAATAGTAGGTCGGTGAATCACTAATTGTCTTTAGTAAAAATTGATAAAACCAGATGATTAACATATAAGTAGTTAGAAAGTTAAAGTTTTAATAGCTGGGGGGTAACAGCCTAATATACTGTAAAATATAATATCCTCGTTTGGATAAAAACTATATTCATTAATAAATATAGCATATATACTAGGCTATATAACATCAGTAGTATTTTTGCTGTAAATCTTGTTGCTAACCCTCTAACAAATAGTTAAACTAAAATCCTTTTTTACTTTTAACAAAACAATAATAACATAAAAGTTTTTTTTACTACTAAAAGCATAACAGTTTTGTTATATTAAATATATCTTTTAAAAGTTTAGCAATTTATCAAAACAAAGCAGGCTTTGTTTAAAATAATAAATTAATATATTTATCATGAAATTAAAACTAATAATATTTCTCTCTTTCATAATTATTATCTCTCCTAAAATAGCGTATACTGAAAGTGATACTCTAATGTTGGGCATAAAAACAACAATGCCTCTTTCTGTTAATCTGTCTACCACTAAAGACTTAAGTTATATGTGTGCTTTTAGTAATGATAAAGCTAATGGCATTGGTGCAGGAGCAGGCTTTTTTTTAGAAGTAATCCCTATAAAATATTTGGCTATAGAAACTGGCGTTTTTTTTAGGTATTTCTCCCTTGGAAACAATGATATATCATATTACGAAATGCAGATACCCATTATACCAAAGTTAAGAATTCCTGTTACATCAAATGTTAATGTTCTATTTGGTATAGGCGGCTCTTATTTTGTTCAATTTCATGGCACTATACTATCCCCCAGCGGACAAGAAATTAATATACCTAAGTCAGATTTAACTATGAGTTTTAGCTTTATAACCAAACTCGAAATTCAGTTTAGACTAAATAGAAGTGGTAACATATTAATGAATGTAGAATTTGGTTATGAGTTTGCTAAACGTTCTCTAAAAATGACTGCTCATGATATCTTTTTCGGCTTAAGCCTTGGATTCATTGTTATTTAACCTATTTTTAAGCCCTATAATCTTGGCAAATGATCTATCTATTAGATTTTGGGATAATTCATTATTGTTTATGGCATCATTTATTATTTTTTTTACTTTTATATGTAAATTGTGATCCAGCCTTATAAACTTTTTATAGTTGGAAAATAGTAAAATATTATTTCCCGCTTTAATGGCTTGTATAACAGTAGTTTTAAGGTTAAAACTATTTTGTATTGCTCCCATATGAAGGTCATCGGTAATTATTATTTTGTTATAGTTTAGCTTATTTATTAATACATTTTTTAGGTGTTCCTCTGATAGACTGGCTGGATATTTATTATCTATATTGCTGTTAAATAGATGTCCACTCATTATCATGTCTATTTTGCTATATTTTATTAACTGTTTATAAGGATATAATTCACTTTCTTGCCATGTACTGCTTATATCACTAAGCTCTTTATGAGTGTCGGTTTTAGCACTTCCATGTCCTGGATAGTGTTTAATACAGGGTATTATGTTATTGTCATAGTGAGCCTTTATAGACTGGATTGCATAATCTAGTACTATTTGTGAGTTGTTAGAAAAACTTCTATCTATCCTCCCTATGATAGGCGATTCTGGATTAACATTAACATCCACAACAGGGCTAAAGTTTATATTAAATCCCACATTCCTAAGGCTAAGGGACATCTTACTATAGATTTTATATGCTTCTAATAAAGTTTTTGTTTTAGCAACTTCTTTTTGCGAGGGATATTTATTTTTATTATTTAGTCTAGTTATTTGTCCACCTTCTTGGTCCACGGATACAAAAAGGGGATATTCACTAAATATAGATTTAAAATATTGTATTAGCCTAGTTATTTGTTCAAGGCTTATAATGTTGTAACCCAAAACAATAATACCCCCTATCTCCCCTCTTTCCACTTGATTAGACAGGGTTATTATGTTCTGATCCTCTGGAGTGGTGCCGTGAAAGCCTATTATTAACATTTGGCCTATTTTTTTGTTTATAGACATATTTTACCTATATACGCTTATAACTTATTGCACTAAAGCGTTAAGCCTTAGTTATCTGCCTACCAATAGACAGTATAATGGCAATGGCTATGGATGAACTAATTAAAGAATTACCGCCATAGCTTAGGAATGGTAAAGGCAAACCTGCAATAGGTAAAACTCCTAATACAGATCCTAGGTTAATAAGTGTTTGATAGGCTAAAATAAAGGTTAATCCATAAACTAAATAGACAAGTTTAATGTCCTTAATCTTAGACACCAACTTATATATATTAAAAAATAAATAAAAATATAAAAATATGATAGCTAATCCGCCGATTAACCCTACATCAGCAACAATATTCGGAAAGTAAAAGTCTGTATGAGATTCTGGTATTCGTGCATTATAACTACCTATCCCTAATCCATTACCATATAATCCCCCTTGTTCAATGGCTCTACTAGATAGTCGTGCATGGTAGTGCATATAGCTAGGTTCATATATCCCCTTTATAAAACCAATAATTCTCGCTTTCATGTGGCTGAAAGATGTAATTAACAAAATAATAACAGGAATGCCTATAGCACTAATATATACAATATGTTTAAATGATGCTCCAGCAATAAAGATAAGCACTATACACGAAATTAAAATTATAACAGCTGTTGAGAAGTCTTGTTCAAAGAGTATTAAAATAAATACTAGTCCAACTACTATTAATATTGGTAATAAGCCTAGGTTAAAGTCTTTTATATAGTCTTTTTTCTTATAGAGTAATTTACTTAAATAAATCATAATGGTAATTTTAGCTATTTCAGAAGGCTGATAATTAATAAATTTAAGACTTATCCACCTTCTTGCACCATTAATCTCCTTACCTATACTGGGTATTAATACCAAAATAAGGGAGATAATAGTTATTAAGAAAAATATGTTTGCAAAACGAAAAAAGAATCCTATATTAACCCTTGATAAAAAAAGTATAAGGATTATTGAAAGCAGTGCATAAATAAGCTGTCTATTGAAAAAGTAGGAGTTATTAGTATAAAGTCTTTCTCCAATACGAGCACTAGCACCATACATAAAAGCTAGACTAATTCCTATTAATATAAAAACTATAATTAATATTTTAGAGTTAATATTTTTAATGTCATCCATAGGCCTAAAGTGTTTTATAAGTTATAAACCAGCTTTTTAAAGTGAGAGCCTCGCTCTTCATAATTTTTATACAAATCAAAACTAGCACAGCCAGGTGATAATAATATAACATCATTGTTTTTAGCATGATTAACTGCTGTATAAAAGGCTTGTTCCAAGTCTGATACTAATTTAGTATTATAAAAGTTAATTGCCTTATTAATTTTAGTTTTAGCCTCTCCCATTAGTATAAGCAATTTAACTCTATTATCCATAAAGGGTATTAATTTACTAAAGTCCAGACCCTTGTCCTGCCCGCCCATTATAAGTATTATTCCCTTATCATAACTCAATAAGGATTTTATAACCGAATTAACAGTAGTAGCCTTACTATCGTTTATAAAGCTTATTCCATTAACCTTTTTAACGAATTCGTTACGATTCTCAAGACCTGAAAACTCCATTAATACCTTTTCTATAGACTTATTTGATATGCCTAATAATTTGGCTATACAAATTGAGGCTAGTATATTTTCTATATTGTGTATCCCTTTTAGTTTGATTTTATCAATCGAAATTACTTTTTCTGTCATAAAATATATACAAGAGGATTTTATATATGCGGTTTGATTTTGATTATCCTTCGAAAAGGTATATAGCTTGCTTTTTATATTAGAACTCAACTTTTTATAGTATGGATCATCATAGTTTAGTATTATAATATCTGACTCACTTTGGTTTTTGAGTATATTTTTTTTAGCATTAATATACTCATTAAAGTTATTATATCTATCGAGGTGGTCTTCGGATATATTTAATATAGCGGCTATATTACAATTAAGACGTTGAACATCCTCTAATTGATAGCTACTCAGCTCCAGAACAACAATAGTATTTTCATCTACATCATCCACAACGGAGATAAATGGAATACCTATATTACCCCCAACTTTAACTTTCATTTCCTGCTCTATGATCCTGTGGACAATCGATGTAGTAGTAGTTTTACCGTCAGTACCAGTTATACCTATGATCAGCTTGGGATTACATAATAAATATGCCAATTCAATTTCACTGGTTATTGGTATATTACTCTCAACAGCCTTCTGGATTAGAGGTATTGACCTTGCTACACCCGGACTTAATATAATTCTATCCACATTTGTCAGCTGATAGTCTCCCTGTTTTCCGCAATATATATGTTTAACAGGTTTAATTAGTTTAGATATTAGGTTATACAGCTCATCTTTAGTTTTAGAGTCACTTATTGATATATTATTTATATCTTTACTTAAAAGATAATTAGCAACTGATAAGCCTGTTTTTAAACCTAATCCTACAATTAGTATATGTTCTTTTTTTAGTTGTTCAATGAACTCCATATTGTTAAACAGGATTATTAGGTTTATAAAACAATTGATCTAGCATTATTCGGCAGATAATCGTAAACCAATAAAATATTATTTATAAAACTATTTAACAAATAATACTTTATTGTTAAAACATAGCTATATAGCTTTAATGCATTTAGATAAGAAATTGACAGTTTCTTGACAATGCAATATTTATATATTAAATTAAGGATTATTATAAAAGAGGGAAAGATAATGAATCAGATTGCTGTAATCATGGCTGGAGGCAGTGGTGAAAGATTTTGGCCTATGAGTAGGTCTAATAAACCTAAGCAATTTCTTAAGTTAGTATCCAAAAGCTCTATGATAAGGGAGAGCTTTTTACGGTTAAAAACCTTTTTACCCATTGAAAATATATTTATAGTAACAGGAGATAAATTTTACCATAATATACTAGAAGAAGTACCAGAGCTTAATAAGGATAATATTATTATCGAACCCTTTGCAAGAGATACTGCTGCTGCTATTGGTTTAAGTATTTCATATATTGATAAGAAGTTTAGTAATTCTGTTGTATTAGTTTGCCCATCTGATCACATGATCGCTGATCATTCTAAGTTCATTAGTACTATTGTTAACGGTTTTAATACAGCTTATAACAACTCTTGTATAGTTATCCTTGGGATTAACCCTTCTAAACCAGAGACTGCCTATGGATATATTGAATTGGGTGAGTTATTCAATAACCTAAACGATGTTGGTATATATAAGGTTAAAAGGTTTGTTGAAAAGCCAGATTATAATACTGCTACTCAATATATTAAGGCTAAGCGGTTTTTGTGGAATAGTGGTATGTTTATTTTTAAAACAGATAGTATGTTAGCTGAAATGAATAAGCATATGCCCGCTTTAGCTGAAGGGGTTAAAGAAATTAACTCTGCTATTGGCTCTCACAATGAAGATCAGGTTAAGCATAGGGTATTCAGTAGAGTGGATAAGCTTTCAATCGATTATGGCATAATGGAAAAGACTAATAATATTTTGTGTATTAAATCATCCTTTGACTGGGATGACGTTGGCTCATGGACCTCTATTAACAGGTGGATCCCTTCTAATGAAGATGGGAATATAGCACTGGGACAGGTAATCAGTCATAATACTAAGGATTCCATTATTATTGGGGATAATAAGTCTATGGTTGCTGTTGTGGGAATGAGGGATGTCATTGTAGTTAAGGGTGATAACGGTTTTTTAGTTTGTGCTAAAAACTCGGATCAGGATATTAAAAAGGTTTTGGCTAAGCTTAAACAAAATGAATCCTTTGATAACTTTTTATAATATATATAGTTATATAATAGTTGGACTACTATAAGGCTGGTTATTTGTTTTTATGTGTGGGATTGTAGGTAAGCTCAATTTTGACGGCAAAGGTGTATCCAATGAGTTAATACAAAATATGACTAACTCAATATCATATAGGGGGCCTGACGACTACGGCATTTGGAACGATAACTATATTGCCCTTGGACATAGACGATTATCTATAATAGACTTATCCAAAGACGCTCATCAGCCTATGGTTAGCGATGATGGTAATTTGATAATTGTTTATAACGGAGAGATATATAATTTTAAGGATCTTAGATATAGGCTTATTAATAAGGGATATACTTTTCGCTCTAGCTCGGATACTGAGGTACTTTTATATTTGTATAAGGAATATGGTAAGGATTGTTTATCTTATCTTAGGGGGATGTTTGCATTTGCCATTTGGGATTCTAAGAATAAGACTTTATTTTTGGCAAGGGATCGCTTTGGTAAAAAACCGTTAAAATATTATATAGATGATAAATCCATTATATTTGCATCTGAGTTAAAGGCTATATTAAAGGATACTCAGGTTAAAAAAGAAGTGGATTATAATAGTATAAATCATTATTTAACTTTTCATTATATGCCATCTCCTTATACTGGTTTTAGGGGTATTTATAAGCTTCCTCACTCGCATTATTTGATAGTTAAAAAGGGAAAATTATCCATACACAAATATTGGGATATAGACTATTCAAAAAAGACTATATTATCATCTTGTGACCTTAAACATGAAATAATTAACAGGCTTAAGGAATCCGTTAATTTGCGGATGATTAGTGATGTCCCTCTGGGAGCGTTTTTAAGCGGGGGAATTGATAGTAGTATAGTGGTTGCATTAATGAGTCAGATTAGTACTAACCCTGTAAAAACTTTTTCTATTGGTTTTGAGGAAGCTGATTATAGTGAACTTAGTTATGCTAAGATGATTGCTAAGCGTTATAATACTGATCATCATGAGTTTATTGTTAAGGCTGATATGTCCATATTACCTAAGCTTGTATGGCATTATGAAGAGCCTTATGGTGATCCTTCTGCTTTACCTACCTATTATTTAGCTAAAATGACAAGGGATTATGTTACTGTTGCATTAAACGGTGATGGCGGGGATGAGAACTTTGCTGGATATAAAAGATATCAGTGGATTAAAACGGCATACTATCTTATGAAATTACCTATTACTATAAGAAAGACTATAGTTTATGGGTTAAAGGCTATTCAGCTGGGATATAATAATAATATACTAAAGCGTATATCCGAACTTATTAATAATATTGACAATAGTCTTATTAGAAATTATTTTAATACTATTTTATATATTAGTGATAACCAAAAAAACAAGGCTTATACTCGTTATTTTAAGGAATTACTTAAGGGGGATAACTCCTTTAATATATTTACTAACTTATTAAATGATAATAGTTTTACTGATCCCTTAGACCTGCCTTTATACATTGATTTTAGAACTTATGTTCCCGATGACCTTATGGTAAAAGTTGACATCTCCTCTATGGCACATTCTTTAGAGAGTCGTTCACCTTTATTGGATCATTTATTTGTTGAGTTTGCGGCTGGTATTAGAATGAAGAATAAGTTAACCGTTTTTGAGACTAAGAGTATTTTTAAAAAAGCTTTAAAGGACTATCTACCTAGTGATATTCTTTATAGAAAGAAAATGGGCTTTGGTATACCTATTGATAAATGGTTTAGAACAGAGTTAAAGGGCTTTCTTATGGATAATATTTTAAAGGATAATAGTTTTGTATTAGATATTTTAAAAAAGGATTATATTAATAGTATTATTAATGATCATCTTGATAATAAAAGGGATAACTCATATATCCTTTGGGGATTACTAACTTTAGAGCTATGGCATGATATTTATTTTAACTAATTAAAGGGCATTTTGGTGATACAAATAATTTATAACAACAGAAAAGCTATTATATTTTTGTTTATAGCTTTAATTGCCTTTATACAAAGGGGTTCTACTCTATTTATAGAGTTTTATGATGTTGATGAGATAACAGATGTTTTAATGACTAGTGAGATTATGCTTGGTGGAGAGCCTTATGTTGATGCAGTCCCTGGTAGGCCTTTCTATTTTCTATTTTTTTATATAAGCTTTTGTATTGTTGGTATAGGCAATATTTTAGGCTTACACTTTATGACTATTTTAGTGATAGTTGCTACCGCATATTTTTTATATAGGGCTAATAAAGTACTTTTTAATGAGAAAGCGGGTTATTTTGCCGCTTTATTTTATGTAATATTTGTATCCGGCTTTCTTGAGCATTACTTAGCTAGTCACGGTGAGACCGTAATGAACTTGCCATCATCTATCTCATTTTATCTTTTTGTATTAGCCGCTAAGGTCGAAAAGAAATATAAATCTTATTTGTGTTATTTTTTATCTGGCTCTTTATTATTAATTGCTTTTTTAACTAAAGGACACTCCGGACTTATAATGATTGCTTACGGAGTTTATCTGGTTATTATTAAACCAATTAAGACTAAAGAATTTTATAATAATGCTCTATCACTTTTATTTATTGTGTTTGGATTTATGGGCATAGTTATCCTAGTTTATTTTATTAAGCCTCAGTTAGTTGGTATGATAACGGGTTATGTTAGTGGTAATATTGGCTATATATCTGTGGGTATTAATAATATAGCTATTTTACCTTTTATTAATAAGGCTATTTTAAAGCTTGGTCAGAATATGCTTTTTCAGTTACCTTTATGGCTTTTGACTATTTATTTTTTAATTAGGAATAGATTATCCATAAAAAAAGACTTAAGGGTTTTATTACTCTTGGCTTATCTCGTTGTAAGCTTTTTGGGTATATTCTTAGGAGGTGATCGCCTTTATAACCATTATTTTATACAATATATACCAGCTCTTTGTCTTATAGCTGGATATAGCCTTGTTAGACTTATGGAGTTGTCATTTAATCATAGAATAAAGGTATTAGTTAATATTTTGTTAGTTATGTCTATTATGATTAATGTTTTGTGGAATTATACTAATGGATTTTTATCTCATTTTAGTCCTAGTAAGGTTTGGACTCAGAATCACGCTATTATACCAAGAGCTCATTATATTGGTGTTAGTAACTGGATCCAAAAAAATAGTACTATAACTGATAAGATTTTGGTATGGGGTGATATTGTTGAAATATACTATTTTTCTAATCGTAGGCCTGGTATTAGGTTTTTGTGGTGTTCGGCTTATGCCAAAAGTTATAATAGTGGTCTAACTCGGTCGATTAATAATGCTAATTCTGCTATTAGTTCTGTCATTACTGATCTGGATAAAAAAAAGCCTCGTTATTTTATTGATACAGCTCCTAGTGGTGTAAGATCTTTTGGAAGTTATCCCCTTAAAGGTATGCCCATTTTGTATAATTATATTAAAAAGCACTATCAACATGTTAATACGATAAATAAAATGGATATTTATCAAAGAAAGTCTTTTTTTTAAAATCCAAAACCAGCATAGACCTACTTTAACGAATTTGTTTTTTAGCATATTATAAATCTTGACATATACAAAATACTTATTACCTTTCCTAATAATAAAGCTATAACTAAAAGTTAACATGATTTATTAATAGGCTAAGTCTTTATTTCAACTAATTACAATTACATAATCTAAAATATCATTATGAATAATAATGGAATATCTAATTATAAGCGAGGCCTATTAATATTTGTAATCATTTCGTTAATAACTTTATTCTTGCTTTTTTTAAGTGGAGATATATCACTATTAACCTTAAAAAAAGGAATCAAAAACTTTAATCCACTATACCTTCCCATTTTATGCCTACTTATGGTCATTCATATTTTAGTTGACTGTATTCGTTTAAAAGTTATTGCTTGGGGAATAAATACTAAACTATCACTTAAGACTGGTTGGAACGCTTATTTAGCAAATGAGTTTTTATCAGCGGTTACTCCTTTTCAGTCTGGCGGCCAGCCTATCGAAATATATATTCTGCATAAAAGCGGTATTTCTCTGGGCAAGTCTGTCGTAATTTCATATTTTAAAACTGCAACTTCTTTATTATTCCTCTTACTAACTGGTTGTTATGCCATAATAAGCTATGAACCCCTTAGTAATTTTGGACATCTAACTTTCTTTTATATTTACGGTGGAGGATTCATAATATATTTTATTATTATATCATATCTTTCGGTATTCAAGCCATCTTTTGCCAAAAAGCTGAGTTTTATAGGCATGAAGTTTCTAAAAAGAATTCGTATAGTAAAAAAGGATTCTTTTAATAGTCGTCTAAAGTTTATCTTGAAAGAAGTTAACAACTTTAACCACTATATAAAGAACTATTTTCTCACTAAAAAACTAAACATACTACTAACCCTAATAATAACCTTTATATCTTGGACTACAAAATACTTAATAGCCTATTTTATAGCTATTGGAATGGGTATAAAACTGGCTATATTAGATTTATTATTATTCCAATCAGCAATCCACTTTGTTAACTACTCCATCCCTACTCCAGGTGCAAGTGGTACAAGTGAATTAGTAGCTCATAGCATATTTAAATTTTTAAGTCCAGTTTTTGCTAGTGGGGTAATACTAAATCTTTTCGTAACTCTATGGAGGTTTTTTACTTATCATATACTCATAATTGTTTCAGGCTTGGCTACGTTTAAAATCATTAAAGATAGACTAAAAGTTAAAAACCATAGTATAGAAACAAAAAATGAAATAATTTATAATTCTAATGTGTCAAAGTAGAGTTGTTCATACTGATCTACTATTTTGTTAATGTTAAAATATTTTATAGCCCGTGCTCTTCCGTTTTGACTAAGGTGTTTATGTAAATCTGAATTAGTTAATACTTCTATTGCTTTTTCAGCCATTGAGTTAAAGTCATCTGGGTTGAATGTAAACCCTGTTTCTCCGTGTTGAACTACTTCTGATATACCCCCAACATTAGACGATATAGTTGGTACTCCACAACTCATAGCCTCTAACAAAGATAGACCAAAACTTTCTGTTTTACTGGTTAGCATAAATAAATCTGCGGATGGTAATAAATCTTCCACTAATTCTACCTTACCCAAAAAGCATATTTTATCTAATATACCCAATTTATTAGCCAGTTTTCTAACGGTGGATATTTCTGTTCCATCTCCTATTAATACCAATCGTGCATTAACCTTTTTTAAAATGAGATTATAAGCTTTTATTAGTATCGTTATATTTTTGACTGGTCTAAAATTAGATATATGTAAAATAAACTTATATCCTCCTTCAAACAAAGGACATTGTATATCCCTTTTGTTAGGAGAGAATTTATTAGTATCCACAAAGTTGGGGATAACAGAAATATCTTTGTTAATTTTAAACTTATCAATGGTTGCCTGTTTAAGGTAGTTAGATACTGTACTAACCTTATCACTTTCTATAATGCCAAATTTTACCATTTTATGATATGAGTGTTCTATTCCAACCAGGGTTATGTCTGTACCATGCAGGGTAGTAACAAACTTTATACTACTATCCCTCAATATTTGACGGGATAGATAAGCGCAAATTGAATGTGGTATAGCATAGTGAACATGAAGAATATCTAATTTATTAGCCTCACAAACTTCGATAATCTTGGAAGTTAGAGCCAAAGTATAAGGTGGATACTTAAATAGGGGATAGTTTTGAACATCCACCTCGTGAAACTGGATGTTTTGATGAAAGCCAGTTAAACGAAAAGGTGTTTCATAGCTTATAAAGTTAATAGAATGTCCTCTATTAGCCAGGTTAATCCCTAACTCAGTAGCTATTATACCGCTACCACCATAGCTGGGATAACAAACAATACCAATCTTTAGCTTATTCATAATACAGAACCTGATGAGAAAAATCATTAATATCTACATTACTAATTATCTCCGATAAAAGATTTAGTCCGTAATAGTTAATATAATAAAAGTAGTTAAAAACTCTTTCTTGAGGCCTAATACGGGGTATTACAGCATTATTTAGTCTTACTATTTGATTCTTTGATATACCCAGATTCTCTTCTAGCCTTTTAATATATTTAGCCTTAACTTTCTTACCTTCACTTAATATCTTATTTAAAGAAGGTCTTATGCTATCTATTACGTTTTGTCCCTGTTTTTCTGCCATTAAGGTTAAATCTTTTATATTTCTTTCTATATTAAGGATAAATATATTTATTATGTCATCCGAGGTGTTAAATAGCGGATTAGCCTTTATAGAATTATTATTTAGTATATCTATTATAGTTAATCCAAATTTATTTTGTATCTTTTGATATCTTTTCTCAAAAAGAGTAATACTAATACGCGGATAGATTACAGGAAGCCTTTTGTTAAAAAGAGCATATACACTTTTTAGCTGAGAAAAATAATTGATCTCACCCGGACCAGCTATATAAACAGCATTAGGAAAAAGATAATCTTGGACTATTGGCCTTAGAACTACGTTATGAGAAAATAAATGGGGATCATTAACTATTTTAAGTTTAAGTTCCTCTAAGGAAAAGGAAAGTTGATTCTTTTTATTTTCAAATAGATTGCTATTCTCATTCCATATTAGCTTTAGCCTAGCTTTATTATGATGATAGAATAAGTTAAGCCCATTACTATTATTTATAGCGGGGTTATACCCTAGTTTAGTTAGCTTTTTCGAGGACTCAGTAATAAGTTTATTAATTTCACTATTTTTGTTTAGGGCTAATAAGCTAATGTCAATACTAAGTTTTCTTAGGATATTAGGTTCTACAATAATAAGTCCGTAATCTTTAAAGACTTCACTAATCAGATGTATGAACGAATCTAAAAGACTATTACTTTTCTCTTTCACTAATGAATACATACTTGATGAGAACTCAGTTTTATGCCATTTATCCTTAAGGATGTTTAGAAAATTGTATATCTCATCCTTTAGATCAATATCCTTTATAGAAAAGCCTTTATCCTCTATATCAAGGGATAGGGATTCTATTTCATTATTTAAGCTAGAAAAGCTTAGATTATTAACTTCGTTTAAATCATGATCCTCTGAGGCCACCCAAAATATAGGTATAAACTTTTTATTCAAACTTTTATTTAGCTTATCAGCCAGCAGAATAGCAGATATTCCTTTGTAGATAGTATAAAGTGGACCAGTCAAAAGACCACATTGCTGACCAGTAATAATTGTATAGCAATCATTATCAACTAAACAATTTAGGTTATCCATAACCTTTGGATGATTATTTTTTTCTTTGTTAAAGTCGTATAAAACTTTATATAGCTCTTTTCTTTGATCAGAAGATAGTTTATTTTGTTCAGCGGCATCATTAATGCTATCGACCGATCTATAATCAAAGTCATAAAATGATTTAACTTTATCATAATTAGTTAGGTATTCATTAGATATAGAGTTTTGTGAGTGAAAAAGCCTTAACTTTGAATAGGGTATCTTAATATTTTTCGAAAACATATTTTATTTATACTATCCTTGTTTTTTTTTATAAGCTATGATCAAGAAATAGGTTAGCAGTAGAAAAGTAAAACCAGCTAATTCTTAATATTAACAAGGATATTAAAAAGGTTTATGGAATCTTGCTTATCCCACTCAAGCTCACGTTCTATAACTGATATAATATAACCTTTTTTATCTATAATAAAAGTTGTAGGAAAGCCATTTAACCCTAAGGTATTATATAGTTCATAAATATTTTTATTTATGTCGTGTATTATAGTAAAGGTTAGTTTATGCTTTTTTACAAAGTCAGATATAACCTTTTTACCATCATCCACAGAGACCGCAACCATTAAAAAATCTTTTCCTTTCATTTTGTTATGGAGTTTTTCCATTGATGGCATCTCAACAACACATGGAATACACCATGTTGCCCAGAAATTAAGAAATACTATTTTTCCTTGTTGTTCTTTTAGACTAAAGTTTTGTCCGTTTAAATCCTTAGAGTTAAAGTTTAGAGCCTTTTTTTTATATATAATGGGATTAATTCCCAGTTTTGCAAAGGCTATATCCAGTTGTTCACTTCCAGTTAGATTTGATGTATTCTGCTGTTTTATTTTAATGCTATTTTTTCGTTGTTCGCATGACATGACGTTTAATGAAGATAAACAAATTATTAATATTGTTAAATATATATTTTTCATATAGTTATATCCTTATTAAGCATCCACTATTATAGATATAAGTGGTTAATTGTTAATGTTAACATTTCAAATAAAATAATTATTTTATAAGGGTTAATCAAGTAAATTTATTTTAGTTAAAAAAATTACATCGCTATACAGATATTTAAATTTATAAAAAAAACATTATTAAAAACTTGTATATCTCAAAATAAACCAAATATATATCTATAAGATTAGGACCATAAAATGACTAAATATGAATGCTTAAAATGCGGATATGTTTATAACCCCTATGAGGGAGATAAATTTAATGATATTAAACCAGGGATCCCTTTTGAGGGATTAGCGGATTATTGGGTTTGTCCAAAGTGTTCTTCGGATAAAAATAATTTTGAACCAGTATTTGAAGAATATTAAACTATAGTGTTGTTAGCCTATAACGATAAAAGTTCTTGAGAAAGCAAATTTAAATATATAAAAATTATATATATTTATTTGTTAAATTTTATATTATAAAGTTACTTTTTATTATAATTAGATTATTTTTTAAGTATAATAGCAAAAGGATGCTTTATAATCTTATGACAGAGCATACCAATATAAAAAAAAAGCTAAATCAATTATTTGATGTAGAACTTTATAGCAAGCTCAATAGCTATTCTTTTAAGAATATTGATGAGTGTTATAAGCTAATTAAAAAGCTCTATAAGCTATGTGATGACTTTTATGTAGACCTACCAGAGGTTTTAGAGTTTCTAAGTGTTTCAGGGTGTATAGACAAGGCTCTAGAGGGCTTTATTTTACTAATAGAAAAAAGTAAAAATAGACAAAAACTAATAAAATATATTATAAGTAATCCATTATTTGCAAAGCTTGTTCCTCAAATACTTATACTGCCTTATGTTAATAAGATTCTCATCTTAGAACCAGACTGGTTATATTGGCTATTAGATCAGGATCTACATAATATAAAGTCTAGTGACGACTATCTAGAAGAGCTAAAGTCTTTTAAGTGTAAAAATAAATCCAATAAATACCATTATATAGGCCTTTACAAAAACAGAGAAACTTTTCGAATAGCAGTTAGAGAGCTTTTAGGAGAAGACTATTCAAAAATAGAAAAAGAACTTTCTAATCTTGCGGAGGCTTGCTTTAAAACAGCCTATGATATTGTTAACGAAAAATATAAAAAGCAGTATGGCTCAATTGATAATATAGGTTTAGCTATAATCGCCTTAGAAAGACTTGGAGCTTGTGAATTGTGCTATAATGATGATGTATCCGTTTTAGTTATATATAGCGATTCTGATAAAAAAAATGTTAATGGCTCCAAATTATCTGCTTATAACTATTATACCAACTTTACCAGACAATTAATTGAGATAATAGATAAAAATAATATTTATAGGCTAAGCTATCCCACAAGGTCTAAACGTGATAAAACTCCAAAAGTATATACCATAGATGAATATATTTCTAAACTAGAAAATAATATAGCGGTATTTGAACGCTTTCAGCTTATTAAAGCAAGATTTTGTTGTGGAGATGTTAAACTGGGTAATACTTTCCTAACCCATGCCAATGTAATTACTTATAGAAAGTATCTTTCATTAGACGACATTTATAAGATAAAAGATTTAATAGGTAATTTTAGTCATTCAAAGGTGGTAAAACTTAAGGATATCGAGATTATGATTCAGATGATCCAGCTATTCCACGGTGGAAAAGTACATAACATACAAACTCAAAATACTTTGAATGCTATTAATAAATTATATTGTACGGGATTGTTGAATAAAAGCGAAAAGAACATTTTAGAAGATGGTTATCATTTTTTTAAACTTTTGAAGCATGAGACTCAACTTTTTGACAAAGAACAGTGTAAATCATTGATGACTAATAAAAAGCTACTTAAAACCATTGCTAAAAACTTAGGTTATTTACCCAAAACTGATAAAGATGCTGGTACTTTATTTAAGGACTACTACAACAATATAAGTTATGAACTTCTTAAAACCTTAAAAAATTATTTTAGAGCTCTTGTAAGGATTAAGAATCCATCTTTTTTATATTTATTAAACCATAAGCCTAAGTTAATTCAACATTTTATTGCAAGATATCAATTTAAGGATACAAAAAATGCATTTAATATGATAAAAGAACTTGCTCCTTCGACTCAAAAGGGTTCAGAGGCTTTTATAAACATTCTACCAATATTTTTAGAAGAAATTAAAAACTCTCCAGATAAAGACTTACTTCTTATTAACTTTTCTAAGGCTATCAAAAGCTACAACTTAAAAGATGGTTTATTCGAATTCTTTAATTATAACAGAAAAATAGTATGCTATTTATCTAAGGTATTCTCCAATAGTGAGTTCCTAAGCGAAATCCTTATTCAGCATCCCGAGCTTTTTGAGGATATTACTAAAAAAGACTTTTTTGAATATAAATATTCTTTTGCAAACTTACAAAGAGATCTTAACCAAATACTTAAGTTCAAGTCATTTGAGAAGGCTGTTTTTATTTTTAAAAACTATGAAATATTTAGGATAGGCCTAAAGAGTATTATTGGAATCTCTAATATAATTAAAACTACCTATGAACTATCCGTTTTGGCAGAGACTATACTTTTTCACTCTATACAGTATTTCCTTAAAAAGCTATCTGATAAAAAGGGTATGCCTGATTCTGAGGTTGCTGTTGTTTTACTTGGAAAGCTTGGAGGAAGAGAACTTAACTTTGGCTCTGACTTAGATATTTTTATAGTTTATGAAAAAAATGGCGAGATTAGCTCTGGATATTATAATTCATCATTTTTTAACGACCTAACTGCAAAGACATCTAAGTTTTTATCTTATACGTCTGCATCTGGTATTCTTTATGACGTTGATCTTAAACTACGACCCCATGGTAAAAATGCTCCTGTGGTAATTTCGGCTAATAAGCTCGATGACTATTTACAAAAAAAAGGTGCTGTATGGGAAAAGCTCGTTTACACTAAGGCAAGGGTTATTTCTAAAAGCAATAAATTTGAGTTAAAAGTTAAGGATATTATAGATAGGTTTGTTTATTCGCCGATAGATGTTTTAGAGTTTAAAAAAGAAGTTGTTCATATGCGAAAGCGTATTGTGGATAATGCTGTTAGTAAAAATGGACATAATCTATTTAAAAAGGGTAAGGGCGGACTCTTAGATCTAGAGTTTTTAGCACAATACCTTAATATTATACACGGAATAGAAAATAAGTATATTAGAAAAAAGAATATATTTAACTTATATTCCAGCCTATACCATTATGGTATTATAACTTTAGAGGACTTTAAAACTGCCAAAACAGCCTTGATATTTTTACGGAATATAGAAACAACATTAAGAATTATGACTAATTATTCTCATGATAAGCTCCCTGAGTCTAAAGAAGAAAGGGATAAGCTGGCTATTAAGCTTGGATTTAGTAATACTAAGGCTTTTATGGATAAATATTACTTTATTAATAGTCAGGTTAGTGCTATTTATAAAAAGTTTCTTTTAAATTAAAAAAATATATATTAATAATAACTTAGTTAATTTTTCTATAACAAGGAAAATAGCTGATAATTTTTATAGTAGAATGCTTAATAAAAAATAGGAGATAAAAAAAATTGGATTTAAAATATGTTAATCCATTTGTTTCTTCGGCAGTATCTGTAATTAAAGAAGTAGTTGGGGTGACTGCTATAAAAAAGCAGATATACGTTGCTAAAGGCAAAGAAAGCTTAGGCGGTGTCTCTATATTTTTCAATATAATTGGAGATGCAGAAGGACAAATCATATTTGATCTTCCACCTGGTATCTCTACAGCTATTGCACAGGAAATGATTGGGTTAAACCTAAAAGAAATTATCAAAGACATGGAGCAAAAAGAACTCTTTAAGTCAGCTATTGCAGAACTCGGTAATATGATTTCTGGTACAGCAATTACCAAGCTTGAAGAGTATAATTATGACTGTGATATAAAGTCTCCCCAAGTTTATGTAGGACCTACTACTCTTTTGACTCACCCGTCTATTGCAACTATTGTTATAGAGATGAATACTGATATAGGTGATTTTTCTATAAATCTTGTTAATAAAAAACAGCGTTATCTTGAAAATATTGAAATTGTTATGGTTAAAACTAACAACGATATTAACGAAGCAATAGCTACAAAACTGCTACCAAAAGGGTTTTATCTTTATTCCACTAATGAGATGGAACAAGTTAAATACTATCTCCGTAATAAAAAAGTTGATTTTATTTTAATTGATGTAGATCATATTATTAACGAACTTGACTCTACCATAAATAGCTTTAGAGAGCTTAGTGGTAATACTAAATTTAAGATAATTGTGTTTTCTGATAAAAAAGATCGCAATTTTCTTTTAAGAATACAAAAACTAGGTGCTGCTGGATTACTTCTTAAGTCTACTAATACTGAACAAGTGCTTATAAAGCTACAAGGAATACTTGCTCGACTGGGAGTTAAGTTAAATGAAAAGAGAAAACAAATTTCTATTAAAATAGATGCCAGTAATATGTTTAAGGTTAATATTAAATTAAGTGAAAAACTAAATATATCAGGCATGATTACAGAATTATCAATGAATGGATTAACCTTTATTCCTGAAAATAAAGAAATAGTTAAATCATTAGACCTTCCATATAAATCATCAGATATACAAATTAATTTAAAAGGTAAATATATCCTTACTGATGGAGCAATAGAGATAGATGATAATGATAATACTATTATCAAGTTCATTTCGCTAAAAGAAAAGTTTAGTAAAATATTAGCATTAGCTGTTTTTGATAAAATGTCTTCTTTTAATCCATAACCTTATATAAAAACATAAATAAGACATATTATCAAATAAGTTGTTTTCTATAATGCTGTCTAGTGTTGTTAAAAAAGCTTATAACTCCACTTGATCGATAATCGGGATAGGTCCAACTGTTAGGACTAAAAGAGTTTTTTCTATAACTTAAGGTTATTTCTGCAAATATTCCCATTCCAATATATATTCTATGAGCAAAGTTTTTAGTGGTTAAAAGTATCACTTTTGCCTCTGTTAAATAGCCTGGATCAATATTTACACTTCTCTTTAGATTAGCATCTGCAAGTTCCATCTCTATGTCATTAGAAATATGTTTTAGCGTGGGAGCATTATCCTTATGTATTAGTGAACTAAAAGTTAAGATTATTTTTCCTAAAGGATAATCCATTTCTTTATGATAATAGTCACTAAAACTACTAAAGCAGTATGAATGAACATGACTTACTCTACCAAAGTGCTTTTTTAGTAAACTAAGAACTTTTTTATATACTTTTATATCCTTATATGTAATTGATATAAACAGCTTTACAGGCTTAATACTATTAATTTTACCCATATTAGTATACCCTTATTATTTTTAATCCATTAATGCTTTTATATGCGTTGAAACCGATTTAGATAATGCACCTAGGTTATATCCCCCTTCTAATACGGATACTATTTTACCATTACAAAATCTTTTTGCAATTTTTAATATTTCTTTGGTCATTAATGAGAAACCTTTTTCCGTTAGAGACATTTCTCCAAGGGGATCATCAATATGAGCATCAAATCCAGCAGATATCATAATAAAATCTGGATTAAAACTATTTATAGCCGGTATAATTTTCTCGTCAAAGGCCTTTAGATAGTGGATATCTATAGAATGTGAAGGCATAGGACAATTTAATGTATAGTTTTTACCTTTTCCTATACCAATATCTTTTTGCAGTCCACTACCCGGATATAGCTTATCTTGGTGTAAACTGACAAAAAAAACATTATTATCATCATAAAAAAAATCCTGTGTACCGTTGCCGTGATGCACATCCCAATCTAATATAAGTACTTTTTTTATATTATATTTATCCCGCAGATAGCGAGTAGCTATAGCTATATTATTAAAAAAACAAAAACCCATTGATGAGTTTTTTTTAGCATGATGTCCTGGCGGTCTTACTGCACAAAAAGCCCTGTTTATCGTATCATCCATAATACTGTCTATGGCAGACATAACCCCTCCTACTGCCCATAGAGCAACTTCATATGTTTTACTGTTAATAGGGGTATCAATACTGTCTAAAAAGCTGTTTTTGTTTTTGGATGCCATTTCTAATCGCTGTATGTAGCTATTATTATGTACTTCTCTAATCCAGTTTATGGATGGCCTATAGGGTTCAATATGTTTTAGCTTATAGAAAATACCATCCCTTTTAAGCTGGCGAATAATGGATGTAATTCGACTAGGGCGTTCTGGATGCCTATTATTAGTTTTATGTTCAAGATAAATTGGACTAGTAATAAAACCAACCATAGTTATACACCTTAAGTATTAGACGGCTATAAAGTATAACTTATTACACTACCTAAGGCTATAGCGTAAATAAATAACAACAAAAATTAAAATAAACCAAAATAAGCTTGACTTATAAATAATCAAAATTTAATTTATAGACCATATTCAAAGTTATTGTTAAATTTAACTTTCTATAAATATCTAATTTATTTATAAATTATAATGAGTTGTCTTAATGAATTACATTATTTTTGCTATATCTTTTATAATAATTAACTTATTCATAGCCTATATCCTAAAAAGAGTTGTAAAATATCACCGTATTCGTCGTAACTTTTTTGATATATCTCTTAGTCTAGTATTAGTTATTATGTTAATCATTTGTTCGTTAGAGATCTTATATTATTCTTTTTTCCCTATAGACTTTGCCTTTAGCGTTATAATACTAAGTTTTATATTTGCCTTATACTTAACTAAGTCTGTTTTTAGGGTTAAGGTAAAAAAAGCTTTTTCTTTACTATTTGTATCAGTTATTTTCTCTATAATACCGTTATACCTTGTTACTATCTTTCTTATGGATATATATAGAGTCCCAAACAACTCTATGGCTCCTTATCTCGAACCCAATAAAACCTATGTTTTAGTGAATAAAGTTAGTTATGGTCTTAATAAACCCCTATATAATGAAATAATTATAAGCTGGAATAAACCACAACAAGGTGATATTGTTCTTTTTAAATCCCCTTTAGATGATAAACAAAATTTTATATCAAAGAATACTCTATTTAGTATATTAAACTTCTTAAGTTTTAATTTATTTGGTTTACCGTCTAATCCGTCTAATCCGTCTAATCCCAACATAATATTCGCCAGAATCCTAAGCAAACCAGGTGAATATTTACCTTATAAAAATCCCTATTCTAATTTAGAAGAATATAATAAACAGCATTTTTTATATATTCCCAAAAGAAATGATAAAATAGAAGTAATATTAAGTCCAGATAGAAAAACTGTTAGGTTTTCTAACACTACAAGATTCTCTTTTACTATAAGTATAGACAGTCTTCCAACAAATTTAAGGTCTTATGAAAATAGCGCTAAAAACCTTTTGTATTTTTATAGATTTTTATTTCCAGACAATCTAAAAAGTATTATTTTATCAAAAGGAGAATACGTTTTTCAAGTTTATAATGACTATTACTTTGTTTCAGCAGATAATAAAAATAGCATATATGATAGTAGATATTTTGGTATAATACCCTATAAAAATATTATTGGCAAGGCTTTTTTTATAGTAATACCAATATATAATTTTAGTCCAATTTTACCTAAGGAATCTGACAAATAGTTATATTTATTTAGCTATTTCATTCATTGCCTTTTTTAGTTTCTCAATAAGAGATATTTCCTCACTTATCATTCCCTCTCCACCTATAGCATTATCAGACCATATAATCATAATTTTTAGATCTCTTTCATTAACATCAATAGCTCCGTCTTTAACGTTATTTTTAAGCTTATCTAACGTAATTCTTTCTTCTGGCAATATTACATTATGATCACCATAATGTCCACCTGAGATGGTGTTTTCAGCCCAAATTAATAATTGTTTAACTTCTAGTGCATTAACCCTTAATTTAATCATATAGCTAACCCCAGTTACTTAGGTATTCTGACTATCTTAATAAAAACGTCTTATTAGGCGTACTAGCTAAAAAAGCGTGCTGTTTATTTAAATAAATAAGTGTTGTCACTTTTTGTTAATTTTTATTATTAAAGTTAAAGGTTTCTAAATATCTTGTAGAATATTTACCTTTTTTGAAGTCATTATCTTTCATAACCTCTTTGTGAAACGGAATAGTAGTATCAATTCCCTCAATAATAAACTCACCCAAGCTTCTGGTCATCTTATTAATAGCCTGACTACGATCCTCACCCCAAACAATTAGTTTAGCAACTAAAGAATCATAATAAGGAGGAACCTCATATTCAGCATATAAATGACTATCCATACGAACACCAAATCCACCAGGAGGATGAAATGTCTTTACCTTGCCAGGAGAAGAAGAAAAATTATTAAAAGGATTCTCAGCATTAATCCTACACTCTATTGCATGACCATTAAATTTAACCTGATCCTGTTTAAAGCTTAGCTTTTTACCTTCTGCAATCAATATTTGTTCTTTAACAATATCAATGCCAGTAACCATCTCGCTAACAGGATGTTCAACCTGAATACGAGTATTCATTTCCATAAAATAAAACTGTTTATCAGAATCAAGTAAGAATTCAACTGTTCCAGCACCAACATAATTAACTGCCTTAACTCCTTTAATAGCGGCTTCTCCCATTTTCTGTCGTAACTGATGACTAAGGTCAGGTGATGGAGATTCTTCGATTAATTTTTGATGTTTTCTCTGAATAGAACAATCACGCTCACCAAGATGAATGATATTTCCATGTCTATCTGCGAGGATCTGTATTTCAATATGCCTTGGGTCCTCAAAAAACTTCTCTAAATAAAGATTAGGATTTTTAAAAGACTTGTCAGCTTCTGCCTGAGCCATATAAAAAGCATTTTCAAAGTCATTTTCAGAATATACAACACGCATTCCTTTCCCCCCCCCTCCAGCAGTAGCTTTAATTATAACAGGAAAACCAATATCTTTAGCAACTTCTAAACCACTTGTTGCACTCTCTAATATCTCCGATCCGGGAGTAACAGGAACACCCGCTTTAATCATAGTCTTTCTGGCAGTAGCTTTATCACCCATAGAATCAATAACATCCTTTGGTGGTCCAATAAAGTTTAGCTTATTTTCCTCGCAAATTTGAGCAAATAATCCACTTTCCGCTAAAAAACCATATCCAGGATGAATAGCGTCTGCACCAGTTATCTCAGCCGCACCAATAATACTTGGAATATGCAAATAGGACTTTAAACTATCAGGAGGACCTATACATACATCCTCATCCGCAAAACGTCTATGTAAACTCAAATCATCTGCAGTAGAATGTACTCCCACTGTTTTTATACCAAGTTCTTTGCATGCTCTAATAATTCGCAATGCAATCTCACCACGATTTGCAATAAGTACTTTTTTTATCAATTATCTACCCCATATATTTATTTATTAGCCTGTCTAAGCCTAAAAAGAGGTTGTGCAAACTCTACTGCTTGTCCGTCTTCTACTAATATCTCTACTATTTTACCACTAAAGTCAGAAATAACCTCATATTGGAAATTCATTGAGCTAATATAAGCAACTAATTTTTGCTTTTCTACTACCTCTCTAAGTTTAACTAAAGGCTTACCACCAGACTTTTGACTCCTTCTAAAAAAGCCAACATGTGGTGATGTTATATCAAAAGTATCATCCTCTGGTACTTTTTTACCCTCTTTTTCTACTATTAACTTAGATTCCTCAGATTTGCTCTCAATATGGTCTTGTTTATCACAAGCTCCTTTTATTATCTCAACCTTTTTTTTAGGGCTTTCTAGTTTAAAATATTTTACATCAGTGTTAGCCAAAGACTCTAAAACACTTTCTAAAAAGTCAGTATTCATTATATCCTCAAAAAAAAATAATAATAAAGTTAATGTTAATTTACTCTCTCTACGTACTCACCAGTTCTAGTATCAATTTTAATTTTTTCTCCATTGCTTATAAAAAGAGGAACAAGTAACGTATAACCTGTTTTAATAGTAGCAGGTTTATTTGCTCCACTAACGCTATCACCTTTTAATCCTGGCTCAGTATGAATTACTTCCATTTCCACAAACATAGGAAGAATTATATTAATAATATCATCGTTATAAAGTTCTATTTCAAGTTCCATACCCTCTACTAAAAAGTTAATATTATTACCAACATCACTCTTAGACAACGATTGTTGCTCATAAGTATTACTATTCATCAACACTATATCATTACCATCAGAGTATAAATATTGAACACTACACCTTTCTATATAGGCATCTTCTATTTTTTCTTCAGACCTAAAAGTCTTTTCAATAACAATATTTTTTTTTAGTTGACGTAGCTTAGTTCTAACAAATGCACCACCTTTTCCCGGTTTTACATGTTGATGTTCTACTACATTATATAGCTCCCCGTTTAATAAAATAATAACTCCTTTTTTTAATCCATTTGCTGAAATCACTATATACCTCTATATTAGCCCTAAAATAATCAATAAGTATTATAAAATACTTTATATAAATAACCATCCTAATTTTAAATATAGTAATACATAAATTATATATTACAAAAAAAGTTAAATCTAATCTATAAAATTGAAAGACCGTTGTCAAGTAGAAAAGTAAAAATTAGATTATATTATATCATAAAAGAGTAATAAGATGACGTAGGGCAAGAAAATACCCATCAGAACCAAGCCCCATAATCACTCCCTTTGCTATATCATGAAAATAGGACTTTTGTCTAAAGCCTTCTCTCTTATAGATGTTCGAAAGATGAACCTCTATCATTATAAGGTCATAGGCTAATATAGCATCCCGTATGGCAATAGATGTGTGAGTATAAGCAGCAGGATTTATAATTAATGCATTTGCATCCTTAGCATTATTTTGTATAAAGTTTATAATATCTCCTTCGTGATTAGAAAAAAATATATTTAACTTAATATAGTTTTTATTAGCAAGCTCTATCAACTCACTATTTATGTCATCAAGGGTTTTAGCTCCATATATATTTGTCTCTCTTGTTCCTAGTAGGTTTAGATTTGGACCATGTATTACTAATACATTTTTCATGATTATATACCTTTGCTATTTAGTAAAAATAGTAGAGAAAAATACTAGATTTTTTACTATTAACTTTTTATTATATTTAGGTTTGCCCCTTTGTGAATGATAGAACCTTTGCTAAAATAACTTGTATAATAAAATAACTTCTAAATTATAGGTGTAATATTTGAAAATAATAATTTTTAAAGTAATAATTATTATAAAAAGCTTTTTTTATAAAAGGAACTACATTTAAATGGAAAAGTCAAAAATTAAACAAGAAAAGGCTTTTATTAGTAATTTATAATTAAGGTGTCGATAGTTTAGCGAGAGGGTTTTATGCTCGATGACAATATGTTTTTAATTAGATTTTGGGGAGCTAGAGGGAGTATAGCGGCACCTGGAAAAAATACCATTAAATACGGGGGTAATACTTCATGTGTTGAAGTTCGTTGCGGCAGTAATATTATTATTTTTGATGCTGGTACTGGCATAAGAGAACTTGGAAAACATCTTTTAAAGGATATGCCAGTAAAGGCGGATATTTTTATATCCCATGTGCATTGGGATCATATTCAAGGTTTTCCTTTTTTTAGTCCTGCATATACTAAGGGTAATAGCTTTAATATTTATGGGCTAGAACAAATTAACATAGAAAAAGTTTTAAAAAGTCAGATGTCCAATCCTAATTTTCCTATATCTGTTGATGATATGAGTGCAAATATTGAGTTTCATAATTTGATAACTAATGACAGGGTAACATTAAACAATATTACCATTGACTATAAACAGCTTAATCATCCAAATACCGTTATTGCATTTAAAGTTAGTTATAACGGTAAATCTATGGTTTATGCAACAGATACCGAACATTATAATCATATTGATCCAGAGCTATATAAGCTATCAAAAGATTCTGATGTACTAATTTATGATGCTCAATATATACCCGAGGAGTATGACGGTAGAATAGGCGTATCAAAAATTGGATGGGGACACTCCACATGGAAAGCAGGAGTAAAAATTGCTAAGGCTGCCAATATAAAACAACTTGTTCTTTTTCACCATGACCCATCTCATTCTGATGCTTTTATAGACAAAATAAAAGATGAGGCACAAAAAAGCTTTCATAATACCATAGCGGCTTATGAAGGCCTTGAGATAATCCTAATTCCAACTAATAGTAAAACAAGCTAGCCTATTTTTGAATAAAAAGCTAAACAAGCATTTTAATTTATTATTTTAATTTAATAAAAAAGGTATTATTTTTCATATAGACTTGTTATAAAAATAAAGATTTTTTTTATTTTTATATTTAAGGGTTATTAGTTGTTATCAAGCTATTAATTTTGGTTATCATAATGAATACAAAAAAAAGCGGGATTTTAAAATCCCGCTTACCGATAGGCATGTCTTTTTCTCTTTACCCCAACACAACGTATTACGATAAAGAGAACAGATGTTTATTTAGAGAGGCAAACCATAAAATAATTGAGTAAAACCTAATTTGTTATAATTAACTTTACCAGCTATTTTACTTAATAGAAAGAATAATACTGTTTATTAAGAAAGTCAAAGAGTTTTTTTTATAGCTAAATGTTGATATAATATGCCTATTATTACATTTAACTTATAATTATTCATATAATTATAATAAATATAGCCTTATGACTAATGCTGTAGAGTAGTTTATTTTAATAAAAAAATTATGTATTACTTTTTTTTTATACTGTATACTTTTTCACTATGGATAATATATCCAATATTATTAGTTATTATTTTAATCCGCTGCATAGTTGATAAAAGTAAGTTTAAGACATATTTATATAAGCTGTCTATAAAAACTCCTTTTGTTAAACAGCCCAATATATGGATACATGGTGTTTCAGCTGGTGAGATTTCATCTATTAGTCGATTGGTATACCTGTTAAAAAAGCGTTATAATATTTTTATAACTACAACCACCAGCTCTGGCATAGAGATGGCAAAAAAGTTATTTCCTAATCAATGTTTATCATACTATCCATTTGACTATACTATTTTTTGTAAAAGGCTTATAAAAAAGGTTAAGCCTAAAGCCATAATTTTCATAGAAAGCGAAATATGGCCTAATATACTTAAAACTGCCAAGTCCATGAATGTACCTACTTTTCTAATAAGCGGTCGGATGCCTGAAAAGGAATATAAAAGATATAGGATACTAAGTTCTTTTTTTAAAGAGGTTTTTAATTTATTCACTCTAATAACCATGCAGTCTGAAGAAGACTTTAAAAGGATAAAAAGCTTTGGTATAGATAAATCCAAGTTAAAAGTTATAAGGAGTTTAAAGTTTGACTTTAGGCCAAAGGAAAATATTCTTGTTAATTATAAAAATAACGGATCACTTATTATAATAGCCTCAAGCACTCATAGACAAGAAGAGGCGTTAATTATTAAAGCTTATAAAGAATTATTAATACTATTTCCTTTTCTTAAATTATTTATTGCTCCAAGACATCCAAACAGGGCTAGAACCGTTATGAGGATAGCAAAAAGGTATAAACTAGTAACTCGGCTTAGGACTAATGTTAACCTTGATGATAACTCCTATAACGTACTAATTATCAACACTATAGGAGAGCTTATAAGTTTTTATAAGATGTCTGATGTTGTAATATTAGGTGGAACATTTAACAAGAAAATTGGCGGACATAATCCTATTGAACCATGTTATTTTAATAAAGCTGTTATTGTTGGTCCCTATACATATAACTTTGATTTTATTGTAAAAAAACTAATTACTAACAAAGGCATTATACAAATTAAGGTTAATAAGAGTTTTTCTGATAAAAAGGCATACTATACAAATGAGCTTTACTACCATATAAAGAAACTATTGAAAGACAAAGCCTTTAGAACTAAGTTATCCAATAATGGATATAATACTATACTTTATTATAGTAATTCTTCTGAAAAGAACGTTGAGCTTATAATGCCTTACTTATAATACCTAACTATATTAATATCCTAAAAATTAATACCCCTAGAAAAATCCCTAAGTGTATTATCCCTCGCACCCATAACCAGTATAGCTTGCTTATCAGATAATAAAGTGGGATTTCTATTTAAAAAGTTAATAATATCCTCTCTGCTATAAAAAAAATAAGCTAACTTATCCCCTTTGTTAATAGCCTCCACAATCTCCCTAGAAGATATATCCCTATCCACCGTACCACCCTGATACAATATCTCAGTAATAAATATAATATCTTTATCAGTAAGGCAATCAGTAAAAGTCTTTATATAGTCATCCCTCATAAGCCTTGTAGGAGCAAATCCATGAGGCTGGAATATAACTATAATACCCTCTCTATCAATCCTAACGCACTCTATGGAAGCCCTAATCTTTGACGGATTATGTGCATAATCACTTATAATATCTATTCCTTTTATAGTATTAACAATGTTAAGTCGCCCTTCTACTCCCTTAAAGCCCAATATAGAGTCCTTAATTATATCCCTTTTGATATTTAAAATATCACCAACAATAATAGACGGTATACAATTTAAAATATTATGATAACCAGAAATACTAAGCCTAAAACCGTCTTTATTAAGTGAAAAGCTGGATGAGTCCTTATTAAGAAGAATATCGCCTATAACATAATCCGCACTTTTGTCTAAGCCAAAACTAATAATATTCTTATTAGCAAAGCTATGGGCAATATTACGAGTATGCAGACAATCAGCATTTATTATAAGATAATCCTTTGTATTATTAGCAAAACTCGTAAATAAAGAATATAATTCCTCAATAGGCTTGTGATCCAGATCAATATTAGTAATAATGGATATATTAGGTATATATTTTACTAAAGTACCATCACTTTCATCAGCCTCTATAACTATATGTTTGGTCTTTCCGCAATAAGCATTGCCTATTAAACCCATCTCACAAAAGTTTATAGCCTTCCCACCGTTTATCATCTTAGGGTCAAAGTTGCTCCTATACAGCATATAGCCAAGAAATGCACAACTAGTTGTCTTACCACTAGTACCAGATATAGCAATCCCATAACCCTTGTTGAATATAGTAGCCAGCATATCAGAACGATGAATGCAAGTAATATTAAGTTCCTTAGCCTTTTGTAAGTCAGGTATATTGCTCTCTATCGAACTGGAGTATATAACCAAATTAGTATTTTTATCAATTCCACTCCCATCCTGCTTGTGTATTTTTATGTTAATGTTTTCCAGTAAAGCCTTAAACTCTAAATCAATATTATTATCAAAAGCCCTGTCTGAACCACTAACTTCATAGTCATCCAATAAAACCTGGGCAATAGCACTCATCCCTATCCCAGCAATACCAATAAAATGAACCTTATCCTTGAATAACATATTATAAATAATCCGCTAAGAATAACATATTATAAATAATCCGCTAAAAAGCCTTTTGACCAAAGTTATCACAAAAACGCTTATTAAATAAATCTATACTATAACTAAAAGTTTGAGTTCCGTATTCCTCAACAGCATAGGCAGAAGAAGTAGATCCAATCTTAGCCGCATAACAAATATCATCAGATAACAAAAGTCCTTTAATTAAACCTCCACGATAAGCATCACCAGCACCAGTGGGATCCTTAACATCATAAGCCTTTACTACAGGGATATTAACCGACTTTAATTTAAAGTTATCCATAAACTGTACTATAGAACCGTATTCACCTTTTGTTGTTATAACTATTTTTGTAGCTTTTATAATGTCCTCCAAAGACATAGATGTTTTCTCCATAGTTAACTGCAATTCATAATCATTGCTTATGAATATCTTAGCCCCCTCTACAGCCTCTAATAGCTTATTCTTATTCCAGGCTGGAAGTGACTGTCCAGGATCAAAAATATAATCTATTCCTTTTTCTTTATATATTTTTGCAAACTTATGCATATCATTTAAATTACCAGGTCCAATAAGGGCAATAGTACTATTAGGCTGAATAGAAGTAAAATCAAAATCAGCACTATAATTCATCGCTCCGGGGTTAAATGTGGTAATCTGATTATCCAGCTGATCAGTGGTAATATAAGCACCAGCCGTTAATACCTCCTCTATAATCTTAATATTATTAGTATTTATGTTATGTTTTTTCATCCACGCTTTGTAGGAGCCAAAATCACGACCAGCAGTGGCTATAATTGTAGGATTCTCTCCCAATAAAGAAAGGGTATAGGCAATATTCCCGGCAGTTCCTCCAAAGTTCTCTTTTAGGTCATTTACCATAAAAGAAACGTTTAGAATGTGAAGTTTATGGGATAGAATATGATCTGAGAACTTACCCGGAAAATCCATAATTCTATCATAGGCAATAGAACCCGATATTAATATATCCATTATCTTAATCCTTATTATTTTTTAGCTAATTTAATAATGTTAGTCTTTGTTACCAGCTATGTTTGCGAGTTTTTGCTTTTTTATTTAAGTAATCCCAAGCCTTTTTTAGGGGTTTATCATAATCCATGTCTATTATTGTTTCGTAGCTTAAACTATACTTCTCTTTTTTCAAATGCTTTATAACAATAGCCTTTTTTAGTGCTATACCCCGTTGTTTAATTATTTTCATAAAGTTATCCACGTCATTATCAGAAAGCTCTTTATGATTTTTAACATAATCTTTAACTAGCTTGCTTTTATAAAGCCTTATAACATAATACTTTTCATCAATACTTAATTTTGGCTTTTGTATTTCAATATCAGGCTTAAGACCTTTTCTGTCAATAGCCCTATTCTTTGGAGTAAACCACTTCGAATGAGTAATCTTAAAACCTATAGTAGGTTTTACCTCAGATGCCATATAAGACTGTACAGAACCCTTTCCATAAGTTTTTGATCCAATTGCTATACCCCGTTTATGATCCTGAATTGCTCCCAAAAAGATCTCAGATGCAGAAGCACTATTACCATTGACCAACACAACAAGAGGAATATTAGGTAATATAGTATAGTTATTATCAGAGTATAAATGCGTTTTATATTTTTCATCTTTTTCTCTCATAGACAATATCTTTTTATCATCAGATAAAAAAAAGTTTGTTATATAAATACACTCTAATAAATCACCTCCCAGATTATTTCTTATATCAAATATCAGGCCTTTAACGGCCTTCCCCCTTAAGCTGATAAGTGCCTTTCTAACAGATTTAGAAGAATTATTACTAAAACTCCTAAGCCTAATATATCCAATATTATTTTTAAGCACCTTATACTCAACAATAATGGGCTTTATAATTTGCCTTGTAATAGTTTTGTTTATTATTTTTTTATTTTTAGCCAGTTTAATAGTCAGTTTTACCTTAGAACCTGGTTTTCCCCTTAGTTTATCCACGATTTTTTGTAGTGATAGCTTGCTTATAAAACTACCATTTACTTTTATAATACCATCCCCTGGCTTTAGTCCAGCTCTTTTAGCAGGTGAATCAGGAAATATATAGCTAATTACCAACTTATCAGTTGTTTTTGTGAAAGAAAAACCTATTCCCCCAAAATATCCCTTTAGTCCTGTATCTAATAATCTAAAGGTATTGTCATCAAGAAAGTTGGAATAAGGATCTTCAAGAGCATCAAACATCCCCTTAAGGCACCGTAGTACAGTTTTTTATCATCCACTTTGTCTATATCTACATAATTATTTTTAACAATGTTGTATGCCTCAAAAAATAACGATAAATACTTATTCTTTTTTAATGGCTCTTCTCCACGATTAATGGAACTACCACAATATCTACCACTTAATAACAATATTATTAAACTTATAAATAAAAACCTTTGCTTATTTAATAAAACATTTTTCATAAATAGTCCCAGCTGTAGTAATAATCCTAAAATAAAGCATAAACGGTTTTATTAACAACAACGAAAGTATATAATTCCAGTTATAAAAAGACCAATATTTATGTTATTAAAAGTTCTAATATTTTAAGTAAAAGACATTAAAATGGTTGCTAACTCCCTAAAATATACCTAAAACTTAGCTAAATTTAGAATTAAAAAAAGTTTTTTTTAAAAGCGAAAACCTTATATATCGGCTATAAATGTTAGTATACTTTTTGATCTAAATTTGTTAGTTTTTCTTTAGTAACACTTTTTATCTAAAAAATTAAAATATTTACTAAAGTATATATCCTGTTTTTTTTTAAATTTTACTTTTCCTTTAAAATAATTTAGTTATCTTATTTATAAATATATTGATAGCTTTATAAGTGCAGTTAGCAGTCCTGTAGTAAGTTTCAACTTAAAAACTGCCAATATAATAAAATAACCTGACAATAGAGGAGGTATAATGACTATATCAGTATTGCTTTTTATTATATGTTTACTAGCCGGGTTTATTGTAAGTTATAATTATCTGGCGGAAAAGTTTTCACAGTTAGATCAAATTAAAGACATTGTTAACTCAACCCGTATCTATATTGGCATTGCTGGAATAATAATTGGTTTTTGGTCCATATTAAGACAAGATATTATTTATGATTTATTCCCAGCAATATTTTCTATCGCATCAGGGTTAGTATTGGCTACAGTTGTATTTAAGTATTTCAATTTATCTGCAGATCATGATAAATCAGAAGAAAGAAAATCAAAAATTCAAGATGCTCTTGAAAAATATAATACCTTAATCGGTTTTGGTACTTTAATATTTGCCATTGTACACCTTATTGATCTAATTGTTGCAAGTGGAGAAATTCCTTTTATATAAACAATGAAAGTGACAAGGTGGAATAAGGATAAAATCCTTAATATTGTCAAGTTAGAATGTGAGTTAAAAAAAGAAGGATTAAAGCCATTTGTGTGGCAGGATGAAGCTGGTACTTATTATCCAGCCCATTCTCATTCTTATGAAGAGATAAGATGGGTCTTAAGAGGCGCTATTACTTTTGGAGTCAACGGAAAGGAAATAACTTTATATTCTGGAGACCGTATTGACTTGCCAGCAAATACTGTTCATTATGCCAAAATGTCTGACAAAGAAAAAACAGTTTATTTGTGTGCCTCAGTAAAGCAATGATTCTTGCTTCTATACTAGTTAATGCCAAGTTTATAGAGAGGGTTAATCGATATTTAGGCCTTGTTAATATAGATAATAAACCTATAGAGGTGTTTATCCCTAACCCTGGTAGGATGAAAGAGCTTTTATTACCTAATACGCCTATAAAATTGAGGCCTGTTCATAATAAGAATCGTAAAACTGCTTATGACCTTGTCCTAGTTAGCCATAATAATGACTGGGTGTGTATTGATAGTGGTATACCTAATAAGTTGTTATACGATTGTCTTATTAAAAAAGAGATTGAGGAATTTAAAAATTATACTTATATAAAAAAAGAATATCCTTATTTAAATAGTCGCTTTGACTTTTTTTTATCGGGAAATACTAAACCTTGTTTTATTGAGGCAAAATCATGTACTCTAATGGTAAATAATGTAGCATTATTCCCTGATGCCCCTACTAAAAGGGGGTCTAAACATCTATACCATCTTGTAGATGCTTTTAAAAATGGATATAATGCTTATGTTGTAGTTATTATCCAAAGAGAGGGAGCTAAGATTTTTTCTCCTAATAGAAATACTGACCCTAACTTTGCTAATGCAATGAAGTTTGCTGTTAAAGAAGGGGTTAAGGTTATGGCATTTTCTACTAAAATTAAAGATAATGAAATAGTAATCACTAAATCTATTAGGACTCGCCTTGAATAACATGGACAAATTAAAACATTTAATTCTTATTATAGTTTATATTGCCCTTGCTCTATGTATCACTATACTTTTTCCTTTTATAAGGATAGAGTGGATTTTTGTATTATCCATTATTCCTATAGGGATAATTACTTTTTTTTATGTTAAAGATTTTAAGCTTTTTTATTCTTTACTATCCGCCTGCTTAACAGTTTTGAGCTTCCCCGATATTGACTATTGGTTTTTGATGTTTTTTTCATTCATCCCTATTTTTTTTATTATACCAAATACTAAATCGTATAAGTCTGCTTTATTCTTTGGAATTATAACTGGAATAACTACTTTATATGGAGGCTTTTATTGGCTTATTCATACTCTTGAGGTCTTTGGAGGAATTAGTAAAGAATTAGCTACTCCTATTTTTATACTTTATTCAGTTTTTTTTAGTTTAAAATTCCCTCTAATATTTATTGGGCTTAGGTGGATAAATAATAATTTAAGGATTAGTAAGCTAATCACCTATCCTATTGTTATTACTATAGCTGATTTCTTAGTTATAGAATTATTCCCGTGGTATTTTGGCAGTTCTCAGTATAAAAATATTTATTTTATTCAGATTGCTGAAATAACTGGTGTTATTGGCATTACTTATCTTATTGCTTTTTTTAATACTCTTATTTATACGGTTTATTTATCGTTAAAGGAAAAGAGAGTATTACCTCGTAAAGAGATTTTTATAGGTATTGGATTATTAATTTTTATTTATGGTTTTGGCATTATACGAATAGACCAAGTAATTGAAGCTCAAAAAACTTCTAAGCCAATACGAGTTGGGTTGGTTCAGCCTAACACTCCTATGGGTAAAACTAAAGACGTAAATAAAGTATATAAGGTCATTTCGGTTAACTCTATTAACTTACTTAAAGATAAAAAATTAGATTTACTTATATGGCCTGAGTCTGCCGCATCTTTTTCTTATAGGTTTGGTGTTGGGGATAGGTTTATAAAGCTTATTGATAACCTTGCTAAAACCTATAAAACCTCTATATTCTTTGGAGATTCAGATTATAAACGCGAAAAGGGTAAGAGAACTAAAGTTTATAATTCTGCAAGTCTCATTTTACCCGATCTATCCCTCTCAAAGCCGTACCATAAGGTTTATCCCCTTGCATTTGGAGAATATTTACCTTTAGGTGAATGGTTTCCTCAGTTATACGACTATGATATTGTAAAAAATGTTGGTAAATTCTCAAAAGGAGAATCCATTGAAATATTTGATATGAATAAGGCAAAGCTAGCACCTCAAATATGTTATGAGATTATTATTCCATCTTTTACAAGGCAGTTTATAAATAAGGGTGCTAATGTTATTGTTAACATAACTAATGATGTATGGTTTGGTAACACTAAAGCCTCAAAACAGCATCTTGTTTTAGCACTTTTTAGGGCTGTTGAAAACCGTACTCCTATTGTTAGGTCTACTAACTCTGGTATATCTACTTTTATAAACCCTGTGGGAGAGATAGTCACAAGAGAAACTCCCTTATACACTACTGATACATTAACTCATACCATTAGGACTGCAAATATAAAAACATTCTATACTAAATTTGGAGATATTTTTGCATATATTATTAGTGCTATGGGTCTTTTATTATTCATCTTTAAAAAATATATTAAGCATTAAGTTTTATAACTGCCTTTTTTTATCATATAATTGTATTTCGCATGATGAACCTAGTAGTTTTAATGCCCTTATATACAATTTGTTAGTTGAGGCAAAGGATATGAGTGTTAAATTAGTTAAGAGATTTTTTTTAAAACGATCTTACAATTGGCTATCATAAAAGGGGTATGATAGCCAAGTTTTTGTTATTTTTACAATATTTCAGCTATTGGTCTTGGAACCCTAAGGAGATAGAATTATGTTTATCAAAATGTTTGACGGTTCAAGCGTAAAAGAGGTTGAAAGCAAGGTTAACGATTATTTAGAAAAAAGTATGCCTGATGATCATGATTTCTATCACCTTGTTCAAACTGAAGGTTTAACTGAGTTAGAAGGGCAATTAGAGCGTAGGATCACTATAACATTAATTTTTACAAATAAATTTTATGATTTTACAGAAGAAAATGATATTTAAAGGGATAAGGTTTGAAAATTGCTGTTGGGCTTTCTGGAGGTATTGATAGTACTGTTGCTTTATTAAGACTGCATGAGAAGGGACATGATCTTATTGGAATAACAATGAAGGCTACTTTTGGAGAACAAGATTATGGAAAATGTTGTTCTATAAAAGATGTTCATGATGCTAAGTATATTTGTCAGACCCTTGGGATTAGGCATTATGTCATTGATGTAAAAAAAGAGTTTTATGAAAAAATAGTTAAATATTTTGTTGATGAATATATAAATGGTCATACTCCTAATCCGTGTATATTTTGCAATGAGCTAATAAAGTTTAAAAGGCTGATTGAGGCCGCTAATTCTTTAGGTTATGATTATTTTGCTACTGGTCATTATGCTATTATTGATAAATATGTCATGAAGAAGGGTATTGATAAACTAAAGGATCAGACATATTTTTTAAGTCGCCTTCCGTTATCTATATTGAAGAAATCTTTATTCCCCCTTGGAAAAACTTATAAGAAGGATAATATTAATTATTTGTCTGAGAAGTCTATCTATATAAGCAAAAAGCGAGAGAGTCATGAGATTTGCTTTGTTTTGGGAAATGACTATAGAGAATTAATAAAACAAGAAGCCAATGATAAAATAAAAACAGGGGATATCCTTGATGAGGCTGGCTATAAGATCGGTGAACATAAGGGTATAGCATACTATACCATTGGTCAGAGAAAGGGTTTAAATATTGCAATGGCTAAGCCTATTTATGTTAGAGAGCTAAAATCTGTTAGTAATTCCATTGTCGTTGGAGAAAAACCATATAACAGCTCTTTTATTATAAATAATGTCAATTGGCTTTTGGATTATGACTTTGATAAACCTCTTACAGTTAAGGTTAGATATTTCCATGAGGGCGAAGAGGCTATTTTAAAAAAGTCCAATATAGATGGTGAATTTGTAGTTCAGCTAAGACAAAGTGTTTTTGCTATAACAAAAGGACAGGCCGCTGTTTTTTACGATAATGATATAGTTGTGTGTTCTGGCATCATAAAGCAGATTATAGATGATCCCCGCCATCAACAAATATAAACTGCCCTGTAATAAACGTATTATGTATAAGAAACTCTATAGCCTTAATTATTTCTTCTGGTTCGCCTTTTCTCTGTAGGAGTATTGTTTTAGGTCTTTTTTTTAGATAACAACTATTTTGTTCTTCCGGAGCTAATATATAACCTGGGGCAATACCATTAACTCTAATATTTGGTGCAAGCTCTTTTGCGGATATTTTTGTTAAATCTGCCAAAGCTTTTTTTGATAAAGTGTATGAGGCATAGCTTATATCATTATGAACTATTTTTGCATCCAACATATTTATAATTTGTCCTTTTTTGCACTTTAGAGCAAAGTCGCGAGTTAAGAAAAAAGGGGCTTTAAAATTTATATTAAGATTTTGATTAAATACATCGATATTGGTATTTAAGATACTCGTTTTTTGGAAAACTGAGGCATTATTAATTAATAAATTAAGATCGGGAAACTTCTTTTTTACTAATGAGATAAGAGAAAGTAATTCATCTTCTTTAGATAGATCATTACTAAAAATGGTACAAGTACTAATTTTACTAATTTTATTAGCCAAAACTTCGGCCTCATTCATAGATTTATTGCAGTGCAAAGCAATTTTATACCCTATAGAAGCCAATTTAAGAGCTATTTCTTGTCCTATTCGTTTTGCACTACCGGTAATCAGTGCCGTACCTATCATTAGTTCCCCTACAGCTAATAGTGTTAGTATAATTCAAATACATTTATAGTTAGTATAAAATATATGCAAAAATTATATAATTTTTTTGTATAATGTTAAAAACTTGTTAGCTGTGTGTTAAATATATAAAATTATTATTACAAAGTTAAAGCCAAGTATGTTAAACTTTAGAAAACATTAAAAGAGTATATATTTAAGGATAGCCTAATATGTATGACTACAATGGAAAACATACAATACTCATGGGTGATCCTTTTTTCTTTGGCATAGAAGGATCAAATAGCTATAACAGAATTGGCACTAAGATAAATAGAAAATTAGCAATAAGACAATGGCATAATTTAGCAAATACTCTTATTGACCATGGTATTCAAATATTTATTATTCCTCCAGAGTCTGACTATCCTGGTTTAGTTTATCCTTCAAATGCGGGATTTATGGTTAATGCTCATCAATATGCACCTCTTTCAGAAAAGGAATTTTACTTTTCAAATTTACTACCTAATCGTGCAGGTGAAAAGCTTATTTATAAGCCATTACTTGAGAGCTTAGGATTACGTACCTCATACTTGAATTTGGACAAACGTTTTGAAGGAGAAAGTGATTTTTTCCCTATAGGTAAGAGTTATATATTTACACATGGGAAAAGTTATAAAAAGTAAGTATCGTTTTCGTTTTGGTTTTCCCACCTTACGAGAAGGTTCACAGCCAGTTTTCAGATTACAGCTTACTTAAAAACCTTTATCTAATTGTAGGCAAAGTCCCCATTGCTCCTTTTACACTGGATAACCAAAGGTTTTGTTATGGTGATACAGTATTCTGTCCTTTTGGATCAACGAGGGAACACTTACTTATTAATCTGGATGGTCTTTCTAAGGAGTCTCAAACTTTTTGTCTTAAGGATATGGGAGATCAGATTATTTTATCTTATGAAGATTCAAAGATATTTGCGGCTAATTCTTTTCAAACCGTTGTTAACGATGAAGTAATTTTATTTATGCCAATGGGAATAACTAATAGGCTTATTGATATGGTGAAAGAACGAGGAGTTTATCCTGTCTTGATAGATGTTTCAGAATTTATAAAAAAAGGCAGAGGCTCTATAAAGTGCATGATTGGTGACTTAGGAACTTTTTTAGATTCTGCTAATGATCTTTCAGAAAAAATAAAAGAATGCAGAGAAAAATATCGATATAATAACTACTATAAGAAAATTTAAAATAAGAGGCATATATTGTGAACAAAAAAAAAGTTATTATAGTAGGTGCAGTTATATTGGTTATTTTATGTATTGGCATATACCTTATTTATTTTTATGGATATAATAATATTAGCTCGTCTATAAAAGAAATTAATTTGCGTAAAATCGGTGATAACTATTTTAAAAGATCAAATATAAATGAAGCCCCCTCCCCCTTGAGTCCACCTACAGTCTTGATCCTATGAAGTTTATGGCTAAGCCGGAAGGTAAAAATGAAACGTTTATATCGATTACAGTTGTAGTCAGTTATACTCATATGGACAGCAAAACTGAACAAGAGATTATCTTAAAGCGATACCATATTAATAGGCTTGTTAAAGACTATATTTCTCAAAGGTCATATACAGAGCTTAACTCCGCCGATAAAAGAAAAAAACTGAGAAGAAAGCTATATTTTAAGATTAAAAAAATTATGAAAAATCCTATTCTAAATGTATACTTTAAAAACTATATGCACAGTGTTATAGAAGGACAAGAAGAATAGCTAACTAGTCTAGACTTTTTCTTAGTTTTCTTAAACGGATTTCAGCTCTTTTTCTTTGTTCCTGAGCTCTTTTTCTTTGTTTTAGTGCCTTTATTCTTTGTTCTTCAGCTCTTATTCTTTGTTCTTCAGCCCTTATTCTTTGTTCTTCAGCCCTTATTCTTTGTTCTTCAGCTCTTATTCTTTGTTCTTCAGCTCTTGTTTTTTCTTCTTCAGCTCTTTTTTTCTGTTCCTCAGCTTTTGTTTTTAAGGCTGTTATATCTTCCTCAGAATAAACATTTAATTTATTATAAGCTTGCTGAATACCTTTTGATACAGCAAGAGAGGTGATAGTTGCTCCTGAGATAGAGTCTATACCAATAAGAGGTTTAAAGTCCTTTTTATTTTTTGGCATTCTATTTGGATCTTTACCTTTAAAAGCATTTATGAAATCATTATCATTAGCTTTAGTTCCTAGTCCTGGAGTTTCTTCGTGTTCCACCATTAAAAAACCGACTATTTTTCTGTTTATATCATAGCCTACAAGCATAGCAATATTACCACTATATCCATCAGTGACATAATGTTTTATTATCCATCCTGTTAGGACATTTTTATTATTAGGATCATAAGCCTCGTGGTAGCTGGCAATTTTAATATTTTCCTGATTAAGCTTATTGATTAATTTATTATATTGCTTTTGATTAATTATGATAGGTGTAAATTTAAGATTACCTCTGTCAGTAAGTTGCAGTTTTTCATTCTTTTTTAGGACTATAAATTCAATAGTTTTTCTTTCGGATAAAAGAGCAAAGTTATTAGGCTTAATGATCTCGTTAAAGATTTCATAGCCCCTTCCTTTTTTACTATGTTTTTCTATGAGATAAATAATTTGCGGACTAAATAAGATATCGTAGGTTTTTTCATATAGAGTTTTAATAGCTTTTTGATAGTCGCTATTAGCGGATAACTTAATAAGATGACTTTTTTCTTTTTCACTCATCTTACCAGTATAGCTTAATATTTTTGTTTTATTATCGTAGTATATTTTTGTTTGTCCTTTAAGGATTGTTTTAGTAGGAAGTTTATCTAGAGTAGTGTTGGTTATTTTTGAAAATACTTGTTTTCTAGCTCGTTTTTCAAAATCTTGTTTTGCTTTTTCAATATCTTTTTTTGCTAATAACGTAAGTTACGGATAGTAATAATACTAGTATTCCTGCTAGTCCTCCTAGTTTAAGTCCTGTTTTTAACATATCATTCATAACTATCTCCTAAGACTTATGTATACAGCTAAATCATACTTATAGCAAGTCAAATAAACTATCTTTATATAATTTATTTAGATTTACCTTGTTTAACAAAATAGTATAGTGTAAAGGTTATAATAATAAAATATAAGATAATATTTTTTTTTAAGTAGAATTAAAATTATATAAAAAGATTTTCTAAGAACTTGCTATAATAAGAGTAACTATTTTTTATTAAGCCGGATAACAAGCATCTAAAAACATAGCATTTTAAATATTAGTTATAACTTACTATCTTTAATGCAGATATAACCATTATATATTACAAGGGCATGGCTATAGTCTTGTCTTAGTAGTAAAAATCATTTATCTTTGATAAAAAAGAAGAATGGGGATAAGAAAAGTATTAAATAATTAATGATTTTAGGTATTTTTTTTTGATATATTTTTTTAATAAATAGATTTGTATTAAAAATTTGTTATAATTTTTTATTAAGTTATTTTTTAAGATAGTATAACTTTTATCTATTATCATGTAATATTATTAGGAGGTCATATGATAAAAAAGGTTATTTTAGTAATGTTTGTTTTTTCTATAGGGTTCATAGGTTGTTTTGTTGATCATACCACCCCTAGGGTAACCAGGGTTGAATATGTTGAATATGAAGGTCCTCGTGATGGTTATTGGTACGATTATAGAGTAAAGGCTTATAAGCGTGTACCTACAAGATATAATAGAGGTTGGTATTATAGCTATGATAGGGGTAGATGGGTAAGAACTCCACCAAGATATAGAAAACACTGGTATTATGATCATCATGATAGGCGATGGTATCGTTCTGATAGAAGAAAGGCTTTACGAAAAAAGGCTAGGAGAAGGGCTTTAGAGAGAAGAAGGGCAAGAAGAGAGGTACGTAGAGATTTTAGACGCGAAAAACGTAGAGATGAACGTAGAGATCTTAGACGTGAGAGGCGTAGAGATGAACGTAGAGATCTTAGACGTGAGAGGCGTAGAGATGAACGTAGAGATCTTAGACGTGAGAGGCGTGAGGTACGTAAAGATCTTAGACGCGAAAAACGTAGAGATGAACGTAAAGATCTTAGACGCGAAAAACGTAGAGATGAACGTAAAGATTTTAGACGCGAAAAACGTAGAGATGAACGTAAAGATTTTAGACGCGAAAAAACGTAGAGATGAACGTAAAGATTTTAGACGCGAAAAACGTGAGAGACCTAAAGAAGATATTAGGCCTAAAAAAAGATATACACCAAAAGAGAGCAGAGATCCACGTAGGGAATGCACGTAGAAAGGCACGTAACCAGTAAGTAGAAGGGCATAGAGTTAGTTATTATTTATTTTAGTCTAAATGGAGTTATATATAGTTTGTGCGTTTTATAAAGATTAATTTATTTTTGTTACTCTATTTAGTATTAGCATGTGATCAATGGAGAGCATAAGGAATATAGTTATTCAGAGATAGTTGAGATTTTTGCTATATCGACATATTTAAAGGATAAGCAAGAGATTCAGGGGTTTATTGATGCTAAGTATGACTTAATAGACTATAAAAATCAAAAGAGATATAATAATGCTCTTAATGACAAAATAAAGACTAAGGAAAAGTGGAATAGTTTTTTAAAGGATACCATTGAATATTTTATTGAGTTAAACAGAGAGTATACAATTAAATACTACACTCAAGAGGGTTATAATAAGAGGCTAAATCTTTTTAATGATAACTATACTTTTGATATTAAAAAGAAGAAACCTATCAAGTATTGGAAGGTATATTTTTTAATTAAAAAGGAATACAAGCCTATACCGCTAATCCAGGAGCAATATATAAATAATAAGCTTTTTCTTAAAGTTTATTATGATGAAAACCTTAAGAAGGTTAAAGAGGAGTATCACTTAAGATATCCCAAGTCCAATAAGGTTCTGTATTATTCTTATGGAGCAGTATTAAATTAGTATTTTTTAGGGAGTTATTTTCGATTATTTATAATTTTTGTATAGGTAAATATATAAAAAGACGTTTTATGATAACTTTCTTATTAAGAAGGTGTTGTTACTAATTTTTCTAGTAGTGTAGATCAAAAGTACTCTAAGATAATTTATCTTTTTTAAAACTTAAAAAATACAGATTATCAAGTTATAGAAAGTGTTCTGATGAGAGTAAAAAGGTTGTGAAAGAGGTTTTTGATAATGGGGATAAATATAAACATGTAGGTTTAGACTTTGGGTTAGGGGTGGTAAGCATATTTATTTTTTTGTTAATGTTAAGGGGATATTATTTAATAATTCAGTTATCATTTTATGATAGAGTTATGCCGAGTCATACAAGGTAAAAAGTAAGACATATAACGTAAAGGCAAGTGAATTTTAGATTTCTTTGTAGAACAAGAAAGTTAAGATCTTTATGGAAAAGTTATTTTCTTGTATCAAGCAGGTTATCCCTCTATGCTCTTTAAGTGCTGATTAAATGCCTCAGTAATGAACACAAAATATCACTTTTTATGCAAGTAGTCATCACTACGAGAGCTATTAAGAATCCCTTACTGAGACTAAGAATTATAGACCTTTATTAAGTAATAACGGATTTGCCCTTCCATAAAGACGTAGAGCGAATTATTCAAATATCGTATATTGACGTTATATGTAAAAGCCGGTGGGAGACTCTAACGCTTTAACAGAATATCTAAGCTAACTCATATAAAAATAAGCTGTAACCCTTTACAAGGGTCCACAAAACCATTGATAAAAAAATAATTAATAAAACTAAAATGCTAATCAAACTTTAATTTATTATTAAAATTATCGATTACTATAAAAATAGATTGCCTTGTTACAATATTTATTAATACTTATAAACTAGATTATTAATTTTATAATATAAATACTTTAGAATTAATATTATAAAAAAAACTCTTAACAAAATAAAATCTAATTTATTAACTTTTTAATATGTATATATGAATTAAAAATATTTATATTAAACTATTTTAACAAGTATGTACGGTTAGCCCTATGACAAATAATAAAAATATCATTACTTATACAATTAATGAATTCGATATAAACAGTCTTAGAACCTCTCAAAGCCGAATACTCGAAGTGGCTGAAAACCTTGTTAAAGAAGGTAAATACGATTTGGGAGTAGTACTCTACTCTAAACTCCTGGATAAACATAATATAAAAAAAGTTAATAAAATTAAAATTGAAAAAAATATTAGTGATATTATGGTCTCTGTTAAACAAACTATTAAAACTGCAAAAAAATATATCCCCTCTAATGCAGAAATAATAACAGATGAATCTGACGAATTTGACGAAATTGACCTATCCCTAACAAATGAAAATCAACAAAAAATAACAGATAATAATAAAAAAGAAAAATCTAAAAACTCAACATTAGCTGAACTACTTAAGTATGCTGTAGATAAAGCTAATACTCCAGAAGAACAATATGAGAAAAGTATACCCAATACAGAAAATAACCTGGATAATAAAGATATTAATGAAAAACTTCTTAATAAAATAGATAGCCTTAGTACTAGTACTAGCAAGCTAATTAATAAAACTATTAGCAAAATAAAACCCGAATATAAAAATACTACTACTGATAACGTGGATGTTGATAAACAAATTAAAAGTTTGACTAATGAACTCTCCGATAAAGAAAATCAGGGGGCTGAGTTAAGTGATTTTACCAGCAATATTGATGAAAGTAAGCTACTTTTAACTAATAATTTCTTTAATAAAATCAACGAAATAGAAAATAAAATTAATAATGACACTATTAGTTACATAAATAATTCACTATTTCCTCCTAAGATAGCTACAGAAAAATATAGCGAGGTGCCTAAAGATAATAAATATGATGTTAAGCTGAATAAAGCGTTTTTTAGCAACATTAATAAGCTCTCTGATGATGCAAATAAAATTAAAGATAGCGTTGACCAGCTTAAAGACTCATTTATTAGTAAGATTAGTAACCATTTTTTTCCTCCACTTTCTAAAGACAGCATAAAAAAGAATATTAGCTCTAAACTAGAGGATGTCTCTATAGATAAAGACTACAAAGAAGATAAACAACTGGTAAATAAAAAAGAATATTTAGCTCCTTATGATCCTAACGAATTCGAAGAAAAAATTAATAACCTTATAAATAATCTGTCTGATAGCAATAATAAAAGTAACATCTCAGAAACCACTAATATATCCGAAAACTTGAATGATAAGGTTAATATAATAAAAGACCTTGTGGAAAACCTTAAAGATGAAAAAGATACTAAAGAAATTAATGAAAAGAAAATTGATGACTTTAAAGAAACTGTTGATAAATTAAAATCCCGTTCTAAGGATGAAGATGCTCCTGAAGAACCTGTTTTAGAAGTCTTTAAAGCAAATGAAGAAATCATTATAAAAAAACATAAAGAAAAAATAAAACCTGAAACTTACTCTGATAACTATCATAAAGTACTCTACTTCCCCGATAATGAAGCTTATAAAAAAAACGATATAGATAATTTAGGCTTCTACTCCCTAAATGATATTCTAAGTGAAGATTATAGTAATGCTGAAAAGTTAAACGATTCTGGTGAGCTTATAGAAAAAGTTAAAAAAGTAGTTAGTAAAAATATTGATTTACAACGTACTCCATATCCACACAACGTAGAAAATGACTACAAAAATAAAAATGGCTTCTTAGAGCATATAAATAAACCACTTGATACTGAAAAAACCATCAATATTGATAATGATAATTTAAAAAATCACGAAGCACCTATCGATAACGAATATAATACGAATAGGTATGCAGATAAAGAAAATAAAGATAGGTTAAATGAACCTGAAAAACAAACTAAACCAAAACCTGAATATTATAATAGGTCTCTAAAAAACCCTGTAATACTTTCTTATGATTTTAGATCCCTCTTTAAAACAAAGTTTTACCTGAAATACAAAGATATATTGAATGAAGCGGCTATGCTGGTAGCAAATAAAAAATTGGATGAGGCTTTGGAGTATTATTACGTTATTCTAGACCAAAATATACCCTCTGCCCTTAAATTAATGATTAAGCAAAATATTGAAGATATTGAACAAACTATTACAAATACTTTTCGCTATTCCGATACTATTGTAAAACTTAAAGAATCCGGTGAAGTATCCAGACTAAAAGTGGTAGACGAAATAGAATATGGTGAAGATAAAGTTAGTTCCAAAGAAATCGTTTTTACAGAAGAATAAACTAATAATCTAACTTCCACTCTCCATCAAATACTTTTACAGCAGGACCTCTAAGGTATACATTTTTATTGTCATCCCATTTTAGATAAAGATCTCCACCTCTAAGATGGATTAGTATAGTATTTTCAGTTTTATTATTTAAAACTCCAGCAACTTGAACAGCTGATGCACCAGTTCCACATGCCAACGTTTCACCTGAACCTCTTTCCCATGTTCTTTGGATAACCTCTTTTGAAGATATTACCTTTACAAACTCAACATTAATACGATTTGGAAAAAGTAAATGATTCTCAATTAGAGGACCATATTTTCTTAAATTAAAATTATCTATATCTTCATTTTCTAAGAAAATTACACAATGGGGATTACCCATTGAGATTCCAGTAAAAAAAAAGGTTTTATCAAGAATATTAATTTTTTGATTTATAACAGTATCAGAAAAATCATTTATAGGGATATCTTTAGCTTTTAAGGTTGGTTTACCCATGTTAATTTCTACAGATTCAACCAAGCCATTTTTAGGAAAAACATTAACCTTTAATATACCAGCACCAGTCTCAACTGCAAACTCTTCAGCCTCGATCATCCCTCTATCATAAACATACTTAGCTACGCACCTAAGACCATTTCCACACATTTCCGACCAGGAGCCATCAGAATTATACATATCCATTTTAATAGGAGCTTTTTCACCAGGCTTAATTAGTATAAGTCCATCAGATCCTATACCAAAATTACGATTACTCATTTTTATTGCTAAATCTTTAGGATTATCAACGGTTTCTTCAAAGCAATTTATATAAACATAGTCATTGCCAATACCATGCATTTTAGTAAATTTCATTATGGCACTCTTATGCGAAAAGTTATATATTATTTAACAGTTATACATAAGCAGGATTACAAAAGCTAATATAGTTAGTAAAAAGAGTATAAATAATCCCTTTCAATTTTTAAATTTATATACGACTTATTAGGCCTCTTTGCCTTTAGCAAGCTTCTTAGCGGCTTCACTCCTAGCCCTATTCTCTTGATCCTTTTTAATATTAAATAATTTTTTTTGTCGTTTTAGCTTTTTCCTAAGCCGTCGTTTTCGTTGAACTTCAAGCATTATTAGCTTTTCATTATATTTCTTTCTATTAGACATAATTAACCTCTATCTATTTTGTATTATTATAGATTTTAGTAATAAAATTAAAGGTTTTCTATTATGTAGTTAACTATTATACTAAGAGTTAGCCACATTTGGACATGAAGATCCACTACCGCATACGCCATTACTACAAGTATTAGGTTCTTTATTCTTAGAGTTTTTATAGTCCGTTGTATAAAACCCAGAACCTTTATATATTACGCCCATACCTCCACTTATTAATTTAATTACTTCTTCCTTATTGCATTGTGGGCATTCTTTAATGGCCTCAGCAGTTATAGACTGAAAAACCTCAAATTTATATTCGCAACTATTACATTTATATTCATAAGTAGGCATTTTTCCTCCAGTTAATCAATCAACTAGTTAATGAAATTTAATTTCTAAGATAACTAATTGTTCGAGTTAAGTCAATTGATTAATAACAACGATTTTTTAATAATTTGCTAATTAAGAAGTTATATATAATTTAATATTAAATAGTTCTTGATTAATCTCAAAAATCGACGATCTTGTTGTTAATTAATAAAAATAGCATTATATTTTTGATAAAATAAATAGTTTTTAGAGGAGTATTAATATTAAATGGCTAAAAATAGAGGTTTAACTACTTCTAAAAAGGATAGAAGAATAGAAAGCAAAGGTCTAATCAAGTCAACTTTGCCAGAAAAGATTGTTCTAAAGCCTCTGAAAGAAGATACTGCTTTAAACGGAATTCAAAAAGTCGCTGCACTTCTTATAGCTTTAGGATCCGATGTTGCAGGGTTTGTTTTACAGCACTTGGATGAGGATGAAATACATTTAATTTCTAAGGAAATTGTTAATATTAAGAAAGTTAGCCCTAAACTAAAAAAGTCAATTATTAAAGAATTCAAAGAACTTGTTGACTCCGAACAGTTTATTGTAAAAGGGGGAATAAATACTGCTAAAAACTTTATTCTAAAAGTTTTCGATAAGGAAAAGGCTGATAAACTTATTGTTGATATTAACAATAAAATAAATAAAAAACCATTCCAATTCCTTAATAAGGTGGAACCTGAAGAAATCTTTAGACTATTATGTAATGAACATCCACAAACTATTGCTTTTACACTATCTTATCTATCGCCAAAAGTTAGCTATAGAGTATTAGAAGAGCTACCTCATAATATTAAGGTTTCGGTAGTAAAACGAATAGCAACATTAGAAGAGCCTATTTCTCTTGTAATTAATGAAACTGAAAAGGTATTATCTAAAAAACTGTCCACACGGTCTGCTTATATACCAAAGGTAAATGGTGTAAATACTATCGTGGAGATATTAAATAAGTTGGATAGAGGTCTTGAAAAGGATATTCTAAATGCAATAGAAGAAGAAAGTGATGACTTGGCAGAAGAAATTAAAGAAAAAATGTTTTTATTTAAAGATATTAAGTGGCTAACAAATAAAGAAATTAGAATAGCTTTTGAGCTTGTTAACAACAAAGACTTGGCTATGGCCTTAAAAGGTGAAAGCCAATATATTAAAAATCTTATATTATCTAGTATATCAGCAAATAGAAAAAAACTAATTGAACAAGAAATAGTACTCCTTGGCGGGGTAAGGTATAGAGATGTTTACTCGGCTCAAAAAAAGATTATTAATCTTCTGAAATTACTGGATAGCCAGGGTAAGATTATTTTAAGGTATTCAACTTCTTCTGATATTATAGCTTAGTTATTATATAAATTGTAATTTATTAATCTGATATAAGCTCATCAATTTTGACTATAGTTTCTTTAGCACCCTCAGCAAAGCTAAGATTTGGTTTATAAATATAAGGATCCCTAATATTTACTCGTATAATAATACAATTCCCAAGTCTACCTGCAATTTGCTCTGACTGAGATCTAACAGATGGTATAGCAGTACCAGCCCCACATTCTATAATAACAACTTTTTTTTCATGTAGTCCAGAAAGCCAATCCATATAGTTATTAGACTGTATTGTCTGTCTTGAACTGTCCCATTCCCAGTCTCCAAACATTAGAATATTTGGTCTGGCAAGAGCATTACACTTAGGACAAAGGGGTAGAGGACTAATTGCTTTCATAGTATAGTGATCCACCTCTATTTTATATTTACTGCTATTAAATACTTTCTGAGAACAATTAGCACTGCACTGCATATAGTGAATAGATCCATGAATTTCAATAATCCTATTGTTAGAAAAACCAGCCTTTTGAAATTGTCCATCTACATTGGATGTAAAAACAAAATATTTGTCAGATAGCCTATTCCCCCACTTTAAAAGTATATCAAAGCCAATATGAGGTTTTGTTTGCTTATATAGATTCAACCTGTGACCATAAAACCCCCATGCAAACTCTGGATCACTATAAAACCAACTAGGATTAGCCATATCAGTAAATCCTAATCCCTTTTCAGCATAGGCAGGATAAGCCTTCCAAAATCCTTGTTTACCTCTAAAGTCTGGCAAGCCTGAGTCAACACCCATCCCAGCTCCTGCAGTAATTAATAATGCATCTGCTTGATTTATTAGCTTAGCGGCTTGTTTATAATGCACTTAATACTCCATTAACTATTTGTTATCATTAAATGTGGTTTATTATATTTATTAGAACGTTTGCTAACAATAAATCTATACTACTCAAATTAATAAAAAAGTGAAGCTTAAAATCCTTTTTTTTAAAATTGTTATCCATAATAAGTTATTATATTAAAATATTACCCTATAAAATAAAAAATATAAAAATTAGCATGTTTCTTAAAGGCATTATTATATTTGAGTATCATTTAAAAAAATAATATTTGTTATGGTACGCTTATGACCAGTATGACAGGTTATAGTTATATTGAAGAACTTTATGATGACATCCGCCTATCAGTGGAGATTAAATCACTAAATAATAGATTCTTGGATATTAACATAGAAGCACCCTACTTTTTAACTCCATACGAACTGGAAATTAAAAAAATATTATCCGCTAAACTAAAAAGAGGTAAGATTGTTCTTAAGATTTATGTTAAAGAAAAAAACCCCAATGTGGATATTGAACTCGACCTTAACCTTGCTAAAAAATACTTGGACTACTTTAATAATATTATAAACGAGCTTAAGCTTCCTAATAACATTTCCCTATCACATTTTCTTAACTTAAACGGACTAATTAAAACTAATACTATTCCAAATGCCAATGAGATCTGGAAAAAAATAGAAAATACCTTAAATAAATCATTATTACTCCTTACTAAACAAAGAGATAAAGAAGGTGAAAACACTAAGAATAACATACTTAGTATAATAGAAAATCTTAAACAAAATATAGAACTTATTAAAACTTTTATCCCACTTACTCTAGAAGAAGTATCAAAAAAGCTAAAAAATAAGCTGGACAGTATATTAAAGGATTATAGTTATGATGATGATAGAATATTGATTGAAGCAGGTATTATAGCTTCAAAAAGTGATATTAATGAAGAGATTCAAAGAATTGACTCCCATTTATCCCAGTTTATAGAAATATGTGAATATACTACTCCTGTTGGCAAAAAGCTTGACTTTATTACTCAGGAAATACTTAGAGAAGTTAATACAATTAGCTCAAAAAGCTATAACTTAAAAATATCCAAACTTGTAATCAATAGTAAAAACGAAATAGAAAAAATTAAAGAACAGATCCGTAATATAGAATAGCCTATAATTATAAACCATCCACCTAGTTGTCATAAGTTTAAAAGATGATTAACTTACTTATAAAATATTAAGTAAGGTATAAATGAAAACTAAAGTTATTTTACTATTTGGTCCTACCGGTATTAGTAAAAGTTCCACTGCCATAAAACTGGCGTATAAACAAGGTGAAATTATAAGTGCTGACTCTATGCAAGTCTATAGAAAAATGAATATCGGAACCGCTAAAGTCAATAAAGATGAACAAAAAAAAGTCCGCCATCACCTTATTGATATAGTTGATCCAGATTCTTATTTCTCCGCTCATCATTTCTATAAAAAAGCATTTAAACTTATAAATAGTATATCTAAGGTCCCATTTATAGTCGGCGGAACAGGACTATATTTTAAGGTGCTTATTCAAGGTGGATTGATAGAAGGGCTAAACAGGGATAATTCTATAAGAAAAGCTTTAGAAAAAACTTATGCCAACAAAGGCTCTGAATATCTATATAATCGTTTGAAAAAGGTCGACCTTAATACTGCTATTAAAATATCTAAAAATGATAAAAAACGTATAATAAGATCACTAGAGGTATATGAGCTTACAGGTAAGCCTATATCTGAGTTATTGAGCCTTCAAAAGAAAACTGAACCTTTTAACTTTTTGAAGATTGGACTAACTATGACTAGAGATAAACTGTATGAAAAAATTAATATCCGGTGTGAAAACATGATAAAAAATGGACTTATAAACGAAGTTAAAACCTTAAAAGATTATGGATATCCCCCTAACCTCATCTCTATGCAGGCTATTGGCTATAAGCATGCTTATAAATACCTTGATGGAGAGCTTGAATACGATGAAATGATAGGCCTTTTTAAACGCGATACAAGACGTTTTGCAAAAAGACAGTTCACCCTGTTTAGTAAATTTGAAAATGTAAACTGGTTTCATCCTGATCAGCTGGATGATATAGACAATCTTATAAAAGTATTTTTAAAATAGCTTTAAGCTTTTCATTTGTACTTTATCTTATAAAACATGGTTAAATACCAAAAAGCTCTATGGAGGATAGATTAATGACTGCGGGATTGATTTTAGCTGGCGGCTATGGAGAAAAACTATGGCCCATGAGTAAACTTGATAAACCTATGCAGTTCCATAAGATTTATAGTAATCGTTCAATGTTAAGGGAAACTTTCATAAGACTAAATTATTTTTTATCAGCCAATAATATCTTTGTTGTGACCAATGAAAGATATATTGATCAGATATACAATGAACTTCCTGAAATAAATAAAGAAAATTATATTTTTGAGCCTTCATCCAAAGGTACTGCTACAGCTATTGCATTAAGCTCTATTATCCTTGAAAAAAAATATCCAGGACTATCAATAATAGTATGTCCATCCAATAATATTATCACCAGTCTGCCTGCATTTAAAAATGATATAGAAAATGCAATTAGAATCGCTGATCACAGCTATTGTCTAGTTACATTTGGTATCAAGCCTACTAAAACAGATACTTCCTACGAATACATTAAAATAGGTGATAGAATATATGACGAAAACGGATATCAGGCTTATGAGGTAAAAAAGTTTGTTATAGAACCCACTTATAAAGACGTCATAAACTTTATTGACAACAAAGACTTTTTATGGAATACTAAAATCTTTATTTCTAAGGCACAAGTATTTTTAGAAGAAATCTCTAAGTTTATGCCAAATCTATATAGTGCTATGCTCGAAATTGAAAGCTATTCTGGAAAGATTAATGAATCAAAGGTTAAAAATGAAATATACTCTAAATTAAATAACATATCTATTGAGGCAGGTATATTTCAAAAAACTAAAAATCTACTATGTATAAAACCTAACTTCCATTGGGATACTATAAATTCATGGACTTCTTTATCCAAAGCTCTTAGCAGTGATGATCAAAATAACATACACTCAGGGCAGGTTATAAACATTGATACAAGTAATTCTATAATTTTAGGTGATAAACATACTCTAATTGGTGCTATTGGTATTAAGGATATTATAGCTATTAAGGTTGGTGATGCTCTTCTTTTATGTAACAAGGATAATGATAGTAGATTAAAGGAGCTTATTGATAAAATTAAAAAAGATAAATCATTAGACAGCTTTTTATAATAATTTATTTACGCTGGATCTGTTATTATATCTTATTAATTTAACTTTTTATGCTTGATACTTGATAAGTATTATTTAATATGTTATATTAACCACTTTAAAATAAATAATCATGTTATACTTTTTTTAAAAAAAAACAATATACTAAAACTAATAAAAATATTTATTTTATATAATACTATATAAAAAAAGGAGAATACATGCCATCTGGAAAAAAGCGTAGGCGAGCTAAAATCTCAAAACACAAAAGAAAGAAAAAGAGACGAGCAAATCGCCATAAAAAGAAGTTGAAGTAGTTTCTAATAGATTTAAACGGTTTAAAGTTCATTTATCCTTTAGGTATTCTAAAAAACCTTAAGAATAAGTGAATGCTTTAAACATATTCCTATAGCAGCTTTAGAGGAAGTAATGATTTCTAAACAAGCTAGTAATACTAAGCCATTTACCGTTATGGATATATTAGAACATGCTCAGGAGTTAGAAAGACAAGGGCATAATGTTATACACTTGGAAATAGGAGAACCTAATTTTAAAACTCCTAAACCTATTATTGATGCTAGTATTAACGCTATTAAAGCTGGGAAAACTACATATACACATAGTCTTGGTCTAATCGAGCTAAGAGAAGCAATTACCGAACACTATTATAACAAATATAAAATTAATATTTCCCCTGATCAGGTCTTAGTTTCATCTGGTACATCACCTGCGATGCTTATCCTATTCCAGACTATCCTTGAAAAGGATGATGAGTTTATTATCTCTAATCCATATTATCCCTGTTATCCTAATTTTGTTATTGGCGTTGGCGCTAAGGCTGTACTGGTTGACGTTTTAGAAGATGAAGGCTTTCAGTTCAACATTAATAATCTAAAACAAAATATCTCCCCTAAAACAAAGGGTATCCTTATAAACTCTCCTGGTAATCCTACTGGAGCAATATATAAAAAAAAAAGATTGGAAGAAATTAGCAATATTAACTTTCCGTATATAGTATCTGATGAGGTTTATCACGGACTCTCATATGATAATAACAAAGAACATACTATGCTTGAGTTTGCTAATAATGCTATAATAATAAACGGCTTTTCTAAGCTATATGCAATGACTGGTTGGAGACTAGGATATGTAATTGTACCCAAAGATCTTATACGTCCATTACAAAGACTCCAACAGAATTATTTTATATCGGCTAATAGTTTTGTCCAATGGGCTGGAATAGCGGCTCTTAAAGAAACTTCTAACAATATTAGCTCTATGAAAAAAGAATATAATGAACGTAGAATATATATGATAAATAGGCTAAGATCAATGGGATTCATTATTAAGCATGAGCCTAAAGGTGCATTTTATGTTTTTGTTAATGCGAGGCATATTAATCCTGATTCTAAAAGTTTAGCTTTTTCTATATTAAACAAGGTATACCTTGGAGTTGCCCCTGGTATTGACTTTGGTAAAAATGCTGAAGGCTATTTAAGATTTTCTTATGCTGGCTCACTAGAAAATATAAAGATTGGGCTTAATAGACTAGAGAAGTTTATTAAAAAGCATACCACTAACTAATTATAATTTAAATCTTTTTATAACTATTAAAATTAAAGTAATATATTGCTAAAAGTTACTTATAAAAAAGCTAGCTTAGGGTTTATATAATAAAATATGTTAAAAAATATTAACTAATTTTTATAGAGTTTTTTTTACATAACTACCTTTATAATTTATTATTATTTACCTTAAAGGTAATTCTAACAATATATATATTAATATTATTAACAATTAAACTATTTTACTGGTGGCAAAAACATGAAAACAATTAAAACATTTAAAGTTAGTCCTTCTATCCCTAAACGTCTTCAGCCTCTTTTAAAGATTGCATATAATCTTTGGTGGACATGGAATCCTCAGGCAATGGACCTACTAAGACAGATAGATGTTATATTATGGACTAAATATAATCATAACCCCATTCAGCTATTACACTCTATATCTCAAGATAAGTTTAAAGAATTAGAGGAATCTGAGAGTTTTTGTTCTAATATGGATATGGTAGAGGTTGAGCTTGATAGTTATCTACTAAGACATTCAACTTGGTTTAGCAAAACTAATAATTCAAAAAGTGATTTTAAGATAGCCTATTTTTCTGCTGAGTTTGGTCTTCATGAGTGTCTGCCAATATATTCAGGGGGACTTGGCGTTTTAGCTGGAGATCATTTAAAATCTTCGGATGAAATTGGACTACCTCTTATTGGAGTAGGCTTATGTTATAGACAAGGATATTTTCACCAATTACTTAATGCTGATGGATGGCAACAAGAATTCTTTCCTGAAAATGATTTCCATAGTATGTCGTTAAAGCCAGTTAATGATGATAATAATAATCCTATTCTTATTGATGTTGATTTCCCTGGTAGAAAAGTATATGCTAAAATATGGGAGGTTAATATTGGTAATATATCGCTATTTTTACTTGATAGCAATGTTGACGCTAACTCTCATGAGGATAGAGAAATAACTGCGAGGTTATACGGCGGAAACGAAGAAACCAGAATCAAACAGGAAATTATATTGGGTATTGGAGGTGCTAAATTTCTAAAGATTATGAAATTTAATATTACCGTATTCCACATGAATGAGGGACACTCTGCATTTCTTGCTGTAGAACGTATTAAACAGGTTATGAATGAATATTCTCTAACTTTTAATGAGGCAAAAGAACTTGTTTCTGCTACTAATGTTTTTACTACTCACACACCTGTTCCAGCTGGATTAGATAGATTTGCTCCTCAACTAATAGATAAGTTTTTTTCTAATTACTACGGTAGTCTTGGAATATCCCGTGATGCCTTTTTAGCATTAGGTAGGTCTAATATTCACGATCATAATGAACCTTTTAGTATGGCGATTTTAGCCTTATCTCTTTCTTATATGGTTAACGGTGTTAGCAAGCTCCATAGAGAAGTCTCAAAAAGAATGTGGAATAAGCTTTGGCCTGATGTACCCTTTAAAGAAATTCCCATAAGCTCTGTCACAAACGGAATACACCTTAGATCATGGTTATCTGATGAAATATCAAGGCTATATGATAGATATCTGGGTAGAAGATGGTATGAGAATACTCTAAACTCTGAGATGTGGAATAGAGTTATTGATATTCCAGATACTGAGTTATGGCGTAGTCAGGTTAGGTTAAAAGATCGATTAATATCATTTGCCAGATTTAAATTAAAATCCAAATTAAAGCGTGTTGGCGCCCCACAGTTTGAGATTAACAGGGCTGATGAGGTTTTGGATCCAGAAGCTTTAACTATTTGTTTTGCAAGACGATTTGCCACTTATAAGCGTGCTATCCTTATTTTGAAAGATAAAAATCGACTAAGTAATATATTGAATAATAAAAAGCATCCTGTTCAACTTATATTCTCTGGTAAGGCACATCCACATGATAACGAAGGAAAGGAATTTATTAGACAACTAATACACCTAACCAGAGATGAGCGTTTTAGAACAAGGATTATGTTTATTGAAGATTATGATATGAATATTGCTAGATATATGGTTCAGGGTGCTGATATTTGGCTTAATACTCCAAGAAGGCCTTTAGAAGCCAGTGGAACAAGTGGTATGAAAGCCGCTATTAATGGTGTCCTTAATTTGAGTATCCTTGATGGATGGTGGTGCGAGGCATATAATTCTGCTAATGGATGGGCTATTGGTGGTGGGGAGGTATATGATGATAATAATTACCAAGATGACGTTGAAGGTAATGCTCTATACGATCTTCTGGAATATGAAATTATACCGACTTATTATAGACGCGGTCCTGAGGGGATATCAAGAACTTGGATAGCTAAAATGAAGGAATCTATTAAATCTATTACTCCGGTTTTTAACACTAATAGAATGGTTAGTGAATATGCCAAAGAGCTTTATTTCAACACTAATAATAATTACTTGCAATTCACCCAAGATAATATGGATACCCTTAAGAAGTTTGCTATATGGAAGGATAACGTAATAAAATTGTGGTCTGGAATAAAAGTAGGGTCTATAGACTACAAACAACAAAAAAACTTTATTGTAGGAGAAGAAATAGAAATTACTGCAAAAGTTGAATTAGGAAAGTTATTTCCTAAGGATGTATCTGTTGAGTTATATTATGGTCCCCTTGATGGAAAAGGAAATATTGATAGTGGAAATACGCTAACAATGCATCATAAAGGAGAGGAAAATGAACTTTTCCGTTATTGCGGTAATATAAAGTGTATTCAATCTGGTCAATATGGTTTTAGTGTTAGAGTATTACCATACCATAAAGATCTTGTTAATAAGTTTAATCCTCACCTTATAAAATGGGGATAAAAAGTTATCTTAATAGTTTAGCAGGTCTTTTATAGTATTAATAAATGCAGGGTAGTCATTATTCTTAAAAAAAGCACTGCCCATAACTAAAATATCTGCTCCACTTTCTACAACTTTATTTATTGTAGAAAGGTTTATGCCGCCATCTACTTCTATTAGGGTATTTAGACCTTTAGACGTAATCTTTTCTTTTACTGCACTAATTTTAGGTATGGTTTCTTCGATTAGAGATTGTCCTCCAAATCCTGGTTCTACAGTCATAATCAAAACCATATCCAGATAGTCAAGATAGGGATATATTTTATTAATAGGAGTATTGGGCTTTACAGAAAGGGCAAATTGTTTATTTTTATCTTTTACCTGTTTGATTAGGCTATCAATGTCTTTTACCGCCTCTATGTGAAATGTGTATATATCTCCTCCACTATCCAAAAACTGTTTAGCCCATCTATTAGGGTTTTCTATCATTAAGTGGACATCAAATGGAATATTAGTATATTTTCTTAAGTCCTTAATGAACTTAGAGCCAAAAGTTAGATTAGGGACAAAGTGATTATCCATTACATCAAAGTGCAAATAATCCACTTTTGCTTTTTCTAGTTTGACAATTTCTTCTTTAATAGAAGAGAAATCGGCTGACAGCAAAGATGGAGCAATTTTTAACATATTATTTTTCATTTTAGACTATAACTTAAATGCTTATTATTGTTAAGATAAACAGTTACCTTTGCTTTTCCTAATACTCTAATCCATTCAACTATCTTTTCTCCTATATTTTTATATCCCTCAAAAACAGTTATTTTATTGCTATTATCCTTAACCTCTATTTTGACCATAATCTTTTTATCCAGTTTAGTTAGTTTGCTGTTATCAGAGTCATGATATGACATAGGAACAATAAACTTTATCATTTTGTAATTATTTAGTGCATTTTTTATGTCATTGTTAACCACATGCAAGGTAATACTTTCGCCCTTAAAAAGCTTAGTACCTGGATTAATACTTTGTTTAGTAATTTTACCAAAGTTTTTATGGTCGCCTTTAACCGTGATAATTTTTACAAATATATTTTTATTTTTTAGTATTTTAGTAACTGGCTCAATATATTTGCCTATATAACTAGGAAGCTTAATATAGTTATTTTTTCCTAAGCTAACCTTAAAGTTAATGTATGTATATTTATTAATTAGAGTTTTTTCTTTTGGATGCTGATCAATAATAGTTCCTTTAGGAAACTCGTTATGATTTACAAAAATAGCATTATCTAATATTAACAAGTTTATTGCTTGTGGATCAGTTTTATTATTTTGCAGAGTATTATTTATTTTATTGAGTTTTTTTTTATTTAGTAATTTATGAGAGTCAACTATTTTTTTATTATGGAGAGACTTTTGCACTTGAACAAAGTTTTTGCCAATAAAGTTGGGAACTTTTAAACTTTTATCCCCTATTGAAACCTTGAGTACAATATCTCTATTATCTCTAATGGGAATTCCAAAAGTAGGAGTTTGGCTTATAACTTTATATTTAATAAATTCTTCATTTAATATAGGTATAACTTTTATATTTATATTTGTATTTAAGGTTTTATTAATTTTTTCGATTTCGTAATAAACATCCAAGATATTCATTCCTACAAAGTTAGGGACTTGTGCTTTTTTATCTTCTTTTTGAATACGGCTTATAGTATACAAAGCCACCGAACTTACTATAATAACTACTGCTACAAGGACTAGGATGTATCCTAGATATTGATTTTAAGATCAAGGGACTAACCTCTTTTTTTTTTATATATTCAAGCTGTATAGCCTATTAAAAGTTGTTCAAGCAGGTTTTAGTAAAAGAGTTATGAAATTGTATTTAACAACTTTAGTTTGAGTTTTTTAAGACATTATGAGTATAATTAAATTTTTGATAATAATCAATAATAGTTTCTTAATTTAGGTTAAGAAATGTTTAGTTAGCGAGGTGAGGGGTTTATGAGCAAGGCTTCCAGTAAATATAGCAAAAAGGTATTTTGTTATAATTTAGTTTTAGTTTTTTAAGGCATTATGAATATAGTTAAATTTTTGATAATAATTGTTACTAATTATTTTAGTTTTTAGATAAAGAATTATTCTAAGACAATTGCTAAATAGATTTTATTTGTATTTTTTAAGTTTTAGAAATATAAGTTAGCTTAAAATATTTTTGATCTACACTATTAGGGCAATTAGTAACCACTAATATACAATAACAAATACTTATTTTTTTTTATTAAATAATAATGAATATTTATAAAGTTAGAGTGTTACTATAAAGTAATAAAATAGATAAAGGCTTGAAATTATGATATGTGAATATTGCAATATGTATACCACGACATACTCTAAATAATGTGAAAGGTATACTACCAGAAATTAAAAAGAAGTTTATGTTAGAAAATGTAGATCTCGTTTGCAACCAATGCTTTGATAGATTAAAATCATCTGAACAATGGTATGTAAAATCTCAAGTTATTTATGGAACAAAGAATAAACTTTTAAATAATAAAAGTGTTCCCTAAGATAACAAACCTATTAATGTATTCAAAAACTTAATGCAATACATTAATAGGGATAGCTAATTACCTATTAAATTAATATATTACTCTGCCGTCTTTTCTATATATTCCTTTTGTTTTTCCGAAATATATTTCTTAAATGTATTATCCAAAAATATATTATTTTTTCTAGTAGATTCTATCTTATTTTTAACCTGATTATCAGTAAATTTACTATAATACATAAATAGCAAATGGATAGCTGCAATCCTCTTCACCTTTTGATTTCTATTTTCAAGACTATTAATCAATATAGCTAATCTGTCTTTTAATAAGAGATCCGAATTAATAGGAACTGAATAATCAGACTCATTACCTATTTTCTTAGTTAATGACCTAATAACCCTTAGCTTTGTATGAGTAAAATCCTTTGGTTTTAAAGCTCCAGTATTTAGTTTTTCTAAAGACAGCTCCCTTACTATAAACAAGTCCAAGTCATTAACCTTTCTATAAACATTAGCTAATACTATTCTACCATTAATAGCAATACCCAAATACTTTCTTTTATTAACAGTTTCTATACTCCATACTTTTTTGGTTTCTATAGCAACTTCGTTTATGGTCTTAATATATAAACCTTTATACTTTTTTTTCAACTTACTTATTATACTATTGCTTAAAATAAGACCTTTTTTAGTTTTCTTAGGTATTTTTATATCCTTTAGCGATCGAAGCAATCCCTTAATGGCAATAACACTAGTTAAGCCTTACCCTCGGATCTTTTATTATAAAGACCTCCTATAAAAGACTTTATAACCTTTCTTTTAAGGAAAGGGCTTATAGCAAACTCATCAGTAAGTAAAGTTTTATTTTTTCTAGCACTTTCATTAAACATCAAAACTATGTTTTTTAAAAGAGTATAATCTATCTCTTTCAAGAAAGTACTATCACCTTTTTTAACTTGACTAAACGCCATAAATGACCTCAGGACCAAAAGTCATCTTATCTAAAATAACTATACTTTTTTCTATATCCGGATCATTAATTAGCTTAATAGTTATAGTCTTTTTAGGCTTTATTGATTTTTTATCTTTGATAATGTCAGTTTTTTCTGTATTCTTAACTTTACTAAGTTCCTTTTTATTATTATTTAGGGTCCTTAGCATTTAGTTGCGGCAAGCTGAATATGCTGGTTAAAGACAATAATAAAACTATCACTAAGTAACAAATTTATATAATTCATACTTTCTCCTTCATTTTTACTATGTAATAACTATTTAAAATCTTTAACTAAAGATAATACAACACACTAATAAATCATAACAAAAATATGATTTAAGTTATAAAAAATTTACAATATTTGGATAATAAAATAATGGCTTAGAAAAGTTATTATTTTATTTTACCTAAGTAATTATATAATATTTCAGAATCCTTTAATACCTTATAATCAAATTTGACCCCTACTTTATACTTACCTTTGCTTATATTTTCTACACGAACAACTTCACCTTTAAGATATAAGGGCAATTTTTCATTAGGAATATTTAACCTAATTTCGAGTAAACTTCCCTCTGGTATTTGTTCACCAGTAAGTATAATAGAGATTCCACCTTCACTTAAGTCAATTGACTCAGTAACTCCCTCACCCTCTTTTACAGAAGAACCAAATCCTAAAGAATAAAGAATCTGATAGTTTATCTCTAAAGATTCTTCAAGTCTACTATATTTTCTTTTTTCGGTCATAGTTATACTTCTACATCAATAATATTACCAAGGCTATTTTTTTCATATTTATGATTTTCTTTTTTAACCTTAAGTTTTTTCTTTTTGTTAAGATTAAATGCTCTCTTACGAGGGCCTAAATATTTACCAATTATATTTCCCTCTTGATAAAGCTGTTCAGGAGGTTCGATTATATTATTATTATTTTCCATAAACCTTTCCTCCTAAATAAAGATTCTCTTATATAAAAATAATATAAAATTCCAAAATGTCATAAAAACTTTTTTTGATTACACTAAATTTTACATAAAATTAACCGATAATACATTTTCGTTATTAGCTTAGTTATACTTTATTTTTATTTAGGACGCTATTACTAACATTTTTTAATAATTCTATTGTACTATTTTTTATATAGGCAAGCAAACCATTTACTTTGTTAACCAAATAATTATGGCCAATTAAGGCGGGAATACCAACAATTAGTCCTGCGGCTGTGGTACTAAGGGCTGTCCAGATACCTTTTAATAGACTTGCTCCTTGGGCTTCAGCTGTCCCTAAGGTTATCTCCATAGCTCTAAGGGAGTCTATCATACCAAGAACAGTTCCTAAAAGGCCTAAAAGAGGTGCTACACTAGCTATAGTACCCAGTGTAGATATTTTTGTTTCTAGTTTTAGGGAGTTCCATATCAACAATATTCTCAATGGACTCCTTAGTCTCAGTATTGCTTTTATTAGGGTGCAACAAGATCTCTTTGCTAATAGACGCACAAACAACATTATTTATTTGTTCGCAAAAGTTAACAGCCTTATATACATTTTCTTTTTTTAATAACAGAAAGACATTATCTATAGCAAACCTGTTATCTTTTTCTACTCTTCTTAAATAAAAAAAACGTTCTAGGAAAGATAGCAATTGTAATAATCGAGGATATTCCAATAAGAAAGTATAAAATTGGCCCTGTATATTGAAGTATTTTAACCCAAAACATTTAACTACACACCAAATATATCTCAAATTTAAATCTTAGTTTTATTATTTGTTGATAAACTGTTAGACTATATATTATATGGATACAGCATTTTCTTGTTCTACATTATTAGGATCATCGGGCTTATCTATTTTTCTAAATTCTAGAGTATTATTATTTAATACAACCTCAAGGTTATCCCCTATTTTAAAATGTCCTTTTAAAAGCTCATTAGCAAGAGGATCTTCAATCATTTTTTGTATGGTCCCTTCGTAGAGGACGAGCTCCATATTTCTTGTCATAACCATTCTCTACAAGATAGTCTTTTACCTCATTTGATACAGTTAAAGTCATATTTTTTTCATTGAGGAGTTCATGTACTTCTTTAAGCATAATATCCGAAATCTTTTTAATATGCTCTTTGGTAAGAGAATGAAAAACTATTATATCATCAACCCTATTTAAAAACTCAGGATTAAATACCTTTTTTAGTGCATTTAATGCCTTATCTTTAATAGCGGCAAAATTTCTTTCATTATCATTATAAGAAGAAAACCCAAGATACGTATCCTTAAATATCTCTCTAGCGCCAACATTACTGGTCATAATAACTACAGTATTCCTAAAATCTACAGTATGTCCAAGATTATCCGACAACTGCCCCTCTTCTAAAATTTGAAGGAGAATATTAAACACATCAGGATGAGCCTTTTCTATTTCATCAAGCAAAACTACACTATATGGACGCCTACGCACCTTTTCAGTAAGTTCTCCGCCTTCATCATATCCAATATAGCCAGGAGGAGCCCCCACTAACCTAGATACGCTATGACGCTCCATAAATTCACTCATATCAATGCGAATTAAGGCATCCTCATTACCAAATAAAAATTCTGTTAATGTTTTAGAAAGCTCAGTTTTACCAACTCCAGTAGGACCAAGAAAAATAAACGATCCTGTAGGCCTTTTATAAGACTTAAGACCAATACGACTACGTCTTATAGACCTGGATATAGAGTCAATAGCCTCATTTTGCCCAATCACTCTATCATGTAGTTCTTCTTCCATTTTGAGTAGCTTTTCTGATTCATTCTCATTAATCCTATTAACGGGTATCCCTGTAGAAAAGGATATTATATCACTTATTTCTTCAGATGTAATTTTTGACACATCAAGATTAACCTCTTTTTTCCATGACTCAGTCATCTCTTTAAGCTTTCGCTTTAACTCATGAACCTTATCTCTTTTTTCAGCGGCCTTTTCATAGTCTTGAGCTTTAACGCATTCATCTTTTTCGGCTATGAGCCTATTAATATCTTTTTCTATATCAGTAAATTCCTTAGGTCTAGTAGTATTTTTCAATCTTGCTTTTGCACCAGCCTCATCAATAAGGTCAACGGCCTTATCCGGTAAATATCTATCACTTACATACCTATGGGATAGATTAGCGGCGGCTATTAAGCTGTCCTCAGAATATATAACTCTGTGATGGGATTCATAAGCACCTTTTAAACCTTTTAATATTTCAATAGTTTCTTTAACATTAGGCTCTTTAACAATAACTGGCTGGAATCTTCTTTCAAGAGCGGCATCCCTCTCTATATACTTTTTAAACTCATTTAAGGTAGTAGCACCAATACACTGCAATTCTCCCCTTGCAAGAGCAGGTTTCAACATATTAGCCGCATCTATAGCACCTTCAGCTCCACCAGCACCGATTAGGGTATGAAGTTCATCTATGAAAAGGATAATATCATTAGCTTTTTTAATTTCCTTCATTATATTTTTTAGTCTTTCTTCAAACTCACCTCTATATTTAGTTCCTGCGACTATAGATGCAAGATCTAGAGTAAGGAGTCTTTTTCTCAAAAGTAGTTCTGGTATATTACCTGAGGTAATATGTTGTGCAAGACCTTCCACAATAGCAGTTTTCCCGACACCTGGTTCACCTATTAAAACAGGATTATTTTTTTTACGACGGCTAAGTATTTGTATAACTCTTTCTATTTCAATTTCTCTTCCAACAACAGGATCCAGCTCTTTTTTTTGAGCAAGTAAAGTAAGGTCTCTTCCAAACTCATCTAGAGTAGGAGTCTTAACTTGAGCCTTACCCTTAGACTTAATTATTTCTGTATGGCCAAGTAGTCTTAATATTTCATTTCTAACTTTATCCAGACTAATATCCTTACTCTCTAGAATTAATGCCGCAGTACCACTTTCCTCTTTGAGTATGCCAAGCAATAGGTGTTCAGTACCTATATATGTATGACCTAAATTTCGTGCCTCTAGTGAGCTAAGTTTCAATATTTTTTCTATTCTGGGAGATGGGGGAGCCTCACCAAGTAAAAGTGTACCACCAACTTTTTTAACGGCCATTTCCACATCACTTCTAAGCTGATTAAGGTCAATGCCCAAGTTAACAAGGGCTTTAACAGCTATTCCATCGCCATCTCTTATTAGCCCTAGTAATATATGTTCTGGAGTTAACTGATCATGGTTTAGGCGTTTTGCTTCTTCCTGAGCTAGTATATGTATGATTTTATTTGCCCTTGGTGTTAGATCTTCAAACATAATCGACCCCTCTATCTTTTAGTAATTTTCATTAATTATATTCTTTAATTAATAAAGCATTAGTTATAACTGTTATTTTCTTAAACACTTATAACTTAGTATATTAATTTAAACTAACATATTATTTTATTAGTTTAGATTTTCAATTTGTTAAAGTTAAAAATATCAACTTATTAAGTTGATAAAAAACTTTATATAAGTTGTAAATATAACTAATTATTTTTAAGGTTAGCAAAAATAACCTATTAATTTAAAATTAGTTTTATTTAATTCACAACAAAAAATATAATAAGTAATCTTTTATCGTATACAGAAGAAGTTATTTTTTAATAAAATTGGAAAAAAACTATTTTAAGTTAGGCATTAGAGTGTCAACTCATTGTTACAGGGGCATTACAGCAGATATAAAAAAAAGCATTTTATGATAATTTACTAATTTAGGCGTGGATGTATTATTTAACAATTCACTTATTCTGTTGTGAGGTGTTAGTAATTATTTTAGCTTTTAGATAAGTTATTCTAAGACGACTGCTAGCCAGGTTTTATCTATATTTTTTAAGTTTTAGAAATATAAGTTAGCTTAGTTTAATCTGCACTATTAGAACAACTAGTAACAGATATTTTTGTCATTTTGGACACTATAAATACTATTTTATGGGAGTTAGATTATTAAAGATTGTTAGGTATTATCTATTTTTTTTGAGGATTATAAGTCGTTTTTGTATTCAGCACTACCACTGCACGTCCATTTTTACCGATACTACTTCAGTATATCCTTTACTACTAGCATCAGTATTCCAATTAGTATACCTGTTACCATGGCAACCATTATTTTTATCATACCTTTTAGTTCTGATATATCTTGCCTGACACTCGATATATCATGTTTAAGCTCTTCTTTAATGACTGATATTTTATTGTCGAGCTTGTTCTCTATTGCTTTTAACTCTACTCTTAGTCTTGATTCAACTCCAGTTATCTCATTTCTAAGCTTCTCCACTTTAATATCAGTAATCTCAACTTCATGGATCTGGCTAGTAACTTCTCTTTTGATCTCTTGCTTTAACTCTTCACTTATCATCTTTACCTCTTCTGAAGATGATTGTATATGTACTCTTCAACTGGTAATTTTACTAAAAGCTTTTGTGATATGTTTATGCCTTCTTTTTTTAGTTTGTTTATGAAATAAATGAGGAGTTCTCGGGTCGAGGGTTCGATTGCAATATTTGCTCTATTTTCTGTTTTTTCCATTTTTTAAACTTGAGAAACTTTATTTCTTTCATTTATTTTTAAATATACTCTTTTTCTTTATGTTTGTCAATATTTTGTGTTACTAATTATTCTATCTTTTAGGTAAGGAATTACTTTAAGACAATTGCTAAATAGATTTTATCTATATTTTTTAAGTTTTAGAAATATAAGTTAGCTTAGTTTAATCTGCACTATTAGAACAACTAGTAACAGATATTTTTGTCATTTTGGACACTATAAATACTATTTTATGGGAGTTAGATTATTAAAGATTGTTAGGTATTATCTATTTTTTTTGAGGATTATAAGTCGTTTTTGTATTCAGCACTACCACTGCACGTCCATTTTTACCGATACTACTTCAGTATATCCTTTACTACTAGCATCAGTATTCCAATTAGTATACCAGTTACCATGGCAACCATTATTTTTATCATACCTTTTAATTCTGATATATCTTGCCTGACACTTGATATATCCTGCTTTAACTCAAGCTTTACGTCCTTTATCTCATTCCTTAGTTCAAGCTTTACGTCCTTTATCTCATTTCTAAGCTTCTCCACTTTAATATCAGTAATCTCAACTTCATGGATCTGGTTAGTAACTTCTCTTTTGATCTCTTGCTTTAACTCTTCACTTATCATCTTTACCTCTTCTGAAGATGATTGTGTATGTACTCTTCAACTGGTAATTTTACTAAAAGCTTTTGTGATATGTTTATGCCTTCTTTTTTTAGTTTAGAGTGTTAAGCTCTAATAGGCCAACGCATATAAAGCTATATCATTTAAAAATAAATCTACTATAAGGCAATCAATCTCAGGGAAAAGTACAACTAAAAAAAGTACTTAAACCTATTTCAAAGGGGATAGCTATATTTTAATAAGAGGTTTTAATATTCCCAGTTGGCATACCTATACATAATATGTGATAATTTAGTATAACGGACACTTCATCAAGTTTAGGTTGTTGAAAATAGACATGCATATAAACTTGTACGCTCAGACCTTGATTCAGGCGAGTAAGTATATTTATTTTTTGTTAAGGCTAATGTTAGTATAGCTTTTCTTTTTTATGATAATTTAGGTTATTTAGAGTGATATTATTTAGTGATTTAGTTATCATCTTATGACAAAGTTATGACGAGGGATACAAGGCAAAAGGAAGACATATAACGTAAAGGCAGATGTATTTTAGATTTCTTTGTGGAACAGGAAAGTTAAGATATTCATGGAAAAGTTATTTTCCTGTGTCAAGCAGGTTATCCCTTTATGCTCTTTAAGTGCTGTTTAAATACTTTAGTAATTAACACAAAATATCACTTTTTATGCAAGTAGTCATCATTACGAGAGCTATTAAGAATCCCTTACTGGAACTAAGAATTATAGACCTTTATTAAGTGTTAACGGATTTGCAGTCCCATAAAGGCGTAGAGCGGATTATTTAAATATTACATGTTGACGTTATATGTAAAACTTCAAAAAAGTATGCTTAACCCTCTATAAATAAATAACAACTATAAAAAGTAAACTGCCAGATCCTCTTTACAATAATACACCTAAAATAAATAGTAATACCTAAATCTTAATCGAATTACACCAGTATATAGCAAAATTAACTGCCAACCTGCCAGATCCTCTTTACAATAATACACCTAAAATAAATAGTAATACCTAAACCTTAATCGAATTACACCAGTATATAGCAAAATTAACTGCCAACCTGCCAGATCCTCTTTACAATAATACACCTAAAATAAATAGTAATACCTAAACCTTAATCGAATTACACCAGTATATAGCAAAATTAACTGCCAAACTGCCAGATCCTCTTTACAATAATACACCTAAAATAAATAGTAATACCTAAACCTTAATCGAATTACACCTATATATACTAAAACTAACTACTGAAAATTATACTCCAATTATTAATGCCAAATAAACTATATCTATAACCTTAACTATAATTATATGTTAACTACTTAATCTAATAAATAGCCTATAACATATTACTATGAACCTTTTAAAAGCCCATCCATTGACTTTAAACAATTTTTTTGTTATCCTTGTAAACAAAAGTAAATTATAACCTAAATCATATTTTAAAAAAACTGTTATCTAAATATATGCATACTTAAAAATGGAAATGGGCTTCTTTAATATAAATCTTCTAATTAAAAAGTATACTATGAAATAAGGTTATAAACCAATATTAAAAATTATAACTAAATAACTAATAATAAATGTTCAAAGATTTAACCCTTAAACAATATATTAAAAAAAATGTATAATGTGAGACGCCTATGAGTAAAGACTTGCCAAGCTCTATAGATATACAAAAAGATATAAGTAATTACTTATCCGATAAATACGGCGGACAGGTAGTAGTTAGTAATCCAGATGTAGAAGGTGGACAAGAAGGGGTTAGTTCAAAAAATACCAAAAAAAATGCAAACTTTAGCCTGAAACCCCTTGAACTAGAAAAATACCTTAAAGAATATGTAATACAACAAAATGAGGCAATCGATGTTCTGGCTACTAAAATATGTACCCACTTTAATCGTATGGTCTATGAAAAAACTCTATCTAGTAAAGAAAAAATTATAGGTAATGTAAAAAGTAATATCCTAATGGTAGGTCCAACAGGTGTTGGTAAAACTTATATCACTAAACTAATTGCCATGAACTTAGGTGTGCCATTTGTAAAAGGTGATGCCACTAAGTTTACTGAAACTGGATACGTCGGCGGAGATGTCGAAGACCTGATTAGAGAACTAGTCCGTGAGGCAGATGGAGACATTACTTTAGCCGAATATGGTATTATATATCTCGACGAAATAGATAAAATTGCCTCCTCTAATAATCACTACGGACCTGATGTATCCCGTACAGGAGTACAGAGAAACCTCCTGAAAGTAATGGAGGATACTGATGTTGAATTAAAAAGTCCTATGGATATGGCATCACAAATGGAAGCCGTTATGCAGGCTCAAAAAACTGGAAAGGTAGAACGAAAGAAAATTAATACTAAAAATATATTATTCGTAATGAGCGGTGCTTTTCAGGATATATCAGATATAATAAAAAAACGCCTTAATAGACAACCTCTAGGATTTAGCCCGACTAATAACAATAAAGAAAATACTCATAATGAAAACCTACTAAAATATGTAAATAGTAATGATCTCATAGAATACGGTTTTGAGTCCGAATTTGTAGGAAGACTCCCTGTCATAACTATACTAGACGATCTTAACGTAGAAAGCTTATACAAAATACTAAATAATCCCAAAAGCTCTGTTATACTAGTGAAAAAAAAAGAGACTTTGCCGCATATGGCATAAAAATAAACTTTGAATCTGATGCCCTTAAAAAAATCGCTGGGCTTGCATTTAAAGAAAAAACTGGTGCAAGGGGTTTTAGTCAGTATTTGTGAAAAAGTACTAATTAAATTTGAAAAGTATTTACCATCAACATCTATCAAAAATCTCGTTGTCAGTAAAAGGCTTAGTAGACTCTCCTAATGATGTATTAGCAGAAATACTAATAGAAGATGCCATTAATAAAATTAAAGAAGAATTTACTACTAAACATGGTATAACTCTTAACTTTACTGAAAACGCTATTAACCTAATTTTAGATAAATCCAAAAAACAAAATATAAACTCTTTTGATTTTTGCTACTCAATGCTAACAGACTACGAATACGGACTTAAGTTAATAGGAGAAAGTAGCTTTACTGTTACAGAAGATGTTGTTAACAATCATAGGAAGTTCCTTGGATAACTTAATTAAAAAAAGCCTATGAAAAAAGTCAGGCTAATAAAAGTTAAAACTACCATTAGCTAACTTAGTCTATTTAAAACCTTTATTGTATAACAGTTTATAGAGTCTACTCATAGCTAAATAAAAAAACCTAACAACTTTATATATTATAGGATATTTTTTTTATCTCATTATAAACCAAAATAGGCGATGACTGTCTAAACTCAGCTATCTCTTTTAGTAGTTTAAATTCATTATCTGTCCAATATCTTTTTCTTACTGCCTCTGTTTCTCTTTCTCTTGTGTCTATAACATCTTTACCATTGTATTCTGAACTAATTCCTGTTAATGAAAAATAAGCAAAAGCAACTGGAATATACTTTGTAGATACCTTATATTTGACAATTGTTTTTACAAAAAAATCATAGTCCCCAGCAATCTTAAAAGACTCATCATATAAGCCGTATTTTAAAAATAACTCCCTTTTAATAAAGGAACTCGGATGAAAAATAGTTCTAATATATAAGTTAATATCATTAGTCTCTGTCCAAGCCTTAGCAAGAACTGGCTTCTTTATTACCCTATTATAAATATTACCTATACAATATAGGTCACCATAAATAATATCTGCCGATAAACCCTTTGAAAATATTAGTTCTAATACCTTATCATCACATAAATAATCATCAGAATTTAAAAAGTACGTATACTCCCCACTACTAAGGTTTATACCCTTATTCATAGCAGAGTAAATACCATTATCCTTCTCTGAGAGAGTAATATCAATTTTATCCCTATATTTATTAATAACATCCATAGTTCCATCAGTGGATAAGCCATCAATAATTATATATTCATAGTCGGTAAATGTTTGATTTATTACGCTTAAAATTGACTTTTCAATCCAGTTTACAGAATTAAGGCAAACTGTAATAATACTTAACTTTTTCATTATATATCTACTTAAAATCTAGCACCTTTTATAATTATCTATAAACCATCTATAAGTTGACTCTATACCCTTAATCAAGGATATTTTATATTTCCATCCAAGCTTGGAAAGCCTTGATACATCTAAAAGTTTTTGTTTAGTCCCGTCAGGCTTTGTTTTATCCCAAATTATATTACCTTTATAATCGACAATACCTTTAATTATCTCGGCCAATTCTTTAATAGACAGCTCCTTACCAGTTCCGATATTACAAAATATATTACCTTTTTCATTATCATCATCATTAGGATTAAAGCTGTCCATCAAATATAAGCAAGCATCAGCCATGTCATCAACGTGGAGGAACTCCCGCATTGGGCTACCACTACCCCATAGCGTAATATTATCCAAATTATTGATCTTTGCATCGTGAAACTTTCTTATAAGAGCTGGAATAACGTGAGAACTTTCTAAATTAAAATTATCATTAGGGCCATAAAGATTAGTAGCGCATACATGCAATAAAATTAGTACTATACTGCCTATTAAAGCTCTGACACATTTTAATACCCGCAATTTTAGCTATGGCATAAGGCTCATTGCTAGGCTCTAATGGAGCAGTTAATAAATAGTTTTCTTTCATTGGCTGAGAACACTCTTTGGGATAAATACACGAAGAACCTAAAAATAATAACTTCTTAACCCCAACCCTATATGACCAATAAATAATATTATTTTGTATTTGTAGATTCTCATAAATAAAGTCAGCAGGATAAGTATTATTAGCCATTATACCACCAACCTTAGCCGCGGCTAAATATACATATTCAGGTTTATTATTTTTAAAAAAGCATTCAACGTCTTTTTGATTGGTTAAATCCAGCTCATTATGTGTTCTATAAATAACATCAGTACATCCTAAGGCGTTTAGCCTTCTTAAAATAGCAGAGCCAACTAAACCCTTATGTCCTGCTATATAAATCATTTACCCAACTTACAATAAGTATAGTCTGACTCAACCATAAGCTTAACAAGCTCTTTAAATTTCACTTTAGGCTCCCATCCCAAAAGCTTTTTAGCCTTAGTATAATCACCTATTAGACAGTCCACCTCTGCAGGCCTAAAATAATTAGGATCAATTTTAATAATGGTTTTATTAGTTTTTCTATCCACACCTTTCTCATGAATGCCTTTTCCATGCCATGCTATATCAAAATCAAGGTGACGGCAAACCTCTTCAACAAACTCTCTTACGCTATGAGTCTCACCAGTAGCCAAAACGAAATCATCAGCACTATCATGTTGTAATATTTTCCACATACCATAAACATAATCCATAGCATAGCCCCAATCCCTTTTTGCATCAAGGTTTCCAAGGTGTAAGCAGTTATCAATACCTAGTTTTATACGGCTTAAGCCCATAGTAATTTTTTTAGTAACAAACGTCCTTCCACGCCTTGGGGACTCATGATTAAAAAGTATGCCATTACTAGCAAAGATATTATAGCTTTCACGGTAATTTTTAGTAATATAAAACGAGAAAGCTTTTGCACAGGCATAAGGACTCCTTGGATTAAAAGGGGTATTTTCTTTTTGAGGAGTCTCTAAAACTTCACCAAACAACTCCGACGACGATGCCTGATAGTATTTTGTTTTCATCCCTGTATCTTTAATGGCATCCAATAATCTCAAAGCTCCTATTCCAACAACGTCAGAGGTATATTCAGGCAGTTTAAAGCTTACTGCAACATGGGATTGAGCCGCTAAATTATATATTTCATCAGGATTTATACGTTCTAACAATCTGGATAGGTTTGAGCTATCCGTTAAGTCAGAATAGTGTAGAAATAGTGTTCTACCATTAATATGGGGATCTTGATAAAGGTGATCTATCCTATAAGTGTTAAAGTTAGAAGCAGGCCTAACAGTACCATGTACCTCATAGTCTTTTTTCAGCAGGAACTCTGCTAAATAAGAGCCATCTTGACCAGTGATACCAGTAATAAGCGCTTTCATAGGTTATATAATATTATAAATAAGCTTTTATTTTATCTTCAAAATGAGCTTTTGGCAAGGCACCTACTACCTTATCCACGATTTCTCCATTTTTATAAAAGTAAAGGGTAGGTATACTATTTATGCCATAAGTTCCAGGAGTTTTAGGATTTTCATCTACATTTAGCTTAGTAATTTTAATTTTATCCCCGTACTCATTAGCCAGTTCTTCCAGAATAGGGGCAATCATCCTACACGGGGCACACCATTCAGCCCAAAAGTCAACTATAGTCAGCTTATCGGATTTTATTACTTCATTTTCGAAAGCATCATCTGAAATTTTAACAATATTTCCCATCTATACACCGCCTAATATTTAATTAAATAATTTATCTTAGTTATTATACTACATAAAAATATACTGTAACAGTTTGAAAAAGTATTAAAAATACGTATTATAGTCAACTTTTTTAATAAAAATTGTGAACAAAATAAAAAAAATAGTGAATACCTTTCCAAAGGAGGTATTAAGAAATGTTTTAGTAGTTTATTGTTACTAATTGTTTTAGTAGTGTAGCTCAAAAGTATTATAAGGTAGTTTATCTATCTAAAGCTTAAAAAATAGAGATTATGAAGTTATAGAAAGTGTTTTGATGAAAGTTAAAAAGGCAGTGAAAGAGGTTTTTGACAATGGGGATAGATATAAACATGTAGGTTTAGGTTTTGAGTCAGACGAGTAAGTATATTTATTTTTTTTTGTTAATGTTAAGGGGATATTATTTAATAATTCAGTTATCATTTTATGATAGATTTATGACAAAGTCTACAAGGTAAAAAGCAAGACATATAACGTAAAGGCAGATAGATTTTAGATTTCTTTATGGAACAGGAAAGTTAAGATATTTATGGAAAAGCTATTTTCTTGTCTCAAGCAGGTTATCCCGCTATGCTTTTTAAGTACTGCTTAAATACTTCAGCAATGAACACAAAATATCACTTTTTATGCAAGTAGTCATCACTACGAGAGCTATTAAGAATCCCTTACTGAGACTAAGAATTATAGACCTTTATTAAGTGATAACGGATTTACCTTTCCACAAAGGCTTAGAGCAGATTATTTAAATATCACATATTGACTTTATATGTAAAGCCTCAAAAAGTATAGCTAATCCTATATGAGTAAATAACAAATAAAAAAATAATCCACTAAAACCTTCACTAACAAAATGCCTGATAAAACGTTTGTTAACGGTTTGTTATAAAGGCGTTCTATCAGTATACATTAAAATTCATATACCAAATCAGTATTAAAAAAACTTGATGACAATATCCAATAGAATATTTGCTAACAAATTACAACAAAACCTTTTTTACCCTATCAAAGCTTATTATTAAAAATTACTTTTAGTTTTAACTATAATTCTCCGACAAATCAAATTAATAATACAATAAGCAGTTCTAGGAGGAATAATGGTAAGGGGTTTATATACCGGCGTTAGCGGAATGTTAGGTCAGTGGCATAAAATGAATGTTGTATCAAATAATCTGGCTAATATCAATACCACCGGCTTTAAACGTAATGAAACCATCTTTAAAGCATTCCCAGAAATGCTGATTAGACGCATAAACGATAACGGAGTAGTAAAAATACCAATAGGCTCATACGATGTTGCCCCTATTGTAGGTAAACTCGGTACTGGAGTTGAGTTAAACGAAATTATTACCAGACATGATCAAGGCTCAATAAGACAAACCAATAATGACTTTGACCTTGCCTTCTCTGGCAAAGGATATTTCGTCATCAAAACCGATAACGGTGAAAAATATACAAGAAATGGAAGCTTTATAATAGATAGAAATGGCTTTTTAACCACCAAAGAAGGATTTAAAGTACAAGGCGAAAAAGGCGATATAAGAATTAAAACTAATAACTTTAAAGTTAATGAATTTGGAGAAATAATAGAAAATGCCGATTACCCATCCAAAGACCTAGGATTATTCGTTGATAAAAACGATAATGAGTGGTTATTTCCTCAAGTAGTCGATAAACTGAAAATAGTAAACTTCTACGACGAAAGACAACTAAATAAACAGGGTAATAGCTATTATACTGCAACTCGTCATTCCGGTGAAGCAGAAATAAAAGAAATTGGCGAAGGTAGACCAAATGTATTACAAGGATTTATTGAAGGCTCTAACGTAAACCCTGTCAATGAAATGGTAAGAATGATCGAAGTGCAGAGAAGCTATGAAGCAAATCAAAAGGTCGTTACCGCTAATGATCAACTCTTAGGTAAAGCTGTAAACGAACTTCCAAGAATATAATAAAACGGAGGCTTAATAATTATGATAAGATCACTATGGACTTCTGCCAGCGGTATGACAGCTCAACAGCTTAATATCGATACTATATCAAATAACCTGTCAAACGTGAATACCACTGGATATAAAAAAGTAAGAGCCGATTTTGAAGACTTGATTTATCAAAATCTACGCCTGCCTGGTACACCCTCATCCATTAATACCGAGTATCCAACTGGTGTGCAAGTAGGCCTTGGTGTGAAACCTGCCTCTACTCAAAAATTATTCTCTCAGGGTACACCACAAAGAACCGAAAATAAACTCGATATTGCTATCTTCGGCGAGGGATTTGTTAAAGTAAGACTAAATGATGGTACTTTTGCATATACAAGAAATGGCTCCCTAAAAATAGATAGTAATGGTGATATAGTAACCTCTGATGGCTATTATATAGAGCCTCCACTAAGATTTGATTTGGACGTTTTACAGAATAGCATTAATATATCAGAAAATGGAATGGTTAGCTATAAAACTGGTAGTATGCCTCCTGATGGACAAGCTAAAATAGCCGGAGAGCTTAAACTATATAGATTCGTTAATCCAGCTGGACTAAAAAGTATTGGTAAAAACCTACTAAAAGAGTCTAGTGCAAGTGGACAAGAATTTGAAGGAATACCCGGTGAACAAGGCTTTGGTAAAGTACAACAGGGTTTTCTTGAGATGTCAAATGTGCAGATAGTAGAAGAAATGGTAAACATGATAGTTGCTCAAAGAGCCTATGAGTTCAATTCAAAGGCTATTCAAACGTCGGATTCTATGCTAGGTACTGCTGTTGCACTAAAGCGATAGAAAAGGCCTTTAACCATACATAAATATAATCTGTATAGATAAACATAAGAACGCTATTAAAAATGTAAAGCTATACCCAAATTAAAAGTTTAACGGTATGTATAATGATCTCAATTAGTGATAAAATTCAATTAACTAATAATAATATATCCACCTATAAAACTAAAGAAAAAATTAACAATATAAAAAACTTTGCTGATACGCTGAATAATGAAAAAGCTAAAATTAACAGCATTAATAAAACTAATCCTAATATCGATAAAAAGCTTATGAGTGTATGTTTAGAGTTTGAATCCATTTTAGTGAATCAAATGTTTAAGACTATGAGAAAAACTATTAACAAGGATAAATCCCTTTTTAATGGCGGTCAAGCAGAAAAGATATTTGAGGATATGCTCTATGATAAATACTCCTTGCAAACTGTAAAAAATGCTGACTTTGGACTGGCTAAACAAATTTATAACCAATTAATAATAAAGTCCAACAATAAATAACTAAATATACTAATATGTCTGTCTTATAGCTTTAGGCCCTTTATGCTAAGTTATCTTTTTTCAAATAGATAAAATAGCTTAAAAAAATATGCTTATCTTTATAAAAATAACTGCCAACTTTATTATATATCTTACCTATGTTATAAGGGTTTATAAGTGGATAAAATATATAAATTTATCGTCTCTGATAAAAGTATCGGACAAAGAATTGATATATACCTAGATAAGCAGTTAAATATAATAACTAAAGGGAGTTCTAGGTCATTTGTACAAAAGTATTTTGATAGAGTATTAATTAATAGTAAAGTCAAAAAGAAAAACTACAAAATTAAGCCTAATGATATTATCGAATTTAGCTTTCCTGAACCAGAACCTATTAACATAATACCTGAGAATATAGACTTTGAAACCGTATACGAAGATAATGATATTATAGTTGTTAATAAACCTCCTGGATTAGTTGTACATCCTGCTAAAGGTAATAATACAGGTACTCTTTTGCACGGTATAATAGGTAAACTAAGGGGATTTGATCAAAATATTAGTTCTAGACCAGGAATTGTCCACAGACTCGATAAGGATACATCTGGATTAATGGTTATAGCAAAAAATATATATAGTCAAAGAGCTCTCGTTGAACTCTTTAAAAATAGAATGGTAGAAAAAAAGTACCATGCCCTTGTTAGAGGACTAACTCAACAAAATGGTAAAATTAACTCCCCTATTAAACGTCATAATATTTATAGAAAGAAGTTTACAGTATCAAACTCTGGTAAGCCCTCTTTAACATATTATAATGCAGTTAAATATTATTCTAAACATACCCTTTTAGAGGTAAAAATAGTTACCGGCCGAACTCATCAAATTAGAGTTCATCTTACATCCATTGGATACCCAATAGTAGGGGATATAATCTATTCTAAACCAAAAAATGACTTTGAAAAAACCTGTATGGCTCTTTGTGCAAAAGAGCTTTGTTTTAATCATCCAATAACAAATAAAAAAATGAGCTTTCAAATAGACCTTCCGCTTTTTTTTAAAAAAATGCTAAATGAACTAACAAATATTGAGTGATTTTTAAAAAAGTCGATTTATGATTATATTAAGCTAATAAGCATTATAAAAAGGTGTTGTATGAAAAAAATAATAGTTATTACAATTTTACTTATTTTAGCTCCTTTTAACCTTACAAACCCAAGCTTTAATAAAAATAATAAAACAGTATATAGCAGGTCTAATGCAAAAATAGGCAGTGCTAAAAAACGATATAAAAGCTCCATAGGAATAATGAAGCTTTCCCAAATTAAAAGAGGTATGAAAGGATATGGTATAACAGTATTTAAAGGACTTAAGCGTCAACGGTTTAATGTAAAAATTATCGGCATAATAAAAAATGAAAGTCCAAAAGGTAGCTTAATCTTAGCACGCTTTTCAGGCGGACCAATAAATAAAGCCGGTGTAATCGCCGGGATGAGCGGTAGTCCTGTATACATTAAAAATAAGCTTATTGGTGCAGTATCCCACACATTCCCTAGTACCCTTGAGCCTATTGGTGCTATTAGACCAATTAATCAAATGTTAAAAATACTAACTTCTAAACAATATAATACGTCAAATAGGGCAATTAAATTCATCCCCCTTGAAACAACACTAAGAAAAAAAATAGAAAGCTTAGACTCAGACTACTTTAGCAACTCTGATAAACCTAAAAACTTTAACTATACAACTAAATCTGGCAAAAAAGCTAAACTTATACCAATTAAAACTCCAATCTTTTTTAGCGGTATAGATAACCAAATCCTAGAACAAATGAGACCAGAAATGGAATCCTATGGATTAATCCCCATAAACAGCGGTATTAGTGGTAAAGTTAAAGCAAATAAAAGAATATTAAGAACTCTAAAACCAGGGGATGCCGTTGGTATAACCTTAATTAGCGGGGATATGATAGCTTCTCCAGTTGGTACTGTTACATATAAAAAAGGCAATAAAGTACTTATTTTCGGACATCCCTCTTTTTTTAAGGGTCCAATTAGTATGCCCATGAGTAGACAGTATATCCATACTGTTATTCCAACACGACGTATCTCTTTTAAGCTGTCTTCGTTTTTGTTTAACGTTGGACGAGTGTTTGAGGATAGAAGTGCTGGTGTAGCTGGTGAGCTTGGTATATTTGCTAAGGTTATCCCTGTTAACGTTGTATTACGGCATAGAAAACGTAAAGAGGTGTTTAACTACAAAATTGTAAAAGATAATATATTTTTCCCTAATCTCTTAGCGGCTGCAATCACACAGTCAGTATATAACTTAACTAATAAAGTGGGACATAATAGCATTAAATTTCGCTTTAACATAAAAGTTAAAAACCTTAAAACTAATACCATTAATACAATTACCACTAATGATCTCCTTACTGGTAATACTAGCAATAAAAACCTACTACAAGGACTCCTTCAGCTAACCCTGCCACTACAAGCTATTATGTTTAATCCTTATGTTAAAACTGAAATACTAAGTGTTAAAGCCAATATAGAAGTAGTTGAAGGCTGGAAGGCATGCGAAATACTTAACATAAATATACTAAAAAATAAGATTAGGCCTGGTGATAAAATACCAGTATTAGTAACCCTAAGAAATTATAAAGGATATAAGTTTTATAAAAAACTGTTTATTAATGTGCCAACTAACCTTAATAATAATGTTGCTATTCTTGGAGTAGGTAGTGCAAAAAGTGAACTATCCTTGGATAAAGCTATATCCATTGCCAAATATACTCCCAAAAACTATAAGCATTTAATTAAAATACTTAATCGTAATGATAGATTCAATGATCTGGCTATATGGCTTGACCTTCCACAAAGAGGACTAATCATAGAAGGTAAAGAACATCCTAATCTACCATCATCTATGCTATCCATTATGAAAAACGCTAAGGAACAAAAAACTCATGGCATTTTTAATAGAATAACTAAGTATTATAGATCAAACTACTTAATTTATGGAGTCAAGGTTAAACGAATAAATATTGACCTAACTAATATAAATAAATAATATTAAAATAGCTCTAATTGTTGTGTTATAAATACCATCCCTTGATTATATAAATAAATGTTACGATATGGTATATTAAATTTGTTAACTACTATAACGATAATTATATTTTAAAATATTATTTATATAAAGCGGGTAATTTTTAATAACACTATGTTAAAACATCTAAAACTAGATAAGATATAATGTTAAGGGTAATCTAATGATAAAAAGAATACTAATTTTAATGGCTATTCTATTATTTATAGTGGTTAATCAGTTTTATGGAGCAGTAACAAAGTTTTTAGGGGATAACTCTATTAGAGATTTTGAAAAGGGTAAGTTCAAAAATACTACCCTAGATAAAGATGGCTTTATATCCCTTTCTCCAACTATAAAAGAACTCTTTTCTAAAGAAGATATAATATTCGTTTGGGATGCAGTAGAAGATAAACAAAATAACATATATTTCGGAACCGGAAATAAACCTCGTATATATAAATATTCCAACAAAAAAAAACTAAAACTATTTTATGAAGCTAATAATGGTGTATCAATTATCAGCTTGGCAGTCGATTCTAAAAATAATATATATGCGGCAGTAATACCAGGTAGTACTATTATAAAAATATCTCCATCTGGTTCTGCAAAAGTATTAGCCAGACTAACTGAAAGCTATATCTGGAAACTAAAACTCGACTCTAAAGATCAGTTATATGTTGCCACTGGTAATCCTGCTAAAATATATAAAATTACTAACTCTCGTAAAAGGACTATTTTATACTCTTCCAAAAAGGAATCCCACTTTCTGGCTATGGATATGGATAGTAAAGAAAATATTTATTTTGCCAGTACTGATAAAGGTATACTTTATAAATATAATAAGAAGTCCAGTAATGTTAGCGTATTACATGATAGTTACGAAAATGAGATTAAAGCTATAGTCGTTGATAAAAAGGATAATATTTACTTTGCAACTGCTACAAAAGTTAAAAAGTATCCACCGAATAACTTTGATTATACAGATACCTTTGTTCTTTACGGCTCTCACACTAAACAAAGGATATCATCTAAAAAGCCTCCTTTAAAAAACTCTATTTATAAGATTAGTCCTAAGGGAGATATAAAAAAAGTCTTTACTAAAGATAATACTACTTTTCTCTCTTTAGCTATAGATAATAAGAATCAGCTTTATGCAGGCTCTGGCAATAGTGGTGTTATTTACTTAATAAGAGGGATTAATAACGCCTCTACTTTTATAGATACGGATGAACTACAAATAACCTCACTTTTAGTTAATAAAAATAATAATCTCATTGTTACCACAGGGAATATTGCTAAAGTTTTTGAGTTAAATTTAAGATCGGCATTCACTGGAACTTATTATTCAAGGATATTTACTACCAGAGGTCCATCTATTTGGGGGAATATTAGTTGGAAAACTAACTCTAATAATGGAAAAGTATATCTCTATACCAGAACTGGTAAAACTATTACTCCTGATAAAACATGGAGTAACTGGTCTAAAAAATATATAAATCCTAATGGAGAGTTAATAAAGAATCCAAAAGGTAACTATATACAATATAAGGCTGTTATGACTTCTCTATCAGATAAAAAAGTTCCCGTTTTAAAAAAAGTATCAATGTCATATTTATTAGATAACAGGCCTCCAGAATTAGAAAATATTAGATTAAAGCAAGACATAAATAAAAGTTTACCTTCCAAACTCTTAACTAGTACAATTCCTCCATCCGTTTATACTATAAGCTGGACTGCCTTTGACCAAGATAATGATTTTATGACATATTCTATTTTCTTTCGCAGAGAAAGAAGTAATAGTTGGATTCTTATAAAAAAAGACATAATTAAAAAGAAATATTCATTTGACTCTCGAAGACTCCCTGATGGAGAGTTCTTCGTAAAAGTTACTGCCTCTGACAAATGGTCAAATGGTGAAAAGCGAGCAAAAATTAGTGAAAAAGTAAGTAAGCTATTTACCATTGATAATACTCCACCTACTATTGCAGAGATAAAGACTAATACTATTGGGGATAACCATATTATAAGCGGAATAGCCATAGATAACTCAAGCTTTATCAAGGTGATAGAGTATTCTATAAATAGTAGTGATTGGAAGTACCTAAATCCTAAAGATATGATATATGACTCTAGTAAAGAGGGTTTTCAGCTTATTATTACATCCAAGAGCGAGCTAATTAATGGAGAGAATATAATAATATTCCGTGTTGCAGACTCATTTGGTAACTTTTCATCTAAACAGGTAACTTTTACAATAAACTCAAAAAGTTACTCTTCCCCTGAGCATAACTATTAATTATTCTAATAAACAAGGTTTATAGCAAATATAAAAAAAGTACTTGCTTATTAACAGTATTCTGTTTTTATTTAACAACTAATTTATTAAGGATATAATATTATGGATAATCAGAGTCACGCATTAAAATACCATTCTAGCGGAAGAAAAGGTAAAATAGAGGTTATATCTTCTAAGCCTTGCAGTTCACAAAGGGATTTATCCCTTGCATATACCCCTGGTGTGGCTGAGCCGTGTCTTCGTATTAAAAATAATCCCCATGATGCTTATAGCTTTACGGCAAAAGGTAATTTAGTTGCTGTAATAACCAATGGAACTGCTGTATTAGGTCTTGGTAATATTGGTGCCTTAGCCAGTAAGCCAGTTATGGAGGGAAAGGGAGTATTATTTAAAAAGTTTGCTGATATAGACGTATTTGATATTGAGCTTAATACAGAGGATCCTGATAAGTTTGTAGAGACTGTAAAGCTTTTAGAGCCAACCTTTGGAGCTGTTAACCTTGAGGATATTAAGGCTCCTGAGTGTTTTTATATAGAGGAAAGATTAAAAAAAGAAATGAACATACCTGTAATGCACGATGATCAACATGGTACAGCTATTATAGCAAGTGCGGCTCTCTTAAACGGTCTTGAGTTAGTTAATAAAAAGATTGACGAGGTAAAAGTTGTATTTAGTGGTGCTGGTGCGGCTGGTATATCATGTGGAAGGCTATATATTAGTTTAGGAGTACGTCCTAATAATATTGTTTTTATTGACAGTTATGGAGTTTTGCATAAGGGTAGGACTAAGCATATTACCCCTTATAATGAGTCTCTTCTTATTGAGACAAAAAATAGAACTTTAACTGATGCACTAAAAGGAGCAGATGTTTTTGTGGGCTTATCCACTGGTAATATTGTCACTAAAGACATGGTTAAAGCTATGAATGATAAACCATTAATTTTTGCTATGGCAAACCCTACTCCTGAAATATCCTATGCTGATGCAAAAAAAGCAAGGCCGGATGCTATTGTAGCTACTGGTAGAAGTGATTTTCCTAATCAGGTAAATAATGTATCTGGTTTTCCTTTTATTTTTAGAGGTGCATTAGATGTAGAGTCAACTGCAATTAACGAAGAAATGAAAATTGCCGCAGTACATGCTTTAGTAAGGCTTGCTAAAGAGCCTGTTCCAGATAGTGTTTTAAGGGCATACTCTCTAAAGCATATAGAGTTTGGCGATGAATATATTATACCAAAACCATTTGATCCAAGGGCTCTTACTTATGTTGCCCCTGCTGTAGCTAAAGCGGCTATGGATAGTAATGTTGCTCAGTCTCCAATTAAAGATTTTGCCAAATATATTGAAGACTTAGAAAAGCGGCATAGTACAAGAGACTTTGTTGTTAGAAGGATTATAAACAGTCTAAAGGCTAAAAAACTTAAGTTTGTTTTTCCTGAGGGAGCTGAGCCTAAGGTTTTACGTGCAGCTAAGTTAATGTTAGAAGAAGAAATAGGTATTCCTGTCTTATTAGGTATGGAAGATCGAATTCGCAAAGAAGCAAAAAAGATTAAGATCGATCTATCCAATATGATATTAATTGACCCTCTACAATCTGAACTAAGGGATAAATATGCGAATAGGCTTTTTGAGCTTAGACAAAGAAAAGGTGTTACGCCTAATCAGGCCTTACAGTTAATAAAGAAAAATATTTATTTTGGAATGCTTATGCTTGAGCAAGGGGATGTCTCTAGTATAATATCAGGAGTTACAGTTCACTATCCAGATACAATAAAGCCTGCTCTTGAGATTATTAAAATCAGAGAAGGGACGTCAATAATATCCAGCTTTTTTTTAGTTATCCAAAAAGATAAGAAGTTTATTTTTGCTGATCCAACTATAAACACTGATCCAACTGCAAAAGAGCTTGCAGAGATTGCTATAAACTGTGCAAAGGCATCAAGATTTTTTGAAATAGATCCCAAAATTGCAATGTTATCTTTTTCTAATTTTGGTAGTGTTAATCATCCTCAGGCAAAAAAGATGGCAGAGGCCGCAAAGTTAGTATCCCAGATTGATAAAACTCTCAAAGTAGATGGTGAAATGCAGCTTGATACTGCCATATCCGAAGAGCTAATCAATGAGTTCTATCCTTTTTCTAATATAAAGGGCGGGGCTAATATATTAATATTCCCTGACTTACAATCGGCAAATATTAGTTATAAGCTTATAGAGCAGTTAGGCAATGCAGAATTAGTTGGTCCACTACTTATGGGGCTAAAACAGCCTGTTAACGTTTTACCAAGAGGTTGTACTGTTGAAAGTATAGTTAACATTGCCGCTATTACTGCTCTACAGCTTGAGCATGGTACATTTTAAACAAAAAAGCTTTCTTATGTTGTTTAGACTTTTTCTATAATTCTTTAATATGCTCTAATCTAACTAGTTAACTTAACCATGCTTAACATGATTAAGTTAACTAAACAAAAATATTAACTTTGTTCGTTATCTCTGTATGTCAACTATACTTAACCCTTTACCTGTGCGATAGGTATTTAGCTGCGTTTCATAACCTGCGGTAACTTGAGTGTTTTTAGCTTTAATGTCCTTCATGGCTGGTAAGTCTTTTAATTGTTCTAGTCCATCATTGCCAATGCTGGTATTATCAATATTAATATATTTGAGTTTCTGTAGATTTTTTAAATATTTTAATCCATCTCCAGCTACATTAGTTTGTGGAATATAAATGTCGGTTAATTCACTTAAGTTAGCCAAGTGAGATAGTCCTTCATCACTTAGATTACTATTGCCAATGACAATCATTGTTAATTTCGTTAAATTCGATATATATTGTAATCCTTGATTAGTCATTCTAGGACTATTTTTAATTTCAAGATTTATTAAGCTAGTAAGGCTCTGTAGATATTTTAACTCATTGTCATCAGTATCCTCAAAGTAGGCAAAAGTTAGAGTACTTGGATCGCTAGTATTAATACCTTTTTTCTTTAAAAACTCTATAACCTCAGCATTAGTAAAAGCATACCCTCCGGTTAGGCTCTCAGCAGACCCTTTGTCAGAGTCTCCACATGATAGTAAAAATAAAAAAATAATTAGCAAGCTATAAACTCTTATTTTCATACTCTTTTCCTATTAAAAAGTTAATCTAACTATATACTATAATCCACTATAAATAACAACACCCTATAACTTAATCTATTTCATGATAACTCAAATAAAGTTAACTATACAGTTTATAGCTGTATATAAAATATGCTGACACTTTATAAGCTCAATCTATCCAAAAAAAAAAATATATATTATCTTTATCACTAGTTTAAAGCTACGGAGAAAATATTTAATGATAAATCCAAAATATATTAGAAACTTCTCTATAATTGCCCATATAGATCATGGCAAATCAACTCTAGCTGACCGCCTCCTAGAAATAACTAATACTACTGATGATCGTAATAAAAAAAATCAAATACTAGATACTATGGATATCGAAAGAGAACGCGGTATTACTATTAAATCTCAGGCGGCTACACTACTATACAATGCCAATGATAATAATACATATCACCTAAACCTCATTGATACCCCAGGACATGTTGACTTCTCCTATGAAGTATCTAGGTCGCTGGCCGCCTGTGAAGGTGTTCTACTGGTAATTGATGCATCCCAAGGTGTAGAAGCTCAAACTTTAGCTAATATGTACCAGGCTCTAGAACACGATTTAGAAATAATACCCGTTATTAATAAAATCGACTTGCCTTCTGCTAATGTTGATGCAGTTAAAAAACAAATTAAAGAAGACTTAGGTCTAAACCCCGATATCGCCGTACCCATAAGTGCAAAAATGGGCCAAAATATAAAAGCCGTCCTAGAAAGTATTATTAAATATTGTCCAGCACCAAATGGCTCTATAGACAATCCAGCTAAAGCCCTCATATTTGATGCCTCTTTTGACTATTATCGTGGTGTAGTGGTTAGCCTAAGGCTCTTTGACGGCGTGATTAAGGTTAAAGACTCTATAAAACTATTCCAAAGTAATAGAGAGTATAAAGTTGATGAACTCGGTATATTTAAACCTAAATACCTTCCAAAAAGCAGTTTAAGCGTTGGTGAGGTAGGCTATCTTATAGCAAATATAAGAGAACTCTCCGATACAAAAATTGGCGATACCATTACTACCACTAATAACCCATGTCATAAAGCTTATCCAGGCTACAAAGAAGTTAAACCAATGGTATTTGCCGGTATATACCCTATAGAAAATGATGACTACGAAAACCTTAAAACTGCCATCGAAAAACTTAAACTAAATGATGCATCCTTAGTCTTTGAACCAGATAGCTCTCTTGCATTAGGATTTGGCTTTAGATGCGGCTTTTTAGGCCTGCTACACATGGAAATCATCCAGGAAAGACTAGAACGTGAGTTTAACCTTAGCATTATTACTACAGTCCCAAGTGTGGAGTATAAAGTCCATTTTACCAATGGTGATACTAAAATCATCGATAATCCTACTAACTTCCCTGAACCTCAATATATCACTAAAACCGAAGAACCCTTTGTTTTAGTTAATATTATTGTTCCTGAAAAGTATGTTGGAAACGTAATACAACTGTGCCATGAAAAACGAGCTATACAAAAAAATATGCAGTTCTTGGGTGATAAAAGAATAGAAATCGACTTTGATATACCCTTAGCAGAAATTATTTATGATTTTCATGATAAATTAAAAAGTGTATCCAGAGGATATGCCTCCTACGATTATCACTTTATCGACTACAGAGAAAGCAAACTAGTTAAAGTGGATATCTTGGTCAACAAAAAACAAGTAGATGCACTATCCCAAATCATATTTAAAGAACATGCTCAGACTAAAGGACGAGGTATTATCGAAAAACTGAAAAACGTTATCCCAAGACATATGTTCCAGGTACCTTTACAGGCCAGCATTGGTGGTAATGTCATTGCCAGAGAGAATATTAGAGCTCTTAGAAAAGATGTTACCGCAAAGTGCTATGGAGGCGATATAAGTAGAAAACGTAAACTTATAGAAAAACAAAAAGAAGGTAAAAAACGTATGAGACAAGTGGGAGACGTCGATATACCCCAAGAGGCCTTTATGTCAATACTAAAAATTTAGAACAATTATATAGGATTACCCGAATCAAGGTATTCTTGAAGAATAATCTTGGCGGATAGACTATCTATAACATCTTTTCTCTTTTTAACCTTAACATTATTCGCCCTTAAAATAGACTCAGCCTCGTAAGATGACAATCTTTCATCCCAAAATGTTATTGGAATATCAACAAAGTCTTTTAGCCTATTTACGAAGAGCCTAACTTGTCTAGAACGTTTACTCTCCTCTCCATCAATGCTTAATGGCAGTCCTACTAATATCTCCCCACAGCTATTCTCTAAAACGATAGATTTAATCTTATCAAAAACTCGTCCTTTTTTTACGCTAATATAGTCCAATCCAAAAGCAAAAACCCTGTTTGGATCACTTATAGCAACACCAATCTTATTAGTCCCATAATCTATGGATAAAACCTTAGTTTTCATTTTATTAAGTATAATAACATTATATTAATTTTGTATATACAATATCTAATAAATGTTATATATTTTAATTTGTAAAAGTTTAATTTAATTTAAAAATTAAAAATTATAACGTATAATTAATAAATTCCTTAACCGATACATAAAAATTATTGACTTCTTTAAATATCTTTATTTTATTATAGCTAGTAAAGTAGGAGGCCATTCTAAAGTGAATAATAGTAATCCAATTATGGAATACAATGATATGAAAAAACATACTATTCTTATTGTTGATGACTCTCAGGTCATACGTAAGGTAATAGACTATATGCTAAAAGCACATAATTATTCCATAATTCATGCTGTTAATGGATTAGAGGCTCTAAAGGTACTCGAAAACAAAAAGATAGACTTTATAATTACAGATATTAACATGCCAGAAATTGGCGGATTCGATCTTATATCAAGATTAAAAAAACTTGGCTTAGATTTACCATATATAATGATAACTGATTCAGATATTAATAAATATCTTGAACTAGCAATAAAATATAACGTTGGTAATATCCTTAGTAAGCCTATAGAAAAAACTGAACTCTTACATACCGTATATAAGCTTTTAAACCATAAGTCCCTTTTTGGATTAAGTAATTATTTAAACTGTCAAGCAGAGAATCTTAAAACTATATACATAGACAACTCTAAACAGTGTGATGAAAGCGTATCACAAATAGTAAATCATGCTAAGTCTGCTGGCATGGAAAGTGAGTTTTTACCATCACTAAAATTGATTCTTAGCGAAATGGCAATTAATGCTTTATACCATCCTCATGGTTTTGAAAAAAAGAAAAAAGAAGGCGAATCTATCAAACTGAAAGAAGGTGATAAAATTGAGGTGCAGTTTGGTAAAGATGATAATAGGTTTGGCGTAAGTATAACAGATTTTGAAGGTAAGTTAACTAAATTAGGAGTCCTACAAACCTTTAAGGAGTTTGTAGACAATAATAATAGGCTAATGAAGGCTCTTGAAAAAGGAGAAGACCCATCCACCTTTATGAAGGATAGTGGTAGAGGATTACAAATGGCTAGAGAAATGTCTAACGAATATTATTTTAATATTAGGGTCAATAAGCTTACACAAATTATTATTCTTATATGGATGAAAAAAATACCAATTCTCCAGAAAAGCCAATCTATAAAAATTAATGAGATAAATTAAATATCAGCCGAAGAGATGCCATTTTATAAGTTTAATAATATCCCCAGTGTTAATATTAGTACCAATGGCAACTGTTGATTCAAATCCTGAGTGTACCATACAGTTAATACAGCGTTTATCTTTATTTGTACCAAAGTTATCCCACTTAACCGTAGCTATAAAGTCATTCCAGCTATTGTAATGCTTATCTGTAATTAGGTAGCATGGAGCCTTCCATCCTTTAACATTCCTAGTTACGTTACCCCATGGAGTACAGTTTAGCCTTTTTTCACCCTTAAGAAAGTCTCTATATATCGGGCTAGAATAGTATTTAACGTTTTTAGACTTTTTATCAAGCTCCTTAAATTTACTATATATCTCTTGTCGATTTAAAAAAATACTAGGATCTAATGACTGAAAAGCATAAGCCGGAGATATTATAATACCGTCTACCTTTAGATCTCTAAGTTTATCAAATAATTTAACTATTTCATCAACTTTACTATCCCTATATATAGTCGTATTAGTACATACAATAAATCCCCTTTTTTTTGCAGTATAAATAGCTTCTATGGCTTTTTTATACGCTCCCTTATGATTAGTTATTCTATCGTGAATCTCTTCAGTACCATCAATATGTACGTTAAAATATAGGTATGGACTAACCTTAAACTCATTTATCATTTTTTTAAGTAATATGCCGTTAGTACATAAATAAATATGCTTTTTTCGTTTGATAATTCCATCAACAAGGTCGTTAATTTGCGGATACATAAGAGGTTCACCACCGCAAATAGATATAAGTGGTGCATTACACTGATCAACCGACTCAAAACACTTATCCAAAGATAGCATTTCTGACATACTATCTTTATATTCTATTATTCGTCCGCATCCACTGCATGACAGGTTACAAGAGTGTAAAGGTTCCAGCATCAAAACAAGGGAGTATATTTTATTGTTTTTTAATTTGTTTTTTAATATATAGGATATAAGGTTATACGTTAGTAAGAACGGAAATCTCATATTACACTTTAAAAGATAATTTATTTAATAGTCATCTTTGCTAATTGAGTATAGTGATGATGCAGTTGCTATAATAAGGCTTTGTTTTAGACCAAAGGATAGACCTATAAAGTTACGTCCTGTTATTATGGGTGTGCTAGACTTATTTGAATTAACTTTAATTATACAACTTTCATTTCTTTTGCTTTCTACTAAGTACAGTACATCGTTAGAGTCAAAAGCAAAACCGTGGAATAAACTTAAACCATTATAATATATCTGTGGTTTTTTATCTTCTTTATCTATTTTATAAATACAGTTTTCACCCATATGAGCAGGATTAGAAACATATAAATTATCTTTAGAGTCAAAGGCTAGATGAAAAGCTATATAGCTTGATGGTATAGAGGAATAAAATGATGCAAGTCCATCTTTATTAAGTTTAAATATAGAGCCATTTCTGTCTCCCACAAATATCTCCCCTTGACTATTCATTGCCATGCCAAAAGCCGCACCTAATCCATGAGAGAATATCTCAAATGTACCTTTCTCAAACGACCTATATACCTTACCGTCAAACCTACTAACAATATATAGCGTATCATTATTATCAATCAACAAGGAGGTTGCATTAACTAATCCTCTAATATAAACTTCTTTTTCTCCATTTTGATTTATTTTAAATACAGAAATATTAGTAGACTCTCCTCTACCACCGCTATAAGTAGTATATATATTGCCATTACTATCAATTACAGGGTTATCAACTATATGTAAACCATCAGTTATAGCCTTAGGTACCACAAAGTGATACTTATTACTTTTTACTCCGTTTATATTTATATAAACATGACCAGATACAGAATTATCAGGTATACTTGTTAAAAGAGTTGAATCACTAACTCCATCTATCCATGCGTTTGAGTTAGGGAAATAAAGATTTTCATTAGCTATCTCCCATGGCTTAAACCTTTTTCCTTTAATGGTTATAGCACCTCCAGGTAGTCCCATTTTAGGAATTATATCTTTAATAACAATTTTAGGCACAATTTCTTCTCTATAACATTTTTTGTTTTAAAAAGTCCTTATATTTATCGGACAAATCCTTTCTTGATAAGGCATAATCAGTAATTGTCTCCATAAAGCCCTGTGGAGTTCCTATATCATATCTATTACCTTCAAACTCATACGCCAATACTCTTCCAATTTTAGAAAGCTGATTAAGGGCATCGGTCATATAGAATTCTTCTTTTTGATCTTTTTTATAATCTTCTAATGCAGTAAATATATCCGAAGTAAGAAGATACCTACCAATAGAAATCATACTACTAGGCTCAGTGCCAGGTTTAGGCTTTTCTACAATACCCTTAATAGAAAACGGATTAGATAACTTTTTATTCTTAACCCCAGGATTTACTACTCCATACGGAGAGACATCCTGACCATCAAAATTCATAACGGCTAATACATTCTTATGAGTTTCATGATAAACATCAATTAGCTGTTTAGCTAATGGATTAGCAGAAAAAACAATATCATCGGGAAAGGCTAAAACAAAAGGCGAACTAATTATTTTACTAGCTAATAATACAGCATCCCCCGTGCCACCCATTTTTTGTTGTCTTATAAAATAAAACTTTATACCGTTTTTTATTGTATTTATTTTCTCTAACTTAGCAGGATCAGTAATTTGAGTTTCTAGTTCAATTTCTCTATCAAGATAGTCTTCAAGAGGCTTTTTACGCCTTGAAGTAATAATAACTATATCCTTAATACCAGAGTCAACAAACTCTTCTATAATAAAATGTATTGCAGGCTTATCTATTAGAGGTATCATTTCTTTAGGTATAGTTTTAGTTGCTGGTAAAAATCGAGTTCCATATCCTGCGGCTAAAATCATTCCTATCATATTGTGTCCTTATTATTTTTTATTTTTAGCTATACTTATCTTAAATAATATGGTACAATCACTTTTGAAAGGCCTTTTTCTTTATTAGCTTGGCCAGTTCATCATGAAAGATTTTATATTTTTCTTGATCTTTTTTAATCTCATCATGTGCCTCTATATATTTCCTACTCCCATTAGTGAGGTTATAGCCCATTCTTTCGAAAAGGCTTGATAGTTTTTTATTATCTTTTCCACTATCCACAATCTCTAGAGTTACCTTAGCAAATTCCTTTGGATTCTCAAAAGGTTTAGCTACTTCACTATTACTACACGTTATTAATAATAAAGTTATTATGGGTATATAATACATTTTCATATTTTTTTATAACTATTTAAAAAAAAACATTCTTATAATAGTTTTACTTAACAACTTGTTATAATTTATCGAACTTTTATTTATATAAGTTAGGAAAATTTATATTTTATAGTTATTCAATTATTGTAGGGTACGATAACCTTATTAATCGTATTAATATAGGCAATTTCTTTTGTAATCAATGTATTGTTAACAAGATTTAATAAAATAATTGTTTTAAAGTATAATTTTATTATTTTTATCAACACAATTTTATAATAAAAGTTTTATTATTAATTAGTACTTAAATTAACACCTCTGTTATAAATTACTGCTTATAGGTATACATAATGAATAAAAAGCTCTTATTTATATTAATATTAACTGCTAGCTTACTTAGTCAAGTAAATGCATATTCCATAAATAGATGGTTAAAATTCACCCCTGGTATAAGAATAAGTGGTACTGCTGTTGATATAGACTCAAGAGTACCAGATAATGGAACTTCTACTCGATTAGATTTTGGTGGAGGTGCAACATTAGATATTCAGTTTGAAAAACACTTTGGCATAGAAATAGGCCTACTATATGCCAGAAAAGGTTCAGAATCGGGTACTAATGGTAGACGTATTTTTTTACATTATATTTCTATACCAATGGTTTCCAAGCTATGGATAGTAAGAAATAGGTTTGCGGCTATATTGGGGATAACTCATAATATTTTACTTGGTGTTGATGGACGTCTTAGCTCTCCAAATGTAGAACTCACTTTGGATAATACAAATCGATATGATTTTGGGCTGACCCTTGGTTTAAGCTATGTAATAGTACACATGGGAAAAGGCATTCACCTTGTTGGAGATTTTCGTGTTGAAATAGGTATGATAAACGTTTATAATAGGTTTAGGCCAGAATTATTTAATAGGGTTATTCCTTATTTATCTTTTGGTATAACTTTTTAGATTAAGGCTCATTATTTAAAGATATTTTTGTTTTGTTAGCTTATCCACAATATAGTTTGCTAATCCAATTACTCCTTTTCTCTTATCAGAGCGTATATGTGATAGTGCAACTAATATTTCTATATAATAGGGTTCACTCATTTCTTTAAAGTTAAGATTTTGTTTCAATTTGCTAATATCATTAAAGTCGATTAACCATATATCTTTGGCAATGTCTTTTTGTAATTCTTTATCAATTCGCTTTATATAAACAGAAGTTTTTTTATTATCAAAGTCTATATTCTTAATGGTAATTTTAACTGTATCATTTATTGGATTAAATTTACTATAAAAGCTAATATCTTTTTTATAATCCTTTAGGATTAGTCTAGCTTCTACAATTTTCATAACTGCTTTTATTCTACTAAGGGTAGCCTTATTAGCCTGAGACTTAAAATACGGACTAATATCTATTTTAAGGTTATAATTTTTATCTTGTTTATTAATTGGCTTATTTTTAGTTTTGTTATAAGGCTTAACATAAGCTTCATCTATAACCACTACTGGTATTAGCTTATGGGGTATATATTTCTTTTTATTAATTATATTTTGTTTTAACTTGGCATTATTTTTCTTAATAAAAGAGTTAGTTTTTACTGGTAACAGCCTGCTATCACTTATCTTCCACCTAACCTTATCATCAACTATCTGAAAAGGAATCTGAAAGCTATTTTTATTTTTTGTATTTAGGACTATATTATTCGAGTGTATTTTAACACTATCCCTAAGTTTGTTATACCCTATTGGGACTAAAAGCTTTTTCTTTTTTAAGAAATCGTCATAGATTTTATTATTTTTGAAAGAAGACGATATTAGCCTCATATTCGTTTCGGATAAATACTCTCCAAACACCCAACCTTGTTTATGATCCTTAGTTTTTATTAGGTACCAATAGTTTTTTTTACCTGCCAGCATTTTTGACTTATTATCATTATCTATAATTTTGACTACTGTACCATCAAACAGATAGCTTATTATATTACTCTGTCTATTAGGTTCTAGTCTAAGGCGTACAAAGTCATGGTTAATTATGGCATTATTCTTTAGAACAGTATTATACAGCTTATTTTTGGATATTAGCTTATCTTCTATTTGATAATTATCTTCGGATTTGTTTACTATATTATATTTTACCTGAACTATGCCTTCTTTATTAAGGATATTTTCTATTTTAGTTAGTTGATTTAGATAGTCAGAGCTGTCTATTTTGTTAAAATCACATTCTATTAGTATTTTAGCACTTTTACTTTGGGGATAATAATACACTAATTTAAACTTTAGGGGAATATCTATATTATTAGCGTATTCTATTTTATTATTAAGGCTTGATTTTACTGAGTTTTCCTTATCTGTGCATGATATAATAGTTATCACAATTATTAGTATAGCTATATACTTCACAGTTAACCCTAATGTATTTATTTACTTTAATAGGATCGTTAAAATCCTAAAAAAGTTTACTAAAATACTATACTCAGTTAGGGATATACTGCTTAACGCTATTGGATATAATATAGCTATTTATCTTCAGAAGAGCTCAAATACTTTTTAACGCCCTTAAAGGTCGTATTGACTTTAGATTTGGATATTGAAAAATCAAACTTACCTAAAAAAGCTACTCCTAATCCCAGCCAAAATAACTCCCTAATTCTTTTTATTATGGCATAAAATACAGCATCTGGTCTTAGATAACCCAATATATTAAAAAATAATAATATACCCCCCTCTTGGATGCCAAGACTACCAGGTATAAAGAATATTAGCCCTGTTATTATGGAGCTAAGGGATTCTATTATTATGGCATGGCTAAAACTTATATTTATGTCCATAAGATTAAGGACTACATATATCTCAAAACTGGATATAATCCACCCAGCTGTAAAGCATATTAGGGATAATAAAAACTTTTTCTTTTGATGATTATAAAAATAGCGTACCTTTTCATCAAAGAGGTCTAAGGTTTCTTTATATTTGTTAATCCTATTTACGTTGATGCCAAGTTTATTAAATATAGAGTAGATTAGGTTAAACAGGCCTTTCTTAAGGCTTATTATATAACTAATTGTTATTAGAATAATTAATACTATTACACCGGCAAGTCCTGCTACTAATAGAGTTTGATGCTCTTGTGCTAATATTAAAAAGGATATTATTATACCGGTTAATATAAAAATTATTTGTCCTTTTGCCATTAGCAGTTTACCAATGTATAATGAGGCAATACCTTCTACAAAGCTTACACCGTATGGTTTTAGTATATGTGCTTTAACAACGTCTGCGGCTAAGGCACCTGCTGGATTAATACGTTTAATAAAGTCACCTACTAATTTCATTTGTAAGAGATCTATAAAGTTATATTTTTTTTCTTTAGTTATTAATACTAGTTGCCACCCTATGGTATCCAATATAATTACTGGTATATACGGTAATAAAAAAAGAAATATTTTATATTTTGCTTCTATTAGCTTTTCCAATATCGAATATGGATCAGAATAGTATATTATTACCGAAAAGATTATAATCCCTAGTGTTATAAAGAATAGTTTTTTTGCCATGATTTTATTAGATAGTTGTAGGTTATAAAGTTATAGCTAGAAGATAAATAATATTTTATTTTAAGCAAGGCTTATACAATAATATTTATCGAACTACTCAGAAATTTAAATATAAAATATCAATACTAAACCTCATAAAAAGGCGTTATATGGTTATATATTATTTAGTTAAATATAGAAAATAAAATATTGGTTGTTTATTTATAAAAAATTATTAACATTAACACGCCGTGTTATTTATAAACTTAAATTATATAGTCATAAAAATATAAAACTGTTGTACTAAAGGAGTTTTTTTAATGAAAAGTATAAAAAGAGTTTTGGTTGCTAATAGAGGTGAAATAGCTATTCGTGTTTTTAGAGCCAGCATGGAGTTAGGTATTCAAACAGTTGCACTGTTTTCTCATGAGGATAGATTCGCATTACACAGATTTAAGGCAGACGAAGCATATTTAATAGGTGAAGGAAAAAGTCCTATTGCCGCGTATTTGGATATAGAAACCATTATAAACCTCGCTTTAGATAAGAATATAGACGCTATTCACCCAGGATATGGTTTTTTATCCGAGTCCGCTGAGTTTTCAAAAGCTTGTGATGATGCTGGATTAATATTTATAGGACCAAAACCTGAGGTTATAAAAAATATGGGTGAAAAGGTATATGCTAGAAACTTGGCTATGAGTTTAGATATACCAGTAGTACCTGGAACAGAAGGCCCTATTGAAAACGATAATGATGCCATTCATTTTGCTAAAAACTATGGCTATCCTTTACTTATTAAGGCATCTATGGGTGGTGGTGGTCGTGGTATGCGTGTTGTTAGGGCAGAGAATGAGTTAATTAATCTGCTTGAGTCTGCCAGATCAGAGGCTAAAAAGGCTTTTGGCAGTAGTGAGATTTTTATTGAAAAATATCTTGAAAATATTAGACATATTGAAATACAGATTCTGGGGGATAACTTAGGAAATGTTGTTCACCTTTTTGAGAGAGATTGTTCTATTCAGCGTAGACATCAAAAAGTTGTAGAGGTTGCACCTTCATCAAATCTAACCAATTCATTAAAGGAAAAGTTATATTCTGATGCAGTAAAAATAGCTAAGTCCATTAATTATACTAACGCTGGTACAGTTGAGTTTGTAGTTGACAATAATAAAAACTATTATTTTATAGAAATGAATACCAGACTCCAAGTAGAGCATACCATAACTGAAATGATAACCAATAGTGATATTGTTCATGCTCAGATCAGAATAGCAGAAGGACATCCATTAAGCCATCCCGATATAGGCATAGATAAACAAAGTTCTGTTATAAAAAGGGGATGTGCAATTCAGTGTCGTATTACTACAGAAGATCCCATGAATAACTTTATGCCTGATACAGGACGAATATTGGCATATAGAACCGCCGCAGGACACGGAATTAGACTAGATGGTGCATGTGCTGGAGTGGGTCATAGGGTTACTCCTGATTATGATTCACTTTTAGTAAAGGTTATATCTTATGGCTCAACGTTTAAAGAGGCTATGACAAAGATGTACAGGTCTTTAATGGAGTTTAGAATAAGGGGAGTTAAGACTAATACAGCTTTTTTAGAGAATCTTATCCAGCATCCAAAGTTTTTAAGCGGAGAGTGTAAAACTAATTTTATTGAAAGTCATCCAGAGCTTTTTGACCTTAGACCAAGAAAAAATAGGGCTAATAAGCTACTATCGTTTATTGGAAACGTAATTATAAATGGAACAGAGGATATAAAAAACCCTATTACTGAAAAATCTTTCTTTGAGCCACCTATGCCTAAAATAGATTATAGAATGCCTATTCCAACTGGCACTAAACAACTACTTGATAAAATTGGACCAAAAAACCTATCCAAATGGATACTTGAACAAAATCGTATTCTTATAACTGATACAACTTTTAGAGATGCTCATCAATCATTAATAGCCACAAGAATGAGAACTTATGATATAATGAAAATTGCTAGTGCAACTGCTAAACTTGTACCAGGACTATTCTCCCATGAAATGTGGGGTGGTGCTACTTTTGATGTTTGTTATCGTTTTTTAAAGGAATCCCCATGGGATAGGCTGTCAAAGCTTAGAACTGCTATTCCTAATGTACTTTTTCAAATGTTATTAAGATCGTCTAATGCTGTTGGTTATACTAATTATCCCGATAATATAGTAAAAGAGTTTATTAAGTTATCCTCTGAGGCTGGTGTTGACGTATTTAGAATATTTGATAGTCTCAACTGGACAAAGAATATGTCTATAGCTATGGATGCCGTTTTGGAAACCGGAAAGATTTGTGAAGGAGCAATATGTTATACTGGTGATCTTTTAGACACAAATAGAGATAAGTATAATTTAAAATACTACGTAAGCATGGGAAAAGAACTTGAAAAAATGGGAGCTCATATTTTAGGAATAAAAGATATGGCTGGTTTATGTAAGCCTCTAAGTGCATATAAGCTTATAAAGGCATTAAAGGATGAAGTTGGTATTCCAATTCATTTTCATACCCATGATACCAGTGCAAATGGCTTATCCACCCTTATGAAGGCTACTGAAGCAGGTGTTGATATTGTAGATGCCGCTATAGGACAAATGAGTGGATTAACTTCTCAGCCTAATTTAAACAGTTTAGTATTCGCACTGGCTACTAGTGATAGAAATACTGGTCTTAATAGTGATAATCTTAGTAAGCTGTCATCCTACTGGGAGATTACCAGAGAATATTATTATCCATTTGAGTCTGGTCTAAAAACTGGTACCGCTGATGTTTATCGTCACGAAATACCTGGTGGACAATATTCTAATTTAAGGCGTCAGGCGGCTGAGCTGGGTCTTAGCCATCATTGGGATGACCTTAAGGATATGTATGAACGAGTTAACTATGAACTTGGGGATATTGTTAAGGTTACGCCGTCTAGTAAGATGGTTGGAGATCTTGCTATTTTAATGGTCAAGAAGAATATTAATTTTAATGATATTTATAGCTCTAATGGTAAGGGTATAGATTTTCCAAGGTCTGTTGTTGATTATTTTAAGGGTATGCTTGGTCAGCCTTATGGTGGTTTTCCTAAGAGATTACAAAAAATAGTTTTGGGTGATGATAAACCTATTACTGATCGTCCTGGTAAGTATTTGCCTCCTGCTGATTTTGATAGCACTAAAAAAGACTTAGAAGAAAAGCTAGGTCAATATATTGATAATCGTGATGTTATTAGTTATCTTCTTTATCCTAGCGTAGTTATCGATTATTTTAATCATATAAAAGAATATGGTGATATCTCTGTTATCCCTAGCAAAGTATTTTTTTACGGTTTAAATGTGGGAGAGGAGACTTCTATAGAAATAGAAGAAGGCAAGGTCCTTATTGTCGAATTACAGGCTATTGGTAAGCTAGAAGAAGGTTGTAGAAAAATATACTTCGACTTAAACGGTCAACCAAGAGAAATCCTAGTACAGGATAAAGATTCTGGAGTTGAGCAAATCGGCTTTGAGAAGGCTGATTTTGATAATCCTCATCATATAGCCGCACCTATGCTTGGTAAAATTATAAGGATTAACGTTAAAGTTGGTGATGAGGTCAAAAAAGGCGAAAACCTCTTAGTTATTGAAGCTATGAAAATGGAAAATAATGTCTTAGCTAAGATTGATGGTGTGGTAGAGCGTATATCTCATCAGGAGGGCATACAGGTAGACATAGGGGATCTTTTAATGGTTATTTAGCAGGCTAATGGACTATATCTTATTAACGGAATTATAAATATGACCAGTATAGAAGAAGAAATTTTAGTTCTATGTAGAGATTCTTTATCCATAAAGAGTCGGATTATTAAAGGTGGTGTGTGGGATTTTAGATGCTATCTTGGCGGAGGTAGAAAGTTTGACTTACACAATGATAAAGGTATATATTTGAGAACTATTTATATGAGTCGAGATTCTAAGCGTTTTGAAAATATACCAGAGGATGTTATTGATTTAAACGAAATCTATCATATTTATAGGGTAAACAATAACTTAACATCTTGGAGCAAGGAAAAGTTTAATCCAAACTTCCTTAAGGTGATATATAACCTTAAAAATAAGGGCTTAATTCTTATTTTAAAAACTATTGATGTAATGGCTGGTTTATACCACCCTACTCCATTTACGCCAGAAGAACAAGAACCCAGATTTATTAAACTAAGTTCTTAGATATGATTAATAAATATAAAAAGACTTTATTTAGATAAAGTTGTTAGCATCTCTTTTGTATAGACATACGATTCATAAAACTTATTTAATTCATCCTCTGATAAAGTCATAGAGAACATATCTTTTACTCCATCCTTTAAGGAGACTAAAGATGGATATCCAATATAAACATCCTTAATCCTATGATCCAAGTCAAACTTATCTATATACCGTGAAATAGGCCAAATAGAAGGATAATCTTTATATAATGACTGAATAAGACTTACTGTAACGGCTGCGATTCCTCTATAGCTTGCTCCTTGTGCCTCTATAATTTTGTATGCACTTTGTTTTATAGATTTAAAAATATTATAATACTCATCAACGCTCATATATTTGCTAATGTGTATACCGGATACAAATGAATGACTAAAAACAGGAATTGCATTATCTCCATGAGGTCCAATCATCTGACATGTAACATCAGAAGGGTTAATCCATAAATGTTTTGCAATTTCGCTAATCATGCGAGCATTTTCTAATATACAACCAGTACCAAATATCCTATCTTTGTTTGTATCAGAATAATTAGCAAATGCTTGAGTCATAACATCCAAAGGATTAGTAATAACAATATACAATGCCTGGGGATTAATACCTTTAAGGTTTTCAGCCAATGTTTTAATGATCTCGTGGTTTTTATATATAAGATCATCCCTGCTTTCGCCAACCTGTTGAGGAATACCAGTCGATATTATAATAATATCCGTATAAAATAAATCGTGGTAGTCCACAAGCTCAATAGACACATGGGGAAAGGAAACTGCAGATTCTTTTAAATCTAATAATTTTCCTTCATCTTCATCTCTATTGCGGATAGACTTAATAAATACTCTTTCACATGTCTCAGACGCAATAATTAGTTGAGCAATCTCTAAGCCTACTCGTCCTAGTCCAATTATTCCAACGGTATTAGGGGATAATACCTTTTTATGTAGTCTAGAACGTGATATTCCATTTATAATCCATGGAATTATCTTACTATCAAAGTCTTTTAGGTCTTCTTTGTCTATGAAAGTTAAAATATTGTTAGAAAGGGATAATATTTGCTTTCTTAAATCTATTCTCGTGGATATAAATATTACAGGAAGGTCTAACTCTTTATCAATGATCTTTACCAGCTCATGACCTTGCATTTTTGGCATCTCTTCATCAAGCATAACAAGATCAATAGCCATGCCTTTAAGCCTAGCAATATCCTTCAGCACCATTAGGGGGTCATTATAAGCTATAACATCGATATTTTCATCATTTAATCGTTTTTTATAAATCTTAGTGTATATAACACTATCATCAACTGTTAATACTCGTCCTTTAACCCTCCTTTTGTTATAGGCCATAAAAAGTGTATTCCCTTATTTTTAGCTGATATTATAGTATATCAATAAGTAACCCTATAATTATGTTATTTTGCACTATCAACTTTTTTAGTAGAGTCTTTTATACTATCACTATCCCATTTTTCTTCTTTCTCAGACGAAGATACTCCAACATGCAAAACAGATACCTCTTGATTTAACTCATCTATCTCTCTATTAATAGAAGTTTTATCATTCATAATATAGTTATTAAGGTCCTTACCAAGAAATATAGAATATTTATAAGTATATTTTCCTTTTGCCAATAAAAACTTACCTGTCCAGCTTCCATCATCTTGTTTGTTAAGCTCATATTCCTTAACCTGCTTACTTTCACTAGATTTAATAATAACAGATACCTTTTTTACACTATCTTCACTATACATAGCTAAAAATTGCTTATATCCGCTAAGCTTCTTTTTATCTGGACTATCTTTAGCCGCTTCTTCATTAATAGCTTTTTTCATCTCTATTCTAACCATATTAAGCTGATCAAACTTAAAAGCAACCCTATAATAACTTATATTACCAACATTAACAACATTACTATTAGAAATACTACTAGTAAGTTCCCTTTCTTCGATTCTTAGTTCCTCAGGATCATAAGGAAGTTTTTTCAAAACCTCTTTTTTGATAACTTTATTATCGGCAATACTATCCCTAACTGACTTAGGTTTTCTTTTCTTATCAATTTTTTTATCTATAAGCGGCTCTGTAAACATTCCAGGTACTTCTATTACACAAACATTTCCTGTTATATTATTTTCTCTATTAACATTTTTAGCTATACCTTTATCATCCTTTACAGGCACTTTATTTACTCTATAGCTTTCATCGTTCGAGATAACCTTATTAGAATAAGGATCTAAAACCTTTAACTCAATATTACTAGTTCCAGAAAAGGATAATATAAAATAATACTTATACACTCCAGCTGAAAGAGGAATTTTAACAGAATAAATCCCATTTTTGTCCTTAACCATTGGATGTTTTGAACTATCCCAGTTATTAAAGGATCCTACAACGCTTACCCCTTCAACCCTATCAGAATTATAAAGTTTTAGATTTTCAACCAGCATATCAAGCTTTTGAGGATCAGTCTCACCAGCAATCATGTCTTCAAGGGTTTTTCTACCTAACTCAAGGTTTAAAAACCTAAATGTAACAGAATAGTCCTTTTTTTCAAACCTAGGTTGAGCACTCTCACCAAGGAAATGATGAAGTTTATATAACCTTAATATACCTTTTAGTCTTTTAACAAGTTTAACTAAAACAATATTCTTATCACTAAGCTCGGTTATACCAAGACCAGGAATATTAAGAATAACCTTTTTCTTTCCAAAGATGTTCAAGCTCTTATCTAAAGATGATTCATTTAATTTAATAGATTTATAATCATTTAGTATTATTTCTGTAGCAATCAAGCTATTTCTAAACCTGATAACTTTAATAGCGTTAATATTTTGACTATCTATGGTTTTAGTTTCAGTTTCCTCAAATGGTATATAAGTTATATTGCGATCTATTATTATATTTCTTTGAATGGTAATTTGTCTTCCTTCTTTTTCATACACTACTTCTGCGTGATAGTTATAGCCATCCCATTTATATACGTTATTTACTTTATCTCCAGACTTAATACTATCCAAGTTTCCGTCAATTATTTTAGCCTTTAAATACCTTGGTATAATCTTTGATACTTTTATAATAGCTTTTGTTGAGTCATCCTTATCATGAATATATAAAACGGTTCCCTTTTTTATGGACTGTGCCTGATTAGTTTTTATCCAGACAGTTTTATCATTTTGAGCCGTATTTTTTATAACTCCCTTAAAAATACTTTTAGCAATAAGGCTATGGCTAAATAATATGGACAATGATATTATAATTGCTATTTTTATAGGCGTTTTCATTAAAATCCCCCTTAACTTCATTGTGTGAAATATATAATAAATATAGAAATTTTCAAGTTAATTTAATAAAAAAACAATTTTTAGTATACTCTTAGTTATATTGCTCTATATAACTCTATAACATATATAGAAACTAGTTAAGTTATCATAGCTTTTCTGCAATCTGAACAGCATTTAATGCCGCACCTTTTAAAAGCTGATCACCTGCCGTAAATAATGCAATACCATTTTCTGTAGAGTAGTCATAGCGTATTCTTCCCACAAGGACATCGTCTATATTAGAAGCCAATAAAGGCATAGGAAAATAGTTTTTTTCTATATCATCAACAAGTTTTGTTCCATCGAACTCGTCAATAGCCTTTTTAACAGCCGATAATGATAAGTCATTTTCCAGTTCAAGGTTAATAGACTCCGAATGAGCACGTAACACTGGAACACGTATACAAGTAGCAGATATCTTTATCTTACTATTATTTAATATTTTCTGAACTTCATTAATCATCTTTTTTTCTTCTGTATTATATCCATCGTCACCAATCATGGAGTCATGAGAAAAAAGATTAAAAGCAATTTGATGAGGAAAAACTTTTTTAATAATAGATTCATTATTAATATATGCTCTAGACTGTTTTATTAATTCCTCCATGGCCTCATGTCCTGCACCACTTGCAGACTGATAGGTGGATACAATAATACGCTTTATTTTGGATAACCTATAAATAGGGAAAACAGCCATAAGCAGTATAATAGTACTACAATTCGGATTAGCAATAATACCTTTGTGATGCTTAATAACGTCTGAGTTAATCTCTGGTATAACAAGGGGAGTATTATTATCCATTCTAAATGCAGAACTATTATCTACAACAATACATCCCTCTTTAACCGCATGAGGTGCAAATTCAACACTTCTACTACCTCCAGCACTAAATAATGCAATATCCATACCCTTAAAAGAGCTAGGTTTTAATTCTTCTATAAGTATTTTCTCACCGTTAAAATTAAGCTTTTGTCCTTTTGAACGCCTTGATGCCAAAAGCTTAATGGATCTAACAGGAAAACTTCTTTTTTCTAAAACCTTTAAAATCTCATTCCCAACGGCACCACTGGCACCAACAACAGCTACATTTTTTAAATTCACTTAATTATCCTTAATTTTATAAGATAATCTAATAAATTAATACCCTAGCCTCCCCAAAGGCAACCTAAACTTATAAAAAAAAATATAAACTCCATTAGTAGTATATTTTAATGTTTAACTAATTAAATTCCTCAACTGCTAAACTAATATTTAATTGTTGGTTGGTTCCATAGGAAAGTCTTTACCCATAACCAAAAGAATATCATAATACTGATCAGGCTTATTAGCAGTATTATAAATATGTTTAATTTTTAATGATCCCTTTATATAGTTAGCCATCTCAAGGTTATCAGATAAATTAACAATATATGACTCATCTATTATATTTCTGCCTATTCCATAAAAGCTAACATCAAGATTTAGCACCTTTACTAAAAAGTTTTTACGCTCAGACTGGCTAAACTCATCAAGATGTCCTAATCCGCTGGAATCAATAACCTTTACACGAATCTTATTAGAGGCCTTAGGATATAAACTCGTTGGAGACTTTATAAACCTAAAATAATCCTCTGGAGAGTCTTTTAAAGATAATTCTCCTTTTTCTCTAAAAGAAAACATATAAGAATAAATATCCATAATCCTAATCCTAGATAGCATATCCAAAAATATCCTCCCCTTATTAGATGGCATATTAGATATAACACCATAATTATTAATAGCCTTAACAAATTCGCTACCGTTAGATAACAATTTTAATACCGAATATAATACTCTATTATGCTTAGTCTTAGTAGAAAGAACTTTGTTAGCAGGATTCATATACTTTGATATACCATATCCCTGTATCAAAAAGAAATTATTACTCTGATCATATTTCTCTAAAATAGATCCATGTACAATAATTTCTTTATTCTTTTCTGAGTATAGAATAACTTTTTTTAATTTTCTTGATACCTTTTCATAAAGGTTGTCATATAAAACCAAATAATAAAACTTTTTATTAAAAAACCACTGAAATTGATCTAAAAGACCATTTTCTTTTTTCTTATTATAAACATTGATAAGCTGTTTTTGTTTAAGAGAGGCCTTTGCAGGAAAATAAGATAGTATTAACTTTCCGGTATTTTTTTTATACCCCATCATTATAACCGATATAAGTTTATTATCCCTAGGGTTATTTACATTAATTATTATAAAGTGGTAGTCAGACTTGCTTAGCTCATGAGATTCTTTAGTTTTGTTTATGCCCAAAAAGTAGTATAATAAAACCGTAATTAAAATAAATATAACAAATATGCTTATTAATCCCTTTATCGGAAAGCTTTTCTTCTTATTTATTCTTTTTCTTCTTGATACACTTTGTTTAAACTTATAGTTTTTGTAATCAAACTTTTTTTGCCTCATTATATAAACCACTTTGTTTTTTATTAATCCAACTTATATTTGCGATAATATATTGCTGTTCGAGCTTTCTAACAATTTAAATAGCCTAACCTTAGTATACAGTAATACAAGCAAAATTGATAAATCAAATACTTCAAAAGTTAATGATAACAATTATAAATGACAAGAAAATATAATCCTAATAAGGCTCATATATAATTTCTTTACTAAGATTATGTTAAAGGTCTTTGTTTTTATATTATAAAATCACTTTTTGGATAAGCCTATGCTTAATGATAAAACTTTTAAACAAAGCAATACAGCTACCTTAAACAACTTAAAAAATATAATCTCGTCACAAAAAAAATGGATAATAATAGAGTCCTCATATTCTGTATCTAAGCTATATAAAAAACTAAATAAAGAAATAACAAAAACCCTTTGGATAAGTGATAACTCTAAGTTGATACCCTTTATAGCTAATAGTATAAAAAATAATCCTAACTATAATGATTATTATAACATGCTAAAAGTGGATAGTAACGTTTACATTTTCATGCAACACCTTTCATACATAAACGAGCTAATCACTAAATATAGATGGAATCTCATAATAATAGACATAAATACATTTGATAAAAATATTACAAAAAACTCAGAACTATTTTTACTCCTAAAAAAGTTAAGAAATATTAATCAAAAGCTTATATTAATAACCTCATCAAAAATAGCTTTGTCTATAAGACGATATTTTAATCAATCTTTTTCAAGTTTAATTAAGCCTACAATAAATACATATTCAAACTTTAGAGTACTAACAGAAAAAAAAACTTCTCATAAACTTTTAAAAATATTAACACTACTACAAAATATAAAGGGTAAAGGGATAATATTTATCTCACACAAAGAAGAAGGACAATTAGTAAAAGCTTTCTTAGACTCAAAAGGATATTCATCAGTATATACTAAAGATTCAAAAGTAAGCTATAGGTATTTAAAGAATCAATTTTCATCATCAAAAAGCCATTTATATGCGGTAAAAGTAGTTATCACTAACAGCATTGATGATATATCCTTTATCTCAAGCGATATTAACTGGATAATTCATTATAACTTTTCCAGCGGTATAACTGACTATCTAAAAGAGCTAAACTGGATAACATCCAAAACCAATGAGCCAGAATCTTATATATTCTACAACCATAGAGATAAGGTATTAAGAGAGTCAATTATCAAAGAAGGATGTCCTGATAATAAATCCATAAGGATGGTATACTCCCATATAAAAAAAAACTTTAGGTGGGGTAACTATTGCTTTGTACCTCTTAACAAACATTTTAGTAATTTAAGGCTATCGAATAAAAGGCTTAAAGCAACTCTAAAGGTTTTAGAACAAAAAAAACTTATAAAAAAAGAATCCCGTATAATTAGCTATGCAAAAATACTAATAGACTCCTATACCTTTAAAAACTATCCTCAATACCTTAATAGAATGGTTAACACTGATAAGCAAAACTGCCGAATAATTAATGTATTTACTATTTGTAAAAATACTAATATATCCCCAATTGCTATAACAAAAAACCTTTTAAACCTAGAACAAGAAGGCAAAATATTATTCTTAGAAAAACATTTCGCAGAAGCATACTATATAACAGAAAATAACGATATCCGGTTAAAGCTTGATTACAAAGAAATAAGAAAGGCTGTTGAAATCCATAATGACTACAACGAACTTAATAAATTAGAACAGCTTGTTCAAAAAAAGCTATGCCTTAGTCCAGATAAACCAAATATCACTGATAACATAGATAGTTCTACAATGACTGGCAGAGTTATTTTAGGTATACTAGTGGTATTAGAAGAATCTTTTTTTCCATTGGGCAAATGTTTAGTATCGGAGGTTCTAACAGGATCAGGGTCAAAGAAACTAAAAAAGCTTAAACTGGATACACTATCTTTATATAGTTCTTTTAGTTTAGTAAAAGCTGAGTATATAAAAGAATTGGTTATAGAGCTTATCCTAAACGGATTATTAGAAGAAATATTTATTAAAGGCGGACTCCTTAAAGGATTAAGGCTCTCTAACAAAGGGGTTGAGGTAGTAAAAAAGGAAGGCCAGTTTAATAAGTTTTTTTGGAAAAACCATAAACAAAACTTCTCAAATAAAAAAAGCTCCCTTTACTCTACCATAAAGAAAACTATAGATAATGAATATAAAGGAAAATTATCAGACAATATTCTAAAGGCTATTTCGTACATGAGGCCGGAAAATAAAAAAGAACTCTCTATGATTAAAGGCATAAAACATGAACAGGTTGATAAGTTAGCTCCATTAGTCTTACAGAACACACTTTCTAATAACAAAACTAATGATGATATACAGTCTATGAAATGCATAACAGAAATAGAAAACTTTATCAAAAATGAGTTTTATCCACAAATAAAAGGAGATTTTAATAAAGGATATAGTTTAAGTTATTATACGTCAATATCAGAGGGCAAAAGGAGTTATACACCTATTGGTAAAATAGTTCACAACTATAAGTATAAAAATAAAAAAGAGATTAGCCATTTAATTAAGGATAAAATACTATCTTTTTTTGAAAAAGAAAAGGAGTTCTTAAAAGTCGACTTTATAAGTGTGATACCGTCTCATAAAAAGTATCCTTCTATTACATCAGAGTTAGCCGAGTGGATTAGTATTAAACTAAATATTCCTTTTCAGCCCGATCTTATAATGCAAACAAGGGATTCTAATTATCAAAAAACACTGGATACCCTTGACAAACGAGTTAATAATTCTCTTAACTTGTTTACTACAGCTTATAAGGACCTAATAAAAAACCGCTCTATACTCATCATGGATGATATTTATGACTCTGGTACTACTGCTAATGAGTGTACAAGGTACTTAAAGGCACATAAGGCATACAGAATATATTTGTTAACCTGTACTAAAACTTCTTATAGGGATATATAATAGCCTGTTAAACTGTTATACATTACATTAACTGTAAAAAACCATATAACAAATATAATAAAAACTATTCTAAGTTAGCCAACCACTCTCATAAAGAAGTATAAAATAAACCTATCCTTATATTCTATATTTTGTCATAAAGTGATAAGTGTTATATAAAAATCTATGCCTTAGTGAGTTAATTAAATATCTTACTTTTATGATAGTTTTTCTTAATATTTAAATTATTGTATAAGATTTGACATAATAAATGTAGAAGATATAGTATATATAATTTATAAATGTTACGGGGATAATAAATGAAAGTACTTGGTGATAACGGATCTAACAGTTTAATGGGAAAAAACATTATAGATATGGATGAGGAGGAGCATATTATTGGGAATAAAAATGGAATAACTATAAATAGGATGTTTAGTAAAGATAATATACATCCATTTGATGAGCTTGAGTGGGAGTTGAGGAGTGCATCCATTACCAATGAAAAAGGGGATATTATTTTTGAAGAGAATGGAGTTGAATATCCCAAGTCATGGTCTCAGATGGCTACTAATGTTGTAACTTCAAAGTATTTCACTGGGGGACTGAACCGCGAAAAGAGTGTTAAACAAGTTATTAACAGAGTAGCACGGACTATAACTGACTGGGGCTATGCTGATGGATATTTTAATGATAAAAACTCTTCCGAAGTCTTTTGTTCAGAGCTATGTTATCTTTTGATTAACCAAATGAGTTCATTTAATAGTCCTGTATGGTTCAATTGTGGTGTAGAAGGCAATAGTAACCAGTTTTCGGCATGTTTTATCAACTCCATAGAGGATACTATGGAATCTATATTGGGTTTAGTTAAAACTGAGGGTATGCTTTTTAAGTGGGGTTCTGGCACTGGTACTAATCTATCCCCTTTAAGATCGTCAAAAGAAGGCTTAACTGGAGGGGGTACTGCATCTGGACCAGTATCTTTTATGAAGGGCTATGATGCTTTTGCTGGAGTCATAAAATCTGGGGGCAAGACTAGACGAGCCGCTAAAATGGTAGTGTTAAACGTTGATCACCCCGATATTAAGGAATATATATACTGCAAGGCTAATGAGGAAAAAAAAGCATGGACTTTAATTGATTCTGGCTATGACGGCTCTTTTAACGGTGAAGCTTATAGTTCAGTCTTTTTTCAGAACTCTAATAATAGCGTTAGGGTTAGTAATGACTTTATGGGCAGTGTTTTATCTAACGATAACTGGGCAACCAAATCAGTTGTGCTGAGGCAGGATGTGGATAACTACCCCGCAAGAGAGCTTCTTAATGATATGGCTGAGGCCGCTTATATATGCGGTGATCCTGGCATTCAGTTTGATACTACCATAAACAAATGGCATACATGTCCTACTTCTGGGCGGATAGAGGCCAGTAATCCTTGTTCTGAGTATATGTTTTTAAGTGATTCCGCTTGTAATTTATCATCCATAAACGTTCTTAGGTTTAGGGATAAAGATGGTAACTTTAATATAAGTCAGTTTTTATACGCAGTTAGCGTTATGATCATTGCTCAGGAGATATTAGTGGATCATGCCGATTATCCAACGGATAGGATTGCTAAAAACAGCACAGAGTTTAGACCTCTTGGACTTGGTTATGCTAACTTGGGTGCACTTTTAATGGCGAATAGTTTAGCTTATGACAGTTCAGAAGGCAGAAGTTATGCATCCTTAATAACTGCATTGATGACTGGTCAAGCGTATAAAATATCTTCCATTATTGCATCCAATAAGGGAAGCTTTAAGCATTATAATAAAAATAGCAAGTTTATGCTTAATGTTATATCCATGCACAAAAATAGTATAGATAAAATCGAAATTGATAAAAATTGTCAATATCTTAATTTGCTTAAAAATAGGGCTAAGGAAGTTTGGTCTGAGGCTTATGATCTTGGCAATAAATATGGATACAGAAATGCACAAACTACTGTTTTGGCTCCCACTGGGACTATAGCTTTTATGATGGACTGTGATACTACTGGTATTGAGCCTGACATTGCTCTTGTTAAATATAAAAAAATGGTGGGCGGTGGACTCTTAAAAATAGTTAATCAGACTGTCCCTCTCACACTAAAAAGTTTGGGCTATACCAAAGAAAGTACTAATAGTATTTTACAGTATATTAATGATAATGATACTATTGAAGGCTGTTCTGATCTAAAAAAAGAGCATTTATCTATATTCGATTGTGCATTTAAGCCGATTAATGGAACTCGATCTATTCATTATATGGGTCATATTAAGATGATGGAGGCTGTACAACCTTTTCTATCCGGGGCAATATCAAAGACTATTAACATGCCCAATGAGATAACCATTGAAGAGATTTATAATACCTTTATTGAAGCGTGGAATAGGGGATTAAAGTCCATTGCTATTTATAGGGATGGCTCAAAGCGTACTCAGCCTTTGACTACCAAAAAAGATGAAAAAGAAATAGTCAGGGGACTACATAGAAAAAGACTCCCTGATGAGAGAGAGTCTATTACTCATAAGTTTAGTGTTGGCGGACATGAGGGCTATATCACCGTTGGGATGTATGAAGATGGTAATCCTGGAGAGATATTTGTGGTTATGGCAAAAGAGGGTTCTGTTGTATCCGGCTTAATGGATTCCTTTGCTACTGCAATATCCCTCGCTTTACAATATGGCGTACCCTTAGAGGTGCTTATTAGTAAGTTTAGCCACACCCGTTTTGAGCCCTCTGGATGGACGTCTAATAAAAAGATTCCCATTGCAAAGTCTATTATGGATTATATTTTTAGATGGCTTGCGTTAAAGTTTGCTCCTGACAAAGATGAGGACAGTATAAACATAGAGTTAGAAAACGATAATAAGCTTATATCTAAAAAAGAAGAAAGTATATTTGATAATCAGGCTGACGGCATTCCATGTTTTACTTGTGGCTCTATTATGGTTAGGAATGGCACTTGTTATCGCTGTCTTAATTGCGGTAATACTAGTGGTTGCTCCTAACTCTTTGAAATAGGTATAAATAAACCTTATTTATACCTAACCTTAAGACTGAGACAGTATTATAAAGTACACTTTTTACTGCCATATTATGTTTTTTCTACTCATTAAAAAACTACTTGTTATGTATAAAGTTAAATATTTCTTGCTATAATTAAAAAAATTACTATCTTTACATTACAATAAAATAAAAAATCAGGTAAAGGGAAATTAAAACTTTATAACTTAGCTCATTAATAAATATACCTTATTATAAAGATTATAGGCCAAGATTTAGGTCTTAATATAATTATTTTACCTTAACCTACCTTTAACTCTACCATTAAGGGTATCTTTATGAAAAAGTCTAAAACTATATTTAATATAATTATTTTACTTTTTTTAACAACTCTAATACTACTTGTCTATGATCAGTCTTACCACTCTCTAATACCATTTGCTATTACGGCAATTTTATTGCTTGTATACTCTTATAACCTAATTACCATTGCACATGAAAATCCAAAAAAACAAATCGATAGTAATAAAAATAAAGAAATGCCTATTATAGTTAAGCAAGATAAACGTACTAAAAAACTTATTGCCGGCCTAAGAGATCAGTTTACTGATTTTTTTAATGCTATTTCATCCCGCTCCAATGACTCAAGCAAACTCGTGTACTTTATCGAACGTATACGTATTTTAAGTCAACAACAAAATGATAACTCTAGTAAAATTGATAACTCTTTGCTTGAAATCTCTAATATACTACGAGAGGTAGTTGGGTTAACAGAAAAATCAAAAAAACAAGTTAATGAAACCTATGATTCTGCTGAAAAGGGCGTAGAAAAAATGGGACAGTCTATGAAGGTTATGACTAACTTCTTTCAGTCCATGGATGGCGTTAATAAAACTACCAGAAAATTAACCGACTCTACAGAAAAAATATCAGCAATTATAGATATTATTGTAAGCATATCTCAAAAAATTGAACTATTGTCCTTTAATGCGGCTATAGAGGCCGCTAAGGTAAAAGAACATGGAAGAGGATTTAATGTTGTTGCTCAAGAAATAAGAAAACTCTCTGATATGACAAAAAAGTCATCTGATGGAATTGCTAACTTAATTAACTCCATGCAGTTTATGGTATTACAGCTTATCTCCCAGTTAAAAGATAGTACAGGTCAGCTCGATAAAGGCTGGGATGCCGTTTATAAAACTAAAGAAATATTTGATGAAATACTTAAACATACTAAAAAAAGTAAACTCCAAACAGAGAGCTTGTTTGAGGCAATTGATAAACAGAGTAACTCTCTCAATAGCATTACTGAGTGTATGTATGACTTAACAAAAAATACTTATGGTATTCATAATAGTATTAAGGAGTCTGAAGAGTTTGCTGAACAAATATCCGTATCAGGTGAAGAAAGCCTAAGACGCTTGCTATCTTATAGATTAAAAAATAAATCACAAAAAATATTATTCCACTTAAGAAGACTTAGCAAAAAAATTATAGAGGTCCTTGAAAAAGGCGAAAGGGATAATATAGATATTTGGGATACTAATTATATCCCTATGCCTAATACTAATCCAATTAAGTATGTAACAAGCTATATTAACTGGATCGATAAAAGCGAAATACAAAAACTCCAGGATGGCTTTCAACGTGAATTAGATGTTAAGTTTGTAGTTTTGGTTGATAAAAATGGATATTTACCCAAACATAATTCTAGTTATGATTATGAGATGGTAGGTGACCCTAAAGTAGACCTACTAAATAGTAGAAGTAGAAGAATATTTAATGACCGTACCGGACTAAGAGCCGGACAAAACAGTAAAGACGTCTTACTGCAAACTTATGTTAGGGATACTGGAGAGGTTATGATGGATATGTCTTTACCAATTTATGTAAGCAACGTTCATTGGGGAGGAATTAGGGTTGGATATCAGCTGGAAAACGGATCTTCTGCTTTTTTATCTTAGCTATTTATTTGCGGTATTAACTTAGTTCTGTTAATATCTTTTTTAAAAAGTTAACTTTTTTATTTAGATCATAGTCCCCTATTTTTAGATTTAATAGATTAGTATTGTTAGGGCTAATACTAATAAGTCCATCATAATGGCTCATAAGTAAAATAAGCCTTTCAGGCTTTATTAAAGAATGCTTATTAAATTTAACTATAACTTCATTATTCTGCTCTATAATAGAACTAATCTTAAGAGTCTTACCTATAACCTTAACATAAGACAACGTTAAAAGATTATCTATTATTTTTGGACTAGTACCAAAACGATCTATAAGCTCAGTTTTTAATGACATGATTTGTTCATTCGAAATAGCCCCAGCCATCTTTTTATAGATTTCAATCTTTTGCTTCTCATCTGGGATATAGCTACTTGGAATATATCCAGAATACTTTAAATCAACAAAAACATCGCTCTCATATTGTTTTTCTGAGTCAGAAAGTTCAAGGATTGCCTCATCCAATAGCTTAGAGTATAATTCAAAGCCTACACTAATAATATTACCGCTTTGAGCAGTACCAAGAATATTACCAGCACCTCTAAATTCCATATCTTTCATAGCAATTTTAAATCCACTACCTAGATCGGTATACTCACTAATAACCGCAAGACGTTTTTGAGCAACCTCTGTTAATGCTATGTCAGTGGGATAAAATAAATAACAATATGCCTTTCTATTACTCCTACCTACTCGCCCTCTAAGCTGGTATAGCTGGGATAATCCAAGACTATCGGCTCTATCAATTAGAATAGTATTAGCATTGGGAATATCAATACCCGATTCTATAATAGTGGTGCATATCATAACATCATATTTATTATGAATGAAATCGGTAAATACCTTTTCTAACTCCCCCTCATCCATTTGTCCATGGGCAACACATATCTTCGCCTCTATAACCAATTGTTTAACAAACTGTGCAAAGCCCTTTATAGTCTTTACTCTATTGTGAATGAAATATACCTGTCCATTTCTGTCTAGCTCTCTGTATATGGCATCTTTAATAATATCCTCGTTAAACTCAGTAGTATAGGTGTCTATAGGGAGACGATTCTCAGGGGGAGTGTTAATAACACTCATATCCCTAATTTTTATAAGGGACATATAAAGAGTCCTCGGTATAGGAGTAGCAGACAGAGAAATAACATCTACCATTGTTCTAAGCGATTTTAGCCTTTCTTTATGCCTAACACCAAATCTTTGTTCTTCGTCAATAACAACAAGTCCTAAATTCTTAAAATTAATATCCTTGGATAGTAGTCTATGAGTACCAATAATAACATCAATTTCAGCATCAGCAATCATTTTTACTATCTTTTTTTGCTCATTATAACTCTTAACCCTTGATAACATTTCGGTTTCAATAGGATAAAAGTCAAACCGCTCAGTAAATGTACTGAAGTGTTGTTCGCAAAGAATAGTAGTAGGAGCAAGAACAGCAACTTGTTTACCGTCCATAACAGCCTTAAATGTAGCTCTAATGGCTATTTCTGTTTTACCATAACCTACATCACCACATATTAAGCGATCAGTAGGGCTTTTAGACTCCATATCTCTTTTTATATCCTTTATGGCACTAAGCTGATCAGGAGTCTCTTCGTATTGAAAGCCAGTTTCAAAGTCATGTTGCCAGTTAGTATCTTTAGCAAAAGCATATCCAACAAGCTTAGATCTGGCGGAATATATATCTACAAGCTCTTTAGCCACCTCTTTAACAGAGTTTTTAACCCTAGATTTTGTCTTCTCCCAAGACTTAGAGCCAAGTTTATCCAGCGGAGCCTTTTTTCCTTGCATACCAATATATTTTTGAATCATATTAAGCTGTTCTATTGGTATATACAGTTTTTCATTATCGGCATACTCAAGTACAATGCAGTCCCTTTCTCTATTAGCGGCTTTTATTCTCTCTATTCCGCAATATTTACCAATTCCATGATTTATGTGTACTATAAGGTCTCCTATGGCCAGCTCATAAAAGCCTTCTATTGGATTAGAGGATATTTTTCTAAGTTTTTTATATATACTTCGTTTTCTACCGAATATCTCTCTATCCATTATGACTAAGACTTTTTCTTCAGGTATAGAAAAGCCTTCGGTTAGTTCTGCAACGTCTAAATACAATCCACTACCATTAACCTTGCTATCAGTGATAGGGTTAAAGTCAGCTAAGACAGATTTAAGCCTATGAGCTTGTCCTTCATAAGAAGAAAAAAGAAAAACTTTATATTCATTATTTATTTTTTCACTAAGCTTATCCCTAAAAATATTTATATCGCCTATATAACTATCCACTGATGATATAGGCATATTAAAAACATTATTTCCTTTATCAAGTCTTGTTAGCTGGGTGATGTTAACTCTATTAATAACTCTACTTTCGACTTGTTCATATTTGCTAAAGAGCTCATAAGGCTCTACCCTAACTGTATTGACTTTATGACTCTGGTTATACAAGGTTTTACATTCTTTTAATAATGATACACTTTTTTTTCTAATTTCTATATCTTCATTAAAAACAAATATACTTTTTTCGTCAATATAGTCTAATAAAGTATTAGGCTCATAAAAAAAAGGGATAAGGTGTTCAATACCCTGAAAGTAATCCTTATTTTCTATTTTACTTATAACATCATTTAGGTTTTTATAGTTTTTAAATCTTGTTTTGATAGTGCTTAAAGCATTGTCTATATTTTTGTCTGTTAAGATAAGCTCTCTTTGGGGTAGTATTTCGATAAAATCAAGCTTTTTTTTTGTAAGCTGAGTGATAGCGTCAAAAGCTCTAATAGACTCAATTTCGTCATCAAACAGCTCTACTCTAATAGGGTCTTCATAGGATGACGGAAAAATATCTAAAATACTCCCTTTTAAGCTAAAACTACCGGGTTGCTCAACTTTATACTCTTTGGAGTAGCCTAATTCTAACAGAATAGAGGCTATATTGCTATAGTCAATAATGTCTTTTACCTTTAGATTAAGATATTCCTTTTTAAATACCTCTTTTGGTATAATAACCTTCATCAAATTAACAATAGGAGTAACAATAAGGACGGGTTTGGAAGAGAGTAAATTGTGGAGTACCTCTATTCTATGGTGGACTATATCATAAAATGGGGATATGTTTTCGTATGGAAGGATTTCCCATGGAGGAAAGTAAAATATTCTGTTATTATCAGAAAAGCTTTTTATGTCTTGATAAAAGTTTTCACCATCTTGAGTTGTTGCAGTAACAACTACAAGACTCTTATTAACCTTGCTGAAGTCAGAGAACAACTTATAGACAAGTAGAGCTTTAGAACTGCCATAAAGATTTTGAATAGTTAGAGAACATCCATCATTACAGAGGTTTAGCCCAGTTTCTAAAAGTCTTTTATATTCTTTGGCATTTGAAAAGTATTTTGGAAGTATTTTAGTATAATAGTTCATTAATTATATTACTATAAGTTAAGACATACCTTAGAAATGATCTCATTGATTTAAATTAAGTATTGTTCAGATAGGGATTATAGTGTTAAAACTTAAAGCTGATACCTGACAAAACACTAATTACATATGCATTACTTTCAGCAAAAATAACATCTATTCGCCCTATTATTGGAATAGAGATAACTTCGGATAGTTTTAAGTCAGAACCTCCTGAAAAAAATATACCAATCTCTTTACTTTTCATCTCATATGCACTAATCCCTATTTTCTCACCAATATAAAAGTATGGTCCAACACCAGCTTGGATAACAAGACCATCATAAAAATGAAATTCAAGTACTCCTGAGACATTAACATAACTAATATCAAGGTCTATATCAAACTTAAAATTATATCCGTTATAATTTTGTTTTACCTTAGTAATTTTAGATACCTTTATGTAAGACGAATCTACACCAATACTAAGCCAACTAAATAACCTAACAAGGCCTTGACCTCCACCTCTATAATTTAATGGATTACCACTTATAACCCTATCATCCTTACCAACTGTTATACCTACAGCACCATAAAGTCTAACAGTAATGATATTTTCGTTTGCGGACAAGAAACTGGTTAAACCTAAGATAAAAAATAGGGTTAACAGCAATATATAAAATCTTTTCATTATCAGCCTCTTTTTATATATATTAAATAGCTTTATTGTTATAACATTAAAATAAATATAAACACAATAATAACATAATTATTAAGAATAAGTCAATTTTTTATGCTTAATTTGAATATAGATTAAATTACGTTAAAATAAAATATCTTTATACCCATTAAAAAGTATTATTAATAATAACCATAAAATTAAAAATTACTAAAAAAAATAAAAAGATATTAACTATTTAGTATAACAATATTATTTTATCTTTAAATAATTTGGTATATTTGTAATGACAATTATTAGTGGATTTTTATAAATAACTATTTGTTATTCCGCTGGTTGAGAGTCTTTTAGTAAAAAGAAAATAGTTAAAATAAATAACATAGAATTGATTTTTATAATAGGAGTAGTAAATGAAAAACTATCACTTTTACTTAATATTAATTTTATTAGTCCTTGGACACTGTGACAATAAAACAAAAAAGAATAATCTTTCTGACCTTAATAAGCTATCTAAAGATAGTATAAAAGTGGATGCCTTAACTAAAAAAGATGATGGAACTTGGACCGCTATTATTGAGGGAAAACTAATAAGTAAAAATAAATTTGAAGAATTATATAGCTTTTGGCTAAAAATGTCATCTATGACCGGTGGTATTGGTAAGGCTCAACAAGAATTACTCAAAGATAATATCAAAAATAAAAAAACAATGCTTGATTTACTAATTAATATTGAGTTAGCCGTTTTAGAGGCTATGAATGGACCTTTTTTTAAAAGTGATAAGGGTAAATCTTTGATTAAGATATATGGTAAGCAAGCCTTAACCCAATACTATTTGTTGGATAAGTTTTGGCCTAAAGTTAAGGAGCCATCTGATAAAGAACTTAAAGCTTTCTTTGAAAAGTTTATTAAGCCTAAATCTGCTATAAAAGAAATAAAAACTAAAAATGATAAAAATCAAATAACAGTATATTATCGCCATACCAAATTAAATGAGTTAGTTAATAACGAACTATCACGCCTTGTTTTAGAAAGAAAGGTTAGGGATAATAAAAAAGTTTTGTTAGATTATATAAAAGGTAAAATTAAAAAAGAACTTTATATGAATAATAAAGAAAATAAATATTGGATATTAAAAATAGATGATGAGGCAATTTATTTAAAAGATATATCACCATTTTTAGATTTACAGCTTAAGGGTAGTAAGTTTGATAGTGCAAAAGCTAATGAGGCTAATTTAAAAATGTTTTCTAAAGAAATTCTAAACTCATTTAAGATGATGGAGTTAAATTATCAAAATGCCTTAAAAGAAAAGTATTTTGATAAGCCAGAAGTTAAAAACTTTATAAAGTTTTTTCAAAAAAGAAGTATTGCAGATTTTTTTATAAAAAAGGAAGTCCTTGAAAGAGTTAAAAAACCAACTGATAAAGATATTGATGAAAAGCTAAGGGATAACTCTATAAAAGAGAAAGCCATTAAGTTATTAGGTAAAAAAAAGATAGCTATAAATGATAAAAATATTAAGAAATTAGTTAAAGAAATGATTTATGCTGAAAGATTGCAAACTTCTAATAGAGAAATAATAGATGAATTAAAGGGTTCTTATAAGGTTAAGATTAGTAAAAAGTATTTTGAGACTGAGTCTGATAAAATACAAGAAAAGATACTGAAAAATAATAAAGATAACAATTAGTCATACTTATATGTGCTAATCCAAATAAAGTAAGCTGAAGTAAGGAAGTTTATGGTAAAGTATATTTCTTTATTAGTGTTAATAATTAACATTTTCTTTGCTTGTGAGGAAAAGTCAAAAGCTGTTAAAAAAACCAACGATAAAGACTATAAACATTCAAATGAAGAATATCTTAATAAGCTTACCAATAATATGTTTGCAAAAGATGCAAGTAAACATATTAAGGGTAAGAAAGATAAGCAGTTAGATGATAGTAGCTGGATAATATTGATTAATAACCATAAAATAGCTAAAATAAGAATTTGAAAATAGCTATAATAGATTTATTAGGCAAGCTGGTATAAGGATACCCAAAGAAAAATTCCTAAACTTTTTTTTGTTAAACTACTCAATAAAGAAAAAAGCTAATGCTTACTTTTCTTCAAGAAAGAAATTACTAAAGTTTGTTAGAACTCCAAGCAGTAATAAGGGAATATTTAAAAACGTTTATATCAAAACGAAAAATTAAAAAGCCTTCTTATGAAAAGCTTAAACAATTTTATAGTGTGCTTATTAGAGAAAAAGGCTTTAGACATCTTAATTTTAAAAAAGATAAAAAAAAGATTAGACTTTTATATAAAAAATCAAAAACTAAATCAAGAGTATGCCTTTTTGGAACAAAAACTTATTGGTAAATTTAGGGTTATCAAAAATGATGAGTGGGAAAATGGCATTATTGAAAAGTATATCAATAACAAAATTAATCTCAAAAAGGCCTTGGCTAGTAAATATAAAGAGTATTGGCTATTTCGTATTGTTACTAAAAAACCATCTAGACAAAAAGAACTAATAATAACCTTAAAAATAAAAGCTCAAAATATATTATAAAGCAGGCTTATTATGTTAAAGATGTTGAAAAATAAAATTAAAATGTTAGGCTTAAGCGGTCTTAACCCTTTATTAGTAAAGAAGTTTTAGACGGAATATTAATGTTAGAAAAATGATTATAAACTCATTCCTTACCGAAATATTGGCATATAACCTGTTAAAAAAGACTAGGATGCTTTATAACAAGAGTTATAGAAAAGTAGCTTATAATGCTGAACAAAATTTTATGATTAACTATTACATAAAAAATGTCTTAAAGTTGAGAACAGAAAGTGCTAAGCAAGAGTATATTTGGAATTTCATTAATAACAATAAGATAACTCTTAATAAAGGTTATTTTTATAATAGTAAACCCTAGATTAAATGTTGGTTTGAATCATGATTTATTTAATTCTTTTTTTGATTAGCTATATTATAGGATCTATCCCCAGCGCTTTTTTGATTGGTAAAAAGGTTAGGGGCATTGATATTAGCGATCATGGTAGTGGGAATGTTGGTGCTACTAATGTACTCAGGGTTTTAGGAAAGAAATGGGGAGCTTTAGTTTTAGGGATTGGACGTATTTAAGGGTATATACTAGCCAGTTCTTATAGCTAAGATTGTTTTGGATGACTATCATGGCCTATATTTAAACTGGGTATTTCTTGGTGTTGGCGGAGGAGCTTTTTTAGGTCATCTATTTCCTTGTTGGTTAAAGTTTAAAGGTGGAAAAGGTGTGTGGCTGTAGCTGCCGGAGTATTTTTAGTATTGGCTCCTATTGAAGTCCTTTATTGCTCTATTTTATTTTTATAATCGTTACTAGTATTACAAAGTATGTCTCTTTAGGTTCTATGGTTTCTGCTTTTATCTTACCTGTCATGATTTCTCTTAATTTTTCTGGAAATAAATGGGTAGAACAGCTGCCATATTTAATTGCCTCTAGTATAATATGCGTTTTAGTTATTTTTATGCATAGGAAAAATATTGTACGTCTATTAAAAGGAAACGAAGATAAGGTTTTTTCTGCTAACAAAGGCTTATAATTTGAGGTTTTTTATAAAGAATTTTTAACTTTAATATAAAAACTTTTCAGCTGTTATAAACGATTTGTAGAGTACAGGTCATTTTGTTAATAAAATATAACATGTATATGATAGTTTAAATTTGATTAATATAAATCGATAATATTATTATCAATTTATGATTGAGTATATCTTAACAAATAAAAATCCCTTAGAATGCTGAAAGAGTTTAGGTACTAATTAATAGTAGGTTGTTTAGCATAGCAACTTTAAATATGCTAATAAAGGTTTTTTTTTTGTTTGACAAAAGGATTATATTATAATATTATATAATTATAAGGTTAATAAGAAATCATAAAATAATATATATATATTTATTTTTTTGTAAATGCTCTACTATATAGGCTTTTGGGTAGCTTTTTTACATACTAATTTGTAAAAGTAAAAAAAAGACTTTATACATAGGTTATTGTTTATAATATTTTATAGTGGTTTCTTAGTATAAAAGTTTTTTTGGGGTGTATATATTTATATATTTTAAAATCAGAAGAGTCATATAGACTTATAGTGAATTATCCCAAACCTTATAAGTCATCTTTTAATTTTTGAATATGTTAAAAATATAACATAAGGACTAATATTTTTTTATTGTTTAATTAGGAACCTTAATTTATGGATGATGCACAATTTTTAGAAGAGCTTAAAAAAGACTTTTTTGATGAAGCACAAAGCTTTATTGATATATTGGAGTCTAATATCCTAATTTTAGAAAAGGATCCAACAAATGAAGAAGCCATTAATGAAATATTTAGGGCCGGCCCATACTCTAAAAGGCGGCTCATCTACTTTAGATCTTGAATAGAATTGCCAATTTTACCCACGACATGGAAGACTTATTAGATGATGTTAGAGGAGGTAAAATACCTTTAACCCCCAATATTATAGATATACTTTTAAAATCAATAGATATAGTAAAAACACTTTTGAATGACAGCCTAGAAGGACATGAACGAGAAACAGGATATGAAAATGAAGTTATTGAGTTAATAAAGGCTGTTTTAAAAGGTGACTCCAGTAAAGAAGATAGCGTTGATGACATAGATAAGGCTAAGATTGAAGACAGTAAACCTAAAACTAAGTTAGCATTTAATGAATATGAAAGATTTTTAATTAAGAATGCTTACTTAAAAGGATATTCTGTTTATGAGGTATATATTCGTTTAAATAGCTCTAACCCTATGAAAACGGTTAGTGGACTCCAGGTGCACTCTCAGATTAAGGAGGTGGCTGATATATTAAAAAGTTCCCCTGATATTGATGACTTAATGAGTGATCAATTTTATGAGGAAGTATTATTTATAGTTCAGTCAACTGCTAGTCGTGATGAGGTTTATTCAAAAGTATTTTTAAGTGATGTTACTGATCTTGTTGAGGTTTCTGATTTTAGCGAAGATTTTGATATTGATAAAGATAAAGATAAAGATAAAGAGTTAGTTGACCATAAGACTGAGTGCAAGATGGTGCTAACTAATGATGATCTTAGTACCATAAAGTCTTTTTTACAAAAAGGATCAAGGGTATTTAAGATCTTAGTTGTTTTTGATGAAACAAATCCCATGAGGGGGGTTAGCGGAGTTCTTTTTTATACTATGCTTAAAACAAAAGGAGATGTATTAAGGTCTATCCCAACTTATGACGACTTTAAAGAGGATACCTTTTATGATAAAGGGGAGTTTATTTTAGTTACTAATAGTAACATTGATGAACTAAGAGCAAAGCTATATTTAAGTGATGTAACTATTACCTTAAAATTTCAAGAGTTTGAAAAGGATATGGCTGATGAAACTATAGCCCCCGACTCTACTGAAGTAAAACCTATACCTAATGAGAAAAAGCCTGGTGATACTAAACCCTCAGTACCGTTAGATAAGTCACTTTCTGTAGAGGCTTCTTCTATTAAACCAATTATTTCACAGTCTCCTAATAGAAAAAGTATTACAAGTGTTTTGAGAGTGGAAAGCTCTCGAATTGATGAAATGCTAAACTTGGTTGGAGAGCTGGTTATTATAAAAGCAAGTTTTAGTCAGCTTAATGATGATAACTTAGCTATTTTTGATGATCTTATTACCTTAAACGTACAGTATAAGGATTTTATTAGGCAGCTATTAGACGATATTGATGAGATCCTTAAGAAAACAGAAACTGATGATGATAAAGCTGGTGAATATGTTGAGAAGTTAAAAAAAATAGAACTTCAAGATAGAATAGAACCTATAATTGGACATTTTGATAAAGTTTTCCCTAAATATCGTGAGGTACAAGAAAAACTAAAAAGATCCACCCAAAACCTTGGCAGGATAACTGACGATCTACAAGAAAGTGTTATGAAAGTTAGGATGGTTCCTATTAATCAGATATTTAGTAGGTTTCCGCGTCTAATAAGGGATATTTCTAAAAATCTTAATAAGAATATTAATTTATCCATGTATGGTGAAGATACTGAGCTTGACAAGAGTGTTGTAGAGGATTTAGTTGATCCTCTTATTCATATTGTAAGAAATGCAGTAGATCATGGTATTGAGCTTCCTGATGAGAGAATTAAAAAAGGTAAAGAAGAAACTGGATCTGTTGAGTTAAAAGCAGAACATGAAGGTAATACTGTTGCCATTTCTATTAAGGATGACGGTAGAGGTCTAAGTCTTTCTAAGATACGTAAAAAAGCTATAGATAATAAGTTAATTGAGGCTAATCAAGAGTTAAGTAATGAGGAGCTTGTTAATCTTATATTCCATCCCGGTTTTTCTACTGCTACTGAGGTGACTTCTATTTCTGGTAGAGGAGTAGGCTTGGATGTAGTAAAAAAGAAAATTGAAAATATTGGTGGTGCTATTGAGATCACTTCAGAAGAAGGAAAAGGAAGTAATTTTGGAATAAAAATACCCCTTACACTGGCTATTATTCAGGCTCTTTTAGTCCAAGTTAACAACTATATTTATTCTATACCTATAAACTCTGTTCTTGAGACTTTAAGAGTTTCTCCTGAGGATGTTAAACTATTAGAAAATACTGAAGTTATTAGAGTAAGAGAGGAAATATTATCACTGGTTCAACTGGACTATTTATTTAAACATCGTTTAGCAGAAAGAGAAGGTGGAAGCTTTTATGTTATAGTTGTTGGGATCTCTGGTAAAAAAATGGCCTTAGGTGTAGATAGTTTATTAGGTGAGCAGGATGTAGTAATTAAACCTTTAAATAATAGATATACTAATGTAAAAGGAATTGCTGGAGCTACCATACTAGGCGATGGACAAATTAGCTTGGTACTGGATGTTGGAGGTATATTTCATTTAGTAAGTACACAAAAAAGAAAGTTATATGATATACAAGCTTAATAGGTAAACCAATGTCAGCTATATTATCAACGATTAACCAATTAGTTACTTTTCAGTTAGAGAGTGATATTCTGGGTGTTGACATTATGCATACTCAAGAGATCCTCAGCTTAGGTAACCTTAGAAAAGTTCCAAACTCCCCTTTTTATTTTGACGGAATGCTAGATCTTAGAGGAACTGTTCTCCCTGTTATCAATTTTAAAAAACTATTTAACTTTGGAACATTTGATTTATCCCGTGATAAGGGAATTGTCATTATTAAAGATGATAATAAAAAGTGTTTTGGGGTTATTATTGATGAGATTTTACGTGTAGTTAACATTGAAAAGGCTAAAGTAAAAAAGATACCAGAAAGCTTTTCTAAATCTCTTAAGCAATATATTTCCGGAGTAGTTGAGGTAGAGAATGAATTAATCTCTATTTTGGATATTAAAGCTATTTTTCAAACTGTTGTTAAAGATCTTGGGAAAAATGCTGAAGATGATCAGGTTTTTTTAGATTTTCGTAGGGATAAATTTAAGCTACTTGATACTGAAGAAGAAAAACAAATTTATCACTTTTTAGATTCTTTTGGCGTTAAACAGAATATGGTAACTAGTATTGGAGCAAAAAATTATTTTTCAAGAATGAGAATTAATACTAATCTACCTATAGATGTTGTACTTAATGACTTTAAAACTTCTCTTGCAGAAAAAGCATATAATGTTTTGGCTTTCAAAAAAAGTATAGAATTTTTTGATTATTATAATGATTATTTTAATTTTTTAGCTATTTTAGAAAGTGTGATTTTACCTATTAAGAAAAAACAAGGATTATTAAATATAAAAATTGTTAACCTGCAGTGTGGAAAAGGTTTTGAATGCTATTCTATTCTTTTTATCTTGAAGGCATTCATTCCTAATTTTTCTAAGTGGAACATAGAAATTATAGCTTTTAATGACGATTATAATGAGTTATCCTTTGCAAGTGAAGGACTTTATCAAGAGGAATACTTATTAAAAGTTAGCAATTGCGATTACGATAACTTTTTCTATAAAGAAAAAGAAGGGTATAAGGTTAAAGATGAGCTTAGGAAAATGATAAAATTTAGGTTTGGCACAGTAAAAAACTTTGAACCTGTAAAAAATGTTGATTTATTTTTTTGCCGGGGAGTTTTTGCTAAATTAGGTGACAATGTTATTAGGAGAGTAGTTCTGTCTATAAAGGAATCTTTAGGTATAAATGGTATTTTACTACTTGGCGAATTAGAAGATTTACTTTATATAAATCAACCTTTAGTAAGTAGGGAAATTAACGGAAGAAAGTTTTATTTAAATGTTTAGGATGGAGAAATGTTATGAGGTTAGAATATATTAATCCATTTTTAGAAGCTTCTTGCGATATTTTAGAAGAAGTTTTAGAAACAAAAGTCAAAAAAGAAGAGCTATTCTTAAAAGATACAACTATACCTATTCTGGGTGTTGCTGTACTCATTGGCTTAACTGGGAGTGTCAGAGGACGGGTTCTTCTCGATATGGATATGGAAACTGCTTTAAAAATATCGTCCAAGATGAATAATGAAAAGATTAGTAATTTTGATAATCTTAGTAAGGCTACTATTAGTGAGTTAGCTAATATGATTGGAGGTAGAGCTATTACTAGTTTACATAATGAAGGATTTTCTTTTCAGGTATCCCCGCCCAGTATTTTTACTGGAACAAATATGGAGATAACTTCACATTCGTTAGAGGCATTTATTGTTCCCTTAAGTACGCCTTTCGGAAAAATAGAGGTAAATGTTGCTGTCAAAGAGAGAGAAGATTTTTAAAATAAAGCTATAGGAGAAGAGTATATGTCTTCATCAGATTATATAAATATTAACGAAAGCCCACCTGAGGGACTTAAAGAAGATGGTACTAACTATAAAATAATGGTAGTTGACGATTCTATGTTTGTTACTAAACAGTTAAGTCAGATATTGCAATCTGAGGAGTATGAGGTAATTGCTATAGCAGAGAATGGTGAGGCGGCATTAGATAAGTATAAATCTTTATATCCTAGTATTGATCTGGTAACCATGGATATTACAATGCCAAAGATGGATGGTATTGAATGCTTAAAAAGAATTATTGAATTTGATAAAAGTGCTAAGATTATAATGATTAGTGCCATTGGAAAGCAGGACCTTGTAAAGGAGTCATTGCTAATAGGGGCTAAGAATTATATTGTTAAGCCTCTTAACAGAACTAAAGTATTAGAAAGAATTAAGAATGCCTTATCCTGATTAATGAATAAGCGGCTTGCCATTGGAATAGATATTGGAGGCACTTTTATTAAAGGTGCTGTTGTTGATAATGAAGGTATAGTTCTTGAGAAGATAATTATTCCTACTTATGCTAAAGATGATGTTCAGTCCATTTTTAATAACATTTTAAAATCTATTAAATTGCTTTTAAAAAACCGTAATAATATTAGTGGTATTGGAATAGGTATACCTGGTAATTTTGATAAACATTGCGGGACTATTGAAGGATGTTATAATATTCCTAGTTTAGTTGGTTTTCCTATTATCCAAAAGATAAAAGAACATTTTAAACATTCCATATTTATTGATAATGATGCTACCAATGCGGTTAAGGGCGAGTTCCTTTTTGGAGCAGGTAGAAAAACTGATAGTTTAGTTATGTATACCTTAGGAACTGGTATTGGAGGAGGTATTATACTCAATAATAGGGTATTCCATGGGATTACTAATCAAGCTGGTGAAGTTGGACACATGATTCTATATCCCAATGGAATGTTATGTACTTGTGGAGCTTATGGGTGTTTTGAGGCTTATGCGTCTACTAATGCTATGATCAGCTATGCTAAACAGGCTGTTAAACGTAACTTACAAACGAGGTTAAGGAATAGAAATATCGATGATATCGATGGAAAGGTTATTTGTCAGTTAGCCGAAGAGAATGATTTAGTTTGTATAGATATAATTAATAGGATTTCTTCATATATTGCTATTGCCAGTACTAGTATTATTAATTTCCTAAACATTTCGCTTATTGTTATTGGAGGTGGAATCTCTCAAGGTAGTACATTGCTTTTTAAAGCTATATATGATAATATGTATAACTTAGTTCTACCTAGGCTTAGGGATAGCTTTGCTGTTGTCAAGGCTGAACTTGGTAATGATGCTGGAATGGTTGGTTCTGCGTCATCCATTTTCATAGAGGATGTGTTGTATTAGCTTATAGAACTGTATATAAAAGTTTTTATTATAGGGGATAAATGTCTAAAGATATTCTAGAACAAATACTAATAGATAAGCGAGCTGAGGTTGATAATTTAAAAAAGACTGCTATTACTCGTAAAGATGATCTACACATTGATAAACCTTCATTTCTCCATGCTTTTAAGAAAGGAACTCCTGTTATAATAGGAGAAGTTAAGAAGGCCTCTCCTTCTAGAGGTATTATTAGGGATAATTTTAATCATATTGAAATTGCTAAGACCTATGAGAAAGCTGGAATAGGTGCTATATCCGTATTGACCGATGAAAAGTATTTTATGGGGAATATTGCATATTTAAAAGAAATTAGAAAAGAGGTTAACCTTCCTTTATTGAGAAAGGATTTTATAATAGATCCTTATCAAATAGAAGAGGCATTTTATGCTGGTGCTAGTGCTATTCTGCTTATTGCCGCCATTCTTAGTGATAAAGAGATAAAAGAATATATTCACATGGCTGAAAGTTTATCTATAGATGTTCTTGTAGAGACGCATAATCAAGAAGATATTAATAAAGCTATTAACGCTGGAGCAAATATTATTGGAATAAATAATCGTGATTTAAGAACCTTCAAGACTGATATTAGCTTAACTCAGAAATTATTATATAATATACCAAAAGATAAAATTGTTATATCAGAAAGCGGAATAAATAAACCTTATGACATATCTTATTTAACATCATTGGGTGTTGACGGCTTTTTAATTGGAGAGGCCTTTATGAAAGAAAATGATATTGAAAAAAAGATAAAAGAAATGCTTAATTAAGGGGGTTAAAAAGGGTTAAGTTTAATTACTTTACTTTTTTAATAAAAGGTATTATTATTATTTTATTATTAAAAGTTATAGTGTGGTTAACATAACACATGAAATACATTATATATTTTGCTATACTGGTTTTTAGGTCTTAAGGGGTGTACATGATAAACAAAAATGATAAGGAATGGCTCGCCTCACTTGTTGCAGGGGGATTAATTGGTGCTGGTTTGGTATTATTATTTGCTCCTCAGTCTGGTGATAAGACAGTGAAATCCATAAAAAGAATATCTAAAGATGTGAAAGACAGGGTAAACTTAACTCATTTTGTAAAGGAAATCTGATATAGGAGGATTTATGAATGATAGAGCTGGAAGTAATGTTAGGGCATTTTTTATTGGAGGATTAATTGGGGCTGGATTAGCTCTTATTTTTGCACCAAGAAGTGGTAAAGAAACTAGAGAACATCTTAAAGAATATGTTAATGATTTAGAGGATAAGTTCAAATCTCAATATGCTGTTGCAAAAAAGACTGCCACCGAAGAGGTAGATAAAATAAAGCGTAAGACTAAAGCCGCTGTAGAGAAAGGTAAAGAGGCTTTTAGAGAAGAACTTGACAAAAAAGAGACTGATAATATTTAGGTTATATTAAACTTACGATATGGCTATTGAAACTTCATTAGGGATAATTAGTATATCTTTGCTTGTACTAACTAGTTTAGTACTTGTTCTTATGTTTATAGTGCTATATCTTTTCCTTAAGATTTTACCTCTTATTAGTCAATCCAAAAAGGTATTAGATAATTTAAGGGCATCTAGTATTTATATTAGAAAAGAGATTCGTCATATTACAAAGACCATACATAAAATTACTAGTAGCACTAAAAACAGGTTCTACTCTTTTGATGAGACTATATCAAAGATTAACGATAGTGCTTATAGGTTGAATGCTCTTTTAAAGGGAGTTACATCCTCATTAGAGTACTTTTTTAAGAATAAAAAAGATAATTAGTTAATTATGTCTTTTTTAAATATCACAATAATATATAATGGACTACGACAAACCCAGCCTTATTGATAATATTTTCCTTCAAATGTTCAGGCTATACAGCTCTGACAAACACCTTATTAGCTATATTCGCTCTCAATTACTTGACAGAAAAACCATATTAGACATACCTGATAAAGTTGTTTTTCCTATTAGTATTTTCAAAGATTTTTCTTTTTATTTTATGCTGTCTTTTGCTGACTACGAAAGACATAGAACATATATAGCTGATATTGTTTTATTGTTAGCAAGGGGTATTGAAAGTTTTATTAAGGATAGCACTCTTAAAAAGGGGAAGGCTAAAGTTGGAGATATTAAAAGGCTTAATTTTTCTAAAGTTAAACATAGCCATGATATTATCGGATATTATATTGAGGCTAACTTTAAGAGTGAAGAGGCTCAATTTAATTTTTACTATTATATACCTAGAAAGTCTGTTGATAAGATAATATATTTTTTATCGAAGAAGAATACTAGTAAGATTAGTGATATTGGAGTTTTGTCTGAACTTATCCATGGTCTTAGGACTGAGTTTTATAAGAGGAGTCTTACTTTTCCTTTAGATATACTCGACTTTTTTAACTATATTTCTAATAATGACCTACAGCGTATAATGGGATTACTTATTAGTAATAACATGATTACTTTTGATATGCTTTGGGCTTTGGCAAGCCGTATGGATAATGGTATGGATAGGATTATGAATAATCTATCCAAGAATCAGAAGGAGGATTTTTTATCTGTTATAGACAAAAAGGCTGACCAGAGCGATTATTTATGGAATAGTATTGTGTTATACCAGCTTAGTCTTAATATGGATATTCTTTTAAAAGAGAATAAGATTGAATCTGGTGTTATTTTTAGGGTTAAGAATATCTTAGGGGATATTTTTCATCAAGAGATAAATAGTTTCTTTTATTTTAAGCCATTCGATATGTGGATAAAAGAGGCTAATGATAAAGGTGTACTACAGGAGTTTTTAAGTAAGTGTCACGATGCTATTTTGGGTAAGAGTTTTATTTTTCTGTCTGAGGAGTCTTTAGCTATTATAAGGGCTAATAGTTCAAAGAGAAAGTTTCAGACTTTTATGGAAGATATAGAATATTACAAGAGGGACATTAAAAAAAGAGATATTTATTTAGCTCAGTACGAGGCTGTAACCAGTCTTATAGACATATTATTTAGAAAGTTAACTCCTAAGGAAAAGAATACGGAAACATGGATTAAGAGGTTTAATAAGGCTAATGATTTTAATTTAGCGGTACACTATGTTGGACCTATAGACTTTTCTTTAGCTCTTATACCATTGCCTATTACCGTTAAGAGGTTTGTTATTAAGAACTTAAAGCCTCCCATAAAGCATTTTGTATATTATTTTTTATCCAACAAGATTAAGTTAAACTTTCCTTATGGTGAGATTAGGATTAAGGAAGCATCATTAGAGGTAGTTAGGTCATTTTATCGTTTGGAGAAAGAGAATAAGGTTAGTTTAAAGCCTATTGAAAAGATCACCGAAGAAGATAGTATCAATCATACTGCTAGACTACTATAAATATGACAATCACTTTTTTATAGCTTTTTAACATATAAAAACATTAAAAACATATAATTTTAGTTAAAATGATAATATCTGCTGTTATTCTAAAATCCTTCTATTATGGTTTAATAAATAATACAAGACTTTAAGAATGGTGTTTATACTTTAAATATGATTATTTAAGATATAAAAGGTGGGGTTATGGGAAGTGTTAGGATCCTTGCTATAGTCGATGAAGAAGACTTTCTTATATTAAACAATTTTAATAGTAATATTAGGAATAATAAATACGACTTTATTTTTTTCGATAGTACCAAAGATAATTTAAAAGAAAAACTCAATGATAAACTTGATATCATCCTCATAAATAATGATATACTAACTCTAGCTAAGCTTAATATATTCTCAGAAATCGAAAAAACCCCTACTATTGCCGTTATCGTTATGTTTGACTATGGCGATATAGACAATATTAGAAGGATTATGAATAAAGGGGCATTTGACTTTATCGTAAAGCCAATTGACTGTAAGGATTTAGATATTACTATAAATAGGTCGTTAGGCTATGTGAAACAGCTTAGAAAATTAGATATTACTAAAAAGGATAATGATAGATTAAAAAAAGAAATTGATAAATATAAAATCAAAGAGATATATCTTAAAAACAAGAAAGACCTTTCTATATTTTTGAAAACTGCCTTTGAATCCATAATTATATACGAAGATAATAAAATTATAGATGTTAATAATAGGTTTATTAAAACCTTTGGTTACAACGCTAATGACCTTATAGGAACAAGTATATTAGATTTTATTGATCCAGATTATCGTCTTATTGTTATGAATGCTCTTAAAAGTGGGGATAGTAAATTTGATGTTATTGCGATAAAGCAAAATGGAGAAGAGATTAATGTTAGACTTTTCTTTAAGACTATGGTATACAAGGATAAAGCTATAAAGGCCATCAATTTAGTAGATATCACCGACCTTAAAAGACTGGATGACCTTAGAAAGGTTAATGAGCGTATTGTTAGACATGAGTTAAAAAATCAGTTAAGTGGTATTGTAGGTTTTGCGCAGTTATTTTTGACCGAGGATAATTTAAAACCTGAACATTTAGAATGGGCTAATTGTATTTTGGATAGCAGTAATCAACTGCTTTATATATTGGATTACTCATCAGATATCCTAAAAATGGAAGAGGGTATATATACCTTAAAGCCAAAGCCATTCGATATGATAAAACTTTTTAATAAGCTTAATAATGTTATACAATATACCTTAAACCATAGAATGGGGTCTACTAGTTATTTTATTAATGGAGAGCCTATATCTGCAGATGATAGTTATTATATTAAAGGAGAAGAAAAGCATATTGAAGGTTTATTTGCTAATTTGATAAAAAATGTTTTTAAATATACTCCTAAAAATACTAAGGTAATGGTATCTATTGAGGAAAATACTGATTCTCATAGATTTATAATCCACAATAATGCTATAATACCAAACAGACTTAAGAGTGAATTTAACTATAAAGAGAAAAATAGTAGCAATAAGTCAGGACTTGGAGCATCTAGTGCATTTATAATAGCCAAGACCCATGGTGGTAATGTAAGCTTTAGAGGTTCTGATGATAGCCTCTCACATTTAATAGTAGAGATCCCAAAGGAATTGCCTTCTATATACTATTGATAAAAATAATAAAAAGTCCTTGCTAATAAATAGCTTTATTATATTTATACGCATCGCATTTTGGATATTATAACCTTTACTAATAATATATTAATACCATCCCCAACTTTAACAAACTGAAGGTACTAAAATGAAAGCTATAGTTGTTGGATCAGGCCCTAGTGGTATATCTTGTGCCTATGCCCTTGTTAATAAGGGAATAGAAGTCATTATGCTAGATGTTGGAATAGAGCTTGAACCAGATAAACAAAGAATTGTTAATGAGCTATCCAACACTACTAAAGATAATTGGGATAATAGTCTTAGTTCTTTTATCAAAGATAGTCGGAATGATGACTTAAACAATGTAGATGCTGTTAAAAAGTTAATCTTTGGTTCTGACTTCCCTTATAAGGGAGTCGAGAGTTTTATAAAGACTGACTTTTATAATACAGAGGTTCTATCTTCTTTTGCAAAAGGCGGATTTAGTAATGTATGGGGTAAGTCCATATTGCCGTATCACCAAAACGATTTAAAAGACTGGCCAATAACTATAAAAGACTTAGAACCCTATTATAAAAAGGTACTTTCGTTTATGGGGCTTTCAGCGGTTAAAGATAGTCTTGAGGATATTTTCCCTCTTTACTGTGATAGCTATGATAGTCTTAAGTCTAGTCATCAGTCAGAGGCAATGATGGCTACCTTTTAAATAATAACAAAGTATTAAACGACTTAGGTATTTTCTTTGGTTTTTCAAGGTTGGCTTGTAGACTTAACTCTATTGACAACTGTGAATATTGTGGTCTTTGTGTATATGGTTGTCCTTATGATATTGATTATTGTTCTTCCCAAACGTTAAGGCAGTTATTAGAACATGATAATTTCACATATATTCCTGATACTGTTGTTAAGCGGGTTAATGAGAAGTCTGGTTTTGTTGAGGTTATTGCTGAGTCATATACTAACAGAAGTTCTATTGTTTATAATTGTTCTAGGGTATACTTAGCTTGTGGCTTTCTTAACACTGCTAAAATTATACTTGAGTCTATGGAGGCTTATGATCAACCTTTAACTGTAAAAGACTGTCTATATTTTCTTATCCCACTATTACGGTATAAGGGTGCTAAGAACATAATGAATACAGAACTCCATACTTTACCCCATATCTTTTTAGAGGTTTTAGATAAAAGCTTATCAGAGCAGTTTATTCATATGCAAGTATATGGTTATAACGAGTTATATTTAACTGCTATTGGTCAAAAGCTTGGTGGTCTTTATAAATTAGCCAGTCCTTTTATGGGGTTTATATTGGATAGGCTTTTCACTATACAGGGCTTTTTGCACTCTGATATATCCCCTAATATTAGCATTCGTTTAATTTCTAAAGATCAACCTTATTTAGTTTGTGAGTCAGAGACTAATCATATAGGAAAAACTGTGGTCAAAGGCCTTGTTAAAAAACTATTCAAAAACAGAAAGTACTTAAAAGCAATACCAATTTCTAAGGCATTACAAATATCAAAACCTGGTAGGAGCTTCCATACAGGGGGTACTTTTCCTATGCGTAATAGTCCTGTTAGTTTTGAGAGTGATATTTATGGCAGGCCTTATGGACTAAATCGTATTCATTTAGTTGACTCTTCGGTTTTTCCGTCGATCCCTGCCACTACCATTACCTTAACTTTAATGGCTAATGCTTATAGGATCGCCTTAGAGTCTATTAATTTGGAGTAATTATGATTAAAAAGTGTTTATTAACTGGCTCAAGCGGTTATGTTGGAGGGGTCATAAAAAGCTATCTTCGTAATAAGGATTGGGTTGTTTATGAGCTAAGACGTAATATATTGAGTGGTTCAGCTGAGCATATTATACCTTATACCCTTGGGCAACATGTTGATAAGACTATTTTTAAGAATATGGATGTTTTAATTCACTGTGCTTATGATTTTAGTATTAGGGATAAAAACAAAGTTTTTGAGATTAATGTTAAGGGTTCAATACGTTTATTTGAATTAGCTAAAACTATGGGGGTAAAGATAGTATTTATTTCGTCCATGAGTGCTTTTGAGGGCTGTCGTTCAGTTTATGGTCAAGCTAAATTGGAGATTGAAAAATGGGTATTAAGTGCCAATGGTATTGTTATTAGACCTGGCTTAATATTTGGACAAAAGCCTGGGGGAATATTTGGACGTCTAAATAGTCTTGTTAGCCATTTAAGGATAATACCATTAGTTGGTAAGGGTGATCAGCTCCAATATGTTTGCCTGGATACTGACTTAAGTATAGCAATTTACAAGCTAATACTTGGTAATAAGGTTAAAAAGGTGCCTATAATAGCGGCTTCGACTAAGTGTATGACCTTTAAAGAGATTATATATGTTTTGGCACAAAGTAAAAATAAGAAGGTTTGGTTTATTTATTTTCCGTATAGTATATTGTTAATGGCATTAAGGTTTTGCGAGCTAATTGGTCTTAATATAGCCTTTAGGAGTGATAGCCTAATTGGATTAGTTAATCATAATCCCAAGCCTAACTTTTATGCTACATTATCAGCAGGACTTATCTTTCAAGATCTTAACCCTATATTGCTAAAAAAGCAATAGGATATTACTTTATTTAACTGCAAAACAAATAGTTAATAATACCTAATATATTAATGGTTAATTAGTCTTATAATATATCTTGATCCGTCTTTTGTTAGGTCAACAAAAATTGGTTTTTGTAATACTTGTCCCTTTTCATTTTTTATTATCTCTACCCCCGGACGTGATGTTGTTTCAGAGTCTTTGGATACCACTATAGCAATCTCATTTGTATTTAGTAAAACTGCTGAACCAAGATGATAAAAATTACTTTCTTTAAATAATATTCCCATATTTTTAGAAAACCTATGAGCAATATCCGGTTTAAAATGAGTACCCGCATTCTTTATAATATTTTTTAGTGCCTCCTTAGACCCTAAAGCCTCTTTATAAGAAAGTTTTGTGGTAAGAGCATCATAAAACTCAGCAATGGCAACAATATATACACCATCATCAATTTGCTGGTCCTTAAAGCCAAAAGGATAACCACTGCCATCAAACCTTTCATGGTGTAGTAATACTATTTTTTTTACAGACTCAGGTAGCCCCTTACTATCCTTTATAATTTCATAACTATATCTAGAGTGCTTTTTTACAGTTTCAAACTCTTTAGGATTTAGAGTGGAAGCCTTATGAATAAGATCATAAGGCAAGCGTATTTTTCCTATATCATGCAAGAAGCCAGCAATTCCAATTTCTTTAATATCATTTTCTTCAAAACCTATCTTTCTGGCAAAAGCCATAGCAATAACTCCAACATTCAAGCAGTGGGAATATGTAAAGTCATCAAATGATTGGATATCCAAAAGATTAATAACTTCTTGTTGACTATTTTTAAGATCATCCAATATATTATCTATAACAGAGTTAGCACCTTCAAAATCAATTTCACTATTATTCTTTATTGCCTGCTCAATCTTTTCTGCAACATTAACAGCTTTTATTTGCGTATCTATACTGATAGACCTTGGTCCATCATATATATTTTGATTTAGATAATCTTTTAAGTTAGCGTCATACAATGGCTGATGGTCTATTGACTTTGATTTTGAATAAAACACCTCTTCAACACCTGCATCAATAAGATTATCAATATCGCTCTGAGAGAAGGGAGTATAAGCAGGATGAACAATATTACCATGGGTATCGAATGTTGGACAGTTTAAAACAGTATTAGGCTTTAAAAACTTAACCTTAATTAATACTTGTTCGCCTTGTTCTATAAATTTATCTTCAGTATTACCATTTTTCACTTGCTCCTCCGGTATTATAGCATTGTTTAAAGCAAGATATAGTTTTATTGTTTTAAACTATAGTTTTTTTACTAAGGTTTTCGTTATCGATAATAATTAATATAATAAAGTTTTTTTTAAAATGATAATTAAATAACACAAAACCTAAAGATAGAAGTATAGTTTCAACAAGGAGTTAGTCAATTTAGCTTATATGTTATGATTTTTAACTAATCCCAGTCAGGAGTTTAGTTAATATTTCAGGTTGTGCATCAGCAACTAATATTGTATGTTCAAAGTGTGCAGAAGGCATTTTATCTTTTGTAGTAACGGTCCACCTATCTTTCTGCAAAACTATACGGTGAGAACCCATATTAACCATAGGCTCAATAGCAAGAACCATGCCCGTCTTCAATCTCATACCCTTATTAGGAGGCCCGGTATTATATATTGGAGGTTCTTCCCAAACGTCTGATCCAACACCGTGTCCACAATACTCCCTAACTAAACTGAATCCTTGACCTTCAACATAACTTTGTATAGCATGAGAGATATCTCCAACTCGATTACCTGTAATAGCCTTTTCTATACCAAGGTATAAGGATTTTTCAGTAACCTCAAGCAATCTTTTTTTTTCATCATTTATCCCGCCGACAGAATATGTATATGCCGCATCTCCAAATCCGCCATCAGTTTTAACTCCAACATCAACGCCAACTATATCACCATTTTTTAGCCTATAATTATTAGGTATTCCATGTATAACGTTTTCATTGACCGAAATACAAGTTGCATTTGGATAACCTTTAAACCCTTTAAAAGATGGTAATCCCTTATTGGATATAATATATTGTTCACAATAACTATCTATATCCAAGGGAGTTACTCCCTCTTTTATAATATTTTTAAGGCTAAGCAATAATTTAGAAATAACCTTACAACTATATCTAATTTTATCAATTTGATCTTTTCTTTTAATCAGTGCCATTTATTCTCTCACTCAAAGTTATCCACCTTAGTTATATTACCATTAGAGTCAAAATAAATTACTTTAATAAGCTCCTTAAGCCAGTTATATCGCTTTTCTTTAGCAACCTTGCCAATAGAGTTATAATAAAATACCCTTGATCCAATATACTGCTTTTTTTTATCGAATCCATGTTCCATAATTCGCTGATTTTTTTTATTATATACATAAACCAATATTTTATCCAGCTCTCTAACTTTATTATAAAGCTTTTCTTGTTTTAGAAGTCCCTTTTTATTATACAGATAAACTACAATATTATTAACGCGACTATTTTTATAAGTAATAGCTCTATATACCCTGTTTTTAGGGTCATAAAATAGTGTTTTTACGGGTTTATTTTTATGATATAAAGTCTTTGATTTATTTTTTCCATTGGCCTTATAGCTTAGCTTTATTTGGGATACTAAAACACCTTCTTTAAATATTTGTTCATTTATTACTCTTCCCTTTTTGTCATAGATATACTTCCAAGATATTATTAGTTTATTTGGGTCATATTGTTGAGCTTGCACCACCTGATTTTTTTCGTTGTATTTATATATTATATAATGTTTAAGTTTACCGAAGTCATATTTCTGATTTTTTATTAGGAGTCCCTTTTCATTATAAGTTAGTTTACGACTAAGCTTATCAAGCTTTTTAACTTCTACAGTTTTTCTAACATTGTTATTATATTTATAGACTTCCGAATAAACAATTGTATTACCTTCTATTTTCTCCAAAGATTTTATTTGTCCTAAAGGAGTATATTTACTAACCTTAACTAGGTTGTTATATTTATCATATTCTTTAGTTGTTTTACCATTCGTGGTATATTCGTTATGCTTATAGGAGTATAACGTTTCATTTTTATCATAATATTTTAATTTTACTTTTCTTCCATAATCATCATATTCAACTGTAGTTATAAGTTTACCCATAGCATAACTATTAACATGGCGTAGATATTTATTTTTGTTATAAACAAAAGATTTATGAGCAATTAGTTTAGCATGTCTTGTAAAGCTTTCTTCTTTTAGCAGTTGATTTTCTTTATTATAATGGTATTTAACAATTTTTTTTATTAATCCCTTGTTATAGAAGGCGATTTCAGTAGGCTTATTAATATGGTTATAAAGCACTGCATAATGTAGTCTTTGATTTTTATTATACCATTTTTCTTCTTTTCCTGTTTTTAGGTATTTTATTTCACCTGTAAATAATAGTTTTTTTTTGTCATCATGCTTTGTTTTATGTGTTAGTCTGTTATTGCTGTAATGATTTTTGGTATTTATTTTATTATTATCGAAGGTATTGGAGTATAAAAGCTTTCCATTTTTTGAGTAGTTATAAATAGTTACCTCATCCAAGAGGAGGAACTTAATTTTATCTAGCCTATTAAGACGGTTAGTTTTTTTATCGAAAAAAGCTTTTAGATAAAAGTTCTTATTTTTAAGTTGTTTTTCGTTTAAGATATTTTTATCTATGAGTTCATACGACTTAGTGGGATAGTAATACTCTTCATGCATATAGTATTTTATATTATAGTCTTTGTTATTAGTTATATATTTAGGTTCTGGACGACTAATATTATTAGAGCATCCAAAGAATATGGTAAAAGCTATTAATATAAAGTGTATTTTTTTTATCATTAATCCACCTATTAAAATTATATACTGGTTTATTTAAGTTTTAGTGTTTAGTAGTTTTGTCAATAAAATGGTATATTTAAATAATCACTTATTTTAAGTTAAACAAAAATTAATTTTTGTCAATTAATTGTTTTGTGATAGAAAGTATTATTAAGTATTCCTATTAAGTTTTTTATGTTGCTGTGGTACATATATCTTAGTGTATACTTACTTGTACGGGGAAACATAATAATAGGACGTTTTATGATAATTTAATTATTAAGAAAGGTCAATTATTTTAAATAAGTTTTATACAAATGATGCATATAACGTAAAGATAAGTATATTTTAGATTTCTTTGTGGAACATAAAAGATAAAATATTGATGTATATTTATAGGTGAATTAAAGATAATAGAATAGTTCATACCTACTAGAACCTCTTTATAATAACCTAATAAAAAACTTGATAACATATACAACAGCATAAGTAAACTTATAAATAATTACAAAATTACCTAATAATTAATGATTTTTTTGTAGCTTTTTACTAAATTATCTTATATAATTATCATGTTAATTACTATTAATATATGTATAAAACTCTTTAGAATAACTTTGCCATAAATCAATCGGAATACTAAAACTATATGCTCTCTTCAAAGTTTGTAGATAAAGTACTAGAACGAATAGAAAAACTAGACGTAGAAAACCTTAAAGACTTTATATATAAACTATCCCAAAACAGAAAGTTCTTTGAAACGATACTTGAAAGTATGATAGAAGGTGTTATTGTACTCAATAAAGAACAAGATATACAATACATAAATAAACAAGCTATAATTATGTTTAATATTAATGACTCCAACGTCATAGAAAAAAACTTATTCGATGTTATTCATGATGATCCCCTAAAAACCTTTTTAATAGAAAGTTATATCCAATAATCAAAAGCAGTATGGCGTAGAACTGTTTTTAAAAAACCCTGTCAAAAAGGTTATTGAACTTAGTATCTATCCCTTTGTTAAAGAAGGAAAAATCTCTGGTAACGTTATCATACTTTTGGATATTACTGATCGAAAAGAAGAACGCCTTAAACTACAAAGAGTAGAAAGTTTAGCATCCCTAACTACTTTGGCCGCTGGAATTGCTCATGAAATTAAAAATCCTCTTGGTGCCTTAGATATCCATGTTCAGTTGTTGGATCGCATCACAAATACCCTTAAACCTAATAGCAAAAAGGAATTTAAAAAGCTACTAAAAGTTATAATCGAAGAAATAGAGCGTATGGATAGAATAGTTAGCGACTTTCTATTTACGGTTAGGCCTATTAATATAAATCCAAAAAAAAGCGATATTTTAGAACTTTTTAACTCCATTCTTAATTTGCTAAAATACGACTTTGAGAAAAAAAATGTTACTATAACTCTCAAAGGTAATCCCATAGATAGAATATCCACCTTTGACTCCCGCTACTTAAAACATGCCTTCATAAATATACTAAAAAATAGCCTGGATGCTTGTAAAAAAGGTGATAGCGTCTCTATCATTATAGAAAAAGAAAAAGAAAACCTAATTATTAAGATATCCGATACAGGAAAAGGAATAGATAATAATATCCTAAACAAAATATTTGAACCATACTTTACCACTAAAGACTTCGGAACAGGGTTGGGATTAACCATCGTATATAAAATTATAAAAGAACATAAGGGTAATATTGCAGTTGACAGCGAAAAAGACGTTGGTACAACTTTTACGTTTACTATACCATGTTATAAGGGTTATGAGCGTTTACTGCCTTATAATTATTAATTTATTTCTAAAAAAATGCTATACTTAAATATTATTATTAAGGAAAACTATTATGAAAGGGACTATTTTAGTTGTAGATGATGAGATAAACATTAGGGAAGGGCTAAAAAAATCTCTTGAGCTGGATGGGTTTACACCAATAATGGCGGAAGACGGAAGTGAGGCATTTAAAATATTTAAAACCAAAGAAATAGACTTAGTTATAACAGATTTAAAAATGCCTGTTATGTCGGGTGAAAGGCTTTTAAAGAAAATAATAGAAACATCATCGGCTATCCCAGTAATAATATTAACAGGACATGGAACCGTAGAAAATGCTGTGGATGCAATGAGAGAGGGAGCTTATGACTTCCTTACCAAGCCCGTTAATTTAAATAAACTAACCCTGCTTATAAAAAGAGCTCTAGGACGAAAACAACTAGAAATAGAAAATCGTGAACTCCATCAGCAGTTGGATAAGAAATACGGATTTTCTAATATAATCGGTAACTCACAGCAAATGAATGACTTATTTGATATTGTAAAACAAGTTGCCCCATCTAATGCAAATATTTTTATAGCTGGTGAGAATGGAACAGGTAAAGAGCTTATCGCAAATGCCATACACAGGCTGAGTCAAAGAAGAAAGTCTCCATTAATAAAAGTCCACTGTGCCGCTTTGAACGAGAATATTTTAGAAAGTGAACTCTTTGGTCATGAAAGAGGCTCATTCACTGGTGCCACAGGGCAAAAAAGAGGACGCTTTGAATTAGCTGATGGTGGTACACTATTTCTGGACGAAATAGGTGAAATATCTCCTCTGGTACAGGTTAAACTATTAAGAGTCCTGCAAGAAAGGGAGTTTGAACGTGTTGGAGGTGAAAAAACTATTAAGGTTGATGTTAGAATAATATCTGCCACTAACAAGAATATTGAAAAAGAGGTGGCTAAAACTAATTTTAGAGAAGACCTTTATTTTAGATTAAACGTAATTACTCTTAATATCCCCGCTCTTAGGGATAGAAAAAGTGATATTCCTTTATTAGTTAATGCCTTTATTAAAGAGTTTACTAAAAGCAATAATAAACCTACTATGACTATTACTCCTCAAGCTCTATCATGCCTTGAAAACTACAACTGGCCTGGTAATATTAGAGAACTTAGAAATACCATAGAAAGGTCTGTTGTAATGACTAAGGGAATTAACATTACAAAAGATAGTATACCAATATCAATAGCCAAAGCTAGTGAAGAAGAACAGAAGATTATTAATACTGAATCAATTATTCCCCTTAGCGATATTGAAAAAAATGCTATTCTAACTACTTTGTCATTGGTAAAAGGAAATAAAACTTTGGCCGCTAAGATGCTCGGTATAGGACGAAGAACTCTACATAGAAAATTACAGGAGTATAATAATATAGAATAAATCTTTATAAAGCTTTTTGACCCCACTAAGCCCGGCTTAGATGTTATACTAATAAGGAAGGTTAGTTATGAACAAACTTAACAATGAATTAATTAAAACTAAAAGAAAAGCTATTATATATAATTCTTTAGTTTACAGCTTTTTAATATTACTATTTATTTTAACTCTATTCCCTTCTATAGAAAACGATTTTAAGTCTATAACCACTGATAAAGTATATAATGCAAATATTGAATATATAAATAGTGCATCTAATCGCTCCCTTGTAAGCCTTGCAACCATTGCTGTACTAAAAGGTGTTGTTGCAATAGGAAATATAATCCCCGTAGTAAGCGGATTTATCATGCCAATTCAAGACTTTTTAAGCGTTGCATGGAAAGCTGTACTTTATTCTGCTATATCACTCCAAATCTTTTACTATTTTTTAATATTATTCCATCATATTGAGTTCATATTGCTGTCTATCTTTATTTTTGTTTTAATACTGTATAGGCTGTCTGTTAATTTTTCCCCCTATACGTGGATAAACAATTTTCTAAAATCATTATCGAGGTTTAGCTTATTGATTGTCCTTTTTACGTGGATAGTATTCCCTCTTTCTATTCAGGGAAGTAAACTACTATCCGAGGTTACTACTAAAAATCTTATGAAGAATGCTAATCGTGAATTAGCACAAATAAAAAAAGAACTAATCTCATTAGACTTCAAAGATGAAAAAACTAAATTAACACAAGAAAATACTACTAAGCAAAATACTACTAAAAAAGACCACTCTAATAAGAATAGTAAACCTAAAAATCAGGATGTCTCTTCTAAAGTTAGCAATTTTATATCAAACTTGCTTAAAGATATTAAAAACTCTGTAGTTAATAAGGCTAGTGAAATTAAAAAAACTTTAGCTATTAAGGGTAAAAAGTTAATTAAAAACATAGAGTTTTACAGCATAAAGATAAAAAACTATTCCATAATTATTATAGCTAGCTATATACTAGACTGTTTAATCTTTCCCCTTTTAATTATATTTTTATTTATTTGGTTTTTAAAAATACTCAAACAACAATTTATCTCTGTTGAAAACGAAAAAACAATGAAATCATTGCTAAAAACCTTAAAAAAAGGATAGTAATTTTATGAAACAAGAAACTTTAATAATAAGAGGATTAACCTTAAGAACTTTTTTTATCTTCTTATTAGTCATAATATTAGTAGTGGGTATTTATTATTTATGGGCTATACTCGTTCCATTTTTTGTTGCCCTGCTTATTGCCTATCTTATTGATCCATTAGTCAAGTTTTTAGAAAGTAATAATCTTATTAGACTAAGGCGTACATGGGCGGTATCTTTGGTATTTATAATTTTTATATCTATTTTTATTGTTTTGCTGGTAGTACTGCTTAAACCCTTGGCTAAGGAAGCTGGAGAGTTAATTAAAGAAGTACCAAAATATTCTAAAGTTGTAGAAAATGAATATAACTTTATTTTAGATAAGCTAAATACCATTGGTATACCCATACAAGTCGACGAAATAAAGGGACAGTTAGTCGAGATAACCGGATCATTGTTTACAGACTTTCTTTCTTTTTTGAGAAAGTTTTTTAGTTCAGCTTTGAACAGCATTCTTTTGTACCTTATATTAGTACCACTTTTTACATTCTATTTTTTAAAGGATAAGTATAAGATATTTAACACAATAAAAAAGTTTATCAAAGACGAAAAAGAAAAACAAATTAAAAGTACATTCGATGAGGTAAACGAAAAAATTGGGGGATATATTAAGTCAATATTTTTAACTTCTGTATTAGTGGGTTTTACAGTATCTACTACTCTTTGTTTTTTTGATAACATACCATCCCCTATTCTGCTTGGGGTATTAGCCGGTATCGCAAATATTATACCATATATAGGACCAATTATTGGTTCAGCTCCTCCTTTATTGATTGCTATGGTAAGCTACTCGAGTAATGAGGTAATTACTCTTGCAATTTTTTTTATTATCCTGAACCTGCTAGTAGGAATGGTAATACAACCTAAGATTACATCAAAGGCAGTTAATATCCATCCTATTACAGTAATTCTGTCAGTTTTGATTGGTGGTAATATATTCGGGATTACTGGAATGCTATTAGCAGTACCTTTTGCTATTATTATTAAGGTATTACTTCTCTTAGTTTTCAAAATATATATTAAAGAGGTATGACAAACCTTTTATATACTATTTCAACTTCCCTAACACTTTACCAATCTTATAAAACGAATCCAAAGCCTTATCAAGCTGGCTATCTGTATGCGTAGCCATATAACTGGTTCTAATTAACGCTTGCCCTTGTGGTACACCAGGAGGTACAACAGGATTAACAAATATACCATCATCACTTAACATTTTCCAAAAGGTAAAGCAGTCATTCATATCCCCCATAAACACGGGTATAATTGGGGTTTCACTAATACCAGTATTAAAACCCATATCCTCAAGACCTTTTTTCATTTTATTAGTATTATACCAAAGTTTTTCAATACGCTCTGGTTCACGTCTGATTATATCAATAGCCTTAGATACTGTAGCAACAGCAGGTGGAGGCATACTAGCACTAAAAATTAAAGACCTAGAATGATGTTTTAAATAATCAATAATTAGCTCATTAGACAGTACAGCTCCTCCAAGAGAAGCAAAAGACTTAGAAAAAGTGATAACTATAATATCTATTTCTTTCTCTAATCCAAAGTGTGCAGAAGTACCTTTACCATTATCCCCTAAAACCCCTGTACCATGAGCATCATCCACCAAGAGTCTGGCATTATACTTTTTAGCAAGGGTAACAATATCAGGTAGTTTAGCAATATCCCCTTCCATACTAAAAACACCATCCACTACAATTAACTTTCCCCAATTGGGTGAGCTTTTAGAACATCTAATTAAAACCCTTTCTAAGTCCTCCATATCATTATGGTTAAACTTAATAGTCTTTCCAAAAGAAAACCTAGAGGCATCAAATATACTAGCATGATCCATCTTATCCGTAATAATAAAATCCTTAGGCCCTACAAGACATCCTATTACTCCAATATTTGTTTGATATCCGGTACCATAAAGAAGAACACTTTCACTACCAATAAAATCGGCTAATTTTTCTTCTAGTTTTCTGTGAATATCTAAGGTACCATTTAAAAAACGTGAGCCTGCATTCCCAGTACCATATTTATTAATAGCATCAATAGCGGCCTGCTTTACCTCAGGATGATTAGTTAAGCCCATATAACTATTAGAGCCTAACATAAGCATTTTTTTCCCGTTTATATATACCTCAGTATCCTGAGCAGACTCAATCTCTCTAAAAAAGGGATATAATCCCTTTTTTCTTACCTCATTTGCCTGTGTGTAATTATAACACTTATCAAAAATATCCATATATAACCTATATAATGAATTTATCTAAAAACTTATTATTTGTAAACCATATTTGTTATATTTTAAGTTCCCGCACTATAATCAGTCATATACTTTATCTGATCAGGTGTTAGCTTGTCAATGGATATACCCATAGTCTGAAGCTTGTATCCACCCACTTCTTCATCAACAGTTTTATCTAAAGTATAAACCTTTTTCTTTAAACCCCTACCGTTAGTAGCCAGGTGTATAAGGCCTAAAAACTGGTTTGCAAAAGACATATCCATAACCTCAGAAGGATGTCCTTCAGCAGCAGCCAAGTTAACTAATCTTCCTTGTGCCAAAACATATATATTTTTACCGTTTTTAAGAGTATACCTTTCGTTATTGTTCCTAACCTCAATCTTACTCTTAGAAATAGACATTAAATCATTAATATTAAGTTCACAGTCATAGTGTCCGGTATTACAAACGATGGCACCTTCTTTCATTAGTTCAAAATGCCTTTTAACAATGACATCCTTCATTCCAGTAGTAGTAACAAAAATATCACCTAGTTTAGATGCCTCATCCATAGTCATTACCCTAAAGCCATCCAAAGTAGCCTTTAGAGCGGCAGTAGGCAAGATTTCAGTTACAATTACATTAGCACCAGCACCCTTAGCCCGCATAGCTACCCCACGGCCGCAATGCCCATATCCTACTACTACAAAGGTTTTCCCAGCAATTAATACAGAACTTGCTCTTAATATACCATCTATCGAAGATTGTCCAGTTCCATATACATTATCAAAGTCCCACTTTGTAACAGAGTCATTCACAGCCACAATAGGATATTTTAATGCCCCATCATTTGCCATAGCTCTAAGTCTTTGCACTCCAGTAGTAGTTTCTTCTGTTCCACCATAAATATTATCTGCTAATTCAGGCTTTTCTTTGTGTATGGTAAAAACAAGGTCAGCCCCATCATCAAGAGTTAGAGTTGGCTCAATTTCTAAAGTTTTTTTTATGCACCAATAAAAATCTTCATTATTCATACCGTGCCATGCATAAATAGATACTCCCTCTATTGCAAGGGCAGCAGCTATATCATCTTGAGTAGACAAAGGATTACAACCACTCCAACTAACCTCTGCTCCAGCAGATAGTAAAGTTTTTACTAATACAGCAGTTTCTTTGGTCACGTGAATACAACCAGATATCCGCATACCTTTTAATGGCTTAGTCTTACTATATTTTTCTTTTAGCAGAGCCAAAACAGGCATACGGCTTTCTGCCCATTCTATCCTAAGTAATCCTTTTTCTGCTAGTTTTTCATCTTTTACTTTATAATTCATTAATTCCTCCAAAGATATATCACTATTAAACAAAAAATAGACTTTAAATATATAAAATTATTTACCATTATCAATATTTTTTTTTGATATATTAAAATGATTTTATACCTAAAATTTAAATAATAAAAACTAAATAGACTTTAATAGATATAAATAAAAAAAAATAAAGAAAAGTTTACTTAATTCAGAAAATTATTTATAAAAATGAAAACACTATACTCATTATTACTTATTACATTATTATCTCTAGACGCTAGTGCATACTATAAGATAAACAAGCTATCTATGGAAGACTCAGTGTTTAAGAACTTTAGAAAAGAGATTCTTTTTTATAATACTAGTTTTAAATATCGTCTTAAAAAACTAATACAAAGTAGATCAAATATAAGAGCTGTAAAGTTAAAGACGGCTATTTATAAAGTAAAAATAGGGGATAACTTAATAAATATTGCAAATAGATCATATTTAAGTGTTGATACTATTGTATCAATTAACTATATAACAAGCCCTTATGATATTTTTGTAAATAAAAAAATATTAATCCCCAATATGGATGGTACTTTTTACCATATAGAAAAAGAAACTGATTTAGATCAGCTAAAAACAAAATATAAGTTGCCTAAGTTCATAATAGCTTCTGTTAACAACTTAAATAGAAATAAGTTATATAAAGGAGAAAAAGTGTTTATCCCTTTAAGAAAGCTATCTTTCGATGAAAGAAGATTCTTTAACTCTAAAATATTTTCTCGTCCATTAAAAGCTAGCGTTATTAATAAAAAGGGGTTTATTAAACCTGTTTTGGGTAGTATAACTTCAACTTTTGGTACTAGGGTTAATCCCTTTACCAATAAAAGAACCTTTCATGGTGGATTGGATATAGCGGCACCAATAGGAAAAAAAGTTTATGCATCCCATAACGGAAAAGTTATTTTTTCGGGCTGGATGGGCGAATATGGACAATTAATTATAATAAGCCATAAATATGACTATAAAACTTTTTATGGACACCTATCCAAAAGACTTGTAAGAAAAGGAATGACAGTAAAAAAAGGGGATATAATAGGCAAAGTAGGGTCAACAGGACATTCTACTGGACCTCATCTTCATTTTGAGGTTAGAAGATATAATCAAAGGAAAAATCCAATTAAGTTTACTCACAATACTAAATAATTATATTAGTATTTACGAAAAATTTAATTGACAACACAATATGATTAGTATATATTTAGCCTCTATTACACTTAAGACGTTATTGTTACAATAAATTACTAAAAAAAGGGCAATTTATTAATTTAAAAGTAGTAAAATGTATAATAACTGCCCTAACTATTTGATATATAATAACATTTATAAGCTAAATAGAAAAAGATTATTTTATGAGGTGTTATATATACTAGTAACCGTTAATAAGTGTTCTAATAAATTGTAAAAAAATGCTCTAATCATATTATTCTAAAATGATTGAGTTATAATATTATTAGAAGGCATTAATAGCAATTGATTACTAATAACGTATATAATAATCTCAAATAATACTATTGGAGGAAATATGACAAAAGCAAAATTGGAAAAGTTTAAAAAAGAGTTGCTGGATGAGAAAAAAGAGCTTTTAGAAGGACTACATAAGAATAATGAAAATATATCAAGTATAAATGCTGTAACTAAAAGTGGTGATATAGTAGATCAGGCCTATAGTTTTTATGAAAAAGAACTTCTTATAGGTTTATCTACAGGAGAAAAAGAAACTCTAAAAAACATTAATCATGCACTAAAAAAAATAGATGACAAAACCTTTGGTATTTGCGAAGAGTGTAATAAGCCAATAGAAGAAAAAAGGTTAGAGGCTATTCCTTATGCTATTCGTTGTGTAGAGTGCAAGAAAAAGTCTACAAAAAAGCCTAAGGCAAAACTAAACTAAAAAGTAGGCTATTTTGAATGACAATAATTACAAATCTGTTTTTGAGGTATTAATTCACACCAAAAATTGGATATACCAAGAACAACGGTTTAAATTAAGACAAAATAAAACTTTTTATAATAAAAGTAACGATCAGAATAAAAAGTTAGAAACTCCCTTAGCTAATCTGCAAGAACAAGTTAGAAATTGTACAAAATGTTCTTTGGCTAAAACTAGAAGACAAGTAGTTTTTGGTATAGGTAATAGTAAAAGTTCTCTTATGCTTGTTGGAGAGGCTCCTGGTCATGACGAAGATGTTAAAGGCTTACCTTTTGTTGGACAAGCCGGACAACTATTGGATAAAATGTTAAAAGCTATAAACATAAATAGAGAAGATATATTTATCTGTAATGTAATTAAATGTCGTCCACCAAACAATAGAACTCCTTATGAAAGCGAGATTTCTTTTTGTTCTTATTATTTGGATAAGCAAATTGAGATTATAAATCCAGATATTATATTTACAATGGGAAATATTGCAACACAATATATTTTAAAGATAAAAACTGGTATATCTAGGCTAAGAGGCAAAAGATATAATTTAGACAGCCGTATTATTTTACCTAGTTACCATCCTTCGGCACTCTTACATAATAGTGATCTAAAAAGACATGCATGGAATGATCTTAAGCTACTAAAGCTATTATTACAAAGACTGTAACTTATTTTTTATTAATCGTTGTTATAACGTTTAGCTGATTGTAATGTTAATTTATAAATTAATATTGCTTTTATATAAAATGCTTGACTTTTATATAACAGTGTATAGCTTTAGAATAGTGTTACTATAACATGATAGTTTATGAAAGTTTTGTTTTTTATACTAGAAAATAATATAATAACCTATAATTAATGCTATAATATAACAAGAGTAAATAATATGACAAAACAAGAAATTATAAAAAAAATCTACGCCGAAGTAGATAATCTCCCACCAATACCAGATGTTATTACTAAAACTAATGAACTAATAAATGATCCAAATAGTAGTATAAAAGAAATAAGCTCCGTAATTAAACAGGATCCTTCCTTAACTGCTGATATCCTAAAGCTAGCTAACTCAGCATGGTATATAACTAGGTCATCTGTGGAAACAATTGAACAAGCCACTAGTATAATAGGGCTAAAACAGCTATCTACTATAATGCTATCCATAGGAGCTAAAAAAGTTCTTAAAGAACGTTATGAATCCATGGAAGAGGTTTGGAATCATTCATATAAATGCGCATTTTTCTCTAAATACCTTATGAAAATGATCACTAGACAAGTAGACGATATTGAAAGTGCTTATTTAGCAGGATTATTGCACGATATAGGAAAAATAGTTCTGCTTTCTATAACACCTGAACTAAGTAAAAGAATAATCTTGTTAAGTGAGGCTAAAAATGTTTCTATTGTTGAAATAGAAAGACTTGCACTAGGTCTAACCCATGCAGATATTGGCGGCAAGATTACAGAAAATTGGAACTTCCCAACAAAAATGACTATTGCTATATCCTATCATCATACACCAAAACTCTATAGAAAAACTGATTGGCAAAATCTTATGTATACTGTCTATTTTGCAAATATGCTAAGCCATGTATCCAAAATTGATAATAATGAAATTATAACGAAAATAAACTCCAATGTCTTAGAACTATTTAAAATTGACTCCAACGAAAAAATAGAAAAAGTCTTAAATACACTAAATGAATTCTATAGTTCAGTAGGAGACACTCAAAAACTATAAGAATAACTTATCTATTGTTGCTTAGTTTTGATACTTTCTAATCCCAATGGAGGAAAATTACTGCATAATTCCTTAACTTCATTAAAAATAGAACTTAATTTATGTTCATCATCATAGTTATTAACAACATCGTTTATCCAACTGGCTATTCTTATCATCTCAGCTTCTTTCATACCTCTAGATGTAATAGACGGAGTACCTAAACGTATACCACTAGGGTCAAAAGGCTTTCTTTTGTCAAAAGGTACAGCGTTAGCATTACAAACAAGTCCTGCACTGTCCATAGCCCTTGCTATCTTTTTACCAGTAACATCTTTACTAGTTAGGTCTATTAATATAAGATGATTATCAGTACCCCCAGTAACAAGATTAAAACCATGATCCAGTAGTTTATGAGCCAGTACCTTTGCATTATTAACAACTTGTTTGGCATAAACCTTAAAATCATTAGTAGATGCCTCTTTTAAAGCAACAGCAATAGCCGCAGTTGTATTATTATGCGGTCCACCTTGAAGAGTAGGAAATACAGCCTTATCAATAAGTTTGGCATGATCTTGTTTACACATTACCATACCACCTCTAGGACCTCTTAGCGTTTTATGAGTAGTTGTAGTAACAACATCAGCATGAGGAACAGGTGAATTATGCACTCCACCAACAACTAAGCCAGCAATATGAGCAATATCAGCGGCAAAATATGCACCAACCTCATTTGCAATATCACCAAAAACCTTAAAGTCAATCTCTCTCGGATATGCACTTGCTCCAGCCCATATTAACTTTGGCCTTTCTCTTTTTGCAATCTCCATAATTTTATCATAGTTTAACCTGTTACTAACCTCATCCAGAGTATAAGGAATAGACTTATACAACTTTCCAGAAAAGCTTACACTCCACCCATGAGTAAGATGACCACCATGAGGTAGGCTTAAACCCATAACTTTATCCCCAGGCTCTAAAAAAGCAAAGTATACTGCCATGTTAGCAGGTGATCCAGAAAGAACTTGTACATTTACATGATCAACACCAAAAAGCTCCCTTGCCCTATTAATAGCAATATTCTCTATCTGATCAATGAATTGCTGTCCCTCATAATACCTCTTATTAGGATAACCCTCTGAATACTTATTCGTTAAAATACTAGAACTAGCCTCCATAACCGACTTGGATGTATAATTCTCAGAAGGAATAAGTCTAATTTTATCAACTTGTCTAAGCTCCTCTTGCTTTATAAGATTATATATTTCTGGATCAATATGTTTAAGGTTTTCCAATATACTCTCCCAACTAACTTGTTAGTGAAATTCCAACGTTCTTTTTTTATATAATGTTACTAGCTCTATATAATTTGCTAAGTAGTTACCTTCTTCTACGACTAAAACTACTAGAACTCTTTTTACTAGACGTCTTTTTACTACCAAAGCTACTAGACTTCTTAGTACTAGACCGCTTTTTACCACCAAACCAACTTCCCTTATTAGCTGACTTCTTGCCCCATGAACTACTAGAACCTCTCTTAAACTTTTTAGAAGTACTTTTCTAAAAAGGCTTATTAAAACTATTGGCCCTAGTGACCTGTTTTCTATAAGCCGGAGTTGAGCGATAAGAAGTCCTTGAACGCTTTATAGTACTATAACTGGATATAGGCGTACGATAAAGTGTCCTGGGTAATGTCCAATAAGTAAGTGCACCAGTAGCCGCATAATAAATAGGTAAATGATGAGAATAAGAGCCATAACCTGTTCTGGTATACGAAGATTTATTACTTTCTGTATCAAAGTCCCTATTAAAAGAAAGCAATCTCTCACCATTATCAGTCTTAGCATTTTGGGGATTGTTATCTATATAAAGAACTACACTTTGCTTGTTCTTACCAGTATTATTAACAGAAATAGATATAATCTCATAGCCGGTATATATCTCATTTACCTTTTTCTCAAACTCCTGAGGGCTTTTAGCGGTCTCAAACGCCTTTGATACGGCATCCACATCAAGATTAAGCTTACTAGCCCTACCATAATCATCCTCTACCAACTGACTCCCAGAATAAGATACTAATATATAAAGTGTAACCAGTAAACCAACAACTAATGAAAATACTATCTTAAATAATTTTTTACATAACATATAGCTCTCCCAATAATAATTAATTTGTTGCTAAGTCCCGGATTCTTTATTTATATAATACCTCACTTATATATAGTTTGCTATATTTATCTTCTTCTACCACCAAAACTTCTTCTACCGCCAAAACCCCTACTTCTCCTACCAAAGCCACGAGACTTACCAGTACTAGAGCGTTTTCTACCACCAAACCACCCCCCTTTACCAGCTGACTTTTTCCCCCATGCACCACTAGGACCACTCTTAAATTTCTTAGGTGCATTTTTCTGAAAAGACTTATTAAAACTGTTAGTTTTTGCAACCTGTTTTTTATAAGCTGGAGTTGAACGATGAGAATTCCTTCTACTCCTTATAGTGCTATAACTGGACATAGGCGTACGATAAAACGACCTGGATAATGCCCAATATGTAAATACTCCAATAGCCGCATAATAAATAGGTGAATGATGAGAATAATAGCCATAAGGGCCATAACCTGTTCTGGTATACGAAGATTTATTACTTTCTGTATCAAAGTCCCTGTTAAAGGCAAGCAGTTTCTCACCCTTGTCAATCTTAGCATTCTGGGGATTGCTGTCTATATAAAGAACTACACTTTGTTTTTTCTCGCCAGTATTCTTAACAGCAATAGATATAATTTCATCTCCGGTATATATTTCATTTACCTTTTTCTCAAACTCCTGAGGGCTTTTAGCGGTCTCAAACGCCTTTGATACGGCATCCACATCAAGATTAAGCTTACTAGCCCTACCATAATCACCTTCTGCCCATTGTTTTTTTTTATCGCTCCCACAACCAAATACTAATAAAAATATAACCAATAAGCTAAATAATGTTTTATTTAACATATAATTCTCCTAATTTATAAAATTATAATGTATGGATTAAAAGGTTAATACTATACTAAAAAATAATACGAAGTAAAACGTCATTATATAACTACTTATACTAAAGCTAATAACCTGTACCATTCCCACCTATACGAGTTATATTAATGTTAGAGTTTTTTTTATTTCTCTCTATACTTTTCTCATCCTCTGCTTCTTTTAGAATATCATTTAACTCTTCATCATCCATATTTTCCATATTATCTATTTCTTCAAAAAGAATATCATAAAACTCTTTTTTGACTATAATTGTTTGCCAATCCTTAATTTTATCAGTTATACCTAAATTATCCTGCCACTGATTAAAATCATCAAACTCGCCGTCATACAACCCCCATAAAAACCTTACCCTCAATGGATTAACCCTATCCCTTTTCATTAGATTAACTTTTGCCTGCGGATCAAAATCTTCATACCTATCAATATATCCCTCAATCTCATCGATTAAACTGTCAATATAGTCCCTACCCTTATCGCTAATCTTATAACAAATATTAACAGTATCAATTTTAACTAAATCGTTAAATAAGAGATCATCCATAACAGGCTCAAGGTGTTCATCAATACCGCTAAGAGGTACTTCGAAAACATGTCCACCGCTGTCATCGGATATATCCATCTTTTTAAGTATATATATCCCAGCATAGTTAACGATTTCAAGGTTTATTTTTTTATTTGTTTCTTTGTCTAGTTCTTTGTTATAATAATAATGAAACTCGTCAGCCATTACTATACCCCTTAATAGTTAAGGTCAATACCTTAGTCATACTGTATATATAAAAATACAGTCAAGCTCTAAAGTAGTAAATAAATTTCATACCACTCCCTTATATAGTTTAATCTAAAAAGATGTAGCTAATTTGTCAATAGAGAATGCCAAAAAAAACTACTATATATTATGGCCTTGTTTTCCAGCGATCATGGAACCATAGCCATTGATCAGGCTTATCCTTAATAATATCCTCAAAATAGCTAGAAAACCTCTTTGTATTTATATATATAAACTCTTTTATAGATTTAGAATTAATAAGTTTAATTTCCTTAAAAGTTAGGGTGTGAACATTATGAGAATCCCTATAAATATAAGCCAGCATAACTGATGCATTAGTACGCCTTGCCATACTAGCGGCTCCCCTTGCTGTAGATGCAAGCTTAGCAAAAAATGGAACGAATATACCCCCTTTTACCTGATTTTGATCAACCAATAATGCTATTACCTCATTATTCCTTAATGCCCTACAGCTCTGGTAGTAACCATTTTTACGATCCATAATCTTAGCACCAAAAGCCATTCTTCTTTTATTAATAAAAGTGTTTAATAAGCTATTATCCAAAGGACGAATAATAATATTTAGTAAATAACCCAAATAAGGTATAACTAGTGCCAATAACTCCCAATTACTATAGTGAGCAGATATACAAATAATCCCTTTTCCTTTTTTGTGTAGAGCTTTAATAGTATTAAGGCTGTTATCGGAAAGTCTAATATTATCCATAAGGTTTTCACTATTAAACTTTGAAAACCCCAATACCTCAAAAATAGACTTACCCACATTAACAAAACATTTTCGTCTAATAAGTCTAATTTCGCTATCACTTTTTGTATTAGCAAAAGCAAAACAAAGGTTTTTATAAGATTCTTTTTTAAGCTGGAACGAAAAAATAAAGATAACGTATCCCACAATAGATGCAATTATCATACTAAGTTTATGGGGTATATATTTTACTATTTTCTCAAAAACAATTATTGGCAAATATTCTAAATACTCTATCCATAGCGGTTTAGCCATTATTAGACAGTAACGTCTAGTATTTTACCACTTTCTTCATTTTCAACTTTTTCATCCTGCTGATTATTAGCATCAGATGCCTCTGTATTACTTTCCACTGAGGAATAACCAATGGCCGATGAATAGCTATATGCCTGTGGTAACTCACTTATAGACATTATATACCTCCATATTTATTTATCTCTTGTATCTTACCATAAGCTAGTCTTACTTTACGGTCTGCCTTATTTGATATATCGGCATTATGGGTAACTAACACAATAGTAATTTTATGATATTCTCTAATATCCCATAAGAGGCTTTGTATTTCTTGAGTAGTTTTTTCATCTAGATTACCAGTAGGTTCATCAGCAAGCATTATCATCGGATCATTAATTAATGCTCTAGCAACAGCAACTCTTTGCTGTTCACCGCCTGATAGCTCATTAGGCTTATGATTAGCTCTATTTTCAAGTTTAACTTCTTTTAATAAAGCCATAGCTTTTTCTTTTGCACTTTTTAGTTTAAACTTATTAGCCAAATAAGGGAGCATAACATTTTCTAGTGCAGTAAAATCGGGCAAAAGATAGTGAAACTGAAATACAAAACCAATATTACTATTCCTAAAAGATGAAAGTTCATCTTCCGACATATCACTAATACTTTTATTAGCAATCATAATTCTACCCCTATGAATAGAGTCCAAGCCACCTATTAGGTTAAGCAAGGTACTTTTTCCACAACCGCTTTCACCAACTATAGCTATTATTTCACTTTTGTGAATATCCAAATTAATACCTTTTAAGACTTCTAGTGGTAGGGCAGTTAAATAGTAATTTTTAAAAAGATTTCTTATTTTTATAATCTCCATATCACTCATACCTTATAACAGAGGCTATATTCTCCAAAGCACTCTTCCTTGCTGGAAAGTAAGACGCCAACATGGATACAAAAATAGAAAATATACAAACCAGTTGCAAATCTCCAAAGTGTATATGATAAGGCAGAGCTTTTATGTGTACCAATCCACCAGAGAGAACTTCCCATTTTACATATTGTTTATTAGTTCCATATTCAACATTATGGGCGAATTTTAGTATTTCATTAACAATATACTCTGTATACTGAATGAGTTCTGCCAGTGAGCCAAGGATCAATAAGCTAAAAATACTACCTAATAGTGTTCCTATAAGTCCGATTATTAGTCCTTCGATTAGGAATATCATTCTAATTGCCTTATTTTTAACGCCAAACGATTTTAAAATACCTATTTCTTTTCTTTTATCTATAACTACTATATTGAGATTAAGATAGATAACTAAAAAGGATGCTATTATCATAATAGCCAATACTATTTTTATAAGGTCTTTTTCCCAGTTAAAGGCATGAAGAAGGTGTCTATTTAGCTCCTTCCACGTATATATAGTTAATTCTGGGAATTCTATATTTAAGATATTTTTTATTATATCGGCATCCTCTGGATTATAAAGTTTTATTCCTAGTCCGGTTATTGCGTTATATACTTTTCCATCAATGCGGATCTTAGTATTAAAAACAATTTTGGATGTATTAATATTGGTAAAAGCCAAATAGTTATCATATTCTGCATAACCTGATTTAAATATTCCACTAACTCTAAATTTATATATTGGTATAAACTCTTCATCCATAAACCTTTCCCTTGATATTAATACCTCGATATCGAGTTCTTTTCCCTGTTTAATTTTATTAATATTAATATTAAGTTTTTTTGCAAGACTATATCCGATTATTATTCTAAACTTTTTCAAGCTATAATTGCCTGCCACTAAAGAAAAGTTATCCCTAAAGTCTTTATCCTTCATATAAAGGTTAGTATTATTTCCTCTTAGAAAAACTCCATAATACTTACTATTTTCGTGTTTCAGAAGAACTTGGGATTTATAAAATGGGATAACCATTTTAATTTTATCTTTTATTTTATTATCAGTTAGTATATGATTTTTCACAAAGTTGTAGTTTATAAATTTAGTTTTAAGTAGCTGTATATGATAATCTTTATTAATATGTTTTTTTTTAATACTCTTATGGAATCCGTTAATTACAGACATAGTAATAATAGGGATGGCTACTGACAAGCAAACTATTACTATACCAATAACAGAGATTCTGGATATAAAGTTATTAGTTTTTTTAGATTTAAAATATTTATAGCTAATGAGCAATTCGTATTTCATAATTTTATTATTAAGCAGGCAGTTTTTGTTAATACCGCACACATGAATATGAAATATACATGAAAGTTAGTTAAAAGTCCATATTATTGATGATGCTGCTGTATTATTGTAGAGGTATTATAAGTCATGCGGTTATTTTTTTTTATAGTTGCCTTCAATTTGTTATATAGAGGATTAGTGTCCCCACAGGGTTTTACATAAAACGTCAATATATAATATCAAAACAATCCCTCCTATTCCTTTATGGAACAACAAATCCTTTAACACTTAATAAAGGTGTATAATTCCTAGTCTCAGTAAGGGATTCTTAATAGCTCTTTAAGTGATGATTACTTGCATAAAAAGTGATATTTTGTGTTCATTACTGAGGCATTTAAACAGCACTTAAAGAGCATAGGAGGATAAACCGTTTGATACAAGAAAATAACTTTTTCATCAATATTTTATCTTTTCTGTTCCACAAAGAAATCTAAAATATACCTCCCTTTACGTTATATGTCCTTTTTCTATGTAAAACTCCTTATAACATAATAGGCCTTACTCAATAACTAAATTATCATAAAACGTCATCTCACTACACTTGCCTATACAAAAAAAAAATATCTATACATTAAAGTAGCCTTTAAAAAAAATACTTGACTTTTTTTAATGTTCTAGTTATACTTAAATACGATTATTCAACCACTTTGGTTATCTCCTTAATAAAAACATCCAGGGGTTTACAAATGGCGAGTTATATTAGTGCCAAAAAAAAAGAAAATGTTGTCGGTAAATGCTGTTCATGCGACAGTAATAAAAATATAGTAAGCTGGATCCGTGATGAATATGGAAAGTTGCAAAACTTTTGTAAGGACTGCTTCGAAGAAGCTACCGGTAAAAGAGTGTCCAAAAGATAATTTAATAAAATTATATCTTATTACAAAACCTACATAAACCTGATAATACTCGTTCTAATAGTATAGAACAAATACACTTACAAATAGTTATAGGAATCCTTTAGTATATATTTATATAGACAATAGTACTATTTGTCAGTAAGAAGACTTTCAACTCCAGCCTTGTCTAGGGACTCTTTTTCTATAAGATGCTTTGCTATTAACTCTAACTTATCCACCTTATCCATGATAAGCTTCTTAGCATCACCATAACAACTATCAATAATAGCCTTAATCTCACTGTCTATAACCTCAGCAGTCTGCTCACTATAATCCTTATGACGTGCAATCTCTTTACCAATAAATATAGGCTCATCCTTCTGACCATAAGAAAGTGGACCTAATAGCTCACTCATACCCCATTCGCATACCATTTGTCTTGCAATTTGTGTTCCTCTCTCAATATCATTAGATGCACCATTAGTAATAGCCTCTTTGCCAAACTTGTACTCCTCACTAATTCGGCCGCCAAATAATATCATAATCTCTTCTATACAGAATTGCCTAGAATAAGTATGACGGTCATCCTCAGGCAAAGTTTGTGTTATACCAAGAGCATTCCCTCTTGGGATAATAGATACCTTATGTAGAGAGTTAGCATTAGGTAATAAATATGCCAGTAAAGCGTGTCCAGCCTCATGATATGCAGTAGTTATTTTCTCTTTCTCAGTTAATACAAGACTCCTACGCTCAGGACCCATAAGAACCTTATCCTTAGCCTCTTCAAGGTCTTCCATCTGAACCCTCTTTTTACTCTTTCTTGCGGCAATAAGTGCAGCCTCATTAACAAGATTAGCAAGATCAGCTCCTGAAAAACCAGGAGTACCCCTAGCAATAATATGTGCATCCACAGACTTTGTTAATAGTATCTTCTGAAGATGTACACCTAAAATAGCCTCTCTACCCTTTATATCAGGACGTGATACAACTATTCTCCTATCAAATCTACCAGGCCTCAAAAGTGCCGGATCTAAAACATCAGGCCGATTAGTAGCCGCCATAACAATTACAGTTTCATCACTATCAAAACCATCCATCTCAACAAGCATCTGATTCAAAGTCTGTTCTCTTTCGTCGTGTCCACCACCATATCCAGCTCCACGCGTTCGTCCTACTGCATCCAACTCATCAATAAACAAAATACAAGGCGCATTCTTCTTCCCCTGCTCAAAAAGATCCCGTACTCTACTAGCCCCTACTCCAACAAACATCTCAACAAACTCAGAACCACTCATATTAAAAAATGGACGATTAGCTTCACCAGCAACAGATCTAGCCAATAAAGTCTTACCAGTCCCAGGTGGACCCATTAAAAGAACTCCCCTGGGTATTTTTGCTCCAAGCTTTTTAAATTTCTCAGGCTCTTTAAGAAATTCAACAGTTTCCTGAAGCTCAGTCTTAGCCTCTTCTACCCCAGCAACATCCTTAAAAGTAATAGACTTTTGAGAATTCTTAACTAATTTAGCTCTTGTCTTACCAAAAGAAAGTGCCTTATTACCAGTCCCCTGAATCTGGCGGAACATAAAAAACCATAATATTCCAAAAATTATAAGTCCAGGTATAACCGTTGTTAAAATGGTTGCAAAAATACTACTACTCTTTGGCTCAGCATTAAAAATAATCTTTTCGTTTTCTGGCTTATCCTTATTAACCTTTTCTAATTTATTAACAAGGTTATTATGGTCTATAGGACTATAGGTAACAAACCTTAAAGTAGGTCGTCCTTTAACTTTTTTAGCTGGTCCCCTATGATATCTTTTGTAATCCCTATAGAGACTACTTTCTAAAACAACTTCACCTTTAATTTCCTGATCGATTATTGTAATACTTTTCCATTCTACATTTTCCTCTTCTACCAGAATAAGAAATTCTGAATAAGGAAGTTTTATATCATTTATACTGGATTCGCTAAAAATATATATAAAAAAAAGCAAACCCAAGACTATTAAAGCTATAAAAGTAAAATTTTTATTAGGTTTTGGTCCATCTCCTTTCGGCGAAAAAGGATTCTTATTTTTTTCTTCATTGTTATCAGGCATATATAATAATTACCTCGGATATATAAAGTTAATAATATTACTATCTTCTTTTATGAAAATTAAAATAACATAAATTTATTAAAATGTCAACTGACTTTATAAGCCTTTTTATACGCTGATACGTTTAAAACATTTAATAAAAAGTTTTATATAGCTGTTAGTTAAAGCTTTTTAAAATCCAAACGAATAACTATATTAGTTTTTATGCTAACATAATAGTCCTCACAAAGAAGGCTTAACCTAAATGGAGACAGGGATAAAAGTCCAAATGGAACTATACCATCACATAAAACTAAGACTTCTTTTCTTTTATTACGAGGAATCTTTGAATTAATTAGTATTTCTTTAACTTTTTTTAATCCCGTTTTTTGATTAAGGTAAACCCTATCACCACACAATACAGAACGAATACTAAGATTATTATTTAATCTACCTTTATCCACAAAAATAGACAGCCTATGTTCTTTATAATTACAGCTTAATTTAGGGTAATCAAAAGCACTAAACTCGGATACCTCTAACAAAACCCCTAAAGGATTTTTTAACTCAATAGCAGTATTTATTTTTAGATTTTTTAGAATCCCTCCTCCTAAGCTGTTAATCAGGTAAATAGTAAGGTGGGAATACTCAATATAAATCTCTATATCTTTTTTATGGAAAACAAGATTACTACCAATGCCATTATGCTTTTGGATCTGTGTAACTAACTTATCGAGATTTTTTGATGAAAAATAATTATAATGTTTACCGATTTGTCGAGCGATAGTAATTATTATTCTTTTTTTTACTGAGGAGTCTAAGTTATTAAATTTACTAATATCTATTCGTTTTTCTTTATCAGAAGAGTAAACCAAAGTCCTATTAATTTCTTTATCAACTATACTATTAATAAATTGGTTGTCCCTTTGTATATTACTAATTATCTTAGACAGTCTAGCTCTATAATCAGGGAAAACTAAACCTATGGATGGGTAAACCATAAGTCTTACTCGGTTACGTAAATAATCTGTTTTAAGGTTTGAGCTGTCAACTAAATAGCTAATTTTATTATCATTAAGATAGCCTATAATATAAGACTTAGGAACATCCAAAAGAGGCCTTATTATATTTATGGGATAATTTGATGAATATCCCATTGAACTAAGTCCAGCTAAAGAAGACCCCCTCATTAACCTCATAAAGAAGGTTTCCAGCTGATCATCAAGATGATGTCCTAGTGATAATTTATCAAAGTTATGCTTTATAATGATTTCTTTAAAATATTGAAAACGTACTTTCCGAGCCGACTCCTGAAGGTTTTTTTTACTAGTAATAGGACAATCTTTTTTATAAAGAGGTATATTAATATTATTACATAGTTTTTCTATCCACTTTTCTTCATTATCCGATTCAGATTGACGAAGATGATAATTTACATAAGCCGCACCTAATATAAGAGAATAGCTATTAGATATTGCACTAAATAAGTTTAAAAGACAGACTGAGTCTGGTCCACCAGATATTCCAATTAATATTTTATTCCCGCACTCGACTAAATCATGATCTTTAATAGTACTTATAAACCGTTCCATAAGGTTCATGAGTTAAACTTGTTCATTCCGTATTCAATGGATTCAGCAATTATACTTACTATAGCCTCAGCACCTCTATCAATAAAGCTGGATAAAGACTCTTTTTCTTTAAGACTAAAATGGGATAATACATAATCTTTTACGTCACAAGCATTAACAGGTAATCCTACACCCAATCTAACCCGTGAGAACTCTTTAGTTTTAAGTTGTTCGATAATTGATTTAATCCCGTTATGCCCGCCGTCAGAGCCTTTCTTTCTTATTCTAATAGAGCCAAAGTCTAGGTTTATATCATCGACTACAACTATTATATCATCAACAGGTATTTTATAAAATCTTACGAGATTATATATAGGTTCTCCACTTAGGTTCATGAAGGTTAATGGTTGTGCTAGTATTACGGTTTTTCCGTTAATAAAAGCTTTTGAATAAATAGCATTAAATTTTTTTTTTGTCAAAGGTATTTGATATTTATATGCTAATCTAGATATAACCATAAAACCAAGATTATGACGATGATTTTTATACTTACTACCTGGATTACCTAATCCTACAATTAGCTTCATTATTCATTATTAGAGGTTTCTTCTTTGTCCTCATCTTCCGTTTTTGTAGTTCTAGAGGCCATAACAGATACAAGAGTCTGCTTCTTACTGGTTAAAACTCTAATATTGCTATCAAGCGTAAGTGACTCTATCCTAACACTATCCCCCACATCAAGGTTAGTTATATCCACTACAATAGAGTCTGGAATATCATTTGGAAAACACTCTATACTAACGGCATGCAGGGTATGTTCTAATACCCCTCCTTTTTTAATTCCTTTAGCTAATCCGCTAAGGATTATTGGAATTTTTACTTTAACCTGTTTATCATTATTGACTTCAAAAAAGTCTACATGAATAATATGTTTTAATATAGGGTCTATGGCATAATCTTTTACTAAGACTTTTTTATTATTATTTTCTATGTTCAAATCTATAGTAATATGTTTTGCAGTTTTATCAAGTATCTTTTCAAAAGTTACGGCATCCACACTTAATAACAAGTTTTGATTTTTACTGTAGCAAACACCGGGTATTCTACCATTTTTTCTTAGTTTATTCAAAAATCCTTTAGTTCCTATTTCTCTTTTTTCTGCCTTAAGTTTAATGGTTTCCACTTATCATCCTCCTAATATTGGTTAATCTATAAAGTTAATAATATTTTTATTAATTAATAATATATTTTCATATAGACTATGACATATTTTTCTATATTTGACTAGTTAAGATTAAGATAACATAAAAAAAGTCAAGGTAAGGTTTTTTTTGTCTTAGCTCACAGATTTATAGTACAAGCCTTTATGAAAAGATTAAAAAAGAGATAAGCTATTATAGATAAAGAGTTTTAACTAAAAAGTCTATTAATACTTGATTCTGAGCACTATGAGCAACTATAAAAGACCTTAATAATATGGTTTATACTGCATTATCATGTTCCAGCTCTTCAAGCTCTTCTTCAGGAAATTTTGTCTTTATATATTGATAATCTTTTATCCCTGTACCAGCAGGTATTAAATGACCAATTATAACATTTTCTTTTAGTCCTCTTAAATTATCAGTCTTTCCTTTTATTGCCGCATTAGTCAAAACCTTAGTGGTCTCTTGAAAAGATGCCGCAGAAATAAAACTCTCTATATTAAGAGATGCTTTAGTAATACCTTGCAAAATAACCTTTGCAGTAGCAGGTTTACCCCCCTCCTTAACAACAACATTATTTTTATCCCTAAAAACAAATTTATCAATTTGTTGTCCAATAATAAAATCTGTATCTCCAGCATCAGTAATCTCAACCTTTCTAAGCATCTGACGTATTATAATACCAACATGCTTATCATTAATATTAACACCTTGAAGTCTATAAACTTCTTGTATCTCATTAACCAAATATTCCTGAAGCTTTTGATCACCCTCAATCTTAAGTATATCATGGGGGTTAACAGGCCCATCACAAAGTTGGTCTCCAACATTAACATAATCACCTTCACGTACTAAAATACGTTTTCCACTAGGTATAACATGTTTCACACTGTCAATAAGCTCTTCACCTTCTTCGGATGTTAACCTCTGTTCAACCAAAATAACTGATTTTCCTTTTAGTTTGTCACCAAATTTAACAATGCCATCCTGTTCAGCTACTACACAGGCATCTTTTGGTTTTCGTGCCTCAAAAAGCTCAGTGATACGAGGTAAACCACCAGTAATATCCTTAGTCTTGGACTGCTCACGTGTTATTTTAGCAATAACATCTCCAGGTTTAATTTTATCATTTTCCTTAACAATAAGATGGGCTCCACCAGGTATAGAAATGCTAGTAAGCTCTTCTCCATTATCATTAACAATTAATACTCGCGGTATAAGACTACCATCCTTAACCTCCAGCACAATTCTATCCCCAACTTTAGAGTCATAAGTTTTCTCAACTTTTAAAGTAGAACCAGGAATAATATCACTATATTTAATTGTACCAGCCAGCTCACTCAAAATAGGCTCATTATATGGATCAAACTCAGCAATAATCTCACCTTTTTTAACAAAATCCCCTTCTTTAATATATATTTTAGTTCCACTCTTAAGATTTATACTAGTCTCACTACCCATAAGTAAAACTTTATCACTCTTAACCTGAACATGACAAACATTTTGTGACTTTATCTCACTATCGTCATTAGTAATACCAATAATATCACCAATTAATATCCGTTCTCCATCTTTTACATAAACTTCTTTAAAATCCAATATAGAATATTCCATAATAACACTCTGAACAACAAGTTCACCCTTTCTACTCGTAATGTATTTATCATCCTCAAGTTCAACAAGACTCTCGGGTAAGACTTTTATAATAGCAGAATAGTGCAGTTCAATATTTTGATCCTCAATTTGTCTAGCAGCAGTACCGCCAATATGAAAAGTTCTCATAGTTAGCTGTGTTCCAGGTTGTCCAATAGACTGAGCTGCAATAGTACCAACAGCCTCACCATTCTCAACAGTTTTACCAGTAGCAAGATTTTTACCATAGCACTTTGCACAAACTCCATGACGAGATTCACATGTAAGCACAGTTCGTATTTTAACTTTTTCTATTCCAGATCTTGTAATAACCTCAGCCTGCTCTTCAGCTACCTCTGTATTAGCAGAAATAATTAACTTAGACGTTTTTGGGTGATATATATCCTCCAACACATACCTACCAATAATACGATCGGATAGTTTTTCAATTTCTTCATCGCCTTCTCTAATGGCTTTTCGCTCTATACCATTAATAGTACCACAATCAAGCTCATTAATAACGACATCTTGGGCAATATCTACAAGACGTCTTGTAAGATAACCAGCATCAGCAGTCTTTAAAGCAGTATCTGCCAAACCTTTTCTTGCACCATGTGTAGAGATAAAGTACTCTAGTACAGTAAGTCCCTCTTTAAAGTTAGACTTAATAGGCAACTCAATAATTTCTCCAGATGGCTTTGCCATAAGTCCTCGCATTCCTGCAAGCTGTCTTATCTGCTGTTTACTTCCCCGTGCACCTGAGTCAGCCATAATATATAGGGGGTTAAATCCATTTTGGTCAACTTTAAGATCATCCATCATCTCTTCAGCAATTTGATCATTAACATGTGTCCATACGTCTATAACTTTATTATAACGTTCATCCTCTGTTATAAAGCCATCACGATAGCTTTCCTCAATCTTTGTAATTTTATTTTCGCCCTTATTTAAAAGAACTTTTTTGTTTTTTGGTATTTTAATGTCTTGCATGCCAATGGTAACACCAAAATCAGTAGCATATTTAAAACCAACTGTCTTAATTTTATCTAATACTATAGCGGTTTCAGAGGCTCCAAAGTCTCTTAAGCATTTCAGAACAACTTGTGCCAATGTTTTATTGTTTAAGGCTTCGTTAATATACCCTAGTCCTTCTGGCAAAATATCATTAAAGATAATTCTTCCAGGAGTAGTCTCTAACCATGAAGCACTATCATCTATAAATAATTTAATTTTAGCCTGATAATCAAGTTCTTTTCCTTCAATAGCTAAATATATTTCATTTTTAGAAGAAAAATGTCTATTTTCACCGCTAGCTCCCCGTCTCTCTTTGGTAAGATAGTTTACACCTAAAACCATATCTTGTGTGGGACCAACAATAGGTTCACCATTAGCCGGATTAAGAAGATTGTGAGAAGACAGCATAAGCAACCAACATTCAATCTGAGACTCTGGAGATAAAGGAACATGTACTGCCATCTGATCCCCATCAAAGTCTGCATTAAATGCATGACAAACAAGAGGATGTAGTCTAATAGCTTTTCCCTCAACTAAAATAGGTTCAAATGCTTGTACTCCTAACCTATGTAGTGTAGGAGCTCTATTTAGCAAAACAGGATGTTCACGAACGACTTCTTCAAGAACTCCCCAAACTTCTGGCTTTTCTCTCTCAACCATCTTTTTTGCACTTTTTATATTATATACCAAACCTTTTTCAACTAAGCCTTTCATAATAAAAGGTTTGAAAAGTTCAAGAGCCATCTTTTTAGGTAGTCCGCATTGATGTAGCTTTAGCTCTGATCCCACAACAATAACTGATCTACCAGAATAATCAACTCGCTTTCCAAGTAGATTTTGCCTAAACCTTCCCTGTTTACCTTTTAACATATCAGAAAGAGACTTTAACGGACGATTACCAGGTCCTTTAACCATGCGCCTTCTTCTAGAGTTGTCAAAAAGGGCGTCAACGGCTTCTTGTAACATTCGTTTTTCGTTTCTAATAATAATTTCAGGAGCTTTTAATCCTAATAGCCTTTTTAAACGATTATTTCTGTTAATAACTCTTCTATATAAATCATTCAAGTCACTAGTTGCAAATCGTCCACCATCCAGCTGAACCATTGGTCTTAGTTCTGGAGGGATAACAGGAATAATATCCATAATCATCCACTCAGACCTATTATCTGAGTTTCTAAAATCATTGATTATTTCGAGTCTCTTTAACAGCCTAGGATCAGTTTTCTCACCTTTCTCATTCATTTTCTCACGAAGAAACTCTGCTTCACTATCCAAGTCAATATTTTCAAGTAAATGCTTTATTGCAATAGCTCCAATTTCTGCTGTAAAATTAACGCCATGTTGCTTTTTTAGCTCCATATAGTCCTGTTCAGTTAAGAACTCCTTTTCTTTTAGATCAGTATCACCTGGATCAATAACCACATATTTTTCAAAGTATAAAATACTTCTAAGCTCATTTACCGAAATACCTAAAAGCAACCCAATACGACTTGGAACACTTTTGTAATACCATATATGAGATACAGGAGATGCCAGCTCTATATGCCCCATACGCTCTCTACGTATCTTAAAATGAGCAACTCTACACCACAACGATCGCAAACAACCCCCTTTATAACGAATGGATTTAAACTTACCACAATAGCACTCCCATTCTTTGGTAGTTCCAAAGATTTTCTCACAAAAAAGCCCATCTCTTTCTGGGCGTAATGTTCTATAGTTAATAGTTTCTGGTTTTTTTACTTCTCCATAGCTCCACTCTTTTATTCTCTCAGGTGAAGACAGCTTAATGGTAATTTTATCAAAATCACTTAAGTCTCTCATATTTTATTGCATCCCCCAGATCAACATATGGTAATAAGTCATAATTATTTTTTATTTTTAGCTTTATTAAGATTCTCTATATCTTTATCAGTAAGCCCTAAAAGATTGTCACTAGAATCATAAATATTAAGGTCTAGTCCCAAACCTCTTAGCTCTTGTACCAATACATTAAAAGATTCTGGTATGCCCGGAGCAGCTGTATACTCCCCTTTAACAATACTCTCATAAATCTTAGCACGTCCCATCATATCATCAGCCTTAACAGTTAGAAATTCTTGTAATGTATTAGAAGCACCATATGCTTCCAATGCCCATACTTCCATTTCACCCAGCCTTTGACCACCAAATTGAGCTTTACCTCCAAGAGGTTGTTGAGTAACCAAAGAATATGGTCCTGTACTCCTTGCGTGGATTTTATCATCAACTAAATGGGCAAGTTTTAGCATATATATATAACCAATAGTTACATCGCTCTCAAATTGCTTGCCAGTTTTACCGTTATAAAGAATAATCTTACCATTTTTTGGTAGTCCTGCCCTTTCCATATAGCTTTCTATATCTTCAACACTTACCCCCTCAAAAACCGGAGCCGAAAGATTTTCTCCAAGTGCCTTACCAGCCCAACCTAGTTGAGTTTCCATAATCTGACCAAGATTCATTCTAGATGGTACTCCAAGGGGGTTTAAAATAATCTCAACTGGTGTTCCATCAGGCAAATATGGCATATCTTCTTCTGGAACAACTCTTGATATAACACCTTTATTTCCATGTCTACCTGCCATTTTGTCGCCTTCTTGTAGTTTTCGTTTTTTGGCAATAAATACTTTTACCATTTCTTCAACCCCTGGATGCAGGTCATCTCCATCTTCTCTTCTAAATATATTTACGTCTATGATTATTCCCCCATTTCCATGAGGAACACGAAGTGATGTATCTTTTACCTCTCTTGCTTTCTCTCCAAAAATTGAATGAAGAAGTTTATATTCAGGAGTAGAATCCGTTTCTCCTTTTGGAGTAACCTTGCCAACTAATATATCCCCAGGCTCTACCCTTGCACCCACTCTAACTATACCATTATCATCAAGGTTAATAAAGGCATCCTCACTAATATTTGGAATATCTTTAGTAATTTTTTCACTACCCAGTTTAGTTTCTCTAGCTTCTATTTCGAACTCTTCAATATGAATAGAAGTGAATATATCTTCTTTTACTATTTTTTCACTTACAATAATAGCATCCTCAAAATTAGCTCCTTCCCAACTCATAAACGCAACAAGAACATTACGCCCAAGAGCAAGTTCACCGTTATCACACGCAGGACCATCAGCAATTAGATCCCCCTTGCTAACTTTTTGCCCTTTCTGCAATATAGGACGCTGATTAAAACAAGTATTTTGATTAGTTCTTCTATACTTAATTAGAGGATATATATCAACTGGATTATCAGGATCATCAACTTTAATATGAACTTCATCAGATGAAATCTTAATAACATCTCCTTTTCTTTTAGTAAAAACACAAGCACCAGAATCAATAGCAGCCTTTTTCTCTTGTCCAGTTCCAACAACAGGAGCTTCTAAATTGAGTAGTGGCACAGCCTGCCTTTGCATATTTGATCCCATAAGAGCACGGTTAGCATCATCATGCTCCAAAAATGGTATTAATGATGTAGATACACTAATAATTTGTTTAGGAGCAACATCCATAAAGTCAATCTGTTCTGGTGGTACTAAAGGAAACTCTCCTTTTCGACGGCCAACAATTAAGTTTCCAATTAGATAATCATCTTTATCCAAAAGACTATTTGCCTGTGCTATATAATAACGATCTTCTTCCATAGCAGTCAAAAACTGAATCTCATTAGTAACCCTACCATCTTTCACTTTTCTGTACGGAGTAACAAGAAATCCATGTTTATTAACTCTTGCAAAGTTACATAAAGACAGTATTAAGCCAATATTAGGCCCCTCTGGAGTTTCTATAGGACATATTTTACCATAATGAGTATAATGAACATCCCGAACTTCGAATCCAGCCCTTTCTCTCGATAAACCTCCAGGTCCAAGAGCATTTAACCTTCGTTTATGAGTAAGTTCTGCCAATGGGTTAGTTTGATCCATAAATTGAGAAAGCTGACTTGAACCAAAAAACTCTTTTATAACAGCAGTAATAGGTTTAATACTAATTAACCGTTGTGGAGTAATTTCATCAATGTCCTCAGTATTCATACGCTCTTTTATAGAACGTTCCATCCGAGCAAAACCAATTTTAAGCTGATTAACAAGTAACTCTCCAACACAACGAATTCTACGATTACCTAGATGATCTATATCATCAGTGCTTTGATTACCTGTATAAACCTCAATAAGATATTTTAGTGTACTAACAATATCTTCTACAGCAAGAGTAGTATCCATACTTTCTTGTTTATTATCATATAGCTTTTGATTGAATTTGTATCGCCCAACTATACCAAGATTATACATTTTAGAATTAAAAAAAAGCTTTTGAAACTCTTTTTCAGCATTCTCAACAGTAGTTGGCTCCCCGGGTCTAGTTACGCTGTGTAGCTTAGAAATTGCTTCTACTTTATCATGAACTTCATCACTATCAAGACACTTTAGTATTACAATATTTTGTTTAGTTTCTTCTAAGTTTAAGATCTTAATCTTTTTTATACCAAAACTAAGTATTTTTTCAGCATCTTGAGCGACTAACTCTCTGACCTACTTCTAGTATTATTTCATTGGTTTGTGGTTCTACAATATTTTCAGCAAGCCTTACTGGTATAGAAGACGTTTCAATAATTTTTCTACCGGCTTTAGTTGACAGCTGAACCTCATCAATATTATAAAACAATTTAAGTATTTCTTCGTTATTGTCATATCCCAATGCTCGTAAAAAAGTAGTAACTAATATTCCTTTTTTTCTATCAATTTTCACGTACATTAAGTTTTTTAACTGCATCTATTTCAAACTCAAGCCATGCACCCTTATCTGGAATAATTTTTGCAGAATATACGGTCTCTTTGTCATCAGCACTAAAAACCACTCCAGGCGATTTATGGATTTTGACTTACTACAACTCTTTCAGCTCCATTAATTATAAAGGTTCCTCTAGTAGTCATAAGAGGAATATCACCCATAAAAACTTCTTTTTCTCTAACTTCACCAGTTTCTACATAAATTAACCGTATAAGAGTTTTTAATACAATAGAATAAGTTAGATCTCTACGACGGGCTTCATATTCAGAATATTTAATATCTCCAAATTGAGTAGCCAAGATATTCTAAAATAATATCTTTATTAGGACTCTCAATAGGAAAAATAGTTCTAAAGACTGACTCCAAGCCATAATTTGGATCTCGCTCTTCAGGAGGAATATCCATTTGCAAAAAGTCCTTATAAGATTCTAACTGCATTTCTATTAAGTTAGGAATCTCAAAAATACTTTTTAGTTTTCCAAGACTTTTTCTTTCTAGTTTTTTTTTTAACTTTAGTCACCATAATGACCCCTAATTTATCAAATAAATAAATGGCTAAGACAGTGGGCAAATAAAAAATGTGGGTTTTTGTAATTATATGAGTTTATAATCATATTTTTATTAAAATAGTTGATAGGATGTTAACAAAAATATATATTAGTAATGCCTTATACATAAGATAAACCATAATCAAAAGAATAACTTAGTTGATTAACAACTAAGCTTCTTCTCCAGAAATATCTTGCTTTATTATTTAAGTTAACACTTAAAATATTACTAAAATATATACTAGCGAAATATAAAATGCTATTTAATTTCAACAGTAGCTCCAACAGCCTCAAGCTGCTCTTTAATTTTTGAGCTTCTTCCTTAGAAAGGTTTTCTTTAATAGCTTTACCACTTGTTTCTACAACTTCTTTCGCTTTTTTAAGTTCTAACCCAGTAATCGCTCTTACCTCTTTAATAACAGGAATTTTACTCCCACCAGGACTGGTTAGAATAACAGTAAACTCAGTTTGTTCAGCGGCTTTCTCACTAGTATCCTCAGCACTAGCACCAGAAACTGCCATAACAGGTGCAGCTGCACTAACTCCAAATACCTCTTCTAACTCTTTGACCAAACCGGCAACTTCTATCATAGGTTTATTCTTTATAGCCTCTATGATTTCTTCATTAGTTAATGTTGTAGTAGACATCGTTATGTTCCCCCTTTAACTTAATTACTTTTTTGTTCACTTATTGCTTTTAAAGTATAGACCAAGCTTCTTATTGGCCCATTTAAAACATTAATAAAACCACTCGCTGGTGACTTAAGGCAAGCTAATACCTTAGATAAAATTACTTCCTTAGACGGTAGTTTAGCAAGTTCCTCTACCTCACTCTTGCTAACAGCTCTACTATCGGCATACCCACCTTTTAACTCTAAAGAACTGTTTTTAGCAAAGTCACTAAGAATCTTACTAGATGAAACATAATCGTCCTTTGCAAAAGCAACAGCAGATGGCCCAAGTAAATAGTTGTCTAAACCTTCAATATTAGCATTCTTTAATGCAATCCCTAATAGCTTATTTTTTACAATCTGATAAAGGATACCCTTCTCGTATAACTTCTTCCTAAGATTAGTAATCTCTTCAACAGTTAAGCCTCTATAATTAGTAAATATCAAGCTATTATATTCAGATAATGTATTTTGCATTTGTTCAACGGTTTTTATTTTTTTAGGTGTTGGCATAATATGATCTCCATGTTTAAATTAGGCTTTGATGAATTACTTTTACCCCTGGCCCCATAGTAGTAGAAAAAGCAATACTTTTAATATATTCCCCTTTTAAGTCAGACGGCTTTTTCCTTAGCACCTCTTTATATAATGCTCTAGCATTATCAAATAGTTTGTCATCATCCATAGAAACCTGCCCAATTTTCATGTGTAATATACCAGTTTTATCAGCCCTAAACTCTTCTTTTCCTTTCTTAAAATCATTTATCACATTAGTTAAGTCAAATGTAACAGTTCCAGTTTTAGGATTAGGCATTAGTCCTCGTCTACCCAGCAATGGTCCAAGCTTCCCAACGTCTTTCATCATATCAGGAGTTGCTATAGCTACATCAAAATCAAACCATCCACCTTTTATTTTTTCACAAAGATCATTATCTCCAACATAAGTTGCTCCGGCATCCTCTGCCTCAGAAGCTTTTTCACCCTTTGCAAAAACAAGAATTTTTTTTCTCTATTTTTGAAATAGAATGAGGAAACATTAAAGTATCCCTAACAGTATGTTTAGCCCTTAAATTAAGATTAATAGCAATCTCAACGCTCTGATCAAATTTAACTTTTGCCTTTTCATTATTAGCAATATCCTTAATAAGACTTAAACACTCTTTTGCTTTGTATAACTTTTTTTTATCGACCCGACTTCTTGCTTCTAAATATCGTTTACTTTTTTTCATAAGTATTCCTTAGATAATTACTCATTATTCAAACTAATTTGCCTCAACATAAACACCCATACTCTTAGCAGTACCTTCAATTATATTCATAGCGGCCTCTATAGTGTTAGCGTTTAAATCTGGCATTTTTGTTTTAGCTATTTCTTCCAACTGCTTCAAAGATATAGTACCTACAGTCTGACTGGATATTGATGATCCCTTATCTATACCCAATGCTTTTTTAACTAGCACAGCCGCAGGAGGGGTTTTCATAATGAAAGTAAAAGACCTATCTTCATATACCGTTACTACAACAGGAATAATAAGATCACCTTTATCTTTAGTTTTTGCATTAAAGGCTTTACAAAAATCCATAATGCCAACACCATGCTGACCAAGAGCAGGTCCAACAGGAGGCGATGGGTTAGCCTTTCCAGCAGGTAATTGTAATTTTATATAAGCCTTAACTTTTTTTGCCACAATGTTCTCCTAAATTAATTACAATGATTCCACTTGAAAAAAGTCAAATTCAACTGGAGTAGATCGTCCAAATATCTCTACTTTTACCCTTAATTTACCTTTTTCATAGTTAATATCTTCAATGACCCCATTAAAATTGCTAAACGGCCCATCTGTTACTTTTACAGACTCCCCTAATGCAAATGATACTTTTGGCACCATAGCCTCAGTAGACTTTATTTCACCCATTCTTTGCAATATATTCTTAGCCTCATCGACAGATATAGGAGCAGGCTTTTGATTTCTACCGGTACCAACAAAACCAGTTACCCCTTGTATAGCTGTTAATTGGCTACAGACTTGCTTCCAGTTCTCTCCTTTATCTGGCAGATCCATTTCTATTAGGATATAACCTGGAAAAAACTTTTTTTTTACTTGACGTTTTTTTCCATTAGCCATTTCTACAACATTTTCAGTTGGCACTTTAACCTCACCAATATACTGTCCATGTTCTTTTGGCTTTATATTCTTTTCTATATAAGAACTTACTTTATTTTCGTATCCCGAGTAGATATGTAAAACATACCAATTTTTAGCCATTACAATATCCAAAAACTATTAGCTTAGAATATACCTTGCTAGTTCCTTAAAAACAATATCTAAAACACCTAATATAGCAGAAATAATAACAATTACAATAATTACTATTACTGTTAAGTTAACAGCCTCTTCTTTTTTAGGCCAAATAACCTTTTTAAGCTCTCCAATAGATTCTTTAACATAGTTAGCAAATTTACTATTTTTCATTTAATTACATCCAACAAAAAAAGTCGGGTGCGGGAGGACTTGAACCCCCAACCTACGGTTTTGGAGACCGTTGCTCTACCAGTTGAACTACACACCCATATAAAAATAGGAAAGAAAATAGTCAATTGGAGAAGATAAGATTTAGTCCAAGACTATATGCACCATAAGCCCACGACCAGGATTGAACTGGTGACCGCTTGCTTACCATGCAAGTACTCTACCTACTGAGCTACGTGGGCACAAGCCTAATTAAGGCATAATGATAACAAATTAATATTTAATTGTCAATATGTTTTAATAATAAACAATATATATATATATTAATATTTTTTTTAGTCAATCCAAAATATGTCGGCATAACCATATATAAGTTATATTTTACATATTATTTTTATATTAAATTAAGATTATATAATATAAGCTTTTTTTTAAAAAAATAAAGAATAAAAAATTAATTTATTATAATTATACCACATTTATTTTATACACTATTTGCTTAAAAGTATTAATATTAAAAATCTTTATAATTTAGTTGAAAGAATTTGGATTTTTTAGTATTTTTACTAAAAATTAATCCAATATATTTTAACTGCAACTTAAAATATATTATTTCTTTGTTATCATAATAATTAACTTATTATTTTAGTAAGATTTAATAAAAGAGAAGTATTTATCTATGAATTTATTAAGAAAAAATTACGAGGAGCTAACTATGATAGGAATGACGGGACTCCTAATTACGTCAACAAGTAATATGCTTTTAAAAGATCTAAACAAAGCCTATAAAGTAAATGATATAATTTCAAAGGTTTCTTTAGAAAGTTGTAATTTTAGAATTCACTTCCCTACAACTATCTATAACGAAGAAAAAGAAGGGGTCTTTGCAACAATAATCGAAAAGATTAAACATCTTAAAGATCCGCAAGACAAGCTCATGGAAACAAAAGTAGAAGCTAGGTATTTGCAGCAAGCCAGCAAAGAATACTTTTTTAGTTGTGGCGAACTAGTTAGATATCGTGGATTTATTGATACTGACAACCCTCTTCCTATGGTGACTAAACTGGTTATTAGCCTGGACAGCTAAAAAATATAAATAATTACACTTTTCATTTAACTATTTGGAAAGTGTATATTTTATAATACAAAAACACTTGTTTATATAGACTAAACATTATATTGTCTATATCCCTTTTAGGTATTTCTTAATTAAACAATATTTCTAAATATAAATTAATTAATAAAAAAGTTGACTATTTAATATGTTATTATAAATTTTACTTTGGAAGGATGGCCGAGCGGTTTAAGGCGGTGGTCTTGAAAACCATTGTGGTAACTCCACCGTGGGTTCGAATCCCACTCCTTCCGTAACTAATATAATATCTGGAGAGATGCTGGAGTGGTCGATCAGGGCTGCCTGCTAAGCAGTTGTCTCAATATAGGGACCGAGGGTTCGAATCCCTCTCTCTCCGATCTAACCATTAAAAAAAGATGAATGATTTTTATATTAATAACTCTTATATAAAATATAAAATTATTATAATAATAGGTTATATTATCCCCCTTATTGGCTGGATAATTCCCCTTTATTTATTTAACAAAAATAAATATTGTCATTTTCACGGCAAGCAAGGGTTTTTAATCAATCGCTCTTTTATAGTAGTTATTATGCTTTATATGGCTCTAATACAGTTTATACCAGCTAATCATAGCTCTATAGAAAACTACTTGTTTATTACTATAATTATGGCATATTTTATGTGTATATTTATAATTATTTATCCGATTTTAATAAATAAACCACTTTTAAACGTATTAAATAAAATAAATAAAAACTTTGAAAGAATAACTGAAAAGATTAATCTATAATGTGCCTATAGCTCAGCTGGATAGAGCGTTGGATTGCGGTTCCAAAGGTCAGAGGTTCGAATCCTCTTAGGCACGAAATATAGTATTTAAGGGCTTTATACCCTTAAATAAAAAACTTAAGCTACATCAACTTCAACTGTAGTACCTTCCCATAATCCGTGCTTAGTACAATAACTCATCCCAGTAAGCTTTAGCTTGCTCTTAGTAGGAACAATATTAAATACAGCTTCTGCCTGAGAAGGCTGATTACCCAATGTACCAGGCGTAAAACTAACATGACCTAAACATGTATCGCCATTCCAAAGCTGGATATAATTAATATAATGATCAAAATCATCAGGATGCTTATACTCAGCACCAACTCTAACAGCTACAGCAAGCTTTTCTCCTTTTGTTGCCTTAGAATTACAGTGAACAAAAGGCGAATGCCTGTCAATATAATCTTTTTTGGCCTCTTTATCTATGGTACTAATATCAACGTATCGTGTTATGTTTGGCATTTTTTACTCCCTATAAATAATGTTTAATATCTAAAATTAATAAATAATTATCTATCTTTGTCAAAAGAAATAGTAATTTTTTTAAGAAAAACCTTTAATATTAAAAAAAAACCCTAAAATAACCTTATTATTATTTTCCATAGCCTAAATATCGTACAAATGATTTAAAACTTTTATACCCTTAACTAATTCTTTATTATCCACCGCAAAAGAAAGCCTAAAATGACTATCTCTCTCGGAAAATACCGAACCAGGTATAATTAAAAGATTATTAGCAATTGCCCTCTTAACAAACTCCTTAGCGCTATTCATGGGTGACTCTATAAAACAATAAAAAGCTCCACCCGGTATCACAACATTAAATTCAGGTCTTAAGCTGTCTATTACCAAATCCCGCTTTTTTTTATAATTAGCTATTTCGTCAGATATATCATAATCCAAATACTTTATAAGAGCCCTCTGAGCAAAAGATGGCGCACATACAAATGTATATTGCTGTAATACAGTCATCTGCTGAATGACCTCTTTTCTACCTACTGCATACCCTATACGCCAACCTGTCATTCCAAGGGTCTTTGAAAAGCCTCCCAATACTAAAACATTGTCATATAGCGAAGAAATAGATATATATTCTCCATCAAACACAAATTTATCATATATCTCATCCGAAATTATAAAAAGATTATGTCTTTTGGCTAGCTCTACTATGTCTAACAACTCTTTTTTAGAGTATACCTTACCAGTAGGATTAGACGGAGAGTTTAACAATAATAGTTTAGTCTTTTTGCTAATAACAGCTTCTATTTTATCCGCAGGCAATGAGAAGTCTGGATATGTGTTTATATATATAGGCACTCCCCCAACTAAATTAACCAAATGCTTATACGATACAAAGTATGGATCAGGGATTATAACCTCATCTCCATTATTAATAAGGCATAAAAAACTTAATAGTAATCCCCCGGATACCCCACTAGTAATTATAATATCATCAAGTTGACTGCTTTTTATCTTTTTGAGTAATGTTAATAGTTTATCTTTTAGCTCAGGTATTCCAGAAGTTAGAGTATATCGATTAAAACCCTCTTTAATAGCCCTAATAGCCTCATCTTTTATTGGATTAGGTATATCAAAGTCAGGTTGTCCAATACTAAGGTTAATGGGATTCTCTAAAGACCGTGCAAGATCAAATACCTCTCTAATACCCGATGAGTCAATTAAACCCATCCTATCAGCAATAAACATAAATTACCAGCCTTTCTTTATAAATTAATTTTTAAAGGATATGCTCTTTACTCTATCCAAACGTAATCTACGACCTTCTCCCCTCAAAAGACAATGACAGTCAATATAAATATTATCATAAAGAAAAACCATACTCGGATTATCTATCTCTCTAGTAGTTAGATTGTTATACTTATCCAAATAGGTTATGACTAAAGTTAGATTATTCTCTTTAGCAAAACTAATTTTGTCTATATAATCCTTATTAAAACTAAATAACGGCTCTATGTAATTAGCAAAAGAAATAGGACTATATAAATGAGCTAAACTCGAAATATCCGATAACCCTAATCTGTCTATAATATTAAAAAATAGCTTCATAGTAGCAATACTATCATCAAGAGCCCTGTGAGAGTTGTCTACATTAATCCCCAAAGCCTCTTTTAGATTATCAAGACTATAACCCCTTATATCACTAAAAGTTAACCTAGATAAACGAAGAGTATCATATATAAAATTACTAGACGGTGAAATATTATACTTTACCAGCTGATAACCAATAAAACAGGTATCAAATGGAGCATTGTGTGCCAGTAAATAATCATTTTTAATAAAATTATTAAACTCACTTAGTATAAAATCTACCTTAGGGGAACATTTAACCATACTATTGGTTATACCATGAATGGATATAACCTCATCACTAATAACCTTATCAGAAAATACTAACGAAGAAAATACATCTATAATCCCTTTTTTAATAGTAAACCTTACTGCGGCAAGTTCTAATATATCATCCTCTAAAGGATTTAGACCAGTAGTCTCTATGTCAAAGGAGATAAAGTTAATATCTTTTATATCCACAACAGGTATCACTGATTGGAATTAATTGAAAGCCTTACTCTAATATTTTATCAGTAAATTAGTTTAGCTATAATCAGCTAAACTTAAGCCTAACTAATTAAAAATAACAAAAGATATATAATTCGACTACAGTTTTAATAAAAATAGCCAACTGCATATAAACCCAACTAATAGTCTTTAGGAAAGGATGTTGACACTAGACTCCAGGTTATTGTAGGCTTGGTACAGTCAGGTTTTTTTGAACCATCTTTATTCTTACAAAAGTAGCCTTTTATCTTAATTTTCTCTTCATCGCTAAAGTTAATATTCGTTAAATTAAGCCTTTTCAACTTTGTTAAATTACCAATCTCTTTTGGCAATGTACTTAGCTCATTATTATTTAAATCAAGATATGTCAACTTTGTTAACTTACCAATCTCTTTTGGCAATGTCTTTAGCTTATTTGCAGTTAAATAAAGCATTTGCAAGTTTGTTAAATTACCAATACTAGCTGGCAATGTACTTAGCCCATTTTTAGCTAAAGAAAGGGTTTCCAAGTTTGTTAACTTAAAAATAATAACTGGCAATTTACTTAGCTTATTACCGGTTAAATAAAGGCGTGTCAACTTTGTTAAATTACCAATACTAGCTGGCAATGTACTTAGCTGATTATTATTTAAATCAAGTTCTGTCAACTTTGTTAACATAGAAATCTCTTTTGGAAATATCTCTAGCTTATTACTATTTAAACCAAGATATGTCAACTCTTTTAACTTAAAAATAATAACTGGCAATGTACTTAGCTGATTACCGGCTAAATAAAGGCGTGTCAACTTTGTTAAATTAGCAATACTAGCTGGCAATGTACTTAGCTCATTACTATTTAAACTAAGGCCTGCCAACTCTTTTAACTTACCAATATTAGCTGGCAATGTCTTTAGCTTATTACCGGCTAAATTAATCTGTTTCAATCCCGTAAAAATGGTAATATGCTTATTAAACTCAATAAGTAGTTCATTTGTTAGCCTACCCTCAAAGTCAAGAAGAGGCGTAAGGTGAAGTTTATCAGTAGCATCCTTGTTAACAGGCATGGTGGCAGAAAGCTTTTCTAACCATTTAGCTGCTGCTACTCTTTTTTTTAGCTCCTCTCCTTTAATACCAGGAAACTCCAAACATTTATCTACAACTTCTGCTGTTATAGTAATCTCTTTCTTAAGATTAGGATCTGTAATAACATTCACAGGTTCAGTATTTTTATTATTACACTCAGCTTCTGTTGTTGTAGAGCAGTCTACTTTACCATGATTATCTTTAGTGTATGTTGTTATTTCACATAATTTGTTAGCACTAACATTAGCTATTTTATCAGAAGCACTATCATCACAGCCTGTATATATGCCTATACTTAAAAATAAACTTAATAAACAAATTAATAAAAACCGTACTTTCATTATTACCTCTTGATTATCTACTGAAAGTTAAATTAATCTTTATGATTAATATAACCCCTTTTAAATTAAACAACTATTTTTTATTATAAAATTAGTTAATTAGGCAAAAAGAAGATTCTACCGTTTTTATCGGCAAATATGATATAGCTTTTATTAACAGTAATTGTGTTTATTGCAGTGTTATGCCTATAAACAATAGTTCTTTTTAGGGTCTTAAGATCAACTCTATGTATATAACGATCCCTAAGGCTAACTATCACACTAAAACTAACAGGATTAAAAATAGCATTCCATATAGACTTCTTAAACCTATATTTAGCTATAAGCTTTTGCTTTTTAATATTCCATATCTTAATATACTTATCCACACTAGCACTAGCCAATAATCGTCCATTAGGACTAAACCCTATAGAGTTAATACCCCTGTTATGGCTTTTAATTTTGATGGTCTTTCCGCTGGAGTAGTCCCATAATATAATTCTGTTATCACCCTCACCACCAGCACTAACTAAAAACTGACCATTAGGACTAAACACCAATGACCAAACCGAACTATTATGAATATCCATAGTCTTAATGCTATTATTTTTAGGTTCCCACAATATAACTTTATTGTCCGACGCACCACTTGCAATCAACATTCTATTAGGATGACTTGCTACAGCGAAAACTATACCATTATGCTCCCTCATAACCTGTACTCTTCTTGTTTTTATATGCCAAAGCCTAACAGTCATATCACTAGAACAACTTATAATATATTTCCCGTCATAAGACCAGCTAATATCATTTACCACACCAAAATGCCGACCCAATACCCTAACCTTACGTGAGCTAATATTAACAATACTAACCCGTCCATTTGTATATCCAACAGCAAGACTCCTACTATTAGGGGAGATGGAAATACTATTAATTCCTTTTTTATACGGTCTAATAGCTTTTATGGGCTTAATATAAGGATAAGAAAGGTTAGCTAAGGAAAGTAGTATAATAACTAAATATTTCATAAAATATCATCTAATTTATTAGCTTCAGTCATCTTATCAAGTATAGCTTTAGGAAGGTAATGGGATACGTCTCCACCAAAATAAAATACCTCTTTTATAAGGCTAGAGCTAATATGCTCATACTCAGGACTAGATAATAAAAAAATAGTCTCTACAGACGGGCTAAGATGATTATTCATACGAGCAGACCTAAACTCAAACTCAAAATCCGATAATGCACGAATACCCCGTATAATAATATCAACATCAATTTGCTTTAAGAAATCCACAACCAAGCCGCTAAACTCTTTAACTACAGCATTAAGATTAATATTTCTAATAACGTCTTCGATCATGGCTTTTCGCTGTAAAAGGCTAAAACTACAGTCTTTATTGGGGGTTATCAACAACAGCAATAATAAGCTTATCAACTAACCTAGAACCTCTTATAATTATATCCAAATGTCCATTAGTTAGGGGATCAAAACTACCAGGATAAACAGCCGTTTTCATATTACTAGTTGTTCCGTATTTGTATAGTAGTCATAAAGTTCCTCAATGGAGTATCCCTTGTTATATTTGATAGGTATTCGCGGGTTATTAATGCACTTATGGCAAAAGTCATGCTTATGAGTAATTAAGTTATTCCAATGTTTACAGTTGCAACACGTTTGGGTAAAGAGTTCAGTTACAGTTATTTTTCCTTCTTCATAATCCAAACGCTTGTTTAATGACATTATAAATCCCTTTATATTATTTAATCTGTCAATCCGTTAACAGGCTTAGCTAGTATATCTTAAAAACTCTTTTTCGAATATATCCCTAAACATCTTCCTCAAAGCATTATTAACAAGTATGTTATTCTTAGTATCCCAATTAATGATTTCTATATCGTATATCTTTTTATATGCTTTTTTTGCTATTTGCTTATCATCAGAAAGTAAATCACTTATCAGCATATAAAGATCATTATTCTCTATTTTTAGATAGTTTAAAAAATCTTCTTTGCTATCACTTTCTATACCCTTATACTCCCTTTGCCAATTAATGTTAATTTCATAGTCCTGAGCCGCTAAAAATAGTCTATTTTGTTTATCGCTATTTAGGGATAATTCATCCTTAGCACGCTTATAACTTTTTAAGTTTTCTCTCTTCCAAAGACCATGTTTTTGGATAATATAATCAATATACTGGACTTCATTTTGATTAAAAGTATTACGTTTATATATCTCTAGAGCGTGGAATACCTCTACAAACACCTCATCATTACTTATGTCAAAAGGCTTGCTATTATTGCATCCACTTAGGATTAAAAAAACAACGAGTATTATATTAAAAATCATATTATTTTTCACTAGATATAGTATAGATATTATTTTTCGATAAAAACAATAATAAAATTAATCCTTTTTCTTAAACTTATATAATATCTTTGTAATTTCTGTTCTATATTGGTTAGTAATGTTAGAAGTCGAAAAGAAAATCAGCTAAAAGAAATATATGCCTATACAGTTTTGTTTATAAAATATCCACTTGCCAGCCTCATAAGAGCCTGATTAGTCGCACTCTTACCCTGAATAAGAGGCTTAGGCAAAACTACTGTTTTACCTAACAACCTCATTATGGGATAGTCCATTTGTACCATGTTATATGTTATCATAGTAACGTCCATATCCATCTCCTTTTTTAAGGTTTATTGTTTTTTTTTAGCCACATTATTTATATAATAAAATCGTCATAATTATTAAAGAAATAAATATAAAAAAAACCATTGATAATAGTTTTTAAAATATTAACTTTAGTCAAAAGTATATAGCTAAAAGTATACTATTAAAATCGAAAAACATTTTTATTGATAACATAAACAGGCATATAATATGATAAAGGGTTTATCAATTTTTGGAACTACTTCAGACTCTGGGAAATCCAGCATTACCCTTGCACTTTGTAGAATACTAAAAGACTTGGGATATAGTGTTTCTCCGTTTAAGGCTCAGAATATGTCTAATAACTCTGCCGTATGCGATGATGGCAGTGAAATAGGTAGAGCACAATATCTACAGGCTGAAGTTATAAATTTATATACAAGTTATCATTTAAATCCCATTTTATTAAAACCACAAGGTGATGGACTCTCTCAGCTAATTATTAATGGTAAAGTATACGATAATATCTACGTAAAAGATTATTACCGTATTATTGATAAACTAAAGCCTTATGTAATTGATTGTTATGAATATCTTGCTAATAAGAGTCAGCTTATAATCGCTGAAGGTGCAGGATCACCTGTAGAACTAAATCTTACTAGTAGAGACTTGTCTAACAACTTCGTAGCTGAATATTTTAATACTCATGTTATCATTGTCGCAGATATTGAAAGAGGTGGTGTATTTGCTTCTATATACGGTAGTTATAATTTGTTGCCCAATAAAATTAAAAATAACGTAATAGGAGTTATTATAAATAAGTTTAGGGGTGATATCTCCTTGTTCAAAGAAGGAATTAGAATAATTGAAGAAGAGTTTAAACTCCCTGTATTGGGAGTTATTCCCTATATAAATTTTAACGTTGATATGGAAGACTCTCTTTCTATAAATAATTATGAACAAAATACAAAATGTGATAAAATTAAGATTGGTGTAATTAAATTCCCTAATATAAGTAATTATAATGATATTGATCCCATTATTGCTGATCCAGAGGTACAAGTCGATTTTATTAAAGATAATCGTAGTCTTTATAACTATGATCTTCTTTTATTACCAGGTACAAAAACAACCATTAAGGACTTGCAATGGCTAAAGTCAAAGGGACTATTTGATAAAATTAATAACTTTAATAAAACTATATTTGCCATTTGTGGTGGGTATCAAATGCTGTTTAGGGCTATTGACGATTTTTATGGCATAGAGAACAGTCACTCAGCTTATGAAGAGGGGTTTAACTTTATTAATGATAAAGTGATTTTTAAAAAAGAAAAAATATTAAATCGGGGAATATATAATCTTTTTAATATGAAGCTTTCTGGCTATGAGATCCGCTGTGGTTATACTAAGTCTTACGATCTTTATTTTAATAGTGGAAAAATATATGGTACTCATGTTCACGGCATTTTTGAGAATGATAATTTTAGAACTAGTCTATTTAAGCTTATAAATCCTTTGTATAAGGGTTATTCATCCTATAAGAAATATAAGAGTTCCTTAATAAAAGAGTTCACAAACTCTATAAAAGAGAACATTAAAATAGAAAAAATAATAAACTTAATAAAATAAACAACTATATACAGTATCTTAAAATACTGTATATAAAAAAAGCTTTAGTAAAGAGGATGGCTATGAATGAGATAGCTAAAAGAATAAGGCCTATCCCTATTTATGAGTTTACTAAGATTATCTTAGAAAATGTTAGTAATAAACTACTTATAAATAAAATTATCAAAAAAGAGTATAGTGATAATAAGTTAAACATACGAATAACGGAATTCTTACTATATAATAAATTACCTATAGATAAAGATGTTAGAGAGATTAATATAAATCTCGACAGCCTTAATAATGATTATCTTAACAAATTTTATAATGACTCTTTTGAAGAAAAAGATAATGTGGATATAGAAGATTTTAAAACTTCTTTTATATTAGAATTTCGTTTATTATTGTCTAACATAAATGACTTTGAAAAAACTAGTGGTTATGAATTAGGTATTAAAAAGTTAGAAATAGCAATTATGCTAAGGTTATTCGATGAACTACAAAGACAAGTATTTCAAATTATTATTACTTCTAGTAATTTAAAGACTTATCTAAACAGTTTAAAGTTGGCTAGGGCATTAAGAATACCCAAATCGTTAGAAGACTACTATAACCTTGCTAAACAGTATCACATAATTAACTCTATAGAAAAGGCCATCGAACGTATTAATCTAAGATATATTGACGAAAATAAAATAACAAAGTTTTATGTATACCCCCCTAATCACAATGACATATTAAGTAATTTAAAACTTATTACTAATATGGATATCCCCTGTACTAAAATGGAAGAAAACCTTAGAGACCTTGCTAAAAGTTATTGCTCTTTTGAGGTTATTAAAGTTTTTACAAATAACATATATATGTTTGATTTGCTAAATGCAGTCTGTAAAAATGACTTATACAAAGACGGTCTTAAGAGTTTACTTATAGAATGGCAGGAATCCATGAGTCAGAAACAAAAGTTATTTAATGAGTTCATAAAAGAGATGATAGAAAAACTATGGTATAAGCGATTAGATATAAATGAACATACTGTTGGAATAATTGGTTTTATTATTTTCATGATTGATGAGGGTAAGGATCCAAAAGAAATTGATCAACAGGTAAATAATATTTTGGTTAAAATATACGAAGACATTGCCAAAAATAAAAGTATTGAGAATAAACTAAAGGTGAGAAAGCTTAAGGAGATATCTACTATTAGGGAAAGCTATGGAAATATTAAGGCAGTAATAGAATTCCAACAAATATATAAAGAACTTATTAGTAGTAAAGTTGATGTTGATAGGCACTTCTTTGAAAATTATTACCAAAAAAAGCCTATTAAATATATGTTTTTAATTTTTTTTGCTTATAAACTAAACGACATTTCTTTTTTTAAAAAACTTCTTTTAAAGAGTTATAACGAAAATAGAGTATTACGAAACTATGCAAGAGACTTGCTGTATAAAAAAATAGAAGATAACAAAAGGCACTTTAATGCGAATAGAGCCGAACTTACAAAAAGTATTTTTAGGGATTACTTTTCAATTATATCAAACGATAAAGAAAGTATTTCTTACCGTAAAGAAGTTTTACAATATCTTATTAATATTATAATAAGGCCTTCTATTCCTCCGTATGAAGCTTTTTATAGTGATTTAACTGATGTATTTTTGTTTGAGGTAAAAAAGTTTTTAGATACAAACTTGTTTAATAAGGTTATTACTGGAAAACAGCTTAAGCCATTCGATGAAAGAAAATTAGAAATCTCAAAATACTTTATGGCTGATCAGTTATTACCTAAGATGCTAAAAGAGCTAACTAAACAAAGAAATAAAGATATTTATCTTAGAAAGATCAAGCTTCGCTTTGGAAACGAATATAAAGCTATTGAGGATAAATATTATAAAATGGAAAATAAAGTTAGTATATAGTTATGCTTTTAGAAACGGAATAGTTGTTTTTATAATAAAGTTAATCTTTTTTTCAGCTTTTTTTATTTTGATGCTTAGCCTTAGGAGTTCTTTTATTAATAAGGGTTTTTTAATTATTTGTTTAATTAGTTTTGTTAGTTTAACATTTGATTTATTATCTATGAAGTTATGAAAATTAATTAGGTTTTCTGTTAGTGTATCAAAGATTGTTCGTATTGAGATAAATGGAACTTTCTTTTCTTTGGCTAATTCTGCTATAACATAGCTTTCCATGTCTACAAGTGAAACTGGATAAGAAGATAGCTCTATTTTATCACTACTTTTTAACAGTGGACTTTTTAATGTTAGTCCATTTCTTACTTTATAGTTTATATTATGCCTATCAAAAATTGAGGATATTTTCTTTATAACAAGATGGCTTATTGGAATAGCAATAAGACTATTTTTTTGACTTATAAAATAGACAGCCTTTTGAATTATGAGATCATTAAATTTTAGTTTATCAGATATACCACCAGAAATACCTATAGACATAATAGCAGAAACGCTATATCTATTTAGAACTTTGCTCAGGTTTATTTCGGTATTCTTTTTACCTATACCAGAAATTAAAACTAAAATATAAACCTGTTTATAATACCCTTCTATTAGTTCCACTGAGTCAAATGATAGATTTTTGTACATAGTTAGGCTATGCAAAAACATAGATATTTCTTTTTTCAACGCCGAAATTATTAATATAGGTTTAGTCATTTTTAGTTCCTAGTTGTTATTATAAGTTTAATACTGTCAAACAGCCTTATTCTAAAAGAAAAAAATAAATTATTTTATCAATTAGCCGAATAGCAAAATATATTATTAAATATACAAAAATATTTATTACTATTAGGTTTATAGTCGAGTTAGACCATGAATAGGCGATATAGTTTTAAAAAACGAATCAATAACAAAAATAAAAAAAAATCCCTCATAAAAAAAGTCTCTTTTGCACTTCTATTATCACTAATACCCATTGGGGTATCCGCTTTTATCCTGCACCATTCAAACTTGCTTAGTGATATTTTTGAAAATAAAAATAAAAAAATTGTTAAAACGTTAAAAGATATTAAAAACTACAATGAATATGGCGAAAAAAAAACTAAGCCGGATAATTATTATAATAAAGAAGTTATATACTTTTGCCAGATCCTTTCTGATAAAGTAAAACTAACTCCTATTAAAATAAATATTAAATATAATACTAATAAAATAGAAAAGTTTATGGATACCTTAATTAACCCTCCCAATAACTTGGACGCAAGTTATACCAGTCTAATACCTAAAGGTACCGACTTACTAAACTATAAGTTAAAAGATGGTTTGTTAATCCTTAACTTTAATGATAAGTTTTTACGCCTTTCTTACGGAGAAATAGGGAATAAATTTAAAGTTTCTCAGGTTGTATCTACCATGACCTCTATTAAAGAGGTAGATAGAGTAACCTTTAGGATTAATGGTGAAAAGATTAAATATTTAGATTACGACGGTATTATCTTAAATAAATCTTTTACTAAAAACGATATTCACTATCAGTTACCTTTAAATTAACTTATAATAATTTTCAAAGTACATTTTTATAGCTATTATATAAAGTAAATAATATACTATTATTATAGTGTTAAAGATTAATAGTATAAAACCAAAGATATATAGTATTACTATAAAAAGTTAATCTAACTATATAGTCGATTATCATGGACATAATAGAAAAATCCCCATTAAATCAATATGATATAAAAGAATATTCTCCGCTAGTTTTTGAAAGGGTAATACAGTCAATTAATATAGAAGTTCCATACTCTTTTATAGCCACTATTAGCAAAGAATTCTCTATTAATTATGAAGAGCTTTCAATTAGCCTAAGCGATCCGTGGGAAATAAAAACTATACTAAAGCAAATCACTATAGGCAAATTAGATAAGGCTATCAATAAAATATATTATACTCTAGATTCAAACTTTCATCTTAAGAATATGTCATTCAAACTGTTTAAGAAAACCCTATCTAAAGAACTATCCGAACTCGCTAAAATGGATAGTGAAATTATAAGTAAGAGAATAACCATTTTTAGTAAACTATCCCACTATCATTTCGGAAATATAAAAGAAATTTTGCTGTCTAAAACCCTTAAAGTAAAAAATAAAAAGTTTATAGATTTATATAGCTCTCTTCTAGAGGGATATGAACGTATTTTAATAGCTATCAAAAATAAAGGTATGAATCTTATAGATACAATTATAGCTTTCGATGAAATTAATTTTCCTTCTGAAGAAGAACTTATAAAGTTCTATGAGAAAAACCATTCCCTATTAGAAGGAAAATACTTAATTGATAAACTCGAAAATATCTCTATTCTAACTCGCCTTTTTTCCAATAGTAATAATATAGACGTTAGTATCTTTATTAAAGAAGTGCTTGTTAGTTGGAGAAATGAATATACTGATATTATCCGACATTCAAAAGAACTCAAAAAAATTGAAAAAGAAGAAGCTAAAAAAAAGAAAGTAGACTTTGACGAAGAACAAATTTATATATTATTTGATGAAATAATACCAAGACTACTTAAGAATAAGAGTTTAAAGTCTATTTTACTAGAAATTAAAAATAAATTTACCTCTCCAGAAGAAAAAAAACAGCTTAGCAATATACTAATAGCTATAAACACTCTAGAAAAAGATTTCATATATATTTTGCGACACGGAAAACCAGATAAACACTTTGGAAACTTTAATAAAAACTTATTCGAAAAAAAACCTTATCTTTATCTATCCGTTATATATAGAGCCTTCACAGCCAATAATATTGACTTCCTTGCCAATATATTAAAACATCATGAGGAAAACTACTTTTTAAGAATAGCAGCTAGAAAACTTATTTTTGCAAGAATGATGATGAATAGTCAAATAAAAAATCCAGTAAGCAAAAATAGAGTTATTGGCATCTTCTTAAGCTCCTTTGAAAAAATGATCCTAAATAAAGAAGAAGTTATAAATACACGAATAGAAACCCTTAAAAAACTTTCTAAGCTAATGATTAATGGTATCTCCGAACTGGGAGACTCTTTCGATGTACTATTAGGAGATCTATTTGTAAAAGTATTTACCGAGCTACTTGATGTAAACCTATTAAATAAATATATTCGTGCCAAAAAACTAAGTAAAAAAGAACTAGATAATATTGAGCTATTAAAATGCGGATTTAAACTATATAAAATAGTATCCCTAGAAATGAGTAATAATATAAATAAATCAAGACTCCTAAAGCGTAGAAATGAATTTCAACTCATTAAAATAGAGAGAAAACTACTAAGTAATATTAAAAAAATACAAGCCTATGAAAATGTTCTATAAAATAACATTAATAAATATACAATTTACTGTACTAACCTCTCCAAGTCGAATATTAGTTTTTCTATATATAATAAGCTCTTTTCCCAAAAGCTTTTACTATTAATATTAACTCCCACAATCTTAGCAATATGAAAAGGACTCGCTGATGACCCCATAGATAAAAACTCTTTATACTTTGATATAAAAAACTTACCATCTTCTAAATACTTTTGATATAAGGCCATTACAAGCAAATTACCAAAATTATAAGCATATACATAAAAAGGAACATCGTATATATGAGGTATTGATGCCCATTCCCAATAATACTCATCCGTATAACGAACAGACCCTCCAAACATCATATTTAACTCTGATTTATATAGTTCACAAAGCTCTTCCCAAGACATAAGCCTCTTTGATATTGTCTTATGTGCACTAATCTCAAAACGTGAAAACATATTTTGTCTATGACTAGTGGCAAAAATACTTTCTAACTTATCCGTTAAGATAGCTTTTTTAGTTATAGGGTCACTTTCTTTTTTTAGAAGTAAGTCTGTTATTAGCATTTCAGAAAAAACTGAGGCAGTCTCAGCCAACGGTAAAATAGGATGATAGCTTAATAAGGTTTGTTTTGCAGAAAAGAAATCATGGATTGCATGTCCTAACTCATGAGCAAGAGTGAATATATCCTGTTGTTTACCCAAAAAGTTAAGCATTACATAAGGCTTTAATCCTGGAGTTGAGCCATAACAAAACGCTCCACCCTTTTTTCCATGGCTAACAGGAGCATCTATACGATTATTATCAAACATAGCCTTAGCCATTTTATAAAAATCATCATCAAAATCAGAAAAACCCTCTAATACTATATCCTTTGCACTATCCCACGAATAAAACTGCTGACTCTCAGGCATAGGTGCATAAATATCCGCAAGAGTCATGTCATCAAGGGATAGCATACTAGCCTTAAGCTTATAATAACGACTGACCAACTTATAAGACTCAGTAGTAACCTCATGGAGTACATCAACAGACAAATCCTCAAGATCATTATTTATATTCATCATGCTAATTGCCGAGGGATAACTACGTAAACCTAATTCAATACTATGATTTTTAACAATATTATTATAAATATGGCTTAGTATAAGCTTATTTTCTTTATACTTGCTAAAAAACAACTTCATAGCCCGTCTTCTAATATCAGAGTTTGGATGCTGTCTTAATGCCCTAAGCTCACTATTATTCATAATTTTAGTTTCACCGTCCAGCTCAAACTCAAACCTAAAAGAAGACGTTAACTCACTATATAGCTTTCTAAAAGCCTTTACCCCAGATAAATCCTTTAGATTTATTATCTGTTCTTCTTTTTCCGATAAATTATATTTAGCAGTATCCCAGGTTCTTTTTAGCCTATATTTATATTTGTCAGAAAAGGAACTAAACTTATTAATCCTATCCTTAGGAAGCATGCCTAATTCAATATTAAAAAATACAATACTGTTTGATATATAAGCTATCTCCTCATCAACTCTGGCTCTCAACTGCTTTATACTGTTATTAGACGTGTCAGTGGCATAACTAAGATAAGTATATTGAGAAAGCCTATACAAAGGGGATAACAAATCCTCTAACTCAACATAGGCACTCTCAATTTTATCAAGGGATAAACTGTTTAACTTGCCTTTATATTTAGAGATAAATATATTAGCCTTTTCTTTTGCCTCTTTTATTGTCAAGTCAATCTTTGGATCATCAATACCGCTAAATAAATCAGTTAATACCCACCTAACATCATTTACACCAGTCCTATCTTTGGAACTATTATCCATGCTATCCCCTATTTAAATAGTTATGATTATAAACATTAAGGTAAGAAAAATGTCTTAACAAATATTAGTGTACCATAAAGTGATACACCAATATAAACAAATATTAATTTTTATCTTTATCAACCATCTTATCTTTAGTGATCCAGCTCATCATACTCCTTAGTTTTGCACCCACCTTTTCAGAAGAATGATCTTTTGATATTCGTCTTAAGGCATTAAGCTTAGGTTTACCAGCTTGATTCTCAAGAACCCACTCCTTAGAGAACTGTCCAGTTTGTATTTCAGTCAATATTTTTTTCATTTCTTTTTTAGTCTCATCAGTTATAATTCTTGGTCCTCTGGTAAAGTCGCCATACTCAGCAGTATTACTTATGGAATACCTCATATTAGCTATTCCACCCTCATAAATAAGGTCTACTATTAACTTCATCTCGTGCATACACTCAAAATAAGCCATTTCAGGAGCATAACCAGCCTCTATTAGAGTCTCAAATCCAGCCTGCATCAAGGCTGAGACTCCACCACATAAAACAGCCTGTTCTCCAAATAGGTCAGTCTCTGTCTCTTCCTTAAAAGTAGTCTCAATAACCCCAGACTTTGTACCCCCAATACCCTTTGCATAAGCTAAAGCAATATCTTTAGTATTACCAGTGGCATCCTGATGTATAGCAAGTAAACACGGTACTCCGCCGCCAGACAAATACTCACGCCTTACAGTATGACCAGGCCCCTTAGGAGCTATCATAGATATATTAACATCCTTAGGCGGAATAACCAATTGAAAGTGAATATTAAATCCATGAGCAAATAATAAAGTATTTCCTGGTTTAAGGTTTGGTTTAACTTTTTCTTCGTATAACTGCTTTTGTAATTCATCTGGTACCAATACCATAATAATATCAGCCTCTTTACAGGCCTCTGATACAGATAGAACCTTAAGACCGCTATCTTTAGCCTTTTTAATAGAGGACGAACCCTCCCTTAGGCCTACTATAACATTAGAACCGCTATCTTTTAGGTTTAGTGCATGTGCATGTCCTTGAGAGCCAAAACCTAAAACTGCAATTTTCTTTTTTTTTAAAATAGACAAATCAGCATCATTATCGTAATAAATATTCATAAAAACTCCCTAAATTATATGGATTATTCCTTTAAAGTAAAGAAAGTATAATAAGTTAAGGGAAAAAATCAAGTATCCATATAAAATCTTATTAAATAGTCTAATTTTTAGCTAAAACTTGATCATTAATGTTTTTTTATATATATTATGTATTGATTTTATTATTCTCCCCTTGTGTAATGGTAGCACGACAGGTTTTGGTCTTGTTTGTCGAGGTTCGAATCCTTGGGGGAGAGAATAAAATTATGGGGGTGTAGCTCAGCTGGGAGAGCAACTGCCTTGCACGCAGTAGGTCAGGGGTTCAAATCCCCTCACCTCCAAGTTATGATTTAATATTAATTCCTCCATCTTGGTCTAGGTCAACATCAATGCTATCATTTTTTGTAGTATGGGCGGCTACTCTAGTCCAAGCTAGTTTAAGCTCGTTTAAATAAACAATAACCTCTTTTAAAGGGTCAGACGATTTTTTAATATTCCCCTCTACTAGCTTCTTATTCATATAAGTATATAAACTATATAACTTATCGGCGAAGTCGCCAACATCAAAGTTTAATGATAACATCAACTCAGAAATAATGTCCTGAGCCTTTATAATGTTATTGTTAACTAAATCATACTTTTTATCAGGAAGACCACTAAGAGCTATATTTAAAAACTTTATAGCTCCATCGTACAACATAACAATTAGCCTACCCTGATTAGCAGTTTTTACCTGTGTTTCTTTATAATGAGAAGAGGCATCCATTAGGTGCAACGTTCACTCCTTAATATATAAATTATAAGATAAAGTATTTCCCTAAGTTAAGGGCATTTAAGCTTTTTTAATAAATAGTTAATCGGTTAAAACTAGATTGAGCTTTAATTAAATCACTGAGTAGTTGTTCATTTCAATGATAATTTTAAACTATGTACTAGATTTATCAAACTTATTTACTAGCTCAACTATCTTAGTAGTATCCAGCATCTCACCCCTTATATTAGGATTAATAGAGCAACTATCCAGTATATCAACAATAAAATCTTTATCAAAGTTAATATACTTACTCTTATATAAAGAATTAAGAATAGTCTTTCTTCTATAAGAAAATATAGACCTAACTACATTAAAAAATAACTCTTTATTAAAGATCTCAAATTGACTAGACTTATCAAAACGAATAACCATAGACCTAACCTTAGGAATAGGAAAAAATACGTTTTCACTAATCTCAAATAAAGCCTTTGGACTATAGTATGCCTGGCAAAATACAGATATAGAGCTATATTCACTAGTTCCAGGAGCTGCTATCACCCTTTGACCAAACTCTTTTTGAACAGTAAATATCATTGAGTTAATAAAATTAATATAGTTAAAACATTTTTCTAAAATAGGACTGGTAATATAATATGGTATGTTAGCCAATATCTTAGCAGGTGAGGTAATATATTTATCTAAGTCTGCTTTTAAAAAATCACTAGAGATAACCTTAACGTTATTATAATCCTTAAAGTTATCCCTTAATAGCTCTGCAAGCTTAAAATCAACTTCAAAAACAATAATATTTGCTCCAGTTTCTAATATAGAAGATGTTAGATGCCCTAAACCGCCTCCAATCTCAATAACCAGATCATTAGGATTAATATTTGCCTCTTGAACAAGCTTTTTTAATATATTTTTATCTATTAAGAAGTTTTGTCCTCTTTTTTTAGTCAAGTAAATTTTATTATCTTTTAGGTAGTTAGTAAGCTGTTGCCTTGAAAATGATATCAATATACCCTCAAAACTATTGGTATTAATAAATTAATAGCTAATATTAGCATAAACTGTTGTTTATTGATTTATACAAAAGATATTGTTTTAAGAAATATATAGTAAAGTTAATACAATTGTTAATATCAAGAAAAACAAAGCCAATAATGTAATTATCAAAGACTTTTTTGATAATTTTTCGTCCTCCTCAGCTTCGCTTACAGAAGAAATAGTTGCTACTTTTACATCCTCACTCTCGGATACCTTTACTAATATATATGGAGCAATTAATATATGTATTTCGTGTCCCATATCATTTTTCTTATGGCTTATAACTTCTCCGGTAATAGTTTTCATAGTCTGGTTTTCTTTATCGTAAAAGGACAGCTTAGTTGCAATATTAATTGCCTTTTCAGTTTTTTCGGTAATGAGTACTTTAATATAATCCCCTTTGACAATAGCTTTTATATCCTTTCCATCAACAGGGGATAGTATTACCTTTCCATCAATAATCATATTCCCCGCAAACTCATTACTATCTGTACTAAGGTCTTTTTTCTCTATTTGCTCTTTTAGTGATTCATTATTGTCCTGTTCAATGCGTACAGTACTAATTAACTCAAAGTCCACAGAAGTTAGTTTTTCAGTATCGATTTGTATAGCAATATTATCTATACTGAACAACTCTTCTATAATTTTACTAAAAAGATTTGTTAATTTATCATAGTTGTCAAGCTTTATATACGATAATATATTCTCTATAGTATTACTAGTTATTCTATCAATAAATAGCTTGTTTATTGTATCTAATGAGTTATTATCTAGTTCAACCTCAATAATATCCCTTATAGACCTTTCATGTATTTTCCAAGTTTCAAAAGGCTTAACCTTATATATATTGGGTAGTTTTCCTGTACAAATAACTAACCCCACAACAGAACTTAACTCAATGGATAAATATACAGAAAAAGCTCCAAAGTAATTCTCATCTCTATTTTTATACCTTGCCTTTATAATAACTATATCTCGATAACTGCCATTAACAACATCTCTAGCAAGATCCTCATTTTCTTTGGTATAACGACGGGCTATACGAAGTTTTTCTTCATAGGATAAGTTATCTTTAGGGTTACTGTCCATGGTTATTCGCACTAATAATTTTTAATTAAGCCAAGTTTTTTTTTATTTTGATTGACTTATTAACCTTACAACACCTTTAACCCCTTTAGACCTTTCAATAACTTGAATTTTTTTTAAGCCTATAGCAAATTGATTTAATGTACTCTCTATCTTATTGATCTCTTCATGGTATCCTAATAATATCATAACTTTTGTAACTATCCATTCAGCAATACCTTCCCAGAGTATTTTGCTAATTTGATGTATAAAATATTTACTCTGCCATAACATAACGTATTCATAAGTCAAAACTGAAATAAAAGTACTAATATGCAATCCCTTTAAAATATAAATCGTATATTTATTTTCATTCATACTAAAAAAACTCGGATAAAGTTCATACTTTCTATCATTTTTAGCAGTTATCATTTTTCCCATAGCCATTTTATTTATGCCATATCTTATCTCAGTCTTAGTAAGCAATTTAATAGATAAGTGTTCAATTATATCTAAATTCATTTTTTTGTCTAGTATATTAGCAACATTCATCAAAATATTATCTGCCACCTCTTCTGTTAGTATTGAGCAAGGCTGACAATCTTTACAAAGATAAAAACTATTTTCAACAAGCAATAACTTTTTAGCTCTGTCATTGGCAGGAAAACCACATCTAGAACACTTATATCTTAAACCTATACACCTTTTACAAAAAAAACCCTGAATACCATAAATAATACCTAAAGATCCACTTTCCAATTCACTATCACAACTTCCACAATGATATTTGTTAGAATAACAGTCCATACATATTCTCACTGACTCAAGTAAAACAGTTTTTGATGACGGTAATTTACAAATAAAACATTTATCGGACTTAGTAAAACAATGATTGCAATAAATCTTTTTATATTTGTCATATCTATGATATTTGTTTTTTACGCTTTTATTACAAATATTACATTTTATAGTCTTATTTTCTACATCCAGCCCTGCTATCATTTATGCCTCCTTTATAGTATGATATTTATAAAGTATACACAGTTATATATTATAGTCTTTTAGCCTTAAGTCTTATAATCGGATGAAATCAACAACTTGAAAGGGAAAAAATAATTGATTTTTTTCTTAATTTAATTACTTTTACATATAATCAGTAGAATGATAATAGAAAAGGTGCTAATAATGAAAAAGTATGTTATTTATGCTATTATATTTACGCTTATAATTTTATGCGGCTATATAGTCTTTAAGCTTGCCTTTCCAACACAAAGTCAAAAACTATCAAGGTATATAGGAGTAAGTGCTAAACTAACTATACCAAAAGACTGTGTAAAAATCATAAGTATAAACTTTGTTAGCCGTCCTAATGATAAAACATCAAAATATCTAACCTATATGAATACAAAAGGAGAGCTTATTTCTAAAGAATATACAGATTATGGTATCCTTGAGGGTGAAATAAAATGGAAAAACTTTAATAGCTCAATGATATCCAAATAATGACTTATGTTATCAGTGGATGGTATTAATGAAAGGCTATATAGCTGACAAATTAACAGATACTAACTTTCATCTCTCTATATTACAAGATGTAAGCGAAATTATCAACTTTGCTGAAAACTTCCAAGAAGTTCTTGATAAAATTGTCAAACTAATAGCTAAAAGACTACAAATGAATGTATGCTCTGTATACCTAATGGATGAGCAAACAAATACCCTTTTATTACAAGCTACAGAAGGATTAAATAAAAACTCCGTTGGAGCAGTTCGCCTTAAAGTAGGTGAAGGAGTAAGCTCCTTAGCTATAGAGAAAAGAAGACCTATATCAATATATAATGTAAAAAATCATCCAAGATATATACACTTCCCAGAAACTGAAGAAGCTAACTTTAACTCTTTTTTAGCAGTTCCAATATTTAACAAAAAAAACGTTATAGGCGTTTTAGCAGTACAAAAAAAAAATAAATATTACTTTCACATAAATGAAATTAATATGCTACAAATTTTAGCTGTGCAAGTAGCTAGTGTTATTCAGGTTAGCCAAATATTTGAGCGTTCATTAATACCCCCTGAAAAACAAATAACTAAAGAAAGCATAGAACAACCCTTATCTTATTCTATTCCCAAAAGTTATAGAACTACTACAAAAGAACCCAATAAAAAAAAACTCCTTACACTCCAAGGAATACCAACATCTTTTGGGTATGGATACGGAAAAGTACGTATTCTTAATGATAGGTTTAACTATTCTATTATCACCGATCAAAAAATTGTAGAAGTAGAAAAAGAGTTATCCAGCTTTCATAAAGCAATTAAGAAAAGTAAAGAAGAAATTTATAATATATCTAAATCATTAAAAGGTCAGGTTCCAAAGGATATAACTAAAATATTTGACTCCCATATAATGATATTAGAGGATAAGCAACTAATAAGCCAAGTAGAAGCTCTTATTAAAAATAAAAATAATGCGGCATACTCTACTCTACAAGTACTTGACAAATACTTGCAGAGCTTTTCGCAAATAAAGGATCCCTTTCTCAGAGAGCGAGTGGTGGATATAGAAGATATTGGAAAACGAATAATTAGCAATCTACTCGGACTAAGCCCTGTAGACCTAAATACCTTATCTGAACAATGTATTATAGTTGCCAGTGTTCTTACATCGTCTACTACTGCTAATCTGGACACCTCAAAGGTTATTGGAATAATTACTGAACACGGTGGAAGCACTTCACATGCATCTATATTGGCTAGATCATTAGAAATACCTGCTGTTATTGGAGTAAAAAACTTACTAAATAAGGTACAGGTTGAGGACTACCTTATGGTAGACGGAAATACAGGTTTTGTATTTATTAATCCTCATAAATCCTTAATTAACGAGTATGAAAAAGCTGAATTAAAAATTCAGGAATATCATAGTTATTTTCAACAATTTATTTCTAACCCTCTTAGTACCAGGGATGATATACCTATATCTGTCAGCACTAATATAGGTATGCTTTCTGACATTGAGCTTGCAAAACAATATGGTGTAAAAAGTGTTGGCCTTTTTAGAACTGAGTTTCCGTATATGATAAGGGATAGACTACCTACTGGAGATGAACAATATAAAATATACAAACAGGTTATTGATTCTTTTCCAGAAGGAGAGGTTACAATACGTACTCTGGATATTGGCGGGGATAAGTTTTTACATTATTTAGCTATGCCTAAAGAAGATAATCCTGTTTTGGGATACAAGTCTACTAGATTCCTACTCGATCACTCATACATACTATTAGAACAGTTAAAAGCTATTATTAGGGCATCCATTAATTCAAAGGTTAAAATATTATTTCCGATGATAAGCTCTATCAATGAGCTTATGCAGGTAAAGGACTATTTAGAGGTTGCAAAAGGTCTATTATTATACAAGGAAATTGATTTTAATCCAAACATTGAAATAGGAATTATGATAGAAGTACCATCAATAATATTCCAACTTGAAGACCTACTACCTCACGTTGATTTTATGAGCATAGGGACTAATGATCTTATCCAGTATCTACTTGCAGTAGATAGAGATAACGAAAAAGTATCTAATATATATAGTCATTTTAATCCTGCTTTTATAAAGGCACTACATACCATACGAATAAAAACTGCTAAACATAATAAACCTATCAGCGTTTGCGGAGAGATGTCTGCGAGTCCAAGGGGAGCATTAGCCTTAATGGCACTTGGATTTTATGATTTAAGCTGTGCCCCGTCATCAATACCTTATATTCATTATTTGGTTAGGAATATTAATAAAAAGGTATTAGATGAGGTAAGGGGTAATATACTTACTCAAATTGATACTTTTGAGATTCAAAATTATTTAAATAAGGTTATAGGTGATTTTGCTCCTAAGCTTATGTCATAGGATAATTTAACAATTTGCAAGGGGTATTATTTAGTAATTTATACTAAGAAATATAAGTTATATACTAAAGCATATAAAGTAAAGTTATTTGCATTTTAGATTCTTTTGTGGAACAAAAAAGATAAAATATTGAAGAAAAATTATTCCTTAGCTTTAGACGTATTATTCTATTATTCTTCTCTAACACTGCTTGCTTGACCCAGTAATGAATACAAAAAATACTTTAAGCCACCATGATTATGAGAGCTATTAAGAATCAATTACTAGAAAAAAGAATTACATAACTCTTCCTATGAATTAAAGTTTACTGTTCCATAAAGGGATAGCTTAATAATACAATAGTATAGCAGATCCCTTTATAACAATTACCTATAAAAAATGGACGCTAAAATGCTTTTTATTATATTTGCTGAAACCTTTTAAACAATATCCTAATGCAAAATAATACAATAGAATGTTTAATAACAAGGACATATACCATGAAGCAAAACTTAATAAATATAATAATAATATTAATATTTAGTTTCTCTTGCACTAATAAGGAAATAAGCGAAAAAGAATCCAATGATAACTTTAACTCCTCTATGTTAATAAATATTGACTCAACAGTTATAGGAAGTTTTAATGGTCACCTAGATATAGACTATTATAAAATAATAGTAAAAAAACCTACTACATTATCCATAACCATAAATAGAATAAAAGGTTTAGATGTAAAAATACAAATATACAATAATAGACTCCTTATAAAAATAGTAGACGACTACCTAAGAAATGAAGGAGAAAAAATAAATAATATACACTTTAAACAAGGACTATACTTTATTAAGGCATCCATTAGCAAGCCAGAAGAAAAACTATATAAAAATATGAAGTCGATCCAAAATCACAAGTACAAACTTAATGTTAAACCTATAAATAATGCCTATGAAGAAACTGAACCTAATGATCTTCCTAATCAAAGTGTAAATATAGAACTAGAAAAACCTATCTTTGGATACTATTCTCCATTTAAAAACCTCAACGACGAAAGTAAACTTAAAAAATTACCATTCGACCTAAAAGATAAAGATCATCTTGAAAAATTAAAACTATTAAGAGAATATGACTTTGACTGGTATAGCTTTAAAATCCCTAAGCCCGGTGACCATCAAATAATTATCGAACTCGAAAATACTAAACTAGTTGACAGCGTCATCGGAGTATATCAAAAAAAACCCCTGCTATTCTGGAATAGTAAAGGTATGGGAGAAAATGAAACTATACCTAATCTAACAGTTAAAGGTGATGAAATATGCTATATCCTAATTGTGGGAGTAAATCACCATAGTACAACTAGTGAACAACTATACAAATATAAACTTAGTGTTAAAGTGAGATCTAAAGCAAATCCATCAATGGAAACAGAAAATAATAACTCCATAGATAAAGCAAACTTAATAACTGAAGGATTTATACATGGATTAATAAGTCCAAAAAAAGACTACGATTACTATCACCTGCAAATAAAATCAAGTATAACTAAAGATAGCTTTCTAAGTAATCCCTTTGATAACTACTTTCCACCAGCTGACTCAGAACAAGAAAAACTTAAAAAACTAAATGAAGAACAAAAAAACTCGTATACAGAAGAACTCGACGAAATTATACCCCTAAACCCCGAAGATGAACAAGATATATTAAATGATCAAAATGATAATCCATTACTAAAAGATCAGGATAAATTAAAAAATAATCCAAATAAAACTAACCCACTACTACAAGATCAGGATAAATTAAAAAATAATCCAAATAAAACTAACCCACTACTACAAGATCAGGATAAGTTAAAAAATAATCCAAATAAAACTAATCCACTACCACAAGATCAAGATAAATTAAAAAATAATCCAAATAAAACTAACCCACTATTACAAAATCAGGATAAATTAAAAAATAATCAAAATGAAGACGGCAAAATACCAAAAAATAAGCCTAAAAAAGAACCCTCGTCCTATTTTAAACCCATAAGCTATCAATTAGTCCAAAATAATAACCTGGATGAACCAATACATAAAAAACGTAAACTATTTATATCCGTAACAGGAGTAAAAGGAGTAGATATTGAACTACGGCTATATGACTCAAAAACTAAACTCTTAAATGTCTATGATACAAACGGTAGAGGTAAGGGTGAGACAATACAAAGCTATGATGTAAGTAAAATGAAAGATATTTATATACTAGTAAAAGGTGGAAGAAATAATTCCGGAGAAAATAATAAACAGCCGTATAAACTAACCGTTAAAATAAAAGATTATGAATATACCCCCAATTACAAAGAAATATACGAAGTAGAGCCCAACGGTGAAACCATAGATATATATAAGTCTAACTTAAACGAAATAAGCCAAAAACAAAAATCTCTACCCAATATAATATACGTTAACCAAAAAGTGCTTGGATTTATAAATCCTAAGGCATATTACCATAACAACATAAATCTAAAAGGTGATGTAGACTATTATGAAGTCAATCTTAACAGTAATAAAAAATATAAGGTTACTTTAATTGGGATTAAAGGTAGTAGGCTTAGTCTAAAGGTATTCCAAGCAAAAGACCATCGCAACCATAAAAAACAAATTATTACAAAAGGTAGACAAAAAAGATATGCAATATTCTCTACAGATTACTCAGTGAGCTATTTGGATAATATTTATCACATAAAAGTAACTAGTCGATACGGAAAAAGTGCCAACTCTGAAAAACCATATACTTTATTTATAGAAGAAGTTAAATAAAATATGAAGGCATAACCCTCATATTTTATAACATAGACTATTAAATGTCATAGTATAAAAAGAACTCATAAGGATGAGGCCTTAAATCTATGGCACTTACCTCTGCATTCATTTTATATTCTATCCATGTCTCAATAACGTCTTGAGTAAAAACATCACCCTTTAATAAAAAGTCATGATCCTCGGCTAAGCCGTTAAGAGCCTCTCTTAAGCTACCTGGAGTAGCCTCTACCCTTGATAATTCCTCTGGAGGTAAATCGTAAATATTTTTATCCAATGGTTCACCTGGATCAATTTTATTTTGTATGCCATCCAAGCCAGCCATAAGCATAGCAGAAAAGGCTAAATACGGATTACAACTGGGATCAGGATAACGAACCTCAACCCTCTTTGCCTTTGGACTATGAGAATACATAGGTATCCTAACAGCGGCACTACGATTCCTAGACGAATAAGCAAGATTAACAGGTGCTTCAAACCCTGGTACCAGTCTCTTATACGAGTTAGTAGTGGGATTAGTCAATGCAGTTAAAGCTTTTGAATGCTTTAAAATACCACCAATATAGTATAAGGCCATTTGACTTAATCCGGCATACTCCTCACCAGCAAATAATGGTTTTCCATTTTTCCACAAAGACTGATGAGTATGCATTCCAGTACCATTATCCAAAAAGACAGGCTTTGGCATAAAAGTTACAGTTTTACCATTTTGTGCCGCCGTATTCTTAACTATATATTTATAAAATAATAAGTCATCGGCAATCTTAACCATGGTATTAAACTTCATGTCAATTTCACTTTGTCCAGCAGTAGAAACCTCGTGATGCTGAGCTTCTACAACCAATCCACACTCTTGCATCTTTAATACCATTTCTGATCTTAAGTCTTGATACTGATCCATAGGTGGTACAGGGAAATATCCCTCTTTATGCCTTATCTTATAACCCTTATTCCCCCCTTCTTCAATGCGTCCAGTGTTCCACTCGGCCTCGTTGGAGTCTATAAAATAATAACCTTCTTTAGGATTTTGTGCATAACGAACATCGTCAAATATAAAAAACTCAGCCTCTGGACCAAAATAAACAGTATCAGCTATACCAGTCGACTTTAAATATTCTTCAGCTTTAGTGGCTATATTCCTAGGATCTTTAGTATATCTCTCTCTAGTAATGGGATCATAAATAGTAGTAATCATTATTATAGTTTTTATCTTACTAAATGGATCAAGAACCGCAGTACTAGGTTCTGGGATTACAATCATATCACTTTCGTTAATGGCCTGCCATCCTCTAATAGAACTACCATCAAAACCTAAGCCGTCCTCAAAAATTCCTTCACTCATCTCAGTTGCTGGAATGGTAAAATGCTGCCATAAACCAGGAAAGTCCATAAACCTAAAGTCCACCATTTTTACATCATTCTTCTCAATGAACTCTAAAACTCCTTCAGGAGTTTTATTTTCTAATAACATTTGTGTTCCTCCTTAAAAAAAAACTCTAAAAAATACTAGGCTAATAGAGAATATATCTAATAAAAAAAATAAGATAACTATCCGCACAATAGATAACAGACTCTATTAAGGAAAAGTAAAATTAATTATAAAATAAGGATATTATATAAAATAATATTTAATTATGGAATATTAACAAATAACTTTAAGGAAAGCCTTAATATAAACCTTATACTTTAATACAATAAGCTGTAGTAAAAAATAAAGTGTAACTTATTATCTGACTAAAGTCAAGAATATTTATAGAAAAAATAAAACCAATAACTAAAACTTAAAAATCCACTTTTTAGCCGAACTCTTACCAGGATAAATCTTAGCCTCAGGATCAATATAATGCTTTGCCATATTAACGGCAACAGCCGCATCAGCAAAGCCTGTAGCTATTAATTTAAGCTTTCCAGGGTATGAAGCAATATCCCCAGCAGCCCATACTCCAGTTATATTAGTCTCCATTGTTTTGTCAACCTTAATGGCATTCTTTTCAAGTTCAAAGCCCCATTCCTTTATTGGACCTAAATTAGTTATAAATCCAATACAACATAAAATAGCGTCACAATCTAATACCCTCTCTTCATTCTTGCTCCTAGTGTTAACAAGCCTAACGCCAGTAATAGCATCCTCACAATAAACCTCGCTAATTTCAGTAAATGTATTCACTTTTACACTAGAGCTAAAAAGTTTTTTAAGACTATCCTCGTGAGCTAAAAAACGATCAGACCTATTTAATAATACTATTTCTTTTGCTAAAGGCTCCAAAGTTAGGGTCCAATCTACAGCTGAGTCACCACCTCCTACAACCACAAGTCTTTTGCCCTTGAAAATATTAGGATCTCTAACAAAGTAATATAATCCCTTATTCTCAAGATCATCAATATCATGAACATCGAGTTTTCTTGGCATAAAAGCTCCTGCACCCGCAGAAATAATAACAGACTTACTAAAATATGTATTACCTTTCTCGCTCTCTAAGCGTATTACAGACTTATCCTCACTATCATAACCTAACTTTATAACCTTTTCTTCTAAATGTACAATAGGATCAAATTGCTTTGCCTGCTTTCCTAGCTCAGAAATAAGAGATTCTGCCGTAACCTTTGTGTAACCAGGTACATCATATATATATTTTTTAGGATAAAGAGCAGATAGCTGTCCACCAAGCTGACCCAAGGAATCTATTATCTCACAAGCCATGCCCCGCATTCCACTATAAAAAGCGGCAAATAAACCAACAGGACCTCCACCTATTATTATAACATCACTCACATTAGGCATAAATGGCCTCCTATTTATAGGATTAGATAAATTTCAATATTAAAAAATATAAACATTATAAACCAATAAATCCATAACTATGTTTAAAATTTATTGTATATCTCCTCTACATAAAGTTTAAAATTAGAAAGATCACTGTTAGATAAGGCTAAATCAACCACCTCATTCCAGAATGCCTCTTTAGAGTCAGAAGGCAACTTAGTATTATAGATTTCCCTTAGCTCGCCCAATATCTTAGCTACTAGGTAATATTTTTTAGAATAGTCCTCTTTAATTTTGTCCCTTAGCTTTTTAGCAAGAATAGGAGCCTTACCAGAGGTGGATACAGATATAATAATATCAGAATCCCTAAAAAAACATGGAAAGGTTATATGACCATAATCAGGGTTGCTCACCGAATTACATAAAATATTACGTTTATTACAGTCATCCACAATACGATGATTTATATTAGGCTTATCAGTAGCGGCTATACATAATCTAATACCAGATAAATAATCAGAGGAATAGCTATCCCCAATAAATAATATATTCTCATCATCAATTATATCATCAAATAAAGAACTAATAACCGGTGATAAAACAGTTAAGTTAGCTATAAAAGGTAAAATAGCCTTAACCTTTCTATAAGCAACCTTTCCGCCACCAACCACTAGTATACTAAACTTTGTTAAATCAATGTTAATAGGGAAATTAAGCATCAAATTTCTTTAAGTAAAACTAAACATTAGCACTAACTCTCTGTCTTAAGTTATCCAAAAAAGAATAGGGAATAGATAAGTTACCCCTGCCTGTACCAATTTTAACACTACTCTTATATTTTCCATGAAAATCACTGCCGCCAGTAATAACAAGATCATACCTTTTAGCTATCTCTAAATAATAATCAGTATCCTGAGTACTATGGTCAATATGAAAAGCCTCAATTCCAGCAAGGCCTGCATTTTTTAAGTCTAATAAAATCTCCTCAAACTCACTTTGCGATTCTACCCTTACATGCACAGGATGAGCTAATACAGCTATTCCCCCATTATCTATTATCATAGATATTCCGTCCTGAGGAGTAATCCGTTCCCTTGGCACATAACATAACCCTCCTATACCTAAAAAGCGGCTAAAAGCATGATCAATATTAGTAGCATATTCCTTTTTAACAAGGAGTTCAGCCATATGAGGTCTTCCTATTAAGTTATTACCGGCAAGATGATTAAGTTCTTTTATAGACATATCCACGCCATTCTCAAGAAGTTTTTTCAACATTTTTTCATTACGCTCTTCTCTACTTTTCTGGACTTTTTTAAGGCGGGCTAAAAAAACATTATCGTATATATTTAAAAAGTATCCCAAAATATGAACACTGCCATAAAAATCGGTTGTTATTTCTACTCCAGGGATTAGTTCTATATTGCCAACTTTTTTGGCATATAATATAGCCTCTTCTATCCCTACAACAGTGTCATGATCGGTAATAGCAATGGCAGATAAGTTAGCATTTTTTGCTAAATCGATGATTTCTTTAGGGGTATATGATCCATCAGAAATAGTGGTATGTATGTGTAAATCAATTTTTTTCAAATTTACTCCAAAGACTAAAAAAAATGTACATTAATAGCTATTATTAATATAATAACTTTTCAATGTATATCACTCAAAATTAAGGTACATCTTAGATTCAATTGGATAATTAGATATATTAGTATATTTAGAGTTCTTTTTATTGGCATAATCTATACCAATATCGCCTGATAGCTCAAAATAAATCAACTGACCAATTGGCATATCAGGGTATATTCTAACAGGTTGTTTAACAGATATTTCTAGAGTCCAGGTATTTTTATACCCAACATCGCCCTTACCGGCAGTAGCGTGTATATCTATACCCAGTCTGCCTATGCTTGATTTTCCCTCTAAAAACGGGACATGTTTTAATGTCTCAGTGTACTCTTTTGTAACGCCTAAATATAGTCTATTGGGCACTATAATAATTCCATTTTCTGGTATATTTATTATCCTAATTTTATTGTGTATCCTTGCATCAAGGACATCTTCTTCATATATACCCAAATACTTTCCCAGGTGGACATCATAACTATTACTTCCCAAGCTTTCTCTGTCAAAAGGCTTAATAGCGATATTACCCTTATCCATTTCTTCGAGTATTTTTTTATCAGTAAGTATCATATAAATAATAACCTAAAAGTCAATTTGACAAGCTATATAAGCTAGCCCAATAGTGTTATCCCTAACATCATGAAAATAGAATATCGACAGTTTATATAAAAAAGCTAATGTTATTAATAAAATTTAACTTTTATTAAGTAACTTTGTATATTTTAACAAATACATTCGACCTTAGGAGCTAAACTTGAATAGCTTGCCTGACCAGCATAAATATGGATATGAAATTATTAAAGACCTATATAAAAATAAAATCATATTAACGTGGTATAGGGATAATCCAAACGGTTGGAAACTTCATTCAGGACTATGGTCACCTTTTTATATTCAACTTCGTGAACTAATAGCTTTCCCAAATATACTAGATAAAATATCCCTTTATATCGGAAAACTAATTAAAACAAATATACCAAACGCAAACCTGATTATAGGCCTTGCTATGGCTGGTATACCTATTGCTACTGCAGTATCCTTAAAAACAAAAATACCTGCCGCATATACAAGAAAACTTGAAGGAATAACTAACCTTTCATCCTTAGAAAAAACTATACACAAATATGGAGATCACTCTTTAGTAGAAGGCAGACTTAGTAATAATAATAGAACAGTATTAGTGGATGATTTGGTTACTCAGTTTACTAGTAAGGCTATGGCAATAAGTATGATAAAACATGAGTATAATAAACGAAAAATAATAGACTATAAAGTTAAAGACGTTGTAGTACTACTCGATAGAGAACAAGGTGCTGAAAAAGAAGCAAAAAAACTTGATGTAATATTACACAGCCTAATACCCTTTAAATCAAAAGGCATTCATTGGCTTAAAAACGATCTTAACCCAATAGAGTATAACATTATAACTGAGTATCTTGATAATCCAAATATTTTTCAGACTAACTCTATACAAGCTGATATTGCACAAAAAAATAAATATACTATAACATAGTCATTTTGCTCTATATTAACAAGCTAAGAAAACTTACTTATATATTAGTACATTTAAGGCTCTATCTTATTCTTATGTACAAGTATTTAAGTTAGTATATAAATTATATCAACGGAGATTATTATGTCTAGTATTTACAAACCACCTGAATCACCATGGCGTGCAACTATTGAAACTGCAACTCTATCCAACTCAATTAGTAAAGCCTCTATGGCCAAGCTCTATGAGCTTTCTACAAAACAACCCAATGTTGTAGTAACTTCACATCCAATTTATAATCCTAAAAAATACGGACTTCCTGATAATGCAAAAGTTCTTGTATCCAATGACGGCCAAATAGTAGGAAGAACCGCTAAAGCAAGACGTCTTGCTATTTATATGACTCAAAAAGAAAAAGACCACTATTTAGGAATACTAAGAGAAGCAGTATACAACTTTAACTATAAACAATGCCTCCACCTAGAAGGTGTAGTAGGCCTACACTCCACCTTTATGATAAAAGCTCATCTTTTTAGTCCCATAAACGATGCTAAAAATATGCTTGACTGGGGCTTTAACTTTAATCCGTGGATGGAACCCATAATTAGTGAGTATAAAGAATCAAGGGTTATTAATGAACCAGATATACTTGTTCTTGCTGATCCAGAGTGGAAGCATAAAGATTATCCAAACGGACTTGTTTTAGTGGATCAAATGCAAAACTGCATAGCTATTTTAGGGTTACGCTATTTCGGAGAAAGAAAAAAAGGCACCCTAACCCTTGGCTGGGCAATAGGAGTACGACAAAATATGGTAGCCTGTCACGGGGGAATTAAAAAAATTGGTAATAAAAATCCTATTGCTGTATTTGGACTATCAGGTTCAGGTAAATCATCAATCACCAATGACCCAGATCATGCAGGTACTCTTAATAAAGACGAAGTTGTAACAGTAGTCCACGATGATGCTTTTTTAATAGATCTAGAACACAATATTAGCATAAGCCTAGAACCAAACCTTTTTGACAAAACTGATGCTGTAAAATACGATGACGCCAATTTAAAGTATTTTTACTCAGCCCAAAACATAGGGGTAACTAAACAATCAGATAATCAACTAAAAATGATCTGTCAGGATATACGAAATCCAAATGGTAGGTGCATTAAAAGTAGGGATATGTTCCCCCATAAGAATAGCTGTGAAAGGCCTTCTAAGGTTATTTGGCTACAAAAGGATACTAGCCTTCCTCCGATTAGTAAAGTAAAAAATAATATTGCTTTGGCAGTTGCTATGGGAGCCTCATTAAGTACCATGAGAGCTAAAGGCGTAGAAAACGTTAATCCAGAAGAACTTAAAAAACTGGTTATTGAACCATTCGCTAATCCTTTTAGAGTGCATCCCCTAAGGTGGGACTGCGAACAGTTTAAAAAACTTTTTAAATCAGGTACTGACTGTTATATTATGAATACATATGCATTTGGACTTCCGAATAATATAATGGATATACCAAAAACTTTATCACTAAAAATAGTAACTCATATAATAAAGGAAAATATCAAATGGAAAGACTGGGACGGCTTTTACGGATTACAAATACCAGAAAATGCTAGTCAGTTACTCGAAAAGGATTATGATATTAAATATACTCCAACAGAAGATGAGCTATTCTTACAATTTCTAAAGGATAGACTCCAAGATAGAATAAACTTTTTATCCGATAACCAAAAAATAGAAAATGATATAGATACTACTTTTATTAACCCACTGGTAGTAGCTAGATCTCATATAGATCAGATTTTATATCCTATATAGAATCATAATTTTTTTATTATAGCGGTTATACCTAGTTTATTTACATATTCTTTAGCCTTTTGTGCTTTTGCCTTACTATTAAAAGTCTTTTTGGTAAGAAGTCTAAATACCTTAGAGTCTTTATGGTAAAAAGAAATAAAACTAGGTATTCCCATTTTTAACAACTTTTGCTGACGCTCTATGGCATGCTCTATATTATAAAAAGCTCCAATTTGCAATTTATAATGGGGCTTTTTTAATTTTATAATAGGTTCATATATTTTAATTACAAATATCTTCCTAGACTTGCTGTTTTGTTTTTTTGCCTTTTTTAGCCTGTTTGCTGACCTTTTAACTGCAGTATTAGGATTAATAAATTTATTATCACTTTTTCGCTTTCCCAAAAGTATAACACGTACCTTAGCTAATCCACTATTGATGAACTTCAACTGTATGGCGGCTTCTTTGGATACATCAATAATTCTATTAGCCTTAAACGGCCCCCTATCGTTTATTTTAATAACAACAGACCTATTATTATCCAAATTGACAACCTTAACATAAGTACCAAAAGGTAAAGTACGATGTGCTCCTGTTAGACTATGCATATTATATATTTCTCCACTAGCAGTTTTCCTACCGTGAAAGGCTTTGCCATACCATGATGCATATCCTTCAATCACTTTACCGCCGTAAGAGTATACAACACAAGTAAAAGTAAATATTATTATAAGGCAAACCTTTATTCTCATAGTAATTACCCATTGTTTATATTTGGCTATTTTATCGGAATATAAACTAAAACAATTCATTACTTAATATTATGAAATAACTTTTCAATCAATACTTTATTTTCTTGTTTCAAATGTAAAATGCCTTAATATGACATTAAACAATAAGAAATATTGACATATTAAAAATACGCATTATCTTTTTATATGTTAACTATATAATATTTGCTTCTCAACACTCTAAAACTATTAAAAAAAAATATATGCTTTAAGGTATCTATGACTAAAGAAAAAATTAAAGAATATTCAATCAATATCGCAAAAATAATCGAAGATAAAAAAGCCAACGATGTAGTGGTAATCGACGTTGAAGGAATTACTCCACATTTCGACTTCTTGATAATCGCTAGCACTAACTCCTTTCTACACCTTAGTGCACTTACTAAAACCATTATAAAAAAACTCTCTGAATACAATTTTAAAAAAAGAAACTCCATTAAAGAATATGAGAATAATCCATGGATATTAATAGATTGCGAATCCATTATAATACACCTATTCACAAACGAAGCAAGAAACTTCTATAACCTAGAAAAACTATGGGTAGAAGGTAACCTTATTTATGGTGAACCTAAATATCAAAAAAAAATCCTAAGTTAATAACAAAATGAAAAATATTAACTATAGCAAAAATTGGAACTCTATATCCAATATGTCAGAAAATGACCTTTATCAAATCAATATAAAAAAACTCGATGAAGAAGACCTTGATGCACTATCCATAAGGCTTTTTAACCTAGGTCAAAAAGATAAAGCCTTATCTGTATACCAACATATGCTGTTGACTGATAAAAATAATCCAGCTGTTGAGTATACAAATATATACGAAAAAGTGATAATCGACTTGATGACCAAAAAAAACTATATTAAAGCTTCCTTATTCCTAAAAGACTATTTAATATTTGATGAACAAAAACGTAATGGCTATAGGAACCACTTTATAAGAAGAAATATAGGTATATGCTATATATTCTCTGGCGAGCCGGATAAAGGACAAAAAATTATAAATACCCTTATTAACGAAGCTCCAGATGACTTCTTTACATATAATGACTTGGCTATCGAATTCTATTACGCCAATGATAAAAGTAATACTATAAAATATTTAAGTATGGGAAAAAATAGTGCTAAAAACTACGATAATGACTTTTGGTTTAAGTACTTCTCTGAGAAAATAACTGAAATAGAAAATTAACTTTATAATTTAGAAAGGTATTTGACGATATTAATATATAACTTATTGTAAATAAGGTCTATAAATGTCAAACCACAAAAAAGATAAGGTTTTAGAAACTGCTAAATTATACCTTCAACTTGGTACACTGTTAAAAAAAAAGAGACCCCTTTGGGCTAAAGAAAAAGTAGAAAAAATCATAGCCGAAGATATTAACAATAATAAGAAAATCAATCACATATTAAAAATTGATAAGACTATAAAAGAACAAAATACTATATTAAAAAAAAAGAACTTACATAATAATATAAAAAAAACTAAAAAACAATATAAAAAAACTACCCCTATTAAAAAACTAAAAAGAGAAAATATATTATCTTATATCCTTTTTCAGTATAAGAAAATAGTCTCATTTGGTATTCAAACAAAAACTCTAAAACCCTATCCCCTAACCCTTGGCTTTAAAATAGATCATAACGTTGGAACTTCACTATACCACCTTAATTCCACTATAAAAGAACTCTTAGAACCCCTTTATTATCTAGTAGAAAACTCCTGGGTAACTTTAAACAAAGAACAGTATAACCTTATTATAGTATTTTACGACTTTTGTAGTCAATATAATCAAAGCTTTTTAAAGAACTTTGATTATACAGATATTATGGTACTCGAGGATAACTTTTTAACCGTAATACAAAAAAATAGCTATAAACAAATGCTTATAGACAGCTTCAGAGAAGGTATAAAAGATAATGATAGTCATAAACCTAAACTAGAAAACTATATAAATAATGTTAAAAAAATTATAGAACCAAATATTATGCTACCTTCTCTAACTCATATCATACTGGCTTTACACATGGTAGACCTAAGGCAATTTATTAATATTAAAGAACTTATTTATACAGAAAACCCTCCCTCTATAAAAAAGAATAGGTATTTAGCTCCAGATAATGTAATAAAAGACATTCAAACTATGATAGCTAAAAAAAGTCAAGCTATCCTTAGCCTAGAAGAAGAAATAAGGTTTATGGAGTTTGCAAATAAACTATTATTTGATAAGGATATTAATCCCAACTTTAGTATTATTATAGAGTTTTTAAACGGAAAAGCTAATAAAATCGACATTGATAAAGAAAAAAATGATTTAATAAACCTTGTTTTGAGCCTATTAAAAGAATATATCAGCGTGTTTAAGGCATTCACTTTGGATAAAATTAAAATTACTACTAAAGATAACAATGTTGTAGAAGAAAAAGTTACCCCTTATGCTCTGGATAATGATTTTCGTAATATAATGTCAGAATACAGACAAATAATGGAACTTAATATAAAAGATTATAATAAGCTCTCTTTTGAAGAATATAAAACTTATATAAACACAAATACTGAAACACAAAATAATAAAGCTAATTTCTTTATTATATTAAAAAGACTATCAAAAACATTTTATGAACTTAGTTTTAAGTTATTCCATAGCTATTTTTATGAAAAAGAGTTAATTAGGTTATCTAGTAGTGAAAAAATGAAGCTTGCAAAAAATAAAGATTTATTTGAAAAGTCTATCCCCTATTCTAAGGGAAGGATTAATCTAAATTATTATCTTTCTAATAAAACCTGTATTAGACTCTTATATTAACCTTATTGAGTTTTGTTTAAACTTTTCTTTCTTTTTCCTAAACCAAGACTTGATTAAAAAACTAAAGTATTTGCCTGTTTTAAAAGACGATCTTGCTAAGCTAAACAAGATAATTTTGAGGATGACTTAATTGTGAATAAAGAAAAAGATAATATTTATTACTCCATTGGAGAAGTTAGTAAAATTGTTAAGCTTAAAGAACATGTTATTAGATTCTGGGAAAAAGAGTTTGACGTTCTAGACCCCATCATAAACAGTAATAAGAATAATCGAAGAAAATATACAGATGAAGATATACAAATTATCCAAAGAATTAAAACCCTCCTATACAAAGATGGTTTAACCATTAAAGGTGCCCAAAAGCACTTGCAAAAAGATAATCAAGAGTTAACTAACCAAAATAAAACTAAAACATTACATTATCCAAAACAAACTATTACACCTTTAGAAAAAGAGACTATCTTGTCTAACCTAAAAGAAGTAGTTAAATTACTCAGCTAACAGCTTATCAATAATTATAAAATAAGGATCAACAATAATGGCAAATAACATGAATGACAAAATAGATAAGCCTAAATATGACTTCATAAGAACTATAATTGATAACGATTTAAAAAACGCTAAACATAAAAAGATAATTACTCGCTTTCCACCCGAGCCAAACGGCTTTTTGCATATAGGTCATGCAAAGTCTATTGTTTTGAACTTTGATATAGCCAAAGAGTATAATGGAATATGTCACCTTAGACTTGACGATACTAATCCAGAAAAAGAAGATAACATATACGTTGAGGCAATAAAGAAGACATAAAATGGCTTGGGTATAATTGGGATGAACATTTATATTTTTCATCAGACTACTATGATAAGCTTTATGACTTAGCAATTAAACTAATAGAAAAGGATAAGGCATACGTTGACAGCCTTAACGAAGATGATATTAAAAAGTATAGGGGTACCACAGAGAAAACTAAAGATACTAAACCCTTGCCCGGCAAGGATAGCCCATATAGAACAAGGTCTATACAAGAAAACCTTAATCTTTTTAAGCAAATGGCAAATGGCAAGTTCAAAGATGGTGAACACGTATTAAGAGCTAAAATAGATATGAACTCACCAAACCTTAACATGAGAGACCCTGTCTTATACAGAATAAAACATACATACCATTATAGGGCTAAAGATAAATGGTGTATATATCCAATGTATGACTTTGCTCACTGCCTATCAGACTCTATAGAAGGGATAACCCATTCATTGTGTACATTAGAGTTTGAGCTAAACAGACCATTATACAACTGGATCATAAACGAACTGGACTTAAACTCTAAACCTCAACAAATTGAGTTTGCTAGGTTAAATCTTAGTAATACCATTTTGAGTAAACGTAAGCTAATTAAACTGGTATCAGAAAACTACGTTAGTGGATGGGATGACCCAAGAATGCCAACAATTAGCGGACTAAGACGAAAAGGATATACCCCAAAATCTATTATAGACTTCTGTAAGCGTATAGGAATATCAAAAACCCATAGCACCGTAAACATAAACCTACTAGAACACTGTATCCGTGAAGACCTAAATAAACACGCCAATAGGGTTATGGCTGTTATAAACCCTCTTAAGGTTATTATAACCAACTATCCAAAAGATAAAATAGAATGGCTTTATGCCGATAATAATCCAGAAAATCCAAATGCTGGTAAACGTAAAATACCGTTCTCTAAAGAAATATATATTGAACAAAACGACTTTATGACTGATCCCCCTAAGAAGTTCTTTAGGCTATCCCCAGGCAAAGAAGTTAGACTGCAACACGCATATTATATTAAATGTGAGTCTTACAAAATAGATAGTAAAACTGGCAATATATTAGAAGTTTATTGTAGTTATGATCCAGACACTAAAGGAGGATGGTCAAAAGATAATAGAAAAGTTAAAGGTACATCCCATTGGGTATCCGCTGTTGAATCGGTAAAAATAAGGGTTAATTTATACGATTATATGTTCCTGGATGACAAAGCTAATAACCTTATAAACAACATAAATCCTGACTCCATTAAGATAATCAATGACTGTTTGGTTGAACCATCAATAAGAAATGCTAAACCAGGTGATAAATTTCAATTCTTACGTCAGGGATATTTTTGCGTTGATAAAGACTCATCCCCAGATAAAATGATATTTAATCAAACTGTCTCACTAAAAGTAGCTGGAATAAAAAAAATAAATAGAGGTAAATATGGTTAGAGTACGCTTTGCACCATCTCCAACTGGGAGCATACATATTGGCAACGTTAGAGCCGCATTGTTTAATTATATATTCGCTAAAAAACATAATGGTAAACTAATACTCCGCCTTGAGGATACCGATTTAGAACGCTCTTCTGAAGAGTCTGCTATGAGTATTATCAATGACCTTAATTGGTTAGGCATCAATTTTGATGAGGGACCCCATATAGGGGGTGAGTATGGCCCATATAAGCAAACTGAAAGGCTTAGTATATATAAAGAATATGCAGAAAAGTTACTATCCGCTGGCAAGGCTGAGAAAGACTATACCACTGATAACTCTTATGGAATACGCTTTAAGGCTAAAAAGAAAGCCGTATTTAATGATACTGTATACGGCAGAGTAGAGAAAGAAGTCGATGACTTTATTATTCTAAAGTCCAACGGTATACCAACATACCATTTAGGCGTAGTGGTGGATGACTCATTAATGAATATCACACACGTAATAAGGGGTAAAGACCACCTGGATAATACAGCTAAACATACATTACTATATGAGGCATTAAATATTAAGCCACCTATATATGCTCATTATTCTTTGACGTCTGGACTTAGCAAAAGGGATAAAAGTAAGAGTATAGAGTCCCTTAGGGAAAAGGGCTATTTACCAGAAGCAATTATAAACTATTCCATGCTATTAGGATGGTCTCCTAAAGACGATAGTGATAAGTTTAACATATTCGATAAGCTAAACGAGTTTGACATAAAAGACCTTACTAAAGCTAACTCCAACTTTGATGAGGAAAAGTTTAATTGGTTATCTGGACAATATATTAGAGAGGCAAACTTAGATAGATTAACTCAAATTGCAATGCCATACATCAACTATAAAGCCGATAAAGAGTATATTAATAAAATTGTATATGCAGTACGGAACAAGCTAAAGTGCGTTTCGGATATAGTTTATCACATTGACTTTTTCTTCCATGATGACATAGTTTATGAGAACAGTAATGCCGAACTTATAATTAAAAACAATGACTCACAAAAGGTTATACAGAGTCTTCTTGATAAAATAAAATTAGACCCAACCATAACCGAGGATAATTTTAATACACTTATTAAGGCCGTACAAAAAGATACTAAAATTAAAGGTAAAAAACTCTTTATGCCTATAAGGATAGCTCTAACAGGTAAAACCCATGGATCAGAAATGAATTTAGTTGCCCCAATATTAGGTGCTAAAAGGTGTATTTTAAGATTAGAAAAGGCAATTAATAAAAATTAGTTAGCCCGCCTTATAAAGGCTCTCTCTTAATAATAGGATTGGCTCTTTTTGTATATTGTTATTATCCAAAGAAAATTGAGCCAGCCTTATAATCTTTAGGGTTAATAGGTGTTTTTTATCCCTTTGGAATAGAAAAGTTAAATAGTCAAACAAACTAGCTGAGATATTACTAGTCTTAAAAGCTAATACAATATAACTATCAACTATATAAGCCTTTATAAATAAGTTTAACTTGTCTTTCTTAACACCATTCTTAATGGATGGTATATACTCTATACTGTCCAAAAGCTTTATTCTCTCTTCCAAAGGCTTAAGCATAATAATATCATCAAGATATATTTTATATTCCAGCATATTTATATCAGCATTAAGATTTGGCAGTTTATCACTAGTATAATAAAAATCATTTACTTGTACGCCCAAAGGTAACTGACTATTAATACTGTCCTTAAAATTAGTAAAGTCATAATCCGACTTAACCTTAAACTGAAGATATTCAGCTAAGCTCTCTACACCAGTAGGCAAGGGATTAACTATTTCTATTTTAGGTATAGGATTAAACCCCTTAGAAAATATAATAGGTAAATCCATTCTCAAGACTGCCCTCTGAATAAGGTTATACAACTCCAAGTGGGATAAAAATCGTAGTATACCCTCCTTAGTAAACTTTATCCTCACCGTAATATGATTATCGTTATCAATATGGCTATCTTTTGTATTGACTATATTATTCTCAGTATCGTCAAAAACCCTCTTTAACTCCTTATTACAAACACCACAATAATCATAACATTTATCCCTACAATCTTTAGTCTCACAAGCATTATTAGCCTTATCCAACTCGCTAATTAAAAACCATTATCAACGTTAGAACCTATATGATCCCAGGGTAACAGGCTGTTTAAGTCAATATCCTTATGTATATAATCATCAATGTTAATATTTAAGTCCTTTAATACGCTCATCCAAAGGCTAAAGTTAAAATGATCACCCCATCCCTGAAAGATAGCACCCCTTTTATATACCCCGTGAATAACCCCGGATATTAACCTATCCCCCCTTGCTATAAGACCCTCTATAAGGCTCATCTGAGGAGAATGAAACTTTAATTTTATCCTCTTATTGCGTAAACCTAAAGATAAATTATTTAGCTTATCCTCAGCCTCAGAAATAGTAATCTGTTTAGCCCACTGAAAAGGAGTATGAGACTTAGGTATAAAAACACCAATGTTAAGATTAATCCTTAATCCCCTGTTATCCGATAGTAGTTTATTAACCAATTTAATAATGCTATTCTCTTCATTACTACTACTAGAGGGTAAACCAATCATAAAGTATAATTTAATAGTTTTCCATCCAAGTTTAGTGACCTTTTTAACAATATCCAAAAGCTTATCTTCGGTTACCCTTTTGTTAATAACATCCCTTGTATGCTCACTAGCGGCCTCTATAGCAAAAGTAAGCCCAGTTTTTCTAACCTTTTTAATCTGTATTGCCGAATCTAAAGTAAAAGCATCTATCCTCAAAGAAGGTAAGGAAAATGATATACCCCTATTAGCAAATGTATTGTTCAGAACAGCAATAAGCTCGGATAAGTTACTATAATCAGCTATACTAAGGGATAACAAAGATGCCTCTCTATAACCCGTATTTTTGAATAGACTTTTTGCTATATTTACAATAGAATTAATAGAACGCTCACGTACAGGACGATATATCATACCAGCTTGACAAAACCTACATCCAGCAGTACATCCACGGGATACCTCTATAAAGCCATAATCTTGGGTCACCTGCGTATAGGGTACTGGTGGACGAATAGGATGACTAATCTTATTAATATCGCCTTGAGCCAGTGTTCTAATCTTAGTATTAGAATTATGTTTAGCTGGAACATATATACCGGGTAATAAAGAGTAGTTATTAAGCATATCCTCTTTGGATAAGCCTTTATTATCCATATCTATAAACTTGTTACCTATATCTATAATAGCGGTCTCACCCTCACCTATCACGAATAAGTCTATAAAGTCAGCAATAGGCTCAGGATTATAACAACATGGTCCCCCAGCTATTACAAGGGGATAAGTACTATCCCTATCCTTGCTATAGAGCGGGATATTAGCAAGATCCAAAATAGCCAACACATTTGTGAAGGTTAATTCATACTGCAATGAAAAACCAATAATATCAAAGCCTTTCAAAGGAGTACCAGACTCAAGGGAACATAATTCTAGTTTATTATCCCTTAGCTGACTAACCATATCCACCCACGGCATAAATACTCTCTCGCATAACATATTATCCCTAGAATTAATAATCTCATAAAGATATTTAATCCCCAAGTTAGACATACCAATATCGTATAGATCAGGATAGGAAAGCACCATTTTAAAGTCTACCTTGTTAAAGTCCTTCTTAACAGAGTTGATCTCCCTACCAATATATCTAGAAGGCTTGGATACCTTAATTAAAATATCGTTAAATAATTTATCATTTATCATTAAAAGTCCTGTTTATGAATTATCACAAGTAAAAAAGTTCTTTCATTTTGTCAATAATAATTATGTCTTAAATAAAGATAACTAAAAAAAATAACAGTATTGGCTGTTATAATATAGTTTTTATTTATTATAATAAAGTATTATCTTAAGTTATAAAATTCAATATGATCAGATTAAAGTATATAACTATATTTATAACTATTTTCCTACTAACTGGATATAACTGTAATCCACGGACTAAAGTAAAAGAGACTATAATAGATAAAAATACTTTAACCTATGAAGATAAACTAGAACCTACTAAGAAAGCTGTTACAAAACCTAAAAAAGCCATTAGAAAACCTATAGTAAAACCTGAAAAAACTATTAGAAAGCCTATAGTAAAACCTAAAAAAGCCATTAGAAAGCCTATAGTAAAACCTAAAAAAACTATTAAAAAATCTATAGTAAAACCTAAAAAAACTATTAAAAAATCTATAGTAAAACCTGAAAAAACTATTAAAAAATCTATAGTAAAAAATAGAAAAGAAATATTAAAAGAACTCTACAAAAAATATAAACAGGACTTTAAAAAAAGAACTGAACTACTAAAGCAAAATATCTTAATGACCCCTAAAGAAGAAAAAAACTTTGATAAAAAACTAATAACTAATATTAAATTACAAAATAAGTCCATAAAACATGAACTGCTAGGATGCTCTATAGAAGCACCTAAAACATTTAAAAAAATAAATCATAATCCTAACCTATGGCAACTACTTTATAGCAAAAATAAAACTAATATAAAGCTTTTTATTGGTATATCAAAAGAAAAAGTTAAAGCAGATAAGCTGTTTGAACAGCTAAAAACTAAATATACAAAACTTGGTAGTATAAAATGGCCTAAACATAGTCAACTTAAAAAAGATCAGCTTAAAAAACATAATGCACTAACAGGACTATATACAAAAACCTCATACATAACAACTAACTTTACTAATTTAATATATATAAGCGTATTCCAAAATAAAAATAACACTGCATTTATAATAGGAGTACTATCCCTAGGTAGTAATAATAAAAAAGATAATACCTTAAAGTCTTTAGGGTTAATAGTAAATAAGATTTTACAATCTTTTGTATTTATATAATATATTTATTACATTTTAGTTATTATTAACATTGAGGTTAAATATGGCATACCTATCTTATAAAAAAACTATTTTAATATTAATCTTTATTATCCCCTTATTCGCCTGTGGAGATAACTATACCATGACGGATAAAGATGATATTAGCTTCTCTGAGGGCATACTTTATACGACCATTGCATATAGAGAAGGTACTCCTACCCTTAATAATATTACTTTTATTATAGAGCTTACTGATAAATCATATCAATATAATATAACCTTAAAAGCTAATACACAAACTACTGTACTATTACCCTTAAAAGCAGGACAATACTACTTCTCTATGGTAAATGGCGAAGCCGATCCCGACTTTAGCACAGTAGGTAATAAAAATGTTAGCTATCTTTACGGAAATATGTATGAAAATATTTTTGAGGTTAAACCAGGTAAAATAAACTATATTGGAAAAATATTAGTACAAGTTAACCTACGTCGGCTGGGTAAGATGTTTAAACTATCAGTTCCTGATTCTCCAACAATTAATAGGGATTTTTACTTTTTTTCATCTTATTCCAAAAAAGATATAGAAAAATTAGAAAATAAGTTCCCTAGATTAACTAAGAAATATCTACCTGTAAAGCAAAAGATCACTTTTGGACTCGAAAGTACAAAAATTAAAAATAGCTATAATAAACCGCTATTTTCATACGGATATGGAGGAGAAAGCTATGGTAAAGATCCACAAGGATATAACAGCTATAAATGGGGAATGAGCCTAAATGAAATAAAATCATTACTAAAATCAGAAAATAAAAACTATAATATCATAAATAAAAATCATATTGTCGATAAAACTATTAAAGATAGTCAAATTAACTTTTATCTTTCTAAAACAGATATTCCACAGTGGAAAGGAAAACTATATAAAATAGATTTTTATCTTAATAAAAATCCAGACTCTATAAAGGAGTCCATAATAAAGAATCATGGCTTTCCAACAAAACAAAAAAATAAATGGATATGGGAATTATCTAAAACTATTATAACCCTTGAGGGCAAAGGTAATAACTGTACACTAACCTATTATAGCAAAGGATACAAGGCTTTGGAGGAAAATATATAAATAATAATTTTAATACTTGATCTCTATTATAATCTTAACTATTATAATTAATATAACTAATTATAAAAAAGGTGGATACATGAGTCGTAAGTTAAGCGTATTATTATTTTCCATTTTGGCTATAACATATCAGCCTAAGGTATATCCTATTGATAATTATAAGGTTAACCAAAGACTAAATGTACTTGCCTCTAGTCTTAATATGAGGACTAGCCCATCTATAAAGGCTAAAGTTATTAGGTCTATCCCCTATGGTGCAAGGGTAAGGGTTTTATCTAAAACTCGTAATAGATATTTATCCAACGGTATTAAGGGATATTGGGTTGAAGTGTTATACAAAAATAAGGTTGGATATATCTTTGATGGATATTTAACTCGCTTTCCTGTACCCCATAAGTCTTGTAAAACTATTGAACAGTATGCAAATAAACACCTTACTAGGATTGCTAAGCCTAAGTATACAAAAAATGGAGTTATACACAGATACAAGGGAGCAAAGATAATTATAGAAAGTGGACATGAATATGGTTTTGAGATGTTAATTATTAAAGGAATGTCTTTAGAAGAGGCATATCTTATATCTAAACTTTGCTATTCTAAGAATAAATACCCAATTCACAAGGCTATTAAACAGAGTTCTTTTAAACTAAACAAAAAAGGAGAGATTCATATTATTGAGTTAGACAGTATTCACAGTGATTTTGGGAGTACCTACAGCCTTAAAATTAAAAAAAGCCCTAATGGGTATACATATATAGATTTTGGATACACTTTATAAGTTCTTTATAAAAGGTGGATATATGAGTCGTAAGTTAAGCGTATTATTATTTTCCATTTTGGCTATAATATATCACTCTAAGGTATATCCTATTGATAATTATAAGGTTAACCAAAGGCTAAATGTGCTTGCCTCTAGCCTTAATATGAGGAATAGCCCATCTATAAAGGCTAAAATTATTAGGTCTATCCCCTATGGTGCAAGGGTAAGGGTTTTATCTAAAACTCGTAATAGGTATTTATCCAACGGTATTAAGGGATATTGGGTTGAAGTGTTATACAAAAATAAGGCTGGATATATCTTTGATGGATATTTAACTCGTTTTCCTGTACCTCATAAAACATGTAAAAGCCTTAAACAGTATGTAAATAAAGGTTTTACTAAGATTGACAATAAACCTATAAAGATAATTGATCCCTATAAAAGTACTGACAGTCATTATTCTAAATATATGCAGAGATATAAAGGAGCAAAGCTAATTGTAGAAGAAGGATATGAATACGGTTATGAGATTTTAATTATTAAAGGAATCTCTTTAGAAGAGGCATACCTTATAGCTAAGCTCTCTTATTCTAATAGTATACTATATATTAATAAGGCTATTAAAAAGAGCTCATTTAGCCTGAACAGTAAAGGAGAAGTTTATATTAAAGCTGGTATTAATGGTACCCAAAGCGTTAAAATTAGAAAAAACTCTAAAGGGTATACATATATAATTTTTGAATACGGTGCATAATTATTAAATAAATAATAGGTTATTATGAAGCTGGTTATCGTTATAACACTTTTTTTATTTACCAGTCCTATATACCCAGGACAGGTAACAGTAGGCTATTTTTCTAATAAGTCCAAAACCAATTGGGACTGGCTTTCTATAGGTATTAGCTATTCTATAATAGATGGACTCCAATTTGTTAAAAACCTAGCCCTTGTTAACTTTAATACTGCTTATTATTCTCTTAACAGGTCCAAAAATAAGGATAAGTTCCTTTTTGGTGCAAGTACTAACTATCTTATTTTTGGAGAGTATAAAATAAATAATAATAGTTTATATATTAGGGTTAAGATTTTAAATATCCAGAGTAAAAAGCTTGTTGAGTTTAGAGATACAGGTCAACTGAAAGACTTTTCTAATAATCTTACCAACATAACAATAAAAATTGCAAATTATATACTAAGTAATATTAATAAGCCTTATGTCTATCTGGAAAAGAAAAGCCTATTAAATTACAGAAGGCATAATCCTCTTAATATAGAGTTTTTACGTCAGTATATGAGGGCATGGGATTATGCAATGAAAGAAGATAGCATTAATACCATAGCCTATTGCAAAAGAGGATTATTATATTCACCTAATAATTTAAGTGCCATATTGCTTATGGCTAAGGCTCATGCATTAAGAAGTGAATATATTTTTGCTAATAAGCTACTTAAGGATGTTTTTTTATTATCGTCCAAATGGTTAGTTAGGATTTATTTAACTTATGCTAGTTATGAACTCGGTTTATTATACCACATTAGGGGGGATTATAAAAAGGCTTTCAGACTGCTTAAGAAGGTAGCTAAGCTTAATAATGAGATGGGTGATAAGCTTTTGTATGGCAGAATATTAAATCGTATTGCTTATTTATATTTTCTAAAAGGAGAACATACAAAAGCAAGAGCATACTACGATAATGCATTACAAACGTTTATGATATTGGATAGTCAAAAAGATATTGCTATAACTCGTCGTTTTTTCGCATTTTATTACCATACTCGCGGGAATTATGTTTTAGCCAGTCGTCTTTTGACTATTGCTTTAAAGGCTCATAAAAATAATGCAAATAATATTGAAATAATTAATGACTATATTCTCAAAGGAAATATAGAAAGGGCTACTGGAAAGTATAATGAGGCTATATCATCGTATAAAACAGCATTAGGAGGTACAAGGTTATTAAATCTTAGAATAACAGAAGGCAAAATATATAACTTAATGGCATCTGCTTATGATCTTCTTGGAGAAAAAGAAGTTGCTAAAACAATGGTTAACAAAGCAATCAAAGATCAGAAAGCCATTCACGATCTAAAAGGACTAGCTATAACATATAACAACCTTGGACTAATCTATTATACATCATCTTTATATAAAGAATCATTAGAATATTATAAAAAATCCCTTAATATTAACTTAAACCTTGACTTAAAGTATGCAATAGCTCGGGATTATACTAATATAGGGTTAGTTTTTAGTTCTAATGAGGAATATGATAAGGCAATCAGCTATTATAATAAGGCACTTAACCTACGAAAGACCTTGGATGATCGTATAGGAATTGCTATAACAAAAAATAGTTTTGCTTTGTTGTATATTAATAAAGATAGTAATTACGATAAGGCTTTGGATATTTATCAGCAATCGATTAGTGATATGAAAAAAGAAGGTTATAATGAGGGAGTGGCTATTAGCTATTGGATGATGGGTATTATTTATGAAAAACAAGGATTATATACTTTAGCGATAAATAGTTATATAAGCTCCCGGGATTTATTTTTGGAGTTAAACCATAACAATTATAAAAACCTTAATATTGCTATTAAGCAGTTAGAACACAAAATAAAGAAATAAAGCTTTTGTTTTAGAGTAGCTCTTTCCACAAAGAACCACTTGCCCATTTTAGGTTTAGGATATTTAATCTAAGTTTTAAGGTTGACTGTTGATATTCTATTTTATAATATATTTCTTTTTCTTTGGCCTCAATAACGTCTTCCATACCTTTTTTACCTAAGCTATACTCAACATCTGCCTTTTTAAATAGTCCCTTAGCTATTTCTACATTCAACATAGAAAGTTTAACCTTATTTTTTGCCTCTATTAGCTTGTGATAGGCCTCTAATAGTTGATCCTTAATTTTAAATTTAATATTTCTAACTTCTGCCATAGTCTTTTGATAAAGGCTTTTATACTGTTCACGTACTACTTTGTTATTGGACTTTCTATCAAATATCTTCAAGGCAACAGAACCCTCAACATTTACAGAGTTAACATTTGGATTATTACGAATACCTAATTCAGAGTCAACTTTTACGTCATCCAATAGGGCCATAGAGAAAGTCAAAAAAACTGACCACTCATTACTAGTAAAATCCATTTTATCATGACCTAAAGATTTAACATCCGCAAAGAGACTTATTTTAGGATAAAAAACACTTCTTTCGATTTCATATAATTCTTTTGCAATCTTAGCCTCATAATGTTTTTCTTTTATTTTCCAGTGTCCCCTAACAGACTCCCTAAGGAGCTTTTCGAAAGAAATATTTTCAGATATTGTTATATTATTACTATCCAAAAGGCTAATATCATTATTAATATTTAGTTTGTGCAAGAGTTCTAATTTTTTTCTATATAGGTCATTATTAGCAGATATAATATTATTTTTAGTTTGGATAAGCAATCCCTCAGAAAGAAGTACATCTAGTTGCACGGCTTTTTTAAGTTTGAACCTTGCTTTAGTCAGTTTATAGATTTTTAATGCCTTATCGTATTCTTTTTTTCTTATTTTGGCTATATTTTCCAGTCCTAAAATGGTATAGTATAAGGTGGATATTTCTTTATAAAGGTCATTCAGTCTTTTTTTTATACGGATTCTATTTAGTATTAGCTGACTTTTTGCTTTATAGTTGTTATAGATAATCGCCCTGTCATATATGGGGAGTTCAAGGCTGTTCTGAAAAGTAAATATAGTAGCTCCCCTTTGATTGCTAAAAGAAAAAGAATTACTTTTACTGAACTTAGATGTTATTCTTGGATAAAAATCCTTAACAGCTTCTTTTTTAGTTATGTGAAATACTTTTCTATCAAACTTTAGTTTTTTTAGTTCGAGGTCTTGATTCTGAGCCATTATAAGGCTGTTTCTAAGGCTAAGTGATCGTGCAAAAGAGGGTTTATAGGCATTTAGAACTACAATCAAGATAGAGCAGGCTAAAACAATAAGCTTAACAACTTTATAGTACATAATATAACTGTGTTATAGTGTTATAACTATCCAATTTTAAAGGCCATATTATGGTCACGATTTGTCATTCGTAATTTAGTATCCTCTATACGCTTTATATAACTTTTTTTAGTTAACTTCATTTCCATAAATAGCTTATATAGTTCTATCTCGAATGATAAGGCCTCACAAATGGCAAATGTTAGATTTTTACATTTTGCTAATTCTATAATCATATGTCTAGTATTTAGTCTATGGGGATTAGCAAAGCTTCTAATTTTTTGTGCACTAATAGGATCCATCTTACCGCCAACAGAGGTAAGTTTATTTTTATTTTTAACTCGTTCGATAATATCTATAATAACGTCTATTACTTTATTGTGGTTAACGGGGTAGTCCATAGAGCCTGCAAGATCACTTCTACCAACAGTAACCTGATTAACAAGGTCAAACAGAGGATGCATTATTATACTATTTATATTATAGTACCCTGTAATAGTTTCGAGATTTATTAGGATACTAAGTTTTTTTAGTTTATCTTTGGCCAGTTCTTTTACCGTAGTGATAAAATTAATGAATCCGTAATCTGATTCAATCATGGGAGCAAGTATACCATCTACTTTTATATTAAGGCATTCTCTAATATCGTTTCTGGCTTCTGGGCCTCCGATTTTCACTGTCATAGGGACTATATTCATAGATATATCTCTTAGCAGAAACAATTCTTCAAAAGACATATCCTCTACTTCAGTACCACCTTTTACTCCGATTATACCATAGCTTTCTCTTAGGTACCATAGTTTTTTTCTTAGTCGTTCTTTCATAGTTTTGCTATCCGGAAGTTTATAAAACATGATTTGTATCGGCAGTATTAAAATTATGATTAGTTATTTTATAATGTTAATAATCTTTATAATAAATTATAAGATGAATTAGCTTAATCCTAATGCTAACTACTATCTATTATAGAGAGTTATAACATATTAGACCCTTTAAAAAAAAATATAAATCGCTTGACAGTAAAAACTATTTTTTTTATCTTAAAAAAAAGCCAATATAGACTATTATACTCTAATAGGTCTATTAATTATATCTTTAGCATGCCACTTAGCTTAATGAATACCATAACGTTATTTAAAGAAAAGGGTAGTAAAATAGATATTCTAAGTAACATTGGAAATACACCTTTAATAGAAATAAAACGGATTACAAAGGACTTAAATAAAAATATTAGAGTGCTTGCTAAACTAGAAGCATTTAATCCAGGTGGATCAGTTAAAGATAGACCAGCTCTAAGAATGATAGAAAGAGGTGAAGAAACTGGCTCATTAAATAAAACTAAAACTATACTAGATTCTACTTCTGGTAATACAGGTATAGCACTCGCTATGATTGGAGCAGTTAAAGGCTATAACGTAGAATTGGTAATGCCAGAAAACGTTAGCGAAGAACGTAAGATTATGCTAAATGCCTATGGAGCAAAATCAATATACTCCGATCCACTAGACGGATCCGATGGAGCAATACTCTTAGCTAAAGAAATCTATAAAAAAAATCCAGATAAATACTTTATACCTGATCAATATAATAATCCAGAAAACTGGAAAGCTCACTACTACGGAACAGCTCAGGAAATTATAAGAGATACCAATGGACAAATAACTCATTTTTTGGCTTGCATAGGTACAAGCGGTACTCTTGTAGGTACCAGTAAAAAACTTTTGGAATATAATCCTAATATTATTACTCATGGAATACAGCCTGCTGAGGCTTTTCATGGTCTAGAAGGGCTTAAACACATTGCTAGCTCCATTGTACCAGGAATATATAATTTAGACTTTGAGTCGAGGAGTATTTTTGTCGATACTCAAAAATCTTATGATATGGTAAGACGCTTGGCAAAAGAAGAAGGCTTATTCGTTGGCTTATCCTCCGGTGCCGCTATGCTAGGGGTTATGGAATATGCAAAAAATATTAGCAAAGGTATAATTGTAACTATATTCCCCGATAATGGAGAAAAGTATTTTAGTCATCGCTTGTTTAGTTAAAGGTAAATTATGAACCTATCAATAACTATAAAAAAAACTATGATGGATAATATATATAATCACTGTAAAAATGAATATCCTTATGAATGCTGTGGAATCCTAATTGGTGATTATGACTCCATGAGTGTTAAAAAAGTTATTATGACTAAAAATGCTAATAAAAAACCTGACTGGTTTGAGATTCATCCCGATGACTATCAAAAAGCCTATGACATCGCTGATAAAGAATCTATGGATATTATTGGCTTTTATCATTCTCATCCCGATCATGTTGCTGAACCTTCTAAAAGAGATAAACAAAGAATTATAGAAATCGGTATTATTTATGGAATGATATTTATGATAATAAGCGTAAATAAAAATGGTAATGTTAATCCCAAATCATGGGTGCTATATGATAGCCATGAACCTTTCCATGAGCAAAAGATAAAATATATATAACTTTGGAGGAACTTGTTTTATGAGTAAAAAAGTTGGTGTACCTGCACCTCTAAGACAGTACTGCGGTAGTAAAAAAGAAATTGAGCTTGAAGGAAGTAAAGTAAAAGATATTTTAAGCTCTATGAGTGAACGTTATTCAACTTTACATAGCAAAGTCTGTGAGGATAATGGTAGTGTTCGAAAGTTCGTTAATCTTTATGTAAACGGTGTGGATATTAAAAAATTAAATAACCTTGATACTGAGTTAAAAGAATCTGATAAATTAACTATAATACCTGCCGTTGCTGGAGGACTTTAGAAAGTTTAATCATAAGAGGATATTTTAAAACAAAAATTGACTGCTTATGATATCCCTATTAGTCATTAGGGTTTTGAGAATATTAAAAGTAGGAGATGAGTGTATGAGTAATGTTAGCGTAGAATTAGCTGGTTTATCCCAGGATCAACTTAAACGATATAGTCGTCATATTGTGCTTCCTGAGATTGGATTAGAAGGTCAAGAGGGTTTATTAGATTCAAAGGTATTAATTATAGGTGCAGGCGGACTTGGTTCACCATTAGCTTTTTATCTTACGGCGGCTGGTATTGGCACTATTGGTCTTGTGGACTTTGATAAAGTTGAATTTAGCAACTTACAAAGACAAATAATACACTTTACAAAAGATGTAGGCCGTCCTAAGTTAGATTCCGCCGCTGATAAAATTAAGGCTCTTAATCCTGATGTAGATGTTATAAAACATCCCGTTTATATATCGTCAGACAACGCTCTAGACATCATAAAAAATTATGACTATGTTATAGATGGTACTGATAACTTTCCAACAAGATATTTGGTTAATGATGCATGTGTTATGCTTGGTAAAACCAATATTTACGGCTCTATATACCGCTTTGACGGTCAGGCAACCGTTTTTAAGCCTAAAGACGGACCTTGTTATCGCTGTCTTTATCCCGAACCCCCTGATCCAGGCCTTATACCCAGCTGTCAGGAAGGAGGTGTTGTTGGGGTATTACCAGGTATTATAGCCACCATTCAGGCTACTGAAGTGGTTAAGCTAATAACTGGTAGTGGTACATCATTAGTTGGCAGGCTTTTGCTGTACGATGCAATGGATATGAGCTTTAATGAGGTACAAATTGAAAGAGATCATAATTGCCCTGTATGCGGGGATAAGCCCACTATTACAAAGCTAATTGATTATAACGAGTTCTGTGGTATCCGTAGTGATGCCGAACAAGAGGCTTTTAACAAAAAGTATGAAGTATCCGTTGAAGAAGCTAATAAAATACTATCTGGTGATAGAACAAATATAACTCTCCTCGATATACGTGAACCAGAGGAGTTTAAAATTGTATCCTTAGAAAATAGCTTGCAAATACCAATGGCTATGCTACCTGATAGAGTTAACGAACTTGATATGTCTAAAGAGATTCTTATTATTTGTAGAATCGGTGAGAGAAGTGCTAGAGCTGTTGAATTTCTTACATCTTTAGGGTTTGAAAAAGTAAAGAATATTTCAGGGGGTATAATAAAATGGGCAGAGAAGATTGATACATCCTTACCCATATACTAATTTATTTTGCTTTTTTAATTCCTCAAAAGGGGCAATATACCCCTTATTTTAGTATATACTCTTATCAAAGGAAATTTGTATAACCTCATCCATTGTCTCAACAGGATGAAGGGTTATGCCTTTTTGTATATGGTCTGGTATTTCGTCTAGGTCTTTGGTATTCTCTTTTGGAAATATAATAGTTTTTAGTTTACTTCTTTTAGCGGCTATCATTTTTTCTTTTAGACCGCCTATGGGTAACACGTTACCAGTCAATGTTAGCTCACCTGTCATGCCCAAATGCTTTTTGACAGGTCTATTGGTAACCAAAGATAGTATACTAGTTGCCATGGTAATACCAGCAGAGGGTCCATCTTTTGGTGTTGCACCGGCAGGAACATGCAAATGGACAAAGTGATTCATAAAGTAGCCCTCTTCTAAGGATAGCTGTTGTGCTATCTTTTTAACGTAGCTATAGGCAATATTAGCACTTTCGGTCATAACATCGCCAAGCTGTCCGGTTAATTTAAAGCCAGGCTTCTCTTTTACCGAAATAGACTCTATATATAAAGTACTCCCTCCTAAGGCTGTCCAGGCTAAGCCTATAACTACACCAGGCTTTTTTCTTTTTTCTAAAAAGTCATCGGTAAAGACCTCAGGGCCAAGAAACTCTCTGGCCTTTTCATTGGTTATATTGGGGTCATGCTCTTTCTCTTTTGCTATTAAGTATGCTGTCTTACGGCATATCTTCTCTATCATACGTTCAAGGCCCCTAACCCCTGCCTCTCTGGCATAATTATTTATTATATAGCTAAATGACCTCTTGTTAATCTTAATCTGACTCTTAGTTAGACCATGTTTTATTAACTGCTTTGGTAATAAAAATCGTTTACCAATCTCATATTTCTCTTCCTCAATATAACCAGAAAGCCTTATAACCTCCATCCTGTCTAATAGCGGTCTTGGGATAGTATCCAGCGTATTAGCCGTAGTCACAAATAGTATTTTAGATAAATCAAATGGCAAGTCTAAATAATGATCCACAAACCTATTATTTTGCTCAGGATCAAGTACCTCCAATAAAGCACTGGCTGGATCACCTTGAAAACTAATCCCTATTTTATCAACCTCATCGAGCATAAAAACAGGATTAGCCGTCTTCACCAGCTTTAAACCTAATAATATCTTACCAGGCATTGCACCAACATAAGTTCTACGATGACCCTTTATCTCAGCCTCATCCCTCATACCACCAAGAGAAAAACGATAAAACTTACGGTTTAACGATTTGGCAATAGACTTACCAAGAGACGTTTTTCCAGTACCAGGTGGACCAATTAAACAAATAATAGAGCCACCAGTCGACTCAGGCTTTAACTTCTTCACCGCTAAAAACTCCAAAATACGTTCTTTAACATCCATAAGAGCATGGTGATCATTATTTAATATCTTTTCAGCCTCTGTCAGATCATGGGAATCCTTTGAGAATACACCCCATGGCAAAGAACATATAACATCTATATAATTTCTGGTTACCACATATTCCGACGAATGAGACTCCATACTCTCAAACTTATCCAGTTCTTTATCAACCTGCTCCTTTACGTCATCTGGGAATGTTAATTTATCAATCTTTTCTTTAAATTCTCTATAAGTCTTGCTATGGGAATCTTCATCTATACCAAGTTCTTTTTTTATGGCTTTTAACTGCTCCCTTAAAAAAAACTCTCTTTGTTTTTCATCTATGGTCTCGTCAATCTTCTTCTGTATATTTTTCTGGAGCTCTATAAGCTTTACTTCTTTATCCAAATAACGTAGTACACGTCCCAAACGCTTTTCTACGTCAAACAGCTCAAGAACCTCTTGATATTCCTCAGGCTTAAGCTTTAATATGGATACAGCAAAATCCCCTATCTTAGAAGGCTCATCAATATTAGCCAAAGTAAGCTTTACCTGTTCCATCAAAAATGGGTTAGTCTCAGCCAATGTTCTTAACTGACTCAAAATAGCCCTTGTTAAAGCCTTAACCTCCATATTGTCTTCATTCTTTTTAGGCGGTTCGTTATACCTAACTTTAGCAATAACCCTACTGGCCTCATCGCTTACAACATCCTTTATCCTAAAACGCCTTAAACTATTAACCAAAAGATTTATTCCACCATTGGGCAAGTTGATCTTCTTTATCACCTTTGCCACAGTACCTACCTTATAAAGGTTTTTAGTTGTTGTATCCTCAATTGACTCGTCTATAATAAGAGATAGACCAACAAAATCTAAAGCTCCACCAATACTATTAATAGTCTCAACAAGCTTTGGAGATGAAATAATAATGGGAGTTATTATACCAGGGAATACTGGTCCGCCAAATATAGGTAAAATAAATATTTGTTCGGGAATCATCTGATCAATAGAAACTATAGTATTATAATCAAAACTCACTTGAGGTTCATCAATATTAGAATCATCAAAATTCATAGTATCTCCTTGATTAAATAAATTGGAATATTATAAACTAAATTAACATAGTCCTATCTTAAAAAAAACAACAATAATATTTTTCTTATTATTCTCTATATTCATAGTAGTAAGAATAGTCCATAATATATTAGATTGAAACACTAAGTTAATAAAATTATAAAACAAAAAAACTAAGTCAATAAAATATTTTTATTTTAAGTTTGACTTCTGTTCTTAGATAATTATTATTTCTTTTATGTTATCAAACAAAAGAAAAGTATTAGCTATAGTATTCGTTATTACTATATCACTGATATTTATACTAAATCAAGTTATACTCTACTTTATGCCCCAAAAATATATTGCAAAAGATGGTAGTTATATTGGTGATAGCTTTGTATGGTTTGCCTCATGGAGTGCTCCATTATCCTTTGCTATAGCCATAATCGTTTATGGAGGTACCATACGCTATCTGTCATACAAAAATAAAAAGAATAACAAAAAGGATAAATAAGCTATGGAGCTATCTATTAAAAACTCAGAAGATAAAATAAAAATAGAAAACGTTTACTGCATAGGAATGAACTACCATGACCATGCTAAAGAACTGGGTAATAAAAGCCCTGATGAACCTGTTATCTTTATGAAAGCTAATAGCTGTCTTACAAAGAATAAAGCTGACTTTATATTAGGCAATGAATTAACCCACTATGAGGGCGAGTTGGTAGTGGTAATAAAAAACCATTGCGGACGTATACCAAAAGATATTGCTCATAGCGTTATATTAGGATATGCCCTTGGAATAGACTATACCCTTAGAGATATACAGTCTAAGGCTAAGTCTAAAGGCTATCCATGGACTCTAAGTAAAAGCTTTTATGGTTCTGCTCCCATATCGGATGTAGTATTAAAAGAGGATTGTAATATAAACGATAAAGATATTTGTCTATCCATAAACGATGATATACGTCAACAGGCTAAAGTCAGTGATATGATATTTAGTATAGCCCACCTAATAAGCTACTTATCCTATAAAGTACCCCTTAAAAAAGGGGATATTATATATACAGGAACTCCAAAAGGCGTTGGACAAGTACATAAAGGTGATATTGTTAAATGCTTTATGGACGGTATAGGTGAGCTAATATCCTATGTTAAATAAATATGACCATAGATAGGCTAATCCTCAAGAACTTTAGGAATCATGAACACCTTGACATAACATTTAACAAAACTAATAATATATTAATGGGTGAGAACGGTAAAGGTAAAACTAATATACTAGAAGCTATATATCTTTTGGGTATGATGAAGTCATTCCGTCCAGCTTTAGATAAAGACCTTGTTCAGCAGAGTCAAAACTCATACTTTATCAAGGGTATATATGATAAGACGTCCATTAGTATTGGCTTTCATGAGGGTAAGAAGGAAGTCTGTCATAATGATCAGCCCATTAAACGAATATCAACATTAATAGGCAAGCTTAAAGTTGCTATTCTTAACCAATTAGACATTCACCTTATTATAGGATCACCGTCCAACAGAAGAAGGTATTTAGATATTGCTCTTTCTTTGTCCTATGAGCATTATCTTGTGCTACTCCAGCGTTATCAAAGGGTGGTTAAGCAAAGGAATAAATTATTAAAGTCCGGCGAGCCTAATACTACGCTCATAAAGGTATGGGACGAACAGCTAATTGACTTGGGATCAAATATTATACAAATTAGAAACAACTTTTTTGAGCATATTAACGAACTTACTAAAAACTTATATAATAGCCTCAGCTTTGATATTAAGGACTTCCACTTATGTTATAGCCCTTCTATAGGCAAGATAAAGGATAATACCTCTATTAACGCTCAGTTTAGTAAAAAGATAAACGATAATAAAAATAAAGAACTCCACTATAAGCAAACTCTTTATGGACCTCATAAAGACGACTTTATAATAAAAAGCGGTGAGTTCTATTTTAAACACTTTGCCTCACAAGGACAAAATAGAGCCGGGGCAATGACATTAAAACTCGCTATGATAGACTATATAGAAATGATAACCGACTCTAAGATGATCCTACTGCTGGATGACGTATTACTCGATCTGGATAATCATAAAAAAGAGAAGTTCCTTAGTATAATACGTGATAGACAAAATATTTTTACGGCTACCTCTTTATACGGCTTGAACTTAATCAAAGAGGATAGTATGATATATGAGGTTAGTTAAGTAAATTATAGCTTTTTAGTGTATCAAACAGGCAATTGACCATTAGGTCTATCTGTTCTTTTGTGTGTACTGCGGATATGACTATCCTAAGTCTTGCAGTCCCCATAGGTACTGTTGGATAGCGTATAGCCTGTATATATATACCTTTTGATAATAAACTACTGCTTATGTCTAACGCTGTTTTTGAGTCGCCTATGATTATAGGAAAAATAGCTGTATTAGAGCTGGATTTAACCCCTTTTTGTTTAAGAGCCTTGTCTAAATGGAATATGTTATCCCTTAGGCTTTTATAAATTGATGAGTCCTTTTCTATCAGTCTTAATGCACTATAAGCCGATATTACACAACTAGAAGGCAGTGCAGTACTAAAAATAAAGCTCCTTGCACGATTTATTAAATAATCGATTAATAGGCTCCTACCGCAAACAAATGCACCATAACTAGCAAGAGCCTTACTTAAGGTACCCATTATTATTCCATTTGGGTTATCCAAATTATAATGCTCCTCAATACCCTTAGCATACTTACCCAATACCCCTGTGGAATGTGCCTCGTCAATTATACTAACGGCATCATAATTATTGGCTATATTATACAGCTCTGATAGGTCGACTATATCACCATCCATGCTGAATATACTCTCTGATACAATAAATACCCTTTTATAATTATGCCTATTCTCCTTTAGAAAAGCCTTAAGCCAATCCATATCATTATGGGGATAGTCAATAACCTTTGCCCTACTCAAACGACAGCCATCTATAATACTTGCGTGATTTAACGAGTCACTCAAAATAAGGTCTTTATCCTCGCTCAGAGTAGGCAAAAGAGCTATGTTAGCAAGATAGCCTGATCCAAATAATAAAGACCTTTCTTTATTCTTAAGCTGGGATAACTTATCCTCTAAAAGAATGTGGTACTCCCTATTACCACTTATCAGCCTTGATGCACCAGAGCCTGATCCAAATTGCTTTATGGCATTAGTAGTCTGTAATATTACCTCTGGATGAGCTGATAGACCAAGATAATCATTAGACGAAAAACATATTGCCTTATGACCGTTTATTATAATATTTTTTTTATCCTCGACCTTAATAAGCCTCAATTTTCTTTCTAGATTAGCCTTTTTAAGTGTTAGTATTTTCTTTTGAATATGACTATATAAAGAATTCATAATATGCTTAAAAAACTTTTTAAGATTATAAGATAGTTTGACTTTTCTATAAAAAATATTTAGTATATATAAGGATTAGGGCGGTTAGCTCAGCTGGTTAGAGTACCTGCTCGACACGCAGGGGGTCACTAGTTCAAATCTAGTACCGCCCAATTTAGGCTTAAGCTAATAATATTAGCAGTAATTTAGTCGACTTTATCATTTACATTGGGTTCTTCTGGACTAATTAACTCTATTCTAACCCTTTCAATGGTCTTTGGAGTTAACTCTTCAACTATAAACTTAAGATTGCCTTTTTGTATGACCTCTTTTAGGTTAGGAAAACGGTTTAGCTCATCCAGTATCATTTTACCAACTGTACGATGATTTTCTATATCGGTGTTGAAGTGTTTGTTTACCTCTTCAACTAAAGTAAAGCCATGAGCAATAGCCTCTTTATCATTAATCTCTAAAATATGATATTCACCTGTATCACCCTCATTAACTATATCTCCAACGATCTCTTCTAATATATCCTCTAAGGATACTAATCCAGCTGTCCCACCGTACTCATCCACCACAACAGCAGTATGAGACTGAGATATTCTTAATTCTTCCATAAGTTTATCTATTGGTTTATTCTCAGGAACAAATAAAATTTCTCTACTAAGCTCAGATAGTAAAATATCCTCATCGCCCTCACAAAGCCTTATTAGAGCATCAACCTTATACAATAATCCAATAACCTGATCAATATTCTCTTTATACAAAGGAAAACGTGAAAAAGGACTCTTCAATATATCATTTTTAGCATTTTTAAGTAATAAACTACCATCTAATGACTCCATAATAATCCTAGGGGTCATTATATCCTTAACTTTTATGTCGTTTAAAATTAATGCATTACTTATAATGGTCTCTTCTTCTTTTTCTAATACTCCTTGTCTGCTTCCTAAGGTTGCCAATACCTTAATCTCATCCTCAGATACAGACGGATAAACCTTTTTTCCAGTAAAAGGCTTTGTCATAATACCCAATAAAAACAATATAGGATAAAACATCTTTGTTAGCCAATAAATAGGCTTAGCACCATATAGTGATATTTTATCAGCATAACGTTCTCCAATAGTTTTGGGTATAATCTCAGAAAATATTATAACCAAAAACGTAAACACTCCAGATATTAACCCTATCCATGGACTATCCAAGTACTCAGTGGTCAATACCCCCACTATAATAGATCCTACAATATTGGATATGTTATTAAGTATTACAATACTGGCAATTGGCTTTTGAATGGACTCTTTAATACTAAGAAGAATTGATGCAGAATTAACATCCCTTCTTACCCAGCCTCTAACACGGTTTATGGATACTGTAAATAAAGATGCCTCTACCATAGAACAAATGGCAGATAAAATTAAAACTATTATTATAGTAAGAATTATGTAAATCATCGTACGGTAAAATGCTCTCTTTTAAGGCCTATAAAATATAACGAAATAAAAAGTGTAAGTAAAGAAAGAAATCCACAATAATAGAATAAAACGCTATATCCGTAATACTCAGTTAGTTGACCAGCAACAACTATTCCAAATATACTACCCAAACCAAAAGCAATTATAGAAAATGTGGATATACCACAAGTTCTGAATATAGCTTTAAATTTATGATCAATATAGCTTATGGACGTTGCTAAAAACAGTCCAAATGATAGTGAGTGAATAAGCTGTGATAACAATATTATCACAGGATTATTAAAACTCCCTAAAATAAACCATCTTAATGCCGTCATCAAGAAAACTACATTCAATAACATAAACCAATTCACCATAGATAATATGTTTTTGGAGTACTTAAGTAAAACTACCTCGCTAAGAACTGCTAACATGCTGGCAATACCTACAAAAAGCTTGCTATATCCCAGCTCTATTAAAAATACACCAAAAAATATATGATAACCTGCTAAACCTGCAATATGAAAAAAACATAATAATAAAAAGATTATTAACTCTTTATCTTTTAATATAATAATAAATTGGGATACATGAGGCTTACTATCCCCACTAACCCTAACCCTAACCTTTAACGTACTCAAAAAACAAAAGAATAAATAAAAACTCATTCCATACAACACAAACCTAATCGATAAATAATCCAATACTAAACCCAAAGATAATGCCCCAAAAATAAAACCAATAGAACCCCACATCCGTATAGAACCGTAATCCGTATTGTGATTCGATACATAATCCAGAGTAGCACTATCTGTTAGTGGTATTATAGGATTACGAAAAGAAAAAAAGATAAAAGTCAAGATGATAAGATATATATATGAGTCTACGACTAAGTAAAACAAAGATAGAAAGAAACTTAAAAAAGTTATAATCTTAAGGAACTTCTCCTTAAAACTAAACTTATCAGAAAGATATGCAAAACTAAAACTAACAATTATATGACTAATAGGTCCAGTCATGGTTATAATGGATATTTGCTGATTATTAAAGCCAGCATTCTTAAGATAGACCGCAAAAAAGTTAAGAAAAATCCCCATAAATGCGAAGTTATTAAAATTAATAGATTGTAATGCTCTTCTCATATTTAATTGCAACAGAACAAATAGTGCCTTTTTAAAAATGATAAGTAAAATAAGCCTCTAAGATATAATATCTCTATTTTTACGCCAGATACCCTTTAGATATAGTAAAATCTTTAAACGCCACTCAAATATACTATTCTTTTTTATAAGTCCATGTTGACCAGCTGTAAAAGACGATAACACTGTTTTTATTACTGGGTTATCAGGATCAATTATAGAGGCCTCTTTAAAAATACGATATGCCCTGTCTATTTGCTTTTCTTTTAAGGCAAAATAACCGTCAAATATGGCCTCATTAATCTTCTCCTGTTTTTCTCTCTGTTTAGCAGTCATAACATTACGTTTAGAGAATATCCACAAAGACAAATACATAAGGAGGTATATAACCAAAAAAAGAGTTATTTTATTTTCGTTAGTATTTAAGTTAAAAAATATCTTTTCAAGCTTAGGGATCAACGCAGCAATAGGAGTACAAATAGCAACTCCAGCAAGTGTCCACCAAAAATAGGCGTAGCGTTTATATAACGCAAGAATAAAAAATAATATGCCAGATAATATAATAGCAGCTATAAAAAGCAGAAGAAGACTATTAGCATTCATATACTAATATGTAATCCAACATTTAATGTACCTATAAATTCCATTAAAAATAACTATATTCAGTTATTAGGTAATACTACTAGCATCACGAATAGACTCAATTTCTTCAAAGGATAATAACTTATTAATATCCAAAATAATTAGTAGATTATCATCGGAATCTCTACCAACACCAGATATATACTCACGGCCAATTCCAGCAACAACAGGAGGAGGAGGGAGAATCTGAGACATTGGTATACTAATTACTTTGGATATACCATCAATTATAACTCCCATAACAAGATCTACCAGCCGTACAACAACTATACCTCTACTAGCCTCTTCACCACCTATAAGATTAAACCTCTTTTTTAAGTCAATTATAGGTATGACATTGCCCCTAAGATTAATAACGCCTTCAACAAACTCAAGAGAATTAGGAATAGGAGTAATCCGTTCCATTTTAATAATCTCCTGAGTTTGCATAATATCAATGCCATACTTCTCACCGGCTAACATAAAGGTTACTAATTGCTTGATCTTATCATCTTTAACTGTTACCTTAGACTCATCCTTATCTTGACCCATAAGTTTTTATCCTTAAGTCTTATTATATATTTAAAATATATAAAATTGTCCAGATAAAATCAAACTATTTTTATTAGCCAAAAATATTATAATGTATCCACACAACAGCAGAGGCCGAGATAATAGATACCATACCCATAAGCTTTAACAAAATATTAATAGACGGACCAGACGTATCCTTAAAAGGATCACCAACAGTATCCCCTACAACAGCGGCTTTATGATTATCAGAACCCTTTCCACCAAGATTACCAGCCTCAATATACTTTTTGGCATTATCCCAAGCTCCACCAGCATTAGCCATCATAATAGCCAGTGCAAAACCAGATACCAAAGAACCTGCTAAAAGAGCTACCACAGACTTAACTCCGAATAATATACCCACAAGCAAAGGAGCTATAATAGCTAATAACGTAGGTACTATCATCTCTTTTAAGGCACCCTTTGTACTAATATCAACACAAGAGGCATAATCAGGCTTAGTCTTACCTTCCATAATACCAGGAATCTCTCTAAACTGCCTTCTAACCTCCTCTACCATACTACCAGCAGCCCTACCCACCGCACTCATAGTCATTGCACTAAAGAAAAATGGTAACATAGCTCCAATAAATAATCCAATTAGTACAAATGGATCAGTAATGTCATATACAAGCTTTGTTATTCCATAATCCTTAACCAAAGGCAGTATGCTCTGAGAATATGCCGCCAATAACGTAAGAGCAGTCAATGCCGCAGAACCAATAGCAAAACCTTTACCAGTAGCCGCAGTAGTATTACCAAGGGCATCCAGTGCATCAGTCTTCTCTCTAACTTCTGGAGGTAGTTCACTCATCTCGGCTACACCGCCAGCATTATCTGCCACAGGGCCATAAGCATCAGTAGCTAAGGTAATCCCAAGAGTGGATAGCATACCAATAGCCGCCATACCAATTCCATATAATCCATAATTCATATCATCAAAACCACCAGTAGCTGAAAAAGCACCAATAATACCAATGACAATAGTTATAACAGGTATAACCGTAGACTGCATTCCAATAGCTAAACCACCAATAATAATAGTAGCAGGACCAGTGTTAGACTGCTCAGCTAACCTTTGCGTAGGCTTATACTCAAATGAGGTGTAGTATTCAGTAAAATAGCCGATAATATTACCCGCAACTAAACCAAGTATTACTGCCCAAAAAATACCCATTCCGCCCCAGCCTATCTCTATTGACATAGATTTTAAATAATATACAAAAGCAAAAGTACCAGCCACCATTAAAAAGGATGCAAAATATATACCTCTTCTAAGAGCCCATAAAAGGCTATGCATGGTAGCACCTTCTTTTGTCTTAACCAAAAAAGTGCCTACTATAGACGCTATAACACCAATAGCCGCTAAAACTAGTGGAGCTGATACAAGAGATATAAACTGTACTGAATCAGTAAAGCTTATAGAAAATGCAACTGCGGCAATAGCCATAGTTGCCACTATAGAGCCAATATATGACTCATAAAGATCAGCACCCATTCCAGCAACATCACCTACGTTATCCCCAACGTTATCTGCTATAGTAGCTGGATTCCTTGGATCATCCTCTGGTATACCAGCCTCAACCTTACCCACAAGATCAGCACCTACATCAGCGGCTTTAGTATATATTCCACCACCAACTCGAGCGAATAGTGCCATAGATGAGGCTCCAAGGCCAGATGTAATAAGAACTTCGGTAATAATAGTCATTTCTTTTGCAGTGTTATCAGCTATTTGAGTTAAAATCAAATACCAAGCCGATAAATGCAATAAACCAAGTCCTACAACCAACATCCCCATAACAGCACCAGAACTAAATGCTACTCTAAGTCCACTATTTAATGACTTTTTTGCTCCCCATGCAGTACGACTATTAGCATTTGTTGCCATTTTCATCCCAAAAAAACCAGCAAGCATAGAAAATATACCACCAGATAAAAATGAGAATGGAACAAGATAAGCATAGGATCCAAGTCTATTAGTATCCAGGCCCCACGCCTTTAAAAAAAGTAAAACAAATACCACAATAAAAAATATCGCTACAATAAAATATTGTCTTTTTAAATAAGCACTAGCTCCTTCTCTTATATAACGAGAAATCTCTTTCATTTTATCAGTTCCCTCATCTTTACTCATAACCACTCTAGACGCAACAATGGCAAAGATAATTCCTCCTATGGCACCCAGCCATGATAACCAAGTCAACATAAATCTACTCCTTTTAAGAATTGTAATTTTTAATTATAATTTATTATATATTAGGTTAGCTCTTAGTAATAAAAGCGTATAACAAAACTTTTTCTAATTTTATTTTTTTATTAAGCTGTACAAACTTTTTCAAATCATGATAAATATAATAAAAAAGTATTAGTTAGTGTATTAAATATATTAATTAAGAAACTTTATTTTTTTAATAAAGTCATTAAAAAGGATTAAGATATGGCTTGAAGCATAGTTAGTAAATTATAATTTTTTAAAAAGCATTATTTACTTATTTTTCAATCTTGCGGATTCACGTTTTTCTATACTTTTGGCTATTTTAGCTTCTTTTTTTAGTTCTCCTAGGTCAGTGCAGTGAATTTTTTTATTGTTATCTATCAGCTTAAATTTTTTATTTTTTAATAGTTCTGCCATAGCCTTTTTACCATCATTTTGACTAAGTCCAACCATGTTAATTAATTCTTTTGCCCCAAATTCGAAGGTATAGGGGGCTTTTTCTATTTTAATTTTTTCTTTTTCGATTTGTAACAGCAAAGTATCAAACAGCTTTGCAAGCGGATTTTTAAGCAAGTTATTTTCTAGTTGTCGGGAGCCTGCCCACAATCTCTCACTAAGTATGGTAATTAGCCTAGTTGCTAACTGAGGCTGAGAAACTACCATTTGCTGAAAGTTTTCATTATTAACGGCCATAACAACAACATCGCCATAAGCAATTGCTGTTGCACTACGAGGTTTATTTTCCAAGATAGCCATTTCACCAAAAATATCTCCTGCTTTAAGTACAGCAATAAGTTTTTCACTATTATCAAGGACTTTAGTAATTTTAACCTGTCCTTGTTGGATAATATAAAGTTCATTACCTATTTCGTGTTCACAAAAGACAACGGTATTATCTTTAAAGGTTTTAGTAAAGCCTTTTTGATTATCAGGATTCATAGCATCCTTAGCAAGCGATGAAAGGGTAGATATTTTATTTTTTGCATCATCTATATTAGTATCATCGGGTTTGTACTGAACAAAACGGATATAAGCATAAAGAGCTTGGTTATAATGTTTTATAGAGTTATAATAATTACCGATTGCATATAGTTGGCTCGGATCATCTTCAGCATGTTCTTTACCAGTTACCTCAACCATTTTTTTATCTAGTATACGGAGTCGTTTACTAAATGACCGTATTATTTTCATTGCGATATTAGTATTATTCTGAATGAGGGCACCAAACTGATCTCTATTTACAGAGACCAAAACAACATCAGTTTTTGATTGAGCGCTTTCTTCTCTTGGATGTCCACTCATACAAGAGATCAGCCCAAAGAACTCTCCTGGAGATAAAAGTGTTTCGCTATCATCATTAAAAGTGATTTCTCTAGTGAGCAAGATTTTTCCTTCTTGTATAATAAAAAAAGAATCTATATCCTGTTTTCCTTCGATCATAACGAAGGCATTAGCTTTAAAGCTGATAATAGAGACTTTCAAGGATTCGGGCATATAACATCCTCAACAAATAATGTTTATTTAATATAATTAATATAATATATGAAGTTAGTTTATTTTCAATTTCGTAAATATATGTTTTTTTTCGGAAAAAAGTTTATATTACTTAATATATAATTATTTAATAAAAATATATAGTAATTATATCAGAGAGGCATCCGAATTATAAAATAGTTCCAACAGTTATCCTATATATTTATTAAGATAGAGGATAGTTATTCTTTAGTAGTACTATTTTATAGTGGTACTATTTTATAGTGGTAAAATTCTACTAATGCACTTTTTGAATTTTGTTTCCAAAACTTTATCGTATAGATCATATAAGATGTATAGTTGTTACTAGTTGTTCTAGTAGTGTAGCTGAAAAGTATTCTAACTAATTTATCTATCTAAAGCTAAAAAATACAGATTATCAAGTTATAGAAAGAGTTTTGATGAAAGTAAAAAGGTTGTAAAAGAGGTTATTGACAATGGGGATAGATATAAACATGTAGGTTTAGACTTTGAGTTAGGGTTTATAAGCATATTTATTTTTTTTGTTAATGTTAAGGGGATATTATTTAATAATTCAGTTATCATTTTATGATAGAGTTATGACAAAGTCTACAAGGTAAAAAGCAATACATATAACGTAAAGGTAGACAGATTTTAGATTTCTTTATGGAACAGGAAAGTTAAAATATTCATGGAAAAGTTATTTTCTTGTATCAAGCAGGTTATCCCACTATGCTCTTTAAGTGCTGTTTAAATGCTTCAGCAATGAGCACAAAATATCACTTTTTATGCAAGTAGTCATCACTACGAGAGCTATTAAGAATCCCTTACTGAGACTAAGAATTATAGACCTTTATTAAGTAATAACGGATTTGCCCTTCCATAAAGACGTAGAGCGAATTATTCAAATATCGCATATTGACTTTATATGTAAAGCTTCAAAAAGTATAGCTAATCCTCTGTGAGTAAATAACAAATAAAAAAATAATCTGCTAAAACCTTAACTAACAAAATGCCTGATAGAATGTTTTTTGTTATATTTTCTAAAACGTTTGTTAACGCCTAGTACTAAAACAGTTAGGCTGTAAGTTAGTCCATAAAGGGATAACAACATTCACCCACAATAAAAGTTAATATATAAAAATCTCAAGGCAAGGCGGGTTATCCTACTTTTCTAAAAAAGTAAAAAGTTTTTTTTTACGCTGTATAAGTTAGGTTTTTACTAGTACTATTATTAGATACATGATGGTTATTGTTCTGGCTCAGCAGTTGAAAAACCTTATCAAATTGAGATCCATAATCCGGATAATTATCTTTTAGCTTCTGAAGCTCTTTTGAGTCCAGCTTGTAGTCATTATAATAATATTTAGCTGTACGGTTTTTAACATGATCAGGTAGACTGTCAGGTAAAATCTTGGCTATATTAACTTTATTACTAGCCTTACTAAAAACAGCATTCATAATTCGGCCTTTGTTGTTAAAAGTATTTATATACTTTTGACTATCAGCACTGGATAAGCTTTTAGCATCTACGTTGTTAGTGAAGCCTGCATTAAGAACTTTACCATTCCTATTAGTCATGAATACAATGTTTCCTGATTAATCGTCGGATGGATAAAAAAGATCTTTTCCTACTGCATATTTTCTATACAAAAATTGATCAACCACCTAACAAAAGTGGAATAAATGAAGCCATGCCTGCAGAATAATAAATATCAGACCTGGAAACTCCTCTTTTACCTATAATTCCCTTTACATTTTCAAAATACTCGTAAGCTTTATTAGATTTATTTTCACCTTTAAATGAATGAAAGTTTCTATCTATACTTGCGATTGAAAGTAACTTGTTTCTGAAGTCCTTTACTAAGCAATAGCTTATATTATGAAAGAGTTTATCATGCTTTTCTTTAAATGTACTAAAAAGTGTAGGATAAACAATAGACCACTTTTTCACAATAGACTTTCTATGCCCCATCTAAATTCATAATCTATTTTATCCTATTCATTCACTAGTTTATCACCATAACTATTCCCTTCAGCACCATAAATTGGAAAATAGCTCTTTAATAGCTTGATACCTAAAAACCTTACCTAAAGGACTATCATTATATTTATTTATACCCATTAGAATATTATAAGTCTTATAGGTATCTCTAAATTGATTTAATAAATTATTGTCAGCACTAATCAAGTCCTCAAGATAACCAATAAGTTTTTTATGATCATCATCACTAAGTTTAATATTTCTATCTTTAATAATCAGGCTATTAAAACTAACGTTATAACGTTCTCCTATCTCTTGAAGATATCCTGTCAACTCTGCATAGTTATAAGCTGAATTTCCATTGTCCTTACTTATAATATCAAAAGCTTCTCCTTTGCCTATTTGTCTTAAAAGCGCACTAGTATTGTAGTAATAGCTTCTATTGACTCCTATAGCTTGATAAAACGAACCAAGCATTTTTAGACTTTGATTATCTGTATTCTTTTTAAGATAAGTAAGAAGATCATCAGCCAACCACTTTTCATACATAAATCTAGTGAAAACACTTTTCTTTAACATAGACTGTTCTAACTTTTTATCCCCTAATACGCCTCTAAGAAGTTTGTAATACCTAGTAATTTTAGTTGCTATGTCCATATGTAGAGTAAAGCCGTAAATATATTTATTCACGACGAGCTTAATCAATTTGTCTGCTGGAGAGGCTACTTTAAGGGGTTGAAAAGGCATATAATCCTTATGGGAACCGTAAGCCCTACTAACATCGAAACTTTTGTAAATTAAGTTGTATAAACTATATATAATGACTATTGCTACAGTAATTACGAAGATAAAAGTTCGTTTTTTTCCCATTATAAACCCTCCAAACAGTTAGGCTATAGGTTAGTCCATAAGGAGTAAATATTACTAATAACTCAAATGCTTAAATCTAAAATCTTTTATTATATTTATTATAACTTTCGATAATACAACTAAAGTAAATCTGAAATAGCTATGTTAGTAAACATCCCAATATTAGTTTTTTTTTCTTGACATCCAAAAGAATTAGGGTTATACTTTAATATATAAAAAAAAGATTAAATCTGGCTACTTCTACTTAAGAATCGCAAATCAATCGAATACTACTAACTTCAAAATATAAGTAAATGTCTTTTATAAAACTTATAAATATTATAAAGTATTATAGCAATTAGGTTTAATTCATTAAGCTAAGAGGTACTAAAATGACAACAACAACTTCAGAAGATCATAGTATTAGTGATAATCCATTATTACAAACTATCTTCACTCAACTAACCGAAGAACAATGGACAAGAACTACTATAGATAATTATTCAAAACGTAACTTCGTTTTACTAGATAATACTATCGATCTCGCTGAAAAAGAAAATATTTTAGAAGAATTAAGAAAACTATGTGTAGATCACCTTAGCCGTTCTTCAAAAAGTATTATTGCACTATATCTCGCAGGTATATTAACATATAAACAAGAGATTATTGATGATAGCTATATTTTACAAATTATAAATCTATTCAAAGAAAATAAAAAATGGCAAGTCGTAGAATATTTAGCAGATAAAATATTAAGCTATGGAGAAAGTAAGTTTGCCTTAACCACTCTAGAAGAATGCTATGTAAAAACTGCTAACGATGAAGAACTTATAAAAGTTTGGGAAAGACTCTCTAAGGTAGATTACGAAAACGGAGATATACCTAAAAAATTAGCCGTATATCACGAAAAAGAAGGTGATATAGATGAATCAGTTTTCTATTATAAAATGGCCTTAAAACGCTTTTCTAAAACCCAAACTATAAAAATGATAGAAGACTTGTGGAGAAAACTAGCAGAACTTATCCCGCACGATATAGAGTTTTTCTCTCAAATACATGATGAGGTAGCCCGCTATAATCAAGAAAAATCTGCCTTATTACTGTCCACTTTGCTATCATACTTCCAGGAAAATAAAAACTACCAGGTTTGTATTGATATATTAAAACGAATGCTATCCTTTAATCCAAAAGATAAAGATGCTAGAACTCACCTTGTTAGTAGCTTAAAGTGCAATTATAAGGGGCATAGCCTATTAGAACAGTATATAACTAAGTCCGATATAAATGATTTATCAAAAAACTTTAAGGCTTCATTAGAAAAATTCGAAAAGTATATTGTCTTTGACAAAGGTAATTACGTTTATCATAGAAGCTGGGGAATAGGTATTATTATAGAGTGTAAGGAGGATTCCTTAATCATAGACTTCGAAAATAAAAAAAATCATAATATGTCTATGAAAATAGCATTAACCTCATTAAAAACTTTATCTGAAAACCATGTATGGATACAGAAAAAAAGAAATTCCACTTTATTAAAAGATGATAGTCCTGATGGAATAAAAAATAGTCTTATTTTAATTTTCAAAAGCTATAATAGTCAGGCCACTATGAAAGAAATAAAAAAAGAAATGACCGAAGTAATAGCAATATCTGCTTGGACTAAATGGTGGAATAAAGCTAAACAGGTAATGAAAACTAGCTCTATATTTGGTAACTCGCCAAATAAAAGAGACTTATACTTCTTAAGAGATAAACCCTTAACCTTTGAAGAAGAATCTCACTCAAACTTTATGGCAAATACTCAATTTGGTAATAAATTGGCTATAATAACCGACTATCTAAAACATAGTGATGATATAGATTCTGAAGGCTTTCAACAAATGCTTAACTTCTTCGTGGATATAGCAAATAATAAGTCTATAATAGATGAAAGAAGTATAAAGAGCTTTCTCTTTCTACGAAAGATAAAACGAGAAAATACTAATATAATATTTGAGCTAAAATTAAATCCCTATGAACTTTTGCCTAGTAAAGGTGATATTGTAGATATCTACGGAACACTTACAGAAAATGACTATAGAAAAGATATTCTTGATATAATAAAAAGAAACGATGCTGATTGGACTAATACATTTTTGTCAATAATGAAAGAGGCTAAAGCTAGCAAATCGCATAACCTCATTGTAGATGAATTAATAGCACATGACAAAAATGATGAGCTTTTAGACGGCTTTCAATATCTTGTAAATAGATATAGAAATAACCCTGAAAACTACTTCTGGGCGGCTAAAACCTTATTTAGTAATCCAGAGCTCTTGGACTTACTTAAATTTGAACGTAAAAAACTAATCTTTAACCTATTTCACTGCTTAGATATTATTAGCAAGGAACTAACAAATAAAAAAGTAGCTTCTCAAAAAGTTAATAGAAAACTTTTTCCTCAGATTATTTATTTCCTACTTAAAACTGAAGTTGCCTTTTCATCTGCTATAAAAGAAATGAAAGAGTTGGATGCTAAAATTATTTTGGCACTTATTAATGGAAATATCGCTATGGATGAGAAAAGTAAAGCTATGCTCATAGAGAAGTTAATGGAGAAGTTTCCAGAGCTTGAAAAAGAAGTCCTTGAAGCACCAACTACTAAAGAAATACACGATTTTCTTGTTACTAAAGAAAGTTATGAGCGTAAACAAAAAGAACTACAACATATAGTAAATGTAGAAATTCCCCAAAATAGTAAGGCTATCGGAATTGCACAAGAAAAAGGAGATTTAAGAGAAAATGCTGACTATATTGCGGCTTTGGAGCATCAGAGACATTTACAAGAAGCATCCCGAAAGCTTATGGAGGAACTTAGTCGAATTAAGATTATCTCTTTTGATGACGTTGATGAAAGCAATATATCTGTTGGTACCCATGTCCATCTACTAAATATGGATAATAACGAAATAGAAAACTATACCATACTTGGAGAGTGGGAGTCAAACATGGATAAGGGAATTATATCATATAAATCCCCCTTTGGAAAAAGCCTATTAGGCTCCAAACCAAATGATACTGTTGTATTTGACCATGGGGGAATTAGTAAAAAGTATAAAGTTGAAAAAATTGAAAAGGCTAAAGAATTGGTATCCGCATAGTAATTACTGATTAGTAGCTTTTTTATCAAGATCAGTACACAATAAAGCTCCAGCAATAGTATTTGTTGATAAAAAGTATGCCTGGATTAGAGGGACTAAAAGTAATATATAAGCTGATATACCAAAGCCTAATATCATTCTTTTGTTTTTTTTAACAAACTTAATTTGGTCGGAAAAGTTAAGTTTGTTTTCCTCCAAATAGGGGGATATGAACTCTAGTCCAACGAATAATGCTGTTAACAAGCACTGAAATATAATATAACAAATAGTACCTATAAACGGAATAAAATTAAAAAATAATACTAAAATAGAAAGTATAACGTAAAGTATTAACTTTTTTAATTCGTTAACTATACTTTGTATAATTATAGTCAAGCTGTTATTTTCCGTTTTATTATTTATATTTTCAATTAGTCTTGTTTTAGAATATAGTAATCCTCTAAAAAAGGGGTTTATTAATGCTGAGATAAGGCTAAACATAAAAGGAAATATTATTAATATTATAGCTATCCCTAAAAACCTTAATATTCCTTTTAATATACTCCAAAAGAATCCGTTAAAATCTGGGGTTAAAAAAATAATTAAGTTATCTAACTCATTATATAGTGTTAGCAACAAGATTATGGATATAATAAGATTAACGGCTAGAGGTATTATTAAATAGTTAAATAATTTTTTGTTATTCCATAAATACTTTATAGCCATAAATGGATATTTACTGCTTTTAATAAACGAAATCATATAGAATACCTATTTTAGTGAGAAGCTTTTCTAATAAGAGCCTTATACCCTTTTTGACTTAAAAACTTAGTTAGCTCTAAAGCCGTCTTAAAAGAATGTTTATTTTTGCTTACAACGTAGTATAGTATTTTATCATACAACGGTCTATTGTTTGGACTAACCTCTATATAGTCTATACTATTTTTTTTAGCCGCTTTTGGACTCCATAGATTAGCTTGCTTCCAGTTATCTATTTCATTGGAGCTTATGGAGTAGTTATTTTTATTATTTTTCTTAGAACGATCTTCATAATATATTCCACTGTAATACTTTTTTTTAATAATAGTAGTTTTTATATTTAATTTATCAATAACTTCCTTCTGTTTTTGCGAGTTATTATAATGTTTAAAAACTCCTAATTGAAGATAGTAATCCCCACTCTCATATTTAACGTCTTTAATGTCTTTAACGTCTTTAACGTCTTTAAGACATTCATCATTTTTAACCTTTTTATTAGATATAGGGTCTATTTTGCCTTCCTTAGAACACTTATTATCTTTAGCTTTATTAGTAGGCTCTTCTTTCGTTTTTTTTGCTATCCAGTTTGTTGAAAGCTTTTTAAGTAGTTCATTATATTTAATCTTTTTTATATAAAGCTCTTTTTTCAACTGATGAATTTTATATTTGAGTTTTCTTATTTGACTTTTTTTATCTACTTTTTTTATATATATATAAGTTTTACTATTCTTAAGTTTGCCTATTTTCTTTTCTAAAGAGCTAACACTATTTTCTATTTGACTCATCAGATTAATAAGGTCTTCAAATTGTTTTCTTAGCTTTTCTTCTCTTTCATTACTTTTATATTGACTGCCTTCTTTAGACGGGATTTTATTTATTTTATTATCAGTACACTGACTAAAATATAATATAGCACTTAGTAATAAAATAATGGGTAAGTTAATCACTTTGCTATCCTTTAGTAATATGTATAACCCTATATAATATATCATCTATAAATGATAAATTATACAATCAAACAAGTTATATATACTATCTTATGGTTATTTTAAAAAATAAAGTAAAAATTAATTATTTTTATAAATCCTAGGCTACTTTATAAACACTGACAATACTTAAAACATACACTAGCATATTGCTATCAGGTATTTATTGATTATATACACCCTTATTTTTGTATTATACTAACAAATTTTATTTTTTTAAGGTTTTTGGTAATTTTTTATTTAGCCAATATTCATAATTTAATTATACTTGTATCATACAATGAAAGTAAGTACTTTTATCCTAAAAGGAGATATTTATGGGTTTTGTTAAAAAGTTTTATCTAGTTACTATATTAGGACTAACCTTAGTTGGACTACTAAAATGCTACGAAGATAATAAAACACCCTCCCAAAGCGGGTTATGGGCTAAGTATATAAAAGGACATACCTCTGGACTTATATCCAAAAAGTCTAGCATTTATATACAGTTTTTAAACGACGTAATAGATGAAAAATCTACCGGAACTAATGCAGAATCTTATATTGAGATAACTCCTCAAATAAATGGGATAAAGAAGTTTATCAACACCAAAGAAATTATAATTATCCCAAAAAACTCTCTTGTCCAGGGTAAAAAGTATACTGTTGAGCTAAAGGCTAATAAACTTATAAAAATCCCAGAAGAACTGGGTAATTATAAATTTACCTTTAATGTTATAAAACAGCAGTATGAGGTTAATATTTTAAACTTGGAAACCAATGAAAATAACAATAAGATCATGAATTTAAAGGGTGACATTATTACTGCTGATATAGAGGACTATAAAAAAGTTGAAAAGATGCTCTCTTGTAGCTATCTGAATGATAAAATAAATATTAACTGGATCCACAAAGATAAAAAACATGAATTTATTATAAAAAATATAAAAAAACAAACCAAAATTAAACCAATAACCTTATCGTGGATAGGCTCCCCTATTAATGTACACAAAAGCGGACTAAAAAAAATTAGTATTCCTGCAATAAATACCTTTGATATAATAAATACTAAGACTGTTACTCAGGGTAATCAACGGTATATTGCTGTTTATTTCTCAGATAACATAGATAAAAAACAAAATCTAAAAGGCCTTATAAGAGTTAAGGATAAAAAGTTTACTACGGCTGTAGTAAAGAATGCTGTTAGGGTTTATCTGGACAAAAAACCAACCGGTCCTTTATATCTAATCTCTGAACCTGGTATAAAAAATACAGATGGAGTATCCATAAAAAAACGTTATAAAAAAACCCTGTTTTTTAGTAGTAAAAAACCTGAGGTCAAGTTTGTTGGGAAGGGAGTTATTCTGCCTAAAAACAAAGTTCTTAGCATCCCATTTGAGGCTATTAATGTTAAATCAGTTCAGGTAACAGCTTTTTTGGTTTATGAAAATAATATGGGATATTTCCTACAAACTAATAAGTTATACAGTAGTAATAACATAAGCCGTGTGGGACGTTATTTATGGAGAAAAACTATTTATTTACCTTTTGTAAAGGGTGATACTTGGAGTCGTTATTATTTGGATGCCACTAAGCTATTTAAAAACTATCCCAATGGACTATTCAGACTTAGCTTATCTATCAATAGGGCTAACTCTATATATACTTGTTCTAAAGAGGATAATGATATACCTATACTTAAAGAACCACCTATTAAGAATGCTGAAGACTTATATCTGACTGAACCAAGTAGCTGGGATTATGCAGAAAACTATTATAACCAACAAAATACTGTACTATGGGTAGACAGAAATAATCCATGTAAGGATGCTTATTTTAAGCATAAGAAAGAAGCTAAGAATTCTAAGAACTTTTTAGCTTCTAATATTGGTATAATAGCTAAAATGGGTACTAATAAAAAGGTACATGTCGTTACTACTGCAATAGATAGTGTTAAACCATTAAATAAGGTTAAACTATCCATTATGAACTTCCAAAACCAACTTATGGCAAAATCAGCTACTGATAATATGGGTTTTGCAGAAATAAGCCTTTCTAATAGACCTTTTTATATTGTGGCAGAAAAAGACGGTCAAAAGGGATATTTAAAAATGACTAAGGGGACTGCTCTACCTACAAGTCATTTTGAAGTTGGCGGAGAGGCTATTAAGGCCGGTATAAAGGGATTTATTTACGGAGAAAGAGGTGTATGGAGGCCTGGAGACAATATCTACTTAACCTTTGTACTACAGGATAATAAAAACTCTTTGCCTATAGGATATCCTGTTACTATGAGATTTTTCAATCCCAGAGGACAACTAATACATACAATTAAAAACACTAATCCTGTTGATAGGTTTTATTCCTTTAAGCTAAAAACTGATAACAATGCTCCAACTGGCAACTGGACAGCAAAAGCAAATATCGGTATTAATACTTTTACTAAAAAGATTAAAGTAGAGACTATAGTTCCTAATCGTCTTAAGGTTTTATTGGACTTTGGTAAAAAAGCTATTTATACCTCTGATATGCCTATAAAAGGAAAGATATTTGGTCAATGGCTACACGGGGCAACTGCATCTGGATTAAAAACAGATGTATCCCTTAGATTTAGTCCAGTACCCACTAAATTCAACATTTTTACGGATTATAACTTTGATGATTCAGCGAGAGAGTTTAGAGGAGAAAGCAGTAATATTTTTGAAGGTAAACTTGATAATAAGGGTAACGCATGGTTTACAAAGAATATTACACCAGAAACTAAGCCTCCTGGTAACTTAACCGCATACTTTAAAACACGTATCTTTGAAAGTGGTGGAGCGTTTAGCTCTAACAATCAGAGTTTTACTTATTATCCGTATAAAAATTACGTTGGGATTAAACTGCCAAAGGGTGATCAAAAACGTAATATGTTGTTGACTAATAAAGTACATACTGTTTCTATTGCAAGTATTAGTGATAAGGGACGGCCTGTATCACTAAGGAAAGTTAAGGTTAGCCTTTATAAGATAAGCTGGAAATGGTGGTGGAATAAGTCTAAGGAGTCTCTTGCAAAGTTTATTAGCAGTACTAGTACAAATCTTATAAAAGAAAATACTATATCAACCAGAAAGGGACTAGGAAAATGGAAGTTTAAAATAAAGTATCCTAGTTGGGGTAGATATCTTATTCGTACATGCAGTTCTGGTGGACACTGTTCTAGTAAGGTTTTTTATATTGACTGGCCTGGGTGGGCAGGACGTGCTAAAGAACAAAAAGGAGCTGGTGCAAATGTATTAAATTTTAGTTCTAATAAACGTAAGTATAGGGTTGGGGATACGGCTGTTATAAAGTTACCAAAGGTATCTCAAGGACAAGCTCTTATGACTATTGAAAACGGTAGTAAGGTAATATCTAAAAAGTGGATAAGAATTAAAAAAGCTAATAACAAGTTTAGTATTAGGATTACTAAAAATATGCTGCCAAATGTTTATATTAGCCTCTTTTTAATACAACCACATAAAAATAAGAGAAATGACCGTCCTATTCGTCTTTACGGCGTTATACCCATTAAGGTATACGACCCAAACACTGAGCTGAAACCTATTATTAGTACCTCTGACAAATGGAAGGCTGAATCTAAGGTATCCATAAGGGTATCAGAAGCGAAAAATAGAGAGATGATATACACCTTAGCCATAGTGGATGAGGGACTCTTAGGACTAACTAATTTTAAGACTCCTAAACTCCATAAGGCTTTTTATAAAAAAGAGGCTCTAGGAGTTAATTATTGGGATATCTATGACTCTGTAGTAGGCGCCTATGGTAGAGCGTTAGAAAGACTTTTGTCTATTGGAGGGGATGATTTTAGTAAAAAAGAAGAGTCCAAGTCATCAAAGAGGAGATTTCCACCTGTGGTAAAATATATAGGACCTTTTAAGCTTAATAAGGGTGAGAAAAAAAGGCATAAAATTGTCCTTCCCCAATATATTGGTGCTCTACGGATCATGGTTGTAGCCGGAAGACATAAGGCTTATGGCTCGGCTGAGAAATCAGTAATTGTAAAAAAACCTCTTGCTATTTTATCCACTCTCCCGAGGGTTATAGGTCCGTCTGAAAACTTAACTATACCTGTTAATGTGTTTGTCAGTGAGGATAATATTAAGAATGTTACCTTAGGGATTAGGGTTAACAAACATTTTGAGATTATTGAAAGTTCATCATTTAAGCTTAGGTTTAATAGACCTGGTGAGAAAATGGCATTTATTAATTTAAAGGTTAAAGATAAGATAGGAAAGGGAAAGGTGGTTTTAACTGCAAAGTCAAATGGACATACTACTAGCTCCACAACCTTTATTGACGTTCGTAGTCCTAACCCCAAAACCATTAGACAGTTTAAGATGTCAATTCCTCCTAATGAGGCTTGGGAACAAAATATTAATCCCCATGGTATAGCTGGTACTAACGAGGTATTTCTTGAGACCTCTATTATACCCCCTTTGAATCTTGAATATAGAGTAGACTTTTTAGTTAAATACCCCCATGGATGTGTAGAACAGATTACTTCGGCATTATTCCCTCAGATTTTCTTACCATCTCTTGTTAACATGGATAAAAAAAAGAAAAAAGAGATTGAGGGTAATATTGGAATAGGTATTGAGCGATTACAACAGTTTCAAAATGTAAGAGGTGGTTTTTTTTACTGGCCTGGTGAATATTGGGGAAGAAGAGTTAATGATTGGATAACCAGTTATGTGGGACATTTCTTATTAGAGGCTGATAAACTGGGATATTATGTACCTAAAAACATGATTACAAAATGGATAAGCTATCAGAAAACTACTGCTAAAAGATGGTATAAAAGAAATAAATATTCTGTTTTGGTTCAAAGTTATAGGCTTTATACCTTAGCTTTGGCTTCTAAAGCGGATATAGGTGCTATGAATCGTCTTAAAGCTCTTGTAATGGATAACTCTGCTGAGAGATATTTATTAGCGTCAGCTTATAATCTTGCAGGCTTACCCAGTATTGCAAGAAACTTGACTAAAAACGTTTCACAATATATGATTGCTGATTATAAGCTACCAGGAAATACTTTTGGATCCACAATCAGGGATAAGGCTATTATACTAAGTGCTTTGGTTATTATGAAGGATAATAATAGGGCTAGAGCGTTAGTTGAGGAAATATCTAAAAACCTTGCATCTGATAAATGGTATAGTACCCATAGCATATCCTATGCTTTATTGGCTGTGAGTAAGTTTATTGGTATAGGTAAGTCTAAGACTAGCCTATCTTTCGAAAAGACTATTGGAAGTACATCCCCAAATAAAGTTAGCACTGATAAGCCTATCCACTCTATAAAGTTGCTTAGCTTTTCTGATAAGGGCGAAGTCGTTAAAGTAAAAAATACCTCATCCAAGACCATATACGCAAATATAGTAGTAAAAGGAATACCAAAGGCCGGAGAAGAAAATTATACTTCATCCGGATTAAGGATAAATGTTGATTATAAAGATAATAATGGTAACTCTATCGATGTTGATAACCTTAAACAAGGAACTGATTTTACTGCTAATGTTATTATCACTAATACTTCTGATAACCCCTTACAGAATATTGCATTAAGCCATATCATTCCCTCAGGATGGCAGATAAGTAATACAAGGCTTTCTTCTAATGAGGGTATTAGATCAAAGATTGATTATCAAGATATAAGAGATGATCGTGTATACAGTTATTTTAGTTTAAAGAAAAATGAAAGTAAAACTATACCCATAAAATTAAATGCATCTTTTTTAGGTAGATATTATTTACCTGGTATCTCTGTTGAGCCTATGTATAATGCTTTTATAAATGCTCGCATTATAGGAAAGTGGGTTAAAGTTGTTAAATAGGTTAATTTTTATTACAGGGAATAGTTTTATAGTTTATATTCAGTTTAGATGAAATATAAAAGTTGGATTTTAAAGAATTATAAAAAGCTTATTACTGCTTTTCTTGGTTTAGCCTTAGTTATAGTATACTGGTTAGCTCTTCCACGGCCTCTTTTTAGGGATGGCTATTCAACAATTTTAGTTGACAGCGATGGAGAGCTCTTAGGAGCTAAGATATCCAACGATGAACAATGGAGATTCCCTCCTATTAAAGGCCTCCCTGATAAATACAAGAAAGCATTAATCTTATTTGAGGATAAAAGATTTTATTATCACTTAGGAGTTGATCCTTTTGCTGTTGTCAGAGCCGCTTATATAAACCTGTCTAACTGGCGAATAGTTAGTGGAGCAAGTACTATTAGTATGCAGGTTATTCGTCTCTATAGAAAAAATAAGAATAGAACTTTCTTTGAAAAGTTTATAGAAATGCTGTTAGCCATCCGTTTAGAGCTGAGTTATAGCAAAGAGGATATATTATCTTTATATGCTAGTCATGCTCCCTTTGGAGGTAATGTAGTTGGCCTTGAAGCCGCCTCTTGGAGGTATTTTGGAAGAAAACCTAATAGACTATCGTGGGCAGAAAGCTCTACTTTAGTTGTACTGCCTAATAGTCCAGCTCTTATACACCTAGGTAGAAACAGAAATAAGCTTAAAAAGAAGCGTAATACATTGCTTAAAAGGCTAAATGAAGAAAATATAATCAGCAAAGACGAGCTAAACGCATCCTTAGCCGAACCTTTACCTGATAAGCCTATTCCACTACCTAGAATTACTCCACACCTTTTGGACACTATTATTAAGAAGAATAAAGAAGAACATCGTTTTGAGGTAAGTATTAAAAAAGACTTGCAATTATTGGCGGCAACCATTGTAACAAAGCATTCAAGGAATTTAAAGATCAAAGGAATTAATAATATAGCCTTACTTATAGTAAACAACCAGAGTTTTAAAATAGTGGCATATATCGGCAATAGTGCTATAACTGGAGATTTAGGTTATGCTATTGACCTTATTCAACGGCCAAGAAGTACGGGTAGTATTTTAAAACCTTTTTTATTTGCGGCTATGATTAAGGCTGGAGACATACTTCCAAAAACTTTGGTACCTGATGTACCCACTCAATATTCGGGTTATATTCCAAAAAATATGGATCGTAAGTATAGGGGAGCTGTAGAGGCTAGAATTGCCCTTATTAAATCGTTGAACGTACCTGCTGTTAGGATGTTACAAAAATATGGTATAGTTCGTTTTTATAATTTCTTAAAACAAATGGGAATGACTACTCTCCACAGGAGTCCTTATGAATATGGACTAACTCTAATATTGGGTGGTGCAGAGGCTACTTTATACGATTTAACTGCTATGTATGCTAATCTTGCATATATTGCAAGACAAAGATCAATAAATCAGATTTATAAGTACAAAAAGTTGAGCATAATAAAAAGGGATAATACAGACTCACAATGGCTGTCACAGCTGGATAACGCTAGTGCATGGTTAACTTTAGATGCTCTTTCAGCGGTAAATCGCCCTGACGAAGAGGCATATTGGTATAACTTTAATAGTAGTCAGAAAATAGCTTGGAAAACTGGTACCAGTTATGGTCTAAGGGATGCATGGGCAATAGGTACTACTAATAAATATACCGTTGGAGTATGGGTAGGTAATGCTAGTGGAGAGGGTAAGGCTGATATAAAGGGTATTAGTTCTGCGGCTCCTATATTATTTGACGTATTCAATATTCTTGACACGTCAAAATGGTTTAATCCACCATACAACTTTATGAAAAAAGTTGAGTTATGCAAAAATGACGGCTACATAAAAAATGGTGGGTGTAAAAAGGATAATTACTGGATGCCTCAGGATAGTCATTTTTCTAAGCTTAGTCCTTATAATAGAATTATCCACATTGATAAAAATGGATGGCAGGTGCATAGTGGATGTGAGTCTCCTTCTAATATGATTCACAAGTCCTGGTTTATTTTACCACCTGCACAGGAGTTTTATTATAAAAAAAGACATCCAAATTATATTAATCTACCCTCTTTTCGTAAAGACTGTATATATAATACTAATGATAGTCCCGTTGATATTTTATACCCCCCTTATAACTCTATAATATATATACCCGTTGATCTTGGTGAAAGAAATAGTAAAATGGTATTTAAGGCAGTACATAGGAATAAGGATGAAACTCTATACTGGCATTTAAACAATAATTATATTGGTTCTACAAAGATATTCCACGAAAAGGCATTATATATTAATCCAGGCATCCATAATATAGTGGTTGTGGATGAGTCTGGTAATCAACTAACCCGCCAATTTGAAGTCTTGGCTAAAGAAAACCCTTAACTATACCATAATTTTTATTTCTTGACTAGCTATTAAGTTTATAATATATTTAATAGCTATTACTATGGAGTATAAAATGAAAAAAATATATATATCTTTAGGATCCAATATAGGAAATAGAAATAAGTATTTAGGCTGGGCAAAAGATATCCTAGCCAAAAGCTTAAACATTACAAATACGTCCTCGATTTATGAGAGTGAGTTTATAGGTAATACTAAACAAAATGACTATTTAAATCAGGTTATAGAGTTTGAATCTGACATATCCATAGACGATCTTTTTTCTATTACCAGACAGGCTGAAAACGCCATTGGTAGAAAAAGATATACAAAATGGGAGCCTCGAATTATTGATATAGATATTTTACTTTATGGCAATGAAATTATAGATCAAGATGATCTTAACATTCCCCATCCAGAACTAATTAGTCGACGATTCGTACTCGAACCTCTTTGTGAGATAAATAATGATATTATTATCCCTCCTGACAATAACCCTGCAAAATATTATATGGAAAATGTTATGAGTCAAACAGTTAATATTTTATAGGAGTAATATATGACATTTTCCTCTGTTATTGGTTTAGAGGTTCATGTTCAGCTTAACACAAAGACTAAGCTTTTTTGTAGCTGTACTACTAAGTTTGGTGCAAAGGCTAACACTCAAACTTGTCCTATTTGTCAGGGTCACCCTGGCGTACTCCCTGTATTGAACAAGGATGTATTAATTAAGGCTATTCAGGCTGGTTTGGCATTAAATTGTTCTGTTAATTATTTTTCTAAGTTTGACAGAAAAAACTTTTTTTATCCTGATATGCCAAAGGCATATCAAATATCACAATTCGACCTTCCTATCGTTAAAGGAGGTTATTTAGATATCACATTGGATAGCGGCTATAGTAAAACCATTAGAATTAACAGAATACACATTGAAGAAGATGCTGGTAAGCTTATCCATTCTAATATCCCGTCGATTAACGAAAGCTATGTTGACTTAAACCGTAGTGGTGTACCTCTTTTAGAAATCGTTTCCGAAGCAGATATTAGAACTAGTAATGAGGCATATTTATACTTACAATCCATAAAGTCTACTTTGGAGTATATTGGTGTATCAGATTGCAATATGGAAGAGGGTTCATTAAGGTGTGATGCTAATATATCCCTTAGGCCTGTTGGACAAAAGAAGTTTGGTACTAAAGCAGAGATTAAAAATCTCAATTCTTTTAAGAACGTACAAAAGGCTATAGAATACGAAATAAAGAGGCAGACAAGGATATTAGAGAATAATGAACTAATTGTACAGGAGACTAGGTTATATAATGCTGATGAGAATAAGACTTATTCTATGCGTAGCAAAGAAGAAGCCCATGATTATAGATACTTCCCTGATCCAGACCTTGTTCCCATTGTAATAGATAAGGCTTTTGTTAGTGAGATTAGGGATAGCTTACCCGAATTACCCAATATTAAGTTGAAACGGTTTATTAATGATTATGGTTTATCCGAGAGGGATTCAAAGATATTAATTAGTTCTATGGCTATTGCTGACTATTATGAGTCGGTTCTTAAGTTTTATGATAACCCTAAAAAGATTGCTAATTGGATTATGGGTGAATTTATACGTGCGTTGAATGACTGCAATGGTGATTGGTCCTGTATTAAAATAAAGGCTAAGGAGCTTGCTAATTTAGTAAGACATATAGATGAGGGTAAGATTACGTCTAAGATGGCTAAGGACATATTTTATGCTATGGTTAAATCTGGGGATACTGTAGAAAATACTATTGACAAATTAGGTTTAAGGCAGCTAGATGAGAGTGAGCTTAATATTATTATTGATAAAGTCATAAATGATAATCCTAAAATAGTTAGTTCTTATAGGGCTGGTAAGGATAAGGCTATTGGTGCATTGGTAGGTCAGGTTATGAAGGCAACAAAGGGTCAGGCTAATCCTAAAGCAGTTAATGACTTGCTAAAGGATAAGTTAATTAATTAATTTTACTATAATGCTTAGGTGTATGTAATTATTTTTATATTAATATCATATTTTATAGGGATAATATGATCTAATATTAAATTTATGTCTAAAAGATAAGCATTTCTAACTTCTTCTTTTGTATCATCCATCAACAAAAGAAATATTCTATCTTGAAACTGTTTTTTCATTTTGGATGAACCTTTAAGTAAGGTTGAATATAAATATTGTTTCGTCAATAAATAAAATAAAAATACCTATTTTTATAAAGCTATTAAAGAACTTACTTTATAGATTTTAAGGTTTTTTTAGTACCTCACCTAATTATAAAAATGTCTTATTACTGCTTGATTAAGAAGATAGTATTGTTTTATAGACTATAATATTTTATCAGATAGGTTATATTAGGTATTTTTTGTTTTTGTTATTAATTTAAGTTTAGTATATAATTTTTTATATACTTATGGTTTTTTTCTTTTCTAAAAAGGATTAATTGTTTATGTTTGTTGTGATATAAAAAAATAGCTTAATTTGGATGGTGATAAAATGAAAAAATATCTTTATTCTAATTCAAACTATAATCTTGGATTACTTTTATTGAGAATTGGTATTGGAATTGCATTTGTAGTTCATGGTTATCCAAAAGTATTCGAAGGTGGAGCTTATGGTTTAGCTAAAGGTTTAACTGCTGCTGGTATTCCTGGTGGTATTTATGGTGCATATCTCGCTGGAATTGCAGAGGTATTTGGGGGTATAGCTTTAGTTATTGGTTTATTTACTCGTCCTGCGGCATTGCTATGGCTTTTAGTATGTTTGTAGCAGTTATTTTTCATTTAAACCTTGGTCACGGATTTATGAAGTACTCCCATGCTTTAGAGAGTGTTATTATATTTATTACTATTATGATTACTGGTGCTGGACGGTTTTCTGTAGATAGGTTGTTTTTTGGTAAATAGATAACAGTTAGGCTAAACATATTGATAGGCTGTTTTAAGGGAGCTTATGAAAAGATTGATATTATTATTTATTTTTTTATTTATTATTCAGGCTAATGTATTTAGTTTAGCTCGTTTTGCTGTTAAAGAGCCTGTATTGTATGTTGATTTTAATATAAAGAACATTCATGATGTTTCAGTTGACGTGTGGAAGAAGTTAGTTGGTAAAGAGCGATTTGAAATTCAGTATATTCTTTTAAAGAATTTTCTTATTAGTTCTTTTGATGGTATTGATATAACAGATGAAAGTTTTTTAAGATCTGTTGGTATTGCCAATAAGTCTGCTGGTTTTATAATCAATTCGGTTAGTGATAAAAGTACTCTCAATAAAGATATTAGCTTTATAATTGCTATACCTATTAATGATCCCAAGCTTGCTCGCCAGTTTTTTATAAAGTTATTGACAAGGGACGTAGAAGATGAAAGGATTATAGTAAATAAGCTTTATAAAGGTAATATGATTAATATTATAAAGTCTACTGGTGAATATGGTGTTAGTTCTGGGGAATATTCTATATCTGTTGTTGGGGGATATTTATTAATAAGTAGATTATCTAATTCTATAGAGACTGCCGTAGATAGTTTTAACTCTATGGATAACTTTACCAGCAGTAATGCCTATAAGGAGTCTTTAAACTACATCAAGGAGAAGGATAGACTAGGGTTAATAATTATAACAAAGAAGACTTTTGAGTTTTTTAAGCACTTTTTACCAAATAATAATGAATTTTTAAGGTTTTCCGCTTTATATAAAGGCTTATACAACTTTACAGGTATTTGGTTTGTGGTAGATGGCAGTGAGATTGCAATAGAGAGTATTACTAAACTTGATAGTAATAGCTCTGTTTATCCAAGCATGATTAAGACGTATAAGCCTAATATACAAGGTAATAGTCTTTTTAATTATTTACCTGATAATCCATATTTAATTACAAACCTGTTTTTTGATTTTCAAGAGTATTTTAACAAGGTGATGCCTAAAATACCATATATCAAAAACAAATTTGAAAAAGACTGGAAAAGTATATTGGATAACCTAACTAAAGAGTTAGGTTTTGATGTTAGGACAAATATTATTAATAATTTTGATAATCAATATAGTTTTTTAATTTATGATTATAGTGTTAATAATGGCGAGTTAGATTTTTTAAATGGGCTTGATTTTTTAGCTTATGCAAAGGTTAAGGATGAGGTCATATTGGAAGGTGTTATACACTCTTTGGTTAATAAGCTAAGAGAGCTAAAAAAGAGGAATAACACAGATATGATAATAGCTATTAATATTATAAATGGTATAGAATTTTATAATATTAATAGTGATGAGTTTAACGTATATTTTGGGATATTTGAAAAACATTTTATTTTAGCAACCAAAAAAAAGCGTATAAAAAGTCTAATTAATAATTTTAACATGAAAAAAACTCCCCTTAAAGATAGCCTTAGGTCTAATAGGCTTTTAAACGAGATAAATAAGAACTCTAGTTATTCATTTGTAGACCTAAAAAGGATTTATAATGATAGAAAGTTTCCTTTAGAGTGGATGGAGAATATTAAGTTAGACAGGCTTAAATCTTTTAGGGTATATAATAAACTTGATAATGATATAATATTTTATAGTCTTAAGGTTTCTTTTAATTAGCTATTTTTACCAACAATAAGTTAAGCAGATAGATATAGGATTATGGAGGTCTAATGGGGTTATTTTCGTTTTTAAAAGGTGAAGATGATAAGTTTAAGAAAGACCTTGCTAAAGCCTCAGAGATGATGTATTACATTGGAGAAAAGCTTGATTCATATCCTCAATACGATGATAGGTTTTTATATATACAAAGTACTATTGATAAAATTAAGAGTGGTAAAGTCAAAAACAAATTTGATAGTCTAACATTTGTGATGGAGAGTATAAAGCATTTAAAGTTGGACATAGAGTCAAGGGAAAGATTACAATTACTTGAATAGGCCACCTATTATAAGGTGGCTCTATAAGTTATTTTTTATAATGTAAACTTCTTTCGTTCACAGCTTGAACAGGGCGATTGTTTTTACCTTCCATCACTTGAACAAACTCTTCTACTTGATCCTTAGAAACTTCTATATGATCGCTATATACGAACCATGATACACCTTCTGAGCATGGAGGTGTAGTAAGTGAACCTGTATAGTGAAAGTAAGAACGTTTTTTAGGGAATAAGTTATTTATGTCTATTTTGCTAGACGATTGATTATTTTTACCAGCTTCTACCGGCATATTATCCCAAATCTTTTGTATTATAGGATTTTCTTTACCTTCTTTTATAAACACTCCTATAACTGCAAGACTCCCGTCATCAGCTTTATGTACAAAGTGAATTTCCATTGGAAAATATTCTCCATTTAAAGTATGCTCACTTAGACTATGAAAGTGGAATTGTAATAACTTAAACTCTTTACCATTAAAGTTAACCTTATTATCTTTTTTATAGTTAACCACTATTGAATGTCCGTTATTAACAACATCCAGTGTTATCTTGGGATATTTACTTTCAATAGGCATTAAATCTCCAGCTTCTTTAGCGTTTTTCAAGTCTATAGGGGATTGTTCCATACCCGCTTTACACTCTATATAGTCAGGAGATAAGCTACCCCAATACTCTGGACCCTCTTGACCTTTATATCCCCAATGTATTTTGGAGTGTTTTTCGTCTTTATGAGAAGTTTCTTTTTTATGCTCTGTTTTGCTACTATCTTTTTCCATTTTTGCCTTCTTAGAACAAGAAGCAAAAACAAATATTGATATTACTAAAATTAAAAGTAGTTTTTTCATCATATAACCCTCAATATTATTTATAATATGTTGTTTTAAGGGTTAAACACCTAAATGTATAAAAGGGAGAATTTTTGTTAATTTATTGAAAAAACACTTAACACATAAGAGTACTTAATATTATGTTTTTGCTATTCTTTTATTAATAGTCATCTTAAATTTTATAGAGTTTTAATCGCCTGATCGTAATCCGATTATAAAATATAACAAGGTTAATACTGCACTCATAGCAGAGGCAACATAAGTCATGGCAGCGGCATCCAACACTTTTTTTACACCAAGGTCTTCTTGTTTTGTAATAATACCGTAGTCCACAAGGAGCCTCCTTGCACGGGATGAGGCATCAAACTCAACAGGCAGAGTTACCAATGAGAATAATACTGCGGCAGAAAATAAAATAATGCCTACTTTGGTTAAGGCGGATATACTAATAATAATCCCTATAAAGATCAGGATATAGCTAAGGTAGGAGGAAAATTGTGTTATAGGAGCTAATATCTGTCTTATAATTAGAGGTGAATATGCTTTAGAGTCTTGTATGGCGTGTCCTGCTTCGTGTGCCGCCACGCCCAGTGACGCCAAAGATGATATATTAGCGACATTTTGTGATAGTCTTAATACCCGTTTAGTTGGATCATAGTGATCAGACATTATACCACTGGTTAATTCTATTTTAACATTAGTAAGTCCATTTTTATCTAATATTTCTCTAGCGGCGTTATAGCCGTTATAACCTTTTTTAGAAGGCACTTTAGAATATTTATTAAAACTACTTTTAACTTTATAGCTTGCCCAAAAGCTTAGGATAATAGCAGGACCCACAAATATAAAGTACATAGGATCTAAAATCATTTTACCTCCCAAATGAATAATTTTATTTAGTTAAAAGATGACTTCTCATTGAAAAGATGTAAAAATAAAAATAAAAATCAAGTTTTTTCGATTTATTATTGCTAATAAAGGTTTTATCAGATAGAATAAAAAGTGATTTTATAATAATTGTTAGTAATATGGGATTAAATGATGATAGGATCTCGGTTTACGATTAATAAAACCAAAACGCTTACCCTTTATCATTTTCCACAAAAAGTTTGTATAAGCCCAATGACCATTCCACTCTAAAGCATTACCATGACTACTAAGATCGATTTGGTGGGACATTACCCCATCATTATTTAACCAAAGATATAACGCTTTATAGGTATCTCTTAGATTATCAACGTGTTCTAAAACGGCTTGGGATAAGATCATATCCATGGAGTTTTGTTTAATAAGATTTATATCATCCCATGGGGCAACGTATTTTATAAAAGATTGTTTATTATCCCCTTTATATATAGCATCATAAATCTTTTTAAGCCTATCCTCAGACAGTGAGATAGTTAGCACTTCTTCCGTTAATATGTGATTAGGAAACTTATAAGAACTAATATATGGCTTTACCCTAGGAAACTCTTTTTCATCAGGTATATCCTCTCTATTTTTGAACATGGTAAGAAGTTCGTTAAACACGTCAATATTATGTTGAGTGTGAGCATATTTAACAACATCCAATGCAATATACTGTTCAGCTCCACTAAATAATGCAGCAAGTCCTATCCCTATAGAGTTGCCAGGACCTAATTCAGCTATTTTCTTAGGTATACCATGCTTAAACTGGTTAATGTATACTAGATGACGCATCCACACAGAATAACAATAGCGAACAGAAATAGTGCCAGGAAATAAATATTTATATAGTCTATTGTATAACCAAATAAAACCGGGTATGTATGTTGATAGGCCAAATACTATTCTAAAATATTTTTTAGGTAAAAAGCTAATCTTATTTTTTAGTTTATCTAATCCCATTATTTTCTATTTCTGTGTTAGTGATCTCATTTCATAACACATTGTTTTTGACATTTTTGTTTATGGTGGTTTTCTGTCTGACCGTCTTGATAGTAGTCTAACTCATAGTCTAGGCAACACATTAATCGTCCGCATACGCCTGATATCTTAACAGAATTTAGAGTTAAGTTTTGTTCCTTAGCCATTTTAATAGAAATAGGCTCATGATCACAATGTCTTTTTGTACAGCAAAACTCCAGTCCACAAACTCCATATCCTTTTAGTAGAGTAGCCTCATCCCTAACACCAATCTGACGTAATTCGATTCTAGTTCTAAAAGTACTTGCAAGGTCTTTTACAAGTTTTCTAAAATCCACTCTTCCATCTGCAGTAAAGTTGAATAATATTTTATTCCTATCTAAAAAAAAGTATACATTAATCAACTTCATAGGAAGATTATATTGCCTAATTTTTTCCTTAGTTAGTTCAAATGCACTGCCAGCTTGTTTTTTATACTCTTTTTTGAGGTCCAAGTCTTTTTGCTCAGCTATGCGGACAATTTTATATTCAGGCTCAAGATTTTCTTTGCAGTCAATAGGAATTGAGTTTGGTATTACTTTCCCCAAATCTAAGCCATATTTTGTTTCTATTACATAATAGTCATACATTTTAAAATTAAAGCTTTTGTCGTATTTATACAAGTCAATCTGACTATTATAGTCAACTTTGACTTTAGTAAAACCAAACATGTAATATCCTTAGATTCTAATCACTATAAAATAAGATCGATGATCAGCCCTCTAATTTCTTCCATCTTTGAAAGTAGAACCATCCTGGGGAGTTCTTGACTTATAACGGCATTATAAAGCTCTTCCAGCTTTTTATTAATCGTATTAACTATTTTATAGTCAATACGTCTACCATATAATTCTTTTATGGCAAAAGAGTTTTTATTGACAAACCTTAAAAATAATTGCATATCCCGTTTATAGACTAATAGGTTACTCATTATAGGAGAAAGAGAAAAGTCTTTAGCACTTATTTCTATTTGTTTGACCAAGTTAGCTATTTCACTTTGAAAGCTAGATTTAATATTAGAGCTTATATGTTGTTTAAATAAGCTTTTCTTAGAGGTATTTTGTGATATGGGCAGGCTAGGGGGTAATATTGATCCCAGGTTTTTTTTTGTATTTCTATCTATTTTAAGCATAATTAGCTAATTAAATAACTATTAGATTTATTCCTCTCGCTATAAAAAGTTTGATTTTCTTTATTACTATCTTCCTTTTCAAGATCTTGACTATTACAGTCAAGTCCGTTATTCGCTTCTATAGCTTTTCTATTAGCCATACACTTGCCAGAGAAATGCGCTCCATCTTCAATAACCAAAAATGCACAATTAATATCACCTTCAATGTATGCATTAGAAAGGAGTATTACATGTTCTTTGGCATAAAGTTCTCCCTCAAACTCGCCACCTATGATTATAGCTTTTGCTTTTATTATGCCTTTTCCTTTACCAGAAGAGCCAATACGCAATATATTATTAGTTTCTATATTACCAATAAAAGTTCCATCTATTCGGATTGCGCCAACAAGATTTAGCTCTCCTCTAAAGGTATCCCCAAAGCCAATTATACTCTTTATAGGAGTTTTATTATCTTTTTTTTTATATTTATTCATATTGATAAGCTTTTGTTAAAATTTAATTATTATTTATCACTGTTTATAAAATTACTAAAACTACTTAAACTCATAAAAGGCGAAGGATTAATAGCTCTACTATTTATCCTAACTTCATAATGGAGATGAGGACCTGTTGATCTACCGGTATTTCCTAGTCTTCCTATAATCTGACCTTTTCTAATTTGTTGTCTAGCCTTTACTTTTATAGACGAAAGATGCATATATAGAGTACTAAAACCATATTTATGTTTAAGCTCTACATACAAGCCATTACCTTTAGTATACTTAGCATTAATAACTGTTCCACCTGCGGCGGCTACTATAGGAGTACCTGGCACATTTATTATATCAACGCCTTTATGGAAAGCCATTTTATAGGTAAAGGGATCCCTTCTATTACCAAAGCCTGAAACTCTAGAGCCTCCTCCCCAAACAGGATAGGCTGAAGGCATATAATCTAGTATTTGTTTATGTTTTTCTAAGTTAGTGCTAAGAAATTGAAGGTCTTTCTTAACCACAGATAGTTTTTTTCGTAGGTTTGACAGTTCGGATATTTCTTTAGTAGCTTCCTCTATATTGCCGTATGGATTAATGTTGTAATCATATTTAGATATTGGACCGCCTTTACCGCCTTTAGTATTATTACCTCTGGTTATTTTTTGCAATGTAGTAAGTTCTTTAGTTAAGCCTGATACTATTTCTGTAACTTCTGTGGTATACTTAATAAATTTTCTTTTTTCAGAGATCAATCTCAAGTTATCTATATTAGATTTATCTATTTTTTTGGATAACTTATTACTTGTATAATAAGACGCAGAACCTATAATTGAAGTAGAGATTATTATTAATATGATAATAGTTAGAGCAAAGTTAGATATTTGAAAGTTATGGATCTTTTTTTCTGAATGAGGCACAAATATTATAGTAAGATTTTGCTGTCCTTTTTCTACAATTTTTCTTACTAAAGCAATAATTTTCTTTTTCACTGTTGTTATTATTGTTTTATGCCTACTTTTTAGTTGTTCGTTCATATATCTTCCTTAAAAAAACATGATGAATAATATAACATACAATATCTTTTCAGTCAAGTAAATGTTTATTTGTATAAAAAAAGGATTTTAATAAAAAAATTATAATACTTACAATTAACAAAAAAACGTTTTAAAACAAAGTATTTTTAATTTTTTGATTAGTCTAAAACTTAATTTATTAATCCATTGACTAAGACTGATATTTTATCCATCTTATTCTTCTATGAAGTGGATAGACTCCCATGCACACATAGACCTTATGAATAAGAATGATAAACAAATTATAAATGATGCTATAAAAAGCGATATTGTTAAAATCATTAATATTTCGACAGAAATTAATTCTTACTTTAACGGTAAAAAGTTATCTCTTGAAAATAAAAATATTGTTTTTACTACTTGTGGACTTTATCCTTCTAACGCCGAATATTATAATAAAGAATTAAGGATTAGTCTTATTAGCCAGCTTAAAGAGCGTATAGCTGTAGGAATAGGAGAGATAGGCCTTGATTATTATTGGAATTATAGTTCTAGGGATAAGCAGGTTAAACTTTTTAATGATCAGTTATGTTTGGCGAAAGATTTCAATCTTCCTGTTGTTATCCATGCCAGGGAGTCTTATGAGGATGTTTATAAAGTTTTAAAAAAGGAATCTCCTTTACCTGGCGGGGTAATGCATTGTTATTGCGGAAATGAGAGCTTTGTTAATAAGTTTATGGAACTTGGTTTTTATATTTCTTTTGCTGGTAATATTACTTATAAAAAGGCTTATACTATACAAAGGAGTTGCAAGGCTGTACCCTTAGAAAGGATAGTTTTAGAGACTGACTCACCCTATCTTAGTCCTATTCCTTTTAGGGGCAAGAAGAATGAGCCTAAACTTCTTATTCACACTGCAAAGTTTATATCAAACCTAAAGAATGAGTCACTAAATAGCTTGAGTATGGCTAGTTATGATAATACTAATAAGCTATTCAACCTGTTATAATATAGAGTTTATTATTAAAAAGCACTATTTCTATCTTTTTAGGTTATGTTACTAATTATTTTAGCTTTTAGATAAGTTATTCTAAGACAATTGCTAAATAGATTTTATCTATATTTTTTAAGTTTTAGAAATATAAGTTAGCTTAGTTTAATCTACACTATTAGAACAATTACTAATCTAATAAAAAAAGAGGAGCTATACTCCCCTTAATTTTAACTGACTAAATAATATACTTACTGGCCTGACTCAAGCTCTGACTTTACAAGTTTATAAGTATCACCATCCTTGACAACCTTTTTATTTTCATCATCACCTTTTCCATACTCTGGCTCGCCTGTTATGCTTGAATTATTATTATAAATAGCCCCGCCTTTGCCTACTTTGTTTTTAGTAGGATCATTAGGCGAATTAGGATCATAAACACCAGCAATGTTTTTATTAAAAGTTACTTTACCTGTGAAGTTTGGAGAGCTATTATTATAATTAGCCATGCCCCCTCCGTTATTATTAGCCTTATTATTAGTAAAAGTCACATTTGTTAACTCTGGAGAGCTATTATTATTATTAAGCATGCCCCCTCCTTCCTTACTAGCCTTATTATTAGTAAAAGTCACAGTTGTTAACTCTGGGGTGCTATTATTATTATACATGCCTCCTCCGTCATCTTTAGCCGCATTACTATTAAACTTCACATTTGTTAAAGTGGGCGAGCTATTACTATTAGCCATGCCCCCTCCGTTATTATTAGCCGTATTACTATTAAAAGTCACACCTGTTAACTTTGGAGAAGAGCTTTTCCAATTAAACATGCCCCCTCCTTCCTTACTAGCCGCATTACTATTAAAAGTCACACCTGTTAACTCTGGAGAGCTTTTATCATTAAGCATGCCCCCTCCCCATGAGGCCGTATTACTATTAAAAGTCACAGTTGTTAACTCTGGGGTGCTATTATAATTATACATGCCTCCTCCTCTATTAGCCGTATTTTTAGTAAAAGTCACATTTGTTAACTTTGGAGGCGTTGGAGAGCTATCATAATTAGCCATGCCCCCTCCGTATTCAGTAGCCGCATTACTAGTAAACTCCACATCTTTTAGCGTTGGAGAGCTTTTATCATTAAGCATGCCCCCTCCGTATTTAGCCGTATTACTATTAAAAGTCACAGTTGTTAACTCTGGGGTGCTATTATTATTATACATGCCTCCTCCTCTATTAGCCGTATTTTTAGTAAAAGTCACATTTGTTAACTTTGGAGGCGTTGGAGAGCTATTATTATAATTATACATGCCTCCTCCTCTATTAGCCGTATTTTTAGTAAAAGTCACAGTTGTTAACTCTGGAGAGCTATTATTATTAGCCATGCCCCCTCCGTATTCCTTAGCCGCATTACTATTAAAAGTCACATCTGTTAACTCTGGAGAGCTATTATCATTAAACATGCCCCCTCCGTATTTATGAGCAAGATTACCATTAGCATTGCCTTTAGTAATTGTAACCCCTGCTAACTTTGCAGTCTTATCTAGGTCTGCAGTAGCTGGATGATAAAAAACATGATAGACCTTATCACTATCATTGTCCTTTGTTCCAATATCACCGCTTAGAGTAGTCTTATATTGCTCAGGCTTATTAGTCTCACCAACCTTTTCACCTTTATAACCCCCAATAACCTCTACACCATTCCTTAACGAAAAATGCTTTTCACGATCATTATTTTTATCTTCATCAGCACTATTTGGCCTACTAGCAGGCGTATAAGTCCCTTGGGCTACATATACCTTCTTTTTATTATTCTTAAAAGCATCCTCAATACCCTCTTGAAGATCACTATAAGCTTTTTGCCAGGTTTTACCGTCTCCACCAGTAACACCTACTTTTACAAAAACCCCACCTTGTTCAGCTTTTTGAATAGGGTTATAAGGAGGAGTAGGACTTATTATCTTACTAGCACCTTCCTCACAACCACCAGCTCTAAGCATGGAAATACTAATTAATAGTATTATTACTATATTTAAATAACTTTTTTTTGTCATAACTTATTTCCTTGTTTTTTTTATAAAGTAACTCAAACTAAACAAAAAACGACTTTTTGTTAAAAGCTATAGAATTAAAAGTAAATTAACTTGTTCTATCACATAGGATAATATTTATAGAAGGATAAGTCAAGTCTATTTATGCTATAACTGCTAGTTATGCTATTTTGTTATAAAACCCATAAAAAAAGAGGAGCTATGCTCCCCTTAATTTTAACTGACTAAATAATATACTTACTGGCCTGACTCAAGCTCTGACTTTACATATTTATATATATCACCAACCTTGACAACCTTTTTATTTTCATCATCACCTTTTCCATACTCTGGCTCGCCTGTTATGCTTGAATTATTATTATAAATAGCCCCGCCTTTGCCTACTTTGTTTTTAGTAGGATCATTAGGCGAATTAGGATCATAAACACCAGCAATGTTTTTATTAAAAGTTACTTTACCTGTGAAGTTTGGAGAGCTATTATTATAATTAAACATACCCCCTCCGTTATTAGTAGCCTCATTACTAGTAAACTCCACATCTTTTAGCGTTGGAGAGCTATTATTACTATTATACATGCCCCCTCCGTCATAAGTAGCCTTATTATTAGTAAAAGTCACAGTTGTTAACTCTGGGGTGCTATTATTATTATACATGCCTCCTCCGTCATCTTTAGCCGTATTACTATTAAACTTCACATTTGTTAAAGTGGGTGAGCTATTACTATTAGCCATGCCCCCTCCGTTATTATGGGGGAAAAAACTATTAGCATTGCCTTTGGCAATTATAACCCTTACTAACTTTGCAGTCTTATCTAGCTTTGCAGTAGCTGGATGATAAAAAACATGATAGACGTTATCACTATCATTGTCCTTTGTTCCAATATTACCGCTTAGGATAGTCTTATATTGTTCAGGATTATTAGACTCATCAACCTTTTCACCAGGAAAACCCCCAATAACCTCTACACCATTCCTTAATGAAAAATGGTTATTACGACCATTATTTTTATCTTCATCAGCACTATTTGGCCAACTAGTAGGCGTATAAGTCCCTTGGGCTACATATACCTTCTTTTTATTATTCTTAAAAGCATCCTCAATACCTTTTTGAAGATCGCTATAAGCAGTTTTCCAGGTTTTACCGTTTTTAGTAGTACGAGTTCCAGCTTTTACAAAAACTCCTCCTGCTTCAGCTTGAGGATTTATTACCTCATCGGCATCGCACTTACCTCTAGCTAGCGAAAAACTAACTAATAGTATTATTACTATATTTAAACAACATTTTTTAGTCATAACAGATTTCCTTTATTTTTATAAGACTACTTTAAATATAGTTCAAATCATACAAAAAAGCTAATTTTCATTGGATATTTATTAGCTATAGCTAGTAAAGTTTTAGTATTTTAGTTAGGTAGTTATAAGGGGGATAGATATATCCTCAAGGTGAACATTCATAAATAGAATAAGAATGACATTTTATGATAAAGTTATGACGGAGCATATAAGGTAAAAAGTAAGACATATAACGTAAAGGCAGATGTGTTTTAGATTCCTTTGTGGAACAGGAAAGTTAAAATATTTATGTAAAAGTTATTTTCCTGTGTCAAGCAGGTTATCCCTATATGCTCTTTAAGTGCTGCTTAAATGCCTTAGTAATTAACACAAAATATCACTTCTTATGCAAGTAGTCATCATTACGGGAGCTATTAAGAATCCCTTACTGAGACTAAGGATTATACACCCTTATTAAGTGTTAACGGATTTGCAGTTCCATAAAGGCGTAGAGCGGATTATTTAAATATTACATGTTGACTTTATATGTAAAACTTCAAAAAAGTATACCTAATCCTCTATGATAAATAACAATCATAAAAAGTAAACTACTACATCCTCTTTACAATAACATACTAAAACCTCTTATAACTTTTATAAAAAGTATTTCTTGTCGTTTTTTTTTATGCTTACTCCTACTTTTAGACCTGCTCACTCTTTTTGTGCATAATAAAACCTTAATAATAAAAATAAAAGTTTTTATTGACATTTCTCGTTTTTTTATATAAATTTGTATACCTCTTTTTTGCTTTTGAGGTTGTTTATGGCAATATAATCTTTACAAGGAGTGAGTATGGAAATAGAAAATCCTACTATTTGGGAAAAGATGAAGAGTAAGGGCTACTCAAGACGAGACTTTCTACAATTATGCAGTTATATGGCCGCTATAACTGGTGTTGGTATAGGAGGTTTGCCTAAGGTAGTCAGTGCTGCCGAACAAAAAGTAAGACCTCCTGTTGTGTGGTTCCATTTTCAAGAGTGTACTTGCTGTAGTGAGTCGTTTATTAGAACATCACACCCTGTTGTGGCCGATATACTTTTAGATATTATATCACTAAACTACTCAGAAACTTTACAAGCCGCTGCTGGTCATCAGGCTGAGAAGTCTCTTCATGATACAATGAAAAATAATAAAGGCAAATATATTGTTCTTGTTGAGGGTTCTATTCCTACTGGAAATAATGGTTATTATTGTACTATTGCTGGTAAGCCAGCAAAAGACATTATTACCGAAGCGGCTGATGGTGCTGCTGCTATGATTGCATGGGGTAATTGTGCTTCTTATGGGTGTATACAGGCTGCTAAGCCTAATCCTACTGGAGCAAAGCCTCTTCAAAAGATAGTTAGCAACCCTGTAATTAATGTGCCTGGATGCCCTCCTATAGGGGATGTAATGGCCGCTGTTGTTGCACATATTGTTGTTTTGGGCAAGATGCCACAGTTAGATAGTCAAGGTAGGCCAAAAGAGTTTTATTCACGTCGTATTCATGATACTTGTTACAGAAGGCCATACTATGATGCTGGTATGTTTGTTGAAAACTGGGATGATGAAAATGCTAAAAAAGGTTACTGCCTTTATAAAATGGGTTGCCGTGGACCTGTTACCTACAATGCTTGTGCGGTTACAAAATGGAATGAAGGTACAAGTTATCCAATTCAGTCTGGTCATGGGTGTATTGGTTGTTCAGAGGCTGACTTCTGGGATAATGGGCCATTCTATCAGCATTTACCTGCCTTCCCCGGCTTTGGTATTGAGTCAACAGCAAATACTGTAGGTGCTACAGCCGCTGTGGTTACTACAGCGGCAATAGCTGGACATGCAGTCGCTACTAATATTAGAAAACGTGGTTCTATTAAAGAAAATCTTGAAGAAGGGGGTAATGAATAATGGCTAATCGTATAGTTGTTGATCCTGTTACACGAATAGAAGGCCATCTTAGAATAGAGGTCGAACTTGATGATAATAATGTTATAAAAGAGGCTTATAGTTCAGGTACTATGGTCAGAGGTTTTGAGATTATTCTTAAAGACAGAGACCCAAGGGATGCATGGGCATTAACAGAGAGGGTTTGTGGTGTATGTACCACGTCTCATGCCTTAACTAGTGTTAGAGCGGTTGAATCTGCTCTTAATATAAAAGTCCCGCCTAGTGCAGAGCTTATAAGAAATATTATGTGTGCTACTCAGAATGTTCAAGATCACGTTATTCATTTTTATCATTTGCACGCACTAGACTGGGTTGATATTGTTAGCTCCCTTAGTGCTGATCCAAAAGAAACAGCTAAAATTGCCTCTAGTATATCTAATTGGCCAAAGAGTTCACCTGGTTATTTTTCTGATATACAAAAACGTATTGCTGGCTTTGCTAAGAGTAAAGAGGGACTTGGTATTTTTGCTAATGCTTATTGGGGACATAAAGCTTATAAACTACCGCCTGAGGTTAATTTAATAGGAGTTGCTCATTATTTAGAGGCATTAGAATTTCAAAGAGAAATGGCAAAAATACATGCTATTTTTGGTGGTAAGAACCCACATCCTAATTATCTTGTTGGTGGTATGCCCTGTTCTTTAAACATTGAAGAGGTTAACGCTATTAATACCGATAGGTTAAATCGTGTTGGAAAGATAATTAAAGAATCTATGGCTTTTGTAGAACAGGTATACATCCCTGATATTATGGCTGTTGCTGCAATATATAAAAAAGAAGCTCCTGAGTGGTATTCATTTGGTGGTGGTGTTAAAAACTATTTAGCTTATGGAGAGCTACCAACTAAAAGCTATTGGGATGATGCACATAAGACTTTTAAACTACCAAGAGGGGTTATCCTAAACCGTAATTTAGATGAGGTACATGAAGTTAAGCAGAATGAAGATAAGGAGATAAGAGAACATATTAATAATTCTTGGTATAAATATGCTGGTGGGGATAAAGTAGGTTTACATCCTTTTAAGGGTGAGACTGAGTTTAATTATACTGGTCCAAAAGAGCATTATGAGCATCTTGATGTTAGTCAGAAGTACTCATGGTTAAAAACTCCAAGATGGAAAGGCCATCCTATGGAAGTAGGACCTTTATCCCGTATGCTTGTTGGCTATGCAAGGGGTAAGGCTGGTGATAAAAATGCAACTGAGATTTATGAAGCTGTTACTAATACATTAAAGGCATTAGATGCTCCTGCGGCTGCGTTATTCTCTACTTTGGGTCGTACAGCTGCTAGGGCTATTGAAACAAAGCTGTCAGCTCATTGGCTTAAAGGGTTTTATGATGAGCTTATTGCTAATGTTAAAAGTGGTAATACTAGTACTTTTAACGGTGAAAAGTGGGATCCTGACTCTTGGCCTAAAGAAGCTCAAGGTGCTGGCTTAACTGAGGCACCTAGAGGAGCTTTAGGGCATTGGATTAAAATAAAAGACAAAAAGATTGATAGCTATCAACTTGTTGTACCCACTACGTGGAATGGTTCACCTAAAGACCCAAAAGGACAAATGTCTGCTTTTGAAGCATCTCTTGTTGGCACAAAAATGGAAAACAGAGAACAGCCTTTAGAAATACTAAGGACTATTCACTCCTTTGATCCTTGTCTTGCATGTTCGGTTCATGTGTATGATTCAAAGGGTCGTCATGTGCATCAATTTAGTTTTGAGTAAAATGTATTTAGGAGTTTTGTATGTCGAGTATTTATAGTCGTATTTACGTTTGGGAATGGCCTGTTAGGTTCTTTCATTGGCTTAACGTAGCCTGTATTATTTTGTTGGCTGGTACTGGTTATCTTATTAGTGAGCCTATTAAACTATCCGTTGCTAATGAGGCATATAATCAGTACTGGTTTGGGACAATAAGGTTTATCCATTTTAGTACAGCCTATGTTTTTACATTTAACTTAATATTCCGTTTATATTGGGGGTTTGTGGGTAACAAGTATTCCAAGTGGACTAATTTTGTTCCTCATAATGTCAATCAGTTTAAGGAGTCTGGTCAGATTTTAAAGATGGATATATTTTTAGCTGATCCTAAGACCAAGCTTACTATTGGACACAATAGTTTAGCGTCTCTTATTTATTTTATTATTTTTATTGCATCGATATTTCAGGTACTTACAGGCTTTACACTTTATAGTGATAATAGTCCCTTGATATTCCAAAGGGTATTTATTGGAGTTATTGCTCTTGGAATAGCTGGAGTATTGTGGCGATATTTTAATGATAAAACGAATCTTCAAAACTTTTTAGCTTTATTTATTGCTATTCTAATAGCTATAGCCTTATATTTTGTTATGTATTTTATCTTTGGATGGCTTGTTGCAGACGGAGGTGCAAAGGTTATTTTTGGTGCTGACTCTATGCTTAAGAGACTACATAATTATACAATGTGGGTATTTTTGTTATTTTTCATTTCCCATGTTTATCTTGTTTTCTATCACGATTATGTAGAAGGACGTGGTGTTGCCTCATCTATGATTGGTGGATGGAAGTTTATAAAAAAAGGTGAAGAAGATAAATAGTTGGATTATAAGGAGATAAGCTTGATAGATGAGTTAGACGAGTTATATGAGGTGCTTGTTTTAGGTTTAGGTAATATGTTGATGGGTGATGAAGCCGCTGGTATTGAGGTTATAAAGTTTTTAGAGAATAGTGGAAATCCGTCTGGAGTTTATTATCTTGATGGTGGTACTGGTACATTTGATCTTCTTGATCCTATGGAGAGGGCAAAGAATATTATTTTAGTTGATGCTTCTATTGATAATGATCTTAGTCCTGGAACGATTACCAGGCTTAAGCCGAAGTTTTCTTCTGACTATCCTATAAGTTTATCTGGGCATGAGCTTGGTCTTAAGGATCTTTTAAATGCTTTTTATCTTTGCGGAGGAGCAAGGGAAAGAGTTATATTATATACCATTAGTATCAACTTACCCAGTGGGCTTAAGATTGGTTTATCTTCTAAGGTTGAGGAGGCTATACCAAAAGTTGCTAAAAAGGTTCGCGATGAAGTTAATAGTTATTTATAGATATAGGTTTTTATTTTATTATAGGCAGTGCTTTTTTAAGCACTGTTTTTTTTTGTTATTATTATTTTCTTAATAGCTAACCAGCATAATAGTATGTTATTGTAAAGAGGTTTTAGTAGTTTAGTTTTTATGATTGTTATTTATTCATAGAGGATTAGGTATATTTTTTTGAAGTTTTACATATAAAGTAAATATGTAATATTTAAATAATCCGCTCTACACCTTTATAGAACTGCAAACTCTTTAACACTTAATAAAGGTATATAATTCTTAGTCTCAGTAAGGGATTCTTAATAGCTCTCGTAGTGATGATAACTTGCATAAAAAGCATTTTTTGTGTTAATTACTGAATCATTTAAGCAGCATTTCAAGAGCATATAAGGATAAAGCTTATGACACAAGAAAATAACTTTTACATAAATATTTTAACTTTCCTGTTCCATAAAGAGATCTAAAATCCATTTAGCTTTACGTTATATGTCTTACTTTTTACGTTGTATGTCCAGTCATAACTCTGTCATAAAATGATAACCTAAATTATCAAAAAAATACCTTGTTAGAACATCTTTTGACAACTATAACTTTAAACGCTTGAAAATAAACTCCGGAATATGAATGATAATGAGCATAATCCATCTCCAGAAAAATGGTAAGTAAACTACACTTTTATTTTTATCAATTGCCCTATGTATACCCTTTGCAACAGCTTCTGGACTCGCAAATAAAAAACCTTTCTTCATCTTAGCTGTCATGGGAGTGTCTACAAAACCAGGCTTAACAGTAATTACATTTATACCAAATGGATATAATCGATTTCTTAACCCTTGCAGTAAAGTAGTAGTCGCTGACTTCGCTGTTCCATATATGTAATTACTCTGTCGTCCACGATCTCCTGCTACAGAAGAAATTACTGCAATACATCCTCTTTTCTTTTTCTCTAATTCATTGGCAATAATAGTAAGGAGAGATAGAATACTTAAAAAATTAGTTTTTATTTCTTGTTCTGCAAGGTTAAAATCTTGTTCACATACTTTTTGATCACCCAGTGTCCCATGGGCTATTAATACAACATCAATATCCGACATATTGGCTTTTTCAATGAGATCATTATGTTTTTCTATGTTATTTAAATCAGCAACTTCATAATCCACCTTAGAAGCCCCTCTTACAAGCAAATCATCCTTAAGGGTAATTAGCTTGTCTTTATTCCTGGCTATTAAAAATAACTCCTTATTTTTTAAAGCAAATAACCTAGCTGCCTCAGTCGCAATGGCTGAATTAGCACCAATAATTAAAATCTTTTTCATAATATACCCCTCTGTTTTTATGATGTAACTCTTCTCCAAAAACTTGATGAAAACTGTGGATCAATATATTTAGCAAACTCATTCCATTTAGGATAAAATGATTGAAAATGCCTAGAACTCATTATCGCATCCTTAGCCGGATAAATAGAACCTTCATGCTCTGTTACCATATCAGAAAGCCTTTTAAGAAGCTTTAAGGTTTGACTTTCCTTATTAGGAAAATCTAAGGCTATAGTAATACCTTCTTTTGGAAAAGAGAGCATTCCAGGCGACACAATATTACCAAACTGCTTTAGTACAACAAGAAAAGAACCTTTGCCAGACTTGGATATAGCCTGCAAAATAGGTTTAATGGCTTTGTTAGGAACAACACATTGAAATTGAAAAAAACCTTGTTTTCCATACATTCTATTCCAATTATCTATGTTATCCAAAGGATAAAAAAAAGAAGAATAATAGACTAAAGCTTTTGACTTTTTTTTGAGCTGTTTATTATAATAAAAAAAATTGAATAACTTAATATTCCATTTACTCAATAAAAAACTAGGAGCTGTTATTGGAAAATTAATAGGGCTTAGCTTAGGCTCTTTAGGAAGTTCATCAGGAGCCTTTTGTGAATGATTTCCCCTCATAAAAATCCCTTTCCCTAAAGAACTGCCTTTTGATAAACAATCTATCCACGAAACAGTATATTCATAACTTTTATCTGATTGACTCGATAAATCAAAGAATTCATCAATGTTCTTAAACTTGATTGATTCCATATCAATAAAAGGATTTTCTATCTTTCGTAATTGTATTTCTGCCCATAAGATAAGCCCAGTAAGGCCTAAGCCACCTATAGTCGCTTTAAACAAGTCAGAATTACTATTTTCAGAACAAACTAAATGAGTTCCATCAGATCTAACTAATTCAAATTGCTTAACAAAATTACCAAAGGTACCAACTCGATGATGGTTTTTACCATGAACATCATTTGCAATAGCTCCTCCAACAGATACATGCTGAGTTCCTGGAGTAACAGCTAAAAACCAACCTTTATTAATCCCAATAGCTAAAATCTCTTTTAGAGTTACACCGCTCTCACACCTTAATATACCATTTTTAGAATCAAAAGAAATAAAATTATCTAACCTTTTATTAGATAAAAGTACTCCGTTTTCGTTTAAACAACTGTCTCCATAACTCCTTCCCTGTCCATAGGGCAACATCTTAAAAGATGTTATAGGAAGAATATCATCTGATAAACAGTCTATCTCATGGATAAGCTTATGTTTTACCTTTGGGTAACGTCCCCATGAAAGCAAGTCGGACATATAAATTCCTCTTTAAATAGAAAAGATTATGATTATTACTGTTAAAAGTCCAATAAAATAGCTTGTCTTATCTTCTAAGGCATAAACAACAGGATCAATACGTATTCTATTTCTTCTAGCTAAAAGCCATAATCGACTAATCCAAAATAAAAGAAGTGGACAAATAGCCCATAAAATAGCACTATTAGAATAAAGAGCTTTTACATCTACGCTATTTAAATATAACGCCATTACTAATACAGAGATATAGCCACTAGATGTTCCAAAAATAGCTATTTGTTCTATATCTTTATTATAATAGCCTCGTCCTATTAACCTCTTTCTATAACCCTTTTTTATGTTTAATTGAAGCTCTGAAAACCTCTTTACACAAGCTAAACTTAAAAAAAAGAACATAGAAAACACTAAAAGCCATTCTGTAAGATTTACATCTATAGCTACAGCACCAGCAAAGATACGAATAGTATATAAAGTAGCTAATAAAATAATATCTAGTACGACTAATTTTTTAATATGAAGAGAATAAACAATAGTACATATTAAATAAGTTATAATTATTAATTGAAAGTTAAGATTTAAATAAAATAAGCTTAAAAAAATCCCAATAGCAATTAACAATGGAGCTAAAACTATCCCCCATATTATGGATAGGTCACCTGAGGCAAAAGGACGCTCTTTTTTAGTGGGATGCTGTCTATCGGATTCAATATCCATTAAATCATTGATAATATAAGTCCCAGAAGCTATAAAGCTAAAAGCTAAAAATCCTAATATAGCTTTCTCTAATCTATCCCATTGGAAGATAGTATGACTTAATATGAGAGGTACAAAAATTAGTACGTTTTTTAACCATTGATGAATTCTAATAGTCTTTAGTAAAACTTTAATAAGATTTCTTTCTTTTAAAAATACCTTTGAGAAATTAATACTTTTTGAACACTTTTCAATAAACTTTTTACTATGAGAAACAATAAGAGCATTACGAGAGTTTAGCCAAATTTTAAAGTCTATCTTTTCGTTACCTATATAATCAAAAAGTTTTTTTCCAAAGTTTTCTTCCAAGGTCCTCAGCTTAAACTCTCCAGAAAGATTTACTCTACCATTACTGGCCAATATATTATCAAATAGTCCAACCTTATTGGCAATCTTTTCAGCAATATTAATGTCTGAGGCAGTGGCTAAAACAATCTTTCTACCTTTTTTATGTTCATCTTCTAAAAAAGCTAATAACTCCTCGTTAAAAGGTAAAATAGAAGGATTAATAGATACCCTTTTAATAATCTGTTCTTTTAGAAATGCCTTACCTTTTAACAACCAAATAGGTAAAATAAAAAAATAAAGTAAGTTTTTTTTTAATAAAAGCAATGCACTTTCTATAAGTATATCAGTTTTTATTAGAGTGCCATCCAGATCGACACATAAAGGTATTTCTTTGCTCATAGTAGACCTTATTTTTGTATATAAATTAGTTTAACTTAGTTGTGCTAATATTAACTATGTAGAAAAAGTACAATTAACTCCTTTGGGCCATGGACACCATGAGTTAATTCAAATTCTATATCAGCGGTTTTTGAAGGACCTGATACTAAAACAATATTAGTAGGCATATTATTTGTCCAGCTCTCTTTTTCTATGACTTCCAAAAAGGTATTATAAAGTTTAGCAGTGTCTAGAATAGCTATGTGTATTGGAGGTACTAATGACATAAGTCTTGGCTCCTCTTTTGTAGGCCAAATAATAATAGAACCCGTATCTGCTATTCCACCCTTTGTAGTAGTTATAGAGGCATCTAAACTAAATAGTCTCTTTTTAAAGCTGTCAATACTATCAGGATATGGAACAAGTTCAATATTACTTTCACCCATGCTATCAGATAGTATTTTACCAATATTTGTTTCAAGAGAATATAATAAAGTTTTGACTTCTTTTTTATGTAAAATACCTAAAACATCTTTAGCAATATCTTTATTATTTGTGTCATAAACCTCTGCATGGTGTACGTTAGTTAATAAGTCTTTCATTCGATCGATCTTATTAGTGGTAAAAAACCTATTACTATTATATAAGGCGTTACAATATAATGTATTATAATCATTATCCATTAAAATACTTTTATTAAACTTACTTTTTTTAAGACGGGATAAAATGTTAACTTTAGCACTAGCCATAATCAATATCCTCTTTTTTAAGCATTTTAGTAAGTGATTCCTTAGCCAGCTTAGGTGTTTTTCTAAATCTATTCCAATCTTTTAAAGGACCAAAATTAAGAGGTATTTTATGAGCCAATGGTCCAGCTAAACTAACGAAAATCCTATATAGCTTTGGGGATGAGTATAGCCATTTCCATGCCTTCCATACAATACCCTCAATGAACTTTTTATTAGAATCCTTAATAGCCCCTTTTTTTAGTACCTGATGTCTTAGTTTAATAAGTATTTCGGATAAGGGGATTTTAACGGGACAAACCTCTGAGCAGGCACCACACAAGGTTGAGGCAGTTGGTAATTCATCAGCTTTTTTAGCACCCTCCATCATGGTAGTAAGGATTTTACCAATAGGACCAGAATAAACGTATCCATAACCGTGTCCCCCTATAGCTAAGTATATTGGACAGTGATTTAAACATGCACCACAGCGTATACACAATAACACTTTTTGGATTTCTGGATTAGCGTATATCTCAGAACGCCCATTATCCAGTATGACTAAGTGGACTTCATTAGGGCCATCTTTTTCTTCATCCTTTTTAGGAGAGGTAATCATATTAAAATAAGTGGTAATAGATTGTCCAGTAGCTGATCTAGTCAATAGACTAAGGAGTATGGGGACGTCTTCTAGTTTTTCAACTACTTTTTCGATACCCATAACGGCTATATGCACTGGAGGAAGGCTGGTACACATACGTCCATTGCCTTCATTTTCCACCAAACAAAGGGTACCAGTATTGGCAACGGCAAAGTTAACGCCGCTGAGGCCAATTTGTGCATCAATAAACTTTTTTCTAAGTTTATCTCTAGCTATTGCAACAATATCTTTTATATTTTCGTTATATTTAACCCCTAGTTTATCCTCGAATATTTTAGCTACCTGAGATCTATTTTTATGAATAGCGGGTACTATAATGTGATAGGGGCTTTCACCTGCTAGTTGAATTATATATTCGCCAAGATCTGACTCTATAGACTCAATTTCATTGTTATTCAAGAAGTCGTTTATGTGTATCTCTTCGGATACCATAGATTTTCCTTTAACAAGCTTATTGGCATTATGTTTTTTAACAATATTTAATATAATATTATTAGCCTCATCAGGGGTTTCTGCCCAGTGTACTTTTATACCGTTTTTTTTACAATTTTTTTCAAGTTTTTCGAGTAGTTCGGGGAGATTACTAATAGCTCTTATTTTTATGTAGTTAGCCAAGTTACGAAGGGCTTCTAGTTCTTTTTTATTTGTGAATGCTTCTTTTCGATGTTTAACGAGATCATCCATAACCCATCTAAAGTTGGCTCGTAAATATCTATTTTTAAGTTCTTTTTTAACTCTGGCCTTAAATTCGCTAATCTTTTTTGGCATTAGTACGCTCCCACAAGAAATTTGCTATATGTTCAGTAGGTAATATAATCTCCATTTTTTTTATAGAGCCGTCAATGTTCAATAAGCACCCGCATTCACTAGCCAGCAGTATATCAGCAGATGATTTAACAGCGTCAATGACTTTATCATGAACGATAACAGCAGATATTTCTGGATGTTTTATAGAAAAGGTTCCCCCAAATCCACAGCATTCTTTTTCTCTTTCTATTTCTATTAGTTCTACATTTTTTAGTTGTCTTAATAGAGCTTTAGGTTCATCAACTATATTCATTGCCCTAGAGGCTTGACAGGATGTATGCCATACGGCTTTTATTGGAGGGCCTAGATCTTCTAGGTTGATTTTTAGTGAGTGTACTAAAAACTCAGTAAACTCATAAACTCTTGAAGCAACGTTTTCAACTATTGGCAAGAAGGGGTCATTTTCGAATAGTTTTATGGCATGATTTTTTAACATGGATGCGCATGATGATGAGGGTACAATAATAGGGTAGTCTTTATAGAACAATTTTATTTGTTTTTTTATAACGGATTTAGCTTCTTTCCAGTATCCCGAGTTAAAGGCTGGTTGACTACAGCAAGTCTGATTTTTGGGATAGATAACTTTTATAGATTCTCTTTTTAGTAATTTAACTGCAGATAGTCCGATTTTCGGTGATAATAAGTTAACAAGACAGGTGCTATAGAAGTATACAGCATCTGGTTTTTTAGGATAATTTTTTATTTTCATATATTTAGAGCCATCATAGGGATTATATAGATATTTTAGCTTTAATAATTCGTTATAACACTTATTTAAAGTAGCTATTTAAGAGTTAAAATAAATTATTAAATTTGAGTTTTTATTTAAAGGTAATACAAAAAACTTTTATAAGGATAATTTTTTTTTGCTATGCAATGAAAGTGAGCATAATTATTTTCTTAATATATTGTTAGGAAGGCTATAGTAGATATTGTTATGGGATTTTTCATTAAATTAAGTTTTTAATACGGAGGTAGAGGGTCTATTTTAATGTTGTTATTAATCATCCTATTTATTGTAAAAGGGTTTTAAGGGTCATATTATTTTTATATTTGTTTAGGAGTATATATTGTTATTAAGCTTTTTGATATTGGTTAGGGTATATGTATTCCAATGTATACTTTTTTGAAGTTTTACACATGAGGTTTTAGGTGTATTATTGTAAAGAGGATCTGGCAGGTTGGTAGTTAATTTTGCTATATACTGGTGTAATGTGATTAAGATTTAGGTATTACTATTTATTTTAGGTGTATTATTGTAAAGAGGATCTGGCAGTTTACTTTTTATAGTTGTTATTTATTTATAGAGGGTTAAGCATACTTTTTTGAAGTTTTACACATAACGTCAACATATAATATTTAAACAATCCGCTCTACGCCTTTATGGAACTGCAAATCCGTTAACACTTAATAAAGGTCTATAATTCTTAGTTCCAGTGAGGGATTCTTAATAGCTCTCGTAATGATGACTACTTGCATAAAAAGTGATATTTTGTGTTAATTACTAAAGTATTTAAACAGCACTTAAAGAGCATATAGGGATAACCTGCTTGACACAGGAAAATAACTTTTCCATGAATATCTAATTCTAACTTACTTTCCTGTTCCACAAAGAGATATAAAATACATCCGCCTTTACGTTATATGTCTTACCTTTTACCTTATACGCTTTGCCGTAACTTTGTCATAAGATGATAACTAAATTATCATAAAAAAGAAGAGCCGTCCTCCCCTTAATTTTAACAAAAAAATAAATATACTTGCTCGTCCGACTTAAAGTCTAAGCGTACAAGTTTATATGCATGTCTATTTTCAACAACCTAAACTTGATGAAGTATCCGTTATACTAAACTATTACATATTATGTATAGGTATGCCAATTGGGAATATTAAAACCTCTTATTAAAATATAGCTATCCCCTTTGAAATAGGTTTAAGTACTTTTTTTAGTTGTACTTTTCCCTGAGATTGATTGCCTTATAGTAGATTTATTTTTAAATGATATAGCTTTATATGCGTTGGCCTATTAGAGCTTAACGTTTTAAGCTAAAAAAAACAATATTTTAGTAACTTTAGCTTTATTAACAGGATGCGGAGAGGATGATATATCCTGTGAGGCTCTGGGTAATTGTGATGAAACTGGTACAGCAATAAGTAAAACCTGTAAGATAACAAAAGATACGGATACTCATACAGGCGTTGTTACTTGTGAGAAAACTACTAAAACTGAATGTGATACTGATAAAGGTGAGTGGGGCGTACAATGTACTAAATCTGATGGTACAAAAATGCCAACACCACTAGAACTCGAAGCAGTTAAATGGCTTGATAGTAAAAGTATTTATACATCTTATGAAAAGATTCCCACCTTATTGTACCTTAATCTTTCTGGTAGAGTAAAAACTCAAGATGACCGTATTAAACTTACTAAGTATATTGGTCTTTTTACAGGGTTGCATCTACTTTATTTAAATAAAAATCAGCTAAGGTCATTACCAAAAGAGATTGGCAACTTAACAAACTTGGAGTGGCTTGATTTAGATAATAATCCTATTTCTGAAAATGAGAAAAATAGGATAAAAACCCTTTTACCTAATACTAATATTAGCTTTTAATTAATAATGTTTAGTCCCCCTTATTAGGGGGATTATCCTTTTGGAGGCTTAATGCTATATATATAGGTATTATTTAGCTTGATGTATAATAATATTAATTTACGCTATTTTAAGAATCCAACCATCCCTTTATCCTTACTCTATATAACGGCTTTCTAACCTAAGTAAACCTATACCAAAATACCTTCTTATTATCTTTATTAGAACCTTTCTAACTTATACCACTTTATCATAAAAAAAGAGGAGCTATGCTCCCCTTAATTTTAACTGACTAAATAAATATACTTATTGGACTGGGCCTGACTCAAGGTTTGACTTTACAAGTTTATATGTATTATCCACTTTGACGACCTTTTTATTTTCATCATTACCTATTCCATAGGTTGGTGTGCCTATTATTCTTGAGTCAGGACCATATCTAGAACCAACAACATTATAAATAGCCCCGCCTTCGCCTATTTGGCTATTAGCAACACTACCAGCAATGTTTTTATTAAAAATCACCGTATTATCTAAAATGGGAGAGCTATTATCCCAATTAAAACATGCCCCCTCCATTCCTTGTAGCCGTATTATTAGTAAACTTCACATTTGTTAAAGTGGGAGAGCTATTATTATCATTAACCATGCCCCCTCCGTAATATGTAGCCGTATTACTCTCAAAAGTCACATTTTCTAAAGTAGGAGAGCTATTATAAAAATTAGACATGCCCCCCTCCGCCCCTAGTAGCCGTATTACTCTCAAAAGTCACATTTGTTAAAGTGGGAGAGCTATTATCATTAAACATGCCCCCTCCCTCTTTGGCCGTATTATTAGTAAACTTCACATTTGTTAAAGTGGGAGAGCTATTATTATCATTAACCATGCCCCCTCCGTAATATGTAGCCGTATTATTAGTAAACTTCACATTTGTTAAAGTGGGAGAGCTATTATTATTATGCATGCCCCCTCCGTATGCAGCCGTATTATTAGTAAACTCCACATCTTTTAAAGTAGGAGAGCTATTATTATTATACATGCCCCCCCCCTCCGCTCCAATTAGCCGTATTACTAGTAAACTTCACATTTGTTAAAGTGGGAGAGCTATTATTATCATTAGACATGCCCCCTCCGTAATATGTAGCCGTGTTACTATTAAACTCCACATTTGTTAAAATGGGAGAGCTATTATTATTATTAAACATGCCCCCCCCCTCCTCCTCCGGCCGTGTTATTACTGATAGATTTATTACCAGTAAAATAACTATCCATTAACTTTGGAGAACTATTATCATTATACATAGCCCCTCCATTCTTTGTAGCCGTATTATTATTAAATCTAGAATTGACTATCTTTGGAGAGCTTTTATTAGCATTATACATTCCCCCACCGTTTTTAGCATTATTATCCTTAAAATTAACGCTTATTAAATTTGAAGTGCTATTACTGTTATAAATAGCTCCACCACTATTTTTAGCCTCATTACCCTCAAAGTTAATGCTTATCAAACTTGGAGAGCTATTATCATTATACATACCCCCTCCACTGCCCTTATTAGCACCATCAGCCTTGCCCTTAGTAATAGTAAAGTACTTCAACTTTGAAGTTTTATTTAAACCCTTATTATAAAAAACATTAAGTACCCTTGTATTACCAAGATCACCAGTTAAAATAGTCTTAGTAGGATCCTTATCCCGTTTATCGCTGTT